>CAWIGG010000002.1:0-2045547 GCA_963835575.1 uncultured Spirochaetota bacterium | reverse complement strand
CAAAATTACCAACTTTTAAGAAATAATCTGGTAATGGATTGATTTCATCTTTATTATTAAATTCAATCATCCCAATTTCAATATTTGAAGTACACAATTTCGATATTAAGTCATGTATATTTTGAATTTTTGTAAATTCACTTATTAGTAACAATGTCCTGCCTCCAAAATCTCATACAACGGTGCGCGTAGACGAAGTTTGCCGGTCGCGCCAGCGATTGGCACATCTTTTTGCCGCAGCAAAAACGTGTGCCAAAGGCAAATTTGCCCGAAGGGCCGAGGACCGCGCGCAGCTTGCGAGCACGGAGCGTAGCGTCTACGCGCTGTTGAATCTGTAGAAAAAGTCCTTTTTCACAAATTTGTGAAATTATAATTCTATATTTTGCAATAAGTTATATTTTGGTATTTTCTCAAAATATCACTTTTTCTACAGTCTCGTTGTACGAAGGCCAGGGCGTATCGAATAAAATCTATAAAATAATTTCAGCTACGACCCCAAAGGCACCTTTTTTTGTTTTGTGTCCAATAAAATAGAAATCACCCAAACTTACATTTTCACTCTCTATGAATGTTTTTAAAACATTTTCTTGGTTTACTGAAAAATCCAAACCAAATCCAAAATTTTCATTGGTAGATTTTACACCTTGTAGTGCAGTCAACCTTTTTGAATAAAAATCGGCTAATAATATACTGTTTGATGCAGCATGTCCTTGTATTTCTTTTATTGTCTTTCGAATGTCATTTTCAGAAAGATAGATAGTTACTCCTTCCCATAAAAAAATAGATTTTTTACTTGGATTATAACCCGCTTTTTCAAGTTTCTCATACCACTTTTCTGTAGCAAAATCCACATCAACAAAAGTAACATGAGATGCATCAATACCAGCCCTTTTTAAGCATTCTATTTTTAGTTTCTGAGTCGCTGCTTGATCCAGTTCAAAAAACCTTAAACTATTACTTTTGAGATCACCGTAGCATCTGGTATCATAACCTGCGCCCATGACAATAAATTGCTCGACTTTATTCTTTGATTTATTGATAAGTTTATCGAAATAAAATGTTCTAGCAACAGGAACATTAATGATACTTTCCTTACCTTCCTCTTCTAATTTAGGATATATTTTGTACCGAAGATATCTAGGAAAATAAAGCATCCATAAGCCTATTTCAGAACCATTCGGAAGTGAGCGATATAGTTTTTCAGCTGATGGATCTTTTCTCATTCCATAAAAATTTAAAACCCACCTTGCGCCGATTGCGGAAATGGCTGTGCCGGAGACTCCCAACTTTTTACTGACAAGCAATTGGTTGATGGATAATAGAATTCCACCAATAATAAATAGGGGAATAAAAATAATCTGCACCACGGCGAAAATCACTAAAGAAATTAATCTCATTTTATTACCTCCTTAGTAATTTGATCATATATATATCATTCAAATAAAGCCGCCGCCCTGGCTTTCGTACAACGTTTCGCGGCTATGCGAAGCCCGTGAGCCGTACAGCTCCGCTGTAGGCGAACGGGTTTGGTGAGCCTTGCGTTTTGCTTCTCCGTCCTACTTCCGGCAAGGCGAACCCGAGCACCGCAGCGTTTTAGCCGCTGTTGAGTCTGTCGAAAAAGTGATATTTAATGTAAATTATTATCGATATAGCTTAAAATAATGAATGAAATAAATCAATAGCGGAAGGTTATATGGCAAGATACAAGACAGTTAATTATGAGCAGATGGAAATGATACCGCTCAATTTTTCAGATCAGCTGATCGAAGGAACATATGAACACACACTCAATTTCCTAATCGAGGAAAAGGCTGACCTTTCCTGTTTTGATATAAATTATAAAAATGATAAAACAGGCTCGAAAGCGATTTCTCCGGCAATTCTTCTGAAAATAATCCTTTTTGCCTATTCGAAAGGTATTACTACATCACGCAGGATTGAGGAAGCTTGCCGGGTGAATGTCATCTTCAAAGCCCTGTCCGGGAATACCGTTCCAGACCATTCCACTATAGCCGCTTTTGTTACCGGTATGAAAGACCGGATTAAAATAGTATTTCAGTTTGTGCTGATGGTCTGTTCTTCTGCGGGATTGATCGGCGGGGACATGTTCGCCGTTGACGGCTGTAAATTGCCTTCAAACGCTTCTAAAGAATGGAGCGGTACATTCAAAGACCTGAAAAAGAAACAGGAAAAGTTTGAAAAGCTGGCGGCATTTCTACTGGAAAAACACGCGCAAGCTGACTGCTCCGGCGAAAATGAAAAGTCTAAAGCGCTTCAAAAAAGATCGGAAAAAATACGGAAGAAAGCGGAGAAAATCGATGCCTTTCTCAAATCCCAGAATCCCAAATACGGCAAGCGGGGACGTGAAAACCAATCGAATATTACCGATAACGAAAGCGCGAAAATCAAGAGTTCCCACGGTGTGATACAAGGTTATAATGGACTTGCGGTAGTGGATTCAAAGCATCAGGTGATTACCGCGGCGGAAGCTTTTGGTTTAGGCCAGGAAGGGGAAGTATTGAAGCCGATGGTTGAAATAACGGAGGAAAATTTAAGCGTGATAAAAGGAGAAACAAATCCGCTGGAAGGAAAAACAATACTGGGGGACACGAATTATTTCAGCGAAGAAAATCTAAAATATCTGGCGGAAGAAAAGAAGATGGAAGCTGTGATACCGGACAATCAATTTCGAGGGAGGGATGAACGGTTTACCGATCGGGGAAGGTTCAAGCCGAAACCGATGAAATACCGGGAACACGATTTTGAAAAAAATGAAGCTGATAATACTTATATATGCCCGAATGGAAAAATATTAAGCTATAAGGGATACCAGAGGCAATTGAGTAATTTCGGCCATAAATATCAGGCCAGGCAGGCGGATTGTTCAAAATGCGGGAAAAGGGGACAATGCTTAAAACATCCCGATAAGACAAGGCAAAGAACATTATATCTGGTGGACAAAAGAGGGGATAAAAACTATTCAAAAGAAATGGTAAATAAAATTGATCTGCCGGAAATCAGGGATTTGTACAGCCGGAGGATGGGAATAATTGAGCCGGTATTCGGTAACATCCGTTCTTGTAAAGGTATGGACCGTTTTACGCTCAGGGGTAAGAGTAAGGTTAATATCCAGTGGCTTTTGTTCTGTATAGTGCATAATATTGGTAAAATCCAGATATTTGGTAAGATTTAAGGGGGTGTTCATAGCCATAATACCGGCTTGAAATTGGAAAAATGGAAAATCCGGATAGAGAAATGAAAAATGATACTCTATCCGGCTTTCAGAAGACAGTTTTTATTCTCGTTTTTGGCTTTTTCGACAGGGTCGTTGTACGCCGTTACGGGCACATTGTTATAAGAAAATGCAAACTTAAAATTTAAATATAATTCTCGTTTCTTCGATTTCTTCTTTAATAAAATCAGCACACGCTTTTATTTTGTTTATAAATAATTTTTTATAATTATTTTTCTTAGTTGGATCATAATAACCAACGATATAAAAAAGCCAACCTTTTAAAAAATAATAACCTGATGTTGTTCGCTTATCTTCAGAATATAGAATCCATTCATTAAGACAATCTGAGTTTATTTTAAGAACATCATAAATACTTTTTTTAGAAATATTTTTAAAATTTTGAAAATAACCAGAATCTTTCAGTAAATCAAATGTCGATATGTTTTTTAGTTCATGAAACTTACGTGGTATAAATATTATCTTTTTAATAATATCTTCATACAATATTTTATTAGCAATCAAGAAAATCTCCTTTTAATATTATTTTAACTTATGAAAAACAGTTTTAATTTCAAAGACTGTGCCGGTCCGACTTCAAGACATAGGTTACACTTTAGCTTCAGGACATCGGTAACCCTTTTTGAGTACAAAATGCCCTTGAATTACTATTTCAGTATAGACCTAAATATAAAAGTATTCAAGTCCATACTACCTATCAGATTATTTTCAAACCACACATCCATAAAAGCTTTGCTTTTACTTTTTAAACCAATATGATAACCATCCAACGCATTTGTAATAAATACACGCCGACCTTTATAATAAATGTAACCTCTGTTATTAACCTTTCTGCTGATGTATCCCTTGGGATATACAACCCAATCGGCTATCCCATCATAACTCCTAACCGATTTTATATAGACCATTGCTGGTGTTTTCATTCCAAGGCTTTCATGCGGTCTTTCCTCGTTGAACTCTTTTCTCCATTCGTTGAATACTGCCTGGTGCAGCTTCAGGCTACCGCTGATTTTGTTTTCCAGTTCCTTTTTCATATCCAGGTGCATCCTTTCATGTGCTCCGTTCTGATAGGGAGAGCCGGGATCAATTCTGTCCAGCTTTATGCCCAGAGACAACCACCATGCTGATAGTCTGGTTAAACCAAGTAAACCCTGTGTACTGGCAAACGGCGGCCCATTATCGGATTTTATCATACTCGGTAATCCATATTGCTTGAAGAGTCTGTCAAATTCAAATTTGACGGAACTAATATCACCTTTTTGCAGTATGGCTATGGATAAAATATATTTGGAATAATCATCACGTACTGTAAGTGGTTCGCATCTTTCCTGCTCGGAGGTATACCACCAGCCTTTGAAATCCACTGTCCAGATATCATTTGGTTTTTTCGGTGCTACCCTGTTCTGTATTCTTTCCGGATGTATGTGTCGTCTTCTTTTCCTTAATTCTACAAATCCGGCCTTTTTCAATATCCTTTCGACAGTGCTTAATGAAGGAATTTTATTATCCGGGTGGTTCCTGACATAAACCGACCTGATTTTCTTAGGTCCCCAATTCTGCTTCGTTTGCTTGATACGGATGATCTCGCAGATTATTTCTTCAGAAAGTTGATTAGGGCTTGAAAGCGGTTTCCTAGATTTTTCTTGAAGACCGGACAACCCTTCTTCATAAAACCTTTCTTTCCACTTATAACCGGTTTTTGTGCTGATCCCATATTCAGTACAAAGCTCGGTAAAGTTCACACCTTTTTGGAATGACTTTTCAATAAAAGCTAATTTCAGCTTCATGATATTAACCTCCTTCCAGGGCATTGTCAGCCTCCTTAATGAGATCTGACCTAATTATACCTGGAAAGTGTTACCTATGTCCTGATTTCACACTCGTGCAATTGCATATAACGGTCGGCATAGCTGACGTTTGCCGGTCGCGTCAGCGATTGGCGCGTTTTTTGACGCCTCAAAAAACGTGACAAAGGCAAATGTGCCGCAGGCCGAGCACCGCGCGCAGCTTGCGAGCACGGAGCGGAGCAGCTATGCCTTGTTGTGCGATGGGCTTGGCAATCGTCGGTATAAAAACGGCACGGATGCCGTTTGAAAAGTTCGTCATTTGCTTGCGTATTTATCTAAAAGAGTATCAATGACGGTAACTTTCTTATTTAAAACCTCAATATTTTTAGTACATATTTGGATTATTGAGTCATGAGTGTTATTTAATCTTTTATTTAAACTTTCATCAAGTGTTGAGTCTTTTTTAGAAAGGCTAATGTTTATTTGTTCTTCATTTTCTTTAATGATCACTACAACAGCTTTCCTTAAAGCTCTTAACCCTTCAAAATATTTTTTTGGTTCCTTTTTTGGAAGGGAGTCATTGAATTCATATTTATCTATATCTCCAGCAATATAATCATTAATTAAAGAATCAATTTTATCTATTTCCCAATTTCCTTTTTTATAGTATTTTAAAGAATTTGTAAAAGCATTATTTTTATAGTATATCCTGGCAATTTCTATATATAATGGGTATGCTTTTTTGAGTTATAATAGAAAGTTGTGTATAGGAATAAATATTATAAAAAAGATGGCGTACCCTCTATAATTTATTTACGACAATAAACAAAAGGAGGAATACGCCATATGCCGAAGCACAACGAAGATTTTAAGCTCTTACAGGCTTTTAATCAAGATGAAACAGTAGAATTTTTATGTCTTGAAGAATTGGCAAGGATCGGGGCCAGGGAAATAATCAAGAAGGCTCTGGAAGATGAAATTAATGGGTTTCTTCAGGAGAGAGAGCATTTAACTATCGAAGACGGGAGAAAGGCAATAGTAAGAAATGGGTATCATAAAGCCCGTCAGATTCTCATTGGTGGAGGGGCTATTGATGTATGTATTCCGAGAACAAGGAACCGACTCGGAGGCGACAATTTTCAAAGCCTAATAGTACCGCCGTATATGAGAAAAAGCCTGAGAATTGAGGAAGCCATTCCATTGTTGTATCTCTATGGAGTCTCAGAGATGGATATGGAGAATGCCTTGAGAGGATTGCTTGGTGAAGAAGCGAAAGGATTATCAGCCTCAAGTATAAGCAGAATGAAACAAGGATGGGGTAAAGAATATGATGAGTGGCGGACATCCGATTTAAGCGATAAAAAGTATTGCTATATATGGGTTGACGGCATTTACTTCAATGTACAGGGCAGCGAAGACCGTTTATGCACTCTTGTAATGATCGGAGCCAATGAGAATGGTGAAAAGGAGATTATTCTTGTTGAAGAAGGTTACAGAGAGAATTCCGAGACTTGGTTAGGGATATTAAGAAACCTAAAAGAAAAAGGTTTGAAAGGTCCTATTCTTTTTATCGGAGACGGAAGCCTTGGATTCTGGAAAGCAGCCAAAGAAGTATATCCTGAATCCAGATGGCAGAGATGCTGGGTTCATAAGATAAAGAACATTCTAAACAAGCTGCCCAAAGTATTACAGTCAAAGGCAAAAGAGATGCTTCATGAGATATGCAATGCTCCTTGCGTATTCCGGTGAAATGTGCCGGGGTTCCGGGCGAAATGTTACCACTTTTCAAAACACTAAAATTCCCAAAACATTTTAAGGCAGGTGGCATGTTTCATCCAGAATCTTTAGCATAAATTTTACGCATAGAATCAACCCCCTTCAATTCGATTTTAATAGCAGAATGATTTATCCTGTCACAGATTGCGTCAGCTATCGTAGGATCACCGATTTTTTCAAACCAATCTTTTACCGGCAGCTGAGAAGTTATCAAAGTAGAGTTTTTACCATGCCGGTCCTCAAGCATTTCCAGAAGAGACAATCTTGAGGGTGTATCAAGAATTTCAAGACCAAAATCATCCAGTATCAATAAATCCTGCTTCTGGATAAAATTCATTTCTTTTGAGTAACTACCTTCCGCTTTTGCGAATTTTAACCGGGTAAAAATCTTCAAACAGTTGAAATAAAGGGTCCTGTAGCCCTGCCGGCAAGCCTGATTACCGAAAGCTGATGCAAGATAGCTTTTCCCGCTGCCGGTAGCGCCTGTAATAATCATATTTTCTTTCTTTCGTATCCAATCACAATTCGAAAGCCTCAATATCAGATTTTTATCCAGTTCTCTATCCGCACGGTAAGAAAGATTCTCCAGACCAGCCTGATATCTGAAACGCCCTCTTTTGATTAAAGATGACAGTTTCCGATTATACCTTTCGTCCCATTCCGAATCCACAAGATGCGCAATTGTTTCATCGGCAGTCAGGCCGTCAGGCGTTTTACCGGCAATGATATCCTCAAACGCCCTGGACATCCCATGCAGTTTCATCTTCTGCATTTTTTCAATAGTTGCTTCATTGGTCATATTCAGTTCCTCCTATTCAAAATATTCTCTTCCGCGGATATTTTCATGCATCTTAACGGCCGGAAACAGTACCGATTCTTCCTCAAAATTATCCAGGCCTTTCTCCAGAATCCGCTTTATTCCCTGATATGAATAATACTGAAAATCAAGCGCCCGTTTACAGGCTTTATCGAGCCTTTCTTTTCCGAGTTTTTTGGCCAGGCTTAAGATGCCCAGACAGACCTTATATGCCTGTTCTGGATAATCCCTGCTTTGCAGGACTCTCTTTATCATTTCTTCAACATCCGGACCAAGCGACTTACCCCAATGTGTTAACTTCTCCGGATTCCAGTCTCCGACCCACCTGTGATGGGGCGGCATATGTTCATGTGTGGTTGTATAAACTTGCTTTCTACGGTCCCGTGGATAGGCTGCAATGCGGATATTATCAACAAATATTTCCACTGTCCGATCGGAAGTAACAATATCTGCCATTTTGCCTCTATATCGATATGGAACGCTGTAGTAATGAGAATCTTCTTTGAGACAGACATGATAGTTGAATTGGATCTTAGCTTTTGAGAAGCTTTTAAAACTGTATCTTTCCTTCGGAAGCGGTTTTAACTCTTTCCGTTCTGTTTCCTCGAAAAATTCCCGCCTGCTGACTTTGAGCTTCTGCATCTTCTTTGAATTATAGATTCCCAATTGTTCCCGTATAGCAATATTCAATTCTCCCAGAGTATAAAAAACTCTATTCCTGAGAACGGCAAATATCCAGCTGTAGGTGATTTTTACGGCGTTTTCAACGTGTGCTTTATCTCGCGGTTTATATGGTCTTGCAGGGAGGGGACACATAGAATAATGTCTGCAAAAATTCTGAAATTCAGAATTAATTGCAGGTTCATATTTATTGCCCAACGTTACAGCGCTTTTTAAACAATCGGGTATTATGGCTCTTGGTGATCCTCCGAAGTAATACAACGCGTTCTCGATAGCCCTGATTAAGTCTTCTTTCTTCTGGCTATCCGTCGCTTCCACATATGTATACTGGCTTGCTCCAAGAATGGCTACGAATACCTCTTTCTCTATAACTTCTCCTGTGGAACGGTCTACAATCGGAAATTTCGCGCCGGTAAAATCAACAAAAAGCTTGTCTCCGGCCTTGTATTCCTGGTGCATGGATATTTCAAGAGAACCTTTCCAGATGCCGTAGTGATAGCAGAATTGAGAATAGCGATAGCCTCCTGGATATTTTCTCAGGTATTCTTCCCAAAGCAATCTCAGATTGACGCCTGTACGCAGTAGTTCCTTACTGTATTCGGGGAATTCATTGTACAGATTATCCTTTTCGGTTTCTTCCTGACTGTCACCTTCTGCCATCGATTCGAAAATTTCAATTAAAGCAGAATCGCTCATTTCATAAATTTCCGCGATGGTTAGGCCGCTTTTTTCAAACCTGGATATATATCTTTGCACGGTTGGCCTGGAAATATCCAGGGCCTTTGATGTCACACGGCAGCTCAGGCCGTTTTCTTTGATCATCCGGATCACTTCCCGGATTTTCTTCATAGGCTTCCTCCTGTTCGGCATACCAACTCCTTCTTATTTTTTCAAGAAGGATTAGCTTAACATTCTCGGAGGAATTCTTCGTGTTTGATTCGCTTTTTCTTATGGTAGGTGGTAACATTTCATCCGGATTACCCGGCATGTTTCACACGGATTGGGTGGCATGTTTCACCCGGAACCCCGGCATGTTTCGTCCGGATTTTCCACTCCTGATAAGGATAATGCTATCAAAGCTTTTGAATTATTCCAGGCGGTTTTTAATCCTAAATATCCAGCAGCTGTCGAATGTTTAGAAAAGGATTGGGAGCTTATGATCGAATTTTATAACTGTCCGGCGGAACATTGGGTACATATCCGTACGACAAACGTAATAGAATCTACCTTCTCTACAGTTCGATTAAGAACTAAAAAGATGAGAGGCTGCGGAACCAGGGAAACGATTCTAATAATGGTCTATAAATTACTGGATAAGGCATCCAGGCGATGGAGAAAATTAAGAGGTTATGAAAAGATTTGCCTTGTATTGGAAGGCGCTGTTTTTGAGAACGGAGAGCTTGTAAAAAAGGCAGCATAAAAAAATGAGAGGGTATGTCATACACAACATTTGACAAAAACTCGCTTTTTTTAACTCATTATTTACTTCGGCTTCTTTAACTTGTGTGAATAATTGATTTAATATTTTGTTTGTAGGGTTGTTCTCTGATAATATTTCATTATTTTTAGAAAAATTTATTGTATCTTTAGATTTTGAATAATTCTTTAGAAGATTCTTAACTTCATCAGATTTTGCATAATATAACACTGTTTTATTATCTTTATCTTTTATATTGACATCAGCTCCTGAATCAAGCAAAAGTTTTATTATTTTCAAATTTCCATCTATAACTGCTTCCATTAAAGGTGTATTTCCATAAATATCTTTAATATTTATATCTGCCTTATAATCTATTAAAATCTTTAAATTTTCAGTTTTATTTCTTAAAACGGTATAATCTATCGGTGCATAGCCCCAAATATTTTTCTCATTCAAATTAGCTTTTGCTTTGATTATTTCTTTAATGGAATTAGTACAATCATATTGTGAAGCTTCACAAAGAAGAGAATTTGTCATGCCCTGTATATCTACGCTATAAAGGCCAATATTTTGAATATAACCCATGACATAATTAGTATCATCATTTCGAAAAGCTTCCGTTAAACCGAAAGCATTATAATCTGTGTAAATAGATCCAGACATTTGTAATGGCATACTGATAATGATAAGTAAAAAGATTATTCCGATACTTCTCTTCATTTTTAAAATTCCTCCTCATATTACTTAAAGTTCGGCAGGACGCCGAACTAATTTCAATTATAAAATTGCCAAGCCTTTCGCACAACGTTTCGCGGCTAAACGAAGCCGTTGAGCCGTACAGCTCCGCTGTAGGCGAAGCGGTTTGGTGAGCCCTGCGTTTTTCTTCTCTGTCCTACCTGCGGCAGGGCGAACCCGAGCACCGCAGGCCGCAGCGACTGAGCGGAGGCCGAGGAGCGCAGCGTTTGAGCCGCTGTTGTACGAATTTGTGGTGCATATATTATAAATCATCTTTTATTTTAGCATAAAGATATGCATTGTAATATTTACCAAATAGATTTAATCTTTTTCTTAATAATCCTTCCTTTTGATAATTACATTTTTCTGCTACCTTTAAACTTCCAATATTTTCTGGAATCGTAACTATTTCAATACGTTCAAGATTTAAATCATTGAATCCAATATTTTCGATCAATTTTACGGCTTCAGTTGCTATACCCTTATTCCAATATATTTCATCAATAAAATAGCCTATTTCACCTATGTATTTTAAATGCTGGTTTATTACAATACTAATTGCACCAACAATTATACTATCATATAAAATAGTATAATTATGTTCAAAATTATTTTTCCTTTTATTTGAATTTAATAATAAAAATTCCTTTTCATCTTCAAAAGAAGAAGGTCTAACTCCGAAATAAATCATATTATTATTATTAAGAATTTCAAAAAATCTTTTTGCGTCAGTGGTTCTTTGAGGTCTAATCTTAACCAGATTCATTAATATTTCCTTATTATTTAATAATTAGCTGCACCACAATTTCGTACAACGTTTTGCGGCTAAACGAAGCCGCTGAGCCGTACAGCTCCGCTGTAGGCGAAGCGGTTTGGTGAGCCCTGCGTCCTTCTTCACCGTCCTACCCACGGCAGGGCGAGCCCGAGGAACGGAGCCGTCGCAACGGCGAGTACCGCAGCGTTTTAGCCGCTGTTAAGCGATGGCCGGCATTCTGTTACAAACCAATTTAATCCGCACGATATTTTAACAAAAAAGGAATTCTATAACAAGATTCTTTAAGATTATTAGAAAGCTTATAATAAAGTCGGAATTAACAAAAGCGGTATTACACTTATAATAACAAATAATCAATATCGGTATAATAAACTTTTGTAGATTTAAAACCTTAATTGAATATTTCATCAGGATTAATCAAAAAGAGTGTCGGTAGAACCCCGGGAATCAAAGAAATATTCTCCTATAATCCGCTTTTGACTTATACTATAAAACTTCGCTTTTATTCAAACAACCCAACATTACAAAATTTTTAAAAACAAAAGGCCGTGCGGATTCGGTTGTATCCAGGGAGTATTTTAAAACAAGCTTTAATCGCATTAAAATCTGCCGGCTTTCGCTTAACGGCAGGCATACACGACGTTTCGCGGCCCGTCAGGGTTGGCACGTGTTTTTGCCATCTTGCTGTAAAGCTTTACTATAAATACTATCATTTTTGAACATAAGATTCCCTCTTTAAAGAAATTACAGGCAAAAATCCGTGCCAAAGCGAAATGTGGCGAAGCCTGAGCACCGCGCGCAGTTTACGAGCACGGAGCGGAACGTGTATGCCGTGTTAAACGCAGTTTCGCCAGCAGTTTTATAGAACTAGCCAATTGTTATTCGAAAATATAATTGTATAGTTAATCGGACTTTTAGTTTCACTCGATAATTTAGTAATGATAATCTTTTCATTATTAATCCATTTTACTTCTCTTATTTCAGAATCATCTCTTGAGTCTTGTAATAATTCACATTCTTTTTCAAAATTGGTTTTGTTAATTTTCCAAATTTCAGTATGATTTATTGAATATACACCATAAGAAGCAATTAAAAATCTATTAGTATTTGGAGAAAATAATGGTATGTTATTAATCTTCTTTGAAAATCCATTTCTAAAATTAATTAACAAAAAATCACCACCTTCATAATAAATATCTTCTACTAGATAATAGCCTATATCATTAAGAAAATCATAATAACAATAGTGATCTCCTTTTTCATCATCATTATTTGGATAATAAAGCTTCTTTTCATTAATTAAATTGATAGCTAACCCATTATTATTTCGATTAAAAAAATCTGATTGGTTTGATAATTGATATTTTTCAATAGCTTTTGCTGCCTCATAACCATTATCATATTTTGATATAATTGATTTTAAAATTATCTCTCTATTATTAATAAAATTAGAATTAAATTGAACTGGTTCTAAAAATCCACCGAAAATATAACCAGTGGAACTATCATCAAGAGTAATCTTATACCAATAGTTTTGGTGATTTTCAATTTTAGAAATAATATTAGTTAAAAACAAATCAGTTAACAAGCTTCCATGATTTAATTGTAAAAGTATTTTGGACTTTATATTAGGTTTTTCTCTTACGAATGATGAAGAAGCTGTTACTTTGCATATTTGATCAGGATAAAATCGAACAATTTTTGTAGAACAACTTGTGAAAATAATAATAATAAAAAGTATTAATATTCTATTCATATCATAACTCCTGCTGGTGAAATTGCGTTTAACGTTTCGCGGCTAAACGAAGCCGCTGAGCCGTACAGCTCCGCTGTAGGCGAAGCGGTTTGGTGAGCCCTGCGTCCTTCTTCACCGTCCTACCCACGGCAGGGCGAACCCGAGGAACGGAGCCGTCGCAACGGCGAGTACCGCAGCGTTTTAGCCGCTGTTAAGCGATGGCCGGCATTCTGTTACAAACCATTTTAATCCGCACGATATTTTAACAAAAAAGGAAATCTATAACAAGATTCTTTAAGATTATCAGAAAGCTTATAATAAAGTCGGAATTAACAGGAGCGGTATTACACTTATAATAACAAATAATCAATATCGGTATAATAAACTTTTGTAGATTTAAAACCTTAATTGAATATTTCATCAGGATTAATCAAAAAGAGTGTCGGTAGAACCCCGGAAATCAAAGAAATATTCTCCTATAACCCGCTTTTGACTTATACTTTAAAACTTCGCTTTTATTCAAACAACCCAACATTACAAAATTTTTAAAAACAAAAGGCCGTGCGGATTCGGTTGTATCCAAGGAGTATTTTAGCATAAGCTTTAATCGCTTTTAAATCTGCCGGCTTTCGCTTAACGTTTTGCGGCTAAACGAAGCCGCTGAGCCGTACAGCTCCGCTGTAGGCGAAGCGGTTTGGTGAGCCCTGCGTCCTTCTTCACCGTCCTACCCACGGCAGGGCGAGCCCGAGGAACGGAGCCGTCGCAACGGCGAGTACCGCAGCGTTTTAGCCGCTGTTAAGCGATGGCCGGCATTCTGTTACAAACCAATTTAATCCGCACGATATTTTAACAAAAAAGGAATTCTATAACAAGATTCTTTAAGATTATTAGAAAGCTTATAATAAAGTCGGAATTAACAAAAGCGGTATTACACTTATAATAACAAATAATCAATATCGGTATAATAAACTTTTGTAGATTTAAAACCTTAATTGAATATTTCATCAGGATTAATCAAAAAGAGTGTCGGTAGAACCCCGGGAATCAAAGAAATATTCTCCTATAATCCGCTTTTGACTTATACTATAAAACTTCGCTTTTATTCAAACAACCCAACATTACAAAATTTTTAAAAACAAAAGGCCGTGCGGATTCGGTTGTATCCAGGGAGTATTTTAAAACAAGCTTTAATCGCATTAAAATCTGCCGGCTTTCGCTTAACGGTGCGGGTTGGCGACGTTTTGCGTCCCGTAGGGTTGGCGCGGTTTTTGACGCCTCAAAAACCGTGACAAAGCAAAATGTGGCGAAGCCTGAGCACCGCGCGCAGCTTGCGAGCACGGAGCGGAACGCTAACCCGCTGTTGTACGAAGTTTTCCGGGCCGAATGTTTTACTAAAAAGCCGTAGCCAGGACGGCTACGGCTTTTAAAGCATAATAATATTTCGGTAACAAATAAAGAATGCTTAATTATAGAGTAATTCTTTTTCTTTAGCGGTAGATTGTAGAAGTTCTATCTTTGAATCATTCTCTTGATTATTCCTTTAGGGTCTTTGATTAATAGAATGATTAACCATACCATTAGAGCAAAAATAATCACTGAGACACCAAGCATTGTTGCATTCTGATTCACTTCAAAAAATTCTCCGCCCTCTGTAATATATGCCATAATATGGTCAACAAGCCACATTATCGTTGCTCCCCAAAAAGCGAGACTCAATAAACCAATTTTATATTTATCTTCTGGAGCATTGACATACCAAATCACAGTAGTGATTATCGCTGCTAGAGCTGTCAAAATAAGCCACATTATTTACCTCCTTCTAATATAGATACTGTTTTTACACTTCCAGTTGTTCGTATTTTAAGTTCAACAATAAGAACCATTACAATCCAAACAACAGTTACAGTAACAGCCATGGCCGTACCAACAGTGGCTATTTCGTGAAGCATAGGTGCTATATCAGCTGGATTTTTCATAGCGGTTAAGAATGGCGGCCAGGGCACAATTTCTCCATGCCAAAGATGTTCAAAAGCCAGAAGTATTGAGCCTCCCCACAGCATTTTATTGAGCCATCCTAATCTCTGCCCCCAAGACAGGCCAACTTTATTGGCTTTTTCCACACCGGCTTTCTTCTCTCTCTTTTCAACAACTTTTTGTACAATAGTCGTTACAATTGCCACTCCTGCAGGTACCGTAAAACATGCCATAAAAATTCCTCCTTAAATTTTAATATTTTTATTTCATTTCTGAATCCGTTATCATTGAAAACGATACGGAATACCAGAAATTAACACTATAACCTAAAGCCCCGGATGTTATATCTGAAAGTGTAAGTGCTAGACAAAACTGGTGTGGAGTGTCTGGTATTCCCAACCAAACTCCTGGAATGACATTCAGATGAAAACCGCCTGTGTCGCCAAAAACATAGGAAGGATCAAACTCGACAAATGGATAAAGAATTCCTTTTATTGCTTTCCAAACAGGCGCAATAATCCCGCTAATGCTTGTAGATGTTTGTGAGTCATTAATTGGAAACAAGGCAGAAGCGTTAAACTCAAAAGCAAAATTGTCATTTTCATAAAACAAATGATATTGAGGTGTAATGCTGTAACTCAAAGGTTCAGAATTGTTCAATTGTAACTGTAAAGCTAAAATATTGTTTGGTAAGAATTCAAACCTCGGCATAATCCATGAATAGGCATATTCAGCTGTTGGTGCTAAATTGAAATCTGCAATATTCACAAACATATCAAAATTTGGAGTAAAACCATAAGAACCAATAAGATCAATTGAACTTGCAAATTCAGGTGAAACCGGGAAAGACATCATAGGTGCTAAAGATATTATTCCTTTACCTGTCATGCCGTTGTAAGCATTTAACGAATAGGAATAAACACTGGTGCTGAAAGCGGCCATGAAAATAAACAAGGTCGCTGAAAATAATAAGAGACGTTTCATGCAAAACTCCTTAAAAATTATTTCAGGAGTTTCAACCCCATTGAAAAAGCTTTCAAAGCTTAGATCGGATAACTTGAATTGTAATGACTTCAATTGATGGCCTTCTGGCCGTTAGAATAGCAGATTCTTACTGCGGAACAGCTTCAAGCTGAACATAGATATTTTAAAGAATTATAATGAGTTTGTCAAATATTGTCTTTTAAAATTTTAATCGCCTGTGAAATGGATTCGGTAATTGGTCTTTCTTGAAGACCCATAATTTCAATATGATTTTGTGAAAGCGGAATTAATAGTTTTCTTCCTCGAGCGTTCATTACAGTTTCAGCGATTAAAGGTGTTATCTCACCCATCATTGAATTTGGAAGGACAATACCAACAGGGCCAACAATAAAATCTGCCCTATTTATATTGACTTTAATAGCATTTTCACCAGAAGCACCACATGAAGCCTTTGCTCTAATCATTCGGTCTGTGGCGATAGCGTTAGTTCCTAAAGCAATTATAACCAGTTCTTCAGAAATATTTTTCCTGATTTGAGTTACTATCTGCTCTCCCATTCCTCCGCCCATTCCATCTATAACTGCAACAATCATTTTCTCCTCCGTATATATTGAAAGAATATATTTAAAATAAGTTTTAAGCCAGCCAAGGACGGCTGGCGCCTTTTACAACCAGCTTCGGCCCGGAAAATTTCGTACAACGGTGGCGGACAAACGACGTTTGCAAGCCTTAGAGCCAGGCTTGCCGCTCTTAGGCTTGCAAATGTGGTGAACCTTTTGTCTTTCTCCTCCGTCCTACCCAACAAAAGGTGAACCCGAGGAGCGCAGGCGTCGCAACGCCGAGCACCGCAGCGTTTGTCCGCTGTTGGGCGATGGCGGCCAATTCTCTGAATGAATAAGATTTTCCGCAGGCAATTATTTCGCTGAATTTCTCAGTCTTTCTATAAATATCATTACTTGACAACGGCACTTATTTTCTTACATATGCCTGCGACCATAACCCTTCTCTTTATTCATTATAATCAAAAATGCCCATAATAATTTTATCAAACAGCCTTTATTTTTTCAAATAAGAATTCTTAAAAAATAATATTTTCAAGTAAAAAAAACAACATAAAAATAATTTTATTTCTATTATAACTAATTTATAAGCCAAATATCTAAATTATCTCTTACAACCTGAACTACGCAGAGAAATATCCGTCCTTCCCGGGCATTTTTGAATGTTTATTATACAGCATTGGCCGCTTTCGCCCAACTCTATATAAACGAAATACGTTATTTCATCCTTTTTTAGGTATAAGACGAATTGCGTATATTATCCAAAAGCGGATATTTATGCGAAATACTTCTTTTATTCCCTAAATTATACACCCTTTACCGAATAAAAATCCATGCTTTTTTAACAATTATTTTCATAACGTCTTCCGCCTTATACCGGACGGCCTGAGCGCGCGGATAAAATTATAGCACTCCCCCGGTACCGTTGTTTTTTATTATTATTTTTTCTCCATTTCAGTCCGCCGGTGGTCGACCCCTTCTGAGTCCGGAATTGATTTTTAATTTTTGATCATTACATCAATATAAAAAAGTACTTAATAATAACCGCCGCGCATTGTGCAACGGTGTGGGACTACCTGTAAGGATTAATTAGACTACCGGGCAATAATTGAAAAGATTAACTGACAGGAATGTCTATTATACCGGATAAAACCGGCAATAATAAAGGTCATTATAAAGAATATTTTATCATAAAGAAATGAATAACAATCAAAAAAGATGTTAAACAAATTATCCGTTCCCGAGGCCATTTTCCTCTTAACCATAATCGGCAGATTAAATATCTCAATATCAAGTTGTGTCATCCGCTATATAATAGAAGAGAGGAAGCACATACTTTTGACACGGATGTCAAAACCGACGCCCAGCACCACTTTGATTGCCTGTCCTCAAAGTGGTGCTGGGCACGGACGATACCGCTGAAAAATGCATTAACATACATTGCTGTAATTATATTAATGTGTCATAATATTTAACATAATTAATTGCAGGGTAATAAAATGAGTTTAAAAAGACATAGCCAGGATGAACTATATTCGGTAACTAATTTGATGTCGGATTTACTTGAAGAAACAAACCCATTAAAGATATTTTCCAGGGAAATATATCCCATATTTCATGATGGGGATTTTAAACATTTATACTCCAGGAAAGGACGCAATGGAATATCACCGGCATTTCTATCAATGGTTACCATTCTGCAATATTTTGATTCTCTGTCAGACTCAGAAGCAGCGGAAGCTGTGTATTTGCGGCTGGATTGGAAATACGCATTACATTTGCCGATCGAGAAAGTTTTCATTTTTGACTCTAGCACACTCTGTAATTTCAGAAAGCGTTTTCGGAATAATGGAGAAGAAAATAACGCCTTTAAGAAAATGGTGGAGTTTTGCCGGGAAAAAGGTTTGATTAAAAGTAATTCACACCAGCGTATTGACGCGACTCATATTGTAAAACATTTAAACCGGATATCAACGACAGAACTACTCTTCAGAACTGTGCGAGTATTACTGGAAGTATTAGAAAGAAATAATCCCGTGTGGTATGAAGAAAATATTCCAGCGGATTTGATTGAACGCTACTCAAAGAAATTCAGTTCATTCGGGATGTCAAAGGGGAAGAGATCGGACAAGCAGGCGGAGATTGTGGAAGATGGCTATCGAATAACGCGGATGATTGAGGGTTCTAAGATAGAAAATGAAGAAGTCTTGAAACAGCTAAAAATAATGAAAACCGTATTTCAGGAAAATGTGATCATTCGAGAAAAAGAAGTAGGTGAAAAAGTGTTTATAGAAGTGGATGAAATAGAAAAGCCGATGCAGAGCGTAATTGACCCGCGGGATACAACCATTCAATTAGGAAAGAAAGGAAAAACAAGCTGGTCAGGCGAGAAATGCCATATCGTTGAAACAGCAAACAAAGGCGAGGTGAATTTCATAGTTGATATGATACCACAATCAAACAAGGAAAATGACAATAAAATATTACCGGAATTGGATAGAAGGAATGAAAATTCAAAATTAAATCCGAAGAAAATCTTTGCGGATAGCAATTATATCAGCAGCAGCGCGATTAAAGAATATGAAGATAAAGACCAGGTACTGATGGGATATATACAAAAAACTTCAAACGAAGTTCCGGCAGAATTCAGATTGGATAAATTTTCAATAGATATTCAAAACCGGAAAGCTGTCTGTCCGGCAGGAAAGACGAATGATTCCTGGAATTTTAGTGAGAAAAGTAATTCGTATCAAGTGTCCTTTCACATGAAACATGCGGAAATTGTATAAATTATGGGTTATGTGTCAGAAGAACAAGTAAAAAGTGCGGGGGGCGAAAATTATGTATCACAAAAGAATACACAACTTTGTGCAAGCGGAGAGAAGAACAAAAGACCGATAAATTTAAAGAAGAAATGAAAGTTCGGGCACAAGTTGAATCGACGATAAGCGCACTGGTTCGATTTCATGGTTTAAGAATGATGAAATATAAAGGAGAATCAGGCCGTTCTCAGCAATATTACATGGCAGCCTGTGCTTTAAATTTAAAGAGATTTGTCAAAAAGTTAGTTTTAGAGATGAATTAAGGGAATTATGAAGTAGAATCATCTACTTTTATTTGGATTTGGCGTCATTTTTGTTTTTGTGTCTTCAAGTGTTCAATTTTTTAAATCTTGAAGTTATCTAAGGAAATCGGTTTTTGTAAAGGTGCCATTTTTCAGCGGTATCAGGGACGGCGTAATAAGGCGGCTATTAAATAAAAGAATCTTTAATAAAAAGCTGGATGACACACCTCCAACCAATCAGACAGCTTCGTATGAAAATGGTCTCGACCTGTTTTCTTTCTTTAGCGCGATATTTCTTTCTTTTTGAAAAGAAAGAAATATCGTAATTCCCCCGATTGCCAGTCGGAATAAAAATCCCCAATTAAATTTCATTAAAAGAAAAGATTCTGTCCCCAGCAATGTTGCCGCCGGACAAAAGAAAGTGAACAAACCTATTTCTTCCTTTCAACGCTGTATTGCAGCAGCTCCCTCAAAGTCTTTAGATAATTTTCATCCGCATCTTTCAAAGAGTTGATGAGGCTTTCGGCTTCTTTATACAGCTTACCGGTTTTTGCATTGATCAGTTCCCGGATCTGATATTTACCGATCAGGTTTCTGATATAATCCAGATCCCGGACAGTCACCCGCTTTGAACCGAAAAGCTTTAAAAGCTTATTCCTGGTCCCGGTGTCCGCTTTCTGAAAGAGATAATAGCGGTACAGGCTCTTTTTATTTTCCTTGATATCGGAGCCGACCGGCTTGCCGATCTCTTTTTCATCCCCCAAAAGCCCGAGCTCGTCGTCCTTGATCTGGAATATCAGGCCGAGGCATTCGCCGATTTTACCGAGCTTTTTCAGATGATTTCTATCTCTGCCGGCGAGAAGAGCGCCGGCAGACATGGGAAGTGAAAAAGTGTAGCGGCCTGTTTTATAGAGATAGAGGTTCAGTATTTCTTTCTCATCCGGCGTTTCCTTCATATTCCCGAAATAAATATCCTGCATCTGGGCAATGCCGACTAAAGAAATTTCCCTGGAATAAAGATTGATGATATCCTTGACCAGCGAGGGGCCGCATTCAAGCTCTGATAGAATTTCAAAGGCCAGGAAAAAGGCGATATCCCCGGCGCAGAGGCCGAGCGACTCGCCGAAATGGCAGGGATCATTGAATTTTGCCTTTTCGCCGACAGTTTTATATTGATAAAACAGGCTGGGTTTTCCGCGCCTGAGCGCGTCCCTGTCCATGATGTCGTCATGGATGAGAAAACCGGACTGGAAAAGCTCCATCGCGGCGGCTGTTTTCAGAGCGTCTTTCCGGTGTTTTCCGCCGTAGAGATTATGCGTCAGAAGCGTCAGGCCTCCACGGAGCATTTTACCGCCGGACGTGAATTCGATCAGCCGTTCAGCGGCGTCCATTCCCCATTCATTGACCTGTTTAAAATCTTTCTCTTTACCCTTGATAAAACCTTTAATATAAGATTCGATCCGTTGTTTCTGCTTTTTAAAAAATTCCAGCATAATTTTCAGACCTCTCGGAATAGTATAAAGTTAAAAGTAAAAAAAGTGAAAAGTATGGTTTCTTTCTTTAACCACGGAACACACGGAATACACTGAAGGATTTTAAATAACTAAATCCCGTTCATTTTATCGTTCCAATTTTCGTGATTTCCGTTTATTCCGTGGTTTATTAGGCAGTTGAAAAGGACATACCAAATAAAGAGATTGTTATCCGCTTTTTCAGATGCTTCCAGGTTTATGGTTAGCCATGCCGGCTTCCAGCTCTTCCCCGGAAGTACCCGCCGGGACCGGGTTGTCCTGGCGTTCTTTCGCAGTCGAATATGTCAGATAACCTCCGGACAAATTTGTCACGTTTTTGAATTCGTTCTGCATGAGGATCCTGGCCGCGATGTAGCCGCGGAAGCCGACCCTGCAGAAAACAGCAATATTTTTGTCCTTCGGGATTTCGTCCAGCTTTTCTCTCAGGCTGTCCACGGAAATGTTGACGGCCCCGGGAATTGTCCCGAGTTTGAATTCCTCCGGTGTCCGTACGTCAAGTAAAAAATTCTTTTTCTTATCGAGAGCGTCAATCTCATTCCAGTAGACCGGCTTCATTTTACCGGTCAGGGTATTTTCAGCAGTGAAGCCCGCCATATTGACCGGGTCTTTCGCGGATGAATACGGCGGCGCGTAGGCATGCTCCAGTTCGAGCAGATCGGTAACCGTTCCATCCTTCTGTATAAGCGCCGCGATTGCGTCAATCCTTTTGTCAACGCCTTCGCAGCCGACGGCCTGTGCGCCGAGTATTCTGCCGTCCTCAGGCGAAAAAACAACTTTCAGCGATAAGGTCAGGGCGCCGGGATAATACCCTGCGTGCGACAGCGGGTGGACTATGACGGATAGACACGGTATATTTGCCTTCTTCAAAGCTTTTTCGGAAGCGCCTGTAACGGCCGCGGTAAGGTCGAATATTTTCGCGATCGCCGTACCGATGCTTCCCCTGTAGGCTGTTTTATTTCCGTTTATGATGTTGTCCGCCGCTATCCTTCCCTGTTTATTGGCGGGGCCGGCCAGCGGAAGCAGAACATGCTCTTTCAGGACCGGATGATACACTTCAACGGCGTCGCCGGCGGCGTAGATATCCGGATCGGAAGTCTGCATGTAAGCGTTGACTTTAATTCCGCCGGTTTTACCGGTTTCAATGCCGGCCGATTTAGCCAGCCGCGTGTCCGGCTTTACACCGATCGACAGGATCAGCATATCGGCGGAGATCTCCCTTCCGCTTTTAAGATGGACTGAGATCTTTTTATTATATTCTTTAAAAGACTCCGCCGCGTCGTTTAAGTAAAACTCGATCCCCTTCGCGCGCAGGTGCTGGTGCACCAGGGCGGCCATCTCATAATCGAAAGGCGTCAGGATCTGGTCCGCCATTTCAGCAATCACGACTGAAATACCCCTTATGCGGAAGTTTTCCGCCATTTCAAGGCCGATATAGCCTCCGCCGGCGATGATGACCCGGCGCGGATTGTTTTTGACCGCGGCTTCCTTGATCCTATCGGTATCGCTGATATTGCGCAGGGTGTAGATCAACGGGCTGTCCGCGCCGGGAATATCCGGCCGGAAAGGCTCCGCTCCCGGCGACAGGACAAGCTTATCGTAAGGCTCATCAAATTCATTCCCGCCGTTTAAGTTTTTTATGTGTGCTGATTTATTCTTCCTGTCAATACTCTGAACTTCATGCCGCGTCCTGACGTTTATATTGAACCTTTTCTGCAGTGCGGCCGGCGTCTGGACAAATAATTTATCCCTGTCGTTAATGACGCCGCCGATATAATAGGGCAGGCCGCAATTGGCGTAGGATATATAGTCGCCCCGTTCGAAAACGGTAATTTCGGCTTTTTCATCAAGCCTTCTGAGCCTGGCCGCCGCCGACATACCGCCGGCCACGCCGCCTATAATTAAGATTTTTGACATAACTGATTCTCCTTAAAGATTTGTTAAGGAACAAATGAGTTTTTACTATATTATATAAAACAGCTTATAAATCATAGAAATTATAAAGGAGAGGTTTTATAAATTTAAGAAATATTAATTTTGGTTAACTGAAATAATTTAATCTTTAAAAGGGAAAAAATCAAATTTGATCAGATTGCCGGACGGATTATTTGAAACCTAAATAAAACGATTTTTTAACGAAAGCTTTATAATAGGCAGTTTTCCACCCCGCGTCCCTCGATACGCTTCGTTACTCGGGAACCGGCGCGGGGGTGGAAAACTGCAAATCTATTCGCTGTAGATAAAAAAAATAAATCATTCAATTTGGGTGAAATAATTTTTAAAAAAGAAAAGATTTATCCAATTTAATAAAAAAATCATAATAAATATTTGACGGAGAAGGAGAATATTGCATAAATTAAACCGTAATAATATAATTTTGCCTGAATTTTTAAAAGGAATGTAACTATTCACTCAATGATTTGAACAAAGGCTGGGTTTACTGACCCAAATGCCTCACCCCCGTCCCCTCTCCAACGGTTCCCGAGCAGAGCCGAGGGGATGTATGGAGAGGGGTGCCGAGCCTTGCGAGGCGGGGTGAGGCAAGGGCTGAATGGTTATAAAGGAACATTTGTTATGCAGGAAAAAACAAGCCCGTTTATAGTACTTATTATAACCACCCTTTCTTCTTTTTTAACATCTTTCGCGGCCTCTTCCATTAATGTCGCGCTGCCGTCCATAGGGATGGAATTCAAGGCTGACGCCGTAACGCTTAACTGGATCGTAACCTCATTTTTACTGGCCACAGCTGTTTTTCTTATGCCTTTGGGCAAGGCCGGCGATATGTTCGGCAGAAAAAAAATTTTCAGCATAGGCATTGCGGTCTATACCGTTTCCGCGGTCATCGCCGTTTTTTCTAATTCGACCCCGCTCCTCATATTTGCCCGGGTACTGCAGGGTTTGGGCGGGGCGATGATTATCGGAACGGCGTCCGCCATATTGGTTTCAGTTTATCCTCCTGAAAAGCGGGGGCACGTCATCGGGATCAATACGGCGTCTGTTTATACGGGCCTTTCCGCCGGGCCATTCCTGGGAGGCATCCTCACGCACGCGTTCGGCTGGAGAAGTATATTTTATATCAATATCCTGATGGGTATTATCATAATCCCTCTGATCTTTTGGAAAATGCGTTCCGAATGGTCCAGCGGTAAAGAAGAAAAAATCGATATCGCCGGTTCGCTTATTTACGCCGCGGCTTTAACCGGCCTTCTTTACGGTTTTTCCCATCTGCCTTCATTATTCGGGGTTCTCTTTACTATTGCTGGAAGCTTGGGATTTATTATTTTCATCCTTTTTGAAAAACAGAGGGCATATCCTATTATTAACATTTCCCTTTTTATGCATAACAGGGCGTTTGCTTTTTCGAATCTGGCCGCCCTGATCAATTACAGCGCCACTTTCGCCGTGAGTTTTTTCATGAGCCTGTATCTTCAGCTGATAAAAGGCCTCACGCCGCAGGAAGCCGGACTGGTGCTGGTTGTCCAGCCTCTCGTACAGGCGGTGTTTTCGCCGCTGACAGGCAGGCTTTCCGATAGAATCGAGCCGAGATTTCTTTCGTCCGCTGGAATGGCGCTCTGCACAGCCGGGCTGCTGATCCTTGCTTTTTTAACAGACAGGACACCGTTGTCTCTAATCTTTTTCTGCATGATCCTTCTGGGCGGCGGTTTCGCGCTTTTTTCATCGCCGAATACCAACGCCGTGATGAGTTCTGTGACAAAGGAATATCTGGGCGTCGCATCCGCCACGATCGGGACGATGCGGGTGGTCGGGCAGATGGCCAGCATGGCCGTGGCGCTCCTGATCTTTTCTCTTATAATAGGGAAAGTTCAGTTAACGCCGGAAAACGCATCCGGGTTTTTAAAAGCCGAAAATTTCGGGTTCGGTATTTTTACACTCTTCTGTTTTGCCGGGATTTTCGCGTCGCTTTCCAGGGGCAATGTCAGGAATAAACCGGTATTAAAATGATTTATACCTTATATTTCAAGGTGTTATTATTTGATAAAATTTGAGTTATTCAAAGGGCCATATTAACATACTTGAATAAAGAATGAATTTTGATTATTATATAAATTATCCGCTATTTTCGCTTAAGAAAGTGTTTTTCCGGATTGATATAAAATTGAAACCCCGGCAGACAGCAAGACATTCCTTCATGTATAATAACAGCTCATATCCGAAAAACAAAACTTCACAACGGGTATCGATTTCATCGCTATAATTAATGGATATTGTTAATAGGAAAACAAAATGAATGAACGGAGAAGGGTTTTATTTCTCATTCTCATTATGGCTGTCATTGTACTGACTGTGGGCGGTGTTTCGATTACCCTGCTTTACAGGACGGCTTTCGAGGAAGAAAGGGCGCGGCTGATCGAGATGGCCGAAAGCCAGGCCCGTCAGATGGATTCGATAACGCGTTTTGTCAGGGTCAATGATAAGGATTATCCCGGCGGGATTGAGAAGGCCGTTCTGGACCAGGTCCGCCAGGCTTACATCTTCTATAATAATTATAAATTCATAGGCGAATTCGTCATAGCGAAGAGGGAAGGAAGCAATATGGTGTTCCTGGTCTATCTCGACCAGACGAATTATCAGGAGTCCCTGTATATTCCTTTTTCTTCAAAACTGGCCGAACCGATGCGTCAGGCGTTGACGGGAAAATCCGGCACAATGATCGGTCTTGACTACAGCGGGGAGAAGGTGCTGGCGGCTCATGAGCCGGTGCGGGAACTGGATATGGGAGTTGTGGCCAAAATTGACATGAAGGATATTCGGGCCCCTTTTATCCTGGCGGCTTTCATAACGCTTATGACGGCGCTGGCAATGATTTTTTTAGGAGTAATATTGTTTTTCCGGGTCACCAGTCCGATGATCGCTCATCTGGCTGATAGCGAGAAGCGCTTCCGGCTTCTAGTGGAAGGCGTCAAGGATTATGCCATATTTATGCTTGATCCCGGAGGCCGCGTGACGACATGGAATGAAGGCGCCGTGCATATCACCGGATACATGGGCAGGGAAATAATCGGGCGCCATTTTTCGTGTTTTTTTACGGCTGAGGATAATGAGAAGAACAGACCCGCGAACGATCTTCTGGCCGCTTCCACGGAAGGGCATTTTGAGGACGAGGGATGGCGGGTCAGGAAAGACGGCTCGAAATTCTGGGCCAATGTCATGCTAACGGCTATTTTCGATGAAAAAGGCAGGCTCATCGGTTTTTCAAAAATAATGCGCGATATGACCGAACGCAAACAAAACGAGGATAAAGTCAGGGAAAGCGAAGAGACATTGAGGATTTTACTTGACGCAATACCTGAGCGGGCTTTTTTAGTAGATATAAATTTAAATTTTATCGCTATAAATCACGCGATTATGCAAAGTCTGGGGAAAAACAGCGGGGACCTGATCGGCAGGTATGCCTTCGGTTTTTTCCCACCTCAAATCGCCGAAATCAGAAAAGATAAGGTTGAACAGGTCATCAAAACAGGACGGTCTCTTTATTTTGATGATTCAAACGCCGGCCGGGATTTTATCAACCATATTGCCCCGATTTTTGACTCTGCCGGCAAAGTATCCAGAATAGCCGTTGTTGCTTTTGAGATCACAGAACGCAAGCGGGCAGAGGAAGCCCTGCGCGAAAGCGAAGCCAGGTTCAGGCTGACTTTCGACCAGTCGCCCATCGGGGCCGCTCTTTCCACCCTTGATTACCGGTTTATCCGCGTTAACGATGAACTCAGCCGTTTTTTGGGATATTCAGCCGAAGAATTTAAAAATTTGACTTTCAGGGATATCACACATCCGGAGGAACTGGACAGGGACGCTCTGCAGATAAAAAGGCTTCTGGACGGCGAGATCGAGCAGTATATCGTAGATAAGCGCTATGTCCGCAAGGACGGGAAAACCGTCTGGGGGCATTTATCTATCAGTATGTTGAAAGACGCTGCCGGAAGGCCGCTCTATTTTCTCCCGATGATCGAGGATATCAGCGAACGGAAGCTCGCGCAGACAGAGCTGGAAGAAAGCGAGGAGCTTTACAGGGGCCTCGTCACGGCGATACCGGACATCATAGTCAGAACGGATATAAACGGTCAGATACTTTATACAAATGGAGTTGTTTTACATAAATGGGGCGGATTAAATACCAGAGAATTTCTCGGGAAAAACATTTTTGAGCTGATCGATCCTTCAGATAAAGATAAGGCCCTTGAGAACAACAAACTGATGATTGAAAAATCGATCGGGCCCAGGGAATATAAATTAGTTCTCAGTGATGCTGTTAAAATTGATTTTGAAGTCAACGGCGATGTCCTCTGCGGTGCGGACGGCAGCCCTTACGGCTTTGTTTATATCGTTCGCGATATTTCAGAACGGAAATTGACGGAAGAAAGGATTCAATCATCCCTCAAAGAAAAAGAAGCGCTCCTGAGGGAACTCTACCACCGCACGAAAAACAATATGCAGGTGATCATCGCGCTTCTCCAGCTGCATGCCTCGAAGACCGTTGATAATCAGGTGAAAAGCGTTTTCCGGGAAATGGCGGACAGGATACAATCCATGGCGCTGGTCCACCAGAAGCTTTATCAATCGAAGAACCTGTCGAGTATTGATTTCAGAGAGTATATCACCGATCTGGCGAATCTATTATTGGCCAGCTACAGTATAAAGGTAGAGAAAATTAAACTCATCCTTGATGTGGAAAAACTGCTTGTCCAGATAGACCTGGCGATACCCTGCGGGCTGATTTTGAGCGAGCTGGTTTCCAATTCGCTCAAACATGCTTTTCCCGGCGAAAGGCAGGGTGAGATACGGATCAGTCTGCATAAAACACCTGATAATGTAATTGAACTTATAGCCGCTGACAACGGTGTCGGAGTGCCGGAAGGATTTGATTTCAGGAACAGCGTTAAAATGGGAATTCAAAGCGTATTCGCCATCGGTGAGCATCAGCTCCGCGGTGAAGTTCAATTTGAGTCCCGCGGCGGGGTGATATGCACCCTGCGCTTCCATGAATATGATCAGGATAAGGTTTAGGAAATGGAAAAAAAGAAAAGAATATTGATTGTCGAAGATGAGGCCTACACGGCCATGATGCTTCAGGAGAGCCTCACTCAAAGCGGATATGAGGTATTGACCCCGGTATCGACCGGAGAGGACGCCGTAAAAAAAGCAATGGATGAAATACCGGACATCATCTTTAAGGACATTCATCTAGTGGGCTCGATGGACGGAGTCGAGGCGGCAGAAATAATACAAACAAGGAAGATTATTCCCATTGTATTTATGACAGGCTATGCCAATGAAGAGTTTATGGAAAGGGCCAAGAATTTAAAACCGTTCAGATACCTGAATAAGCCGATCCTGATCAGGGACATGGAAAAAATCATCGAATCGATTTAACGCCTCACCCCCGTCCCCTCTCCAAATCTGGAGAGGGGACGGGGGTGAGGCCTGTGGATATCATATCAGATACCGCTGAGCGTTTTATGGACTTCCGGCATCAAGGCGCTGATCTCTATCTTCTGCGGGCATTTATCCTCGCATGTCCTGCATTGGGTGCATTGCCCGGCCCTTTCTTTTTCACCCATGAAATTGCTGTAGCTGAAGCGCGCGCCGCCCATTTCGTCATAAATGACGCCGTCATTATAAAGCTCAAAATTCCTGGGAATGTTTACCCCGCTGGGGCAGGGCAGGCAGTAATTGCATTTGGTGCATGGGACCGGCATTCTTTCCCTGAATTTGACCTGAACTCGGCCTATCAGATCCAGGTCTTCCGCGTCAAGCGAATCGACTCCGGAATTTTCAGCGGAAGCGATGTTTTCCTCCGTCTGCCGCATGGCACTCATGCCGCTCAGCACAAGCGAGACTTCCGGCTGGTTCCAGGCCCACTGCAGGGCCCAATCGGCGGGAGTGCGTTTCTTATTATAGCTGTCAAAAACCTCGCGGACCGCCTTAGGCGGGTTTGCCAGCCTTCCTCCCAGAATCGGCTCCATCACGATTACGGCCAGGCCTTTTGATGCGGCGGCCTTCAGGCCTTTTATTCCCGCCTGGTTTTCAGTATCCATGTAATTGTATTGTATCTGGCAGAATTCCCAGCCGTCATAGCCGTCAATAATCTCCTTGAAAGAATCATAATTATCATGAAAGGAAAAACCGATATGCGAGATCCGGCCGTCCTTTTTAGCGGCTTCGGCTTTCTTTAAGACATCGAGCTTGAGCACTTTTTCCCAGCTCCATTTACCGAGGGAGTGGAGGAGATAAAAATCAATATGGCCTGTCTGAAGCTTCTTCAGCTGCTCATCCAGAAGGCGGTCGAAGTCATCCGGTTTATTCACCTGCCAGATTGGGGATTTTGTCGCAACTTTCACTTTTTCCCTGTAGCCGTCCTTGAGGGCTTTGCCTGTCACGATTTCACTTTTGCCGTCATGATACACATAAGCCGTATCAACATAATTCACGCCTTTATCTATCGCGTACCGGATCATCCGGACCGCTTCCTTCTCATTTATCTTCCCGTTTTCCATCGGCAGGCGCATGCATCCGAAGCCCAGCGCCGAGGGTTTAAAATCGAGTTTCCCGAATTTCCTGTATTGCATTTGTCTCTCCTATCTTATACTTAAATTATCAGGATGAATATTATTCAATATATTTTGATTTCTGTAAAATAAAAATAAATTGATTGATGTTTATTTGTCAACTTTTGTAAAAAAGGCCCAATAATTTAAAACGATGATTCTATAATCCCGTTTTGAATTTTCTCTTTTCAAAATATCCTATTTTTATGAACGGTTTATTTTGGATAAGACCTTCAATATATTGAAAATCGCTTCCGATATCGTTTTTATTATGGGAGTCCGAACCGGCGGTAATTTTATTGCCGCCGGAAGAAATGTACAGGTCTAAAATACCGGCGCCGGGTGTTGACTCAATAAGACCTCTCCGTAATGAAGAAGTGTTTATTTCAAGAACGATGTTGTTTTTGGCCATTTTGTCCAGTATTTCATTAATAGTACCGGGATTGAATTTTTCTTTCAGATATCTTTTCGGGAAATCGAAATGGGCAATAACGTCAAATCCCCCCGTTTCGACTGTTTTCAGTAATTCAATATAATACATTTCGTAGATCTGTTCCGCCGAATAAAGCCTGACCAGGTCATCTTCTCCCACAAAATGATTCCCGATATTATGGACGGCGGCGAGGATCATATCAAAATCCAGCTTCTGCAGCTTTTCAAGTTCCGCCGGATAAAGATGGGGCTCGCTTAATTCCACGCCCTTTAATATGTTTATTCTGCCCTCGAATTTTTTCCTGGCTTTATCAACGGCTTTCGAGTATTTTTCATAATTAAAATAGCCGCAGCCTTTGTCGATCCTGTTGAAATCAAGATGTTCCGTAAAGCATATGTGTTTTAAGCCTTTCCGGACCGCTGACAAGCACATATCCGTAATAGTATCTTTTCCATCGGCGGAAAACAGCGAATGAACATGCAGATCGGCATTGATGTGCATAATTACCTCTTAATTTATAATTTCATGACAAAGCCGGTTTTCTCCTTTGAACTGAAGCCCAGGCTTTCATAGAATTGATGGGCTTCATGCCTTCCGGAACTGCTCAAAAGCATGACCTTGTAACAGCCCGCTTTTTTCGCGTAATGAACGGCTTCATGGATGACTTTCCTTCCCAATCCTTTTCTTCTGTAATCAGGGCGCGTGATGACGTTTTCGATAACGGCATAAGGCCTCGCGCCCCGTGTTAAATTAGGGATGATGGAGATATTGCATGAGGAAATGATTTTATTATCTTCTTCAATGACCAGATAAATATATTTGTCTTCATTTTTCATGATATCATCCCAGGCTTTTTTTATTTCTTCCTCAGGCGGCTTTTTATCTTCGGGATTGAGGTATTTATAGAGTTCCAACAGCTTGTAAAGCTCATTCTTTCCGATCCTTCTGACAATAAAATCCATATTTTTTCCCATATTTTTCAAATTAAAATTAAAGGAGCCTTTATTATATATGAAATGGGCGGAAATATAAAAAAATCGCTGCTATTCGGTCGATTAATAATTTTCAACAATAGGACTACAGGAACAAAAGATAACGAAGAAATTGCCCGCGAATTCACGCGAATAGACGCTAATAAAGAAAAACTTTAAATTTCAACCTTATTATATTTTCGGCATAGTCTACACTGAAATTTCCGTAAGCGTCCTACTTTAGATTCAGTATCGAATAAAACAATCAGGCGGTTTAAAGTAATACTAAATCCTATAAAATCCACCCAATCCGTGTTAATCCGCGTGAAAAACTTGTGCTGAGCTTGCCGAAGCATCGGATGTTATATACAAGGCACTTGATTGAAATCTTTAATAAGAAAATAAATGCTTCACTTAACAGTCTTAGTGCTTCTTGGCGTCTTCATGTTGAAAGAGAAAGGTTATTAGATAAAATTAGCCGAATAATTACAAATAATCTTTCACAAGCCTGACGCTCATTTCCCGCAGCTTTTTTTGAAGTTCTTTATTATTTGATAATTTTGATGGAGGTACTTCTTTGGAGTGAGCGAAATATTTTCCGGTTACGCCTTCCAATTCCGGCGAAGACGCAAGGCGGATGGAAGTCCGTGCGCCCTTTTCAGGGGAAATGACGAAAGTCATAAATAGCGATAGAATAAACTTTAAGAACTTATTCTTGATATTCATTCCGAAGCCGGTATGGACAACGCCCGGATGAACAGCGTTAGAGGTTATATTGAAGGATTTTAAACGTTCGGCCAGATCAAAGGCGAACAGATTGACGCAAACTTTTGAGGCGCTGTAAGCTGTAAGAAGAGGACCCGCGCTTTCCGGGATTTTTTCCAGATCGATATGATGAATTATCTTATGTGAGGAGGACGATACATGGATGATGCGGGAAGGCGCGCTCTTTTTTAAAAGCGGCAAAAGCAGGTTGGTCAGCAGAAAATGCGAGAGATAATTCACGGCGAAAGTCATTTCAAAGCCGTCGCGGGAAACTTCCCTGTCCAGAAAGACAGCCCCGGCGTTATTGATCAGAACATGCAGGGCATTGTATTTTGATTTAAAAACATCGGCCATTTTCTTCACATTCGCGAGCGATGATAAATCACAGAGGATCATGCCGGTACTTTTGTTGCCGGTGGCCTTAATGATTTCCCGGACGGTATTTTCAGTCCTTGTTTTATCGCGTCCATGAACAATTACTTTCGCCCCGAGCCGGGCCAGTTCCATGGCTGCCGCCTTTCCGATGCCGCTGGTTGCCCCCGTAATCAGAACAACCTTATCTTTTATTTCCCATGCTGAATTTTTATTCAATCATATCTCCAGAATATGTGATTTAAAGATAATTTTTGACCAGTTTTTCACCGAGTTCCCAGAGTTTCTTCTGATCTTCCTTATTATCGGAATTTTTTGCCGAAGGCACTGCTTTGCACTTGTTAAAATATTTTCCGGTGACGCCTTCAACTTCAGGTGAAGAAGCCAGATAAACTGTTGTTTCCGCTCCCTTATCCGGCGTGATGAGGAAGAACCCGAAAATATGCATCAGACCCCTAAAGAGGACATTATGCGTATTCAGGCCGAAGCCGGTCCTGACAACCCCGGGATGGAGGGCATTGGATGTAATACCCTGGTTTTTTAAACGCTCTGCCAGCTCATAGGCGAATAAATTCACGCTTATTTTAGCCGCGCTGTATGCCTGGAAACCGCTGTATCCGCCGGGCTTCGCCAGCCTGTTAAAATCTATGCCTTTCAGATAGCGGTGGGCTTCCGATGACACATGAATAATGCGGGAGGGTGCGCTCTTTTTTAATAGCGGCAGAAGAAGGCCGGTCAGAAGGAAATGAGAGAGATAATTGACCTGAAATGTGATATCATAACCGTCTTTCGATTCCTTTTCATCCATAAATACGCCGCCCGCGTTATTGATGAGGACATCCAGGCCTTTATACCGTGTTTTTATATTTTCGCCCATTTTTTTTACATCAGGGAGCGATGTGAAATCGCCTAATGCCATATCGATATTGGTATTTCCTGTCGACTTGATAATCTCATATATGGTTTTATCCGTTTTTTCCCTGTCCCGGCCATGGATGATGATCCTGGCCCCGCCGCGGGCGAGTTCTTCCGCCGCCGCTCTCCCGACGCCGTTTGTGGCCCCGGTGATCAGAACCACTTTGTCTTTAACGCTCCACATAATACAGCCTCCTTTTTTGCCTATATATAAATTTATGAATAATTCGCCTTTTTGTCAAAATAAAAAAAATAATTCTTAAAAGTATTGTATTCATTTTCATTATTAATTATTATTAAAGGGGAGGATTAAAGACAGCATGATTTATTTTATCAGGTATTTCATTTATAAAATTATAATGATATTAATTTTACTTGTTTCATCATCGGTCCTTTTCGCCGAAAATTCTTCGCTGACTTTCCTGAACCGGATCCTGAGCGGTACCGAGCATGAATATGATAAAAATATCAATCGCCTGTCCCAGGGAAAAATACTCCTGGTTGACGACCCGGCCAATTATGCCATCTATGAACAGCTCGAGAAGCATATCCGGGCTTTTGGAAAGGATATTGAGAACCAGTCCGATATGATCTCCTATTATAAATACCAGGATGCCATCCTGGGGAATATCATTGAAATCCTGCAGAGGATACGCGAGCTTCTGCTCCAGAAATCGAACGGCATACTGTCCGATTCCGACAGGGAATTGATCGACAGCGAGGTCGCTCAGCAGTATGATCAGATCGTATTCACTCTGAAAGAGTCGGAATTCAATACAAAGAAAATATTCGAGGGGCTTTTTGAAAGCGGGGTCATAAAAAAGGTTTTTACGGGAGAGGACCATTTCCGTCTGGACAATGTGGACAATCTGATTGACTTCTTCATAAAAGAAAGGACGAATACCGGGGCGAAAATGAAAGGGCTTGAATACCTTGTATCGGGAGAAAGTATCGCGCAGGAGAACATGGAAAAAATGCAGAGCCATGGCGACACGGATGTGGGTATTGAAATGTCCGCCCTCAGGCTGAACCATCTCAAGATGCTGATCAATATCCTGATGCTGAAACAGAAATAAGTTAAATTATTCTGAAGATGACTTTCTGTATGCTTTTGAGGGATCAATCACGTAAAGACGCAGAGGTCGCAAAGGACTGGGAAAATGGGAATAAAAATGGTTTAATACTGAAGTTTTTATAAGATTAAGGATTTTATAAAATGATTCTTTTTTATAATATCCGATTATTCACACGGATTAGCACAGATGAGACGGATGGATTCGGCAGGCTCACCACAAGTTTATGAGGATTTATAATTTTTACGAGAAAGTTGGTTAGTAAAAGTATTTAATTCACCGCAGAGGTGCTGATAACGGGGAAAACGTGAATTGAATGTTCACGCAAAGTCGCAGAGGGCGCAAAGAAGGAAATTGGGGAAGACCGTCTGGAAGGTTGTGAGTAATGTAATACGGAATTTTTCTTATATACATTATTCTAATCTGTGTAAATCTGCTTCATCCGCGCAAATCCGCGTGGAATTGGGGTCGATACATTCTTTGCGGGTTTTGCGCCGCATTCGGCAGGGCTCAGTGCAAGCTTTGCAAGAGATATTAAGCACTGATGTTATAAAATCTGCTTCACTCTTCCGACTTCGCCGTTCTCCAGCCGGACCTTGATGCCATGCGGGTGAGTCGGCGAACTGGTCAGAATATCCCTGACGATGCCTTCTGTGAGCGCGCCTGTCGGCTGGTCTTTTTTCAGGACAATGGCGACTTTTAATCCGGGTTTGATCCGGGAGCGTACAGTTCCATCCATAATTTATTTTTCTCCTAATTTTGAATATCTCAGTTCGACAAAGCCGTTACGATGCTTTTTGATATCAACAAGGCGGACTTTCCTTTCGGCATCCGTCTTTTCAAAAAGCGGTATCCCGTTCCCTAGAATGACCGGAAGAACCGTTATGATGTATTCATCGATCAGGTCGTTTTCATAAAAGGCCTTGATCAATCGGGCGCCGCCGACAAGCCAGATTGCCCGCCCGTCCGCTTTTTTCAAGCGCTCTGAAAATATTTTGACATCTTCATTGATAAATTCGGCATACGGGTCCTTTTTTTTTGTTTTTCTGGAAAATACGAAGCATTTTTTCCCTTTGTAAGGAAACTCGCCGAAAGTGAGAGCCTGATCGTAAGTCTTTCTTCCGACGATTATTGTATCGACAGCCTGGTAGAATTCCTCATAGCCGAGATGCTCGTCTGTTTCCAGCCAGTCAATGCTCCCGTCAGTGCGGGCGATATAGCCGTCCAGGCTGGAAGCGATATACAGGAAAACTTTTCGAGGCATAAAAACTCCTTTAATAAGGCTTTTTATCCGGCTTTGTCCAGTCGATCGTCACGCCGATTTTTTTGGCCAGGTCATTTACCCCGGGATCATCATGATACAGGAGGCCGGCGTTTTCATAATAAGAACCTTTCTCGCTTTTGCCGAAACGGAAGGCTTTATGATGGGCCGATTCGATTTTCATCGTGTTTTTCCCGGCCTCATCGCTCATGTCCAGTACGCCGTTGCAGTCGCAGATATAGGTATTGGTTTCATCCTCAACCTGTACAAAAAAGGTTGTTCCCCTGACGGCTGCGGCGGCTGTGGATGTCTCGATTTTAAAAAGCGGCGCGTCGCCGTTTTTAGATGGATTCAGGCCTTTCAGGACGCTTCCCATACCGCCGTTTCTTAGAGAGATTGATTTCAGGGGTGAGGCCAGGTCCAGAGTGGCATCGCAATTTTCCGTGAAATGAAGTATGTTTTTATCGTTGAATATAATTTCGCAGACAGAGTTTGTTCCGGTCCTTATAACAAAGACAGCCGGCAAGGATTGCCCGGCTTTAACCGCTTCTCCGTTAATCAATACATCCCCGGTAAAATAGGAAACGGAAGCCGAAAATTTTTCAATCGATGTACAGGCAATTAACAAGCCTGATAAACAAAAAAGAGCGATCGAGGCGGTTTTCCAGATTTTTATCATAATGAACCTCCAAAAAAAATACTGGCCGGGATTATTTTTATTTATCTATAGCATATATAATTCCCAGCACCACTTTGATATGCCAACCATTAAGCAAACAAAGTGGTGCTGGGCTATTAATAAGCTTAAGCAAAAATATTGCTCAATTCAGGTTTTATCATGTTTTTTTCAAAAATGAAGAATAATCATTATAGACTTCAACCATATCCAGCTGAATGGAAACCTGTCCCCGGTGGTGCGTCTGATGATTGAACCACTGAATCAATGCTTTCCATAATACAATATTCAGAAAATCGCCCGAGGGGTTTTTAAATCGGAGCGATACTGCGGAACCCAGTTTTTCATCATCCAGCCCGTCGATAAACTGCAGTATAATTTCATCCAGTTCTTTCCTGCATTGAAACAGTCTTGTATATTCCAGGCCCAGTTCTTTTTTGAGATTTTCTGTTTCCATTGAAGCGAAATGAGTTTTATTCAGTAATTGATTGTCCGTGAAAACCTCTTTAAATCTCTTGATCCAGTTAATATCGGTAAAAAGAATATGAGACAATGTGTCGAAAATGGAAGGATAGAACGCCTTTGTTTTCCGCATGATTATTTCCCGGTCCAGGGGTTCTATCAGCTTGAGCATTTCCTCATTAGCGGCCTTGTTGTATTTGGCATAAGATAGAAAAATTTCTTTCATAAACAACCTCCTTTTTAATCGACTTTCCCGACTGTGGCAGCGTAGATCGTAAACTCATCATTGCCGTCAACCTCAAGAAATTCATCCATCTTTTTCTGATCATAAGCGCCGATCGCGCACACGCTGCAGCCGATCGATTCGCCTGCAAGATAGAGGTTCTCGCAGACATGGCCCGCGTCAATGGCGATGATTTTATGGGCTACAATAGAATATCTCCATTCAGTTCTGTATGGAATTGTGGCCCATATGAACACAACGGCCGCGTTCCAGTATTGGCCCTGCAGGGCTTCATTCAATACGCTGTACATATCCTGAGAAGCTTTTATTTGATAGAGCCGGTGTTCCAGAGGCAGATAGCGGTAAAGGCCTTTATTAATTTCTTTGACTTTGTCAATGTAAAGATATGTCTCAAAGCTGTGTCGGGCGCCGCCTGAAGGGACCGTGCGGAACGAGTATTTGGCAGTATATTTCTTTATTCCCTGTGTGGAATAGAGAAGAAAAGATAATTCCTCAAGGGTTAAAGGATTATTTATATATTTCCTGCGGCTTTGCCTTTTCAGAATGACATCGATCAACGGCATTTTTCCTAAATTGAATTTTTCAGGCGGAATAAGCGGAATGGTGATGCCGTCTTTAAGATAGGGCTTCTGCTGTTCCGGTACTTCTTTGCCTTTTTGCTGATCGGTTTTGATGTCGTCCAGCATGTCCCAGTAAGTTTTCAGAAAATCCCTTCCCTGTTTAATGATCTTTTTTTCATTGTCCATAATGAGCCTCTTATACCGTAGTATTTTTAAATACAATTTAATTATAAGTTTTTCTTTTTATTCGTACAACATTCTAATCAATATTTTATAACCGCGGAGACACGAAGTACACAGAGGAAAACACAAAAAAGAAAAATCTCCGTGCGCTTTGTGCCTCTGCGGCAAACACTTTTAAGTAATTATTTGACTTAAACATATAAGATTTTTAACATATTTATATGAGTAATGGAAAAAGAATCTACCTTGATAATTGCTGTTTAAACAGGCCTTTTGATGATCAGAATTCAGACCGTATAAGAATGGAGTCCGAAGCCGTTTTAATTATAGTTAAGTGGGCCCAAAATGATAAAATTCATCTTTTGGCAAGCGATATTAGTTTATTTGAGATTCAAAAGACGCCGAATTTTGTAAGAAAAACACAGCTTAAAGGTTATATCAGGTATTTTAAGGAGATTATTAAAATAAATGATAAAATTAGAAAACGGGCTGAGGAATTAAAAAAATTTGGATTTAAATCATTCGACGCGTTACATATATCATCCTCCGAATACGGCTTTATTGATAGTTTTCTTACAACTGATGATAATATTGTTATGATTTATAATAGATTTAAGAATAAGATAAATGTGAAGATACAAAACCCGTTAACATGGGTGGAGGAAAATCTATGAAACTTTTAAGTATAGAAGAAATCAGGGAAAAGGGTATTGAGGCGCTCAATAAAAGTCTCGGTCCTATCGGCATGATCCGGTTTATACAGGAATTAAATTCCGGTTACGGCAATTATACAAAAGACCGTTATAAATGGCAGGACCGGTACAGTATTGAAGATATTTTTAATGAAATAACAAGAAAGAAACAAAAAAATAAAATCAGCAAAATGTATTGAAATTATCTACGGAAACACCGGGAACGGGAGCGGTTTTTAAAAAAGACGCCAGAGAATTTCAGTAATAAATATAAAATTCAAAGTTAGTATTCTTAGGCGCTTAGTTTTTAGAAAAAAGAATATGATTTCGATATTATTCCTTTCAAAAAAGATGTTATTTCGAAAAACAACTAAATCTGCCCTTCTGAAAAGAAATATAAGTGTATAAAATAATTGTAAAAAAATGTATGGAAGATAACCACGAAGAGTATTCATCACTTTCGATTGGAACAGGCTCCGGTTACGAAGGTCTACAAAGAAATATGAGGTATTAAAAATAAAACCCAAAGTTGGTGATCTTAGTGCCCTTGTGTCTTGGTATTCAGGGCAGCCCTGACAGATAGAACTACATCGTACTGGCTTTTTTGACCTGTTCCTGGTAATATCTGTCCAGGGTTTTTTCAAGAGCTATGAGTTCTTTCTTTGTTTTGATATGGAACTGCTTGAGGACGTCTTTTTCAATAAGCGAAAAATAGAAATTCCCGTCCTGGATATGGGCCAGGATATTGGACAGGTAAACAAGGTAAACAATGTCCTTTGTCTCATCCGGCGCCAGAAGCGGCTGATGGTGATAGCTCAGAACGTCTACAATGGTATCAGGAAAATTCCAGTGGCGCGCTATTTCGGCGCCGATTTTGGCATGGGAGATTCCCATCGCAAGCCTTTCGATCATATTGCCGTTGATCCCTTTATCAGAGCAGTGTGTATCGATTTTTTCCATCATACCCGGATACGCTGTAATGGCGATGATTTTGCCCATGTCATGCAGAATGCCCCCGATATAGGCGTCATCCTGCAGGTCTTTCCGTTTCATATCGTTCGCCAGATGATAGGCATAGGAGGCGACCCGGTATGCATGCCCCCATATCTCGTCCATTTTTCCGAATTTCTGCGTGAGTATATTCTGGGTGCCGTAGGAATAGAGAAGGCTTTTCAAACCCTTTACACCGATGAGAGAAATGGCGTTTGTGATGTTGCTGACTTTTTGAGGCAGCATGTACTGCGCCGAATTCACGATACGGAGAAGCTCGGCTGTTAAGGAAACATCGCCATGTATGACTGCGGCCACTTTGGAAAAGGCGATATCCTCGTCTGAAAGCATTTTCTGGAGCTGGTTTAACTTTTCGGGAAAAACAGGCAGGACCCCGATCTCATTAAAGATCAGGTCGGAAATAAAGCTGACCTGCATCTCCGTCACTGAATCCATTAAAATGTCTACGGAGACAATAGTCTCGCGGTTATTTTCATCCAGAGAGATTTTATAGGCGCTTTCATCCAGTCCCATGCTCCTGAGCATCAGCATTGAGGATATCAAACCCAGGCCCGTGCCTTCAGTAGTGTCGGAAAGGTTCTGGTACGCCTCGGCTATATCGCGGATATGTTTGGACTCTTTGATCATAGTTTTTATTCTATCCATTTCCTGGGGAGTGGGAATATTGCTGTTTTTGACGGTGATCGTCAGGACATTCTTTTTTACATGATAGTTTACCTTTGTATAAAGGGAGTATTTATTAAAATCCCGGCTGAGCAGATTGAGCTTATCATGAAGGTCTTTCGCGAATGTCTGCATACCCTGCTGGTAGTTATTCGGGTTTTCAATATTGAGGCTGAGGAATTTGAAATAAACCCTTTTAAGATTGGATTTATTGGCATTGGTGACAAACTCGCGGAGAAAGTAGGATATTTCCTCGATGAGATGGGATTTTTTGATTTCCTGTAAAATGACGCTGAGAGCTTCGACAATGAATTCCGATTCATCCTGGGTAATATATTCAAACCGGTATTCAACAGGCTCGTTTTTAAGCACAGCCTGCTTGATCGAATCAGTATAAGTCGCTATATCCATATTATTCCTTTCTTTTAATACTTAATTATGACATCACTATTTAAACGGGTCAAGCAAGATTTAATTTGACTCCCATATTTTCGGCAAAGGGTTTTAATAACATGAGGGGTGTTTTAAATTAACCGCATATGGATTCGGCAAGCTTGGCTGGTGAGCCCACGCCGCAAGTTTCACAGAGACCCAGGGTCAGCGGGGGTAATCCGCTAATACACGCTAATGAAAGCGAAGTAGGAACGGAAAAAAACGAATAACACAAATTAACGCGAATAAATTTAGAATAGTGAATGACCTCGAAGGTCTTTAAAGGAAAATTAACATTAGCGTGACTTCGCGTGTCTTCGCGGAAGATTCAATGTCATGAATTAGAAATTAATATGCATAAAAAATCAGGCGGATTTGAAATCCAGTATAAGAAGATGGGAAAATCATTTTCCCGTTAATCTCTTCAATTGAATGACGCTGGAAAAATAATCATAAATGGCCTGCAGATAATCGACCTGTGACTGGGCATAGCTGACCTCGGCGTCGGTGACATCCAGCAGTGATGAAGTGCCTTCCTTATAGCGGTTGTTGGCTATTTCCAGCCCCAATTTAGACTGGTTTAATGTATCATACTGGCTGTCAATCGAGTTTTTCGCCTGATCGATCGTCATAAATAAATTCCTGACCTGCAGTGTTATCCCGTCGGAAAGCTGCTCTTTTGCCAATTCCATTTTCTTAATGTTCTGTTCAGCCTCATCTGCGTTATAAGCGGCTTTTGACACAGGCAGCAGCGAGTCCAGCGGAATGGAAACCTGGATCCCGGCTGTCCAGGAATTAAACCAGGACCTGTTTGTGGCGATGAAATTTTCCATCCCATAGGCGTATTTATCATTGAAAAACGCGGAGACGACGGGATAACCGGCCGAAGAGGCAATATCTTTGGCTAATTTCAATGTCTTAATAGTAAAGTCAAGGCTTATCATGCTGATGTCGTTTGAAAGGGTCAAGGGAATGGCCTCATCTACAGTGACATCTATCAGCATATTTGTTGAGTCCATAAGGCTGCCGATAAATTCGATGTTTTCATAATCTTTCTGTCCGATGGAATTGCAGAAATCCATTTTTGCGGCGATGTAAACATTAGTCAGCTTTTCCAGGACCGGCTGATAATGCTTATAGGCGACTTCGGCGCGGATCATATCGAACTTTGATACGGCGCCGGCCTTAAAATTATCCGTCGTGTAATCAAGCCTGTTTTTCAAATTTCTGTTCAGGTCTGCCGTCAGATTGATTTTCTCTTTCAGAAGGAATAAATTATAAAAAGATGTGGTAATGTATGCCGCAACCTGTTTTCGGGCATCATCATATTTCGCTTTTGTCATTTCAAGATTAAGCCTCTTCATTTCCATTGAGTTCCAGAGCCTGAACCCTGCGAACAAGGGTTTTGTAATGGATAAAGACGAGGAATAATTATCGCCGTAAACTGTCTGCGCGGAAATGTAATACGGCACCGTAACGCCGGGTTTGACATACACGGCAAGCGGTACAGGGAGTGAAATCACGCTGTTGGAAACCGTATTCGGGTCGATATAGGTATAATTTCCCGAAAGATTGATGCCCGGCATCCAGAAATCGGATTTACTTCCGTTATACTGCGCTTCGGCAATCTTCATATCTTTTTCAGCCTGTTGAAGCTGAAGGTTATTCTGCAGTGCAAGCTCGACGGTATTACTGACCGTCAGGGTCCTAATTTCCCCGTAGCTTAAACCGGATAAGCCGATTATGATCAGGCTTATAATCCATCTATTCATAAATTCACCTCTTTTTAAAAAATTGTGCGGATTCTTGGAACCGCTGAGTATGCAGATCACCCCCGCGCGGTTCCGGGCTTTTGTAAAATTAAAGACATATGAATGGGCAAAACCAAAAACTCTATTTTTGGTTTTGCTTTACCCTTCAAGCACCACGATTTCCTTCATCTTTTCATCCTTCACGCCCGCCGGCGGCAAATGAGGAATGAGCTTAGACGGCAGGAGGAAGGCAATCGGGATGGAGAGTATCATTAAAATTCCTCCGAAAATAAACGCGTCCTGGAAGGACATAACGACAGCCGCCTGCGAGAGCTTCCGGACCAGCATCCCGAAGGAGACCGCCATTGAATTGGCGTAAGTCAGCCCATGGCTGTGGGCAAAATGCATGATATTCCCGGCCGCGTCTGTAAAGGCCGGGCTGGCGTTTTTTACAGTCTGCGCGACAATGCTGAGATGATAATTGGAACGGTTGGCCTGAAGCGTCGCGAAAATGGCTATTCCGATCGAGCCTCCCACCTGCTGGATGATGTTCATCATGGAAGACGCCATACCGGCTTTCCTCTGAGGGACGGAATTCATCATTGCCGTCATGACAGGCGCCATTAGAAGGATAAAGCCCAGGCTCCGGACAAGCGTCGGAAGTATCAGATTAAAAATGCTGGTCGTAACGTCAATATTGCGGTACATGAACATGGAAAAGACCAGGAAAACCAGGCCGATTAAGACCGGGATCCTGGGGGCCGTTTTATCGCTCAGCCGGCCGGCAATGGGGATCAATGCCATCATGACGAGCGAACTGGGCAGTAAAATCAAACCGCTTGTAATTTCATTATAGCCCATAACGCGCTGGATAAAAACAGGGAGAAGGAATGTGCCGCCGAATAGCGCTATCGACCGGGCTGCCGCCACGATCATGGTTGAGGTGAAAACAGGTATCTTGAATAAACTCAGGTCGATGATCCGGTCCCGGACATGGGTTTCCACAAGCAGAAAGCCTATAAAACCGAGGATTGAGACAGACCAGCAGCCCAGAATGAACGGCGAAGTCCAGCCCTGGTCTTCACCCTTGGAAATCCCGAGAAGGAGAGAGACCAGTAAAGCCGTCAAAAATATAAATCCCCAGAGATCAAACGGTTTGTGAGTGGAGCGATGAGGAACATCTTTCGTCAGGACCCTCCAGCCGATCAGGAGTCCGGCAATTCCGACCGGAAGATTGACCAGGAATATCGAGCGCCATCCGAGAGTGTTTGTCAGGTAGCCGCCGAGCGTCGGACCGATCGCCGGGCCCATTATGATCCCCAGGCCCCAGAAGCCGAGCGCCTGGCCGCGTTCCTCGCGGGGAAAAACCTCTGTGATCATCGCCATCGAAGTCGGGCCGATGGCTCCCCCGCCCAGGGCCTGGATAACCCTGGCTGTAATGAGCGACGGCAGGTTCCAGGCCATTCCGCAGAGGAGAGAACCGATTGTGAATACGGCAAGGCTTGACAGGTAGAGGTATTTATAGCCGATCCTGTCGCGGAACCATGCCGTCAGCGGCATCAGCGCCGCGAAAGAAAGCATATAGCCCGTCATGATCCATTCGATATCGGTTATGTTGGAACCGAAGTCCGACATGATCGCAGGCAAAGAGACATTGACAATGCTTGAATCAAGGACAGACATAAACGCCCCGATCATCACGACCATCAGGACATTCCATTTATAATTCGGGTTTGATCTTTTCTGACTTTCTTTATCCATGGTTAAGCCTCATTGTATTTTGATCTTGATCTCAACAGATTCGCCGACCCTGAGGATTCTGCCCGGATGTTCTTCCAGCAAGATTTTTACAGGGATTCTCTGGGTGACCTTGATGAAGTTGCCGGATGCGTTGTCCGAGGGGATAAGCGAAAAAACCGAGGCTGCCGCTTTCCTGACTTCGGCGATCCTGCCTATGAGCTTCCCGCCCTCGTCGATTGTTATTTCGACCAGCTGGCCGGGCTTGACCAATGCTATGGACTGTTCGCTGATATTGGCCGATACCCATGCATGATCAATGTCAGCGATGATTAAGGCAACCTGGTTCGCTTCCAGAATATTGCCGGGCAGGGCGGCCTTCTGGATGACGATCCCGTTCACAGGGCTTTTAAGATAGGTGTGCTCCAGGGCAATTTCCGCGAGCTTCATATTGGCTTCCGCGACATCGGCATCGGAACGGGCCATATCCAGCTGTTGCCGGCTCGAACCGTATCCGCTTGACAGAGCTAAAGCCCTTTTAAATGAGACGCTGGCGTACTCAAACTTCGCTTTAGCCTGCTGAAGCTGGGCTTCTGCGATGCGGTGGTCCAATTCGGCAAGGACCATGCCGTTGGTCACAATATCCCCCTCTTTGACATTCACCGTTAACATCTGGCCGCTAGCGCCGGTATTCGCTATGTTGATTATATCCGCGTTGATCCTCGCGTCGTCAGTTGCTATATAAGGCCGGAAAGCAAAAAACCAGATCATGAAGATGATAAAGGCTGCGCAGAGCACGGCCGCGCCGGCTATTTTTGCCCTTTTAGTCTGCCACCATGGGCCTTTTTCCTTAACGGGAGTATTTGTAATGTGTGTTTCTTTTGTGTTCGGCATAATTATTCCTCTTCTATATTTAGATTAAAAATACGTATTGCTGTTCAGGACGTCAAATATTATGTGTTATTATTGTTCATCGAAAAAATCAGGGATTCATCCCGCTCCGGCCTTCCAGTTTGTCAATCAGGTAATGAGCCTGCATCATAGTATTATTCAGAATTTTCAGGTCTTTTTCATCCCAATTTTGTATTTTGCTCTTCAACAGGGCCTTTACATTCCCGGTCAGTTTCTGAATAAATCTGGATCCTGTTTCCGTCAGGCCGATCAATATCACTCTTCTGTCATTTTCCTGGGGAACACGCTCCGCCAATCCCTCCGCAATGAGCTTATCCACAAAGACCGTTACATTAGGCTTCTGCATCTCAAGCTTTCTGCCCAGCGAGGACATATTGATCTTCCCCTCTTTTTTCAATGCAAAGAGAATCCTGATCTGTACAAAAGAGATTCCTTTATCAAAGGTAAATTCATATTGCAGCTTGTGAAGTTTTTTTATCAGAACCGGAAGAATTGTGGTTAGATTTTCAACCAGAAGATCGATGTCTATTTCAGTCATTTTTGTTCCATATTATAATAGTTATATATTATAACTATTATTGATAAATCAGTCAAATTTTAATTAATGATAAAAAATCATAAGGAAATAAATAAATTTGATTAAATAATTCACACTCCGCCCGGCCGGGCGGAGTGTGAAAATATATTTATCTGCTTGCCAGTAAGAAGTCGAGAATGAATGCAACCGCGACAATGTACATCAGCGGGTGCACTTCCTTGTATTTTCCGGTGAAAAGCTTGATAAGAACGTAGGAGATAAAACCATACTCGATACCTTTCGTAATACTGTATGTAAAGGGGATCAAAATGATTGTCAGGAATGCGGGTATGGCTGTCGTGTAATCCTCCCAGTTGATAAACCGGACAACGGTCATCATCAGGAAGCCCACGATGATAAGGGCCGGCGCTGTCGCATAAGCCGGGACGATCTGGATGAGAGGCGTAAAGAAAATGGCCAGAAGGAAGAGCAGTCCCGTAACGATTGAAGTAAGCCCCGTCCTGCCGCCTTCTCCGACGCCGGAAGCGCTTTCGATATAAGTGGTGATCGAACTGCAGCCGAAAAGACCGCCGGTCACAGCCGCCAGTGAATCGACCAAAAGTACATTTCTCAGCCTGGGGACTTTTCCGTCTTTTGTTACAAATCCCGCTTCCTCTCCGACAGCTACAACCGTTCCCATAGTGTCAAAAAAGTCGCTGATCATAATGGCGAAAATCGTTGTGACAAGGCCCAGTTTGAGAGCGCCGAGTATGTCTACCGCGAAAAATGTCTGAAAATACTCCGGCTTGATCCCGGATACCCATTCTGTCGGGCCCTTGATCATACCGGCGATCAGTGCGACGATTGTGGATGAAATGATGCCGATGAGGATAGCGCCCTTGATCTTCCGTGCTATAAGCAGTGCCGTCAATGCCAGTCCGAATAACGTGACAAGGGTTTCGGGGCCTATTTTTCCGAATGTGATGAGCGTGGCCGGGCTGGCGATAATGAGCTTCGATTCGACAAGCCCTATGAGCGCGATAAAGAGGCCGATACCGACCCCGATGGCTCGTTTCAAATCAAGCGGAATGGCGTCCATAATCCACTCCCGGACCTTTGTCAGGACAAGGATGGTAACCAGCAGGCCTTCGATGACAATAACGCCCATGGCCGCCTGCCAGGGGAGTTTCATTCCTATAATAAGTCCGAAAGCCACAACTGCGTTCAATCCCATTCCGGAAGCCAGGGCCAGGGGATAGTTTGTGAATATCCCCATGCAGATCGTTGTAAGGCCGGCGCCGAGGCATGTGGCAAAAACGAGGGCCTGAAAATATTCTTTACCCATTGCTCCGGATAAAATCGATGGGTTTGCGAAAATAATATAAGCCATGGTCATAAAAGTAACGATCCCTGCTATGATCTCGCGGGGAAATGTAGTGTTGTTTTCCTTCAGCTTGAATATTTTCTCGAACATTTTTCATCCTCCTTTATAATATTCTTCTTTTAATACACCAATATAAGGAAGGTTGCGGTATTTTTCAGCGTAATCCAGGCCGTATCCGACGACAAACACATCGGGTATCACAAAACCGCTGTAATCCGGCTGGATATTGACGATCCTTTTGCTGGATTTGTCCAGAAGAGCGCAGATTTTTATGGACTTCGGGCGGCGGGATTTTAATATATTGAGAAGGTACTGTAGGGTTAAACCCGTATCGATGATGTCTTCAACTATGATGATGTCTTTTGCCTCAATATCGCTGTCGAGGTCTTTTAGTATTTTGACCGTACCGCTTGATTTTGTGGAATTACCATAGCTGCAGACAGCCATAAAATCATACTGGACGGGAATTTCGACGGCTCTCATCAGGTCGGCGATAAAAAGGACGGCCCCTTTGAGGACGCCGATCAGGATGGGGTTTTTGCCCCGGTAATCGGCTGTTACGGCAAGGCCGAGCTCTTTGACCCTGTGTAAGATCATATCTTCTGTCAACAGAATTTCTTTAATGTTATCGATCATATTCCGTCTCCAGAAACTTATTACTTAAAATTTTAGCTTTTAAACCGGCTTGCTGTCAAATTATTATCTCTAAACAACCGGAGCTTGTTTTATTTCTTTATGGATTCATCTCCGTCCGAAAAGCGGGAAGTTATATGACAGCCGTCGCAGAACGGTTTGTTTTTCGAATGCCCGCACCTGCAGAGCGTCACCCGGTTCCTTATTTCATAAGGCGATTTATCCGACGACTCGATCAAAACACCGCCCTTAACCCAGAGCGGCCCGCTGACTTGGTGCACCGGGTCTTCCGTGACGCTGATGGACGGCTCGAACGGCGGTTCGATCGGCCTGCCGGTCTTTTTATCCCAGGCTACGAGCCTCCCCGACGGGCAGTCGCAACTTTCCTGTACGGCGGTCTCTTTCGCTTTTTCATCGGCGGAGCGCCCCGTAAGATCCCAGGCGTCGCCGTCCCTGTGGCAGAATAGCGCGACGGCGCAGAGCTTTTCGGCGTCGGTCAGGACGAGGCCGGGGCCTTCGTATGTATCGATCTGATCCATGTATTTTACATTGCCTGCCGTCTCTGTTCCGTCAAAGCCTGGGTTTTTATGGGCCCCGTCGCAGTAGGGCATATTCTTTGAGGCGCCGCACCGGCAGAGTGAGTATGTCTCTTTTAAGGGAAAGGCCCCGCCTTTTTCCCATTTGAGGGGTATTCCGTCACTGCCGGCCGCAATGATTTCTTTATCAAGAGGAAGGCCGCCGGAGACGATATAGGGGCCGTTTTTCGTTACGGCGATCTTCCGGTTTTTATTCTGCGTACTTTTTTCAGGGTTTTCTATCATTGCAAGAACTCCCATTTTGAAATATGAGATGTTTGATCAATGAATAAATTAAACTTATTTCTTTATAGGGCAGTTCTAAAAATGAGAGTTTTTAGAACTGCCTTATATATTATTTTAATTATAAAAAAGACGCAAATTTAGGCTTTCTTCATGCCTTTCATTATCCGGAGCAATCGCCTGCCGTATTTTCAATCAATTAATTATCCTGATAGAGGCGTATTAAGTATCAATTTTAAAAAAAAATATTGACGCTCTGGTCAAACTATATTATTTTTTATAAGCTGAAAACGGTAAGGATATAATATGATTATTAAAACTGAAGAAGCGAATATTTTATCTCAGGACAGGGATTATCATAATTTTCCGATCAATTATCTGGAAGAAATCAATATCCAGACTAAAACAGATAACATTAAACTTAAACCGGAAATGCTTTTCAGACAGGACAATTACGAGGGCCTTAAAAACGCGTCCATCGGCGAAATTAATGTTTTTTATACCGCGCCTTTAATAGAAAAACTGCGCGAATGTTTTCCGGCGGCTTATAAAAAGCCTTCAGGGGTTAAGAATATCGTTGAGCTGGACAGGATCATGGAGGAAATCGGCTATGCCAACGCCAATTCGCAGAAAAAGCGGCATATCATATCCCTCAGCGAAATGTATCGAAAAACGGACGCCGGCCACAGCAGCATCATCCACTACGGCGAAAAAATAGATCATATCAGGTGGAACCAGCTCAAATCCGAATTGAATAGAAATACTGTCATACAGTATGCCTATAGCGAATGCGGTATTATTATCTTTTTTATTTTGAATCCGAAAGATCCCGACTATCCGCGGAAGTTCATGAATTTTACAACTCTTGTATCTATGCTGGTTTCTGAACATGCCGTAGAGGCTGAAATTTCCGGTGATTTTAATCCGGAGAAAGATGTTTATACTGTCAACGATCCATCCAGACTTTTAAATGTCTATCATGACACAAACGCGTCGCTCATCATTACCGGGGAGGATATTAATGAAGAGTATAGACTGGCCTTGACCAGCCTCCGGGCTTTTGACAGGTACGCGAAGATTATGGTCATAAAAAACCCCGATCCGAAAAACATCAAAGAAATCCTCGCCAGGGTGAAGATCGAGTATAATAAGAATTTATGGGCCGGGGTTAAATAAGTCATGATAATGATAAAAGACGCGGATTAATATCCGCGCCTTTATAATTAACATTTATGATGCTTTTCAATATATTCATGCATTATTAAAAACTTCGTGTCTTCCCGACTTCCTGTAAAAAATGATTAATTAATAATCCCTCACTGTCGGGACGATATGGTTCATCGCATGATTTTTATTATAGATGATCTTTTTTGTCAGCCTGCCGGATGAGGCGAAAACGAGGACCTGCGTCTCTTCCGCTTCAATTGTCCCGGTATACTCATTGGCCAGGCCGGCATTGAGATGCACTTCGAGCGGGTTTGGTTTAAGCATCTTCTGATCGTCGAAAGAGAGCGTGAAATTGTAAGACGACTTTTCGTCCTCATTCATGAGCATGACCGAAAAGCCTGTGCTGTCGGCCGACGCGGATAGTTTGACCTGTTCTTTATTGGTATATCCGGGAAGGTAATTAGCTTTAGAGCAGAGTGAAAGCAGCTGCGTATGGTAATAAACCGGCCGGGGATAGTAGGCCGGTCCGCTGTCGAACATTCCCAGGTCCGGACCGGTGCGCGCGCCTTTCGATTCATGGATGCTCCATGGGGCGATGGTGAACGCTTTATGTTTCATGGCGATGTCGTAGACTTCGGCAAAATACTGCCCTGTGTAGAAGCTCCAGACTTTGTTCCTGCCGGCTTCCTTGTTATTGTCCGTCGTGATATTAAATTCTGTTATGGCCCAGCGGAGCAGACTTTCCGCCGGCCTTTTTTTATTGGCGCGGCTGATCAAATCCAGTAATATATTAATGTCCGACTCAACCGCTCCGGCATCGGACTTATTATATGTATGATAATTGACAACATCTATGTAAAAATTTCCGTTTTCATCAAGGCCGGTAATATCGGCCCCGCCACCGATCAGCGGGGACATCAGCCCCATGTTCAGCCTTCCGCAGTCCGGCCCGAAAATGAGAATGGACGGATCATACTCTTTAAGACGGGACGCGATAGGTTTAAAATAAGAAGAGACTTTGTCCGGGTCCTCGATTTTCCAGTGCCAGTCGGGTTCGTTGCCGATGCTCCAGAACCGCACTTTTTTATCCATCTTTCCATTAATATGCTCAATAATATTAGTGGCATCCAGAGGGGTCGATTTAAGGGGGATTTGAACGAGCGGCTCAGCGCCGATGTCTTTGATCCTGTCGATCAGATAGATCAACTGCTCATAAGAAATGTTTTCATCAAAACAGATCCCGCCTATCCTGACCAGCCGGATCCGGGCCGCCCTGAGTTTTTCCCACAATTTATCGATTTCACCGTTATCGATAAAATTGGGCATCCAGGCGTTCTGGCCGAAAAGGTACGGGCTTATTGGAGCGCTGTTTAATTTATATTTCATAATACCCCGCTTTATTCCTCATAAGTGCCGCTTTTAAAATGAGCGAAGGTCTTTGCCGCCGGATCATACTCGATGTTCCAGTAAAAATAGGAAGTATCGTCGGCGATGACCTGTTCCTTCTGCCAGTCCTTTGCGTTCATCCTCCGGTCGAAAAAATTGCAGAAGATTATTTTCTTTCCGTCTTTTATGATGCCGGCGAACTGCACTTTGAAGAGCTTCCAGTTATCAAGAATGCGGACAATTTCGGCCCGTCCGGCCCCGGGCAGATGCTGGTCCGACCGGAGGTTCTGAATATGCCTGTAAACGGCGTATAAGGCGATCTGCACGTCATGGTATTTCGGCACCCAGAAATCATCAAACGCCGCGTAAACCTTTTCGCTGTTGTTTAATATCGCCCAGTCCTTGGGATAGATGGGGACATCAATAGAATATAAATTTATAAAGAATAAAATAATAATTAAAGCGATTGAAATATTTTTCATAATTAATCCATTTCAAAATGAAAGCTTTTAAAAATATGATTTTTCATATAAAATTTCCGATTATATATTATATATTCGGTAAAATAACGAGAAAATTACATTTGTTGGGTTGTTTTTTAAATATTTGACTAAATATTGGTCTTTTTATTATTAAGTATATAGTATTTAGGATAATAAAATTGTTTTTGAGGAGGTTTATTATGAGCGAAAAAGAAGCCAAGAAAGTTATGCAAGAAATGATAGAATTTTCAAAAAAAGTATCCGGCTCAAAAAAATCTTCTCAGAAATTCTTATTTGGCGCCGGTATTGTTGATTCAAAAGGCAATTTAAAGAAATATTTCAAATCAAAATGAGGAATAGCAATATTCCAAATCTTATCCTTGGATATCATGGCTGTGATGTCGAAGTTAAAAGCAAAATTCTAAATGGCAAGTGCGGATTAAGAAAAAGTGAGAATAAACAGAGCTTACTGAAAAACTAAGAATTTCAACACAAAGTCCGTCATTGCGAGCGCCCAGTTTTTTCCTTTGCCGTTGACTATCGCGCGGAGCAATCTATCAATTTAATAAACAATCTTTATTTGCAGACAGATTGCTTCGCTTTAAAATTATTGGCAGAGTATAAAGTCAGGTGCTCGCAATGACGGCTTCTTGTATTAAATGTTTACTATTCATTATTTTCTCAACTATTTTTTTTGTTTTCCGTTTTATTCATCAGGCTGGCGAACCAGATGTAAAAGCATGTGTGCGGGCTCCAGTATTCCGTTGTCCTCCAGTCCATCGTATAATCGAGGTCGAGGAACGGTTCGTCGTTCTCATCGCCGGCGATGCCGTTCATGATGCCGCCGTTTATCAATCCCATGAACCGGGAATGGGGGTAGGGATTATTGACGCCTTCGCCCGTCATCAGGCAGGAGTTTTTCGGGTTGCCGCCCATCACCCATTCTGCCTGCTTCCGGCCGAGTTCCGTCAATTCAGTATCTTTTAGCAGATTCCCGGCCATTGCCAGCCCCGCGGCATAAGAAAGAAGATGCGAAGTCAGGCCGGCGTGCACAGGCACTTTAACCTGGCCGAATATGCGGTAGGTCAAATCGCCTTCAAGACGGCTGTACTTCTCCGGCGTCGGTTCGCCTGAAAACAGGCCGTATGGAATGATACCGAAAGGATTGGTCAAAGACATAGGCAGAACATAATCGCGGCAATGCGTCTTTACCGCTTCAACGCATTTCTTTTGAAGCTCCGGGTCTTTTTCAAGGGCCTGCGCCGCTTCCGAAAGCGCGATCAATGGAAGGCCGGAATCCCTTGTGGAAAGGAAGAAATCCTTTTTAGACTTATCTCGGTACCAGTAGCCGCGCACTTTTTTCTGATTATATCTATAATCAGTTTCCTGAAGTGAAAGGAGACTGTTAATTTCTTTTTTAAACCGTGTGGATATAGAATCACCGGTTTTAAAAGACTGGAGTTCTTTAAAAGCCAGGATTGACCAGGTAATATCTTCTATTTTCGGATTTTCTTTATCCTTCATAAACTCAAAAGTCTTTAAAGCGGCTTTAAGGCAGCGGCTGCCGTAAGCGGGATCGGCGTTTTTGAAAACCGAAGCCATCATGGCTTCAAAGTATATAAATTCCCACTGGATAAACGGCAGATATTCCGGATTGATATAACGGTCGTCATCCGTTCCTATGATGTTATCTGTCCAGTGATTGTCGCTGTTGTCGCCGTTGACGCCGCCGGCGACATCATGCCAGACCAGGCCGGACGGTTCCTGCACTTTCAGGAAAAACCGGTTGCCCCACCGGAGCTCGTTCAGAAGGTCGCCTTCCTTTTTATCGAAAATGTCCCATCCGGGATCAGCCAGCCGTTTGATCTGAATTATGCCGATGCCGAGCAGGAGCGTATGGGCGACCCATTTCCGGAGGTCGCCGGCGTCGTGCCAGCCGCCGGTTGTGTCAATATGCTCTCCCGTGTCCCTGCGGCGGGCGTCGTCAAGATGGCATGGCCCATGATAGCCGGGCACAGCCTCTCCGCACCGCTGAATGTGAATGTAATCGAAGGCTTTCCGCAAAGTCCGGCTGTAAAGATCTTCCCTGATATGAAAGGGGACAGAGTTGTATTCATTATTAAGAGTAACAAGGTAAATTCCTGGAATATTAAAGCCGGAAAAATCGGCTATAGAGTAATCGCCCCATTCGTAATGTTTTTTCTCTAATTTACCCCTGAAAATAATGCTGTTGGGCCGGGTATTCGGGCCGACCTCGTTATAACCCATTTCTGTCAGATTGACGATCTGGAATTCCTTGTATTCATGGTTTCCTTTGATAACAGCTGTTTTATTTTTATCCCGCGGCCTGAAGCCGAGGTGGTTGACGGTAATTTTCAATCATTGCCTCCCTGAAATGTCTAATAAAATTATTGTATTTGGAACAGCTCGATTCTCATTGCCTGTATGGCGATGAAGATGATAAACATAATCGACAGATTGTACTGAAAAATGAAGATGACGATTTACTAAACCGCCGTTTTTTTTCTACGGTTGACAAAAAGCAGGACCCGTGCCGTCAATGTCGTGATTAAGATCATGATCATGATCGATAAATTGATCTGGTAGATGACAATTACGGTTTTATAGAACTGGAGATTTCTGTCCTGTTTGAAATTGTCCATTCTATTGAGGACGCTGTCCAACTGCGTATAGTTTGAAGAAACATATGTCAGGGAAAAACGGCGCGCCGATGCTATGCTGTTCATTTTAACCAGGGAGATCAAATGGTCCAGGTCTTTCATATAATTATCCGAAAGCTTTTTCGCGTCTTCCAGAAATTCCCTGCCCTTTTTGTGGAGGAAAGTCGGGTCCGCTTTGTTCAAATCAAGGAGAATTCCGGACTTTAAACTGTTAATCTGCGCCAGGTAAGCCGCAGAAGCTTTTGTATCATCGCAGATCAATAAATTCTTATGGTTCTGTTCAATCTTTAAAAGGTCAATTCTGGCGTCCAGGATATAATTCGCCCCCATCTGGTCATTTTCATTTACCTTCAGGCCGTTATAAAGATTCTGAGTATATAATATTGAGCTCACGCTGCTGATAATGGTTATTATGATAGCTGCAATAAATCCATATGCCATTCCCTTTCCTAATAAAAATTTTTCGATCCCTTGCAGGAAATTGGATTTTTTTATTTTCTCAAAAAAATTATTTTTCATGATAAAACTTCCCATTGAACGGTTATTAAGCAGAATGAATATACCGTTCATTTAATAGACAGCTGTCCGGATATTTTATTCAAAACAGAAAAAATATGCAAAAAATGGAACTCTCGCCGGGAAGTATTAAATTTTCCGGTATTAAAAGATTTTCTTTATCCGCCCAGCCGGCGAGATCCTGATAAATGTGAATTTGAGGGATGAAGGCTGTTAATCCTGAGTTCTTTTATAAGTCAGAGTTCCGGCTGTAGAGAGCTTCGCTTTCATGTGTCGAGCAGTATGCCTGAAGGGATGCCCGGGTATAATCTTCCATGGACATTTCAATCTCTTTTAACAAAGAGGTAATGACTTTGAAATTATCCTCCTCGTTATTCTTCACGATAAGCAGTAGTTTCCCCAGGAGATTATTATGCCCCAGCAGGGCATCGGTAATATCAGGGCTTAAATTCAGCCTGGGCAGGATCTCTTCCATAGGCGCCTGGAAAAGGGCGTCCATGAGCGAAAGCAGCCCCGTCAGATAGGCTTCTTCCAGAAGCGTACGGCCGATATCTTTTTTTATGGTTCTGAGAAGGATTTCCATGGTTTTTGCCCTCTCGATCGCCGAGAAAAGAAGAGGATTGCCTTCCAAACTTTCTTTCTTGAATGCGTATTCCATCAGTATCATCCAGTTCATGAGCTGTCTGTGTCCGAGGAGCGCCAGGGCCTGCCTGACGGATTCAATCCGGTTCCTGCTCCCTATTGAGGCTGAATTAATGAACTCCAGCAGGTTAATGGTCATTTCGGGGTATTTCTTAAATGTGCTTTCCAGTTTTTCTATATCGGAGTCCTCAAAGATCAAATTGATGATTTCCATGATGGCCAGTTTACGCGGGTCAATGCCGCGCCCTTTGATTATTGCCGGTTTGGAGAAGAAATAACCCTGAAAATATTTAAAACCGGATTTTTTATAGAAGTCGAACTCTTCCATATTCTCAATTTTTTCCGCCAGATAATCCACGGGATAGGGTTTGAAAATATTCAGCTTTGAAGTGATCATTTCATGCGTATTGAGCTTGACATCGACTTTAACATAGGAAAGTATATTAAAAAGGGCTTCAAAACGTTTTATTGTCCGGGCATCGAAAACAAAGTCATCAAGAGCGAATGTATAGCCTTCCTGTTTCATGATTCCCGCAGAGTTTAAAAACTCCTGATCGATTTTTGTCGATTCGAGGATCTCCAGAACAAAACGCTCTCTCTGCAGGGGCTTCAGGATATTTTTTTTGATGATTTCCTCATTGACATTAATAAAGCCGAGCTTATCCCCCAGAAGTTTATTGATGCCTAAATTGTTCAATACATTTACGAGCACGCTGGCAGTGGCGGACAGATTGTCAAAAGCCTCGCCCGCGCTTTCATTTTCGCTCCGGAACAAAAGCTCGAACGCTATGATGTTCTGATTAACGTCCAGGATCGGCTGTCTGCCGATTAACACATTTCCAGCGGGCATAAATAAATCCTTTTTCTTTTTGAACCGCTCTATATTATTTCACTAATTAAGAATCGGTAGGAATGATGATTATCTGTAAATAGGGCTTGCTGAAAAACTCAAAAAAAATAAAGTTTCACACTGAGCTCACAGACAGACTGTGTGAAAAAGGCGGTGTAAGACAATAAAGGCGGAGAAAAATCCTCAAATTTATTTTAATAAGGTATAATATGTAATCAAATTTGAGGTGTGTAAGATGAACCATATAACAGGAGAGCCAAGAGACCAGATAGTACTTTACGCGGAAACTATTGATGGTTTGATAGAAGAGAAGAACCCTGTAAGAATTATAGACGCATATGTGAGCAGACTAAACATCAGGAGGTTGGGATTCAAAATTAAAGAGGCGAAAAAAGGGCGTCCATCCTACACAGCGGATGTATTGTTGAAAATATATATTTACGGATATTTGAACAAAGTCAGGACCACGAGGAAATTAGAAAACGAATGTAAAAGGAATACGGAACTGATATGGCTGACCTGCCGCTTAGCGCCTGATTTTAAGACCATAGCGGATTTCAGAAGGGATAATATTAAGGGCATAAAAAACATTTTCAAAGAGTTTTTGAAAGTATGCCGCAAATTAGAACTGCTGACATTTAAATTAACAGCGACAGATGGAACGAAAATAAGTGGGCAAAACAGTCTGGGTAATATTTATAGGCGGGAAAGCATTGAAGGAGTTGAGAAAAAGATTAATGAAAAAATAGACAAATATCTTTTGGAATTGGATAAAAATGATAAATCGGAAGAAAACGAGTTTGAGTTTTTATCCAGCAACATTGAAAAAAAGCTGGACAGCCTCAAGACAAGAAAAGAAAAAGTAGAAGCGATAAAAAAAATGTTTGAGGCCGATCCGGAACTTGAAATCGTTTACGGGAATGATCCCGACGGCAGAATTGGGAAAGATAAAGGGAAAACGGATGTTTTGTACAACGCGCAGATAGCAGTGGACGAAAAGAATAAATTGATTGTCGCGGTGGATGTAACCAATGAAAGTAATGATGTTCATCAAGCGGGAAATATGGTTAATAAAGTTGAAGAAATAAAGAAAGAACTTGAAGCCGAACCGGGATTAAAAACCATACATGTCCTGGATGCCGGATATTATTGCGAAAGTGAGATATTACCGCTTACAGACGGGGGTCATGAAATCTATATTCCAAGCCCGCGCGATGAAAAAGAAAAAAAGTCCAGGTACAAAGAGCAGCAGAAAGAAAGTATCCCGGCAAAAGGATATCTGGCAGAAGATTTCAAGATTGATAAAGAGAAGAACCAGTTGATTTGTCCGCAAGGATTACGATTAAATAATCAAAGTGTATATCAGGATAAAAACACGGGGATTACTGTAGCGGAATTCAAGTGCAGGAACGAGAATTGTGAGAAGAAGCATTTATGCACAAAAAGCAAAGAAGGCAGGACGGTAAAGTTATCGGTGCGAAAGGAAGATATGGATAAATTCGATGAGAAGGTCCGAAGTGAATTGGGGCAAAAGATTGTTGCAATCAGAAAAGAGTTGGCAGAACATCCATTTGGAACAATAAAAGGAAATTTTGGTTATAATAATTTCTTGCTGAAGGGGATTGATAAAGTAAAAAGCGAGTTTAATTTCACGGCATTTATCTATAATTTTAAAAGAGTTCTGAATATTGCTGGTTTTGATAAGTTATTAGCCGCAATATAGTCTGAATTTCAATGATTATCAGTAATTTTTTATTCAGGCTCTTCTTTAAAGTAAGCAGGAACCTTTAGATGCCTGATCTTATAAATGTATTCTCTTTTTTCACACAGTCTGTCTGTGGGCTCTGTGTGAAAAACGAATACAAAAATGCAAGGTTTTTCAGTGTTTTTACTTGAAACTCTTGCACTTTTCAATCTAATTATTTGGCCCAATTTATTTCCTAACAATAAATTACGAATTTTTCAGTAAACCCTAAATAATTTTCTTTTCAGGCGATCAGCCGCCTGACTTATTATGCGGCTTTTAGAAATCATTTTTATTACCCTATAGAACATCAGAAAGCTTTAAGCCATTGTTTTCGGAAATAGTGTTATTTTCTGTTCCTGGGTAGGTATAGGACTGAAGATCAGCGCAGAGAAATTATTAATGTATGCTTTTACCGGTTTTTCTCAGCCGGCATATGCAGAGATAAAAAAATGAATAACCTGAAACATTTCAGCAAAAAAATTGGGTTACAATAAAGCGTTTCAGGGAAACCACCCTTTAAACTCACAAATATGTATAAATATGCTCTATACCGCTTTTCTGTTTTTTTAAAAAGCTATTCCGGCTTACTCTGAAGGGCCTTATTAACGGCGATCATGATGCACTTGCTGCTCATTGTGGCGCCGGTGACGGCGTCGACATGAGTTGTCTGCGCATTAAGTATGCGTTTTACAATGTCGCGCGCTTCATATCCTTTGCCGGATGACTGCTTGATTATCTTGATATCTGTAATCTTGTGGTCTTTCACCGTAGTCTCAAGATTGACCGATACGGCAAAATCGCCGAAGCTTCCGGTATATACCCCATTTGACACGCCTTTCAAATCAATATTAGTTATCCTGGAATATTCGGTGTTAATGACTTTGACCATTTGCTTCATCCGGACTACAAAAAATCCCATTGTCCCCAGAATCACTACAATGACGGCCGTAATGATGATAATTACTTTTTTCATAATATTCCTCCTTATGTGATATTATGTTTTATGAGACGGAATAAGACTATTTTTAATTGCATGATATAAGGGCAGTTCTAAAAACTCAAATATTTAGAACTGCCACTATTGTATGAGTTCATGCTACCGCTCGAGTTCGCTGTCTGAAAAGAAAGCCGACCAGCGAACTCTATACGGTAGCGCCATTTGCATTTAGAAGGAATTCTTTAACCGGGGCAGTTCCAAAACTTATTGTGGAAATATCTGATAAATTTTTAGTTTTTGGAACTGCCCATAATTCTATTATTTAATCATAACGGAAATACTTATTTCCGGGTGATGGGCCCTGCCCTAAAAGTAAAAAAAACTCTGTTTCATGGATTCTTATTCCGGTTTCTATTGACATTTTTCAGCAATGCATGTTTAATATTAGTTCATATTACGAGAACGGAAGGATAGAGATGAAATACGGAAGAATCAGGAAAGAGACGGCCCGCTATGCCCGCCTTCTTTATGACAGGGGATATGTGACGGCATTGGAGGGGAATATCAGCGTCAAAATATCCGACAACTTCTTTTTGATGACCCCTTCGCGCATCATAAAGAAATTTCTCGGTCCGCATGATATTGTTGAAATTGATGGAAAAGGGAAAAAATTGAAAGGAGAGTATTCTCCTTCGACCGAATCCTCAACGCATCTTGAAATTTACAGACAGAATCCCGATGTTGAGGCGGTCATTCATGCCCATCCGTTCTATACGCTCCTCTGTACAGCGACCGGATTGAAACCGTTTGAAAAAATCTGCCTGGCGGAAGCCGCGATATTTCTCAAAAATACCGTTTTCGCGCCTTATGCCAGGCCTTCTACCGGAGAAGGAGCGCTCATCGCCGGGAAATATTCGAAAGGCACTCAGGTTCTGGTTATCGACAGGCATGGAAGTTTTACTTATGGAAGGAACCTATTCGAGGCATTTTCCCTGCTTGAGCTTCTCGAAAAATACTGTAAAATGTTTTATTTTGCCGGCCTTTCCGGAAAAGAAATACATTACTTTGATGAGGAAGAAATAAAAAAACTGGGGCATTTAGTGCCCCGTTTATGATATTGCTTTTAACCTGAAATAAGCGATTTATTCTTTATTTATAAATTGCATATATATTTTACTCTAAAATAAGCAGTTATGATAAAAAATCGCTAAATTAGGTTTAAATTATTTGAGTTTCCTTGTTGTTCTGTTAAAATAATAGCCTGTAAATACGGCTATAGGGAGATAAAATTGTGAGTGCTGCTGCGGCTCGGAAGAAAAAAGAAGAAAAAAAAGAAAAATTAAAGAAGCTGGTTATTGTGGAATCCCCTTCCAAGGCTTCGACAATAAAAAAATACCTCGGAAAGGATTATGAAGTCAAGGCTTCGGTAGGTCATGTCATTGACCTGCCGAAATCGAGAATGGGCGTCAACCTGGAAACGTTCGACCCTGATTATATCATCATGCGCGATAAATACAAAATAATCAAAGAACTGAGGGAATCGGCCAAAAACTCAAGCGAAGTGATCCTTGCCTCCGATCCTGACCGCGAAGGCGAAGCCATAGCCTGGCATATTAAAAACGATTTCGAAAAAAATGTGCTTCCGAAGGTCAAAGACAGGCAGATACTGATCAAGCGCGTCAAATTTAATGAAATTACCAGCGAGGAAATAGTGGAACAGATCCGCCATACAGAGGATATTGACGAAAAACTGGTGAACGCCCAGCAGGGAAGAAGGGTGATCGACCGTATTTTCGGCTATCAGCTGAGCCCGCTCCTTTGGAAAAAAGTAAAATCAAAACTTTCGGCCGGACGGGTACAATCCATTGCGTTGAGGCTTATCTGTGAAAGGGAAAGCGAGATAGAAAGTTTTATTCCCCTGGAATACTGGGATATCACCGCGGATTTGAAAAAAGATAAAGACACTTTCAGCGCGGAACTTGCAAAAATAAACGGAAAGAAGGCCGAAGTCCCGGATGAAGCATCGGCAAACCGGATTGAAAAAGAACTGCGTGAAAACGAATCGGTCATAAAGGACATTAAGCAAAAAGCCCTCAGCCGCTCTTCGTATCCTCCGTTTATCACCAGTACGCTTCAGCAGGCCGCCAACAATCTTTACGGCTTTCCATCCATGAGGACCATGATGATTGCCCAGCAGCTGTATGAAGGCATCGACATCGGTAAAACAAGGACAGGCCTCATCACCTATATGAGAACGGATTCAACCAGAGTTTCTCCGGTTGCGATCGGAGAGGCCAGAAAATATATTGAGGAGCGCTACGGCCTTAATTATCTGCCGCAGTCCCCGAACCATTTTTCCAACAAAAAAAGCTCTCAGGACGCGCACGAAGCCGTACGTCCCGTCCATGTGCATTATCATCCGGAGGAAATAAAAAGCTATCTGACGCCGGAGCAGTTTAAGATATATTCCCTCATCTGGAAGTGCTTCGCCGCTTCGCAGATGGCGCCATCACAGTCCGAGCAGATAACCGTGGAAGTGCAGAACGGCGATAAGCTCCTGACGGCGAGCAGCACAAAACTGGTTTTTGACGGTTTTCTGAAGGTTTATGACATATATAAGGCCGCTAAAGAAAAAGAACTGCCGCAGGGGCTTGCCGCCGGCGACAGGCTTGATATCAGTGAAATTCATAAAGAACAAAAATTCACAAAGCCTCCCGCGCGTTATTCGGAAGCTTCCCTTGTCAAATCGATGGAAGAACTCGGCATAGGCCGGCCTTCGACATACGCGCCGACAATATTCACGCTGACCAAGCGCTATTATATAAAGAAGGACGGACGCAGCCTTGTCCCGACTTTTCTGGGGAAATCCGTCAATAAACTTCTGGTGGAAAATTTTCCGGAGCTGATCAACATCAATTTTACGGCGGAAATGGAAGAGGAACTGGATGAAGTGGAAGACGGGAAAAAGAAATGGAAAAGCGTTGTCGGTGATTTTTACGACGCTTTTCAGCCGGTACTCAATAAGGCTTATGAACATATAGACAGCATCAAAGGAAGCTTCGATGAAGAGACGGATTTTGTCTGCGAGAAATGCGGCAGAAAGATGATCAAGAAGCTCGGCAAGTACGGGCTTTTTCTGGCATGCTCCGGCTGGCCTGAATGCCGGAACGCCAAACCCCTTCCGCTGGGAAAATGCCCGAAATGCGCGGCCGGTTATGCCGTTTTGAAAAAAGGCAAAAGAAAACGGGCGTTTTGCGGGTGTACAAACTATCCGAACTGCGATTTTGTGAGCTTTTTAAAGCCCGCGGAAATCGGGGACACACCTCAGGCGTGCCCGCAGTGCGGAAGCGCTCTTTTTGCTCAGAAGGAAAAAGGCAGGTTAAAAATTTTGTGTTTAAAAGAAGGATGCGGTTATGAAAAAATGGAAAGTTAGTCTTTACTTTTTTATTATGACAGCTTTTTATGCTAACGTTATGTTTTCACAACTCGCCACTGTCAATTCCTGGGATGCCGTGCTTGAGCCGGATAATACCGTAAATAAAGAGAATGCGATTGCGCTTATCCCTGGAAGTGTAGTTGAGATTGATAAAAAGCAGGGTGATTACAGCCGGGTCAGCATCAATAATAAAACCGGAAGGATCAGGACCGAGTATTTAGACTTTTATCCGGATCTTTTTTCTAACGTCAAGTCGAAAGATGTCCTCTCGCGTAAGATTGTAAAAGAAGATAAAAAATACTATCTCTTTTATCATAAAGACGGCCTGATGGTAAAATATAATATAACAGACAGAGCTATAGAATCCGCCCGGAATGCGGCGGAATTCCAGGAGTTCTATCCGTCGCCCAGGAGCGATTTATTCCTTTTAAAAGGCGTCTTTACGAATGCCGGGAATATTAATAACATGACGCTCTATAATTTCTCATCAGGCAAATCTGTCTATCTGGGAAGTTTTAATGATGAGGCTTTTGATTTTGTTGAGATGAAATTCTCGGACGACGCCGATTATCTTGCCGTTGTATTCAGCGTAAAAGGAAAATACATTGCCTGCGTTTATAAAACGGATAACGGCGCCATGACAGCTTTCGCAAAAGAAGCAAGAAATATAAACTGGAAAAATGATATGCTTATCTTGAACGACCGCAAAAATTTCTGGTATTGTGATTTTTCAGTTCCGCCTGCCGGTCCGGATATCAGTTTTAATAAAGATAATCTTTTATTTAAAATAAAACCGGAATGGCTTAATGGCGGCCGGATAGGAAGCCGTGTAAAGAATGATTTTCTTTATCTGGAAACACGGAACGGCGTTCTTGCCTATGATTTTGAGAACAAGAAATTTCAGCAGACCCCGCTGCATAGTTTGATATTCAATGACGATTTAAGCCTGAATTATTATGTCCGGAATGAAAGGGCTTCTCTCTATAATATTTCAGCGGGAATTTACCTTCCTCAATTTAAAGGAAGCCAGCCGGAAGTCGGCTTTATCGGCTTTTCACTGACAAATATGATCGGCCGGGGAAAATATGAAAAGATAGATACGCTCTTTATGTATTCCCCTGAAGGCAGGGAAATTTACCGTTATAAGGCAATAGATGAGCCTATGGCTATGAGTGAGAATGGGATTATAGCGGAAATGAATGCGGATAAAGATATGACTATTATCACTATTGAGGATCCGGAAAAACAGGAATTCTTCTATATTTTTGAGAAGGGAAAAAAATAATGTACGAAACCTTTGAACATACAGCTGATATAGGCATCAGAGGCGCCGGCGGGAGTTTTCCGGAAGCCTTTTCTGAAGCGGCCAGGTGCGTTTTTTCCATTATGGCGGAACTATCCTCTTTCCGCCGCGATATTGAAAGACCGTTTAATTGCAGCGCGAAGTCCAGGGAAGAACTGCTGGTTCAATTTATCAATAAGCTTCTATATGAATCGGCGGTGCATCACTGTATCTGGTTTGATTTTATAATTGAAGAATGGAATGAAACTCATTTAAAAGGGTTAACGCGGGGCTGGAAAATAAAAACAAATCAGAATGCGGTTTTTAAAACGGAAGTCAAGGCGGCTACCTATCACCAGCTGAAAGTTTATGAAAAGAACAATATCTTTTTTGCCGAATGCGTGGTGGATGTTTAGGATATTGGTTCATCCGACTAAAGCGCCCTCATTTGAAAAGATAAAATTAACCCCTCACCAGTTTGTCAGGCTCCACCTGAGAAGCAAACCAACTGGTGAGGGGTGAAATGAACTCAGAAATGGATTTAAAGAAATTAAACTTCAATAAGTATGCAAGAACCGGATGACCCAGAATATTAATTCTTCACAAAGAGAAGTTTCTTGATGATTTCCCCTTCTTTACCGTTCAGGGTCCTGGCTTTTAAATAAATAAAATATGTCCCGGATGAAAGCTGTTTATTACGGCTGCTGTCCGCGTTCCATGAGAGTGAATTCTGACCTTCATGGAAATATGCCTTCTGGCAGATGTAATCGATAATTGTGCCGTTTTTATCGAAAAGAATAATATCGACAATAGACGGGTAATGAAGGTTAAAATCCACTTTTAATATATTTTCCTCATAGAAAAGAGTGTCGGGAATTATGACAAGGTCATTCGTCTCGAGAAGCGCAAGCTCTTTCCGTACCAGACCGAAGGAATAAAGCTGAATATCCGTTCCGACGATTTCAAGATAAAGGCTCGCGTTTTTTATAAAGATATTTTTTAATTCCAGCGACCCGGTATTATAAAATGTTTTTTCCTGCAGCATCTGTCCGTTGTCATTATCAAATATTCTCATAAAAACATATGAATTGGAAACGCCGTTTTCATCAGTCCTGCCTATATTTACAAAGGCGCCCGAAAGTATATAATTATTATCCAGAGTAATATCGCTTGATAATAACCATGAATTTGTATTGTTTGTTGAGGAAATAAATTCATCCCCGATGGTTATATTCTCATAATCCAGTAAATTCTGATAATCCTTGAGACTGGAAGAATTGAATTTTAAGACATTGTTTTCCGACCAATCCATTCCATAAGAAAAAGTAAAACAGAAAAATAGTATAATAATGAGCTTATTTATCATTTTTTTCCTCATTTTTTTGAACGTAATTTTCCAGCCATTCCAGATGCGTATCATTTTCTTTTGATTCTTCGGCCCGATCCTTTTTTATTTTTTTCATTTTTCTCAATCCGAGTCTTTTTTCAATAGATCTGTCAATAATGAAAAGTATGCCTGCAATTAATAATAAAATAAAAATTTTAAGAACAATAAACAAAACGCTTCCGATGCCTCTATTCGGATAAATTATGCCGAGAGTGCCAATATAGGAATTATTGATAAACACTGTATAAGTGTCAATGATTTTTGAACCGGAGATATATTTTTTATTTGATTTTATGTCTTTTTGAATATCTTTAATAATATCTATTTTGAAATCGGCGTTCTTATAAATCTTATCGTTCATAATAAAAAAGGTCTCAAAACCGATTTCTTTTATTTTCTGGATAATGACGCTCGAGTCGAGAACTTCTACGATTTCAATATCCAGGTCCAGAGGGTTCTCGTATTTTTTAATCAGGCAGATCATATCATTGGTAATGACGGCGGAAATGCGGTCGGATGAATTATAATATTCCGGTATAATTGTATTGCTGTTTAATTGATAGAGAATGTTTTTTTTGGAGTCGATAATAATCAAATCTTTAAAAGAAGGGATATTCCCGAAATACTGTCTGGCGAGCCCGGTCATTTCTTTCATTTTTTTAGACATCATATAGTAATAAATATTGACATAGAAGCTTTTATCGGCAGTCAGGTTCGTCATACTATTCAGGGCTGAGTCGAACAGCTTTTCAAATTCAAGATGAGCGTTTTGAACTTTTAATGATATATTATGATAATAAGGATCATAAAAAACAAATTCCTTAATAGACTGATATCTCTGTATCCAATTGGTCAAAGGCTTTATCTTCTGATAATTGATCAAATTTTCTTTTGTTGTTTCATAAAACAAAACAGCTAAAATAGTAAGAGCGGCGGCTGAAATAATTATCAATTTGAAGAACCTGTAAACTTTCAGCATACAGCTTCTCCCCGCGTTTTTAACGCTTGAATTATTTTTTCGGCGCATTCTCCGGCGGAAAATTCACCGGTGTCCAGGGACAGTTCCGCCAGTTCTGTGTAAAGAGGAATTCTCAAACTCAAGATATGGTCCACTTCCTCGCGTGGCGGCAGTTTTGTAAGCGGGGGGCGGTTGCCGTCGCCTTCAATCCGCCTGAAGAGAATGTCTGTATCCGCTTTAAGATAGACGCAAAAACCTGTTTTCCGCATCAGGGCCCTGTTTTTTTCATTTAAAATTATTCCTCCGCCGGTAGATACAACCAGATTTTTTCTTCCGGATATTTTTTTCAGCGCATCGCTTTCAATTTTTCTGAAATAACTTTCACCCGCTTTTTCAAAAATCTCAGGGATTGTTTTTCTTTCAGCTTTTATAATCAAATCGTCAGTGTCGGTAAATTCAAAATTCAATTTTTCGGAAATTATTTTTCCCAGCGTGCTTTTCCCGCTCCCTCGATATCCGATTAAATAAATATTCATCTATACAGCCCGCCTTGCCAGATTCATACAGAGAAGAATATTGCCCAGCAGAATAATGAAGACTGAAAAAGCCGCGCTGAAAAAGATCCGGTAATAGGCAAAATGATCCGTATCATTATTATCAGGCTGGGCAGCGCCCTGTTTTTCTATATATTTAAATATAACCATATTTTCGGACTTCTTTCCCTGCTTGGCCAGGGCGCTCGCATCGGGTATGTTCTGCGATTGAAAATACTTCAGCCTGAACTTGAGATCTTCGACATCCAGTTCGCTTTTAGCCTTCATTTCCTCAAGACGGTTGATCTGCTGGAGTTTCTGAAGGTTCTGTACAATTCCGCCGCTGCCCAGAATAAAAATACCGAGAATATAAAAAGCGGCAGCGTTAAAAATGAGGAGTATGATATATTTCATAATCATGTCCCTTTATATTTTATGTTAAATAAATTTAATAATACGCCCGGCTCATAAATTTAAAGCATAACAGGCATCACTATAACCCCCGGGGTTTTATAGAAATACTCATTATTAATTTTCGGCAAAAAAAATAAATCCTAAAATTCGATAACTCTTGACTTTTGCATAGGAATCAATATAATATCATGCCTATTTACAAAAGGATAAATTGAAATGGGCAAAACTGAAATAAATGATATAAAAGAAGAAATCCTTCAATTAAAAAAGAAAAGAGGAGCCGTCATTCTGGCGCATAATTATCAGCTGCCTGAAATCCAGGAAGCGGCTGATTATGTGGGCGATTCGCTCGGCTTGGCTCAAAAAGCGGCTAAAATAACTGAGCCGGTTATTGTGATGTGCGGTGTTTACTTTATGGCCGAGACAGCGGCGCTTTTAAATCCCGGGAAAACAGTTGTCATACCGGATAAGGATGCGGGATGCCCGCTGGCTGATTTTGCCTCTGAGAAAATGGTTCTCGAATGGCGGGCGCGTTATCCCGGTCATGCCTTTGTGGCCTACGTAAATACAACCGCGGAAGTCAAGTCGGCTGTGGATGTATGCTGTACTTCTGCTAACGCTGTTGAGATAGTGAAAAAACTTCCTCAGAAGAAAATCGTCTTTTTACCTGATAAAAATCTTGGTGCGTATGTAAAAAAAATGGTCCCCGAGAAAGAAATTGTTTTATGGCCCGGTTTTTGTGTAGTGCATGAAAAAGCGGACCTGGAATCAATTTTGAAAGCGAAGAAAATGCATCCTCAAGCCCTTATTCTGGCGCATCCCGAATGCCCGATGGAAATCCTGGATACGGCGGATGCCGTTTTGAGCACGGGGCAGATGTTTGATTTTGTGGAAAAACATCCGGAAAATGATGATTTTATCATTGTGACGGAATGGGGCATCAATTACGCACTGAAAAAACGCTTTAATAACAAAAATTTTATTGAGCCTCTCAAACGAATGGAATGCGCCAATATGAAAAAAATAACACTCATGAAGCTTCTCAATAGTTTAAAGACTCTTGAAACAAGAGTGAAAGTGAAACCGGATGTTGCTGAAACAGCCGGGAAATCGATTGAAAGAATGCTTGAAATGATGCAATAAAAAACTATTGATGTTAAAATATTACACGGGAGGATGCTATGCCTTTTAAGGTGACTCTGGACAGTGCAATGAAAGGTATTAAATTCGCTACGAAAGAAGAAGCAATAGACGCTATGTGGGAATTCTATAAGGATTCAATGAAACGGGATGATTTTGAAAAGTTTATTCAAGCTCATATCGAAGAAGTATAAAAAAAGGTAATGTCTTGAGAGTTTTAGCCGTCAGCGATACGGTCAACAGCAGTCTCTACAGCACCCGTGTACGGGAATTGGCCGGCAATGTCGATGCGATCATTTCATGCGGGGATTTGCCTGCCTATTATCTGGATTATCTTGCGTCCAGCCTTTTAAAACCGCTTCTCTATGTCTGCGGCAATCATGATCATTATGAAGAAAGCGAAGTGAGCGATGAAGGGTTTATAAGAGGAAACAGGACATTTAACCAGCCCAAGCATTATGTCAGCTTCGGCGGCAGGAATATGGATGAAAGGATTGATAATATAGGACCGGTCAAATTTGCCGGTCTGGAAGGTTCTTTTCTTTATAATAGAGGGGATCATCAATATACAGAAGCCCAGATGCGCCGGAAGATTTATAAGCTCATGCCGGGTCTTTGTTTTAATAAACTTACATCAGGCCGTTTTCTGGATGTTCTGATCACACACGCGCCGCCGTTCGGGATCCATGACCGGAAGGACATGGCCCATAAAGGATTCGAAGCTTTTAATAAATTCATTAAGAGATTCCGGCCCAAGTATCTTCTCCATGGCCATACTCATATCTATAATATGAATGAAAAAAGAATTTTTGAATACGAGGGGACAAAAGTCATTAATTGCTATGACTTTGTCATTCTTGATATTAAGATATAGCCGCGGAATTGCACAGAACGGCACAGAAAGCAAATATGAAGAATTAACTAAAAAAATGGACCGGAAGAGTTATAATAGAAAGTTGTGTATAGGAATAAATATTATAAAAAAGATGGCGTACCCTCTATAATTTATTTACGACAATAAACAAAAGGAGGAATACGCCATATGCCGAAGCACAACGAAGATTTTAAGCTCTTACAGGCTTTTAATCAAGATGAAACAGTAGAATTTTTATGTCTTGAAGAATTGGCAAGGATCGGGGCCAGGGAAATAATCAAGAAGGCTCTGGAAGATGAAATTAATGGGTTTCTTCAGGAGAGAGAGCATTTAACTATCGAAGACGGGAGAAAGGCAATAGTAAGAAATGGGTATCATAAAGCCCGTCAGATTCTCATTGGTGGAGGGGCTATTGATGTATGTATTCCGAGAACAAGGAACCGACTCGGAGGCGACAATTTTCAAAGCCTAATAGTACCGCCGTATATGAGAAAAAGCCTGAGAATTGAGGAAGCCATTCCATTGTTGTATCTCTATGGAGTCTCAGAGATGGATATGGAGAATGCCTTGAGAGGATTGCTTGGTGAAGAAGCGAAAGGATTATCAGCCTCAAGTATAAGCAGAATGAAACAAGGATGGGGTAAAGAATATGATGAGTGGCGGACATCCGATTTAAGCGATAAAAAGTATTGCTATATATGGGTTGACGGCATTTACTTCAATGTACAGGGCAGCGAAGACCGTTTATGCACTCTTGTAATGATCGGAGCCAATGAGAATGGTGAAAAGGAGATTATTCTTGTTGAAGAAGGTTACAGAGAGAATTCCGAGACTTGGTTAGGGATATTAAGAAACCTAAAAGAAAAAGGTTTGAAAGGTCCTATTCTTTTTATCGGAGACGGAAGCCTTGGATTCTGGAAAGCAGCCAAAGAAGTATATCCTGAATCCAGATGGCAGAGATGCTGGGTTCATAAGATAAAGAACATTCTAAACAAGCTGCCCAAAGTATTACAGTCAAAGGCAAAAGAGATGCTTCATGAGATATGCAATGCTCCTGATAAGGATAATGCTATCAAAGCTTTTGAATTATTCCAGGCGGTTTTTAATCCTAAATATCCAGCAGCTGTCGAATGTTTAGAAAAGGATTGGGAGCTTATGATCGAATTTTATAACTGTCCGGCGGAACATTGGGTACATATCCGTACGACAAACGTAATAGAATCTACCTTCTCTACAGTTCGATTAAGAACTAAAAAGATGAGAGGCTGCGGAACCAGGGAAACGATTCTAATAATGGTCTATAAATTACTGGATAAGGCATCCAGGCGATGGAGAAAATTAAGAGGTTATGAAAAGATTAGCCTTGTATTGGAAGGCGCTGTTTTTGAGAACGGAGAGCTTGTAAAAAAGGCAGCATAAAAAAATGAGAGGGTATGTCATACACAACATTTGACAAAAACTCGACCGGAATAAAATATTATTTTAAAAAATTTATAATTTAATTCAGTGAATTTCCGTGTAATTCTGTGGCTGAAAAAACAATTTAATAAAAGAGGGTTTCTGCCTATGTCGCAAAGCCGTGCCTTCCTGAATTTGCGCGTCAGGGAGGATTATGAAAAAGCGCGGAACAAGGCTTTTTTAAGCGAACTATTGAACAAGATCTTCCGTAAAAGAAATGAGCTTTTCGGGTTTGAGGAAGTTAAATATATGATGTCGCCGGAGGGAATGGCCTACAGAGGAATGATGCCGATCCCTTTGAATAAGATCGTCGGAAGCGAAGGCCGCTATCAGGATTTTGACATTAATTTTCTTCCCTTAAAGGATAATAACCGGATGCGGTGGCAGAATATTGAGATTGCCAAGCTTAAAGATACGCATCTGCCGCCTATTCTTGTTTATAAAATCGGGGATTTTTATTTTGTCCGCGACGGTAATCACCGTGTTTCCGTGGCGAAGGAACTCAAGCAGGAATTCATCGATGCGGAAGTTGTAGAGCTGTTTACAAAAGTCAAACTGGAGGAAATAAGCGAAAAAGAGCTTCTGCTGGCGGAAAGCCAGAAGTACTTTCTTGATAAAACAAAATTTGATAAATATTTTCCGCATGTCATAATAAAATTGACAAACCCCTGGGGTTATTATAGATTGATAGAACATATAAATACTTATAAGTACTATAAGAGCGAGGAAAAAAAGAAAGAGGTCGGCTGGGAGGAATCTCTTAAATCATGGTATAATGAGCTTTTTCTTCCCGTCACCAGACTGATAAAGAGGAGAAAAGTTCTCAGAAAATTCCCCGGAAGGGAAGTGGGCGACCTTTATATCTGGCTGATGGACCACTGGCATTATCTGAAAGAAAAAACAGGTGATGTTACGCTGGAAAAAGCACTGGATGATTACTCGGCCAGGTTCGGGAAAGGCTTTTGGGGGCGGCTGCTGAATGGACTGGAGGTGTGGTTCTTAAAAAGAATGAACAAGGGATGACGTCAATGGCAAAAATAAAAAATGTTTTAATAGTGGCTAACATTAAAAAAAGCAGAGTGGGGCCAATCGCGGAGAAGGCGCAGGAGCTCCTGAAAAAAAGAGGGATTGCGACTTTTGTAACCAACCCGATCTATTTTAAGTTGAAAAACAATAATCTGCTGACGGATTTCGACTCGCATTTCAAGTATAAGAATTATGACCTCATCGTTGCGCTTGGCGGCGACGGCACTTTCCTTTACGCCGCAAGGACATTTCAGCCCTTTCATATTCCCATGCTCGGCATCAATGCCGGCAGGGTCGGCTTTTTGATGGATGTAAAACCCTCCGATATGGAAAACTCCTTAGATAAAGTCATCAATAATAAAATTGAAATTAAGGAAAGAATTCTGCTGGAAATTACGGTGCTGAGGGGCGGGAAAAAAGTATTCGTCTGCCCGTTCCTGAATGACGCTGTTGTTTCGAAAGGTGTCCTTTCAAGGATGGTTGAGCTGTCTGTCAGCATCGACAGGGATGTCTTATCTCAATACAGGTCGGACGGCCTTATCATATCAACACCGACAGGGTCCACGGCTTACAGCCTTGCGGCAGGCGGGCCCATACTGACGCCGGATATGGAAGCCCTTATCATTACCCCGATCTGTCCTCATATTCTTGGGGTCCGGCCGATAGTAACCGCTGTTGATAAAGAACTCAAGATAGAGCTTATCATGGGGGAAACGGATACAACGCTCACCATTGACGGCCAGGAAAATTTTAACCTGAAGATAGACGACATCATGATCATAAAGAAAATGCCGGAAGGCGTGCGGGTTTACGATATGGGTGAAAAGCAGTTTTTCAGCGTGTTAAGGGAAAAATTGGGGTGGCATGTATGATAGAGCGGTTATTTATAAAAAATTATGCTATTATCGATTCGCTGGAGCTTGAGCTCGGCAGTGGGTTCAGTGTGTTTACAGGGGAAACCGGGGCCGGGAAATCCATCATTGTCGGCGCCTTAAGCCTGCTTCTGGGAGAAAAGGGCGACACTTCACTGATCCGCACCGGAGAAGAAAAAGCGATGATTGAAGCCGAGATATCGGTTCAGAACGGAGAAGTAACACGTAAACTTCAGGAAATGCATCTGGAAAAAGCCGGTAATATTATTCTCCGCCGCGAAGTCGCTCCCGGGAATAAAGGAAGGGTGTTTATCAACGGTCTGCAGGAGCCTGTGAACAGGCTGGAAGAGATCGGAGAATGGCTTGTGGATATCCATGGTCAGCATGACCATCAGCTTCTGCTCAGCCAGAAGATCCATCTTGACATACTGGACAGCTACGGCGGTCTTTATAAGGATAGAGAATCAGTCAGGGAAATATTTCTGTTCCTGCTGAAAAAATTCGATGAAAAAAAAGAGCTTGAACAGGATGAAAAAAAGCTTTTTGAAGAAAAGATTTTCTGGGAAACGGCAGTCAAAGAGATAGAAGGTGCAAGGCTCCAGAAAGATGAGGAGGAAGAGCTTTCCGGATCTTTGAAGAAGATGGAGAATGCCGAAAAAATAGACCGGTCATTCACATCGGCGAGGGGCGTCCTTTATGACGAGGAGCTGTCGGTCTCGAGCCGTCTTTCGCGCGCGCTTGTTTCTCTTAAAGATATAATTCCCCTGGACAAACGGTATGAAGAGCTCAATGAAATTCTGGAGGACGCGCAGGCTAAAATAAACGAGAGCGTCAACCTGATCTCGGATTATCAAGGCGGGCTTGAGTTTGACCAGAAAGTGCTGGAAGACACAATAGAAAGAATGGAACTCATCAAGGATTTAAAGCGGAAATACCGGCGCAATTCAATAGAAGAGCTTCTGGAGTACTCAAAGGATTGCGGGAGCAAGCTTGCCCGTTTTGAAAACCGCACGGCCGAGCTCGAAAAGCTGAATAAAGAGATTGAAAAAATCAAAGCGGAGCTGATTGATAAGTCGATGCGGCTCTCAAAAAGAAGGCAGGAAACGGCAAAGCAGCTTTCACAGAAGGTTAAAGCCGAACTGGCCTTTCTGGGAATGGAAAAGGCGGAATTCGTAGTAGACATAAAATATGTAAAGGAAGAAGCGAGTTCCATCATCATCAATAATATTCCCATAAAAGCCGGTGAAACGGGGATAGACAGGGTGGAGTTTTTTATTTCCTCAAACCCCGGCGAAGAGCCCAAACCGCTTAAAAAAGTGGCCTCAGGCGGAGAAATTTCGAGGATCATGCTGGCGCTCAAATCGATCTTTGCACAGAGCGATATGATCGAGACGCTTATATTCGATGAAATAGATGTCGGCATCGGCGGCATAACGGCCAACCATGTCGCCGAAAAGATGCAGAATATAGGACATGATAAGCAGGTTATTGTCATCACACACCTTCCTCAGATCGCCGCGAAGGCAAAAAACCACTTTTATATTTCCAAATATGTAAAGGACGGCAAAACTTTTACGACTGTGGAAAAAATCGAAGGCGGGAAAAGAGTGGAGGAGATCACCCGGATGCTGGGCGGTGAAACTGAAAAAAGCCGCGCGCACGCGAAGGAAATGCTGGGGATATAGGTTTTCCAAGGGTTGAACCACAGATTTCACAGATGACACAGATTGTAATTTTGGATGAATAGAAAATGGTGAGGGGTTAATATTAAATCAGTGAAATCATAATATAATTATAAAAAAGGAAGAAGAAATGAAGAAAGGTCCGCGAATATATAAAATTAATGGTGCGGCATAACGTTCCTAATTAGTAATTTTTGTAAAAAAATTGAAAATTTATTATTTCTGCAATTAGTCTGTATGGATTTAATAGAAAATATCTGTGAAATCGGTGAAATCTGTGGTTTCTTTCCAAAAATAACTTAAGAGAACCAAATCTTTGATGGGGAAGGAACGGCAATAACCGCAGATTTCACAGATGACACAGATTGTAATTTTGAATTATTGTTCGGAAATCTCGGCTGGTGAGCAACCTCCACAAATCAGTGAAATTATAATATAAGCATGAATGGAATTAATTTTGTTAGTAAAAATATAGAATATATCTGTGAAATCAGTGTAATCTGTGGTTCCAATTCCTTAAAAAAGTATTGGAATAAATTTAAATCTGGAGTTAACTATGAATATGACTTTCGCAGGCATTATCGGGCTGCTTGTTTTTATGTTTATTTCCCGCGGCATTAATGAAAAAGCGCTTAAGAAACTGGACGATCATCAGAAAGCCGGCCTTATGGAAAGAATGTCCGGATTAAGGTTCTGGAACCTGGGAATTCTAATCGGGATGATCGCGCTTTATTTTGTTTTAACGAGGGTTATACCGAATATCGGCTTGAATATCACATTCATCTATTTCGGTTTTTTATTCATTTATATCCTTGTTCTTATTATTTTCAGCTATAGAATCATGAAAAAGCTCGATCTGCCTCAAGATTATATGAGGGCCAATATTCTATCCCAGGGCCTGCAACTGCTCGGTTTGATTTTATTTATAGTTTTGTTCATATATCAAATGATGATGCAGAATAAACCTTAATATCTTTGAGGTTACTTACAAAAATCTTGATTAAAAAGGGCTTGCTGAAAAACTCAAAAAGTTAAAATTTCACACAGAGCTATCTTTAAATATTAAAAGAAGATATGGATTTTATCAAGCTTAAAACTCCGTGAACACTTCGGCTATCGCTTTGTTCCCGAGCAACATCGAGGAACAGTGTATCGCTCTGTGGACTTTGTGTGAAAAAATAATACTAAATTGCAAGAGTTTTAGTGGTTTTATTTGAAATCCTTGCACTTTTTAATCTAATTATTTGATCCAATTTATTTCATAACAATTAATTAAGAAATTTTCAGTAAGCCCTATTTAGTTTTTAAAACCGTCCCATATCTATTTTAATATATCATAATTGAATCAATACCATCCAGTTCATTTCACTTTTTATTATTCCGTTCATTTCCATTTATGCTTTTCATCAAATTTACAATGGTTCCAAAGCCCGGGTTTCAGCTTAATTCATAATTGGCTGGAAATATTTTATGGCATATAAATTGCATTAGATTGGACAAAAACTAACTTATATAATCAAAATAAAGGATTGAGGGGGAAATGAAGTTGTTTTTCAGGATTTTGATGCTATTGACAATTCCTGTACTGGCCGGGGCTTTTGAAATGAGAGGGGCTCTTTATAGAAGCGATACAAGGGAACCGCTGGCTTCTGTTATGGTTATCCTTGTAAGCGGGACAAATGAGATTTCGAGAACACAGTCGGAAGAGAATGGAAATTATATATTGAGTAATATCGATGGCGGTGATTATACGGCCGAATTCCGCCTTCCGGGTTTTTACGGTGAGAAAAAGGTATTGTCAGTCAAAGGAAATATCTCGCTTAATGTTTATATGACGCCTCAAAGTTCACTGTCGCTGGGGGAAGTGGATGTCATAGGGGAAAAGGAAAAAGACACGGCATCCAAGAATACCCTCGATAAATCGATCCGGGAAAAAGCTTCTGCTTCCATTACTGGGGACGCTGTGGGCCCTCTGACCAAAATGCCGGGCGTACAGGACCTGGGAATGGGAAATTTTCAGAATAACACAAAACTTTCAGTCAGGGGCGGAAGCGGGAATGAGAACCTTGCCTTTCTGGATGAGGCTGTTATACCGAATCCTTACCACCGTTTTACCGGAGATTCGGTTTTCATTGACGATATTGTCCAGTCTATTACACTATATAAAGGAGTGATCCCGGCTGAATACGGCCAGGCCATGTCAAGTATGCTGGATGTAAAAACCGAAGAAGGCACTCCCGGGCTGCATGGCAAAATAAACATCGGGTTACTCAATACCTATCTGACGCTTTCAGGCGCTTCGGCGGACCAGAAATGGAACTGGGCCGGCGGGATAAGGAGGACGCAATATGATCTGATTTTCAAACTCTTTATGCATACAAACGATCCGTCCCAGCAGATACCTTATTATCTGGATTCCCACGGCAGGATTCAATATAAGGAAGGAGGAGATATAGTCTCATTTGACTGGCAATATTCTTCCGAACCCGGTTTTTACTCAAATAACGGACTGCTTAACCCGAATTCCAAACCGACCAACTATGGTGAGATCAATTTCACCGGTGCCGTATTGAACATGGATTGGAAGCATAATTTTGACCGGGCATTGTATTTACAGCAGGCTTTCGGCTGGAGCTGGTCATACCAGTTGATGGAAATCCTGGAGCCGGACGCCGATGCTTATAAAATGAGCGAATCTCAGAACCTTCGATATAAGACGGCGCTTGGTTATGAGCCCTTTGAATGGCTTCAGTTCAAGGCAGGCGCCGAGGTTATTTACTATCCTAAAATATATTTTACCAATTCATTAGGAGGAAGTTTTACCAACCAGCTGACCCTTCAGCCGGAATGGAAGACATTCAGCTCAAACAGTTATAACGGGCAGATGGGTATGTATGCCGTCTTCCTGCAGAATGAAACGGAATTTTTTGATAATAAAGCTTATATAGAGGACGGCATCAGGATGAATTACTCTGATTTTATAAAAAAGTATTCCATAGACCCGAGATTGACCATAGGGTACCGCTTTTCAGACAGGGACAAGATTTATGTAGCGGCGGGTTATCTTTCACAATTCCCGGATGATGCATGGACATTGAGTTTTCTTGATACCAATTCTGATTTGTCCATTCCGGGCTGCTGGCATTATGTTGCCGGAACGGAATGGGGTTTTATGAATTCCTTTGATGTCACTGTTGAGGCTTATTACAAGCAATATGAGCATTATCCCACGGAAGGCACAAACAGCGCTTTACTGTATCAGACGGAAGGTTTTCAGAGGCATGTTTACGGATTCGAGGTTTTATTGATGAAAAAGAAAGACTCAATCCCTGTATACGGCTGGATCAGCTTCGGGAGTTATTTCGCCCAGGCATACCTGGATAACCCGCCGGACCCTAATGCCCTTTACAGCCTGAACCCGGGCAGCATTGCAGGAGGGTCTTCAATTACAGTTGCCGGCCAGTACGGCCTACCTCCGGTCAAAGTCTGGTATAACGACGGATCGCAGGATTACAAGCTGGATATCACAGCAGTCTGGGACATCTCAAAAAACTGGTCGCTGACATCTGAATTTCAATATTCCAGCGGCAGTTATTATACTCCGGTAATAGGCACAAAAGAAGCGGTTGATCCGATGAACCCGGCTGTGACAAACATTCTGCCGGTTTTCGGGGAATATAATTCTGAAAAGATGCCGGACCAGCATTCTTTAAACCTGAAAATAGAATTCTTCTGGGATTTCTGCGGCCTGCCTGCGGGAGCGTTCCTGCAGGTTAATAATGTTTATAATTACCGGCCGGCCCTGTCTTATAATTATAAAGATAATTACAAGACAAAAGAAGCCGTCGTTTTCCCGATCGGCATCTATCCCCTGCTGGGACTGTGGATGAAGTGGTAGGAAATTTATTTCTTTATAAAATCATTTACCCGGAATAATATGTTTGACTTTCCATAAATTATAACATAATATTTAGGGCAGTTCCAAAGCCTTAAAATTGGTTCGATAAACTCGCCGCAGGTTTTGGAACTGCCCTTTAATCAGATGACATGAAAAGGTGGTATGGACATGAGACATATTAAAATCTTATCAGTATTCTTTTTATATTTCCTGTTTTTATTAACCGGCTGTAATATTCAGAATTCAGGCAATGGACAAAACGGCAACTCTTCAGAAGCGACAAATAATATGACAATCAATGTGTCCAATGTTATGAGAACTGTAACGCCGGGAATTATTATGGGAGGCAACATGGGCGCCTGGGTCGGCGGAGGCTTGCTGACCGGCCAGGTCTCGAATTATTTCGCTGAAACAGGTCCGAAAATCATGCGGTTCCCCGGCGGGAATATCGCAAATTCCTACTGCTGGCAGACTGATAAACTCTCAAACACCTCGACTCATAATTGGGACGACTGGAGCTGGGGAACAAGCATCAGCCAGTATGTTAATTTTATCAAAGAGATCGGCTGCGCGCCGCTTTATTCCGTCAATCCTTTTTCTCATACAATCAACGGCACAAACCATAATTATACAAACGAGGCGATTGAGCTTGTAAAATTTATGGCTACAAACGGCCTGCCCGGCGGATATTATGAGGTCGGCAACGAGAACGACGGTTCATGGAACCCGATGCTGAGCATACCGGATTACGTGTCAAACTTTATTGAACTGGCTGCCGCCATGAAATCGCAGGACCCGTCAATTAAAATGATGGGGCCGGTCGTTTCAGGATATAATACTGCCTGGATAGATGGTTTTATCAGCCAGCTCAATTCCAAGGGAAAATTGAACCTGCTGGATTATTTTGATTATCATTATTACGGGGGCTATATAGCCAATGACAATACCAATATGATAGATCTGAATAATCCGCAGAACCTGGCCGCCCAGATCCAATATATCAGGAATAAACTCAACAGCTATGGAGGTGCAAGCGTTAAAATCGCCGTGACGGAATATAACGCTTCCATCTGGAGCGGAACAACAAGGGATCAGTTTACGATAGAGAACGCCTTATGGCTGGTGCAGTTTATTTGTGAAATCTTTAAATATACAGACCTGGCGGATATCTGGATTACCATGCATACGGCCGGCGATCCGCATACAATGATTGAAGACACATCTTCAACCCGGACAAAAAACTACTGGATGTCTTATTTTGTCAATAAGATTTTTACCGGAGGAAGCAATACAAACACGAATAACATCAATATATTAAACCTAAATTCCCAAAGTAAAAGTACCAAATGGGGCCCCAATCTGTTATAATATATTGCGATACAAAACAACAGAAGGAGCACCCAAATGGTGAAAAATATCAAAGTTGGTTTTACGGCGCAGGATTTGAGCAGCGTGAGCGGGATTTATCCCGTGCTGGTATTTTTGAAAAAGATTGGGTTCAATCAGTTGCTCAAAAAATTTATTCCAGCGCGGGAATATTGTAACCAGAAATTCTCGTTCGAGCAAATTATTACGGGAATCGTGTGCGCGCTGATGGCAGGGTATAACCGGATCAAGAAGGTCGAGAATTTTACTGAAGATCCATTGTTCCGGGCAGCTCTGGGCTTGAAAGGGCCGATCAGTGATTCTACGATCATCAAGCGGATTGAAAACGTTGGTATGAAAGAATCTTACGCGATGAATGAGTTGAACGGAAAGCTTTCCCGCAAAGTCCACGCGAAGTTCCGGGTAAAAACGAAAATCGTGGACTGCGATTCGACCGTCAAGACGGTTTACGGAAGCCAGGAAGGAGCGGCGGCAGGCTACAATCCGCATAAAAAGGGAGCGAAGAGCTATCATCCGCTTCTGGCATTCCTGAACAGCACAAGGGAATGTATTCTCTCCTATTTCAGGCCGGGCGACGCTTACACAGCGAATAACGCGCCTGAATTTATCCGGCACATTTACGGAATACTCCATACCGGCTGGAAAAAACTTGTGTTCCGGATGGACAGCGGATTTTTCGACGGAAGGATTTTCGATGTCATCGAAGAAATGAAAGGGGCTTTTTTTCTGGTCAAAGCCAAAATGAAAAACCTCGCGGCGTTTCTGGAAAACAGGGGTTGGACAGCGGTTCCGGATCGAAGCGGCTGGGAACAGGCGGAATTTGAGTACCGGGCGCATGGATGGAAACATGCGAGGCGGTTCATAGCTGTCAGAAAGCTGATCCGGATAGAAACGGAAGGGCTGGTATTCCCGAAAGCGGTTTATGACTATTTTTGCTATTGTACGAATATGCGTTTGAAACCTTGGCAGGGCCATAAATTTTACGGTGACCGGGGTACGTGTGAAAACTGGATCGAAGCCGTGAAGCAGCAGATGTTCGCCGGGATGCTTCTGACGCAAGATTTCTGGGTGAATGATTTTCTGTGGAGCTGCAGCGTGCTGGCGTATAACGTTGGAATCTGGATGCGGTATCTGGTTGACCGGAAAAGTCACCGGGAAGAACCGGAAACATTCCGGGCGTGGTTTATTCGGGTTGCGGGGAAAATCGTGAGACAGGGCCATCAGGTAAAACTGGTGTTGAGCCGTTATTTTGCGGATAAGGACCGGTGGCGGAAATTTTACTGCCACTTATGTGAGCTGCAGATATAGCGAGTTCCCAACCGGATGATGTGAAGGCCGCCACAAGGGTGTGTTGCGCCCGGAGCAGCGGAATTTGTGGATTTACGAGTATTCAGGCATCGCCAAGGCTTGTAATTGCAGCAGCCGCGAGACTGGGATGATAAACCGATGCCAAGCAGTGCCGCGCAAGGCTGATTTCAAGCGGAAATCGCGGAACTCTGGGAATTTAGGTTAAATGTCAATTCGCCAGCGGGTTCATCCCAGCTGGCAGTCTACGCATCAAGCGGAATAAATGATCATCTGGGCATTATTTTTGTAAACAAAGTCAATGCAAACCGGGTATTGAATATAACCCTTCAGAGCTATATCGATCTGACAAATATTTCGGCTTTAATGATCAGCGTCCCTGATTACTCGGCGGGAAACGGACCTGTGCCCCTGACCGCTGTTATTGACGGGACAAACTGCTTTCACCTGACTTTGCCCGGACTTTCGGCAGTGGGGATTTCCATTAATTAACAATAAGGAGGTTTTAAAACCTGTTGTGGAAATATTTGATAAATTTTTAGTTTTTGGAACTGCCCATAACAATCATAAACCGGTTTTATTTTATGAAATAAAGTTTAATTCAGTTCGTCATAAATAAAAAAAGGAGAATATATTTATGAACCATCATCATGTCTGCCCATGGTATATGGGATATCTTCTGGCAAGTCCTCTGAGACGGCTGACGCAGAACCCGGAAAAAATCCTTTCCGGATATGTGGAGAAGGGAATTAATATTCTGGAGATCGGGCCTGGAATGGGGTTCTTTACCCTGCCGCTCGCTAAAATGACCGGGAACACGGGGCGCGTTTATGCTCCGGAACTGCAGGAAAAAATGCTGTCGTCATTGATTAAGAAAATTAAAAAGGCCAGACTCGGCCGGATTGTTGAAACGATTAAATGCACCGAAAACTCCCTCGCTATCGGGCATCTGAAGGGAAAGATCGATTTTGCGCTGGCCTTTGCCGTTGTGCATGAAGTGCCGGACAAGAAAGGGCTCTTTACACAGATTTTTGATTCTATGAAAAAGGGCGGGAAGCTCCTCATTGCTGAGCCGGAAAAACGCGTGACAGTGGAAGAGCTTTTGAAATCAACGGAAAGCGCCATATCGGCGGGATTTGAAAAAAACGGCGTTCCGGAAATACCGGGCTCGAGGTCTGTTTTGCTGATAAAAAATTAACGTTTCTTTCACATTTTAATTTTAAATTTCACGGGATGTTACGAAAACTCAAAGTGATACCTCTCCCTTGACACCGCTCAGAGAGGAGAAAAGAATAATCAACCTTCCGCTAAGCCACGCGAAGTCACACTAATAAGAAGTTTGGATTTATATTTTATTCGAGAAAATTTTTCCTATTCCAGTTTATTTTCATTAAAGTTTATCGATTGCTATTTGTTTTCATGGTTTTCTGTTTCCGTTTTCCATTCGCGTTAATTCGCGTGTATTAGCGGATTACCCGTTCCCTTTTGGTTTTTGTTGGTATTATTTTAATTCACACCGGGTTTGAAAAACCGAATATTATTTTATCAGCTTCTTCTTCCGCTGTTTTTCCTCATAAAGTTTTTTATCCGCATAGCTTATCATTTCCTCAAATGTGGATTTATTGTTCATATCGACAAAGTTGACCCCGATGCTGATTGACAGATGATAGGATTTTTTTGAAACCGCGTTATAATTTTCGAAGGCGACATGAATTCTTTTTATAAGCGTATCCATATCATTTTTATTAGTATCAAAGACCAGGACAGTGAACTCGTCGCCGCCGATGCGCGCAATGACATCAGCCGCGCGAAACGAGCTTATCAGGAGTTTGGCTACCTTTTTTATGGCAGAATCGCCTTCCTGACGGCCGTAATTATCATTGATATGCTTGAGCCTGTCCATGTCGATGAAAAAAATGGCAAAGTTCTTATCGGCCCTCCGCGCATATTTAAGCTGCTGTTCGCCGAGAGTAAGAAACCCTCTTCTATTATAGAGGTTTGTCAGATCGTCCTTGAGCGAAAGGTCCTGGAGGATTATATTATATTTTCCCAGTTTATCCAATGCCTGCTTTAACTTCTTTTCAGCGGTCCTTCTTTCTTTTATTTCATTCTTCAACTGGATATTCGCGCTGGTCAGATCCTGCGTTCTTTCCACAACCTGTTCTTCCAGATGACGGGACTGATGGGTTATTTTTTCAATCAGAATAATGAGACGGAGGGTGGAGCTTATTTTCAGGCAGATTTCATCATATGTAACGACATTCTGAATGGCGTCCTGCAGGTCCATCAGAATGAATCCGAGCTGTTCATTTCTCTGATAGAGCGCCTGTATGACCATGCTGTGGCGGCGGGCATAAGGGTAGAGTTCTTTCGGGATTAAATCCTGCGAGGAAAAATAAATCTCTTTCTTATTTAATTCAACACTCCTGTTTTCATCATAGGCCAGAATGAGTCTGGCGTAACCGAGGGGCTTTTGAGGGTTTTCATAAAGAGAGAGAAAACATGATTTTATTCCCAGGTCCTTTAATACTTTGCAGATGATATTCAGCAGATCATCAAGGGAGTTCGCGTCCGCCAGTTTTCCACTGACGGCGTTCAGTTTCGCCAGCTGGATTTCCGAACCGATATCCTGGCGAGCTAAAATTTTATGGTTGGCTTCTTCTATCATAATCCTGACCTGATGGAAAACATCTTCCAGAAATACGCCGCTGTTGCCAGTATTCTGACAGCAGATCGCGTTTTTACGCAGGCGGGATACCATCTTATGGAGGAGAGTCAAATTAAATCCGTCAGCTATGGCCCAGAAGATCATCTTGTTCCATGTGGAGAGAAATATTTCGGGATTCCGGGATGTATAGGAATTTAATAGAGCGGATACTATCTTCTGCGACCATTCGCGGACCTGAAATTTACTGCTGGAAAAATGATTCCCCGATAATGAATCAGTAATGTCCTTTACAATTTCGTCCTGATGCATTGTAAAATATTCGGTAAAAGGTTTTTTACTTTTTTTCTCCATGCATATTGTGGCTTCCATTATATTTGAGGGCCTGCATCCGCAGCTTTCCCTGATAATCAGCTCTGTCGACAGAGAAATAACCGCGTTTTGATTTTTTTTATGAAGAATATTGAATAAAGCCTGCGCCGCCGCTTTGCCCTGTTCATAAATAGGCTGCCTGACGGTTGTCAGAGATGCTTTCCGGCTGTTTTCTATATCATCGAAACCGGCGACAAACATATCTCCAGGTACCTGGATGCCTCTTGAGGCTAATTCCTCAATGACGCCGAGCGCCATATCGTCATTCGCGGCGACAATCGCGTCAAATTCGGTATGCCTTTCATCCAGCAGGATTGTAACGGCGTTGCGGCCTGAAATACCTGTAAAACTGCCTTCAACAATGAGTTCCGGTCTTTCCGGAATATTTTTTGATTTCAAAAACTGAATATAGGTTTTGAGGCGGGAATTGGATTCGGGGTTTTCTTTCGGGCCGGTCACAAAAGCGATCTTTTTATAATTATGCTTTTCAAAGAGATGATCGAAAAGGTCTTTGAGCCCTCTGGTATTATCAATTAAAATACTGGTATTATTTCCAAGCTTGTCCGCGATGCTGACGATGGGAATCGTTCCATAACGTTTGATGAATTTTAAGAATTCCTTATCTCCTACGATATTTTGAATGGTTCCAGTTAAAATAATAAGCCCGTCGACATTCTTTTTACTGACCAGATCAAACAGCACATTTTTGTTGGCTTCCCACTGGTCAGGAGGATTTAATCGGCCTGTAACAAAGCTGAGGATATTAACATCATTGGCCTCTGCAAAATTAAGAATCCCTGACAGAATACTTCGGTGATAGCTTGAATAGACCCAGTCAATAACAACCCCGAAAGTCAATCTCTTTTTCAACTGTTTACACCAACCCCTTACTGAATTCCTTTTTGATTTTGAGATATATTTTTATGTCATAATAAATAATATCTAAAACTGTTTTTTATTGCAAGTATAAAAAGATTAAGGCAGTCCCAAAAACCCTTGTTTTTGGATTGTCTTAAAAATTAAATATAAATCACCGGTCAGCTGTAGAAATATTATATACAGCTCTATTATTATGCAAGCCTCTCGGTTTTCCCGCTTGTCACAACATCAATGCCCAGGCCGAATATATTTTTTAACACAATCCGGCTCAATTCAACCGGCGCTTCCAGCTCTATTTTTTTTAATAATACCAGAAGGTCCATGATTCTATCCTTCGGGATGGGATTTGTTGTCCAGACGCTCACCAGCGGATAAACGCCGTTTTTTACCCGGACGGTCGTTGTGACGGTCCTTCGCGGGTCCTTTATTTCATTATTGGCGTAATCAATGCCGAGTTTGCAGAAATTGCCTTCTATGGACACAATGGAACCGTAGCCGTCCAGCGAAGTCTGTATCTCGCACCCTCTCGGACAGCGGATGCATATCAATTTTTTTGTAATGTTTTCAGCCATTTTATTTTCCTTAACCAGGTCTTGCGAGGATTATTTTTCACAGGAAGACGCGAAGACGGGAAGAGCGTATTCTCCTTCAATTCCATTATCACGCCTCTTAACATTAAATATTAAATTAAACCATTGGAGATTGTTATATAATTTGATATTATTCCCTCCAAATCTATTTCCGGATTTCTTAAATATTGAAATGTGTTTTTTATATATAAAGCAACAATCTGTTATAAACCTTTTATTTATACTCTTCCTGCCTTCGTGTCTTCCTGTGAAATTAGTCTCCCTGTCGAATCAACCGCTTTGTAGTTCCAGTTTCAAGCCATTTCTTTTATATTGACCAATAATTCCGAATCCTCCGGGCTTATTTTGTCCCACTCTCCAGGCCTGACATTGATCGTGATCATCTCGGCCGGCCTGGCGTAATTTTCCCTGTAGGATTTTATTGACCTATTTCCGCCGGAAATCTCAACTAAAACCTTTTTTTCTATGGGCCGGCCGGCGCGAAGTTCCAGAATAAAACCGCTGTCCCTGATATTACCCGGATTGAGCTTCTGCGGTATAACGCTCCTGACATTCTTCCCGGCCTTAACATTTAATATCTGAGAAGGAATTTTTAATGCGCTTTTCGGGACTGCCGCGAAGAGGGCCGCGTTTCTTCCGGCAGTATAGCCGGCAAGGCTGACATAATCCGCCACGTCATAAATCGTCACAACATTGCCGGCGGCGTAAATTCCCTCGATATTCGTCGCCATTACTTCATCCACGCGAGGGCCGTTCGTCAGCGGGTCCATCTCCACGCCGGCCTTTCTGGACAGCTCATTTTCAGGAATAAGACCGACGGACATCAGGATGCTGTCGCACTCAATCATTTCCTCCGTACCCGGCAGCGGCTTGAGCGACGGGTCCACTTTTACAGTCTGTACCGCTTCCACGCGGTCGCGGCCGATTATTTTATTGATGGTAGTGCTCAGGTCAAGCTTGATATCAAAGTCCTGAAGGCACTGAACGTAATTTCGCCTGAGACCGGTCAGGAAAGGCATCGCTTCCACAACGCGCTTGACATGCGCGCCCTCGAAAGTCAGCCTTCTGGCCATGATCATGCCGATATCGCCCGAGCCCAGGATGACAAAGCGGCTGCCCGGCATCATATTTTCGATATTGACCATTCTCTGGACGGTGCCCGCGGTAAAAACGCCGGCCGGCCGCCCGCCCGGTATCCGGATCTGCGCTCTTGTTCTTTCACGGCAGCCCATGGCGAGGACAACGGCCCTGCCGCTCAGTTCAATGTAGCCCTGATTTGTGTTGTTCGCGTAAATCTTCCGCGAAGAGGTCAAATCAAGAACGGATGTGTCTGTTAAAATTTCAATTCCGCTTTTATAGACTTCCTCAATAAACCGGTAAGCGTAAGCGGGGCCCGGCAGGTCTTCTTTAAAAAGGACTGAACCGAAGCCGTTATGAATGCACTGGGGCAGTATCCCGCCGGGTTCTTTATTTCTTTCGATAATAATAATATCCCGGGCGCCGTTTTTCTTCGCTTCCAGCGCTGCGGCCATTCCCGCCGGTCCCGCGCCGATAACGATCACATCGTAAATGTCTTTCATAACTTCCCCTGACTTTACTTTTTTATTCTCACTCCCTCTTCGTGCGGTTTATCCGGTCTTCCGCTAAGCCACGCGAAGACACGCTAAGTTAAATTTGCTTAAAAACCTTTGAGGTCATCCACAATCCCAATTTATTCGAGTTAATTTATGTTATTTGTAATTTTCCGTTCCCAGTTTTCCTTCGCGTTCATTCGCGTGCATTAGCGGATTACCCTCCGTAGTTTTGTTTTAATCCTTCGTGTGCCGGAAAATGAATTCCGAACCTTTTCTCTTCTTTGTGACTTCAGCCGCGGGGATGCCGAGCTCATGCGCTAAAATCCCGATCACCCGGGGATAATCGAAGCTGCCCTGGCAGCGCCCCGTCCCGAGCCATGTCCGCCTTTTTATTCCGTCATAAGTCCGGGCCGGCACGGGCGAACGGATGGCGTCGATTACCTCTCCTTCTGTGATCTCCTCGCACCGGCAGACGATCCTGCCGTAAGCGGGATTATTCATCACAAGCTCCGCTTTCTCCCGGTGCGAAAGCTTATGAAAACAGGGCGGGGCCTTCCGGACAGGATTGAACTTCTTTCTGCCGGTAAATTTTTCGCCCTTTTCCCGGAGAAGTTCGACAACTCTGCATGCTATCGCCGGCGCGCTCGCCAGCCCCGGCGAATCGATCCCTGTCAGATTGACAAGGCCTTTTACTTCATCCGGAATCTCAATGATAAAATCCTTATTACTGCCGGTGGCCCGTATGCCGGCGAATTCCGCTATGACGTCCGCCGGGTTTATGGAGGGCACGAGCTTTTTCGCGTTTTCTATCACTTCATTAAAGCCTTCGGCCGTTGTCGCCGTATCATCTTTCTCTTCCGCCTCATGAGCGTTCGGGCCGATCATGACGTTGCCGTGCGTTGTGGTCGATACCAGCGTTCCCTTGCTTTTCTCCGAGGGTACCGGAAAAAGAACATTGTTGAGGCTGATTTTCTCCGCGTCGAATATGAGGTATTCCCCACGGCGGGGGGTAATGTGATAATCCGTCCTGACGCCGGCTTTGTGCATGATCTCATCTGAAAATGCTCCCGCGCAGTTAATAACCCAGCGGCTTAGAAATCCGCCCCGGTTTGTTTTAATTCCGATTACGACTTTATTTTCTATTATAAAATCCTCAAAGCATGTTTCTGTGAGAAGAAGAACGCCGTTCAGAACAGCGTTTTCAGCCGCCGCCGTTACTGACCGGAATGGGTCGATCACGCCGGCGGAAGGCGCGTAAAGGGCGCCCGTGGCTTCCGGATTGATCAGGGGTTCTTTTGTGAGGAATTCATGCTTTTGCAGGATGCGGAGGCCAGGTACGCCGTTCGTGATCCCCTTCTGGTACAGCCTGTCCAGTTCATTGAATTCCTGCGCTCCGATGGAAACGACATAACTGCCGGTCCTTTTAAAAGGTATATCCAGCTCAGCCGAAAGCTGGTCCCAGAGCTTATTGCCCTGAACGTTCATATCGGCCTTAAGCGTGCCGGGCTTAGGGTCATAACCGGAGTGGATGATGGCGCTGTTTGCCGAGCTGGCGCCCATGCCGATGTCCGGTTCCTTTTCAATCAGCAGGACGCCGCAGTTATAGCGTGACAATTCCCTGGCTGTCATGACGCCCGCGATGCCGCCGCCGATGATGATGAAGTCGTATGCTTTATCGATCATAATTGATCCTTATTGGATTTTCTCCCGTGAATCAATTTCAATAATCTTAACCCCTTATCGTATATTAGCGGATTACTCAAGTTTGATCTTCCGCTAAGCCACGCGAAGACACGCCAAGTAAAAATATTTTCTTTATAAGTTATTCTATTTGTCAATTCGCGTGTATTAGCGGATTACCCGGTCCTCCTTGAGGATAATTAGTGATTTTATTAACCTATTTGTGCTAATTCGTGTTATTCGTGGTTTTCCGTTCCCGGCCTCACTTCGCGTTTATTCGCGTGCATTAGCGGATTATCCGTAAAACCAAAACATCATTCCACCCAGTTTAAAGTCCTTTCCACGGCTTTGAGCCAGAAGTGATAAAGCCTCTGTCTTTCTGCCTCATCCATTCCGGGCTTCCATTCCTTATTGACTTCCCAGTTTTTACGGAGGTTGTCCAGGTCCTTCCAGAACCCGACTGCCAGTCCCGCGGCATAAGCCGCTCCGAGTACAGTTGTTTCCGTAACAGCAGGTCTCAATACAGGTATGTTCAATATATCCGCCTGGAACTGCATCAGGAGCTCGCTGGCGGTCATTCCCCCGTCCACTTTAAGGCTTTTCAGCTTTATCCCCGAGTCCTTTTCCATGGCCTCGAAAACCTCGCGCGTCTGGTAAGCTGTGGCTTCGAGGATGGCGCGCGCCAGCTGGCCTTTTCCGGCGTAATGGGTCAGTCCGATGATAAGGCCCCGAGCGTCGGTCCGCCAGCGCGGGGCGAACAATCCGGAAAACGCCGGAACATAATAAACGCCGCCGTTGTCCGGAACGCTTCCCGCCAGTGTGTCTATTTCCGGCGCGGAGCTTATTATATTAAGTTTGTCGCGTGCCCACTGTACGAGCGAGCCGGCTATTGCGACGGACCCTTCCAGCGCATAGACCGGCTTGTTTTTCCCGATTTTATATCCGATGGTTGTCAAGAGGCCGTATTTTGAAAGAATAGGCTTCTCGCCGGTATTGAGAAGAAGAAAACATCCCGTCCCGTAGGTATTCTTTGCCTCTCCCGGAGAGTAACAGGTTTGACCGAAAAGGGCCGCCTGCTGATCGCCCAGACAGCCGGTGAGGGGAATTTTACCGCCGAAAGGGCCGGACGGATCGGTATAGCCGTACACATCCGGATCGCTCGACGGACGGACTTCGGGAAGAATGGAGCCGGGTATATCCATGATCTTGAGGATATCTTTATCCCAGGCTACTTTTTCAATATTAAAGAGGAGCGTCCGGCTCGCGTTCGACACATCGGTGATGTGCTTCCCCGTCAGCTTCCAGATCAGCCATGCGTCCATCGTGCCGAAGAGGGCTCGGCCTTCCTTTACTGCCTGCCGGGCTTCGGGAACATTATCCAGTATCCAGCGGATTTTCGGGCCTGAAAAATATGTGGCGAGCGGCAGGCCTGTCCTGTCCTTAAAGCGGTCCTGCCCGGCCTTTCCGCCGAGCTTTTCGCAGATTTCCGCTGTGCGGGTGTCCTGCCAGACGATGGCGTTATAAAAAGGCTTTCCCGTGTTTTTGTCCCAGATGACGGTTGTTTCCCTCTGGTTGGTAATGCCGACGGCCGCTATCTCGCCGGCGGTGATACCGCTTTTGCTCATTGTATTTTTAACGGCCTCGCAGGCTTTTTCCCAGATCTCCAGCGCGTTGTGCTCCACACGGCCGGGCTCCGGATAGATCTGTTTATGTTCCAGCTGGCTGGACGCCTGAATATGTCCGTTCCTGTCGAAAAGCACGAAGCGTGTGCTGGTTGTTCCCTGGTCTATAGCGCCGATGTATTTCTTCTCCATAAGGCCGCTCCGTTAAACATGTTTTTTTATAAACTTCAGGGTTTCCCTGACGATGATGTCCTTGTCAAAGTCCATTGTCGCGACATGGTAGGAATTATTCAGCCAGACCAGCTTTTTTTCCTTTGAAGGAATGTTTTCATAGGCATAAACGGTGTTTTTTATAGAGAGGACATGGTCCTCTTTCGATTTGAATAAGAGGACGGGCTGGCTGATCAAATCAAGATTTTCCCTTGTTTCCTTCATCAGCTTCTTGAGCTCATGAACTCCGTAGAGAGGCGTCCGGTCATAAGATATTTCCTTTTCTTTAGGGTCTTTAATATCTGAAGAGATGGCCGGATAATCTTTGACGATGTGTTTTAAAACAGGCAGGATCGGGGACAGGGGGGTATCGAGGATCAGCGCATGATTTACAGTGATCACGCCCTTGATCTCCGGATGGAGTTCAGCCAGGCGCAGGGCGAGCGTGCCGCCCATGGAAAGCCCGGCGGTAAAGATGATTTTACACCGCTTTTTCAGCTTCTGATACGCCTTTTCAACATCATCGATCCATTCTTCGTAGCCGACGCCGATCAGGTCCTGCCATCTTGTTCCATGGCCTGCAAGCCGAGGCCCTTCGACATTATAGCCCGCTCCGGCGAGCTTTTTCCCGAGATAGATGACGCTGGAAGTGCTCCCCGTAAAACCCTGCGATAGGAGTATTCCGACCCTGGACCTTTTCACAAATGAAAACGGTTCCCAGCCTTTCTGGATTTTCATAATGACCTCCCTTTTAAATATTTGTCATCGGCTCAATATTTAGATAAGGACAATCATAAAGATTTATTGTTCAGAGATATTGTACCCCCCGATTGAATAATAGGCAATAGAAATTTTTTAATTAGTTGCAAATTAATTTGTATTACATTGGGGGAGAACGCAGGATTAGGAATAAATATTATATCAAGGATGGAACCACTTAACTAAACGTAATTATTTGCACGCTGAGAAGAATAAGAAAACAAGGATTGAACTCTAAGAATTATCACTTCTCGAAGACAGCCATTCTTCCGCGGTCATTACGGCAATCAGCGAACTTTCATAATCCTTGATATTTCTCGTCAGGAGAACACCGCATCCGGCCTGAACTGCCGCAAAATACTGGAGCCCGTCTTCAAAATCCTTAAATTCTGAAGACAACGTCCGGTCAACTATTACCTGGTCAATACCCGCTATTGATACCACCAGCCGTAGTGTCTGAATAAGTTTTCCCGCTTTTTCCTTCCCGAAGGTTTTGCCAAGAATGTAATATAGATTTGAAAGAAGTACAGGAGTAATGAAAAGCATGATTTTGCCGGTATCAGCCAATGAAAATAATGAAGCCGCGGCATCGAAAAACGGTTTGCGCTGGACAAGAAGGTCCAGGACAATATCCGTATCGACCAGGACCTTTTCTTTATTCATATTTTTTTTTCAACCAATCCGTGTATCCATCTTTCCAGTTTTCGATATCTGATTCTTTGAGTACTCCGGACAAAACCTTCACTACCGGCGACAATTCAACCGGCGGCAGGTCCTTATTCAAATTACCCAAACGGCGAAAATATGCTTCGACTAAACCGGACAAACTTCTGTGGTGGGCTTTTGAGTATTTCCGGGCATTCTCTATTACATCCTGGTTGAGTTTTAAAGTGAGTTTGGTTTCCATATTTCACTCCTGTACGTATAATAATAACATAGATTATACGTAAAGTCAACGATAACTTTTATACCCTGGCCCCGCTGTCATTGCGAGCGGCTGGTTTTATCCTTCGACGATTACTATAGTGCGAAGCAATGGTTCGACAGGCTTGATTGGTGAGCCCGCAGGCTGTGTGAAAAGAGCGCTCTATGAGCGATGCAATGAGCCTGTCATCTTTTGAAATGCATTTTAGCCGGCAGACAACGCTCAGGGAGCTTTTTCCTTTTCACATATTTCTTTATAGGAGGCTTTTTAAATTTTTATAAAGCATCATTATTAATTATTTACTATGGGCAGTTCTAAAAACTCAAATATTTAGAACTGCCGCTATTATATGAGTTCATGCTACCGCCCGAGTTCGCTGTCTGAAAAGATCATCAACCAGCGAACTCTATACGGTAGCGCCAATTAAATTTACAAGAGATTCTATAACCGGGGCAGTTCCTCCCTCACCATTTTGGATTGCTTCAAGGCGGGCTTACAAAATGGTGAGGGATGGAACTGCCCTTATTTCATAAAGTTTTAAATATTAAAAAATATCACCGAGCCTATGCGTTCTCCTTTTTTATCAAAAGTGTCTTTCAGGAAATAGGATATGCTCTTTTTTTCACCGTTTTTCTGGATCAGCGACGCTTTTCCTATCGAATCGCTTGAATCGCTTATCTTCATCTTCAGGATATCTCCCACTTCTTTCCCGGCCGCTTCTTCCGGGCTGTACCCGCAGAGCGACGCGGCCTGCGTATTGATGAACTTGATCTTATCGCCGGTATCCACGGCTATCAGGCCGTCCTTGATGCTGTCTATGACGGTGTAGAGCCATTCCCTTTCTTTTATTACCAGAGTGTCCGCCTGATGCTTATAAAACGCCATTTCAATCGCTATCTGCAGTTCCCTCTTCTGGACCGGCTTTATGATATACCCGAATGGTTCCGCCAGTTTGGCCCGTTCCCGTGTATTATCATCGAAATACGCGGTCAGGAAAATGACCGGAATATCAAAATCCTTCCGTATAATCTGCGCCGTCTGTATCCCGTCCTGTTCTCCTTTGATGACTATATCCATCAGGATCAGGTCGATATTTCCTTTTTTTACTTCCTCAAGGGCCTCCACACCCGATCCGGCGATTTCAGCCGTCTCATAACCGAGGTTCCCGAGCAGTTTTTCTATTTCCCTCGCTATCATGATCTCGTCTTCCACAATGAGTATTCTTCTTTTCAGCATAAGCTATTTCCTCCCGCTTTTTCTTTTTTTTTCAGCCGGTCTAATCTTTACTAAATACCTGCAGAAAATCATTTTCCGAGAATTCCTTTATTTTTTTATAAAAAAGGCTCTTTGTCCTTCCGTCCAGGTCCACCCCGAAAAGCGTATAAAGGTCGATGGAGATATTGGAATAACCGGTCCTGTTGAAATAATCCTCGATCCTTTCCAGCGTGTGCAGGCTCATGATCTCCGGCGGCCTGTAAAGGATGGAACAGCCGTTCCCGTTTTTAAAAATCCAGAACTCTTTCTGCTTTTCTATCAGATTTTCCTGCATAAGAATATTCAGCTTCTTCCTTGTGTATTTCTCAAAAATAACGTCATTTGTCGTATAATAATTCTCAAGCCATGGATTATTTATCAACTTGCTGTAATGGGTAAATATATCGTTGATATCCAGGTATTTCGGATTAATTTCATACGCGGCCTTCCAGACCAATAGCGCTTTATAAATTTCCCCGGTGTCCCTGTATGCCAGTCCGATCGCGTAGAGGATGCCGCATCTTTCCTGGGCCGGCATACGGAGGAGGTAGTCGTCCGTCAGCGCTATCGCTTCTTCGGATTTATTGTCTTTGATCAGGCATGTCACTATCTTCAGCAATACGATGCCCGAAACATTATTGTCCCTCAATTGCGGTTTTAATGACATGACGGCGTCGCTGTACCGTTTTACGGCGATATAGTTATCCGCCAAAAGCAGGGAAGTTTCGCTGCCGAGCGTCAGGGACACTTCCTCGTTTACTTCAAAGAATTTCTTCAGCTCCTTAAGGGATTTCTGGTATTCGCCCAGCTGGTAATAAACTTTTGCCAGCATCAGCCTGGCCTTACCGAATTTGGGCTGAAGGGCCGCGATCTTTTCCAGGCACTGCTTCGAGGGAATATATTTCTTCTGCTCAAAATAAAGCCCGGCTATGTTCCAGAGGGCGTCCTTATTATTCGGCTGTTTTGCCAGCACCATTTTATAATAACCGAAAGCCGACTCGAATTTTTTGATATTACGGCAGAGATTGGCCAGCTTCAACTGTATTTCCACGCCCGTACTCTGCCTGAATGTTTCACTGACCTGGACCAGCGACTTCTCATAGGATTCAATCGCCATATGGTATTGAAAAAGGCCCTCGTATGCCGCCCCCATATAATAATAGATAAGATAATTGGCCGGCTTTGTCTTTAAATACCTGAAAGCCGATTCGAGCGCCTGCTTATAGTTTTTTTCCTTGACCGCCGTTTCGATTACAGACAGCGACAGATTTTTATTGACCTGCTTCAGTATGAGATAGAAAACAAACGAGGCCCCTGTTATAAAAATAAGAAAGATAAACACAAACTGAAAATCCGGATGGCCCAGGATGTCGAAGAAATTGTTCATATAAAATCTCCATAAAAATATTTTTATAGATTTTACTAATTATTATTACTAATCAGGGCTTGCTGAAAAACCAAGAATTTCAGCGCTAAAGGCGTCATTGCGAGCGGCTGGTTTTATCCTTCGACGGATATTCTTGTGCGAAGCAATGGTTCGACAAGCTCACCACGGCGTCTGTCGACTCATTAAGCTGTCTTAATATGCAGACAGATTGCTTCGCGCTATAATCAATACCGGAATACAGCGCCGGATGCTCGCAATGACGGCTTCCGGTATTTAACACGGAAATTAACAAGCCCTGATTATATTAAAATACAACACAATAATCCTTATTCATACCCTTTTATGATATAATTTGTCGTTAAACCGGATCACGGCGGACAATCCATTGTTTGATTCAAAGTCCGCTTTTCCGGCCAGTTGTTTTTCCGCTATATCATAAATAATCTGCAGGCCCATTCCGCGGTTAATTTTAAAATCAAAACCTTTCGGAACGCCGATGCCGTTGTCTGAAACCCGCAGTTCCAGATTACTGTTATCGATCCTATGGAGCGAGATTTTTAAGAGGCCCCTCCTGCCGCCCGGAAAAGCGTATTTCAGGGCGTTTGTTATCAGTTCATTGATGATAAGGCCGCAGGGGACGGCTGTGTCGATGAGAACTTTCTCATCTTCCAGGTCCATACTGATGTCAATGTTGTTTGCCGGTCCGATGTAGCCCTGCATCAGAAGTTCGGATATTTCAATGATATATTCCTTAAGGCTGACGCTGGACAGGTCCTTCGATTGATAAAGCTTCTGATGCACCTTGGCCATTGAGTTGATCCTGCCGGACATTTCCCGGAAAATAATCCTGACCTTTTCCTCTTCCACATAAGAAGCCTGAGCGTTCAGCATCGAGCTGATGACCTGCATATTGTTGTAAGTCCGGTGATAGAGCTCTTTTATCAGCGCCTCTTTTTCCGTTAGTGAGTTCCTGACGGTTTCTTCCGCCCGTTTCCTTTCGTCGATTTCCAAAAGGAGGTCTTTATTGGCCTGGATCAGTTCCGCCGTACGCTCGCTGACAATCTGTTCAAGCCTGTCCTGATGGCGCTTAAGCTGGAGGTGCGTATTGACGCGGGCCTTGACGACCTCGTTAATGAACGGTTTTGTGATATAGTCCACAGCGCCCAGCTTAAATCCCTTTTCCTCGTCCTGCCGGCTGTCCAGCGCCGTCAGGAATATGACGGGGATGTCTTTTGTCTTCCTGCCGCTTTTCAGGACGCGGCAGACCTCGTATCCGTCCATATCCGGCATCATGATGTCCAGAAGGACCAGATCCGGCGGGTCCGATTTTACGGCCTCCAGGGCCTGCTTCCCGCCGGGCGCCGGGCGGACATGGTACCCGCATTCCTTAAGAATGGCTGACAGCAGGTTCAGGTTGTCGGGAGTATCGTCGACGATCATCACGGAAGGCGGTTTATTTTTGTTGTCGATATCTTTCATATTCCATCCCTTATATCAGTTCGTCGGCGGTTTTTCTGAAACTGTCCTGTATTTCCGCGAACGCTTCCACAATCCCGGGGTCGAACTGCGTTCCTCCTTCTTTAATAATGATATCGCGGCTTTCTTCATGGGATATTGGATTTTTATAACAGCGCTTTGACCGGAGGGCGTCGTAAACGTCCACAACGGCCATGACGCGCGCGCAGAGCGGGATTTTCTCTCCTGAAAGCCCTTCCGGGTAGCCCTTTCCATCCCACCTTTCATGGTGAAAATGCGCTATTTCAATACCCATGTTAATGAATGAGTTATGCGGGTAGTTCATCCGGACCTGCCTGAGCGTTTCCGCTCCCAGCGTCGTATGGGTTTTCATGATTTTAAATTCCTCTGGAGTATGTTTGCCGGGTTTGAGCAGGATCCTGTCGGGAATGGCCACCTTGCCGATATCATGGAGAGGGCTGGCATGGACCATATCTTTAATGAAGGGACCGTCAATCCATATTTTGAATTCTTTTTTTTCGGCCATCCGGCCGCAGAGGACCCTGCAGAGGGCCTGCACGCGTTCCTGGTGTTTGCCTGTGTCGTCGTCGCGCGACTCGGCCAGTTTCGCGAGGGCGAAAATGGTCGCCATCTGCGATTCGGAGATCTCCTTTACCTGCGCCAGCACGAGCTCCTCGAGCTTTTTATTGTGTTTTTCCAGTTCCATCTGCAGGCGGTGGAGCTTCAGGTGCGTTTCCACCCTGGCCTGTACCTCCTCATAATGAAACGGCTTCGGCACATAATCTACGCCGCCGGCCGCGAAGGCCTTCACTTTATCAATGGTTTCGCTCATCGCGCTGATGAATATCACCGGGATCTCTCTTAATTTCTCGTCCTGTTTAAGCATGGCGCACACTTCGTAGCCGTTCAAATCCGGCATATTGATATCCAGCAGGATGAGGTCGGGCTGTTCTATTTTAGCGCCCTGGAGGGCCTGTTTTCCGCTGGCGGCCGGCCGGACTTTATACCCCTTCTGTTTCAATATTTCAGCCAGGACCTGAAGGTTGGCCGGCTCGTCGTCCACTATCATAATATCAAACGTTTCATTCTTTAAAATAACTGCGCTCATATTTTTCCTCTCTTTTTAAGGAGATTTATTATTTCATCATACCGGAAGCTTTTCGCCATTACCCGGAGCTTCGCGGAGAGCGCCGGGGCCGTTTCCGCCGCTTCATCTATCAATTCGAGCAGGCGGTCCAGGTCCACCCTCACCGCCGCTTCCAGCATCCGGCCGGCCAGGTTTTCCGGCAGGCCTCTTAGCGCTTCCTCTGTGATCTTCCCGGCTTTATCCGACCTGCCCGCGGGGGCTTTCGCGTAAGCGTACTGCACTCCCAGTTTTGATTTCAGAACATCATAGATTTCCTGGATTTTATATGGTTTGCGTATATAGCCGTCTATGCCCGCGTCATTCATTTTTTTTCTGTTCTCGTCAAAAGCGGATGCCGTAACGGCGATGACAGGGATATCCTTTTGAAGGGATTTCATTTTTTTTATCGCCGCATAGCCGTCCATCACCGGCATTCTCATGTCGAGGAATACAAGGTGCGGCGTCCTTTCTTTAAATAATTTTACAGCTTCCCTGCCGTCGGAAGCTTCCGCGACCTCGAACCCGGCTTTGCTCAGCAGGTCCCTCAACAGCATCCGGTTCGCGGGCTCGTCGTCGGCGATCAATATACGGAAGGGTTCCTGGCCTTTCTTCAGCCCGGTAATAATCCTCCGTTCGGATCCAATTTCCAGTTCAGGAGCGTTCCTTTCCTTAAAATCCAGCTCGAGACGGAAACAGCTCCCTTTTCCCGCTTCGCTTATAACCGCGATATCGCCGCCCATCATCAGGGCGAACTGCCGGCTGATGGAAAGCCCGAGCCCCGTCCCGCCTTTTCTGAGGCTGATGGTCGTCTGCTCGAATTTATTGAATATCTTATTCAAATCCTCCGTCGTGATGCCCGGTCCCGTGTCCTCCACTTCCGCTATCAGCCGGTAGTTATCTTTTTCTTTCCTTTCGGCGCTCACCCGCACGGTAATCATCCCTTCGTCGGTGAATTTGACGGCGTTGCCGATCAGGTTGATGAATATCTGCCGCAGTTTATTGCCGTCCAGCTCGATGAACCTGGGAATTCCTTCATCAATTTCCATACGCAGTTTAAGGTTTTTCTCCTCAACCCGTACACGGAACATTTTTTCCATGTCGCCGAGGAATGTCTTCAAATCGAAAAGATCGGGGCTTAATGAGACCCTGCCGGACTCTATCCGGGATATTTCCAGGATGTCGTTTATCAGCGCCAGGAGGTGCTCGCCTGAACGGTTGATGGTGTTCAGCCATTCGATTTGCTGGACCGTCAATGACGCGTCGCGGAGCATCAGCTGGGAGAAGCCCAGGACCGCGTTCAGCGGCGTGCGGATCTCGTGCGACATGCTGGAAAGGAAAACGGTCTTGGCCCTGTTCGCCGCCTCGGCCTGGTTCTTGGCCAGCTTCAGGTTTTGTTCCGACCTGACGAGTTCGTCCGTCCTGTCCCTGACCATCTCTTCAAAATGGTCCCGGTAACGGAGCAGTTCTTCCTCAGTACGCCTTCGTTCGGTGATGTCCCTGATGTTGCACTGGATTACTTTTCTTTTATCAACCAGGTACACATTACTGACAAACTCAACTTCTATCTTCCGGCCGTCGGCTGTTTCCATCGGCAGGTTTTCATACCGGATGAATTCTTTCTGCAGCAATTCCAGGAAGTTGACCTTGTTTGAAATGATGTCCTTGAAAAACCCCAATTCCCAGAGCTTTTTGCCGTAAAAATCTTCATAACTGAAACCCAAAATCCCGATTAAGAACGGGTTTACATCGTTGATTATTCCTGTCTCCGCGTCGAGGATGAGTATGCCGTCCTTTGCCGATTCGAAAAGCCGGCGGTAACGGACCTCGGAAGCTTTTAGCGCCTCCTCCGACCGCTTGCGCTCGGTGATGTTCCTGAATATAATGATTAAAAACCTTTCCCCGGAGATTGTAGTCTCTGCGGGGCTGAGGTCGGCATAGATGATGCTGCCGTCTTTCATCTTGAAACGGATATCGCTGCGTATTCCCGCTTCACCCTGAAGGAATTTCCGGATTTGTCCATTGATAAAAGAGAGGTCCTCCGGCGGATGAATATCGGCGATTTTTAAATTAAGAAACTCATCCTTCGTATAGCCCAGCATTCCGGTGCACGCGCTGTTGCAGAGGATAAATTTATTGTTAACAAGATTGATCAGGAACATTCCGTCGCTTACGTTATCAAAAATAGTCCTGAATTTTTCTTCCGATTCCTTTAGCGCCTCTTCCGTCCGTTTGCGCTCGGTGATGTCGCGTATGCTTCCTATTATAGATACCGATTGGCCGGAAGATTTAGAATGTATCTTTGCCGACATGGAGCATAAAACCAGTGATCCGTCCCGGTTCTTCAGTGTGACTTCATAATCCGCAACACTTCCATGCTCCTGTAATGCCGATCGGAAACTCTGCCGGCCGCCGTCATCAGCCCACATTTGGAATATCGAGTTTCCGATCAATTTATCCCTGCGATACTGCCCTTTTGTTATGATTTCGATGGACGGACTGACCTCGATGACAGTGCCGTCGAAAGATACTTCAAAGTACACTTCCTGTACATTTTCAAATATGCGCCTGAATTTTTCATCGCTCTCCCGCAGCGCCTCTTCCGCCCACTTGCGCTCGGTGATGTCCTTAATTATTCCATCATAAGAAATGAGCTCGCCATTAGAATTGAATTTAGGAATCGCGGTATCGCTGATCCAGCGGATTTTTCCGTTTTTACAAATTATCCGGTGTTCAATTGGGGCCAATTCTTTTCCCTCAAGAATTTTTAAATATCTACCGGCGACAAACTCTTTTTCTTCAGGAACAACCATGTTAATCCAGAGATAAGGGTCCGCCCCAAATTCCTTCGAAGTATATCCGGTTACAGCCAGACAGGCTTCGTTATGAATTGTTTCAATAGCTTTGCCGTCTTTTACTTTAACGGTATATAGATAGTCGGTTAAACCGGCGGTAATTCTTTTATACCTTTCTTCGCTTTCAATTAATTTTTCTTCCGAGAGCTTGCGCTCGGTGTTATCTTCTATCATCACGATCCCGTAAAGGAACCCTCCGTCAGTATTTCTTATCCCTGCCATGGTCCCGTTAACCCAGATGATTTTTCCATCTTTCTTTATACATCTCTTTTCTATGCTGTAGCTGTCTATGTTTCCGCTGACGATGTTTTCAAAAAGGGCTTTGAAGTGTTCCCTGTCATCCGGATGTGTAATTTCAAGTATTGATTTGTTTTCTAATTCTTTTCCTGTGTATCCCATTATCCGGCAGAAAGCCTCATTGACATCTAAAAAATGATTGTCGGGGCAGATCAGCGCTATGCCGATGGGCGCCTTGAGGTACAGCGTCCGGAACCTGAGCTCGCTCTCGCGCAGCAAATTCTCGGCGTTTTCTCTATTTTTTATCTCCTCGATATCATTGAGCGAGCGTTTTACCGATGCCGCCAGCCTGGAGAGGTTCTGCTTGAGAATGTAGTCTGTCGCTCCTCTTTTAACGACGTCCACCGCCAGTTCTTCCCCCAGGGACCCTGAAACAAGAATAAATGGGGTTTGTATCGCGTTATTTTTTATATAGTCCAGCGCTTCCATGCCGTTAAAAGAGGGAAGGTTATAGTCGGCCAGGATGATGTCCGGTTTGAATCCCTGAAGGGCGGAAATATAATCCGCTTTTGTCTCCACGGTTTTCGGTATGACATTAAAACCGGCTTTTTTTAATTCATTCAGGTTCAGCTCGACATCGGCCGGGGAGTCTTCAAGAAAGAGTATCTTTATTTCCTTGCCCATAATACGCCCTCTTTATTTTATTTTTCCTGTCCAATTTTATTCAACTCTATAATAAATCATAAATTCTAAACTCTAAATCCTAAACAATACCTAAATCCAAATGATTTAATGCTCAAAAGTTTTTAATTTTATATAACACAATAAATTTATTAGTTATTATTAAACTCCCCTCCTATCTTAGGAGGGGTTGGGGGTGGTCTTATATGTAAACCCCTTAACTCCTCTTCATCTCACCGGCGGCTGGTTGACCACAAGCCAGTATAGCCCCAGTTCTTTGACAACTTTTACAAAGTTTTCAAACTGCACCGGTTTGACAATATAGCTGTTCACACCGAGTTTATATGTTTCGACGATGTCCCGTTCCTCTTTGGAAGAGGTTAATACTACAACGGGAATCGTTTTCGTCCTTTCATCGGACCTGATCTTCCGGAGGACTTCAATGCCGTCCACCTTCGGGAGCTTCAGGTCGAGGAGTATCACTTTCGGTTTTAAATTGATGTCCCGGCCGCTGTATTTCCCGGTGCTGAAGATGAATTCCAGGGCCTCTTCGCCGTCGTGCGCGATCTGCACGTTATTGGCCAGTTTATTCTCTTTCAGGGCTATTAAAGTCAATTCGACATTGTTCGGATTGTCCTCTACAAGCAAAATCTCCACCATACTATCAATAGTCATTTATTTCCTCCTTTTTTATTGGTAATGTGAAATAAAATTCCGCTCCTTCATCAACCTTTCCCTCGGCCCATACGCGCCCTCCATGGCGGAGAATGATCCGCTGGACCAGGGCAAGGCCGACCCCCGTTCCCTCGAACTCGTCCCTGCTGTGGAGCCTCTGGAAAACGCCGAAAAGCTTCCCGACGTACCGCATATCAAAGCCGACACCGTTGTCCTTAACGCTGTAAACAGCCTCATTGTTTTTTATGGAACCGCCGAACAGTATGACGGCATCAGTCCTTTTCCCGGTATACTTCACCGCGTTGCCCAGAAGATTGGATAATACGATCTTCATCATGGCCGCGTCGACTGATGCGTCCGGCGTCTTTTTTAAAGTAAATTCAATTTTCCTGCCGGGATTCTGCTGTTTTAACTCTTCGAAAGTATTCCTCGCCATGCTTTCCATGCTGATCTGTGAAAAATGCATTTCCTGTTTGCCGATCCGGGAAAATGACAGCAGGTCGTCTATCAGTTTTCCCATGTTCTGCGTATTGCCCCTGATGATGTTTAAATATCTTTTAGCTTCGCCGTCAATGTTATTGGTATTACTTTCCATCAGCACTTTGGAAAAGCCGTCAATGGCCCGCAGCGGCGCCCTGAGGTCGTGGGAGACGGAATAGCTGAAAGCTTCCAGCTCTTTATTGGCGGCTTCCAACTGCTGTACATTATTTTCCAATTGCGCGTTAAGCTTGTTAATTGATTCCTCGGTCCGCTTTCGCTCGGTAATGTCGCGCGCTATGGTTGAAGCCCCTATAATTTTACCGGATTGGTTTCTTATCGGGGATATGGACACGGAGACTTCTATTATTTGACTGTCTTTTTTCCGCCGTTTGGTTTCATAGTGAACGATATGTTCGCCGTTTGCTATTTTTGAGAGAATTGTGTGAAAATCATCAGGCATATCAGGCGGCACCAGCATAGAAACCGGCTGCCCGATTGTCTCATGACTGGAATAACCATATATTCTTTCCGCTCCCTTGTTCCAGCTGGTGATTATTCCTTGAAGGTCCTTTCCATAGATCGCGTCGTCTGAGTTCTCGATAATTGCCTCATGCATTTGCAATGTTTCAGCAATCCGCTGACGCTCGGTGATTTCTTTTATAAGCTCCTTGTTCGCGGATTCGAGACTGGCGGTACGCTCGATAACCTTTTGCTCTAATTCTTCGTTGAGTTTGCGGATTTTTTCCTCCGCCAGTTTACGCTCGGTGATGTCCTCAATAGTGTTGTCAAAATAGACCTGGCCGTTTGCGTCGATTTTCTTAACCGCTGTAATGCGGCACCAGATCGGCCTTCCCTTAAGGGTCTTGAACCTGATTTCCTCTTTAGCAAAGCCCCCGGCCACAATGGCATCGCTGATGATCCTGCGCTGGCCCGCGTCCCAATAGATTTCGCTCGGATGAAGGGCCATTAACTGTTCGCGGCTGTCCGCTTCGAACATCCTGGTCATCGCCGGATTCACATCGATAAAAGTTCCTTTCGGCCCCGGCGTCGTACGCAGAATACCGACATTGACGTTTTCGAACAGCTCCCGGTAAACCTGCTGCGCCGCGGCCAGCTCTGCCTCTTTTTTCTTACGATCGGTAATGTCGTATGCGGAAACAAATATTCCTTTAACTTTTTTATGATCGTCAATATCCGGTGTATAATTGACTGTCAGCCAATGCCTGCCGGTCGCCGGATAATCTATGGATGTTTCATAGGAGATATGCTGACCGGAAAATGCGGCGTCGTTGTTTTTTACGGTTGACAGATAATACGCTTCGCCGACAATTTCCCTGTAAGGTTTGCCGATTATTGCTTCTGTCGTTTTGCCGAAATTTTCGGCATAACGTTTATTTACAAACTGGTAGCACCGGTCCTGCTTAATATATGAAACTAACGCGGGAATATTATCAATTATCATCTGCAGTAACTGCTCGGTTTCCAGCAAATTTGCCTCCGCCTTCTTACGCTCCGCTTCCGCTTCCAGACCATGCAGGGCAAAGGCTATATCGGCGGAGACCTCCCTGAAAAGCCCTTTTTCCTCCTCATCCACTGCCTGCGCGGAAGGTACGGAAACGGTCATAAAACCGTATACTTTTCCTTCATATTCCAACCGTATGGACATCCCCCCATTGCCGGGATAGAGCTTTGCCAGAGGGCAAGTTGTACAATAGTCCTCAATGCGATTCGTAAACCATGCTTCAGATTGGGCAAGCGCTCTCCGTCCGCATTCGGGCATGATGCCGCGTTTCAGCTGTTCTATCAAAAAGGCGATTTTCTCTCCGATGCCTGCTTCGGCGGATGTGATAAAGTTTCCGGTTTCATCCAGCAAAGCTATCCAGGCGCTTCCGTAACCCCTTGTCTCAATCAGTTTCACGCAGGCTTTCTGAATCAGCCGGCCGCGGTCTTTCTCTTTCACGATGAGCTGGTTAACATCCCGGATGGCGCGAAGTACCGCGTTTAAATGCGTGATTCTTTCCTCCGACAGCTTGGGCCCGGTTATGTCATAAGCATAGATATTGACCCGGTTTGTACTTTCTACAAATAAAAAGGATTGATAGAACCATGTATCATCAACGCGGATTTCCCTCTTAATTGCTTCTTTCTTATTGTTTTTAAGATCGAGGAATATTTGTTTGATATTTTTCAGGAACGGATGGTTGATACCCTGTTTTTGTATACCTTTAAGACAGGCTTTGGCGGCCGGATTGATATAATGGATATTGAATTTAAGGTCCATTTCAATAACAGGGTTCGGATTGAATTCGGGAAAAGAATACGGCGTATTGATCTCTTTTTTCAGATTGGTATTTTTCCCGGCTCTGACAGATTTATGAACAGCCCTCCCTTTTTTACCGATGCTTTTTCCAGCCGCGTTTTTCATATAAAGCCCCCTTTATTGAAAGCAGCAAATTATTATTAAAGCGTGATGATTGATATTTTATTAATCAGTAAAAAATCCTCCTTGCGAACGGATTTATGCTTTAATAGTGTTTTACAGCTTCAGTAATGCCGGCCCGAATAATAAATAAGTAAAAAACACATCCGGGCGGAATATGTTTTAAAGAACTTATCAAATAAACCGGTGAAATTGAAATAAAATGGAATAATCCCGGGCTTCCCGGAAGACCGGAGAGGGAAAACCAAGAGAAGACATGATGAATCGCGAACGTATCCATTATTCAACGGCCGGATACATTGTCACTGTTAACAACCCTTTACGATACAATAAAGCTGTTATTTTCAACAAATTATTGAAAAAATAACAGCCTTATTATTCAATATTTTAGTTTACAAGATAAATAATTGCAATAGCTATTAAGTTATATAAATTCTCTTATCAATTCCAGCGCAATTCCCGGTTTCTCGTCAAAAGAAGCGCGGCCGGTACCGGGTATGACTTTATAATTCATTCTATTCGGCAGGACAATAGAAAATATAGATTCAATAAGGTAAATTTAAAATCTTTCTCCTGCTAATTATAATATAATAGGAGGGAATATATATTCAAATTGAAAATATATTCCCATTTATTGAATTATTTGCGGCAGGCTGATCGGTTTGTATCAAATCCGCACGCGCAGGATTTTGATGAATAATCCGGGTTTTACTATCTCATTTTCATAATAATAATAAACCATAATTATGGCTTGGATACCCTCTGTTTAATAAGGGGAGAACGCGGAATTAGGAAAAAATAGTACGATTAGAATTAAGGGCAGTTCCAAAACCTGTTGTGGAAATATCTGATAAATTTTTTAGTTTTTGGAACTGCCCTTAATTGACTCCAAATCGGTTCTTTACTCACAATATTTAACGCCTTCAATCCCTTTAAAATGAGCGTCCTTTGTCCAGAGTACAGCGCGATATTTTTGTGTAATCGCAAGTATAATGCTGTCGGCAAATGGAATTCCATATTTCAGGGAAAGAAAGGCCGCTTCCAGGGATATATCTGCATCTATCACAATAATCTGGTATTGTTTCATTGCCGCAATCGCCTCCAGAGCAGGATCTTCGCCGATTTCTCGAATCAATAACTTCCCGACTTCATAGATATAGATACCCGGCACAAGGACCCGGTCGGCTTTTTCCAGAGCTTCCGCATACCGCTCGGAACCTGACTCACCCTTGAATATTGAAATCCAGCAGGAAGAATCCAGAACGATCATTTCAATACCCTGTCTTCCTCGCGCTCTATATCTCCCTTTATTTCCGGGAACTTTCCGAACATTTCCTTGATGCTCCTGACGGGAACAAGCCGAATGGTGTCTCCAACTATCATAAGATCGAGTTTTTGACCAGCCTTAATATGAATTGATTCCCGCACTTCCTTCGGAATTGCAATCTGATATTTCGGAGAAACGGTTAATTGCATATTTGCCTCCATCGATATATATATGGTAAAACTATAATGCAGTCGATGCGATTTGTCAAGCGTATTCCGGCTTCGGCGCTGAGAAATATTAAGACCCGCAAAGATATAGAATTAGTTAACATTTATTGAACCGTCAAACTTTAAAAATATCTATTTAGAAAATTATTAATCAATTCCAGCGCTATTTCCGGCTTCTTGTCAAAAGAAGCACGGATGGTACCATTCATGACTTCAAGCCGGGCATTTTGCATTTCCTTCTTTAATAGCGATATCACGGCTTTCTTCAGGGAAATGAGGCTCTTATAAAGGGGCAGCTTATCAAAATGGCGGGGAATGCACGCTGAATCCGGAAAAAACGATTTTTATTTTATCTATCAAACCGCTGTCTTGGCGGTAAATTTTTTAACTTCCGGCCGCTTGCGATGCATTGCTTCCCATACATCTAACCGAAGCTGCATATTAAGCCAGCTCTCCGGTGTTGTGTCGGTTGCCTCTGCTATCCGCATCGCCATATTCAGGCTAAGGGATATGTCTTCATGAATCAAGTCGTTAAGGTTTTTTCTGCTTATTCCCAGACGTTTGGCTGATTCCGTAACCGTTAAACCTAACGGTTTCAATTCGGTTTCCAGAAGCATTTTACCCGGGTGTGTCGGCCGTCTTTCTGTTATATTCATAGCGTTATCTCCTTAATGATAGTCTTCGTAATCAACTGATACAGCATTATCATTTTCAAACTTAAAAGTTACACGCCAATTCCCGCTTACATAAACTGCCCATGTTCCCTTCCGGCCGCCTTTCAGTTCATGAAAGCCGAAATACGGACGGTTCATGTCTTTCAATTCTGTAGCTGTTTCAAGCTTATCCAGTATCAATTCAAGCTTTCCGGCATGGGACGGAATAATTCCCTTTTTATTTCCTGTGTAAAAAAATATTTCCAGGCCTTTATGCCGAAATGATTTTATCATGGTTAGATTATAATATGATAGACCGCGGGTGTCAATTGATTTTACTAAAAAATTCGTAACTATTCAGCCCTTACGGATCTTTTTATCAATACCAGCGCGATCTCCGGCTTCCCGTCAAAAGAGGAGCGGCCGGCATCCGGTATGACTTCAAGCCGCGCGTTTTTCATTTCCTTCTTTAATGCGGCCTGACAAAGCGGCGAGGGCCGAAGAGCGCACTCCGCGGTTAATTAAATAATTATTTTGAACACTTCACTTTTGGGAAAAAATCGACTTTTAACACAGTGTGCCGTCTTAATTACTTTAATACTAAATTTCCGGCTTTCCAGAACACCAAGAGAGACTCGAATGAAGTAACAGATGAGGGATTATCATAAATTTCTACCTGATACGCGCCCTTTTCCAGAGGCGCGACATCAATAAGACCCTTGAAATTATTTTTTAATGACGCAAGGAACAGCCCCAGCAATCCCTTGTCTTTTTCCGTCTCTGCCTTTAATACATATATCTTTTTCCCGCTATTAACAATTTCGTTTTCGGGCAGCGTCTCATTTCCGTTCCCGCTTTTTCTGCAAATCTGCTTAATATAGCTTAATTGGTCATTGGTCAAATCACGGAACCATAATCCGACCATATTTCCGTTTGAGCGGACAACCGCCGCTCGCAGGGTATGGTCCCCGATAATCATGTTTACCTTGTCGCCGGGCACTAGAAGACTGTTAATTCTTATGCCGATCCCCTGCGGGGATAAATCAGTGATTTCACAGGGAGTGACACGCCCGTTTTGCTCGCAGGAAATGTGAAGATTAACCGGCGTCCTCGGCGCTGCCCTGTTTTCCCCGGGAATATTAAATTTTTCCATTTTGAATGCTCCAATCCCCAAGTTTGATCTACCCCCTTAATATTATAAAATATGAGGTGCCGCTTTGTAAAGATAATAAAGAGTTTCACTAAAGAGAGAATCTTGAAGTGAATGAAAAATAAAGCCTATATAAGAAAAATCATTAAATAAATAAAACTTTAAAATAAGGGCAGTTCCATCCCTCACCATTTTGTAAGCCCGCCTTGAAGCAATCCAAAATGGTGAGGGAGGAACTGCCCCGGTTATAGAATCTCTTGTAAATTTAATTGACGCTACCGTATAGAGTTCGCTGGTTGATGATCTTTTCAGACAGCGAACTCTATACGGTAGCATGAACTCATATAATAGCGGCAGTTCTAAATATTTGAGTTTTTAGAACTGCCCATAACCTATTTTAAAAAACCCTTAATCAATACCAGCGCGGTCTCCGGCTTCTCGTCAAAAGAGGCATGGCCGGTACCGGGAATGATTTCAAGCCTCGAGTTTTTCATTTCTTCTTCCAGTCTCCTGCCGTTCTCCACCGGTACAAGCCTGTCGTTCTCGCCCCAGATGATGAGGGTAGGGGCATTGACAAGCGGGATCATTGCCTCGACTTCGCCGACATCTGTCGCCATCTTTGCCAGGCGGTATGAAAATTCCCGACGGGAAGGCGTGTCGAAAAGGACATAGTTCTCTTTCAACTCGTCCATATTGATCTTCGAGTCGTCCTGGTAAACGCCCCGGGTGAAAAAGGTCTTGAACTGATCCCAGTTAAAAAGCCTTTTAAAGATAAAAGGCCCGAACAGGGGAGAAAGAAGTATTTTTGTCGATAACGGCTGTTTTGTCTGATAGGTAATGGAATCGATGAGTATGACTTTTGATATGAGATCGGGGTACAACCCGGCCAGTACGATTGAAAGGCCGCCGCCCATCGAGTCCCCGGCGATAATAGTTTTCTTTATTCCGAAATAAGAACAGAAGCTTATGAGGAATCCGGCGTATTTTTTGAAGCTGAGCTCCCTGTCCGGAAAATTATCCGACGCTCCGTTTCCCGGCAGGTCGGGCGCGTACATGATATAATCCCCGGAGAGCCCTTCCATCAGTTTGGTAAAACTTTTACCCCTCGAGAAAAAGCCATGGATAAAGAGGATATTCTGAGTTTCAGCTTTCAGCTTTTCAGGTTTTGATTCTATGTAAAAAATCCTCATGCCGCCGATCTCGGCGAACTTGCTTTCTAACATATGAAATCCTTTTATTAAATATATGAGTTAAATTGAATAGGGTCAAGTGATGATCTTAAATATTCCGGAAATAATTTCGTAAAAGCGGATTAATGAGATTATAGTTAGACAATTTGATTATCCGTTTCTTAAATTATGGAATATTTCTCCAAGATTCGGCTTTTTCCCATGCATGAGCAGATAAACCCTGAAAACCCTGGTCACCAATAATAAACCCCCGATGATGGAAAGTATCATCACAGCTATACTGGCTGCAAGTTCCCAGGCGGGAATATCCGTCACACCCAGCCTGAGCATCGTCTGCACTGGAGCCGTGACAGGGAAAATCATCAAGACAACCCAGATAGGACTTTTCGGAAAGAAAATCAATAGAGATAAAAACCAGAGCGGCGCGTAGCCGAAAAGCGTATAAATCAATGACAGCTGTTGTCCAACCCGTGCATTGGGGCTAACAGCGCCGATACCAACCGAAAAAACGGCGAATAATAAATAACCCAGAATAAAATAGACGGTCCCAAGGATAAAGAAATTGGCCGGTATTTGTATCCTGCCGGGAAAGCCGCCGAAAGAAGATAAGGCCAGGTTTAATAACAGAGGAGCCGAGATCAGCCAGACTAAAACCTGCATAAGCCCGGCGGAACCCAATGCCAGAACCTTGCCGGTGATCAATTGCCGGGCGGAAACAGAGGATAATAATATCTCAATAAGGCGGCTCTCTTTCTCTTCCCCCAGCCCCTGAATTAAGTAGCTGGAAATGAACATCAAAGATAAGGCCAGAAGAAGGCTGAAAATTCCGGGAATGATAATATTACCGAATCCGCTTTGTTCAAGGGCCGCAGTCCCGTTTTTGGCAAGCCGGGTGACCTCCAGGTTCAAGGGGGATTCTATCAGGCTGACAATAACCGGCGGAACTTTGTCCGCCAGGAGATTTCCCGTAAGAAAATTCTTAATGACAGCTTTTACTGCAGGCGGCGTATCCACCTCCTTCTCAAGCGTATATCGATGGATCAGCCCGCCTGATATATAATCTTTCGGAATGACAAAATATTCTGAAACTTCATGCCTGATAAGGGCTTGAACGGCATTTTCCCGGGTATTAAAACGGACCAGCTTTATATATCCCTGAACGGTGAAATGATTGAATTTACCGGCCTCGTCAACATATCCGATGTTCTTTATTTCTATTACCGGCGGCCTGGTTAAAGATGATACGAGCCTTCCGGTCCCAATACACAGAAGAGCCGATAAAGGCACAAACAGGGTCATAATGATAAACCCGGTCCTTTTTATTGTATAAAGGAATTCATGTTTGAAAATCAAATATGTTTTATTCATCATTTTTGCCCGCCTCCTTCAGGAATATTTCATTGAGTGAAAGTGAAGCCGTCTCAAAACGGTTGACTGTAATTCCACGGTTGAACAGTTTCTCAAGAATTTGCTGAGGGGTTGTGTCCCTGTCCAGGACCAGTTCAATAAAGCCTTTGCGGGGCCGTTTCTCTATAACTCCCGGTATTTCACCGGCTTCACCCTCAATATCCACAAGAACCGAATGGTTCCTATATTTTGTTTTGATTTCTTTCAGGCCCCCGTACAGGACGGCGCGCCCATTGTTTATCATGAGTATGCGGTCGCAAAGCTCCTCAACATCATTCATCCGGTGCGTGCTCAGGATTATGGCCTTTCCTTGGTCCCTCAAACTGCCAAGTATTTTCTTCAACAGATCTGTATTCACCGGGTCAAGACCGGAGAAGGGCTCATCCAGAATAATCAATTCCGGGTCATGGATAATGGTGACGATTAATTGGATCATCTGCCCCATGCCCTTGCTCATTTCCTCAATCTTCATTTTTTTGTTCGACAGCATGCCGGTTTGCCGGAGCAGCGCATCGGCTTTTCTTTCTGCCGGGCGCCTGTCCATACCCTTAAGGGAGGCAAGGTAAATGATAAGATTAATTGCCGGTAATTTTTTGTACAGGCCTCTTTCTTCAGGCAGGTAGCCGATTCGATTCTTGGTTTTTTCATTCAACGTTTCGCCGAATACAGCCACGCTTCCCGAGTCCGGCTTGATGAAATCGAGTATCAGCTTGATGGCGGTACTTTTACCCGCGCCATTAGGGCCAATGAGGCCTAATATTTCACCGGGAACGACAGTAAAGGAAAGATCATTGACCGCCGTCTTGCCTGAATAGGACTTGACTATGTGATTGACTTCAACCGCCGTCATATCAAAAACTCCTTAATATAAAATAATAAACAACTGCCGGGCCATTCCGGGCGGGCGGCTAGTTTTTAACGTAATCTAATGTTTTACTGTCCTTGCCGTTTTTTGAAATCGTGTTTTGATTGCCTTTCCTAGCTCTCCTTCCGGATTCGTCGAGGATGATCCTTAATCCGGGGATCCTGATCAACAGCAAAGCCGTTATCCAGCTCAAAATAGCTGCTGAAGCGGCCTGAAGAAGGAATTTCATAAACGACGGTATCATGAGGTCCCTGGAAAAATAGACAACCATGAAAAGTATGTTCAAGTGAATGATATATACCGTAAAACTGCTTCTGGAAATTTCCCGCAGGAAAAGCGTGTCTTTATCCATCGTCTTACGGGCTATTGATAGAAGGGTAAAAAGGGCTGACATAATCTGGAGGCTGATAACCGAATTATGGATCAATTTCCAGAAAGAAAATGAATCGAGCGGCAAGGCGTAAATGATGAAACTGGCAATTGACGATATAAGAAAAAGAGGGGCCCATAAATAAATATTCGGAGTGTAGCCGTTCTCGAACCATCCCTTCCTGTATGCGTATATTCCAAGCAGAAAATAACTGATATAGATCGGGATTTTTATTGTCTGGAACTGAATGATATACAGCATGGTCCACTCGTAGTTCTTGACAAACAGATTTATGATGAAGCTGAGCGCTGTCGTAATAATGAATAAACCTATAAGAAGTGACGGGGACGGTTTTGCCTGTTTTTTCAGCGGCGCCGCGGCTTTTTTCCCGATGAATAAATAAAGAATGGACATTATGAGAAAAAAAGTCATTAAGATGCCCAGAAACCAGAACTGGTATTGGGTAAAATACCGGTACTGAAAAAAACCTAGAAAATCGCTGATAAAATGGACCGGGTTATGGTCGGAATAATATGAGGTCAATCCTAATAAAGGGGCCAGGATCAGCGATCCGGCGATAAACGGTATTCCCAGCCGTAATAACTTACCCTTTATGAAACCGGCCGGTCCCTTTTTGTAGAGCGACTTCAGCATAAAAAATCCGGCCACAAAGAACATTACCGACATCATAACATGACCTTCCAATGTGAAAACAATGAAGTAAAACAAGTTGTTCGGCCTCGGGTCGTGTACAAAACCGGGGAATGGGGGTGTTACAAATGCAAGGGACGCATGTAATACTATGACCAGAAAAATGGTAATAGCCCTTAAACTGTCCATGAAATAAATCCTTTTCGATTCGAGCATATTAATGCCTCCATATTTTCTTTAATCCAGTTTAACAATTTTTACAAAAAGCAAGGAGTTTCCAACAATCAATATCAGGTATAGAAAAACTTGAAGAAAACAATGATATTAAGGATCCATTCGCTGATATGGGGGTATGCCTGGCGGATCAAAGCCTTGATTTGCTCGGCTGAAGAGGGAGTACCGATATATTCTCCTATTGTATGGCCGCCCATGGCGACCACACCCTGCGCAATCCCGCCTCCTGAAATAAAGCCGAAGGCGAAACCTCCAAATGCACTGAGCCCAAAGGCTATACCGCCCGCAGCCAATAATCCGGCGGCAATACCTCCAAGCGCCATTATCCCGACAGCGAAACCGCCGAAGGCAATAACACCGCTGCTGAAGGAACCGAAGGCGACAAGACCGATGGGAAAAATGCCGAAACATAAACCGCCGCAGCAAAATCTTCCGACAGCGACCGCACCGATCGCCCGGTTGCCGATGGCAATGATCCCTTTGGCTGTACCGGGTTTGGCTTTAAGGTGTCTGCGAAACTTTATATGAAGAAGCGGCAGACCAAAAATATGAGCTTTACTCCGGTACTCGAAGTAATCCGCCAGGAGCTGTTTGACTTTAAGACGTTCCCGGATCAACCGTTCAATGACTTCGTTCTTGTTTTCATAAATAGAATCCATAAACTCGCGGGCCACTTCGGAAGGACTACCCATTTTGCCGAGAACTTCCTCTTCATTCCGGCTGAGTGAAGCTTCGTTGATATGTGCGCGCAAATCCTGGCCAATTCTCGTTTTTAACTGTTCATCGACTACCAGCCTATCGATCACTTTATTGATAAAATCCTCAATTTTGTCCTGCATTTTAAAATTCCTCCTCTAGAATGAGATTGATCCCGTTTATTAAATTGCGGAGATCGGAAATATGCCTGGCAAGCTCAGTCGAACCGCTTGCCGTAATCTGGTAATATTTACGGGGCACAGGACGCTTATCGGAGCTGCTGCGATCCGGTTCTTCCCATAAACTCGTAATAAATTTGTCATCCTCAAGGCGGTACAAAACCGGATAGAGGGTGCCCTCCTTCATCTTAAAAACACCGTTGCTTTTACTGTCAAGCTCTTGAAGGAGCTGGTAGCCGTACATCTTCTGACTGCTAAGCAGTTTTAAGATCAGGATTTCGATGACCCCTTTTTTAAGCTGCGCATTGGTTTCAGCCATGAAAGTACCTTCCATAACATTATATTTAGTATAACTAAGTATATGGTACAACAAAATATTTATTTTGTCAATAGTTTTAAAAAAATATTTTTTAAGTTCATGAACATGCCGGACCGTCTTGAATTGGACGGATTTATCCGCCGTGTTTATTCGAAGGAGGACCGCCGGAAGATCATTATCGAACGGGCTGAAAAAGACAAAGCCATGCAGGATAAGTATCTGGAAGTATCAGAAAAAATGAACGAAATATACTATAACGGCTTTTCAGATATTGATAGGGACGGGTTTGAAAAACACCTCGAAAGAATTCTCAATAATCTTCAGGATTCATCAAGATAGCTTGATTTATTTTTCCTCGTATTTATTCAAGGATATTTTGCCGAAATCCAGTTCATCTTTTGTATGCGGCTTCTTTTTTTCATCGGGATAACCTATGGCGATAATGGATTGGACTTTAAAATGAAGCGGGATTTCGAGAAGATTTTTTATATACTTCTCAGAGGTGATCTCGTCTTTATGCATCCTGTTCCTGATCTGGATCCAGCAGCTTGAAAGCCCGAGGGATTCGGCAGCCAATTGAACAATTATGGAAGCGATGGAGCAGTCTTCTATCCAGGCATCCGTTTTTGCTTCATCCGCGCAGATTACTATTCCCAGAGGAGCGTCCTTCAGGAAATCGGAGCTGTGCGTCTTGGACCGGGATAATTGCTTTAACAATTCCTGGTCGGTTACAAAGACAAATTCCCAGGGATTGATGCCTCTTGAGGAAGGGGATAAAAGCACTGCTTCCTTGAGAGACTCTAATTTTTCCTTTTCAACGGGCGCTTTTTTATACTTTTCTGATGCTTCTTCTTTTCCGGAGTAATTCCATGAACATAATAAAATACCTCCAGCAAGAATTTAAGGAATAATTTTTTAAATCATGAACTTTAAAACTTTTTTAATCACAAAGAAACAAAGATGGTTCCTCTTCACTATTAAATCTTCCGCTAAGCCACGCTAATTTAAAATTCACTTTAGAAAATATTCAATATATTTGTTTCATTTTTTCAAATCAATAAGACTCAAAAAGCATTAGTATCACTAACTATATGTTTTATATTTTACATTGCAGTTCATTTTTCCATTCGTGTGATTTTTTTCTATCTTCAATCCATTAACGTTTTATTCGCGTCTATTCGCGTGCATTAGCGGATTACCCTTTCCTCTTCTTCATCTTCGCCATCAGTTCCTTCCGGGCCTGCACGCGGATCTTCGCGTTTTCATAGCGCCGCTTTTCCTCGCTTGTTTCGAGAATAAGAGGGGGGACTTCCACGGGCTTTTTATTTTTTCCGAGGGCGACGAATGTGAGATAAGCGCTTGTCGTTTTGACCCTTTCGCCGGTTTTCGGGTTTTCCTTTGTGACCTGAACGCCGATTTCCATCGATGTGCGGCCGACGTAGTTGACGCTGGCTTTAAGAACGACCTGCTCGCCGATATAGACGGGGGCATGAAAAGTCAGGCTGTCAATTTCGGCCGTGACGACAATCGTTCCGCAGTGGCGCGCCGCGACCATGCTGGCGGTCAGATCGATCCATGACATAATGGCGCCGCCGAAGGCGGTCCCCAGCTGGTTCGCGTCCTGGGGCATCAGGATATATCTCGTTTCGATGGCGCTTTCCTTCGGGCTTTTCGGTTTTAACCGGGGCATTTTTTCTCCTTATATGATGGAATGACATTGATTGATATAAAAAAGTATAATCAATTTCTGCCTGATTTGTCAAACATGGCGGCGGTTGTTAACAGATTTCATACTGAAAAACAATATGCCGAACTGTTGGAAACTGAGGTGAATTACTTCATCATTTATACCTTTGAAAAGAATTATTGAAGATATGCAGGAAGGATACGTGAAGGAAAGCCGGGGGAATCAGCAGACCTGATACCGGCAGCCGCCGCGGCCTGATTAATGCGATCAGAATTATTGTTTTACAGGAAAAATAACCGTGAAAGCCGCTCCTTTGCCGATAGAACTTGTGCATTTTATAGAACCGTTCAGTTTCTGACTGATAATGTTATAAACAATATGCAGGCCGAGCCCGGTGCCGCCCTGTCCTCTCCTGGTCGTGAAAAAGGGATCGAAAATTTTATCGATTATGGCGGGACTGATCCCTTTACCGTCATCCGAATATTTTAACTGGGCATTATTGTTTTCGACTGATATAGCGATAACAATGTTTCCTTTCTGTCCCTTGTCGTATCCATGAATGACTGAATTCATGATAAAATTGGTGATGATCTGATAAAACGCCCCCGGATAGCTCTCCAGCTCCAGATGATCCGGACATTTTACTTCAATATTAAGGTCTGTTTTTTTTAAAGCCGGCATAAGGCTTAATAATATCTGATCTATATATTCTTTCACATCAAATTTACGGCTCTCTTCAGTGGACTGGTCAACAGCGACCTGCTTGAAGCTTCCAATCAGCTCATGGGCCCTCTTGAGATTGTTCAGGACCATGCCGGATATTTCCTGCGCCGTTTTCAGGTATTTTTCAAAATCCGATTTTTTCATGTTTTTCATGGCATATAAATCGGAGATATCCCTGGTGATTTCATCCAGATGAGAAGCCGCCGTTACGCTTATCCCGATCGGGGTGTTAATTTCATGGCTGATGCCGGCCACGAGATTGCCCATTGCCGACATTTTTTCGGACTGGATCAGTTTTTCCTGGGTTTCCCTCAATATGGCCAATGTTGTTGATAGGTCATTATTTGCCTTTTCGAGGTTCCGGGACTGGTTCAGGATCTTCTGCACATAAACGGCATTGTTCAGGGCGTCGTTTAAGACCCTTCTCCGCAGGATATTATAAATATACCCTTTGATTTTCATATCAAAAATTGCCAGCCCGAGCCGGGTTGAGCCGAAAAATATCGGTTCGATGATCAGCGACCACCTTTCTGTTTTATCCGAATATTGATCCGGAACAAGCGTTTTGAATGGATTGAAGCTCTCATGGCCGTCGATTTTTATTCTCTTTTTATTCCTGTAGGCCAGGATCATCTGCAGATTGGAATTGTGGGCATCCGATTCTTTTTCCTCTTCTTCGTAGAGGGAAAGATAAAAAGTATTAATATTCAGCATGGGGAACACCCGCAGAAGCGTATCGATCATTTGCTCAGTATTGGAGCAGACGACCAGTTCTCCCCCAAAGTACCTGAAGCGGATGACTTCCCTTTCCAGCTTTATTTTGTTGTAATTCAGGTTCTTTTTAAAAAAGATGAATATATACCGGCAGATCATTTGAATATGATAATCCGCGTCCGCTTTTTCCTCCTGACTTTCAAAAAAATTAAGAATGCCGTTTTTCTGATTGAGAAAAAACTGGAACAGGCGGTCTATTTCAATTTCCGGTATATTGCGTTTATTCATCAGCATGGAAAAATAATTGATGAGGCTGCCGGGGTTCTTCTCTCTAACGGAGGAGATAAACAATCCGGTAAAATGATGGATCTCGTCATCCGAAAAACCGGCATTCTGCTCCCGGAGGCCCTCATAGAGGAAATCGGAGATTTTTTGACGCTCAGGATGTTTTTTGTCCCGGATTTTCATTACAGGGGCGGCGCCTATGCTGTCTAATTCCGGCTGGGAACTGATAATGCATCCGCAGGACTCCCTGATTATTGGCTCAGTCGAAAGAGTTATGATCTCTTCAACGGGCTTATTATTAAAAAGATCGTTCAGGATCCCGACGGCTTTAAATCCCAGCTGGAAAATAGGCATTTTTACCGTACTCAGGGACGGGGAAAAATGCCTGCTCTGCAGCTGATCATCAAAACCGACAACGGCGATATCGTAGGGTACAGAAAGATTGCTTTCCTGAATGGCCTTTATTGCGCCGTATGCCATATCGTCATTAACCGCAACGATCGCTTCAATCCTGATATTCTTTTTCGCGAGTAAAAGCATCGCCGCGTCATATCCGGACTGTTCGGTGAATAAACCCGGAACGGCTAATTCCTTGTTGAGAGGAATGCCGTTTTCTTTCAGTGCGTCCCTGCAGGCGTTAAATCTTTCAAGCGCTTCCATATTATTTTCCGGTCCCTTGATGACGGCGATGTTTTTATAGTCATGATCTATAATAAGATGATTGATCAGGTGTTTCAGGCCGGTTGTGTTGTCTATCCGTACGGTATATGTGTTGGAGAGCTTCTGGGCAATGCTGACAACGGGTATATTTTTGTACTGAGCGCGGAACCGGTTCAACTCGCTTATGGAAACATAATTTCCGACCGGCGTAGACATGATCACCAAACCGTCGATTATTCTTTCCGTCGCGTAGTCATAAATGAAATTTCTCGCTTTCTCATAAGCGCTGGGTGACTTTATAGCTCCGCCGACGAAACAGTAAAAATTAAAGCCGCATTGTTTCGCGCCCTCTTCTATCCCCTCCAGCATCTGGAACTGGAACGGGCTGTCTATCCAGTCAATAAAAAGGCCTATTGTACGGATTTTCTTTTTATCAGTTGATTTTTTCACTTTCATTCTTTTTGTCCGTCTTTGATCATGAGAAATTCCTGGAGATTATCAAAAAAGATATCAACCAGCCCGGGATCGAAGGATTTTCCGCTTTCATTTTTTATATAATCCAGTACTTGGTCCAATTCCCATGCTTTTTTATATGGTCTGACGCTGTTGAGGGCGTCAAAGACATCGGCGAGGCTCGTTATTCTTCCGTAAATATGTATTTCTTCTTCTTTAAGCCCCATCGGATATCCCGTGCCGTCATATTTTTCATGATGTTCCAGCGCGATGATACTGGCCGCTTTGAAGATTTCCTTATTTGAATTCTTGAAAATATCATATCCGAACAGGGTATGTCTTTTCATTTCCTCAAATTCTTCGGTTGTGTATTTTCCCGGCTTGTTCAAGATTTCATCAAAAACGCCGACCTTTCCGATATCATGCATCGGGGATGCCTGCCGTATCAGTTCGGCTTTATCTTCACCCAGGCCGTATTTCAGGGCCAGCAGTTTTGAGTATTCGGCGACCTTTCTGACATGATGTCCTGTTTCTTCCGAGCGTGTTTCAATAACTTCGCCCAGTGTTATCAAAAGCTCGGACTGTGTGTTGATGATATCGTTATTCAGGCATATATTATCAAAAGCGGAAGAAACTGTGTTGAATACCAATTGGAATAATGATAAATGGCTTTCGTTGAATTTATCCGGATGGTCCATATATATTAAATATGCGTAGCCTGTTTTGCTTTTAAAATAATTTAAAAGGCATCCTTTTCCCTGATAAAACTTCTGGCTTTTCACACTGACTTCGTCAATCAATTTTTTTATATCACCGGGGATTAACTTCATGAGAGGCTCGCCGGCTTTCTGATCATATATTCCTGTGCCGCTCTGCATGACAAAGCCGTCGCCGTAATTAACCGACATAAAGCAATTGGTATCCTTATTGAAACCCGGGTTTGCGGCCGTGAATATTTCAATCAGCAGATGGAGAATATCATTCGTGAATTCCTCGATTTTCCGGTAAAAAAACAGCCTGTTTGACATATCGATCAGCTTCTCCAGCGATTTACGGTGGTTCTCAATGGTTATGATATTGTCATAAGACCGGAGAGACGCTATGATTGTGGAAAAAAGTTTCTGGCTTGTTAATTCCGTTTTTTCCTTATAGTCGTTTATGTCGTAATCCATGATCACTTTTCTTTCGGGCGCCTGGCCGGGCTGGCCGGTCCTGATGACGATCCTGACAAAATTATTTTTCAATGTATTTCGTATGTAATTGATCAATTTCAATCCCGAATCGTCCTCTTCCATAACGATATCCAGCAGGATGATGGATATGCCGGGGGACTGATTGATGATTTCCATTGCCTCTTTTCCGGAAAAGGCGTGCAGTAATTCTACGTTCATCCCGTTGAATTTGACATCGGACAGGGCGATTTTTGTTATATTATGGATTTCATGATCATCGTCGGCAATGAGTATCTTCCAGCTGTTTTTTTGTTCAGATTCATTTACCGCCGGGCCTTCTTCCTTAAAAACCAGCTCATCGTTTTCAGGCTTCAACAAATCATTTTTCATTGATTAACCCCGTTTCAATTTAACGGATTTTCCCATCCTCTCATACCGGATTGCCCGGCTTGATTCTCCTGTTTTTTAAGCCCCGGATGATTTTCCCGGTATTTTCATTAAAAAAAATAATACCTGAATTTTCCAAAATGCTTTATTAAGAAACACAATAATTCCTGAAAATTTCGAATTAATATAGCATATTTATTAAATAATCCCAAATTTTCGGCTTCTTATGATAATTCCGGCTTTAATTGCCGGTTATTTTACGGCAGAATTATCAATCCGAGGGAAAAAATGGACAACCGAAACATGCATCTTTTTTTCATTACTCCCCCCTTATATTTTATTAACAATTGCATAAATTATTTATTGAATAATAAAAGTATGTCAAATTAATAATATTTAATTTTCTGGTGAAATAATTTAAGGGCAGTTCCAAAAACTCAAAATCAATCAGATATTTCCAACATAGGTTTTGGAACTGCCCCGGTTATAGAATCTCTTGTAAATTTAATTGGCGCTACCGTATAGAGTTCGCTGGTTGATGATCTTTTCAGACAGCGAACTCGGGCGGTAGCATGAACTCATATAATAGCGGCAGTTCTAAATATTTGAGTTTTTAGAACTGCCCTTAATTTATACGAAAGCGGTCAAAATAAGGAAATATTTACGAGTTCTTTCCTGACACATTCATTCCTGACATGTTTTGACAAAAAGGGGGAGTGCTGTTATTTTATTGTTGATTTAATTGAAGGGTGATGGTTGTACCGGTTGTGGAAACTCATGACTTCCAGCCTGGTAAATTCATAAATCAAATTTTTATTTTTCAGTTTTGACTATTATTCAATATTATTATTAAATTTAATTATTATGAGGAGTTAAAAATGCATCCAGGCCGGCTGTCAAGAAGGAATATTATTTTCATTATGATAAGCCTGATGATCAGCCTTTTATTGGCAGCCCTGGACAACACGATCGCCGGTACGGCGATGCCGCGTATCATCAGGGATTTAAAAGGAATGGAGCACTACAGCCGGCCTTTCACCGCGTATACGCTCTTTTCAACCGCGGGCATCATCCTGTTTGGGAAACTCTCGGACATTTTCGGAAGAAAATCCATATTTCTTTTTGGAATAGTGTTTTTTATGGGTTCATTGCTTCACTGCGGCATTTCCGGGAATGCAGTGAGAGAAATCGGTGTAAAACGGACCATGCCGGGAACTGATACAATGAAGTTATCATCTTCTTAATCAGTAACGGGAGCTCCAATCATTGTAACAGCGCAGTCAGCAGGAGACTGTATGAAGGGAAAAAAATCTCTCAATAAAGAAGAAGCGGTTATGCGGTTAAAAAAATACCTGCTGATTTCTCTGGGTCTGCACATCCTGGCAGGCGCAGTTTATGCGCTGTCGCTTTATGCAAAACTTAACTACATAGATGTTAACGCTGTTGAAATACAGTCATTGCCCCGTCCGAAGAATCCGGAATCTCCGTTTCAATTTATGGATGAAGCCGATCGGTCCAAAAAGAAGCCGGTCATAGAAACGAATAAACAGCCGCAGATGGCCCGGGAAGATGCCGGAATAGAAACAGGCGACAGCGGCAGCACCAACTACGTTCCTTCCTATATGGCCGATGAAATTCCGTCAGCCATAACCCCGATTGATCCGGTTTATCCGGAAGAAGCGCGGCGGCAGGAAATTGAAGGCCGGATCATCTTGATGGTCTATATTGACGCAAACGGCAATGTTAGGAACGTTGAAATCATCAAATCGCCGAACCCTATGCTGTCCGAATCGGCAAAAAAAGCCGTTCTGGCGGCAAAATTCCGGCCGGCGCGAATCGGCGGAAATTTTAAACCGGTCAGAATGCAGTTGACAATAAAATTCCATCTGGAATGAATTTCCGGGAACTGAGGCAATAATTTTTGACGCAAGTTTTGTTTGTTAAATCTGGAGGTTTTGCTATGCGGATCATCTTATTACTCTTTATGATTACGCCGGCGCTGGCTTTTTCTTTTCAGATTAAAGGAAGAGTTTTCCGTTCAGACACGCGTGAAGGTATTTCCGCGGCTGCGGTGCTGCTGAAATCCGGTACTAATGTGGTGAGTTTAACACAGGCCGAAGATAATGGGGCTTATACGATCGATGCCGCGGCCGGGGACTACACGGTAGAAGCAAGATCCGGCGGTTTTTATACTGAATCAAGAACAATTACCGTGAAATCAGATAAAACCCTGAATTTCTATCTGGTGCCTCAAAGCGCCCTTTCCCTTGGAGAAGTGGATGTTGTCGGAGAGAGACTGAAAGATACGGCTTCAAAAAATGTCATTAATAAAGGGCTCCGGGAGAAAGCTCCCGCGTCTATCACAGGGGACCCGCTTCATTCTATGACCCTTATGCCGGGGGTCGCGGACCTCGGCTTTGGCGGAAATCAGGGCAATTCCAGACTGTCTGTCCGCGGCGGGGCAGGAAATGAAAATCTGGCGATGATGGATGAGGCCATGGTAATGTATCCCTACCATCATTTTCTTCCGGATTCGGTATTCATCGACGACATTGTTGATTCAATTGTTCTCTATAAGGGTGTGATACCGGCGCGCTATGGACAGGCAATGTCTTCACTCCTGGAAGTTAATTCAATCGAGGGCAAGCCGGGTTTTCATGGAAAAGTGGATATCGGTCTGCTCAATAGTTCTGTGTCTGTTTCCGGCGCGACAGAAGACCAGAAGTGGAATTATGTCGGCGGTATCCGGCGCACTTATTATGACCTGGTCCTTCCGCTTTTTATCCAGAACACAGGGTTTACAACAAACATAAATTTTCCCTATTACCTGGATTCCCATGGCCGGGTCCGGTATAAAGACGGGGATGACTCCGTCTCTTTTGTCTGGCTCTTCTCAATGGAACCGACTTCTTATTCGAACATTTCTTTCGGCCGGAATTCCCAGGTAACGAATTCCGGCCTGATGAATTATATCGATGGGATGATTAACCTGGATTGGAAACACCGCTTTGATAAGGAATGGTTTATTGATCAATCCATCGGTACTCTCTGGGCATTTCAGGACCAGGAAAATAACGGCACACTCAATAATATTGTGAGGAAAGATGAAGAACAGAACATCCGCTATAAAATCCTCGCTGGTTATGCGCCCATGGAATCCCTGTCTTTCAATATAGGAAGTGAAATTATCTATTATCCGGACGCATTGTATACGAACTATGCGTCCTATTTGAAAACAAACACGTCAGGAGCGCCTGAATGGATTACTTTAAACAATAATACTTTTAACGGCCGGCTGGGCGTTTATTCTTTCTTTCTGGAAAATGAGACATCCCTTTTCGAAGATCATATTTATTTCCAGGATGGTCTGCGTTTCAATTATGTGGACTTGATCAAAAAAACGTCATTGGACCCCCGCCTGACCGCCGGTTACCGCTTTACGCCTGATAATAAAATATATGCGTCCGCAGGCTACCTGTCCGAATTCCCGACAGACGCCTGGAGTCTCCGGAATATGGACACAAACGCGAACCTTGATATTCCCGCATGCTGGCATTATGTTCTGGGGATCCAGCTGGGATTCCAGAAAACCTATGACGCGAGCCTGGAGTTTTACGATAAAGTTTATGATCACTACCTTTCCCTTGAATCCAATTCAGAGTATCTGCTGCATACTTCAGGCGAACAGCGGCAGATCTACGGCGTTGATTTTCTATTGAGTAAAAAGCCGGACAGCATACCGCTCTATGGCTGGGTCAGCATCAGCTGTTATTTTATTAACGGATACAGGACGGAAGGGATAGACCCCAATACTTCCTATAATTCGGACGGTTTTTTCGGGGGTTCATCCCCATCCTCCGCGCAGCCGCCTCAGGGCAAATGGTTCGATCCGGGATCTCTGCCCTATAAACTCGATATGACAGGAATATGGGACATCAATAAGAACTGGTCGCTCACCTCCGAATTCCAATGGCAGGCCGGAAGCCAGTACACGCCTCTTAAATCGGTCCAGCAGAGCATAGTTGGAACATATACCAATTATATTCCGGTCTGGGGCGATTACAATTCGGCAAGGCTTCCCGACGTTCACTCACTGAATTTAAAAATGGAATATTTCGGAACACTCTTTGATCTGCCGTTCGGGGCTTACCTGCAGGTCAACAATGTTTATAATTACCGGCCGGTCCAGGCAGTTTCTTATAATAGTGATTATTCACAAAAAAGGGAACAAATCAGCCCGATCGGGATTTATCCAAGTCTGGGCGTTTGGATGAAGTGGTAAATAATCCGTGATGAAAGTTTCGTAAACGTCAGGTTTAGAAATTCCAGGAAGTGTTAACGGGATTTCCGTATCAGGAAGAACCCGCCGGGAAAGACGGCAGTCCATGCGTTAAGAGTCAAGGACCTGGTGTTGAAAAGGGGGTTTTCTTACAGAAGGTCTGAAAAAGAAGCGCTTCTTTTCCGCTGAATTCTTTCAATCATTTAGGTTTGAACATATCATCTTCAAAAGCCCCGACGTCGCTGTAATACCGGTTCAACATCCCGGGATTGGCCGGGTTTGTATAAAGCTCCGGCTTCGGGTTCCTGATCAGTTCGGCGATCAGCCCGGCCACTTCCTCAGCCGTCTGCGGCTTCATTGGGGAACTGCCTGAAAAAGATGTCTGGGGTGTCCCCCCGAGAGCGTTCTTCGGAAAATCGGTCAGGACTGTCCCCGGCATGACAAGCGATACTTTTATGCCCGGATATTCCTTTTTCATGTCCATACGCAGGTTGGCTGTAAGTGAATTGACAGCGCTCTTCGCGGCGCTGTATATGGACCGGAATGAAACAAGCGGCACCCTGCCCAGGAAGGAGGAAATGTTGATCAGATGGCCGGAGCCCGTCTTCTGGAAATAGGGGATGACCGTCTGGATGCCGTAAAAGACGGACTTGAGGTTGCTGTTGATGATCTCGTCAAAATCCAAGTCTGTCAATTCCAGGACTTTCTTTCCGACCCCTCTTCCCGCGTTATTGATCCAGACATCGATTTTTCCGAATTCTTTGAGAGCGACATCGCGGAGCCTTTCCATATCCTTACGGACAGTGACATCCGTAACGACTGAAAGCGCTTTTGTCCCGCTTTGTTCCGCGACATTCTGCAGTTCTTTCAGCCTGCGTGCGGCAAGGACTAGATTGTATTTCTCCGAACCGAGTTTTTTTGCGATAGCGGCGCCGATACCCCCGGAAGCGCCGGTAATGACAACAACTTTTGAATCCATACGATGCCTCCTGATTCATAAAGATGAAAAGTGATAATTGAAATATATGAAATCAGGGCCGTTAAGTCAAATAATAATATTTTGTAAATAAAGATAGGGCAGTTCCAAAAACTAAAAATTTATCAAATATTTCCACAACAGTTTTTGGAACTGCCCGATAAATGCAGTTTTTTTTAATTTCTTTGTTTCCGCGTTGCTTATTTCTATTTTGATGTCAGCATTTTCCCCACGTTTAAAGCGGTCCCTCTTACTGTTTCCAGGCCCCAGGCATCGTCTTTCGCCGTTCCCATAATTGTCCCGCCTGAATGGCAGTATTTCGGGCCGTCGCTCACGACGCGCATATTCATCTGGAGCAGAAAGGTCTGAATGTTCTGAAGCGTTGTTTCCTGCCCTCCGCTGCGGGAGTTGGCGCAGGCGATAGCGGCGCCGGTTTTTCCGGCCATCGGCAGTATATTGCCGTAATCGGGCCGTAAAACCGCGCAGCGGTCCATCATCACCTTAAGCTGTCCGGACAGGAGGCCGAAATAAACCGGCGAGCCGATGATAAGCCCGCCGCACCAGAGCATGGCTTCGCAGATTTCTTCCATATCATCTTGAAAGACGCATTTCCCGGTTTTCGAGCATTCCCAGCATCCGGTGCATGGATTGATCTTCCTTCCGGACAGGGATATGTATTTTGTTTCAAAGCGTTCCTCTTTCAGGACATTGAGGGCGTATTGAACGGAATAAGACGTATTGCCTCCGGCATTTGGGCTGCCGGAAATCCCGAGAATTTTTTTCATGTCCGCCCCCTCTGAAAATCAATCTTTCAAATCGTTTAACAGAACATTTACATCTTTATAGGAGACCCAATCGATGATATTCCGGATTTCCTTTTCTGAAAAGCCGATGGATTTTAAAAATTCCCTGTGCTCTTTCGGGGAATATTTGTCGAAATCGGCATGCCATTTCAGGGCTGTTTTTTCCTGAATGCCGGATTCCTTAAGCAGGCGTCTCCAGACGGAAGCGTCGGCTTTCTTGATATCTTTAACAATATCCTGCCTCTTCAGGATTTGAAGGATAATTTTCTGCTGTGCGCGGCAGGCGGCGACCTCGCTGTTCAATTCACCCAGCCTCTTCAGCAAAGCTGATGCAATGACTATTTCTTTGCCGTTCTCATCGCTGTCGAGGAGGCGCTTTATTTCATCGAGCGGTATTCCGGTTTCCCTGTATGCCCGTATCTTGAGGAGTCTGTCCCAATCGGCGTCGTCATAAAGCCGGTAGCCGGCGGCACTTCTTCCCGAAGGGCAGAAAAGCCCGATGGAATCGTAATAGAGAAGCGTAGTCCGGGAAATCCCCGCTTTTTTTGCGATCATTCCGATGGAACAGGGCATGCGTTTCCTCTCAAAGCCATTTTTTAAACCAGCCGGCGGTTTTTGAAAGCATAGCCGGGGTTATTTCATGGCCGGTGTTTTTGTAGAGAACATATTCGAGTTTATCCGGCTCTTGATTGTAAAATGGTTTGAGCTTTTCGTAAAACTTTTTGACCTTTACAGCGGCAAAGTGCCGGTCGTTTTCGCCGATCTGCATGAGGAGGGGCCTGGGATAAAATTTGTCAGGGTAAAGATCGGGGCTGTAAAGCCGGGCAAAGCTATCGAGGCTTTTCATGACAATAGGATCATTTGAAACCTTCCTGTCTTCCGGAAGATCGCCCCAGTGCGGCGTTGAGATCATAGGGGCGGCCGTTTTGATGCGGCTGTCGATGACCATCATCCTGTAAGTGATGCAGCCGCCCATGGAGACGCCCGCGACGCCGATCCTTCCCGGATCGATACAGTCATGCTTTTCATAATGATCAATGAGAGAAATATAATCGTCCGCGCTTTCCTTTACGAGCTTCATAAGCTCAGCCATGTTGATCTTAATCCCCTTCAGGACCTTTGTGAAAAAACGCAGGGTCCTCCGTTTGCCATGTTCCCGGTGGTCCGGCGCGACGGCATAATAGCCGCCTCGGGCATATTCTTCAAGATCGGTTATACAATTCTCTTTACGGCCGGTAAAGCCATGCAGTATAAAAACCAAGGGAAGTTTAGTTCCTTTTTTGGCAGCAGGAAAATATTCCAGGACGGGTATCCCGTTAATCTTCTTCTTATTCCGTACTATATTATCCATAACATTTCTCCTGTTTAAAGAATATCGGTTATTTCAGTTTTTCATCTGCAGATGAAGCGATAAACCGCCGATCATTCTGCCATGCTCCAGGAAATAATTCATCGATTTTTCAATACCAGCCATGGTTTTCGCGTATTTTTCCTCGGTGTTATTGCCAATGAATTTATTTCCTTTTCCGGATAGGGCTGTAAATGTCTGAGTTATCCGGGCGTCTGTAGTGCCGCCGTCATTTTTATTTAACTTGATGTAAAAATTCACGACCAGCCTGTTTTTAACGAAAATCACAGCCTCAAACTCGTAATTTTCTTTAGAATACGATACAACCGTCCAGAGGGCTTCTCCGCCGAAAAAACGGTTTTTGAATGTGCATCCCTTTTCATTCAAACCTGAATCTGAATAAATCATCCGGTAATCCCAGCCGCCGACCCATTCTTTTTCCCTGACCGGGCATAACAGCGGGATGATGCATTCCGGGCTTGCGTTGAACCTGCAGGTCCCACTTCTGACGATTCTTTTTGATTTAAAATTTAACATATCAAACTCCTTAAAATATTTTATTGCTTCAATAAGTTTAAACTATAAAGTTGTAGACAGGTCAAGTGTTTAATAAAATATAATATTTTTAATATTGTCAAAAAACAAATTTAGAAATATGATACTATTAGTTATTATTATGTTTGGGGGCTGTATGGATAATAAAAATATGATCAAATCCCTTGAAAACCAGCGCTCTTTCTTCCGGTCGGGAAAAACCCGGCCTCTTTCATTCCGCCTGGAACAATTAAGAATTCTGAAGAAAGTCATAGAAAAAAGTGAAGACAAGATATATCAGGCCATTAAAAAAGATTTCCAGAAACCCGAGATAGAATCTTTTTTCAGCGAAACATCCCTGGTCATAGACGAGATAGACTATGCGGCCGGCCGTCTCCATAAATGGATGAAGCCCCGCGGCGTGCATACGCCTCTTCTTCATTTTCCCGGCAGGAGTTTTATCATCCCGGAACCGTACGGGCTCTCGCTCATAATCGGCCCCTGGAATTACCCCTTTCAGCTGACAATGGCGCCTGTCATCGGCGCAATGGCTGCCGGCAACTGCGTTCTGATAAAACCCTCAAGCGTCACAATACATACTTCACAGCTGATGGCGGATCTGATCGCGGAAAATTTTGATCCGGCCTATCTGGATGTCATTCAGATCAGCGGCGCCCGTTCTCAAAAGCTTCTTCTGCAGAAATTCGATTTTATCTTCTATACCGGAAGTGCTCCGGTAGGAAGAATAATAATGGAAGCGGCGGCAAAACATCTGACGCCTGTCGTGCTTGAGCTCGGCGGAAAAAGCCCATGCATAGCGGATGCGGATATAGATATCGCCAAAACCGCGAGGAGCATTATCTGGGGCAAATTTTTTAATGACGGGCAGACCTGCATCGCGCCGGACTATATTCTGGTGAATAGAAAGATCAAAAACAAACTGACGGCTGAGATGAAAAAAGCCCTGATGAAATTTTACGGGAATGATCCTCTTAATTCCCCGGACCTGGCTAAAATTATCAACAGGCAGGAATATGAAAGGCTCTGCAGGTATTTAAGGGAAGGAGATATAGCCGCGGGCGGAAAGAGGGATCCATCCAGCCTGAGAATATCCCCGACGCTTCTGGATAATGTTAAAATAAAGGGCGCTGTTATGAGAGAAGAAATTTTCGGTCCCGTCCTTCCGGTCCTCCAGTATAATAAAATAGAAGAAGCCGTTGATATGATCAACAGCATGCAGAAGCCCCTTGCCATGTACCTGTTTACCAGGGATAAAAAAATCCAGAGGCGGGTCCTCAGTGAAACTTCTTCCGGAGGGCTCTGTATAAACGATACCCTGGTCCATTTCGCTTCCACTTCTCTTCCCTTCGGCGGCGTCGGCGAAAGCGGCATGGGAAAATATCATGGAAGGATGAGTTTCGAGGCCTTTTCGCATATGAAAAGCGTTTTCAGAAAGAACTTTCTGGTGGAAATAGCGCTCCGGTATCCGCCCTACAGAAAATTCGGCAAACTGATGAGGTTTTTTATCAAATTAGTCCGACGGTAATTTTACTTTTATTAGCAAGCATTAACGAATTTGTCTTCCGCTAAGCCACGCGAAGGTACGCTAATAAATCCTTGAATTATCACAATATTTAATTTAACAGAAAGACAAGAAGACGGTAAGATCATATTGTTTATTGGCACTAATACATTAACTTGTTTTATCCTTTTTCAGGTTATATAAATAACGAAATGTTTTTTTTATACAGGTTGCAGACTTTAATTATACTCATTTTTTACTCTTCCCGTCTTTCCGCCTTCCTTTTAATCATTACATATTTTTTTAAATTCACGTGCATTAGCGGATTACCCGTTCCTATGCTATATAGATTTTAATTCATTCAATTGAGCCCTTTCAAATTTATCCGATAATCTGTTTAGAGAATGAAAAATTTAAAAAAGGAGCGGCATATGGATATTTATGTCAAGAAAGGTTTAATAACGGAAGAAGAATACAGGAAAGCCCTGGCCTATCAAAAGGCAAGCAGACTGTCTTTTCAGGAATCTTTAATCAAGCTCGGCTTTATCAAGGAAGAAAGAGTTGTTAATTACTGCAACAGGATACTGGGATTTTAAAACTGGAATCGCGATTAATTGAGCGTAATTTCCTCAATGCCCTGAGGGTATAAAACTATCAGGCTCTTTTCCCGCATTTTGAGATCAAATGCTTTTCTTTCCAGATGAATGCGTCTTTTAATATTATAAGATAGCGGATCGTAAGAAATTAAAAGCAGGTCCGATGTCGCTACCCATATCGTATCCCGTTTCTGTAAAACCGAATCAATTTCAGCCGCAGTTTGAAGTTTTCCTGTTAACCTGCCGCTTATCAAATCGATCGACCATAACTTCCCGGTTCTATTGATATTATAATAGACTGTCAAAATGCCGTCATTCGCTGTTAAGCGAACTTCCTGCCGTATTATTTCCGGTATGTTATATGTCCACAGCAGCCGCCCGTCCGATTTTGAGAAAGCGGTAAAACTGCCTTTTTCCCTGAAGAAAATAATTATGGACAGGTCTGTTTCAAACAGAGGGTGGGCGGAAATTGACGGCAGAGGGGCCTGCCAGATTTCCCTGCCGTCCCGAACGGAATAGGAGGTCAATCTGCCGGATTCATTGATATAATATAAAATATTATTTTGATCCAGGATCGGGGACGAGTATCCCGGCCCGGCTTTAGCGGTTTCAATATGACGGATCAGTCTGCCGGAGTAATCAAAAATAGTGATGCCTCTGTCAACAGTCGCGATAGATGCATAAGTATCATTGCAGGCGCATAAAGCGTTATACCAGAGAGTCCCGGGAACAGAGAGTTCCCATAGTTTTTGCCCGGTTGTATTATAACATTCGGCGGACCCGCCGGAGTTAAGCAGTACTATACGGCCGTTGTTAACCACAGGCGGAAGTTTCCATTCGCCTTCCGCAGTGCTCAGCCTGTTTATGTTTTTTGAATTGAGATTGTATATGAATCCGGTTTTTCCCTTTATCACCGTAAGGAGTTCTCCGGCCAGTTCCATTTTCGGCGCTGACTGCCCATTATCAGTTAGAACTGATGAAAGGGGGTTGTTATTATGATTTAAATCAATGGAAAGAGATGAATCGCTTTGCAGATTTGTTCCCAGGAACCGCGTCACCAGGCCGTTGTCGCCGGCAATCTCCAGATCAAAAATCTTTTTTTCATGGATTTCCATTCCGGCGGGAGTACGGCAGAGTTTATCGCCGTTAATAAATACTGTCCCGGAAGAGCCGGTTGTCTTTATCACAAGAAGGGCCGTTTTGCTGGATAGACGGGATAACCCTTCCCTGGAGAATGAGGACAATGCCGATGAATTATTTTTCGAGATCGGCAATAATTTTGAACCGCCCCGGTCTGGAATAAAAACCTGCCTGCCTCCGGCGATATGAAGGGGATTCAGGTCATTCATGTTCCGGAGTACGCTGACCTCTCCTTCCTCGGCCGCTATCAGCAAACCATTATTTGTCAGACTTACGCGAAATACCGTTCCAATGACGGATACGGTCTTATCAGCGCAAATGATTTTAAAACTCTCGTCCGGTCCTAATTTTTTTACATGCAGGTCCAGGGTGCCTTTTTCCAGCCGGATTAAAGTTTCCAATTTATCTTTTCTGGCGGCGGAAAATAATTCAGCCCTTCCGTCCGGGCTTAATAATGCCCTGAAGCTGTTTTCAGCGGCAAAAACCGCAGGTATACCGCTTTCATTAATGATTGTATCGCCCGGATTAATCACCGGATTATTCTCATAATTAATCCTCAGGCTGTTCCTTTCTATATCAAGCCCTTTACTGAAGCGGGTAATCCTTATTTCATGGGTTTTTCCTTTTATATCAATTATGCCGGAGAATCCGATGATGATGAGAACAGTCAGGGCCGCGAGAGCGGCAAATCCTATCCCTGCGGCCGGTTTTAATCTATTAAGCGGGATATTGAACCAGGGCGCTTTCTTTTTTTCATTAATTACAGCTTTAACTCCGGCCATGACATGATCCATATAATCCGGAGAAGGATCGTGGGTCCCATTTATTTCTCTGATGTAATTAATCAGGTCGTCTCTTTCTTCGGGTAAAATTATTTTTTTAGACATCATTTTCTCCTGCCAGACGCTTTAGTTCCCGTACAGCCTCATCGACCCGGTTTCTTGCAAGCCTCGGACTGATGCCGATGGTTTTGCCGATCGAATTAAAATCCATTTCCTGGTAAATATACAAAAGCAGGCATTCTTTAAGATGCTTTGGCAGTCTATATATAATAGTGTTTAAGACCTCCCGATCGTGCAACAATTTTATTTCACTGCTTTCCTTGCCCAGGGATTCGGCCTGTTCATCACTGTCTTCATGAAGGAAATTCTTTAATTCCCGGAATTTATGGTTGACATTGTTGTAGAGAATTTTAAAGAACCAGGGCTTGAAAGTCCTGCCGGCCTGATAGCTGGATGAATATCTGAATATATTGATGAAAGCTTCCTGAATGGTCTCAAGAGCGTCATTATGCCGCAGGCCGTAATGGAGACAAAAGCTGTAAGCGCTCGAATAATACCTCCGGAAGAGTTCCTTGAAATAAAGTTCGGCCTCATTGGGTTCATTAATATTGTCCGCGGCGGAGAGCTGAAACATTTTCATCAGTTCTTCGTCGCTGCATTCTTCATAGGACATAAAGACTCCGGATTTATGAGAGTTAAAAATTCCAATAAAACGCTAAACCGCCGTCAGCCGGTATGATATTAAGCCCGGTTCCTTTTTCTTTTTCCTGATCCGTTTTCATGCCTTCCGCATGAAGCCAGCTTCCGGCGGAGATTACAAGCCATACCCCGCCGCTGATGATCGAGGCATACATATAAAAATCGCGGTACGGCTTCACCTGGTCCCTGTAATAAAGACGCGGGTCATTCCTGATTATATCGTCGGCTTGAAAATAACCAAGAAGGGATACGCCCAGAATTCCAATATCAACCGCCCATAATCCGCCGAAGAGGAGAGAAGCCCAATAGTCACGCGCCTGCAGCTGGACTGATCCCGGAAGAAGAAGGTCCCAGGCGGGAGTTAGGCCGCGGTAAATGACGCGCGGATGAAAATCCCTTTCATCAAAGTTTAAAACGGAGGGTTTTCCTTCCGAAAGGCTGACATTCCTGCTGAGGCTCTGCATTGTATCATTCTGCAGATAGAAGTTGTAGGTCAATCCAGACGGAAGGCCGGAAAGGCTGAAAGTTTCATTTGTCGTTATGATGCCGGTCTTTAGGCCGTCTCGGCGGATTTCAACTGGATAGACCGAAGACTGAATGAGAACAGGCGCTGTCGGATAGTAAATGATCGATGAGTCTTTTCCCCTGGTCAGGACGATATTGGTCCGGAATACTTCCAGCCCATCGGCAGTTCTCTTCAGAGAAAGATCGAAAGGCGAGCCCGCGGGCAGTTCTCTTTTATATAACGGCGCGGCGGTCCCATCGGGATTGCCGCCCAAAAGAACATTATACGATTGCGCCGTGTTGGTTACGGTGATCTTCAGCTCGACAATTGTCATTTCCCGTCCGGAGAGGATCCCCGCGGCATCTTTCCGGATGGCATCGATTGTGTCCAGAAGAGCGGTGCCTGTTTTTCCCCTGTAATGCCTTTTAAAAAGAATTTCGTCGCTTGCCGTATCATAAGCGAAAACATCAACTTCAATCGTCATCCGGGATTCGTCCGTTTTATAGCTTCCGAAAACCACCTGGCGGCAGCCGAGCTTCTGGCCTATCTGGACCGCCAGCCCGGGATCCAGATTTTTATTGATAAAAAAACCGTTGTCTTCAGCCGATTTGTCCGACACATCGTATGGAATGATTTTAGAGCCCGGAAGCCTGGAAAAGAAAGAAATGAAAGAGCGCGTCAATAAGACGCCTGTTTCGTTATCGGAGGAAACGCTGTTAATAAAGCCAATTACAGCGGTGCTTCTTGTCTGATCGGAATTGCCGCGGACGGGAAAAAAGAATGTGAAGACAAAAAACATGATGAACAGGCCTGATGCAGAAATTCTCATGAACTTCAAAAAGCTCTTTTTTCCGCTAGCCATAGCCCGGAAGCCTCTGGTTATTTTTTAGTATTATAGCATATTCAGTATTTTGTTTAAAAGCAAGTAATTAAAGAACAATTTTATGATTAAATTATTGTCATGAAAAAGGCTGCCCCGTCCCTCACCATTTTGTCAGGCCTCAGTTATCTGTAAACAAAATGGTGAGGGACGGGGCAGCCAACTGTGTTTTTATCAAATGTTTTTATTGCAGAATTATGCTGTATGTGCCGTATAATGTAAATGGATTATTTGATCCTCCCGGATAGCTGTAAGTTACATTTACATATCCGGAAGGATTGGCCAGGAAATCGGATAATGAAATTGTCGCAGAGCAACTATAATCGCTGGTATTTGTTGTTGGATAAGGATTTGATATATATTGGGAAATAATTGTAATATTAGCAGAACTGGCAACGGTAATAGTATCGCTTGCAGTTACATTTGCGAATAATACGCTTACAGTAGGGTTGTTATTAATAGGAGAGCCGCTATTCTCCGTAACAGTCGCCCATTTACTGTTTACTGTGCCGGTTTCATTGATAACTCCTACAAGATAATAACTTCCGCTGCTTGCCGTAACAGTATTAGTGACGAGTATATTATAGGTATTTGCCGCGAATGTCGCTGTTATGGTATGATTTGTCAGTACATTATAAAAGGTATAGGATGAAACAGCGCCCTGGTTAGCTCCGTCGACCAATACCATGGATATATGATACCCGGTGTATGGCGATATTGTAAAGCTTTGATTCGCTCCGTAATTAACCGGCACTTTGCCGGAAAGGTTTATTGAACCGTTGGCCCCGGCGCTTGATGTGATCGTAAATTGGAGCGGCTTAAATGATGCACTAATGGTATGGTTTGTTTGAACGTTAGTAAACGCATAAGAAGTTAAGGAACCCTGGTTTACTCCGTCGACCAATACCGTGTCCACCTGATACCCGGCGCCGGGTGTTATGGTAAAACCCTGGTTTGCCCCGTAATTTAAAGACACATTGGTGGAAGGATTAATCGTGCCGTTTGGTCCGGTGCTTACTGTGATCGTATATTGCAGAATCTTAAATATGACAGTTATGGTATGGTTTGTCTGGACGTTAGTAAATGTATAATTAGTTACCGAGCCCTGGTTTATACCATCAACCCATACTGTGTCCACCTGATACTCTGTGTCGGGTGTCATAAAAAATTCCTGATTTGTTCCGGAATTTACTTTCACACTGCCTGAAGGGTTTATGGATCCGTTGCCAAGGGTGCCTGCAGTAATAGTATATTGAATTACCGAAGATGAAGAAGCACTGGAACTTGAAGCAGAACCGGAAGAAGGAATACTGCTCGAAACGCTGCTGGAACTATTTGATGAAGAACTGGATGGTGAAGATCCGGGATTGACCGGGTTCGGCATCAGACTGCATCCGGTAAGGCCGATTATTATTCCCGCCGAAAGAATGGTGATTAAATATTTTCCTTTCATTCTGGAATACCTCCTATTATTAAATGGTCCATTCCGCGCGGTCCGGACGGGCCCAGTCCGTATAGCCCCCGCGCAAAACTTTTGTTCTGATTATAATAGTCCAGAAACAGCCGGAAAATGCAAATATTTTATTATTTGTTAATATACAATAAATTAAAACAATCAATAAATCAATAAAACTCTTAAAAAATATTTAAATAAAGTCCAAAATGATTTTTTACAGTTTTTTTTTCATTATTGAAAAGGAACTGTTTAATATAAAAAAAGCCTGCTTTTCTTTCAGAAAAGCAGGCTTTGATCAAATTCTCTTTTATGTAATTCCGGATTTTCTATGCCGCCTTGATAATCCTCATCTTGCTCCAGTTGTGCCTGTGCAGCCAGTCTTCGAATTTTGTCAGCTTCGGATACAGTTTTCTGAGGGCCCCGATATCGGCTTTATGTCCGGATTCAATTCCCCATCTGGCAGATAGATACATCATTTCATTCTGTTTTCTGATTTCTTCAAGAGGTATCTGCTCATAACGAATATTCTGTCCCAGGACCTTCGAGAAAGCGCCGGTAATCTCCGTCATGGTCAGTTCATCGCCGGCAAGATCGATCTCCATTCCGATGTATTCACCGGGATTTTCAAAGGCCAGGCTGACAAAATCTCCCAGGTCTTCCAGCGCTATGAGCTGGATTTTTTTATCGGGCGGATTCGGGGTCCTGAAAACTCCGTTCAAAATTGAGTCCCGCATTTCAGGCCTCTCATAATTGATCATAAATGTGACCGGTCTGAAAATCGTCGCGGGGAGCCCGAGAGCTTTGATATAAAGCTCGATCTCCCGCTTGCTTTCAAAATACGGTATGCCCGTATTCCTGTCCGCCGATCCGACGGAACTGAATATGAAATGCTTAACGCCGGATTTTTTCGCGGCACCGGCGAGATTTTTGCCCTGAATTTTTTCGGTTTCAATCCCTTTTTCCATGAATGAAGTGACTGCAAAAACCCCGTACATTTCTTTCATGGCGTTTTCCAGTACGGCTTTGTCCTCCATATCGCCGATGACAATCCGCGCTCCGCGTTCCCTTAAAGATCTCATTGGGGCCTCAAGATGCCCGCGGGAAAGCGCGTAAACTTCCCAGCCGGATTTGATCAGACTGCTGACTACGGCGCCGCCCTGATGGCCGGTGGCCCCTGTAACCAATATAGCTTTGCCTTTTTTGTTGATCATATAAACCTCCGTATTAATTACTTATAAGTAAACTTTCTCTCTTAAATCAAAAATAATCACTGCTGGGGAAAAGTCAAGAGGCATCTTAATATTTTCTCTCAAGATCGATCCGGTTGGGAAGCTCTTTTCCCTGCCGGTACAGTGCGAGACTTTCTCTGAATACTTTCAATGTCTTCTCAAAATAATGCGGGCTGACCCCGGAATTATGCGGCGTGATGATCACGTTTTCCATTTCCCACAACGGGCTTTCCGGGGGAAGCGGCTCGGTATGAAACACATCCAGGCCGGCGCCGGCTATAATGCCGTTCCTGAGCGCGTCGATAAGAGACGCTTCGTCAACGGTATCGCCGCGGGACATATTAATGAAGACGCCGGTTCTTTTCATGGCTTTAAATTCCTCAGCGCCCATGATATGATAGGTCTCATCCGTCAGCGGAGTGATGAGAACAGCGTAGTCGGCAAGGCCGAGGACATCATGAAGCTTTTCAATCCCAAAAACATCGTCAAAATACTCCATGGCTTCAGGATGTTTTTTCAGTCCAATGACATGCATATCGAAAGCCTTTGCCTTCCTGGCGATTTCACTGCCGATGCTGCCGGCCCCGATAATACAGAGAGTCTTCCCCGGCAGTTCGTCGACGGGAAGAAGCTGGGCCCATTTTTTCTGAAGCTGGTTTTTCCGGCTCAGCATAAGCTGACGTGAAAAGGAAAGGACCATACCGAAAACATGCTCGGAAATCTGCTCGCCATGGATGCCCCTGGTATTGGTGACAATCACGCCTTTTTCCTTCAATTCGGTAAAAGGCAGGTGTTCCACTCCGGCGCTGACGCTGAAGAGCCATTTTAATTTAGAGCAGATTTTCAAGGCTTCTTTATCAATCCTCCCGAAAACGATAAGGATATCCGCTTCCGGCAGAAATTTTAAGGCTTCATTGAGATCGGCAAAAGAGAGTATGCTTTCGCCCGTTTCTTTTTCAAAAAGACCCAGCTGTTCTTTTGTCAGCAGGTTTTGCGGAACAAGGGAAATAATCATAAAAACACTCCTTTTTTTAAATAAAATTAGTCATTTGCAGGAATATTGTCAATGAGTAAGAAAGGCATCGGTTCCCGGAACAAAATATGGCAGGCACAAAAAAAATCAAGGCGCAGAGACGCAAAGAACAGATGGATTGGTTCAAAAAGTCTTTGCGTTCACTGCACCTTGAAGACGATTTATTTTTCTTTTTGATTATTTAGGCTCGATGCCCCACACCGGAGTTCCGTCAAGATAACCGGTTACATTGTTCCAATCCGTATTACAGGCGGCCGTCGGATTGAAGGAATAATCATTGGTTTGTGTGTAGAATCCCCACAGGGAATTTAAAATGCGGCCTTTGACTTCCACAGCGTCGCCGGTGTAAAGCGTTCCCGTCCCGGAACTAAAGCCGATTTCCGCATAAGTGTCCGCCAGGCTGACGGGATTCGGCATGGCAATGCAGGCGGCTGTGACATTGGATTCCAGCCGGTAGAATGTGTTGAGCGGCGTGCAGTAGCTGCCGGAATAATCGCAGTAAAAGCTCTGGCCGGCCGCAAAATCCTTAGTATAGTAATACCGTAATTTCAATTTTGACAGGTCGATAACGGCGCCGCTTGTGTTGGATACAATAAAATCAAGATAGAGCGCGTTCATATTTACCGACCGGTCTTCATTATAGAACAGGATTTTTACCGGAGACAGGATTGAATAGCCGGCGGATGCAATTCCGCTGTCTGTAAACCCCGCTTTAGTGGCAATGGTTTTTATTGTCACAGAGGAGCTGACCGTGATAGGACCGTTATAAAGGATTCCGTAATTGGGCGATGGATTCTGGCCGTTTGTTGTGAAACGGATCGAAGCCCCCGTCGTATCGCATGCGATGGTGACGGTCTGAGGGGTTGTGTAGGCGCCTCCGGAAGGCGAAAAACCGGGCGCTTTGACCTGGTAATTATTGGTATCCACGAGGATGTAGGATGAGAATAGCTCGGGGTGGACGGGATTGATCAGGCTGTAGGACAGCCAGCCGTAGCCTTTCCCCTTGGAAGTGTCGGCGTCGTCTTTCCAGGTCCCCCATTCGCTTCCCCAGGAGTTGACGAATTTCAGCGCCTGGATGCTGTCGTCATAGCCGATGATACAGACGGCATGAAAGCCTCTTGTATCCCCTGTAAAGTCATCATAGATTTTGTTCGAAGGGCTGATGGCGTCGAAATCCGGCTTGATGGAAATGACGCCGATGACGACTTTGTTCTGCGCCAGATACTGTTTGATCATATTGATATCCTCCGGCAGAGTGAACCATGCGGCGGCGTAAAAGCCCTGGGCTCTCTGAAACGAGGCGCTGTCCGGCTGGGTCGTACAGTCATATTGATTATAGGGAAAATGATCGAGCGTGTCGCAGCCGTTTTCGATCAGGAGGTCAAAGGCCGCCGCGGGAGAAATGCCGTTATCCCCGCCGCCGTCCAGCTGGTTATAAACCCAGGAAGGGGAAAATTGGTGGCAGGAAAGGGTGATATCCCATTTTTCCTCCATCTTTTCCTGGAAAGTCTTTGTGTAATACGCCGTGGCCCATGCCACGCAGGAATTTTGAGAGCCCTGGTCGCCGACAGGCGGGATCGAGGCTGTCTGATCGACGGCTGCCGGCAGTTCCGCTCTTGTCTGCGGAAAAAGGACGGAGTACATCTCCGATTTTGTGACGAGCTTTTTCTCCAGAAGCGCGGGACTGTCCGGCACGGCCCCGAGCCTGTGCGGATTTTTTAAACTGTTTCCTGCGTCCGGACCGGTTAATGAAACGGAACACCGCAGCAGAGTCATCGCCGCTGCCACCACAAGCGGCATGAGAAGGATTTTCTTTTTCATAATACCCCCTTGTATTTTCTAAACAGAAATTATTGATTCATAATGTTAAATCCGTATTTTAAGACGGTTAATTTTCCAATAAGGCTTTGACTGTATTTTGCATTTTGACAATAGCCATGGAACAAGGCCGGATAAAAATCATTCTTCGGATCAGGCAGCCTGAAATGCTGTGTGACGGGGGAATTCATTCAGTGCCGGTTTCTCAGAAGCTGATCGATTATTTGCCCGTTAAAATGCAGATCCCATTGTAAAAAAAACGGAAGATATATATTACGCCGCTTCGATAAAAAACTCAAAAAATTTCAAAAAACGGATTGAATACCGTAAGGAAATCATTTAAACATTGAAAAGGATATTCATCACATCTCCATCCTTGACGATGTATTCCTTTCCCTCCAGCCGGAGCTTACCGGTCTTTTTGGCTTCTGCCAGGCTTCCCGCCTGCATGAGGTCCCCGTAAGTCACCACTTCCGCCCGGATGAACCCGCGCTCAAGGTCCGTATGGATCCTGCCGGCGGCTTTCTGGGCGTTAAAGCCGTTCTGTATGCTCCATGCCCTCACTTCGTCCTCGCCGACAGTGAGGAAGGAGATCAGGTTCAATGTCTTATAAATGTATTGAAGGAATCTGTACATCGCCGGTTCGGTCATTCCGATGTCTGCCAGAAAGTCCTTCTGGTCCTCTTTGGCCAGCTGGGATATTTCCATTTCCAGGTCGCCGCGGAGCGGGAAGAGCGTTATCTGATATTCGGCGATCATTTTCTCAAGTCCCGCCATGTCGGCGCTTTTTTCACCCAGGTTGGCGACTGCTATGATGGGCTTGGTTGTAATAAAGCTGAATCCGGCGAAGAGTTTTAAATCCTCATCCGTTAAATAATCCTTCCCGAGAAGCGAGCCGGAGAGGAGCTTTTCGCTCATAGAGTCCAGGAGGGTGTATTCTCTTGTAGTCTTTTTTCCTTCCTTGTCCAGCCTCTGCTTTCTCTTTTCGATCATCTCATAATCGCTGTATATGAGGGAATCCAGGGTCTTCTTCAAATCCGCAGCCGGGTCGATCTTTTCAAAAGGGTGGGGAACGGATTCATTCACAAAAGCCCGGATAATGACGGCTATGGCGGTCAGGTTCCTGATGTCGGCTATGGAAGAGGGAGTGATGCCGCCCTGGTCGTTGAATTCGATCTGCAGGTCCTTGAACGTCACCGCGGCATGGATTGTCTTTTTCGGCTTGAAAAGCTTTGAAAGCTCGTCCACGCGTGCGTCCGGCACGCCGATTTCCGCGATATTCATCTCTTTCTTCCCGCCGGAAAAAGCGGAAGTCGACGCGTTCTTTCCCGTCAATGTATTAAAAATAGTCGTTTTCCCCGATAGAGGAAGGCCGATCAATCCTGTTTCCATAATATGTATTCTCCTGAATTATTTTTGGCTGTTTAGATAATGTAATTATTAAGCAGGAATATTTTAATGTCTGGTGGGAAAATTTACAAATATAAATGATTGATAAAGTTAAATTCACCATTCGAAATGATGGAGTATCCCGTTTTATCTGCAGACTATACTGCCGGTATTAAGAACCGGAGTTGCGGTAAAAAAAACACTGAATATTTGTTCGGCATTTGAATAGATATTAGATAATGCCGGTTTTTTTCTTAAAAATTTTAAATCTGTTTAATTCATTGAAATTATTGCAAATTATGTTATTTTATTATAAAGTTAACAAGATAAAGTATTTTTAGGGAGGTTTAAATGTATCGTAAGTTTTCAGTTATGTTTTTTATCCCGATTCTTGTGTTTATGGTGTTGTCCGGCTGTACCGTCCAGCCCGGCGGTGGTGGGGGCGGGGGAGGCGGAGGTACTCCGGCGAGTTTGGTTATTTTTGGTACAAACAGCATAACCGATTTAAACGGTAAAGTCATTTATACGATCCTTTCAGCCCAGCCGTCGGCCAAACCGGAAGGTAATACTTATCCCCCTTTAACATTATACCCTTTTACACTGACAACAGCCGCGTCTGTTTCTCCTTCCATGGCGGCGTCTATCAGCTTTCTTCCAAATAGCGCCCGTCCGGCCAATCTGGTTTATCATCAAGGCCAGATTTCATGGGATGAAAAGATGCGTTCGGAGGAAAACCGATTGCTGGCAAGCCGCGAAAAACAGTTTTCCGGAAATGTTTCCGGCTTAAGCGCGGACGCGTCTGCAAAGGCCGGTGTTTCGATTGGAGACAGCCGGACTTTCATTATCGCCGTTGATGGAAGTACCATAACCGCCACCTGCACCAATATTTCAACCTATTCTTACATTTATGTGGATAACCGCGATCTGGCATCAATGGCTCCTTATATCAGCGCTAATTCGTATGGGTCGACTTTCGATAAGATCCATGCAACAAATAATGCCAAATTCGGCACCGAGAATGACGTTGACGGCAACGGAAAGGTGATCATAGTTTTTTCAGAGGCATTACCGAACACTAACGCCGGTCTTCTCGGATATTTTTATCCGAACGACAAATATGCTAATTCTACCAATAATCCCTATTCGAACGACGGGGATATTATTTATATAACTACTTCGCCTGCATATCAGGGCAATATTGTCAAAGCTACGCTGGCGCACGAATTTCAGCACATGATCTATTTTGATCAGCATTTCAACAATGGGGTCACATACACATATACATGGCTGAATGAGGCACTTTCCCAGGCGGCGGAGTATTATAACGGTTATGTCGATAACCATACCAATTGGATTAATAGTTTTCTATCTGATACCAGCTACAATTATCAATTGTCTCTGACCTACTGGACAATTATTAATTACGGCTACGGCGCCCTGTTTATCCGCTATTTGATCGAACAGTACGGCGATACGGTAACATCGAATATGTGCTCGACCTCGAAAGTAGGGGTGGCGGCCGTGGAATCAGCAACCGGCGCCGATTTCAATGCCATATTCAATAACTTCACTCTGGCCCTGGTATTATCGGGGACAGGTGTTTCAAGCGATCCGCGCTATAATTTTACAACACTCAATTTTCAGACTTTACAACCGCTCGGACGGAAAGGCCTACTGCCTTTAATGACATATTCCGCTGGTACTTCAACCTATTCATCGAGTGGATGGTTTCCCTATTCTCTGTTATTTTTCCAATGGAACGGTACTTTCGCGTCTATGTCCATCTCCGGCGATTACTGGGTTTGCACGGCCTTCGGATTTTGACCTGGTTCTTTTTCCTGCGATTGCTGACGGGTTTTTCCGTTTGTTTAGGCGGAAGGCGCTCATTCTAGAAAATGCGGAACAGGAAAAGTCCCGGAATGCAGGATAGAGGCGGGGAATAGCATTATCCGTTGGCATTAATAAATAGGGGGAACAAAATTGATGTTGAGCAAATCCGATAATACAGGCAGGCTTTCCAGAATTTCGGTTATTTTTATACTGGTTTTCATCACGTCGGTATTTTCCGCCATGGCGGGCAGCCCGGACCAGGACTTTACAAAACACCTGAGACATTTAAAAAAGAATAAGATCGTCTGGCAGGCGCCTCATGAGGAAAAGGGAAGGATTGTAAAAACCGGCGCCGTCGCGGCTGATTTCGGCAGGTTTGAATTTCAATGGATACTGGAGCCGGAAAAGAAAACAATCCGGCTGGTCACAATAGAAGCCCCCGGGGCCGGTGAATTGCCGGCGGAAGAAAAGAAGGTATTACCGCTGGTTGTCAACAGCGGGGTCACGATTTTGTTCCTGGAATGGCCTCCCCTCCTTCATTCTAAAAAGCCGTATACGATCCGAGCGGTAGCGGGCGTATCGACAGCGGACCTTTTTTCCGCTCTGCCGGAATTGAAAAAACCGCCATCTGCCCCCGAAATGAAAACACCCCGGAGTATTGTGTGGAATAATATAACCGTGAGAAAAGGGGTCCAATATCTGGAGGGCGCCGTGAAAGCTTCCTTCGGTACCCTGGACCTGTACTGGAAAAAGGAAGAGGGGCGTGTTCCGGAGCTTGTGACAATAGAGGCGCCCGGGGCCGGCGAACTGCCTCCGGTGGAAGCGAAGCTGCTTCCCTGGATGGATGAAGGTTCCGGTCTGACCATCATCTGCCAGGAAAGGCGCCCTCAGCTGAATGAAAGTTTCCCCGCCTATCTCGCCGGACTGGTTATGGTCAAAACGGCCGATCTGATGGCCGGGTTTGACCGCTTGAATCAATAATTATCCATACATATCAGCCGGTTCTTTGTTAGCTTCCCCGCGATTATAAATCAAGAAAATCGCCGTCCAGGCTGATTTCATTCATGATCGGGATTTCAGGCGTCATAAAAAACCCCGTCGCGGAAAACAGGCTGAATTATCCTCCATGCTTTCCGGTTTTCAACATCAAGAAAATCGCGGAAGGGGTTTGGTTCGCCGTATTTCCAGAGTGTGATCAGGCTCGGTTTGACCATGATGACTGTTTGATCCGGAAGGCGGCTGTAACTTTCAAACGAAGCGGCATGGGCTTTCGGGAAATTTTCCCTGAAAAAAGTGTTATGGATTTCATACGGTCCCCCGGTGATAAACGCTTTCCCCTCATACGCGATGTTATCGGAGCAGAGCGCAGCGCTCGGGTTGCCGGCGATCTGGGAACATTTCTGGAAATCTCTTGATGTCTGAAAATAAACATTCAATCCGTCCGTTATGACCGACATGGAACGGGCAGTGACATGGTTCCCGTCTGATGTCGCAAAAACCATTGTCTTTTTCTTCGAAAGCAGTTCTATAATCTCGTTTTCCAGGACCTGATAATTCAATTCCATAAGGTTCCTCCTTTATTACGCATGAGTTTAACATGCGGGAGTGACAACCCTATGTCAGCAATACAATATAAAAAACTAATAGTTTTTGATAATGTATTGAACTATAAAATATGCTTCAAGGGCAGTTCCAAAAATTTCAGGTTTTTGGAACTGCCCGCTGCTGATATAATTGTTTTGTTGATGCAAATACCGCTGCTGCCCATTCGCGGAGTTTACACTGAGTAAAACGAAGTGCTCAGGGCAAGCAGTGGAGTTCGTGGTTCGACAGAGCCTGCCCTGAGCTTGCCGAAGGGCTTGCCAACCAGCGAACCCAGCGGCCGCATGATTCCGCACTATGACCCGGCCGCGAGAATTTGCACGGCATATGCGGCGGCTGCTAAACTCAGTACAATGAAATATTTTATTCTTTCAGATAATGGCTTGATAATTCGGATAAGAGCTTTTTCATTAAATCCTTCAGCTCCTGAGGGGAAATGATTTCGGCTTCGTTTCCAAAATTGATCAGCCAGCGGCAGATAAATGGAAGGGAATCGACAAGGAAGGTCAGTTCAACTTTACCGTCCAATTCTTTTTCCTGCTGAAAACCGAAAATAATGCGGTTTTTGAACTCGGAATAACGGCTGTTTTTTTTAAAACGGATGATGACTTTGTGAAGCGCAATGCCTTCAAAAGAATCCTGTAATATTTTATCGATTGACTTAAATTTGTCCGGGTTGAAAGTTTCATCCCTGAGATGAACCGATTTAATCCGGTCCAGCCTGAACTGGCGGAATCCTTTCCTCAGCCTGCAGTATGCGATCATATGCCAGCTGCCGGAGTAGAAAAAGACGCCCATCGGTTCAATTTCCCTGGAAGTCGTTTCATGACTGCTGTTTGAAAAGTATTCTATAAAAACAACCCTGTTTCCGGCGAGCGCTGTTTCGAGTAAAGCGAGTGTGGAGCCTTCGCCGGCGGCCGGTTTATCAAAACTGATGGAAGATATTTTCCCGTCCAGGTTCTCGAGATAATCTTTATCGAGAGTTTTTAAAACAGCCTTAATCTTGGCAAGGGCCGAATCGAATTGGGTTTTCATATAATTCCCGGCATATTTATCGAAGACCTTTCCGGCGGTAAGGATTGCTCCTGCTTCGTCCCTTGTCAGCATGACAGGCGGCAGAGTATAACCTTCCATAAGTGAATATCCTATGCCGGCTTCCGACCGGATAGGCACGCCGGCCTCGCCTAAAGCCAGCATATCACGGTAGATTGTACGCATGCTGACTTCAAACTTTTCCGCGATTTCCTGAGCTTTGACTATTCTTTTTGACTGCAGGATGATGAGGATTGCCGAAAGCCGGTCAATTCGGTTCATACAGTTTCCTTATTCAGGAAAAAACTCATATTCATAACGGTCTGTAAAGCAGCCCTGAGGATTGACGCTGTCCAGATGCGATTCGGAAAGAAGAAATCCTTTCTCATCGTATTCCATGCTTATTTTGATTATTTCCTTCTGATGATTTCCGTGCGGAATGATCCTTTCCTGATAAATCATGCGCCCGTTTTTGTCATATTTTATCTTGATTTCATGGCCTTCAGCCCGGATGTTATCCTCCCGGGTGCAATTTTCGTCGTTATACGCGGATTCAATTTCCTCGGTCAAATTCCCGTTTTGATATGTCGCGCTTTTTACAACGCGGCCTTTGCCGTCGTATTCCTGTGTCCTTTCCTGATGCGTTTCTTCCTTTATGATTTCAATTTTTGCCGGACGGGATTTCTTATCGTATATCATGAGTGTTTTTTCAAGAATATTTTTTTCTTGATCCTCAATCCTGACTTCCAGAAGATGCCCCGAACCGTTATAATCGAAATAAGTGGTTTCAAAGGGAACTTCTGATGTCTCGTCCTCAAATTTTTCGATGGAAAGGAATTTGTTTTGAGCGTTATAATATGAAATGATTTTGCTGTTGGATCCGTCCTGATAAAACTCGCGGTCGATTTTTTTCCGGCTGTCATCCATGTATTCCGTTTTTAATTTTGTGGACATATTGTCGGCTGGAAAGGAATCTTCCTGGCTCAAAACGCGTCCTTTATCATCGAAATTGATCCGCTGTAAATGAATTAAATTCCCCAGGGGATCGTATTTAGTCAATTTCTTTTCTTTTTTATCATCAGAGAGATCTTCTGTTAAATGAAGGAACTGACCGCCGCCGCTGTAAGAGCGGGAAACGCTGATTTTCCTGATAGTCATAGGCGCCTCGATATATCTGTCTTTGTCTTAGAATTTAAATCTTACAAGTTGGAACCACAGATGACACAGATTAATTTTTGGAAGTTTAGATTCGACAGACGCACTGCGAGTCTGTGAAATCAGTGTAATCTGTGGTCACGTTCCGTTGTTTCTTTCGCTATTATTTTTTAAAATCGGGAATTTATTTCATCCTGAAGACCGAGAAATCGACACGGCGGTTTTTTGACCTGCCTTCTTCCGCTTTATTGTCGGCGATCGGCCTGGTATCCCCGAAACCCTTTGCCGTCATTCTTTTTGCCGGCGTTCTGTATTTTTTTATCAGATAAGCCCTCACCGCTTCTGCGCGTTTCCTGGAAAGGGTCATGTTAAACTTTGATTTTCCGGCATTATCGGTATGCCCTTCGATCTGAACAAGAAACCCGGGGAACCTTAAAATAATTTCATGTATCGCTTTGAGGGTTATTTCACATTTTGACGCTTCCAGTACGGCGCTTCCCGTTTTAAAGACAATGGGTCCCTTATCATTCTGAACATTCTTGAGCTCTTTAGACAGTTCCTGCATGGCCGAGTCGGAAACATCGGCTCCCGAAAGCTTTTTCGAGTTGACGTCCGGCAGCTTGCCGTTAATGTCAAGGGCCTGGGCCGAAACTGCCGCTGATAATATGATACCGATTAATAAAAAACGCATTACAGCCTCCTTGAATCATATATATTGTAATTTAAAAACAAAAATAATTAAACTTTAAGGGCGTATTGTAATCATGGGCTTACCCAAAAACCACAGGTCCTTAAGACCGCTCTTTATTCATGGCATTTATTTTCCGCCATTTAATAAAATAAAATGAACAGAGCTTGACTAATTTTTATATTTTGATTACTTTTATTATATTAATATATTGTGATAATACAATATATATGGAGGTTTCTTATGCCTAAGAATATGGGTGTTATTGACAGAATTATCCGGGTTGTTCTTGCTGTTATTGTTCTTGTCCTTTATCTCATGCATCAGATCAGCGGACTGGCGGCGATTATCCTGGGGGTAATTGCTGTCATTTTTGTAGTGACAAGCCTGATCGGTTTTTGCCCTCTCTATTTTCCTTTCGGAATTTCGACAAAAAAGAAGAAGGCATAATTTATTCCATATAGTAGAGACGTACGGCCGTACGTCTCTACTATGCATTTATTATACTGATTGCTTTATGCGGGCAGTAACGCACGCAGATGCCGCATCCGGTGCATTTAGCCGGATCGACTATAGATAAGCCGCCCAGGAACGGATTGATTGAGCCTTTATTATTTTTCTGGTAAATTGCTTTCTGCGGACAAAAGTATCTGGAAGGGCATGCCGGCCTTTTATCGCAAAGCCCGGGATTGACAAAAGCGATCTGGGCCATATTAAACCTCTTTTTTTACTTTTAAAATCTCTTCAAAGGCTTCTTCAAAATTTTTACGGCTCATAGCCCCGACTGCCATCTGCGGCTGTCCTTCCTTCGGAATAAAAAGAAGGGAAGGGATCGTGTTTATACCGAATGCGCCCGCGAGCCGGGCTTCCTGGTCGGTATTGACTTTATATATATTGACCTTTCCATTGAATTCCTCTGCCAGGCTTTCCAGCGTAGGCGCGACCATTTTACAGGGTCCGCACCAGTCCGTATAAAAATCGACAAGGCAGGGAAGGTCCCCGTTGAATTTCCATTCTTTACAGCTTTCATAATCGAACACCTTTTTTTTAAAGCTTTCATCTGTCAAATGTTCCAGCATATTTAACTCCTTATATTTGTATATTCCAATAATGCGATATAATTCTTAAAAAAACTAATTGAGAATATCAAGTATTTTCTTTACACGGCTGTCAGAAACAAAATAACATGTTTCCACGCCTTTCTTGCGCGCAGTTATAATTCCTCTTGACTTCAGGATCCCGAGATGCTGGGACACAGTCGATTGAGGTATTTTCAGCTTTTCCGCCATACTGTTCACATTGCAGTCGTTATCATCAGCCAGGCCGCTGACTATCTGGAGACGGATAGGATGACCAAGGGCTTTTAATATTTCACTGTTAACCTTAAAATCCATACTTTGTCCAAAAAATTTATATATTATAATAATACGATAAATGCTCTATTTTGTCAAATATATAAAACAAATTATTTAGTCCTTTGTCGAATAAATTGTTCAAAACAGGTTTGAAAGAACTATTGCCCCCTGTTTAATATTGTATTATATTTAAGTAATAAGATAAGATTTATGAGGAGTTATTTATGTTCGGCAGGTCAATAAAAATATTCAGCCTCTTTGGATTTGATATCAAAATTGATTTAAGCTGGCTGATTATAGTAGTATTAATAACGTGGTCGCTTGCCACGGGACTTTTTCCCTCATATTACCAGAATTTATCACAGTTATCTCTGTGGCTGATGGGCTTTATCGGAGCGATTGGTTTATTTGCTTCCATAATATTACATGAGGTCAGTCATTCGCTTGTGGCCAGGAAATACGGCGTGCCGATCCGTTCCATTACGCTTTTTTTGTTCGGCGGAGTGGCCAGTATTGCTGAGGAACCTAAAAGCGCGAAAGTAGAATTCCTGATGGCAATTGCCGGGCCTCTTGCCAGCATTGTTATCGGGCTGTTCTGTTTCGGTATGATGCATATGGGAAAATGGATAAAATGGCCTGTCCCGGTTTATGGTGTTTTCGGCTATCTTGCTTTTATCAACTGGATACTTGCGGGATTCAACCTCATACCCGCCTTTCCTCTTGACGGCGGTAGAATTCTGAGGGCGGCTTTGTGGAAATGGAAAAATAATATGAAAAAAGCGACAAGGATTGCCTCTTTAATAGGTTCCGGCTTCGGATTTATGCTGATTGCCCTGGGGATTATTCAATTCATAACCGGCTATATTGTCAACGGGGTCTGGTGGTTTATCATCGGATTTTTCCTGGACAACTCGGCAAGGTCTTCTTACAAAAAGCTTTTAATGGATGAGGTCATTGCAGGTGTATCTGCCGCGAAGGTTATGAATGAAAATCCGGTCAATGTACCGCCGTTTATTACAATAGAAGAGCTTGTTGAAGATTATATCTATAAATATCATTATAAAATTTTCCCGGTTGTCGATAACGGGAAATTGACAGGATGCATTTCAACTGAACAGATTAAGGAAATACCAAGAGACGATTGGAAAAATAAAAAAGTCGGCGATGTGTCAAAAGACTGTTCGGTTCAAAATACTATTACACCGGATATGGAAGTGCAGAAAGCCTGGTCGATGATGAACCGGACCGGCAGCGGCATGCTGATGGTGGCTTCCGGGGATCAGCTGGTCGGGATTCTTACATCAAAAGACATTATGGATTTATTATCCGTCAAAATGGAATTGAATAAAGTCAGTTCTAAAAAATCAAATTTATAGAACTGTCAAAGTTGTTCTTTGTTTTTCGGCCGACCGTAAATGATTTATGAAAAAATAGACGCGATCCTGGATTCCATGGTCAGGGTGTTTTGATTCATTTTATTTATTAAGTCAATCTTGCTGAGGGCATTGGTTTTTTGATAGATATTATAGACATGATTTTTTACAGTCAATGTGGCGATGCCTAACGCTGAAGCCATCATTTTATTGGTAAATCCCTTTGATATCATAATAATGATTTCCTTTTCCCTGGGTGTTATGCCGTACTGCTGTAAGGACGATTCCGGAATCTCGCCTGCGGCAGCCTGCGGCTGTGAGATGAAAAAGTGCTTCGAAACAAAAATAATTGTTAATAAATTCAGGATAAAGTAGAGAAGGTTGCTGAAAGTAAGGGGCCTTAATAAATTCTGATCATTAAAGTTCCAGAAGTATTCGATCAGTGATGTCAGTAAGGAAAGGGCATTATAAATGATAAAAAATTTGTAACTATCCAGCCACTAAAAAATAGTCACATGAAATATTTGCATTGAGCATGAACCATGCTATTCTATAGCATGAATGAAGATAGAAGAGAAAAAGACTGTGCGGCCTGCTTAAAACGATTTGAAGGCATCATTGCTGATTTACAAAACCAGATAAAGGAGCAGGGTTTAATCATTCAAAGACAAGCGGAAAAGATTAAGAAATTGGAAGAACAGCTTAATAAGGACAGCCATAACAGCAATAAACCGCCGTCTTCCGATAATCCATTCCAAAATACAGTAAAGAATTTACGGAAAAAGAGCGGTAAAAAACAAGGCGGCCAGTTTGGACATAAGGGAAATACTCTGAAGAAAGTAGAAAGCCCTGATAAGATCATAGAACATCAGGTTGAAAAATGTTCCTGTTGTGGAATTGATTTAAGTTCCGAATCAGTTAAGCGGACGGAAAGAAGGCAGGTGTTCGATATACCTCCGATAAAAGTGGAAGTTACCGAACATCGCTCGGAAGTAAAAGATTGTCCGCATTGCGGTGCGAGAGTAACGGCGGAGTTTCCGGAAGGCATAACCAATAAGGCACAGTATGGAAAAAACATTAAAGCGCATCTGGTCTATATGAAAACATATGGGTTGATACCCTATGAAAGGCTTTCGGAATACGCCGAATGTTTATTGGGAGTGCCGCTCAGCAAGGCAACGATTGAAGGATTTATCCGGGAGACCTACAATAAATTAGAAGAGTATGAACAGAAAGTCATAGAACTGATACTAAAAGAAGTGGTTCTTCACTGTGATGAAACCGGTATTCGGATAAAAGGGTTATTAAAATGGCTCCATGTTGCCTCGAATGAACGTTTTACCTATTATTTTTCTCATGACAAACGCGGCACAGAGGCGATGCGTGCGATGGACATTCTCACAAGATTTACCGGTATTATTATCCACGATGGATGGAAAAGTTATCTGGAATTCTTATGCCGTCATGGATTGTGTAATGTACACCATTTGAGAGAGCTAATCTGGATACATGAGGAAATGGGTCAGGAATGGGCTAAGGAGATGGGTAATCTTCTTATAAGGATTAAGAATGATAAAGAGGCAAGTTTTCCAATACCGGCGGAAAGGATTATAGAATATGATACGGAATATGACCGGATCATCGCGAAAGGATTTGCTGTAAATCCAACGCCTGAAAAGCCGGAAGGACTTGTTAAACGCGGCAGAAAAAAGCGGGGCAAGGTTTTATGCCTATTAGACCGATTAAGAAAATATAAAGAATCTGTCCTTTTATTTATGCGGGAAAAAGATGTTCCATTCAGCAACAATTTGGCGGAACGGGATATCAGAATGATAAAAGTCCAGCAGAAAATATCAGGTACATTCAGAAGCTGGAATGGAGCGGCTGCCTTTTGCAGAATCAGGGGTTATATATCTACAGTAAAAAAGATGGGCGTCAGTGTTTATCAAGCCCTTATTGACGCGTTGAACGGCTCCGCTATTAAATATGCGGCTGGATAGTTACAAAAATTTGATGATTGTCTTTTTCTCTTTTATTTCTGTTTTGTTGAGCCGGTTCAATAACAGTATAAATGTATAAAGGAAGATGAGGAAATTCATCCAGAAGACGGCCTTGAAGTTTAATATAATAACAGTTCCCTGCATAAGCCCGGTATAAAAAGACGGCAGAAAGCCCAGCAGAAGGGTTAACAAAAAACAATCCGAATGCCGCTTTATGGAGCAGTTTAAAAGGGGTATTGATGAATTTATGAATATAAAGCGGAATTATTAAAAACAGGATGCCGTAAAGAAAGTTATGAAACAATATTGTCCAGATACTGCTGTAGGTATCATACTTTAATAAAATAGAGATCCTGAAAAACTCGATGTTGACCAGGATCAGAATTCCTGTATTCACTATCAGAAATATTAAATAAAAAAGGATATTTGATTCTGCCATGATAAACGATATTAAAATGCATGCAAAAGCTCTTGATTTTGAAAAAGCGGAAGAAAGGGCCGGCAGTTCCCAGAGTTTATTGGGCAAGGCATGGAGCAAGGGATTTAAAGAATATATTCATGGTAATGTCCAGCTTTTTGAATCTTTGACTGAATCGACTTATTTAATGCTGAATCCGTTGAAGAAAAATATTACGGCAATCGGTACAATAGCGTCAATTGCTCCGCTTTTCGGCCTGTTAGGCACGCTGATAGGGCTGATCATTATTTTTTCACAGCTGGGGGCGGGCACTGCGGATGAAAAAAGGCAATTGGCAATGGGCATCGGACATGCGCTTTATTCGACGATCGGGGGACTGGCGGTCGCCATTCCGGGGATCATATTCCACCGCTATTTTAAATCAAAGCTGATGCAGTATTAGGAAGAGGCTGAATATGAAATAAACCAGATCAAACATATCTATACGATTTCCGAAAGCGGCAGGAACGGCAATAAAACCGGACAGGAGGAATAACGCTTATGAAAAAGGGTATTAATTTCGATGCCGATGAAGAATTATTAAACCTGATACCTCTTATAGACTGCCTGTTTATCCTGATCGTGTTCCTTGTTACGGCATTGACATTTAAGGAGAAAATATTCAAGCCCGAAGAAAAACAGGTCCTGGGGATAGAGCTTCCTGCTTCTAAAAATCATGAGGCGATAAAGCTTGAGGATCCGCTGATAATCAGCGTAAAATTAAACGGGGATTATTATATAAAGGAAAAAAAATACGATGCGGAAGCGCTTGATGCTTATTTTATACTGCAGGGAAAAAATGAAAAGGCGATTGTCATTTACGGCGACAAAAAATGCCCATACGACAGGATAGTCTATCTAACGGACCTTGCAAGATCTTATGGAATAAATTACATCGCATTTTATGTCAGAGACAAGGAAAATCAGGTAAATTTAAATTAATGAATATAACGGCCGGCATCAAAGTGAAAACCGGACTATTGATCCTGCATCATTTATTCAATTGAAACTGAGATAGAAATGAATAATGATATCAGATGAGGTATTTATTAATTTCAGAACAGGAGGCCGGCATACGGCAGGCAGTGCTGATAGAATATTTACTTTATTACCTAAATTCCCAGAGTTCCGCGATTTCCGCTTGAAATCAGCCTTGCGCGGCACTGCTTGGCATCGGTTTATCATCCCAGTCTCGCGGCTGCTGCAATTACAAGCCTTGGCGATGCCTGAATACTCGTAAATCCACAAATTCCGCTGCTCCGGGCGCAACACACCCTTGTGGCGGCCTTCACATCATCCGGTTGGGAACTCGCTATATCTGCAGCTCACATAAGTGGCAGTAAAATTTCCGCCACCGGTCCTTATCCGCAAAATAACGGCTCAACACCAGTTTTACCTGATGGCCCTGTCTCACGATTTTCCCCGCAACCCGAATAAACCACGCCCGGAATGTTTCCGGTTCTTCCCGGTGACTTTTCCGGTCAACCAGATACCGCATCCAGATTCCAACGTTATACGCCAGCACGCTGCAGCTCCACAGAAAATCATTCACCCAGAAATCTTGCGTCAGAAGCATCCCGGCGAACATCTGCTGCTTCACGGCTTCGATCCAGTTTTCACACGTACCCCGGTCACCGTAAAATTTATGGCCCTGCCAAGGTTTCAAACGCATATTCGTACAATAGCAAAAATAGTCATAAACCGCTTTCGGGAATACCAGCCCTTCCGTTTCTATCCGGATCAGCTTTCTGACAGCTATGAACCGCCTCACATGTTTCCATCCATGCGCCCGGTACTCAAATTCCGCCTGTTCCCAGCCGCTTCGATCCGGAACCGCTGTCCAACCCCTGTTTTCCAGAAACGCCGCGAGGTTTTTCATTTTGGCTTTGACCAGAAAAAAAGCCCCTTTCATTTCTTCGATGACATCGAAAATCCTTCCGTCGAAAAATCCGCTGTCCATCCGGAACACAAGTTTTTTCCAGCCGGTATGGAGTATTCCGTAAATGTGCCGGATAAATTCAGGCGCGTTATTCGCTGTGTAAGCGTCGCCCGGCCTGAAATAGGAGAGAATACATTCCCTTGTGCTGTTCAGGAATGCCAGAAGCGGATGATAGCTCTTCGCTCCCTTTTTATGCGGATTGTAGCCTGCCGCCGCTCCTTCCTGGCTTCCGTAAACCGTCTTGACGGTCGAATCGCAGTCCACGATTTTCGTTTTTACCCGGAACTTCGCGTGGACTTTGCGGGAAAGCTTTCCGTTCAACTCATTCATCGCGTAAGATTCTTTCATACCAACGTTTTCAATCCGCTTGATGATCGTAGAATCACTGATCGGCCCTTTCAAGCCCAGAGCTGCCCGGAACAATGGATCTTCAGTAAAATTCTCGACCTTCTTGATCCGGTTATACCCTGCCATCAGCGCGCACACGATTCCCGTAATAATTTGCCCGAACGAGAATTTCTGGTTACAATATTCCCGCACTGGAATAAATTTTTTGAGCAACTGATTGAACCCAATCTTTTTCAAAAATACCAGCACGGGATAAATCCCGCTCACGCTGCTCAAATCCTGCGCCGTAAAACCAACTTTGATATTTTTCACCATTTGGGTGCTCCTTCTGTTGTTTTGTAAAGCAATATATTATAACAGATTGGGGCCCCATTTGGTATTTTTACTTTGGGAATTTAGGTATTAATTATTTTGTTATATAATTAAGCAGGAGTATTGATATGAAGCCCGGCCTGTTGAAAAAATGGATTTTTAATATAATTGCGGTTTTAATACCAGCCGTATTGTTTTTAAAATGCCTTCCTGAAACGAAACCGCTGTCGGCTGTAAATTTACTGCCATCCAGAGTTGCTATTATGCAGTCAGCCAAGGAAAAAGCCGCGGATTTAAATTACAATGATATCCTCTCGCTCGTTTCAAACGCTGTGGAAGCGGCCGGCGGTTTTAAAAGCCTGATCACTAACGGGATGACCGTTGTCCTTAAGCCCAACCTGGTTGTCCGGAATGATTATACCGGCTCCGGATGGACCGGACCGCTCTTGAAGACTGAAGTCAACGGCAACTGTACGGACTGGCGCGTGACAAAAGCCGTCGCTGAACTGGTCAGGCATTTTGATCCGGACGGCAAAGTCTATGTAATGGAAGGCTGTGCGGAGGAGCCAACTCTTATAGTTATGGAATATTTAAAATATACAAAGGAATATATCCCCGGCGTTACGGAATTCATAGCCATTGAAGAAGACAGCGGAAACGGCAGGGATGTCAATTCGCCCAGACTGGTAAAAAAGGAACTTCCGAACGGCCTCATAAGGAAAGTATTTTATCTGAACAGACGTTATTATGAGGCGGATGTTCTGATCAGCCTTCCATGTCTGAAGAACCACTGGAATGCATGTATTACAGGCGCTTTAAAAAATGTTGGCATCGGAGCCACACCGTCAAACATCTATGGCGGAGGCCCGGGAGGGAATACATTCGGCAGGCAGAATATGGTCGATCACAATGGTTCCGCGCTTCACAAATGGATTCATGACTATAATATGTGCCGTCCGATTAATTTTGCGGTAATGGACGGCCTTCAGGGGATTCAGAACGGCCCGACCCCGAGCTATGAAATCAGCAAGACTACGGCAATAGAAAATGATCAGAAGAATATGCGGATGATCCTGGCAAGCCGCGATCCTGTCGCGCTGGATACCATTGAGGCCCTTGTTATGAACTGGGACCCGGAATCGGTCAAATATCTCAGATACCTCAGCGATGATGGAATGGGAAACCTTAATACGGCTAATATCATTGTTGCCGGTAAACAGGTGGATGAGGTGCGGAAGGATTTTGCCGGAGTTACTCCTTCGGCGGGCGGAGAAAGGGTGTATGATAAAACTCCTCCGTCATTATCAATTATAAGCAATAGTCTGGACGGGGGCATTCTTCATCTCTCTCTTCAGACTGATAAAAAAACAACAAAAATCCAGGTTTACTGCGACGGAAAATTAATCGAGCCGGTCATCACTAAGGATTTTAATGATAGTGCCGTTGATCTCGGGAAGCTTTCTTCCGGAAGTCATGAAATCCTGGTTGATTCATTCGACAGGTTCTTAAACCGTTCTGAGAAGAAAATAGAGGTTTCTTCCGGGAAATGATCGGCTGATGTCCTTGAAAATTTATAGGTGTTAATCCATCAGTAAAAGTGATGTTATCATTTTTCCTGCAGCAGTAATTCTGTCCTTCTTCGGTTTTATTATCGGCAACGGGTTTTGTCTCTCCGAAGTCCCTTGAGCACAGCCTTTCGGGGCTGATGTCGTTCTTGATGAAATATATTGTTTTTTTGCCGGGATTGAGATTTGTCGTAAAGAAAAAAGTGATTTCTCCCCGCTTTTCACAATTTTCTATTGCAATATTTCCTGCCGTTGATTATAATTTTTACAATCAGTTGATTAATATGATTGCATGAAGGGCAGGATGAAGCTGTATAAACATCAAATATATTCCCCTTCGCCGCATTCACAAACCTTATATTTAGATCAGTAAAATATTCATTCAATTTATTTTTAGGAAGAAATGCTATAACACTAATGGCATAAATATTATAAAAAAAAGGAGGATAATGTGAAAAAAATTCTCATTCTTACAGTTTTATTTCTGGCATTATCAGTCCGGTCAATGTTTGCGACCTTTATGCTGCCCTATCATATAGCGGGAGTGGTTGTCGGAGAGGGATTAGGCTGGTATTCTTCTATAACATCTGTTATGTACGGGCAGAGTGATTGGACTAAAGCTGCCGCAATTGTTAATATGACGCTTCTGGTCTCTCAAGCGGCCTTGGGCACATTAACTATATTGGGAGTAGGAGATTATACTGATATGCTATTGGTGCATAGGATTGTCGGATTTTCCGTTCTGGCGGCAAGTATCTGGCTTTCAGTATCTGCAACGCTGGATAAAGGTCTTAATCAGGGTGCGACGCCTTATACTTCATATGGTTATTCGGCCGTAAGCGTGGTCCCGGTCATCGTTTATAGTTTTATATTTTGAAAGTATTGACCGATTAAGACCGAAAAGTTGATACAATTTACGTTGTTTATTATATCTTCATCTTGCGGCAGACTGATAGGCTTCGTATTAATGTTTGGAAATCATGATTTTGAACCGGCCTGGCCGCCCGGCGGGGAATGATACTTCTTTAAATGAAATAGAAAAAATATTGTTTTTATGATCCTGCAATAATGGATGTCTGCATTGATTAATTCACCAAAAAAATATCATTTAGAAAAATTTCAATAATGTCTTATTATTTATTTTTCCAGAATCAGAAATTCCGTCCTTCTGTTCTTACTCCTTCCTTCTTCGGTCTTATTATCTGCTATAGGCTTGGTCTCTCCGAAACCTCTGGAGCGCAGCCTTTCGGGGCTGATGCCGTTCTTGATGAAATATTCCATTACGGCGTCGGCGCGCCGCTCGGATAGTTTCCTGTTGTATTCCTTTGTGCCTATATTATCAGTGTGTCCCTGTATTTCAAGTTTGATCTTCGGATTTCTCTTCAGCTGTCTGACGATATCATCCAGCGTCGAGATGGATTCCCGCCTGAGATAGGCTTTATCAAATTCAAAATAGATATTATGAACAACGACGCTTTCACCCGGCTTTGTTTCCTCAAGATTTACCGGCTTTTCAGGATGCTTCGGTGTTTCCTTGACCGGTTCCTGTGATGAGGAAACGCTTGAAACGGACTGTTTTTCAGAACTGTCATTCCATTCAATTGAGGATTGAGCAGAGGATGAGGAAGTATCCGCTAATGCCAGCATTGCCGCGGATGATGCCGTTCCGGATGAGCTTTCCTCCGGAGCCAGTGTCGAGCTGCCGTCATTTCCGAAAATAATAGGCCGGTCGTAATAGGTGCCGATCGCGTAAAGATAATTGCCCGCCGGGATGAATAATGTCCCGCGGGAAGCGATCGGCTGGGAAGCGCTGCCGGGAAAAGGCGGCAGGAATTCCCAGATGGGTTTGTTATCGCCGAAGGCGTAAGCTCTGGCGGAAGTGAATGTGATATCCTTACCGCCGACGTTCTTATTATAATTAAATGCCGTGTAGATCTGGTCGTTTACCGTCACATAATAAGGAGCGGACCTCGCGCCGAAATCCAGTTCATAATTGACAGAACCTGTGTCGGGATTTAAAACGGCGATCCTCTGATTTCCGATCGTGAGGAGCACTTCCCTGTCGGTAAAGCTTGGATTGGATGTGATGTAATCCCCGTACTCCTTCTGCCAGAGTATCGCGCCGTCGGTTAAAGAAAGACAGTAAATCTTTTTACCGGACGGAATGAAGACTTTTTCCTGGTAAACGACCGGCGAAAAGATCTGGAGGGGATTGTCGATCTGCTTTTTCCAGATAGTTTTTCCCGTATACTGGTCCAGGCAGAGGATAAAGAAAGCATTGTTCTTATAATCCCTGGACTGCGCCAGTATTTTATCGTCGTAATATGTGGGAAAGCCGCTGTAGCTTTCTATCTCCTGGTTTGACCAGACAACATGACCGTTATAGACCTCGCGGGCGATGAAATTCTTTCTGGTGCCGTAATAGAGATTATCGCCGGACAGAATGGGGTCGGCATAGATTCCGTCGATGACGGCGGCCTTCTTTTCGTTTTCCTGCAGCCCGGCCCTGGCCCAGAGGATCCTTCCATTGGTCTTGTCCAGGCAGTAGATCGCCGTCGCGTCGGATAGAAAAAGGGAATTCCCGCGGATGATCGGGTATTTGACCTTGCCCGGCACTCCGGCAGAACCGGCAAAGTGGCTGGAGACGGCCTTCATGTCCAGATTCCAGATCTGCCTGCCGGTTTCCTCGTCGACGCAGTATACGATCTTGTCCATATCGGAGAAATAGACCCTGCCGTCGGAAACAATCGGGTTGAAGATGTAATTAGAAGCCATGAATAGCCACTTCAGGCTGTTGTTCTTCACGATGATCTGATCGTTATTGCCGGTAAAGTAAAGATTGCCCTTATATATAGGCCAGTCGGCGGAATAGGCGGATAGCGTCAAAAGAAAAAAAACGGATATAAAAACAATCTTCATTTTTAACCTCCAGAGATTCTTTTCAAAACTGAGCGGTTTTTTACACCACGAAGCGCACGAAGTGTACGAAGCTGCTATCCATGAAAGAGTCTGGACTCTAGAATAAATAAACTTCGTGTGCTTCGCGTTCTTCGTGGTTGACCCCAAACCCTTAATATAACAATATGCTGTATCGCTATTCACAGTAGGTCCGTATTTAGTAAGTCTTTATCTTTTTGAATATATAAAAACTTTAATATCTAAAATCCTTTTTTGAAATAGGGATCGTTCATGGCTTCCTGGAAAGCTTTCAGCGATTCAGGGCTGGAATCGATGGGCCATTTTCTTTCCTTGTAAATGTTGAACCACACAAAGGCTTTAATTCTTTTAAAATTGTTCCTGATTTGAAAAAAGGCGTCTTTCATCCAGCCTGCTTTTCGGGAGCCGTCGTCTTCCGAGGCGAATTCGCCGATCAGCATCGGTTTGTCTTTATTGATCGCTTCCATATCATAATATATTCCCGAGTACATCGATGAAAAATCTCTCCAGATAAATCCGGCGCCGTCGCCCCAGTTGTAGACATCCATTCCCAGCCAGTCGACGTATTCATCGCCCGGGTAGTAATTGGCGATGCGGTTCCAGGGGCCGTTCCACTCATTCTGGCCGACATCGTCGTTCGGGCACCATACCCAGATGATATTCGCCGCGCCGGCCTCGTCAAAGATCCTGTGAATATGGCGGAAGGCGTCGACATACCTTTCAGGGCCGTCGGGCTTTGACGGGTCGCCGTAGCCTTTTGTCTCTCCTCCGCCGTTTTTCACGCCGCTCCATGCGTACCAGTTGCCGTTCATTTCATGCATCGGGCGGATCATGATAGGTTTGCCGAATTTGGCCGCGTCTCCGGCCCATCTTTTAAAGGAATTGTCATGTTTTCCGTCTATGATTTCCTGCAGAGTCCAGAGCTGGGGTTCAATAGTAAAGCTGGAAAGATGGCCTAAAGCCCAGTTTGCTTCAATAAAACCGAGTGGAAGGCTTTCATTGCCTGTCTGGAAGGAAGAGAACACCATGTTGATTGCGAATTTGACCTTCATTCTTTTTTCAACAGCGACAATACTTTCGCCGCCGGTAAAAATCCCGGTATAACAGCCGTTATCCGGGATAAAATCAGATTTGTTGATTATGGAAGGTTCCCCTGCGCATGCCGCTGAGAGAGTGAAAAACATGAGCGCTGTAAACCATTCTATTCTGATTCTGTTTTTAATCATTATTGACCCCATAAATTTTTTAAAAAAATGAATTTTTATTTATTCTTTCCGCTGTTGATCATTTCCATGGCTTTGTCGAGCATCTTATAAAACTGCTTGATGGCATTATCTTTTTTAAAGAGAACGCCGATCCTGCTGTAGGAATCAAGGACAGGATAGGAATAGACGACGTTAGCCTTTAAAGTGTAATTCGGCTCATTGAAGTGAATGACGACCTGGCTGCCGATTTCCAGATTGCGTTCCGGTTTTCCGGTTGTCATAAAAGCCATCCCGATGCTGCTGATATCAACGGTAACGGCCGGACAGTTTTTCATTCCATCTGGTTTTATTTCCACCTTTTTCATGCTGTCCGGCATTGAGTCAAGGATTGTGCGTATTTCCTGCCTTCTTTCTTCCATAAATCACTCCGGAATTTAAAAATTACAGTAGTATTTTTAAATCTGTAATATTATACAATTTTTTAAAAAGGTGTCAATTGAAACAGAATTGATAATAAAAAATAGATTTATTTGTTTTATTGATAAATTGATGATAAAATAATATAAAATCTGGTGAAAATACAAATTCCCCATAAAAATATTTAATCCCTTTAAAGTTGATTATATTTGAATAATTCATAAAAATATAAAAAAAGGATAGGGGGATTATATGAGAAAAAAAAGTGTATTTTCAACTCTTATTTTAGCCTTCATGATCGCCTTTGCACTTGCGCTGTCAGGCTGCGCCGTCAGCCCGTCTTCAGGGCAGTCTTCAAATACTTCAACTCCGCAGGAAACTTCATTCAAGGACCAGCTTAATCAGTGCGGCGTATCCAACGACAATTTTATTTTTATCATCAACACGGCCAATGCCTTTATGGCGGATTCCGGTGTGCATTCTTTCGCGTCCGGTTTCGGCGTCAGCGGTCTTCCGCATTCTATAGTCGATTTAATGAAAATGACTGAAACGAACGCGCCGACAGTTCCGACAAATATGAACCAACTCCTGAATTATCTCAATTCTAAAAATGTCAGCACAATCCAGAATTTTTTGGATTCGGAAGTTTTGACAAGAGTTGACCTTATTCTGCCCAAACTGAGTGCTCTGGAGACGGAAAACGCCTGCATCATTTTCGATGTCCTGCATTTCAGGGAACTCTTAACAGGAAACCATGAAACAAATACGAATTTGATCAAATTCGACGCGGTTGAATTTTACGCTGCGGATGTCATTCTCTCTGCTTTTGCGGGACTGGCCAGCCTCCTGGACGCGCAGAATCTGGACGTCAATATGCCCAATATGATCAATATGATGACAAATTTAATGGCCTATGACGGCAAGGGTATGCCGGCCCCGTCATTCATAAACAGCATATTTTACAACCCCTTCAGCACGCCCGGTTTCGGAACGCTGAGGAACGCTTCAAAATATGCCGCGGCAAAGACCTATCTGCTCCGCGCCGCAGATAAATTGGACCAATTTTTAATTCAATATGAAGCTATGCGAATAAGCAAAACGAACCTGGATTTAATTCCATCAGGTATGCCTGCTGATTTACAGCAGATTTTAGGTTATCTGGCCACGAATCTGGGTTCGTCTCTCAACGGCAATTCGGTCGCTTTATATCTGCAGACCGTCGTTTCAAATGTGACGAATACGATCGACTCATTGGGTATAAAAATAAATCTGGGAAGATATCTGGACAATGCGCCATCGCTCAGAAGCCTTTTTGTTGAACTGGACGGCGCCGGAGACCCTGTTTTTTATACAACCAATGATAATCATACAGTAACAGGCGCCATAAATGGAGGTGTTTATTGTCTTAAGCTTTCAGACACTAATTTTACATTGAGAGGCTTGCTGGATCATAATCTTTATACGGAATTGACAAACAGCAGCCTGAAAGATACTGATTTTACAAATATTATCCCGGTCTTTAATGAAGTTCTTTTACCGGGCGGATATGTGAAAATAGCCGGTCCGGACTCAAACGGAATTGAATGCATACCATTCACAAACGCCGGATATACCAGTCAATGGCTGAATTTATATTATTCGATTGATGCATTTATTCTTTCGAATGATTAGAAGAATAATATAAAAAATAATTTAATAAAAAGAGAGGGATTTAATCCCTCTCTTTTTATTAAAGGCACAACCAAAAACCAGGGTTTTTGGAACCAATGCCATAGTGCAGAGGCATGCAGCCGCTGCGTATGCTGCGCATACTAACGCGGTTGCGGCCTTTTTGTCATATTGTAGTCTATATAACCGGCAATTCCAAAACATTGCGGTTCGAATAGCTCACCGCAAGTTTTGGAATTGCTTTATCCTTTCGTTCTAATCGCTTCGGCGGGTTTGAGCTTTCTCAGCTTGAGGATGGCGGGTACGGCGCCGGCGATCATCGAGATGCCGATGCCGACGGCCATAATGGTCAGGATCAAAGATACATTAACACCGGGATAAATGACATTCTTCATCGGTATCGGCATTCCTTTGGCTATGTTCTCGCCCAGGAGTATGCCGGTCTTCTTGAGGTAAAACGCGAGAGAGCCGCCGGCCAGGGCCCCGATAAGGCTCCCGATCAGCCCGATGACGGCCGCTTCCAGCACAACCATCAGGATTACGGTATACCGCTTCATACCCATGGCTTCCAGCACGCCGATCTCGGCCGTTCTTTCCAGCACCGTCATCATCATTGTGTTGGCGATTGTCATTGTCGCGGCGAGAAGGAATATCAGCATCACAAACCTGAATATCCAGAAGATGATGGGAAACATTGTCTGGAAAAGGCCGACCTCGTCGGCTTTAAAAACCTGAAGGCCGGATTCCTTAATAAACGGGTCCCTCAAAAGCTTCCACTTCATCATATTCATATCGTCCTGGTTTTTGAGGATCACAATGACCTTCTGCGGGCTGTCATTGATTTTCAGCAGATCTGAAGCTGTTTTCAGATCGATGTAAAATGTCCGGTTCAGATCAAACATATTAAAGTCCGCGATGCCGACGATCTTGAGCTTTTTGGCGGCGATTGAGTTATAGCTGTTCCTGGATACTAGTAGGACGGTATCGCCCGGCTTATAGAATAATTTTTTGGCTATTTCCAGGCCGATGACGGCCTCGTTTGTTCCGCCGGTAAAATAGGAACCGGCGACGATATTATTCGCCAGCCGGATAAAGCTGCTTTCCAGGACCGGATCTATGGAACTTCCGAAAGCGGCGTAGCTTTCGTCATTCGTGACAAAAAGACCGCCGAAGTTCAGGCGGGGCACGGCGTATTCTATTTCACTGTATTTCTTTAATGTCTCCATCAGGCCCTGAAGGTTGTCAATTCCCTTGTCGAGAGGCAGAAGCCTTTCGGACTTTGTGTATTCTTTTGTCTGGATGCTGATGTGGCCGCTGGATTTCATCGCCGCTTCCAGCACCTGGTTCAGCACGCCATTCAATACGGAATTGCCCATGATCAGCACAGCCACGGCCAGTGTGATTCCGATAAGGGTCAATGCCGTCCTGCGTTTATTACGTGTGATATTTTTAAAGGAGAATGAAATAAGATAATGCATTATTTACTCCTGAGTATCATGGCGATGTTGAGCCTCGCGGCTTTTAAAGCCGGGTAGGCCGAGGCAAAAACAGCCGTCAGCGCCGCGATAATGAAAGCGAGGATATGCTGGTACCACTCGATGTAGCCGTATATCCTGCTCGATACGGGGATATTAGCGAGCATTTCAGTCCCCTTGACCTGAATACCGACATTGATCAGGAGCGTCATCGGCACGGCTGAAATAACCATGGCGGCGATGCCGCCGATGATGCCGATGAGCATTCCCTCAAAAAGAAAGAGGAGGACTATCTCGCGTTTTTTCATGCCCATCGCCGCCAGCGTGCCGATCTCTTTGGTCCGTTCAAAAACTGCCATCAGCATGGTATTGGCTATTCCAGCGATAGCGACGATCAGGAGAAGAGCGATGATAATTTTCTGCGCCAGGCGCCTGATTTTAAATACGGTCAGAATGTCGGAAAGCTCCTCTTCCCATGTATAGGCGGAAAGGCCCGCCGGGAGAATCCTTGTTAATTCATCCTTAATGATGTTTAGTTTCGCCGGGTTTCTGGAATCCGCTTTTATATCGATTTCGCTGACTCTGCCGCCTGTATCAGCGAAAACGAGGGCCGATTGAAGGGGCAGAATAACGGCAAAGGCGTCGATCCCGGGATTATCGCTGGATACAAGGCCTGCTATTGTATAACTGTCGGCGTTGTATGTGCCGTGCATTGTTCGTCCTGAAACCAGTATCTCGTCTCCGGGCTTCACGCCGATGTAATCGGCGAACTTGATGCCGACAAGGCATGAGTGGGGATCGCTTTGAAACTTATTGAGGGCTTCTCTTTTTTCATTTTCAGGACTTTTTGTATAAGGCACAATGCTTCTGAGGACATTAAAGACAAGGCCGTCTTTCTGCGGGTCGGCGCCGATTACGGTGCATGGAGCGTCTTCATCCGGCATCGCCACGGAACCGAGAAATTTAAGCCGCGCCGTAACGGAAATATTTTTATTCAATGAAGTTATCTCTCCTGAAAGCGCCTCATAATTTGAAATGAGGTTTTCAAGATACATCTCTTTTCTATCCGGATAGTAGGCGTTATCATAAATTTTGATATGGGCGGTTTCAGCGTTGATCATATTCCTGATGGATGTCTCGTCAATACCGCCGATCACGGCGCTTGACATCAGATAGGCCAGTATTCCAATGGCGATCGCCGCCACGGTCAGCAAGGTCCTGACATGGTTGCGCCGGACATTCCTGGCGGCCAGCTTGAACAATTCCTTCGGCTCTATCATTTTGTCTCATCCTTAATAATATTCCCGTCTTCAAGGACCATCAGCCGCCGCGCGAACTGCATGAGCTTCTGGTCGTGGGTCGAAAAGACAAAGGTCGTCTTGAGCTCGTTGTTCATCCTGCGCATGATCTCCAGCGTTTCCGCGGCGGATTTGGAGTCAAGGTTCGCGGTCGGCTCGTCGGCGAGTACCAGCAGGGGCTTTTTTACGAGCGCCCTGGCTATGGCGACGCGCTGCTGCTGGCCGCCGGAAAGCTGGCTGGGCCTTCTGTGCGAGAGCTTTTCTATCCCGACAAGCTTTAGAATTTCCATCACCTTTTCTTTACGTTCACCGGCATCTTTCATACCGCCGAGAAGGAGTGGAAATTCCGCGTTTTCAAAAGCCGTCAGCACCGGGATCAGGTTGAAGCTCTGAAAGATGAAACCGATCTTTTCGTTCCTGAGCTCGGCAAGACGGCCGGACGAAAGCGCTGTCACATCCTGATTGTCCAGGCTGATGCGCCCCGAATCCAGCTGGTCTATACAGCCGAGAAGGTTCAGTATTGTGGTTTTTCCGGAGCCGGATGGCCCGACAAAGGCCGTCATCTCTTCCGTGCCGATGGAAAAATTGAGATTATGCAGGACGGCTGTTTTTGACTCTCCCGCCGCATAAGATTTTGTCACGTTTTGAAACTCTGCTATCATAGGCATAATTAAATCCTTAATTTTGATTTTATGATTGAATTATAACTATTATAATATAATTATCAAGTTCAGGAAACTAAATCCGTCAATGTCAGGATAATATTAACTGCTCTGTAAATCATATATTTATAACTCATAATCCATGTCAGGAATTTTGTTTTATTGCCGCGGATGGATGTTCCAGGAACGGGTTCAGCCGGACTGCCAGCGAAAAGAGATAGGGATAATGCGATTTAAGATGCCGCATATAATAAACCCATTCCAGAATCAGGAGCTGATCTGCCCTCAGAATGTCATTTTCCACATGCTTCCGGTCGGGAGCGGTTAAATTCAACACATTGCTCCTGTACTGAAGTTCTTCAGTGAGATGGAAGACCGCCCAGAGGAGCTGGGAGAATCTTTCATGTTCGAGCAGGTTGGGATTGCCCATAAGTTCAAGCAGGAACCCCCTTTTTTCCAGAAGGAATTTTTTCAACGCTTCCAGCCTTTTCCCGCTGGTTTGTGCAGAAGTATTAACTGATTTAAGGAAGGATTGAAACTGCTTTAAATCCCCGCTGTCCCAGTTCTGAATCAGCAGTATTTTATCCCGTAATTCCGGCGCCTTTTCATCCATATCCAGGAAAGACCGGATCAGATAATTGCCCATTTCGCCGAAGAATACCCCGATGACCATATTGAGTTTCTGCAGGATGGCGTTTTTTTCCCGGTTTGACAGCAGCCGGTCTAAAATGAGCGTGACAATAAGTATCTGGAGCGGAATAAAAGCGATGTCCTGGACTATATAAAAAAGAGTGGTTCCCGGCTGTTTGAATAAAAAGATACTTAAATAATAGATCACTGCTGAAGACATCAGGAGTAGAATTCCGATTAATACCTGATGAAAATTAATTCTCATATCTGTGTCCTTCAAAGGCCATGATTCTTCTCAGTCAATAACATTCACTAAAAATATATTCGGGATAATCGGCGGAAGGCTTTTCTCTAAAAAAAGAGGTCGTTAAATAAAGCGGTGAAATGATCGCCGCTTTATTTTTATCTATTGTTTATTCTTTTGTCACCTCTATCTGCCCGAAATAAAGATCAAATGTGCCGTTGGCCGTTGTGCAGAACTGGAATGACTTAAGCGGATAATCAATTTTTCCGTTTTTCACGGCTTTATCCGGCTGCCAGTCTGCCCTTTCAGTAAAGGACTTTAAAGGAATAATGATCTGTTTCCAGCCTTTCCAGTTATCAACAACAGGATAGACCCAGAGTTCCAGATCTTTTGTTTCTTCAAGAGTAATGGTAAACCCGCATCCCGAGTTTTTACCGTATACCCACATCTTATAGGTATTGTAGGCAGACCAATCGGCTAATTCATCGGAAAGGCCGAGAAGCGCTCCGCCCCAATCCTTTGTATCGTTCATGACATGCAGGGATTGTTTGCCTTTATTAACAATATCCTTAATATAAACCGCTGACACCTTGGACTGCGGGCCCTGATAGGTGGTCACCTGCGGAGAATCATATTCAAAATTGGCGATCACGATGCCGTTAGCCGGGTTCATTGCAGCGGTCTTTTTTGCCGCTGTTTCCGTCGCCGCTGAACTTGCCGTTGTGCTGGCTTCCTTTTTAACCGGAGTACCGCAGGAAGCAATAAACAAAGCTGTCAGTATTAATACTGCCGGACCGAGTAGCTTCTTCATATATCTTTCCTCCATTTGATAATATTTTAATCTTCAATATGTTTAAAAAAAACAATCAATAAAATAAATGATATCAGTGATAAAAATTCTATCTTCATAAGATAAAAAAGTCAAAAACTATTATTAGGCGGGCTGAAATTTTTACTTTTTCAGCAAATATTAAAAATAAATTGTTTTAATTGATTAAGAGAAAAAATCTGAACTTTTCATAATTCATAAAACATGCCGCAAAAAGCCTGTTAACTGTCATTTCGAGGCTCAATTGTGCCGAAGCAATCTACAAAGTTAATCAGATTGCTTTGCCTGAAGGCTCGAAATTGACATATTGAGCGGCTTTTTGCGTTTTAAAGCCAAATTCTATAATTATTCAAAGGTCTCAAATAAATTTTATGAATCTTTTGCAAATAAAGACCGGAGGTTTTAGAATATTTATTCTTATAAATTAAATATGATTGATTGGGGAAACGCAGTATGGGTTTTAATACGGTTTATGTGGGTAAAGGGAATAATTATTATAAATTGCCCCGGGAAGTTTTAGAATGCCTTAAGCTTGATGAGGAAAAAATAAAAGATAAGCGGATCATCATCAAGCCGAATGCCGGAAGAATGGTAAAGCCCCGGCTGGGGATCAATACAAACCCAGATGTAATCGCCGGTGTTTTGGATCATTTTCTTGAATTGGGTTTTAAAAATATCGCTGTCGCTGAAAGCCCGATTTTGGGCGTCAAGGCGTTTGAGTCCCTTGAGATGAGCGGTATAGCCGGAGAGGCAAAAAAACGGAATATCCCCATAATAGACCTGGACGCGCTTTCTCCAGTAATAGTAAATATCCCGGATGGAAAAGTAATACATAAGCTCAAAATCTGCCGCGAGATATTGGGTAATAATTATATTGTTTCAGTACCTGTAATGAAAACCCATATGCATACTCAGGTGTCGCTGGGATTGAAGAATATGAAGGGCTGTCTGTACAGGAGGGAAAAGGTCCTGCTCCATCAGCTTCCGCCTTCGGAATCAGTAGTTCCGCCGGTTAAGCCGCTGGATATGGCCATTGCCGATCTGGCGAAGGTCCTTCTTCCTGATTTGACTCTTATTGACGGTACAATAGCGCAGGAAGGTCTCGGGCCGAGCGCCGGCGAGCAGAAAGAGGCAGGTCTTGTCATCGCTTCGGAAAACTGCCTTGCGGCTGACACAATAGCTGTAAAATTAATGGGCTTTGATCCTCTGAATGTTTATCATCTGCGGGAAGCAGTCAATCAGCTTAAGGAAAGAGACAGCCGGTATGATTTTGAAAAGGATCCGATAACCGCCGATCCGGCGGATTATATGCAATGGGGCGTTTCATTACAGGCTCCGCCGCAGAAAGTATCCCTTGAATATAAAAATGTCCTTGTTGAGGATAAGGATTCATGCAGCGCGTGCCTCTCGACGGTCCTGATGTTTCTCAAGCGCTATTACAATGATTTTGCCGATTATCTTTCCTTTGAAAAGCCGTTGAGGATCGCCATCGGGAAAACGATCGGACCTCAATCGGGGGATACGCTCCTGATCGGGAACTGTACATTGATACAGAAAGAGAGCGGCATCTTTATTAAGGGCTGTCCGCCTGTTTCCTCTCAGATCTTTAAGGAAATAGAAAAGCTCCTGCCGCAGGTGGCAAAAAAAGGTATCAAAATAAACCAGTCTAATTAATAGTCTGATTCATCAGATTTTTCCGGTAAATTTATATAATACCCCGCATACAGCTTTATGCCGAAAAAGGGGTAACTGCCGCCTTCATTAATGAGTTCTCCGCCCCGAAAAGCGATCTGTAAATTAAATTGAGAAGATATGAAATAGGTAAGACCTGCCTCTGTAAAAGGGGCGAAGCCTAATTCCGAGCTGACATAATAGTTGCCGTCATAATCTTCCACATCCGCATCATTCATCACCATGGCCGCTCCCCCTCCCAGGCCCAGATTGAATTTTTTATTAACGTTAAAGCCGTATTTTAATGTTAACGGAAAGATCCAGCCGCTGCCGCGAGTTTTAGTAATTTCGGTGGTCAATGAAATGTACTCCAGGCCAAAACCCATCATTAAACCTTCTGAAGCACGCTTCTCAGTTAAACTGAGCCAGTATTCAAGTCCCAGGCCGCCGCCGAATATTAAACCCGTAGATCCAAAATAGCTGTTTCCACCGCCTGAGACAACCATCTGGCTATAGCCGGAAAAAGTTAAAGCGGCAGCAAACAAGAGTGTAATAATAGAAATTCTCATATTTTTATTCATATTGCCTCCTGGATTGGACAGGCAGATAAAGAAAGAAATTTTTTTAATTGAAACATGGAATACTCTGCCTGAACATATATTTTATGTCAATAAAAATTGTAAATCCATAAAATATGGAAAGAAAATAAAATATGGGAATTATTTTACGCTAACTTTGTTTTTCTGACAAACTATCATAAGGTTTATTTGGCTTTTTATGAAATTTTAATTTCTAATCCCTTCCTTCTTAATATCATTTTCCATTTTTCTTGAGAACTTTTTACCCATCGAGTCAAACCAGAATCCGAGAGCTTTTTTCAATGGATTCAGTTTTACATCATAATAATAGTCCGATTTCAGCCAGCCGTTTTTTGTATAATACTCGCAGTCCCTGGGCATAACCTTCTTGAAATAGGATTCCATCATTGAGCGGGTAAAAGGGAACCGCATCAGGTCGAACATCTTCGGGACCGGCATTTTTTTATTTTTGATCCGGGTGACGAACGTTTCCGCAGATAGCGCGATTTTATAGTCTAAAAATATATACCGGTTTAAATGTAATTTCAAGGCTTTGTTGTCTTAAAAATATTCCTGTCTTTTCTGCAGATGATCTGGACTACATCACGGCCGGTTTTAACAGCCGATGGAAGGCCGCCAGGCGACATAACCCACATACCGGCGAGATAAAAGTTCTTCAATCCTTTGATCTGTTTGGGAATGCTTTGAAGCAGGCGGCTGTTTTGAGGCATCATTTTCCATGTCATATAGGCCCCCTTCCAGCTTCCAGTATAACGCTCATAAGTCACTGGAGTGGCGACATCGATCGTTTCGACACTGCTTCGGAAACCGGGGTATTTTTTATCAAGCTCATTAATGACCAGTTCCGCGATACTTTCTTTTTCCTTATTATAAGCCGCTGTGTCCTGCCGCAGTTTTTTCCAGTAATTAAAATCGGATGTAATCAAAGACATTACAAATGTCTTGCCGGCCGGGGCCATGGTTTTGTCAAAATTGTAATTTTTAAAATGCAGCCATTCCTTTTTTTCACCGGCTATTTCCATTGGTTTATCTAATTTGAATCTTGTGCCTACGGTATCCGACTCGGCAGAAAAATCATTTTTCAAGCCTAAAGATACCTGCAAGCCGGTGGAATAGGTTGGAACCTCGCTGAATAAATAATCGAGCTTTTGGGTCTTGTATCTCCTGTCCAGCATTTTCTCCAGAACCGTTTTGACATCGCCTGCTGAAACGACAATGTCTGCGGGAATTTCCGTTCCATCATCAAGGCGGATGCCGCAGGCTTTATTATTTTTAACAAGGATTTTTTCAACGCGTTTATTATAAAAAATTCTTCCTCCGAGCGCGGAAAAACGTTTTTCTATTGCTTTAGCGAATTCCAGTGAACCGCCTTCGGGAAATCCGGCGCTTTTTGTGTTCTGGGCGGCCAGGTTCATAACGAGACCGCTGAGAATTGTGTCCGGCGAGATCAATTTTGGCAGGCATTCGCGGATCATAGGGTCCTTAAACTTCTGAGCGAAATCAGACACGCTTATGGAAGAACAGTATAAAAATTCCTTCATCATCGGCTTGATGTCATGCATCATTTTTAAAAAATCTTTAATATTATATAATTCGGCGGGTTTATCCATGTCTATTTTCATTTTGCTTATAGTCCGGATAAGCCGGCAGAGTTCTTCAGAGCTTTCGGAATCCTGAGGCGAAAACTCCTTCAGATGTTTTTCCAGCCGGTCAACATCCGCGTAAAAGTTCAATATGCGGCCGTCCTGTCCGATAAAGCGAAAAAATACATCCGCGTTAAAAATCCGTCGGTTCTGAATAGCGCCGAGTTCTTCCCAGTATTTATAAAAAGGCTGAGCCGGACCTGATCCGAAAAGCCAGTGTATACAGCCGTCAAAGACATAGCCGTTCCTTTTCCATGCGGTACAGAATCCGCCGGGCAGAGAATGCATTTCATAAATTTCGGTATCATAGCCGTTCATCCTGGCGTAGCATCCTGCGGAAAGGCCAGCTATGCCGCCACCGATAATAACGATCTTTTTATCCATATAATTCCTCCTTTTTATTTGTTGACTTGGCTGTAATATTGAATAAATTTATTCCCGTTCTTCTCTGCTGTTTCAGTGAAAAAATCAATGATCTTTTTTAACGGATAATCATTGGGCAGGTATTTTTCGGGAAACGGCGGTTCCTCGACAAAGCAGATTCTGTAATGAACGGGACCGACATAAAAAAGCCTTCTGGCCGTTTCATCATCGGATGTGTCTTTCTCGGTCAGGAATTGAACGAGACTCTCATAGAATTCAGAAAGGATTATCTTTCTGCCTTCGATATTGAATACGGAAAGAATCTTTTCCTTCAGGGATGGGTCGCTGATATCGGGGCAGTGGAAGAGATAGAGATTTTTTTCCACGCCGTATTCACGCATAGACTTCAGCATACCTTCCGTGTCGATCCTTCCATTGATATAAGTGTTTTGAGCCAGCTTTTTAAAGCCGTGGAGCTTGAGAGTGTCCCTGACCGATTTTCTTTCCTTTTCATTGTCTTTTTTAAACGAAAATACGGCCAGAATGAATCCCTCGGGCCGGCTGAACTGCTGGCTGACGGCCTTGCTGATGGATTTATGCAGTTCGGTCAGCCTGTAGCGGATCTTTCCCCGGCTGTCGGTAAAAGAGCCGATTCTCCCTTCGGCCCTGGCACGGGACAGCGCCGTCCGGACCGCGCTGTAGGAATAGCCGGCGTATTCGGCAAAGTCCCTGATCCCGGCGGGAGAGGGAAAGGGAAGCTTCGACATGAAGGGGATGTTTTCCCGGAAAACAACAAAATCATTGATGACCTCGGACATGGTTAAAGGGTATTTTTTTCTGAAATCCATAAAATTATCCTGTTACTCAAAATATATACTTGTGCATATATTGTAACACGATGAAATCCGTTTGTCAATAGTTCTGATGCAAATATTTTATACATATTTAAAATGTGTAACATAGTATAAATTGGATCGGTCAAAGGGAAATAATTATCATTTGGATATCAAGATGTCAATTTCTGATTTAAACCGGCTGCCCGTGAAATTACTGCCGGGACTTAAAAAAGCGGTTAGTTTTGAAAATATTCCGCGACTGTTTCTCCGGTTTCCTCAAGCCATTTTTGCCTTTGTTCCAGAGTGCTGGTGACGATTACATTGAACATCTTTCTTTGATAATGAGTGATGCCGCAGAATTCAAACAGGCATTTTTTCCAGATCAGATCGAGAGGGTCGCCGAAGAAACTTATTTCCCTTTCCTGAAGTGTGTTGGATGTGTTGAAAACAAGGCCGGTTTTACCCTTTAATAATCCTATTGGAATTCCTTCGCCGCTGTCGCCTTCCTCGAATTCATAAGCTATGCCGGGACGGAATACACGGTCGATGTAGCCTTTCAGAATCGCGGGCGGCTGTCCCCACCAGTTGGGATGGACAAAAATAATACCGTCGGCACTGATTAACTCATCGCAGTATTTAATTATTTTACTATCCAACTTTCCGCTTTTCAGTATTTCATGTGAGGGCAGAAGAGCATCAAACTTTTCGCTGTAAAGGTCATGAAATATAACAGAATAATCCATTTCATGAAGTGCTTCCGCCGCTGTTTCGGCGATCACATGATTAAAGCTTTTTTTATCAGGATGCGCTACTATGACGATTGCCTTCATATAAAATAGCCTGCTGTTAAATTTGTTTTCTGACTTTGTTTAAATCCGCATTGTCTTTTAGCGCTTTCGCGCCGATGCATTTTTTCATTTCTTCTTCTGTTATGGATTTCCCCGGGAATTCCATTTTATAGCAGTAAATGATGGCCCTTGTGGAGGAAATCAATGCGCCGTTTCCCTGGCTGCTGAAATAAAAGCCGAGTTTGTCCGCTTTGCCGCCCTGAAAACCGAAGCCGGGTACTAAAAATAGAGAATAGGGGAGCATCTTTCTGATTTCTTTTGCGGCTTCGGGCTGAGAAGCCCCGACAACAAAGCCGATGTAGGAGTATCCATTCCTGCCGATTGTTTTATAGGTAAGATCATAAAACTGTTCGGCCATATAAGCGTAAAATTTTTTGCCGCTTTTTAAAATCTGGTTCTGAAAATCATCGGATGAAGGATTGGATGTTTTTAGAAGTAAAAAAATACCTTTTTTATTCTTTTCCGCTTCTTCTATAAACGGCCAGTAGCTGTCCGATCCCATAAATGGGTTAACTGTCATCATATCGCCGGTAAGCGGGCCGCCGGATAAAAAAGCCTTCGCGTAGGCGGCGGAAGTCGAATCGATGTCTCCCCTCTTGGCGTCATTGATGACGATCAGGCCTTTTGATTTTGCGTATTTGATGGTTTTTTCGAGGCCCCTGATGCCGTAACTGCCGTATAGTTCATAATAGGCAAGCTGAGTCTTAACAGCCAGCGCGTGCGGATAAACACTGTCAATGACAATCGTATTAAAATGAACGATGGCGTTTTCAATAGTTTCCAGGTTATGCGTGTCAACCTGGTATGTAATAAAATGAGGAAAGTTGGACAAATCGGGGTCAAGCCCTACGACCAGCACACTGTTTTTCTTGGCGCTTTCTGAAATAATGATATCAGAAAAATTTTCCATAAATATACCCGTATGTTTTTATTTTTTCTTAAGTATATTTTAATTAAAAACCTCATAGTAATCAATACTTTTAAAATTATGAATGATTTGAGATATTCTATCCATCTTTTCCATGGTATTTGTTTCCGGATCGGAAACCAGCGCGATTATCTTTCCGATCCCAGCTCTTTCAGCGGAAAGAAGCCCGGCGGCCGAATCTTCAATGACGACGCATTCGAAGGGTTTTAACCTTATCTTGTCCGCCGCCAAGAGATAAAAATCCGGCGCGGGTTTTCCCGGAATCGAGCCGTTGTCATAAATGATTGAGTCTATATCAAACCATTTTTCTAATTTTAAATGCCGGTTAAAAAACTCTACATTATCCCGGCCTGAAGCTGTCGCAATAGTGCGGGGAATTTGATTTTCTTTTAAAAAATCGAGAAAGTGGGTAACGCCTTCCGCGAATAGGAACTTATCGGGATGTGACAGGCACATTTTTCTGTAAAGTTCTTCTTTTTTTCGGGAAAGTTCCAAAAATGTCTTTTCATCAGGCTTCTTCTGCATAAGATATTCTATGATGTCTCTGTTTGTCATTCCGTACATATTCAGGTGAAGTTCATCGAATGTGAACGGACGGCCTCTGAGTTCAAATGACATGATATTCCAGGCTTCGTCATGGAATTCAGAGTCCCATAGGAGCGTGCCGTTGAAGTCGAAAATGATGCCCTTGTATTTAATATGGATCCCCTTAATTTGAATATAAATGGAATATCTTTAAAATATTTTTTACAAAAAACTTTTGGATTATTTAAATTTATAAAAAATGCCCGGAAATAAATACATCATAAACTATGAAAGCCGGGAATAAAATAATTCCGTTCAGCAGGCTGAATGCTGATAATAATGAGTAATTCAATAGATTTTTGTTTTCCTTTTTTATAAAAAATAGCAATATGACGCCCAGTAAAAAACAAATGATCAAAGAAAATAAAACCAGGTAGGCGAAAATTGAGACCAGCAATACCGGCCGTTTCAATAATACAGACAGGCAGACTAAAATAAAAGAAAAGCCATGAGAAAATAACGGAATGGATAGGATCAATTTATCCCTTAATGATTTGATGAGGAACATCAGAATAATATAAATGATAATTAATAAGCCGGGCATCAAATATTTTGAACTCATATAAATCTCCTTTCAGCTTATTAAATTTCTCCCCAATAAACTTTTACGTCATATTCTAATCGTATTTTTCCATCTTCATTACACCGGTTAAACAGGGCTTTCAGTTCATTTCATGACCGACTTCGCCTTCGGCCGGCATATAGGATGATGATAAAGCCCGGCCTTTCAATCCTTCGAAGCCGAAAACCTGTTCATTTTTAAATTGAACCGTTTCATAAGAACCGGATTTGAAAAAATCCCTGAAAATACTGCTGTCGATATTTAAGTGCCTGACCTTTTCATAATCCTTCGCGAATTTCTTTATCAGAAGCTCATATCCGGCCAGGAACTGACTGCCGGTTCTTTTTCTTTCGTTCCATAATAATACCACATATCCGTCTATTTTTAAAATCCTTGGCCATTCTTTTTTTATTCTTTTCCGGTCAAACCAGTGGAATGATTGAGCGGCTATGATTATATCAATCGATCTTTCGTTTAATTGAGTTTTCTCAGCCTGCCCGTCAATGCCGATGAAATATTTGTATTCTTTTAGAGATTTTTCGGCTGCGGACCTCATTTCCTTATTGGGCTCTATGCCGCAGACAATATTGCCGTTTTTTAGAAACATCTCTGATGATATTTCTGTTCCTGAGCCGATATCAGCGATAACCTGCCGAGGGGTGAGTTGAATTTCCTTTCTGAGTAAATCAATAATCTCCGGGGGATAGCCCGGCCTGTATTTAACATAATCATCGGCCCGGTTTGAAAAACGTCTGATGGAATCGGACATTTAACTTCCTCCAGAATTATTTTAAATGGAATGAGTAAAAAACCCAATTTATTTTCTTCCTCCGAACAGGGACATTTCAAAAATCTTAAAATAACAGTCAACATCCTTAAAACCAATATCCCGGAGCCAACCGCATTGAGTTTCGACCGGGGTTAGTATGTTTGCCTGCTTATCGCCCCGGGTATAAAAATCATTGGATATTTCATCCCTTGTTTTTGGGGGGCCGGCATTTTTCTGATATTCATATAAAGCATCAATGAAGTTTTCATTGTGAACACGCTCGATCCACACGCTTCCGGCCTTGACATGTTCAATATTGAGAAAAATCCCGCCTGACCGAAGAAGACCGTATATTTCAGAATATATCCCTTTTTTTCTGATATCCGGCTGATGGTGGATAGAATAGCCGGTAATTATGACATCAAACGGAGCATAAGGATTGACTTTTACAGTCCACTCCGGATTACTGTAATCATAATTGATCAGTTTAATCCTTTTATTAAATTGTTTCATCCTCTCTTTAGCGGAAGAAAGCATTTCCCCGGAAAAATCCAGAAACACGCCTCTGGAACCCGGATATTTCTCCAGTACTGAAGCACCTAATAATCCGTCGCCGCAGCCCAGATCGAGAAATGAATTAACAGCGCTTGAATTATAATTAATCAATTTAAGCATCTGTTCGATCTGCTGTACAGCGCCGGGGAAAGCCAGCCTGCTGCCGGATAAATAATTTTTGACTATATCCGGCAGCTTCCAGATCTGATAATTATATGCCTTCATAAACAAACCGCTTCCATTATTATATTTGATGTGAATTAATTTATTTTATATCCTGTTTTATACGGGCACACCGTCCTGCAGCGGCCGCATGAGTAAAATACATCCCCTTTTTTGTTTATAAACTCCGAGTTTTCCCGGCAGAGCTTCTGATTGACGGTTGTGCCGTCCAGCGCTTTTGAGGGACAATTTTTAAGACAGAGCAAGCAGCTTTCCCGGCAGTAGTTGTAATCAACGATAGAATCGCTTTCCAGTTCCAGGTTTGTGATGACGGCCCCAAGTGTAATCATATTACCGTATTTCTTATTAACAAGCAGTGTGTTTTTACCAAGGAAGCCCAGGCCCGCCAGATAACCGGCATGCCGGAACGACAAGGTCCCGCGGCCTTCTTTTTTCGCTTCATCGTAGTAAGTGTAGGGTGATGAAGGTATGGGTATTCCGACGCCGCTGCTGTCTTCTATTATATAGGACAGTTGAAGGGCTATTTTCGAGACTTCTTCTCGTACAATATCTGAGAAAACAGTGTAGGGAGCGAAGGAATTCGAAGAAAGAGCGGAAACAGGGAATCTCTTCGCGAAAGCGATCACGGATTTCGCGTCACTATAAATGTCCTTCGGGTGATATCCCTCCGGCGCTCCATTGAAACGCCCGGCGGATGCGATCCCGCAGATGTCAGCGCCGAGTTTTGCGGCGATTTTTTTGATTTGTTTTGCCTTTAACATAATACCTCCTAAAAAATAAAAAAACCCGCTGGCGGGAAGCCTGCGGGTTTTGATTTATCCTGTTTTATTTTTTATAAAACAGGACTCCATGCAGACAGGCTGCGCCGGTTCTGATTGACAATCTTATGAGCGGGCTTTGATGTTGTTCTTAAAATTCTGTCTGCGGCAGAGTACATAAATTCCTCTTTAAAACTTCTGGAATTATTTTAAAAGAAAATAATGAATAAGGCAAAAAAATGAAACCATTATGCTGTCCCCAATTTCACAAAATTGCACAGATGAGACGGATTTATGAGGATTTAGTTATTATTTAAGACAGTTGGTTAGTAAAAGTATTTATTTCACCGCAGAGACGCAGAGGTCGAGGAGAATGGGGTTCACTAATTTTATTGATTGAAACTTTGCGGGCTTTTCGTCACATTCGGCTAGCTCAGTGCAGGCTTTGCGTGATAATAAAACTAAAAAGAATAGATTTATTAATCTCATTATTTTCTCGACCTCACGGCCGCGATCAGGCTGAGTAATGCCACGGCTCCGGTCGGCGCGGCAATGGAAAGGAATCCGTAGAGCTTTGTGAGCCATGCGCCGAGCGCGGCGCCGGCCAAAAAGCCGAGGAGCGGCAGGCCGGATTTATTCAAATGTATCCCCGCGATACGCCGCAATTGAGAGCGTTCCCTTTTATTCTCCTTTGGTGCCGCAGGAAAAAGGAAGTCGGTAAGATCGATTGTGAACTGCGTAAGGTTGCCTGTCATAAGCGTCGTCTGGGCAAAGCTCCGCAGGGCGCCCTTCATCAGCGCGTTCTGGATGCCCATAGCGGCGACGCCCAATCCGCCTATTACAGCGACGGCCACAGCGCCGGCCTTCCTGGCATACGGCTGGAGGTAATAGCCCGACGCGCCGAATAGCGCGAGGGCGACGGTCATCAAAGCGAGTAGAGGCGCGACGGTCTCGGCGCCGCGTCTGCGGATGGCGCGCGTAAAGAGCGTGATAAGCCCGACTGTTACGATAAAGACCGGGATCATGGTCAGGCGAACCCAGGCGCCCCTGTCCGGTCCCTGGGTTATGGCCGCGGCGGCCGTTATAAGGTCTCCGGTGACATGAGCGGTAAAGAGGCCGAAAAGAAGGATAAAACCGGACGTATCCACATAACCGCCGACCATGCTTAAGACAACAGAGCCGAAGGATGAGCTGCCGAGGGTCCTGGCCGCTCTCTTGGCGGTCCTGCTGGCGTCATCGGGATTCCTGTCCACAAGAGCCCCGACCCTGGGCCGGCTTTTAAAATCACGTTTCATTTGTCACCTCGCAGAATATCAAATTTACAAGCCAGGGATCATAACAATTTTATAAAGAATTATTATTCCTGCCGGGAAAAATTATACCCTGCCGGGAAACGCGCTGTCAATAGCGGTTTAATTCTTTCATGACAAGTTTTTTGAGCGCCGTTTTTTCTTCATTCGGGCCGTTCTCGAAAAGCCTGGCAGCGGCGGTGGGCAGCAGCCATTTGTTGATTTCGGCAAGGCTTAGTCTGCTTATTTTGAGATAATGCTTTAAATAAGCGCCGCATAATAAATTTTTAGAGATGGAAGCCAGTATCCTGAATATCAAAGGGATTTTCCTGGGCACCTTGCTGTACCTCAAAATAACCAGAGTCCGGGCGACATCGGCCTCCGGGCATCCTGACGCTGCCGTCATCCAGTCGATGATATAATAGCGGTCCTTTGATATTAAAATATTCTCCGGATGCATGTCGCCGTGGCATAAAGTCCCGTTTGTTATGAGTTGACGCAGGTACTTTATGACAGGTTCTTTTATTTTATCAGATATCTCATCCGTCCGATTGATAAAATATTCCAGCCTTGTCTTTAATTCCGGAATCCCATCGAGTTTCTTTGTATGAATTTGAGCGTGAATTTCAGCCATTTTCCTGGCGTAGTATTTGATGCGCCATGGCTTCATAAACATTAGATTCAACATGGATGTTCCGTTTATCTTTTCAAAAACCAGGCCGGTCCTGCCGTCTGTTTTATTTCTTTCAAAGAATTCCGGCACGCTCAGACCTGATGTGTTAAGCATGAGGGAGATATTGTATTCATCTTCAATTGCCCGGGAAGGAAAATTATTTCTGAATAATTTTACAATTCTGTTATTACCGATATCATATACTTCAGCGGTCCTGCCCTGGCTGATTAATTTTTTGTTCATAGGCATCTCCATAATATGCTATTCCCGTTAAATTGTATTCATGATTTTTTGATACGGTTCAATCATATGCTTTTTCATGTCTTTCCGGATGGATTCTCTGACTGGCGGAATTTTAGAGAACGGGATCATAAAAAAGTTAAAAAGCCTTATCCTGAAATTCTTCTGCGGAAAATCAAAAAGCCCATGCTTTTTATAATACTTGTAGTCGCCCTGAAAAGCGAATTTGAGATTCGCAAAAAGGTCATCCCTGAATATTTTTAAGCCGCCGACGCCGAGAAAGGTCATCGGTTTAATGGTATTCCTGACCGCGGAAGAGACAAGTTTAAGAGCCAGGCTGTCCAGCAGGCCGTCGATTTCCGCCGGATTGGGCGCTTCGTCCGTTATGATGCCGTTAAAATTCCCTCCGGTCAATTCGGCGTAGGCCTGAACAATTTCACGGACATTCGGATTTTGAGCCAGCGGCCCTGAAATGACAAAGGCGATCTGCTTGCCGATATTCCGCGGCTGATGGGTGTTGAGGAAGCTCCTGTCGAGGAACATCTTAAAGCGGGAAGAAAAATATCTGCCGGTGATTTTAAGCGCGTATATGAGGACATCCGAGTTTTTTATTTCCGTATTATAGACTTTTTTGATGTCGTCATTATCGCCGTAGACGCATTTATTATCAAACCCGCACTGGATGCAGCCGAGGCACCCGCCTTTGATTGAAATATCATTTATATTGATAATCCGGGCCGGCTGTTTAAATGAATCTTTTAAGCGAAGGGCCATCCCTTTTAAATTTGTGTCTTTATCAGTGTAATCTGTAATAATGAGGATTCTTTTATCCGAAGTATTAATTTTATTTTTCACTGCGCCGGGAATGTATTTTTTCGGCGAATAATTGACCGGCAGATAGGCTTTTGTTGAAGGAACTTTATTTTCAATCGCGGAAAAGAAATCCTCAAAAAAGGCTGTGATCTGAACTCTCATTTTTGCGTCCAGAAGATCATGCATGTCCGCTGAGTAAAAACCGGTGTATTTCATGTCGAGATCGTCGCAGACGGCATGCATATAGTTATGGGCCGTGTTATCAAAAAAATGGATCGAAGTCGAAAATGCAGCCGCGTACTTGTCTTTAAAAACTTTTTTAACGCCTCTTTCCCGGATCAGTTCGATAAAGCGCATATAGCCGGAATGAACTATCCAATAATAGAGCGGGAATGCCCAGAGCACGCCGTCGGCTTTATTAATTTCTCTTATAATAGCGTCAAAGGCCGGCCTGTCTCTTTCAATTTTTGTTATGGATGAGGCAATATTGATAATTTTTAGTTCATGCCGGGGAAATATTTTCTGAGCGTAATGAATGTACTGCATTGTTACGCTCATATTTCCCTTTGGGCTGCCGTTTAAAACTATGATCTTCATATTTTATCTCCTTTTTATACTATTCTATACTCAGTTTTTCTTTTATACCGGCGTCAAAACCGGCCGTGATATGGACCGCTTTTTTGGGGCAGACACCGGTGCAGGTTGTACAGAGAATGCATTCTGTTGAGAGAATCCTTTTATTTTTTTTCGCGTAATCCAGGATTTTTATATTCATCGGGCAGGATTTTTCGCAGACGCCGCATTGATTACATCTGCCGTTATCCACTTTCAGTTTAAAAACAGCGAAACGTGAGGTGATCTTCTGCAGGGTCGGGATAGGGCAGACATACTTGCAGAATGCCCGGTTGTCTTTCAGTATCACGGCAATGGTTACGGCAATCGCGTAATAAAGCAGATTGCCGGTTACAAACCAGTAGAGTGCGGTAATTGTATAATCACCGGGCGACGCTTTTAAAATAAAAAACAAAATGAAAGTGAGGCTTAATGAAAGCAGAAAATGGATATAGCGGAATATCCCGAAATATCTTTTCCTGATTGACGTTTTTTTCCAGGGAAGAAAATCCAGGACCATCGCCGTCCAGCATGCCCATCCGCAGAAGCCCCTGCCGAAAACGAGAGGGCCGAAGATCTTGGCGATGGAATAGTGCAGGGTTGGGCCGCTGAAGATGCCCATAAAGATAAAGAAAAAGAATCCCTCAATCTGCATGTTTACTTTCAGCACAAAGCCGAGAAAATAGAGAAAATAAAACCCGACCAGGAGCTGTGTGATCCTTCTGCCCCATCCCTTGTGTCTAAGAGGCAGAAAAGTATTGAGCATCATTCCTAAAAAAATTGAAAAGCCGATGTATGGCAGGTCAAAGAAGAAGAAGCCGTTTTTTGTATAGAACCACATCCCGGCACTCGAGGCGATAAATATAAAGAGAATTACAAAGGGAAAAACAATTTCTGTCTTTGTTATGCTTTTATTCACATATTACTCCTGTTAATAAATAGTTTTTTTGATATATTAAAGTCAGTCAATATAAAGAGCTGTTATTCTTTTTTCCTGAAAAGGTTAAGGTATAAAATAACCAGTGCGGCAGATAAAACCAGTAAAAATAAAATGACAACGATATATATTCCGCTTTCTAAAAACTGGCCTGTGCCCAGTATGAGGGCGTATGAGAGCATGCCCAGAGCGAGGTATTTCATTCCTTCAGCCCAAAGCTTCTTTTTTAAAATCCCGGTCCCGGCAGCGGCCATCATTACTGCGGTTATCATTTCAGCGATCATTAAGAATAGATTATGGAATCCGAAATGAGAAAAGAAATCAGTTGTTATTCCTGTTAAAAAGAAAATAACCCAGATAAGCACAAGGCAAACGGCGCCGGCAAGAAGAAAAACAGCAGTCATTCTATTTAATTGTTCCTTTTTCATATACCCTCCGTCAGGATAAGAATAATAAATTCTTATGAGTTTTCCGCCGGTTTAAAATGCGGCTCATGATAACGGTTTTTATTTTTGCCGAGCCAGAACTGTCGGATCGCTTTTTCCGGGCAATAGTTGATGCAGCGCATGCACTGCTCGCAGGCTCTGTTCCATTGCGGCCTGCCTTTTACAAGGCGCACGGCTTTAACGGGGCAGTATTTTTCACAGATGCCGCATGAAGAACATTCCTTTGTTGAGTTGAACATCTGCCATGCTCTGCGGATGCCGATTTTATGGAAGGCAAAACGCGTAATCCTTGAAAGCAGGGGACCGAAAACGTGAAGGTCCAGCGGCTTGTGGTATTCTTCCCCGCAGAGGATTTTTTCCATATGATCCCGCACTTCTTTTTCCGCTATTGCGTTCACAGCCGCGGCTTCATCATGTGAAAGTATTTCATCAAAAGGAAGATAATTGTCGGGCATAACAAACAGTTCGGTATAGGCGACATGATAACCCTTGCTTTCCAGGATTTTCCGGCTTTCAACAAGCGCCCATCCGCAATTGCCGCCCGGCTTCGGATGTGCTCCTGTCACGAAAATAAATGCTTTTGTTCCTGGAGTTGTATTATTGAGAGATCTCAGGTAATTCCGCGCTATTCTGGGAATGCCTAGGGCGTAAACAGGGAAACAGAAGCCTGTCAGGGAAGAATCCTTTAGAGGCTCGGCGTCCGGCCGTGTTATGATACGGTTGGTGACGGAATAGCCTCTTTTTTCCAGAATTTCCCTGCAGGTATCCAGGACCCTCCAGGAATTTCCGGTGCCTGTAAAATACCGCAGAGAGGCGGACATTTCAGGCATATTATTTCTCCTTGCTCTTCAATTCTTTTAAATAATTTTCATACCAGTCTGCCATAAACTGATAAAAATCCTTGCCGTACTGGTGGATTAAAAGCTGGTATTGATCAGCTATGGGAGAAATAACGGGCTCCAGTTCCTCAAGTTCTTTCTTTTGCTTCCGGAGATTACAGATGAAATGTGTTAAAAGTGAAATCACTTTTTCTTTCGGCAGAAAGTTATAAAAGAAGATTTTAATAAGAGGACTTCCGTTTTCTTTCGACTTTTCTATCGGCAGGGAAAGCCATTGCAGGAATTCCTTTTTACCGCTTTCCAGTATTGTATATATTTTTTTATATTTGCCGCCTTCCACCACTTCTTCCGATTGTATCCAGTTTTTCTTTTCCAGATTTTTAAGCAAAGGGTATATGCTGCCGTAGCTGGCGTTAAAAAAATAAGCTGTGCTGTTGGTCATAAACTGTTTGATTTCATATCCGCTCATCTTTTTATCCATGAGAAAACCGAGGATAATAAATTCTATCATAATAACTTCCTATCAAAATGCAATATATCAGAACGATATATTATATATCGATATAATATGCTTGTCAAGAAGTTTAAAATAATATTATTTTTGGAATATTAAATAATGGTATGCTTAAATAAACTTTTGAGAAATCAGGGATATATGAACCGGATCAATTACTTCGGCAGATACGGTTTTATTTCAGCCTCATACTGGTCTTTACTCCGGTAGCCGACAATGGTCTTGATGAGTTTGCCGTCAGGGCTGATAAGAAATGATGTCGGAATCGCGGTGATGCCGCCGTAATTTTGAAGTATTCCGGAAGTAGCCATGATAACCGGGTAATTCATTTTATAATTCTTATAGAATTCACGGACTGTATCGGCCCCGGTCTGGTCGACTGAAATCCCGATGATGATGAATTTGCCCTTGTACTGGTTGTAGAGCCGGATCAGGTCGGGTATTTCGGCTTTGCAGGGCGGGCACCATGTAGCCCAGAAATTAAGGAGAATGACCTTATTGGAATAGCTTTTTAACGAAATCATGTCTTTTCCGAATAGATCCAGCTCCGAGAAATCCGGCGCGGACACAGAAGCGGTTTGCTTATTATTGCCGGTTTTGTTATTCTTTCCGCTTAACACAACAAATGCCGTTACAGAGGCAAAAACAGCAACTATAATCACTATTATAATAACTTTACGCATAAAAAACTCCTTTGATTGAATAACCGATCTTTTTTTAAAAAAAGGATATTCAGTATATTATTTGAATAATATAATAAAATATATGGGAAATGGCAAATATTTTATGTTTAAAACAAAGAATACATGGTCTCATTTTGACTAAAGCTTCAGATTATTTTAAACTAAATAGATTAGTAATATCAAAGAGATTCAAGGAGTTTTTATGAAAAGGATGTCTTATTCGGAATTGAAAAATTATAAAAGAAGCATGAATGAAATTGAGCAGAAATATTTTGATATTGCGGCGGAAGTGATAGAGAATGTCAGGAAAAACGGCGATGCCGCTCTGATTGAATACGCCCGGAAATTTGATAAAGTTGAAGCGCATGATTATTCGATTGCTGTCACTGAAAAGGAAATTGAGGAAGCGAGGGAATTGACCGAAAAAAATTATTCTGATGTTTCCCGTTATTTTCTCAACGCGGCAAAGAACATTCGTGAATTTCATAAAAAGCAGAAGGAAGAGGGCTTTTTATATAAAAAAAAAGGCTGTCTTTACGGGATGAAATTCAGCCCGCTCGAAAGAGCGGGGCTATATGTGCCGGGAGGCTCCGCCTTCTATCCTTCAACTGTACTGATGAATGTCATCCCGGCTAAAATAGCGGGTGTTCCGGAAATCTATATTTCAACACCCCCGGGCCGGGACGGCAGGATTAAAAACCCGCTGTCAATAGCGTTAGCCGCCGAGCTTGGAGTCACCCGTATTTTTAAGACAGGCGGGGCGCAGGCCATCGCGGCCATGGCTTACGGAACGGAAACGGTTCCCGCCGTCTCAAAAATAATGGGCCCCGGGAATATTTATGTCGCCGCGGCAAAACTTCTTGTGATGGGGCATGTCGGCATCGATTCAATAGCCGGCCCGAGCGAGGTTGTGATATTTGCCGATGATTCGGCAAATCCGGATTGGATCGCTCTTGACCTCTGCGCCCAGGCCGAACATACAGGTGATAATACTGTCATACTGATATCAACCTCAGAAAATCTCATACATAAAACTGAAAAAGCCCTCGCTGAAATTATTCCGGATCTGCCCAGGAATGAACTGATTAAAAAATCGATTAACGAAAACGCCTATGCCGTGACTGTCGGAAATTATGATGAGGGATTTGATATTGTGAACAGGATAGCCCCGGAGCATGTCGAGGTGATGATTAAAATGGATGCAAATAAAATCATATCCCGTATTCAGAACGCCGGCGCACTATTCATAGGGAACTGGTCTCCTGTCGCTTCGGGCGATTATTACGCTGGCCCGAACCATGTCATTCCGACAAACGGGACGGCTGTCTTCTCATCTCCCCTGGGAGTATATGATTTTGTCAAGAGGACAAGCTTTATATCGCTCACAAAGAAATATATAAAAGAAAATGGAAATGAAATCGCGGCCATGGCAGAGTTCGAGGAGCTGCAGGCCCATGCAGAGTCAATAAAAAAGAGGATGGCTAAGGGCAGTTCAAAAAATTCGCATTTTTAGAACTGCCAATGTTGTTCTGTATTTTGCTGTCCCTCACCATTTTTTGAGCTCCACCGGCGCAGCCTGACAAAATGGTGAGGGACAGCGGTATATATATAAACCAAAAAGTTTATTTAACTCAGTGCAGTTCCAAAATAATTTGGGTTTTTGGAACTGCACTACCATTCGTTTTTCGGGTAAACCCTGATCCCTTTCGTTTTTTCTTTTTCACTCAGGTGCTTTTTTTCCTCTTCCTCAATGAGATTCAATAGATTTTCTATTTCAGAAGGGCTGACAGGCTTTTGCCGGACCTGCTGCTGCTGTTCTTTATTTTTCTGATTATTGTTCTTATTTGATTTATCTTTGGGATTTTCTTTTTCATTTTGTTTTTTGTTTTTATCCTTATTTTGATCTTTTGACTGATTTTGGTCATGATTTTTCAGCATCAGATGCTGTTTTGCGTAAACAAAATTCTGAAGGGCTTTCTTGTAGATTTCAGAAGAAACGTCGGAATCTTCCAGGATTTTTTTATAAGACCGGATCGCTCCGGCATAATCCTGTTTTTCCAGGTATGAATTACCCATATTATAGAGAGCCCCGGCTCCGAGTTCCTTGTTTTTTGAGTTTGTCAGCGCGCTGAAGGATTCGCCGGCTTTGTCAAACTGCTGGAGCTGGTAAAAGTTATCTCCTTCATTAAAGCGGAGCTTTTCATTTTTCGGGTCTTTCACGATGGATTTTTGAAAAAGCTTGAGAGCATCCTCATAATTAGCTTTTTGGTACTCTCTGCATCCTTTTGAAGCGTCAGATGCGAAAGCAGGCCGGCTGAAAATTATACTTGAAAAGAGTATGAAAAATATCAGCGTAAAACGGTTGAAAATTATTCTTCTTTCAGGAAGAAACAGGAATATGAAGAGCAGCAGGATCCCGATCAGGAGAAAATATTGAAACTGGGGTTCCATAAAATCATAAATGCTGGAGCCGAATTGTGTTTTTTTAATCTCATCAAGTTTCCTGGCAAGTTCTATGATCGAATTGTCGCTGCCCGCAAGATAGGCCCCTTTTGTTTCTTCGGAAATCCGGGTAAGCAGGGCTTCATTCAGCCGGGATATGACAATCTGTCCGTCCTTTTTCAGATAATCGGTTAACTTTCCATTTTCATCATAAAGAGGGATCTGCCCGCCGCCGGGCGTACCGATTCCTACCGTAAAGATGGAAATGCCTTTTTCCTTTATGCTGTTTACCTCTTTGAGAGGAGAAAACTCATAGTCTTCACCGTCTGTAAAGATGACAATCGCTTTATGAGTGAGGGCTTCTTTTTCAAAAAGTTCCAGCGCCTTTTTGAGCGCGTCTTCCAAGTTTGAACCCTGTATATCGATCATATCAGGTGAAAGCTCGTTTATAAAAAGCGCCGCCGCGTCGAAGTCTGTCGTCAGCGGGATGACATTGAAGGCAAAGCCGGCAAAGGCCGTTATGCCGATTCGGTTTCCCACAAGCAGGCTCATCAGCTGGAGAGCGAATTTTCTTGAGGCCTCGAGCCTGTTGGGAACGGTATCCGGCGTCAGCATGCTCCGGGAAACGTCCATGATAAATACGACATCGATGCCTTCGATGCTTGCCTGGACATTTTTTGTACCCCAGCGGGGATCCAGGAGCGAAAAAGAGATGAAAAACAAAGCCGTGATGATCAGGACAATCTTCAAAAAACGGCTGCGGAAATTGAGGTTGGATAAAAGAAGCTCCCGCTGAGATTCCGAGAATATTTTGTTAATGATTTTTGTTTTGTATAAATAAAAAAATACTATGATTGCCGAAAAAGATAAGAATATAATAAGAATAAACAACCATATATCCTGGCCTGCAAGGCGCATATCTCCTCCAATCGATGTGTAATAAATAGGAATTATAAATTATTTTATCACTATTGAATGATATTTTACAAGCTTGGATTTTGATTGTCAATTTTAATCAAAATAATAACTGGCCTCACCCCTTCCCATCCCATCCCTTCGCTGTTATGATAAAAGGAATAGAAAGACTTGACGGATAAGGAAGAAAGGTATAATCTGTCTTTAGGAAATACTGTAGAGGTATTAATAAGACAGAAGAAGGCTGGGAGCCTGTCTGGGACATTATGATGCCAGGATAGAAATCCTGTCAGGAGCCCGATCCTTCGTTTAGTCCAGCCTTCTTCCTTACCAACAAAATGGGACTGGAGATAAAATTGAGGAATCTCCCGAACCCGAATAGACGAATGGCTGCCTTTCAGCCCGTCAAGGTTTATCCTTTATTTAACCGAAGGATAATTTTTGATCCTCAAAGGTATTTTACTACGATAGTTGGAGGATGTCAAATGTTTTACGGAGTAGACCCGGGAGATGAAAACTTTAAAGCAGCTTGCTTTGATAACACAGGGATTGTTCCAAAAAGAATGAGCTGCTCTTTATTGCCGGAGTATTTCGGCAAGTTCAAGAGAATAGTGACAAAAGAGGATTATGTAGCGGTGGAATCCACAACAAACGCTTTCTGGTTCATTGACCAGATCAAGGACCTTGTCAAGGAGTGTTATATCATTAATACCTGGAAGTTTTCGACCATCTACCGAACGAATAAGAAGACGGATAAGATTGACGCGGAAAAGATAGCCGCCAGACTGAAGTATTATATTTTATTCAATCCATCTGATGTTGAGTTTCCTCTGGTATATATGCCGGCTAAGGAAGTTCGGGAGGTCAGAAGTTTATTCACGGTATATGACATATATAAAAGACAGAAGAATATGAATAAAAATATGATCCGCTCTTTGTTGAAACAAAACGGGATATTCGGATTTAAAAAAGCAAACTTATCATATCAGAATGTGCAGAAAAATCTTACTTCCGCCAAGATGAGCGACACTGTCAGAGCGGAAATAGAATCACTCTTAAGCATAATCAATTTCTTAGAGAATAAAATGGAAGAGACAAAAAAGCAGATAATGATAGCGGGTAAGATGTTCCAGAAAGAAATAGATCTGCTTGTCAGTATAATGGGGATAAGCATTTTTATGGCAATCGGGATTATGGCAGATGTTGTTGATATCAACCGATTCAAAAACGTGAAGCATTTCTGTTCATATCTCAGGGCAGCACCGGGTATAGACGCATCCGGTAATACAGTAAAAATAGGTCATCTAAACAAACAATCGCGTTATTTAACGATGACCTTAATGGTGGAATCCATAAATCATTTCAGGAAATCAAGCCGGAAGATGGATTTGTTTTATTTAAAGAAGAGTAAGGGCAAGACTAAAGGCAAAGCGAGAGTTGCTTTAGTAAGAAAGGTACTTGTCGCTATATATTGGATGCTGAAAAATGGAGAATATTACAGATATATTGACCAAGAAAATCATAAGACCAAAATGAATGAATATGAAAGAATATTAAAAAAGGCGGCATAAAAAATAATTTTTAAAAAACACTTGACTTTTATCATAGACGGCAGGCTCGACAGGCTCACTGCAAGCTCCGCTTGGGAACCATTGGAGAGGGGTGCCTGTATAGCTTTTTGCTTCACGCTCTTTATCTTGACCAAAATAAAGCTTTACCATAAAATCATGTGTTCAGATTTGGAGGTCAGTTAATGAATGTGTTAGATTTTATTATTGCGCTGCCTGTTCTGGGAGTATTGGTCTTTGTGCATGAATTCGGTCATTTTATTATGGCAAAGATAAACGGGATCGGAGTGGACACTTTTTCCATCGGTTTCGGAAAAGAACTGATCGGGTTTAACATCGGTGAGACGCATTACCGCATAGCAATCATTCCCTTCGGGGGCTACTGCAAGATGCGCGGCGAGGAATCCAAAGACAGGGAAACCGGAGCCGTAAATGATGCCAGGGCCATGTACAACAGGCCGGCTCTCTCAAGACTGGCGACAGTTCTTGGAGGACCTGTCTTCAACTATATATTTGCCGTGATTGTTATGGCTTTTGTTCTGCTGGCGGGTTATAAGGAGACACTAATTACTTCACAGGTGGCCGTATTAGAGAAAGACGCGGGTGGAAAACCGACCCCGGCCCAGTTATCCGGCCTGCGGTCAGGCGATACGATCCTGTCCCTCGGCGGAACAAAAATCGAAAGCTATAACGACATACCCCGCGTTATCGGCTTAAGCATGGACAGGGAAATGGAAATTTCCTTTTTAAGGAATAATACGACAAACCATTCCAGATTCGCTCCGCGCTTCAGCAAGGAAAAGGGAATGAACTATATCGGCGTGACTCCCTTCTATTATAATACAGTGGGATCAGTGACATCCAATTCGCCGGCATCCGCGGCCGGTATTCAGCCCGGTGATGAGATTACAGCGCTGGACGGGAAAAAAATCGCTCATTATTATGAAATTGAAAAATATATTGAGAATAAGACAAACCAGTTTGTCACGGTAACAATCTCAAATACAAATAATTTATTTACTAAAAAAATCCTTCTCTCACGCTTTGAGGGGAAGGGATATCTGGGTGTAAATCCGGCAAATAATTTCCCGACATTCACAAAAACAACCAGATCACAGGGATTTCTCATGGCTTTTAAAGACGGTTTTGACCAGGCCAATACATTTCTTGTTGAAACGCTTAAAAGCCTCGGCGTTATTATCTTCGGAAAAATTGATATCCAGAAAAGCATAGCCGGGCCGGTGCGTATTCTCCAGATAACCGGAGAAATAGCGACAAAAACGGATTTCTCCACACTCCTGAGGTTTATGGCGCTTATCAGCGTGGCACTGGGCTTTTTTAACCTTCTGCCGATACCTGGCTTTGACGGAGGCCATGCTATCCTGAGCATAATGGAATTCATAACAAGAAAAAAGCTGCCGGAAAGGGTAAGGATGATTATTGAAATGGTCGGGCTTGTGTGCATCATTATCCTTGCGGTCCTTGTCACTTATAATGATATCTTCAATATGTTTTTAGGAAGATAATTATGTGTTTGGCACAGAAAATATTTAAAATCGTTATTCTGGTATCCGGCAGGGGCTCAAACATGGAAGCGATTATAAAAGCTGTAGAAAACGGATCCTTAAAGAACGTTAAAATAGCACTTGTGTTAAGCGATAATCCGGAGGCTAAAGCACTTGAAATATGCACCAAACATAAAATTAAAGCGGAATATTTAAACCCTGGAGTGTTCAGGACAAAGCTTGAAGGCAAAGCCGAAATGAATTATATTAAAAGGATCAATAAAGAAAAACCCGATTTGATAATCCTGGCCGGTTTTATGAGGATTATAAAGCCGGATTTTATAAACAGCTTTACAAACCGCATCATCAATATACACCCTTCTCTATTACCTAAATATCCCGGCCTTCATACACACCGGAAGGCGCTGGAAGCCCATGATAAAGAGGCGGGGTGTACGGTGCATTTTGTGAATGAAGTGACGGACGGCGGGAAGATGATCATGCAGGCCCGCGTCCCGATACAGCCCGGCGATACCGAAGAGAAACTGGCGGCCAGGGTGCTGGAAAAAGAGCATAAAGTGCTTCCGGCCGTTATCAGAATGTTTACCGAAGAAAGAATATCCTGCGAATCATTTCCAGAGGAGCCGGTCCTTTACAGGGAGTAAGCCTATGAAAAAGAAAAGGCTGCTTCTTCATACATGCTGCGCGCCATGTCTCACTCAATGCCTGAATGTCATGGCCGGCCTTGATGCCTGGGAAAAAGCGCTGCCGGACAAACCGGATTATAATATCTCCGTTTATTTTGACAATCCGAATATATTTCCAGTTGAAGAATATGAAAAACGAAAAAGAGAAGTATCGCGCTATCTGGGGATATTTTCAAAAAACAATTTTCTGATTGATTCTGTTGATGATGATTCCGCTTCAAGGCGTGAAGCCTGGGAGCAGTTTGCATTGCAATATAAAGATGAGCCTGAAAAAGGCAGAAGATGCTTTTTTTGTTATGAATTCCGCCTTGAGGAAAGCTTCATTAAGGCAAAAAAACTTGGTTATGATTGTGCCGCCACAACGTTGACGCTGAGTCCCTGGAAGGATGCCGGTAAGGTGAATGAGGCCGGACGGGCGTTATCGAAAAAATACGGGATTGAATACATCGTTTCGGATTTTAAAAAGAACAACGGTTTTAAAAAATCGGTTGAAATCTGTGAAAAATACGGAATTTACCGCCAGAATTACTGCGGCTGCCGCTATTCGATGAATACTACTATTTGATAATCGGTTCTTTATTATAATATCTGATTTTTCACACAGATTACACAGATTAAAGCGGATTTATAGGATTTAGTTTTAATTTCTGAAGCCTGTCTGTTTTACTCGAAGCATGGCATAAAATAGGACGCTGGAGGAGAATTTTTTAGGGGCTACGCCCGGCAGATGAAAGATTTTGTTGGAGAATTCATGTCTATTTGTATTAAAGCGGCTGGAGAGACCCCAATTCCACACTGATTTTCACGGATTAGATGGATTTTGGAGGATTTAGTTTTTTTTAAAGATGATTGAAGAAATTAAAATATAGAGAACACAAAGCTATCCATTTCTACTCTCCGTGCCCTTCGTGACCTTCAAATGAAGGAATTTTTTCCACTAAGGTTTCAATGTGACATTAGTTCTGTGCCCTTGGTAAAAAAAGAATGCTGGAATAATAAAAGATAGAAAGCAATTAACAAAGAATGGAAAATATATGAGGCCGCCCTCGTTGGTGGTCCTTAGTGCTTTTTGTGCCTTTGTGGTTAATATTGAAATCAGGAGTACTGATAGTCGACAAACGATAGCTCGGCGTTGTCAATGATCCTTTTGACGACATCGGTCGGGTTTTTTATGATGAGGCGTTTTCCTTTTGTGTCGTTATATTTCCCTGACATGATCAGAAGGCTGATGGCGGCGGAATCGATATAATTGACATTCCTGAGGTCGAAAACGAGGAGCGCGACATGACCGCTCGCGATATCCTTTTCTATATCTAATTTAATGTTATTTAAAAAGAATATTGTAAAATCACCGCTGATGGAGTATTGAACGACATCGCTCTCCAGCGCGCTTCTCGCGTATTGCATATAACCTCCCTATTTACTCTCACTCAAATTATACAATAAAAAGAAAATATATCAAGTCTTTTGAGAAAGTATGATTTTCCCTCTACCGCTGAGATTGGAGGGAAAATCATTAATATTATATTAAGGGCAGTTCAAAAAACCCGCATTTTTATAACTGCCCTTAAATTATTTCTTTTTAATGGCAATCACACCGTTCATATACTTCTGAAGGATATCGGGTATTATGACGCTCCCGTCTTCCTGCTGATAATTCTCCAGAACGGCCACAAGCGTCCTTCCAACGGCCAGCCCGGAGCCGTTTAATGTATGGAGATATTCCACTTTACCGCCGGCTTCCCTGCGGAATTTAATATTGGCCCTTCTGGCCTGGAAATCCAGGCAGTTGCTGACTGAAGAAATTTCTTTATAGGAATTCATGCTGGGTAACCAGACTTCTATATCATAGCATTTCGCCGCGGAAAAGCCCATGTCCCCTTTGCTGAGAAGGACCACCCGGTAAGGAAGATTGAGGAGCTGAAGGATTTTTTCCGCTTCCTCCAGCATACTCTGGTGTTCTTTCTCGGAATCCTCCGGTCTGGAGAATTTAACCAGCTCAACTTTATTAAACTGGTGCTGGCGTATGATGCCCCGCGTATCTTTGCCGTAGCTTCCCGCTTCCAGCCTGAAACTGGGAGCGTAAGCGGTGATGCAGACGGGCAGGTCGGATTCCTTGAGTATTTCGTTCTGGTAAATGTTAGTGAGCGGCACCTCGGCTGTCGGATTGAGATACAGATCGAGCCCCTCTATTTTATAAAGGTCTTCTTTAAACTTCGGCAGCTGTCCCGTGCCCCGGAGCGCCGCGGCGTTGATCATAAAAGGCACAAATTTTTCCTCATAACCGCCGGCCGCATGAGTATCCAGCATAAAATTGATGAGCGCCCTTTCAAGCCTGGCGGCCATGCCATGATAAAGCGTAAAACCGCTTCCGCCGATCTTGGAACCCCGCTCAAAATCCAGAATTCCGAGCTTTTCAGCCACTTCGTAGTGAGGAAGGGGCTTGAAGCTGAATTCCCGAGGGCCGCCCCATTTTTTTGTTTCCTTATTGAAAGTTTCATCCGCTCCTTCCGGAACGCCGTCCATCGGGATATTGGGTATCATCAGGAGCGCGGCGTCCACTTCTTCGGCGATCGTTTTTTCCCGTTCCTCCAGCCCGGACAGCTTCAGATTGATCTCCTCCACCTGTTTCATAATGTCGGAAGCGTCTTCCCCTTTCGATTTAAGCATGCCGACTTCTTTTGACAGGGTCTTTTTCTGGTGCCGGAGTTCGTCGGCGTTTTGCTGGACTTCCTTTTTTTCATTGTAAAGGCTTGAAATCTTACCCAATAGTTCCGGCGTTTTAAGCCGGTCCTTTAATTTTAATTTGATTTCAGCCTCGTTTTCCAATATCAATTTCACATCAATCATATTAACCTGCCTTTTATTTTAGTTAAAATTACATTACTTACCCCGAATTACATAAATTAACGATAAAAAATCATCCATAATAATTCACATTTATTAGCGTGTATTAGCAGATAACTAGTAATCTTCCGCTAAGCCACGCGAAGTCACGCTAATTGAAAATTTACTTCATTAATTATTTAATGCCCTTATAGATCATTTAACTTTCTTTAACTTATTCAAATTTATTCGTTTTAATTCGTGTTATTTGCGGTTTCCCATTCCTAGTTATATTAGCGTTCATTCGCGTGTATTAGCGGTTTCATATTATTCTTCGTATCTTTCTATTATCAGCTCGACATAAGCCCGGGAGATTTTAAGGCTTTTTGAGATTTCCTCGATGCTCCAGCCCTGTTCCTTCAGGCGCAGGATATTCTTTATAACATCCTCGTCGGCGTCTTTTTCGATATCGGCGGTTTTTTTGCTTCCGCTTTTTCCGGACAGAACAGTTTCCTGAGTGTCTTTGATCCGTTCCAGGCGGGTTTCCAGTTTTGCCGTCCAGTCCCGCATCTTCTGGACTTTCTTGGATTCTTCCTCAATATGCATCAGGAGATTTTCTATGTCGACGATCTTGTCCACGGCATAGCTGACCCGGTCCTGGTCGCCGAAGAGTTTGGCGATCTCAGCCTGGGCGTTTTTAATATCATCATCAATCTTCTTGGCCAATTTATTTATTCCGCTTATTTTTTCCTCCGCTGTTGTCACTTTCCCCTGCATGTCTTTTATATCATCTTTGGAAGTATCGATGGAACTCAATATCTTATTGATGACATCGCGCTTTTTCTCGACATCGGCGGCTTTTTCCTTTATGTCTTCGTAATATTTCAGGGTTTCGACAAGAATGTTTTTTACCTCTTCCGCTTTATCCTGCTGTTTTTCGATCATGCCGAGAAGCTCTTCCGTCTCCTTGGCCTTTTGAAGGGCGTCGGTAACGGTCTGGTAAATCAGAGAAGCTTCTTTTTTATTGGTGTTTATACTGGTCATTATGTTTGAAAGGTCCTTGTTTTCTGTTTTTATAATGTCAAGCGCTTTAAGGGCTTCTTCAATATCCTTGCGGCGCGTATCAAGTTCTTTCAGGAACTGGCCTATCTGGTTCATGCTCTTATTCGATTTGTCGGCGATATTTTCCGCCCTGTCCAGAATGGATGTCTTTTTAATAAGATTGTCATACCTTGTTTCTATTTCCCTGGTCCTTTTATTCAGTTCTTTAATATCGCTCATAATTTCTTCTTTGAATTCATTCTTTTCGTTTTTCAGCTGCTGGAGAAGGCTGTTGATCTCTTTCCTGCCGCTTTCGACGCTGCGGCCGAGTTCCTGTTCGTTTTTCTTAATATAGCCGTCAAAATCATTCGCGATTTCCTTTATTTTCTTTGTTATTTCGCCTTCCACAATAACAGCTTTGCTGTGGATTGAGTCAATTGTTTTTTCTTCAAAATGTTTAAGTTCTTTATCAATATCAGTGATCTTTTCCAGCATTTTTTTGTACTCGTTTTCTGAACGGGAAATATATTCGCCCATATTGTCCGTAAAATTGTTTTTATATTCATCAATTTTAGCGTTATACTCCTCGATAAGGCCGTCAACCTTTTCGGAAATGTTTTCTTCCTTTTCCTTAATACTCTGAAGATATTCCTCTATTTCACCGGAAAAACCGCTTGTTTTTTTCTCGAATTCATCCTCGACTTCCTTTGCCTTTCCGGACAGCCTTTCCAGTATTTCATCGGTGGGAGGTAAAAATGATTCCTTGAAGTTTTCGATCTCCGAATCTATTTTATCTTTATATTCCTTGAGGGACGACTCAAGGAGCTTCAGGTTATCAGCGGCGCTCTTCGCGATGAATTTCTTGTCCTGTTCTTTCATTTCCTGAAGGAACTCGACATGGCTTTTCCTTAAATTGCCCAGTTCCTCATCCAGGCCCGCTTTTTCTTCGTCGATCGCCGAATACATTTCCTTGATTTTCTCTTTCATGCTTCCTTCGAAAGACGTCTTTTTATCCTCTATCGCTTTTTCCAGGGATACTATCTGTTTTTTCATTTCCTCAAAACGGACCTGCATCACTTTCAATTCTTCCGCGGTTTTTGTTTTTGATCCAGTGAGTATATTCTGCGATTCTTCAAGTTCCTTCTGCAGCTGGAGAATTTCCTCCCTGTTGTCTTTTAAAGCGGCGTTCATCTCTGCCAGTTCGTTTTTATAGACATCAATATTGTCGAATGTTTCCGATTTAAGCTCTTCGATGATGGCGTCTATTTCCTTTCTTAATCTCTGTATTCCTACTTCTCCCTTTTCCGACAGATCATCATAAACAAATTTAAGCTTCTGCTCAATTGTTTTATTGATGGAATTCAGCTGGGCATCTGTTTTTTTAATGGACTCCGCTATCATATCGTCCAGTCTTTCCATTTTCTTATTCAGCTCTTTTTCCTTGTCGTTAAGCTGAATGATCATTTCCTGGGTCAGGCTTTTCATCTCGGCCCGTTTTGCGTTAAAGTCGCTGTCGGAATCTTTTATAATTTTGCTCAATTCCTGATTGAACTGCTTTTTATAATCCGCGATCCTCTGTTCGGATTCCTCCCTCGCGTCTTCAATCATACCGGCAGCCCGCAGTTTGGCGCTTTCTATCTCGTCCTTTAATTCACCGATCTGGCCGAGGCTCCAGCTCTTCGCGTCTTCAATGGAAGTTGTGATTTCATTAACGATGGAATTTTTCTGCCCGGAAACGCTTTTCTGGGTCGTTTCGATCTCTTTTTTAAGCTGTACGATTTCATCCTTTGTGTTGCTGATCAGCTTTTTATAATCGCCGACAAACCCTTCCTTCAGATTTTCAATGTATATGTCGATTTCCTTGGATTTTCCGGAAATAATATCCTGTATGCCGGATTCTATCTTAAAGCCGCTGGATTTGAGGCCTTCCACGTTCTTTTTATAATCTTCAATCTCTCTCATCAGGCTGTCCTGGACGCCTTTTACTTTTTTAGAGATTTCAGTTTCAAAGTTATTGATGGTATTATCAATCTGATCAAGGCGTTCCGAAATTTCCCCGGAGGATTTTTCAATATCCTCATAGATCACTTTTTCTCTTTCCTTAATTTGTTCGACAGCCAAGTCTACGGCATCCTGGCTCATTGTTTTAATATCATTGCCGGTTTTAGAAAGCTCTGTTTGGAGTTTCTGCACCGATGTGTTCAGCATTTTTTCTTTCGCGTTAATTTCTTCTATAAAACTATTAGCTTCGACCGAAGCCGAATTTTTAAGCGATACCACATCGGCCTTGAATTTTTCAGTCACATCCTTCACAAACCTGGAAAGCTTGCCGCCCATTTCGTTTATAGCCGTGGAGTTTGCCGTCAGTTTAGCGTTCATATTCTTGATCTGCGAGTAGAACTCCTCCTCGAACTTTTTGGAGGATTCGGAATACTGTTCGTCCATCTGTTTGATCCTTTCCTCGGCGTTTTCTTCCACGGTCTTCTTTAAAGAATCAATCTCTTTAGCCAGTTCCGCATTGGCGCGCGTAAACAGAGTATCTGCCTCGTTCTGGATCTTTTTCTGAAGAATGGTTATCTCTGCGTTGATCTTTCCGAACCGCTGTTCCATATCGGTGATTTTGGAATTGTAGCCGTCTTCGAGGACTTTGAATTGTTTTTCGAGACCATCCGTTAAGCCATCGATTTTTTCGTTTATTTCGGAACGCTTTCCCTCGAATTCCTTCAATATGACCCGGATGCCGGAATCAAGGGATGAGGCTTTTTCCTCCAGGTTCAAGCGGAGCTCCTTTTCAGTCTCATTGAGGCTTGATTCAATATTTTTGGATACCTGGTCCGCTTTTAATTTAAATCCGGATTCGATCTTGGAGAATTCCTTTTCATATTGATCGCTTTTCTGCTTGAGGATCTGTGAAATCTGCTTTTCAAAATTACCCATTTTTTCTGAGAGAGTATCTTCCGTTTCCGTTATTTTCTTATTAACGATTTTATTGTTCCGGTTCAATTGTTCTTCCAGCTCGGCGGATTTTGCACTGATTTCCTTGTTCATTTCGTTAAAGCGCTTTACCGCGTCATTCCAGCGTCCGTTGAATTCAGTAAGCGTTGTATTGACGTTCTGCTTCAAATTTTGCGAACCGGCAAGAAACTCCTTCCTGACCGTGTCTAATTTTTCCTCCAATTCCTTGGAAGCTTTTTCCGATTCCTGCTGATATGCCTCTATCTTTTCCTGAAGGGCTTCCTGAATTTCAGCGGCTGTCTGCTGATAACCGGCACTGAGATCGGCCAGATTTTTCTCGATCGTTTCCTCTGTGTCCTTGTATTTTTCATCCAGCAGAGAAAGCCTGTCCTCGACATTGTTTTCGACGGACTTTTTCAGGGAATCAATCTCCTTGGAAAGGTCTGTATTAGCGCGGGTGAATAATGAATCCGCTTCCGTCTGGATTTTCTTTTCAAGGATGATGATCTCGGCGTTTATCTTTCCGAACCGCTGTTCCATACCGTTGATCTTTGAATTATAATCATTTTCAAGGGCTTTGAACTGCTTTTCCAGATTGTCCATCAGGGAACCGACATTTTTAGTGATATCGGAGCGTTTGCCCTCGAATTCCTTCAGGATGCCGCGCATTTCGGAATCCAGGGATGAGACTTTCTCCTCCAGGTGCGCCCGTAGCTCCTTTTCAGTCTCATTCAGATTGGAAACAATATTTTTAGAAACCTGGTCTGTTTTTAATTTAAATCCGGATTCTATTTTGGAGAATTCCTTTTCATACTGCTCGCTTTTCTGCTTGAGGATCTGTGAAATCTGGGTTTCAAAATCGGCCATACGCCCCGACAGGGTATCTTCCGCTTCGCTGATCTTTTTATTGACTGCCTTTTCATTCAGGCCTAATTGCTCTTCCAGCGCCGAGGATTTTGCACTGATTTCCTTGTTCATTTCGTTAAAGCGCTTTACCGCGTCATTCCAGCGTCCGTTGAATTCAGTAAGCGTTGTATTGACGTTCTGCTTCAAATTTTGCGAACCGGCAAGAAACTCCTTCCTGACCGTGTCTAATTTTTCCTCCAATTCCTTGGAAGCTTTTTCCGATTCCTGCTGATATGCCTCTATCTTTTCCTGAAGGGCTTCCTGAATTTCAGCGGCTGTCTGCTGATAACCGGCACTGAGATCGGCCAGATTTTTCTCGATCGTTTCCTCTGTGTCCTTGTATTTTTCATCCAGCAGAGAAAGCCTGTCCTCGACATTGTTTTCGACGGACTTTTTCAGGGAATCAATCTCCTTGGAAAGGTCCGTATTAGCGCGGGTGAATAATGAATCCGCTTCCGTCTGGATTTTCTTTTCAAGGATGATGATCTCGGCGTTTATCTTTCCGAACCGCTGTTCCATACCGTTGATCTTTGAATTATAATCATTTTCAAGGGCTTTGAACTGCTTTTCCAGATTGTCCATCAGGGAACCGACATTTTTAGTGATATCGGAGCGTTTGCCCTCGAATTCCTTCAGGATGCCGCGCATTTCGGAATCCAGGGATGAGACTTTCTCCTCCAGGTGCGCCCGTAGCTCCTTTTCAGTCTCATTCAGATTGGAAACAATATTTTTAGAAACCTGGTCTGTTTTTATTTTAAATCCGGATTCGATCTTGGAGAATTCCTTTTCATACTGCTCGCTTTTCTGCTTGAGGATCTGGGAAATCTGGGCTTCAAAATCACCCATGCGCTCAGTAATCGAACTCTCGGCTTCCACAATCTTTTTATTGACAACCTTCTCATTCTGGCCTAATTGCTCTTCCAGTTCTGATGATTTGGAGATAATTTCCTTGTTCATTTCGTTAAAGCGCTTAACGGCGTCATTCCAGCGGCCGTTGAACTCGCTGAGGGTTGTATTGACGTTCTGCTTCAAATTCTGCGAGCCGGAAACAAATTCCTTCTTTATATTGTTCAGCTTGTTTTCCAGTGATTTTGAAACCGTCGAGGATTCCTTCTCATAAGATTCGATCTTTTCCTGAAGGGCTTCCTGAATATCTGCGGCCATCTCCTGGTATTTGGTGCTGAGTTCGGTCATGCCTTTTTCGATCGTATCCTCCGCTTCGACATATTTATTGTCCAGCTGGTCAAGCCTTTCTTCAACATTTGTTTCAACAGATTTCTTGAGAGCGTCGATCTCCCTGGCCAGCTCGGTGTTGGCTTTAGTGAACAGGGTGTCCGCCTCATTCTGGATTTTCTTTTCGAGTATGATGATCTCGGCGTTGATCTTGCCGAACCTCTGTTCCATGTCGTTGATCTTTATGTTATAATCGCTTTCAAGCGACTTGAACTGTTTTTCCAGATTCTGAGTCAGGGCCCCGATCTTTTCGCTGATTTCGGAGCGCTTGCCCTCGAATTCCTTCATAATTCCGCGCATTTCCGAATCGATCGAACCGATTTTTCCCTCCAGCGCTTCCCGCAGTTCTTTTTCAGTCTGGTTGAGGTTGCCTTCAATACTCCTGGAAACAGTATCCGCTCTTGTCTTGAAACCGGATTCGATCTTGGAAAATTCCTTTTCATACTGCTCGCTTTTCTGTTTGAGGATCTGCGACATCTGCGCTTCAAAATCGCCCATGCGCTCGGACAGGGAATCCTCGGCTTCCACGATCTTTTTATTGACGACCTTCTCGTTCCGGTTGAGCTGTTCTTCCAGGTCGGCTGTTTTCGAAATGATCTCCTTGTTCATTTCATTAAAGCGCTTAACGGCGTCGTTCCAGCGCCCGTTGAACTCGCCAAGCGTGCTCGCGACATTCTGCTTCAAATTCTGCGTATTGGTGATGAAATCTTTTTTCGCCTCGTCGATTTGTTCGCCCAGCGACCTGGACACTTCATCCGCCTCGTCCTTATAGGATTTGATTTTTTCCTCCAGAGCGTCCTCGATGACTGATGCTTTTTCATCATAGAGGGAACCGAGGCCTTCCAGGTTTTCCTCGATCTTTTTTGCTATGCTTTCAGAATAAGATTTTGCGTTCGATTCCGCTTTGAGTATTTCTTCCTCGTACTGGTTTGTCTTCTGCTTCAGGATATCCGTCATTTCTTCCTCGAAACCGTTCATCCTTTCAATGAATGATTTTTCGATGTCGGAGAACTTTCTGGAAAGCGTTTTTTCATTCTGCTTCATCTCTTCTTCCAGCTCGGAGTTTTTCGAGATGATTTCATTATTCATTTCATTAAAGCGCTTGATCGCCTCATTCCAGCGTCCGTTGAACTCGCCCAGAGTATTCGTAACGCTCTGCTTTAAATTCTGGGCGCCGGTAAGGAATTCTGACTTCGCTTCATTGATCTGTTCCGTCAGTTCTTTGGAGGCTTTATCGGTGTCCAGTTTATAAGAGTCGATTTTTTCCTGCAGAACGGATTGAATATCCGAAGCCATTCCCTGATAATGCGTGCTGAGGTCGGCCATATTCTTTTCAATCGTTTCCTCGATTTCCCTTTCCTTGTCATCCAGTTCTCCCATAATGGAAGACCTGAATTCATCCATGTTCTTCTTCGCGTCTTCAACGGACTGGTCTATATGCGAAACCAGGGACTCGACCTCTTCTGTTTTACTTTCAAGCTGGCCCTGGATTTTTTCAATCTGATCGATGGAGCTTACTTTGTAGCCCGAAATGTCATCCTGCGTCTTTTTCATGAAATCTTCAATGCTGTCCTGGGCCCATACCCTGGACTGCTCGATTTCGCCTTTTATCTGCGATGAAATCTTCTTTGTGTCGACCATATCTTTTTTTATAAATTCCATCTGCTCTGATAATTTGATAATATCGCCCAATTTGTCTTTCATCGCGGATATCTGCTTGTCGAATTGAACGGCTTCCTTCAGGTCCCCGGAAAACTTTTCCCTGAATTCCTGAAACTGGCCGAAGTTTTCTTTGATTTCGATGAGTTTATTGTTGATATAGGTAGTGGCTTTGTCGAGTTTTTTTAGAGAGATATCCAGGTTGATCGTTTTATCAAGGAGCTCTTTTTCTTTGTCCTGGAACATCCTTTTCATATTGGCGACAGAGTTCGCGATAAAATTCTTTAAGGTTTGAAGCTGGGTATTCCTTTTGTCCATTCTTCTGAAATAAAGAATAAGAAAAATACAAAGGAACGCTGTGACTACGCTGATAAAAACACTCATGCTTCCCTCCCGATTATTAACACAAAACGCTCTTTATTTATTAACAGGCGGTCCCAATGACCACTTTATATTTTGTAATATTTTTATATAAACATTATTTAAAAAACTTTGGAACCACCGCTGTAGTGCTGAAACTTGCTGCCGCTGCGTATGCTGTGCATACTAAACGCGGCAGCGCCCTTTACATTAATTTTAAGCTTTTTTACTACCGGGCAGTTACAAAACATTTGTTGGTTCGATAAACTTGGTTGGTGAGCCTGCAGACTGTGTGAAAACTATTTTTCGCCACGTATTTATTGAAGTTACGGAACGAAAAATATAGAATTACGATGCAAAACACCGACTTTTCACACAGTCTGCTGCCGAACCACACAACAAGTTTTGTAACTGCTTTAATTTTATAGTGAACAATAGAATAAATCAAATCTCATCTCACGATGATTCCTCCGGTCCCTGTTGAATAAAAAGTATAAGTCCGTTCAGGGTTCGGCACCAGGCCGAAGGCTTCGCCGTAGCTTGTCCGAACGCCGAGTTTATGGGCCGCGGATTCATTTGTGACCGCGGAGATTATTTTAAATATTTCCGTCTGGTAATCATTCCTGTCGAGAATATAAATATCCTTTTCATCAAGGCTGAAAGTATAAGGGAGGGCATCCTTCCGGAAAAAAATGCTCTCTCCGTTTTCATGGCTCAGACTGTCGCTGTAAAGCCTGTAAGGAAAGGCTATGTTTTTCGCAAGGCCTTTCTCAATAAGCGAATAATCAAAATTAAAAACGCCGAAATCGGCAAAAAGCCGCCTGCCGGGAATAATGTATTCCGCATCACCGGCTGCGATGTCGGCATCTTTTGCCGGTGAATAGGCGTAAAATTTTATTTTAACCTGGATCTTCCTGTCTTCGCCTTCCATTTTCGGGCCGGCCCTCAGCTCCATGATCTTTCGTTCGGTTTTTAAATTTTTAAGGGCCGCCTCGAGCATTTTCACTTCACGGTAGAGAGTGAGGCTGCCGGAGAGGTCTTTCAAAACCGAATAGACAAATGACATAAAGAAAAGAAGGATAAGCCCTATGATGACGGAAGTGATATTGGAATAAAAAGAAAATAAGAGTTCGGACAGTGTCCCGAATAAGTTTCCGAATGAAAAGCGGCCTTCCTTATTCCTTGATTTTCTGATGATCAGGAGGAGCAGGGCGGTCCCGATTATAAGCCAGCCCCAGACAGTCAGGAAAAGAAATCCGGCTATGCCGGCAATAGGTCCGATAAGGCCGAGAAACGCGTTGATTGCGCCTTCCAGATTCTGTATGGCTTTTAGATTCTCCATTTACTTTACCTCCGTTAGTTCCAGTCCCCCGTTCGGATGGACGGTGCAGCGGTAGGTCAGATTTTCCTCGAAACTGTGAAAATCGCCTTGATGAAGCGATATGTCCATTTTCAAACTGTTTTCCCCCATACCAAACCCTGTTTGCTCCTCATCATCATTGAAAGCGTAATTAAAAATCTTCTGGATTGTAAAAGTATAAGATTCATCAGCCTGTGCGGTTTTATAAATTTGTGGAAACCCGCCTTCCGTATAAAACTTAATGAGAGATTCACCTTTTTGAGGAGGGATTCTATCAGTATACAGGCTGTAAGGGAACACAAAAGATTTTTTATCTCCATGGATTTCTATAACAACCACTTTTGATTCTATAAAAATATCGTTTCCCGCCAGTTCATAAGATTTTTCCAGAATTGAGCCGCCTTCAATACTGAGAAGCCTCAGATTAAAACGGATTTTATCATTGGTCTTATGAATGACTTTGATTTCAGCGAATGAAAATTCGGATTTCATGGATGCAAGCGATTTTTCGAGATCGATTTTTTTATTTTTCAGAGAAGTGTTGATAAGCCAGACCGCCGCCCCGGAAAGCAGAAGCAGGAAGAGAATCAGGAGAATGCCCTTGCCCGAATGCGTTTTGCCTGTTTCTATCATGAAAATCTCCCCTGAGAGTTTACAGAATAATCTTACAATACAAAGCCGATTAAATCAAAGAATAAGCGGGTATCTCTTGTGGAAATTTTTATAAATTTAATTTATCATGAGTCTGCCTCTCAACGGTTGCCGCAATTAAAAAAATCATTAAGAAGGAGGCAATTATGTGCGGACGGTTTGCCCAGTTTTCGCAAAAGATTGAAGATCAATTTAAAGCAAAGCCGAAGGACAGTTCTCAAGAGTTTAAGTTCAATTATGCCCCGTCGGATAAAATTAAGGCAGTAGTAAAGATTGACGAGAGAGAGCTTGTACTCTTTAACTGGGGCATTATTACCGAATGGTCTGTCCGGAAGGGCTGCGGCCTTATCAATATCCGGGATGATACCCTGATCGATAAAAAGACATTTTATTCGCTTTTTGAAAAAAACAGGTGCCTTATCGTCGCGGACGGTTTTTATGAATGGAAGAAAGAACCTTCCGGCGGAAAGAAAACGCCGTATTATTTTTTTATGAAAAATAAAAAACCGTTCGCTTTTGCCGGGCTCTGGAACACATGGACGCCGCCGGACGGCAATGAAATAAGAAGCTGCGCGATCATCACCACACAGGCAAACAGCCTTGTGAAAATCCTTCATGACCGAATGCCGGTTATTCTCAATGAAAGGGATTACGATCTTTGGCTGAATACGGGCTTTTTTGACAGAGAAAAACTTTCTTCGCTTTTAAAGCCGTACCCTTCCGAGGAAATGGACTCTTATGAAGTCTCCGGCGCCGTGGGCAATGTCAAAAATGATTATGAAGGGCTGATCAAACCATACAGGAAATAAAAAAATGGGGCTATTCCAAAAGCCCTTTTTTTTATTCACCACAGTACGTGGAGGGAACCAAAAATCGAAAAAATCTCTGAGTTCTCTGTGTGTCTGTGGCAATCTTGAAAAGGATCAGATCAACCCCGCCCATTCATTAGCCACAATTTTTCACCATGCTTATTTTCTAATCAAAAGGATATTTAATTTGTTAAGTTCTTAATAGAATTTCAAAATAGAATGATCATTATAAGTTAATCGCATATAATCGAATCAAATCTTTATCAGATAATCAATTATAATATTTTTTCATTTCAAGCCGAAGTGATTATTCATCATTTTTATAAAATCCTCATTTTATTTTCATTCTGGCATATTTCTTGATAAAGGACATGATTATTATATAAATCTTACATAAAATCAGCTTATATTAATAAAAACAAATTTTCTTTGTGATCTTCGTGTTCTTGGTGCTCTTTGTGTTTAATTTGATAGAGAGTCTGTTCAAAAAAGCTATTAATTATAGAAGGAGGAATATATGATCAAAAAGGTAATAATGATATTGATATTTATTACAGCCTGCTCGGTCAGCCTGTTCGCGCAGAGCGGTGCGCCGGCCAATTCCGGCGACACGGCCTGGATACTGACATCCAGCGCGCTGGTACTATTGATGACAATGCCGGCTCTCGCCATTTTCTACGGAGGCATGGTCAGGAAGAAAAACATTCTTTCAACGATGTACTACAGCTTTGCCGCGGCCGTCATCGTGAGCGCGCTCTGGATCCTCTTCCAGTACAGCCTGGCGTTCGGGAAGGATACCGGCGGTATTATCGGGAACCTGGATAAGTTCCTGTTTATGGGAATTACAAAGGACAGCGTTTCCGGCTCGGTACCGGAATTTGTCTTTTCGGCGTTCCAGATGATGTTCGCCATCATCACAGTGGCGCTGATTTCCGGCGCTGTTGTTGAGAGAATGAATTTCGGCGCGTGGATTGTTTTTGTTGTTTTATGGACGCTTATCGTTTACACACCGCTGGCGCACTGGGTCTGGGGAGGGGGCTGGCTGTCAAAGCTCGGAAATTTGATCGGCGCGCCGGGACTGGGCACGCTTGACTTTGCCGGCGGGCTTGTCGTCCATCTTTCATCGGGTGTATCGGCGCTTGTCGCCGTGCTGTACCTGGGTGAGAGAAAAAACATCAAAAAAGACCCTGTGATGCCCAACAGCATCGTCCTGACATTCATCGGCGCCGGGCTTCTCTGGTTCGGCTGGTTTGGGTTTAACGCCGGCAGCGCTCTTGTCTCAGGAGGCCTTGCCGGAAGCGCTTTTATGGTGACAAACACTGCGGCTGTTTTCGGAGCCCTTACATGGATGCTCATCGAATGGATCAGGATCAAGAAGCCGAGCGTCATCGGCGGGACGAGCGGACTTGTGGCAGGTCTTGCCACGATAACACCGGCTTCCGGCTATGTCGATATTCCGGCGGCGATCCTCATCGGAATCCTGGCAGGGCTCTGCACTTACTTTTTTGTGGCGATCGTCAAAAAAGCGCTGGGTTATGACGATTCGCTAGACGCCTTCGGTATTCATGGCGTGAGCGGGACGATCGGCATTCTCCTGACGGGCCTCTTTGCCAATCCGATAGTCGGCGGGGCGGCCGGGCTTTTCTACGGCAGGCCGGCTCAGTTCTTCGTTCAGCTAATCTCTGCCGGCGTTGGAATAGTGCTATCCGTCGCGGGGACCCTGTTCATCTTGATTTTAATCGAGAAGGTCTTTAGAATAAAACTGCGTGTTACCGATCAGGTGGAATCGGCCGGGCTGGATATGGCCCTTCACGGCGAGCTGCAAGAATAAAAAAAGGAGAATGATTATGAAAAGAATAGAAGCGATCATCCGGCCTGAAAAGCTGGACGCTGTTGTGGAAAAGCTTGGGGAACTGGGCTATCCCGGACTTAATTATACTGAAGTCCAGGGCCATGGCCGCCAGAAGGGCATGAAAGAGATTTTCAGGGGGCGCGAGTACGACATCAAGTTTGTGCCGAAGATAAAGATAGAGATTGTCGTGAAAGACAGCCAGGCCGACAAGATTGTCGAGGCCATAATCGCCATTGCGAAAACAGGCCAGATCGGCGATGGAAAGATCTTCATAAGCGATGTGACGGACGCTGTCCGGGTCAGGACAAGCGAGCATGGTGATGATGTTTTATAATAAAAGGCGGAGATGAAAATCTCCGCCTTTTTTTTAATGGATGTTTAAATTAATACAATTTTCTGATGACGTAATTATTGGCATCGGCGATATACAGACTGCCTGATGAGTCACCCCAGATAGAGACTGGGTAATTCATCAGGGCCGCTGTCGCCGGTCCGTTATCGCCGCTGTAGCCGTTTGTCCCGGCGGTACCGGCTATGGTAGTGATAATACCGGCGGCATCGATTTTCCGGATGACGTTATTTCCCGTGTCGGCTATGAATATATTGTTTCCGGAATCAACATAGACTCCGCCGGGAGCGAATAAACGGGCATTTACGGCTTTTCCTCCATCCCCGCTGTAGCCGTAAGACACCGATCCGCACAGGGTATGAATTATCCCGGACGGGTTAATGAGCCTGATGACGTTAAAGCCGAAATCGGCGATATAGAGATTGCCTGCGTTATCGGCAAATAGGCCGCGCGGGTTTCCCAAAAGAGCGTTAACGGCATAGCCTCCATCCCCGCTGCAGCCCGGAGTACCGATAGTGCCGGCAATGACGCTGAGCACGCCGGAAGGATTCAGTTTGCGGATGACAAAATTTCCATAATCGGAGATATAAAGATTTCCGTTTTTATCCAGACAGAGACCCATGGGATTATCCAATGAACTGACTATGGTGCTGATGATTCCGTTTGTATCCACTTTCCTGACAGAGTTGTTCCCGCTGTCGGCAATATAAATGACGCCGTTGGAATCGACGCAGACGCCGGAGGGGCCGGACAGTTCGGCGTTGGTCGCCGGGCCGCTGTCGCCGGTATTGCCGGAAGAGCCTTTTCCCGCTACTGTCGTGACAATCCCGTTCGTCGACACCTTGCGGATGACATTATTGCCGCAATCGGCGATATAAAGGTTGCCGGCCGGGTCGGAAAAAACCCCGTAGGGCGCGTTGAACTGCGCCGAGGATGCTGAACCGTTATCTCCGCTGTAGCCGGGGTTTCCGCTGCCGACAGCCGTCGCGATATTATAATTGTGAGCGGAGCTGCCGGACGAATTATTGCCGCCGCCCGCAGAGCCTGGATTGGGGGCGATACTGCATCCGCAAAGAAAAAATAAAAGAGCCATGATTGCCGGTTTAATGAACATGCTGGGCCTCCTTAGTCGAACTCATTATAAAATTCAAATCTAAAAAAAATAACAGGATTTGCTATTAATTAAAAAGGGCAGGCCTGCCTCCCGAACCGGTTTCCCGGCCGGAGGCAGCCCTGCCTTTACTTTATAAAGGGGGTATCGCTATTTGATAGACACGTTGGAGATCATCTGCGCTCCCGATGATATCACCAATACCTGCAGTCCGGGATTAAGGGATATCGTTCCGCTGACAAAAGGCGGAGTGCCCGAACCGCTGTATGAATAATCAATGAACGTCGAGGTTGATGTCGACATATTATACCAGGAAGTGAAAGTCGCACCATGGTAAGTTACGCCGAGGCCGTAAAAACTGACGGTGTAGTTCTTGGCCGGTGTTACGCCCGGTATTCCGGGTACATTAAGGACATAGGCCGCGAACTGTCCGGAACGATTATACAGGCCAAAACTCATCGTGTTAGTTGTCGTGCTCGCATTGTTGATATAAGCGTAATTTGTCAGATTAAGCATTCCCGTAGCTGAAACTATGGAAGGAACGCCCAGGTATGTGAACTGCATCGACCCTATTCCAAAGTTGGCGGAGAACCAGCCCGGATTTGGGCAGATTCCAAGAGTGATGTTGTGAACTCCCGGAGTCATCAGTACAATATTGGTCACTGTGGCCCAGGCGTTTAAAACCCCGTTCCCATGACTTTCAGCCTGCAATAAACTATCTACAGTGAGTGTGACCCACTGAGGATCGTAGGAAAAGCCCGGACTTGATGAGACGGGATAGCAATAAACTGTGTAGACGATCTGATAGAGCCCGTATTGGGAGGCGGCATAGGTATTGCTGACCATATAACTGAGGGTTTTTCCCGTACCCTGACAGGCAGCGGCGATTCCGCCGAGGTTTGTCAAGTAATTTATATTGCCTGTGTTGACGTAATCCTCGATATTCACAGTGCCGGGTATGGGATTGACTGTCGCGGTTTTATAATTGTTCGTATCATAATAATTCACAAATTCCCCGTTGAGGTACAGAAGCGCCAGAAGGCGCAGGGTGTTGCCGAAATAATGTCCGTAGGGATTGGTATAAGGGACCTTACTGTTTGTAATGGCAATGTAGAATCTGTTGGCATAATCAAGATTCCCGGAAGGCTGGGCAAAGGGCAGGACCGACGATCCGATCATAGAAAGGAATACGGCGTCCTGGGCCATCGGCGTGGAATCAAAGTTGGGAACGCTGCCGGCGCCGTACACGGCCTGCTGCTGAGCGGAGGAAAGTGTGTTAACAGGTATTCCTGTGATCGTATAGCCGTCTTTTATATTGCCGGCGTAAAACAGGGATTCGAAGAAAGTCGCATTCTGATAGGCAATATTAAAGGCTGCCGGATCGCTGTACCAGCTGTAAGCAATAGACATTCTCCACGGAACGCGTACGGCGTCGTAGTAGAATGCAAAATCCTGCGGGCCTTTATCGCTGGCTAACACGGTCTGCTGGCAAATGTTTGCAGATGTGTCACACCAGTCGGGGAAAAGGCCTGTGCCGTTGTTGGCCTGTCCGACAATGGCGCACTGCTGCCACATAATGTTTGTCAGTTGGTCCCATATCGCATTGCCGCTGACAAACTTGAATATAGGATACCACTGGGGGGTGTAATAGGAAGGATCCCATCCGGCTTTATTGCCTTCGGCTGTATAGCCGCCCCAGGTTCCGAACGCTCCAGGGCCGTTATCATAATCGCCGGCCCCCAGGAACACCTGTTTATCTCCATGCAGCCATCCCGGCATCATATCATTTGTCAGATTATTGACCATCATAAGCGTCGCAGCCTGGTAAGCACTGCCCCAGACCTTGATAGCCATACAAAGCGCACCTGCTATGTCTTCATCGGCATCTGTCGCGGAAGTGCGGCCTCTGGGATTTTCATAAAGACCGTAGCCGGCGGGAACCGGTGTTGCTGCTGCCTGGGCCAGAATGCTGCTTTGTACTACAGTGCCGTCGGCATTGGTTTGCACTCCGGAACCGTTAGTAAATAAATACCCATGCTGGGTTCCGGCAGGAATATTATAGCCGACTTCATCAATGTTGTTTCCGTACTGGTCAATTCTCCAGTGCATCAGCCCCTGTCCATTGGTATGAGCCAGCACATAATTATAAAGGCCGTTGAAAGTGGTCTGATCGTTGAAATAGACTGCCAGAAGCAGGCCATAGCTCATAGATTCGGATACGGTATCGTTACCTGTCGAGGAATCTCTCTGGACTCTCAGGGCGCCCCCTGGACAACCCGTGCTGACCACATAATGAGCCTTCCAATCATTATACTCTGCTAGTAGCTGTGTATTGTTCATGCGTGATGGAATATACGGCAGGCCGTATTTGTAAGTGTTGGGAATGGCGATAAAGCTCTTTTGAATTCCCGAATCGCCGTTATTATTGCCGGTGGATCCGGATGAGCCCCCGCCGCCGGGATTCATAGTACAACTTGATAGAATAAGATAAATCACAGATGTTAAAAACAACAGGCAAACCCCTTTCTGAGAATTTTGAACGGTTTTATCAGTCATAAAGACCTCCATTTTAAAAATATCCATGCGGTAAAAATATTTTATCAGCTTTTTGATTTTTTTTAATTTTGAATTATGTTCGCCTGAAGTTTATAATCCTGTACAGAAAAAAGGCGGGATTGATTATTTATTAATACTTCTTTCCGGGAGAGCTTTTCCCCATTTCATCCGCGTATATTATAAGAAGGGACTAATTCTTTTTTAACCCACCCATGGTCATAAAAATACCCGACCATTGGTCGTGATCTTACCCGACTTAAGGGAGGGTGAGATGATTTTAGCATCATATAAATCAGATAATTGCTGTCCAAATTACGAATTCAAACCTCAAATTTTTTAATTGGCATATATTTTCTTCTGTCATCTTCTTTACTCTTCGAATAGTTACGGCCGGGCGCCAGCTTGAGTATTCGCGGCTTGTGCCGCAGGAAGCAGGCTGGTTCTGCAGATGCTCAGGCGCATACCGCAGAACTCAAGGGCGCACAACCCGGAAACCGAAAGTGTTGAACTGGCCATACGGGATGTCGCTGACGCGATTGGCAACCGCAGCGTTAGTCGCAAGGCTGCCCCAACTGCCGCCGCGTAGGACGCGGCCCGCGCCCGACGAGTCCGAAGCCGCTCCCCGGTAGTCTGTCTGCGCTCCCGTTGGATAAGACGCATACCGGTCCCAGCACCACTCCCACACGTTTCCGCTCATGTCGTACAAGCCAAGCTTGTTGGCCAGCCTGGTCCCTACCGGGTGGGTGGTATTACCGCTGTTTTCATAAGTCCAGGCATAGTCGCCAACAAGATTAACCCCCGTACTGCCCGCAAATGGCTTGAGGTATCCGTTCGTGTTAACCTGCCCGGCATTCGCCGTATCGGCTCCCATAGCCGTCCACATATATTCCATTTCCGTAGGCAGGCGATAACCGTTGGCTGACCAGTTCGCGGCGGCCGCATTCCAGTTTGCATCATTTGTCATCGGTACTGCTCCCCAAACGGCAGGATTAGCGCTGCCGCTGATGCTGTACACCGGAGTCAGGCCTTCTTTCATACTCAGCTTGTTGCAGAATACAAGGGCATGGTACCAGTTAACCATTTGTACCGGCCCATTAACCACTCCAGTGAAAGAACTACTGGGATTTGCCAGTCCTGTAATGTTAGTAAATTGCTCCATGGTAATCTCTTTCTCGCTCATGCGGAAGGCTGCTACCGTGCTGGTGTTGAGTCTGTCGAAAAAGTGATATTTAATGTAAATTATTATCGATATAGCTTAAAATAATGAATGAAATAAATCAATAGCGGAAGGTTATATGGCAAGATACAAGACAGTTAATTATGAGCAGATGGAAATGATACCGCTCAATTTTTCAGATCAGCTGATCGAAGGAACATATGAACACACACTCAATTTCCTAATCGAGGAAAAGGCTGACCTTTCCTGTTTTGATATAAATTATAAAAATGATAAAACAGGCTCGAAAGCGATTTCTCCGGCAATTCTTCTGAAAATAATCCTTTTTGCCTATTCGAAAGGTATTACTACATCACGCAGGATTGAGGAAGCTTGCCGGGTGAATGTCATCTTCAAAGCCCTGTCCGGGAATACCGTTCCAGACCATTCCACTATAGCCGCTTTTGTTACCGGTATGAAAGACCGGATTAAAATAGTATTTCAGTTTGTGCTGATGGTCTGTTCTTCTGCGGGATTGATCGGCGGGGACATGTTCGCCGTTGACGGCTGTAAATTGCCTTCAAACGCTTCTAAAGAATGGAGCGGTACATTCAAAGACCTGAAAAAGAAACAGGAAAAGTTTGAAAAGCTGGCGGCATTTCTACTGGAAAAACACGCGCAAGCTGACTGCTCCGGCGAAAATGAAAAGTCTAAAGCGCTTCAAAAAAGATCGGAAAAAATACGGAAGAAAGCGGAGAAAATCGATGCCTTTCTCAAATCCCAGAATCCCAAATACGGCAAGCGGGGACGTGAAAACCAATCGAATATTACCGATAACGAAAGCGCGAAAATCAAGAGTTCCCACGGTGTGATACAAGGTTATAATGGACTTGCGGTAGTGGATTCAAAGCATCAGGTGATTACCGCGGCGGAAGCTTTTGGTTTAGGCCAGGAAGGGGAAGTATTGAAGCCGATGGTTGAAATAACGGAGGAAAATTTAAGCGTGATAAAAGGAGAAACAAATCCGCTGGAAGGAAAAACAATACTGGGGGACACGAATTATTTCAGCGAAGAAAATCTAAAATATCTGGCGGAAGAAAAGAAGATGGAAGCTGTGATACCGGACAATCAATTTCGAGGGAGGGATGAACGGTTTACCGATCGGGGAAGGTTCAAGCCGAAACCGATGAAATACCGGGAACACGATTTTGAAAAAAATGAAGCTGATAATACTTATATATGCCCGAATGGAAAAATATTAAGCTATAAGGGATACCAGAGGCAATTGAGTAATTTCGGCCATAAATATCAGGCCAGGCAGGCGGATTGTTCAAAATGCGGGAAAAGGGGACAATGCTTAAAACATCCCGATAAGACAAGGCAAAGAACATTATATCTGGTGGACAAAAGAGGGGATAAAAACTATTCAAAAGAAATGGTAAATAAAATTGATCTGCCGGAAATCAGGGATTTGTACAGCCGGAGGATGGGAATAATTGAGCCGGTATTCGGTAACATCCGTTCTTGTAAAGGTATGGACCGTTTTACGCTCAGGGGTAAGAGTAAGGTTAATATCCAGTGGCTTTTGTTCTGTATAGTGCATAATATTGGTAAAATCCAGATATTTGGTAAGATTTAAGGGGGTGTTCATAGCCATAATACCGGCTTGAAATTGGAAAAATGGAAAATCCGGATAGAGAAATGAAAAATGATACTCTATCCGGTTATCAGAAGACAGTTTTTATTCTCGTTTTTGGCTTTTTCGACAGGGTCGTTAGCGGCTGTAGCATCCCGTTGGAAAGTACCGGCGGGGACATACCTCAACGTACCGATGTTGGCAGAAATGTAATTGGTTCCCCCGGCCGATGAAGAAGAACTGGAACTGGATCTTGAAGATTTAAAGCTTGACGATGATGACGAAACAGAAGAAGACGATGAGTTCGATGATAATGACCCTCCACCTGAACCCGAAGACGAAGAACCTGGTGACGAAGAACAAGCCGCGATCATAACACTCAAAGTAATCAGCATTATGGAAACAATCATGTTCTTTTTCATAAAAATTCTCCTTTTTTATTTTATGCATGTAATGGGAAGCTCTTCTTTTCCTTTTAAGTAGTTACGGCCGAGAGAACAATCGCTTTTCACATGACCGATATCCGGTTCTATATAATGCCTCCGGCTTAAATAACGATGATAAAAAAACGGATATTTAATTCCATCGGTTTTAAATAAAAAGCGCGGGCCGGGAAAACCGGCCCGCGCTTTGAATATAAGTGAACCCCTTTATAAGTTGCCACCACCTTGACTGATTGTGATAGGCCCCATCTCATCATATGCGGAGCTAAAACGGAGACGCTGGTTACCCGCGCTTAAGGTTATTGTAGTGCTTAAAGTTTGAACAGATGCCGAGTTAGGGATAGGCCCCATATTACCCAGCAGGTTGTTTCCGGAAGTAATGGAGATATTGTTGTTGGCAAAATAATTGTTGTAAACCGGCGCGCTGACGGTATATTGTCCGGCGGAGGGCGCGTTGACAATATATTCCACATACGGTGTACCGGTATAAGGAGCTCCAAAAGAGACAACCACGGGGATTCCCGGTAAACGCGGGTCCCTAACACTGAGGCTGGCACTCGGGTGCAACAGGGCGTAATTGTTCGGATCGATGGTCGCGGGTATTGTTGTAATTGGAGAATCCTGCAGATAACTGATATTGAATGAGTTAAGGTAAACGTAAGAATGGCATTCAATCTTTATTGTGTGCAAACCCGGCGTAAGCTGAATAGTGCTTGAATTCATCGGAACACATTCCCCATCGACATAACAGTAATAATAAGGATAATATGGGGACGCATAAGTTCCGGGAGGCATTTTAGGATCTGCCAGAATATTAACAGCAATGCTGAACAGAGCGTATGGGGAGGATGCCATATTACTTATCAGGAATTCCGCGGAACTATTTTGCATAATATAATTGATATTATTGATATTGGTCAATTGGTTTGTGGCATTCTTAAAGATATAATCCACGGCGTTTACCTGGCCGGGTACCGCTGTATAATTATTGTTATCATAAAGATTGATAAAGGCCCCCGATAGATAGAGAAGCGAGAGAAGCCTGAGGGTATTTCCGAAATAATGATATGTGGAACCCGGATCGGTCCACGAACTTATAACCTTCGTGCAGAAATCGCTTGCATAGGCAGAATCGCCGTAAGGCAGCGTGCTCGCGGCTATCATGGCGTAGAACACGGGAGAGTGGTCGACCCCTCCGTTTGCCGTGCTGCCCGGATCGGCCAGAGAAGCAGCCCAGGGTCCGCCGGTTATTGTGTAGCCGTCATAAATGTTATCTGCATAGAACTTGGAATTAAAAAATGTGGCAATTTGATCGGCTATTGTCAGTGCTTTCGTATCCTGGAACCAGCTGTAGGCCATAGCCATTCTCCACGGCACGCGCACGGCGTCGTAATAGAAGTTAAAGCTCTGAGGGCCCATTTCGCTGCATAACGTCGTTCTTACACATGCACCTGATGATGTGTCGCACCAGTCCGGAAAGAGGCCGGTCCCGGCGTCGGCCGCGCTGACATAATCGCTGTGCGTCCTCATAGTAGCGTTAAGCTGGTCCCATTGGGCGTCGCCGGTTAACAGCTTGAACACGGGATACCAGGCGGGCATATAATAAGAAGGGTCCCAGCCGGCTTGATTTTGCGCGACAACTGAACCGGATCCGGTATAGAGACCTCCCCAGGTACCCAAATAGCCGTCATAGTTCTGATAGCAGCCCGCGCCCAGGAAAAGGGGTCCTGTATTAAGCCAGCCGGGATGCATATCATAGTGCATAATGCTAGCGATCATATTGGTGGCCAGGTCAAAGTAGTAAGGCTTTCCATTAATATATTTGGATAAGACCCAGCTTTTAGCGGCCATGCAGAGCGCCAGGGCCATGTCCTGATCGGCGTCCGAGGCGGTTGTTAACCCCCTGCCGTTTACCGAGAACTGCCCGAGTTGTGAGGGGCTATAACCAGTGGCTGTCAGAACGGCCAGAGTATTTGTAACCGTTGCCCCCGCGTTCGTGTACAAGTTATCTTTATAGGGTACTACAAACCCGAACTCATCAATATTAATGTTATCGTTTCTGACCCTCCAGTGCATCAAGCCTGATTTGTTGGTATGAAGCGCCATATAGTTGAACAGGCGGTCAAATAACGTCTGATCGTGAAAATATACCGCCAGGAGCATTCCGTAACCTATTCCTTCCGACACGGTATCATAACTGGTGGCGATGTCCCGCTTAACCCTCGCGGAGGAAGCGTCAGGATACGCAATATAGGTGTTTTTCCAGGAATTATACTCCCCCGCAAAGGCGGCGTCGCTCAGACGCGACGCGGCATACTGCAAGCCGTAATGATATGTGTTGGGAAGGGCCGCAAAGCTGTTCTGAATTCCCGCATTACCATTATGGCCTCCGGAATTTCCCGAAGAGCCGCCGCCGGATCCGTTTCCCGGATTCATGGCGCATCCTGAAAGAATGAGAAAAATCAAGGCAGTAAAAAACAAGAAGAACAACTTTTTTTGAGAAAGTTTACTTGTTTTATCAGTCATAAAGACCTCCATTTTAAAAATATCCATAAGCAAAAGCATTTTATCGGTTTTTTAATTTTGAATTATGTTCGCCTGAAGTTTATAATCCTATATAAAAAAAAGGCGGGGTTGATTATTTATGAATTCTTCTTTCCGGGAGAGCTTTTCCCCATTTCATCCGCATATATTATAAGAAGGGACTAATTCTTTTTTAACCCACTCATGGTCATAAAAATACCCGACCATTGGTCGTGATCTTACCCGACTTAAGGGCGGTTATTGAGTATGTTGCATCATAAAAATTTAATAATTACTTGTTTTGAAATGAGTTAGATGGTAAAGAGGGTTGACGATTTCCATTAACTAGATGGTATTAATCTTTCAAGATGTTGCTGAGAAGGGAAAAAATGAATGAGTTATATCCGAAGCGCTTGATCTGGTAATTTTTGAGCTTATCAAAAAATTCCTCACGGTTTTTTACGTCTATTTTTGAGAATATGGATGTAATATGATCTTTGACAGTGCCTTCCTGTATGAACAAAGCCGCCGCAATCTCTTTATTCTTGTAACCTTGAATGATGTGAGTCACGATCGCCTTTTCCCTTTGAGTAAAAGAATATTCCTTAAACAGGGATTCGCCGGGTTCAAAAACAGTCAGGACCAGCGGCTTGATGTCGATCGCGTTCCAGCGGATCCCCTGGATCATATTTTCAAGATAGAGCGGGGCAGTTTTGGCAAGAAAAGTGACTCTGGAACCATCCTTTTTCTGGATACGGAATTCTGAAAAGCTGGTTATTTCATTATGAAGCGTTTTATCGGCGTATTCTATAACCCTTGGTCGCTCTTCCTCCACTATGAAATCAAGGAAAGAAATGCCTTTTCTGATATCATCGTCGCCGATCTCTAAAAGATCATAACCGGCTTTATTCAGGAAATGAATCCTTAACGAAACATCGGTTTCCACGATCACGGAGGGAAGAAGGAGCGCCATTTCACGGAACCTCTCCTCGCTTTTTTTGAGCTTTTCCTCAGCGATGCGCTTTTCCTGGATCTCAATATTGAGCCTCGCGTTTGTGTTGTAGAGTTCTGAAGTTCTCTCCCGCACCTGCTGTTCAAGGCTGTCTGCCTGCTTCTGTATATTTTCGAACATAATAGTACCCATGATGCTGTCGTTGATCTTGGTGCGGATGATCTCGTATATCCTGTTGTCCTTCGGCCCGTATTCAATGACAATAAAGCCGAGCTGTGATGTCCTGTGAAACATGTTTTCAAGAATATAGGTAAAGCGACGGTCATTCCGGATAAGCGTTGAAGGAATGATTTCATTGGGAAGAAAAGAAGTTCCGCCCTGGGGAAGGTTCAGCCGAAGACCGTCCTGAAATCCGAAAACAAGCCGCGCTTCTTTTACCGGATTTTCAGGGAAACTGTACAATGAGATAAAACAGCTGTTGATCCCGAGAGAGGTCAATTCCGATTGAATGATGTCGAACTGCTGTTCCAGATCGAAAGTACTGGTGAGTTTTGCCCCAAAATCATTCAGGTGCTCCAGCTTGGATGTCTCCAGGATCTTTGTGAAGAGGTCAGTTTTTTGGATGGCATCGCCTATCATGATCCTCGCTTCCTGTAACATGTCTTCCAGCTGGCCCAGTGTCTGTCTGCTTTTGATATATGGAAGAATATTTTTTCTGAAGATGGAAAGCAATATATGCAGATTGGAAAGATTTTCATTATTTTCATAACATTCCTGAATTATATGGTTCCATTCCGATAAAAATGATGCGGATTTTTCCCCGCTGAAGATATGAGCCAGTGAATCCAATAGCCTGGCCGAACACTCGGCGGTCCATTTTTTATTCCAGCCCGAGGCGGCGATATCCGTCTGTGCGATCTTTGAAATAATGACATCCTTATTTTTATTGAAAGATTTGTCGAAAATATCGCCCTTGAGCGTATAGTTCCCGATGACGGCTGATGAAACGCCGGCTGAATAGCACCCGCAGGACTCGCGGATGACGATTTCCGTCGGCATCCGTGTGATCATCGGGATTTTTTCGCCTTTTATCATTCTGACAAGAAGCTCGGCGGCAAGACTGGCCTGCTCGCTCGTCGGCTGGTGTACCGTGGTCAGCTTCGCGCTCTTGCTGTCGCTGATGTCATCATAGCCGGCTATCGGCATGATTTCCGAGGCGATCTTTCCCCGCATCTGCAGTTCGTTAATAATACCAAGGGCCATATGATCGTTAGCCGATACAATGGCGTCCATTTTGACTTTTCTGATATCCAGCAGTTCCCTGATGGCGTCCTTTCCGGAATTGAAGCTGAAATTTCCCTCATAAACCAGTTCAGGCTCATACGGAAGACCGTAATGAGAAAGCATCTCTCTGTAGGCGTTAAGCCTGATGCTGGCCTCGGTACTGACTGAAAGACCGGATATAAAAGCGATCCGCTTGTAGCCATGATATTCCGCCATATGCTTCATGACCTCGCGGATTCCGGATTCATTGTCCAGTAAAACCGCCGGAATGTTGAGCAGGTTTTCCCCGAGATTGACCATGGGGATGTTTATAAAGCGCTTGAGAAGATTTTCAAGGATTGAATTTCCGGCGTAATTGGCAAGCGATGGCGCCGCCACCACAAGCCCGTCAATCCTTTCATGGTCGACAAAATCATAGAGGACATTCCTGTTCTTTTCCCATTCGAATGGCGCTTCCAGCCTGCCTCCGGCGATGCAGATAAGGTTGATATCATTCTTTTCCGAATAATCAGCAACGCCGGAAAGAATCTCCATATGATAGGGCGTGTTCAGCCAGTCGATTAGAAGCGCTATGGTCATTCTTTTTTTGACGGCCATCTGTATGCTTTCCCCTTATTTTTAAATTGAAATATCCGGAATTATTATTGTAAAGCCGCATTTATTTAAATGTTATAAAACCGGAATCTCTTTTCTAAATTGGAAGCGTAAAATATAATTTTCAAATGAATAATGATTTTTCTTTGTTTTCTATCGGGAAATTTTAGCTTTTTTATAAATAAAAAACAAATATTCGAATTGCTTTAAAATAAATCCACTTAAAAGGTATTGCTGCATTTCGGAAGGCTTGATAAATACATCAAAATAAAAATACACCTTATGCAATTCCCCCTTCGCGTTCATTAGCGGATTATCCGGTCTTCCGTGAAGCGATACCCCTTATTAAGTTCGGTGCGGTTTTAAATTTGCAGAAATAAATTTTGTGATATTTTAAACTGGCCGGTAAAATAAACCGGTTACTTTTTTCTTCCTTTTCCGTAGTACATATGTAAACAGAAACGCTGGTAAAAGGAGATATGAATGGATCGGAGCGGAAGCGGTGATTTTCAAGAGGACAGCGCCGAAAAATGGGCAATGCTTGCCCAAAAGGGCAGACCGGAAGCGTTTGAGAAATTGTACGGCCAGTTCTTTAAAAAAATCTATTTCTATCTGTATTACCGCTGCCTGCACAGGGAAACGGCTGAGGACCTGACGAGCGCCGTGTTTTTAAAAGCGCTGGAAAAGCTTTCCACCTTCCGGCCGGAGGCGGGGAATTTTTCGGCATGGATCTACGGTATCGCGCGCAATGCCCTGATGGATTTTTACCGCCGGAGAAAAAAAACTGTCGATATCGAGGATGTCTGGGACATATCCGACGGCAAAAACCTCGAACTGGACGCTGAAAACTCCCTTCTCTGGGAAAGGCTCAAGCCGTATTTCGCGAAACTATCCGGCACCGAGCGCGAGATCGTTCTGCTCCGCGTCTGGGACGATGTGCCGTACCGCGAAATATCGCGCTGGATGGGAAAATCCGAAGCCTCATGCAAGATGATCTTCAGACGGGCAATGGACTATCTCCGCGAGGCGATGCCCCTCAATCTCTTTCTCGCGTTTTTGTTTTACAAAATTCTGCATTAACGGAGAAAATTATGGAAAAGAGAATTCAGATGATTTTAAAAGAACTTTACAGCATTGATCCCGGTCTGCGGGATAAGGAGGAGGATTTGAAAAAGGCGATAGGCGAACTTCTATCCTCTAAACCGCATGTTGTGATAAACAAAAAATTCGAAAAGGACCTCAAGCGGGAACTGCTCGCTAAATTCAGCGGAAGAGAAAATAAAAAACGTTTTTTCCTCCTTTCGCTCTGGAGAAGCGGGGCCTTCCGCGCCGCTTCAGCCGCCCTGGCTTTCTGCGTCATCATCGCGATAACCATGTTTTATGTCAGGCCGGGCCATAAAGAGATTCAGTTAAAGACCGGATTAGCTGAAGAATCCCGGGAGAATCTGACAAAAGAGTCAACTCATCAGACTCAAAATCATCCGGCCGTCTATTACGGGAATAATAAGGTCGATGAAACAAAACAGCCGGAAAACCGTGCGGAATACAAACCTTCTCAAAATAAAAATATTCCGGCGGAACCTGTGACAATGGATAAAAGCGTAGTCGCGGGAAAAAGAAGTGTTGATGATTCGAAAGGCCCGATGAAAGACACGGAGTTGAGCTTCGCGCCTGTGAGTTCTGAAAGAGAAACCCCGGCCGGAGTGGAAAAGAAAAAAGAAATACCGGCTCTGAAAGCTTATAATCAACTGCGGATGAAACAGGACTTCAATACGGAAGCGTATGACAATATAGTTGAAAACGATTTCCAGGAAGCGGTAAAAGAGCCGCTCTCCACATTGTCCATCGATGTCGACACGGCTTCCTACGCCAATGTGCGCCGGTTCCTGAACGAGGGACAGCTTCCATACCCTGACGCTGTACGGATAGAGGAACTGGTCAATTATTTCTCCTATGATTACGCCGAGCCGAAGAATGACGATCCCATGGCTTTCAATACGGAATATTCCGTCTGCCCATGGAATAAAAAGCATATGCTTCTGAGGGTCGGGCTACAGGCCAGAAAAGTGGATGTTAAAAATCTGCCTCCGAATAACCTTGTATTTCTGATAGATGTCTCCGGCTCCATGGAAGACGAGAATAAGCTTCCTCTGGTCAAGGCTTCATTGAAGATGCTTGTTCAGCAGATGCGCTCTATTGACAGGATCGCCATTGTTGTTTACGCCGGGAACGCAGGGCTTGTCCTTACCCCGACATCCGGCGGGGACAAAAAGAAAATTCTGGCGGCCATCGACGGGCTTGAGGCCGGCGGTTCGACGGCCGGAGGCGAAGGGATACTGCTGGCCTACGAAACGGCAAAGAAGTATTACAATGCGAACGGCAACAACCGCGTGATTTTAGCAACGGACGGCGATTTTAACGTCGGTCCTTCGAGCGACGGTGAGCTTGTGCGCATGATCGAAGAGAAGCGGGATGAAGGCATATTCCTGACGGTACTCGGCTTCGGCATGGGTAATTATAAAGACTCCAAGATGGTCAAGCTCGCCGACAAGGGTAACGGCAATTATGCTTATATCGACACACTTTCCGAGGCTAAAAAGGTGCTTGTGAATCAGATGGGCGGGACCCTTCTGACAATAGCCAAGGATGTGAAAATCCAGATCGAGTTCAACCCGGCCGTTGTCGGGCAGTACCGTATGATCGGCTATGAAAAACGCGTCCTGAACGCGCGGGATTTTGACGATGATAAAAAAGACGCCGGGGAGCTCGGCGCCGGCCACAGCGTGACAGTGCTTTATGAGATCATTCCCGCTGAAAAGGAAACCGGAACGAACGGCCTGAGATACCAGACAACCGTGATCAACGAAAGCGCCGCCGCGAAGGATGAATTGATGACAATCAAATTCCGCTATAAAAAGCCGAAAGAGGACACAAGCCGGCTTCTCGTTTATCCGGTAAAAAATGTGCCGCTTGAACTCAATAAAACAACCGGCGACTACCGGTTTGCCGCTTCCGTGGCGGAGTGGGGGCAGATCCTCCGGAATTCAAAATACAAAGAGAAATCGAGCTTCGATAACGTCATCGAACTGGCGTCCCAATCGACCGGGCAGGATACGGAAGGCTACCGCCGCGAGTTTATTCAGCTTGTGAAGCTTTCAGAAGAGCTTAATAAGAATAAATAAATGGTATTATAAGATAAAGGCTTCCTTCAAGAAGGGGGCCTTTTTTATTGTGCGCCCGGCAGGGCGCACGTTCTTGCGGGTGAAAGTCCCGTATGCACCCGGTAAGGGGAATCCCTCACCAGTTTGTGAACTTCTCCGGGCAGCCGGACAAACTGGTGAGGGACAGACGGCAAGGGTGTCCGCCGTGAGGCGGAATCTGAAGGAAGCTGCAGGCAAAGCACTGGTCTGACGAACAGAAACCGCATAGAGGCGGCACTGCTGGGTGAGACGGCAATTATCGTTAAAGCCCGATACTTACACAGAAAGCAATGACGTAGATGCGGCAGACATAAGTGTGAAGGAACGAGCGCATTACCCGGGGAGGTCTGACAGCCTGCCACATATTGGCTATTGTCATCGAAAGGTGATAAGAGGGGTTTTCAGAAGTCAGCAGAAGCCATAGTAACCTCTTGACCGGAGGCGAAGGGCAGAACCAAACTATAGGAGTACCGCTATGAATCCTGACACGGTAACTTACGCAGAAGCGGAAGGAAACTTTCCGGCTTTGACAAAGGATAGGGACGGAATTCCGAAGAATAGCCAAAGCGCGTGTATCCGTGCAGAGAGTCAAAGAAGGAGTACACCGGATGAAACAAATTTAATAGAGCGTCTGGTCAAACGCGAGAACATGCTGGAAGCTTATCACAGGGTGGTAAGCAATAAGGGGGCGGCGGGAGTTGACGGAGTCACTGTAAAACAGCTAAAAGGCTTCATCAACAAACATATGAACATCGCCTTTCCTAAGAAATTATTCGACAGTATGGGACTCGTATCGATGCTGAACAAGATTTGTATTTATCAGAAATTATATTTTGGAACCGCCGTATACGGAACCGTACGTACGGTGGTGTGAGAGGTCGGCGGGTGTAAACCCGCCTCCTACTCAATTCCGGTAACTTTATAACGATAATATATTATTAATTGATGTATATAAAAGGGGAAATTATGAATAAACAGAAATTCGATCAGCTCCACAGCGAATACCGGATCTGCTTCGATCATGCCAATAAACTGGAAACGAATATCTGGACGACGGCAGGCATTTTCGGCATCGGTTCAGCCGTCGGTTTTATCGCGGTGGCCGCGAGAAGCGACCTGGCCTCCTCCAATTATTCGCTTGCGGCGGTACTGGCCGCTTTTTTTTCCATCATCATCTCCATGGTCTGGCTCCGGTTTGTCAAACGCTGGAGGAGCGTGCAGAGCCTCCAGTTTGAAAGGATGGATGAACTGGAAAAACAGATGGGATATAAAAGAAACACGGTAATCAATACGATGGATGAAAAAGCTATGCTGTATAGAAAAAGAAGTCCATGGTACAGGACGATATTTCATTATATACCGCGTTCCATTAGAGGTATTGATAAAAAGGAATTTGATATTATTCAAAATAATAAAACGGCAGAACAGAAGCTGTTCCAATATGAATTCCGCGAAAATATCCATGTCTGCGAATTGCTGGTCATTACAAACATCCTTGTCTGGCTGACCTTTATGGCTGTTGTGTCGCATCAATATCTTCTGGGCGATCTGGTTTTTTTGATCCCGTTCGCGGTAGTCGTGATCTATTTCTGGAGAAAAACCTGAAAGTAATACCTTAAAAAAGTCGACAAATGATGAGAAAATACTTATCATATTCCTGCTGTCGGTTTCCGACTATTAACTTTCAACTGTTGACTGACCCGGGGATGTAGCTCAGCTGGGAGAGCACTGCGTTCGCAATGCAGGGGCCGGGGGTTCAAATCCCCTCATCTCCAGAGATTTGGAATAGTTATTTTCTTTTCAATCGAGTTCCGCAATTTTTTCCCATCCTGCCGGATCAAATCCGCATGCCGCGGATTTACCGCGGCGGACAACGGGTGTATTCAGCAAAAGCGGGTATTCCAGCAGTTTTTCGAGGATGTCAAACTTCATAAAAGCCAGGTTCAGCCTGGAGAATTCCTTTGATTCCAGGTTGATGAGTTTTTCCAGGGGAATAACGGAACGGACGGAATCCAGTTCTCCGGGAGACATCCCTTTTTCCGCCAGGTCGATGAACTGGTATTTTATTCCGCGTTCCTTGAAGAAACGTTCGGCTTTCTGTGTGTCGCGGCACTTTTTCGAGCCGAAAATCTGAATGACGGACATGGTATTTTCCTTGAAATTTCATATTGAATCAGCCGGTTTTCTGTTCCGGACTGCCGGTGTTAATTCTACCCCGCCGCCGGAAAAATATCAAAAACTGACAGGGAAATAATTACGGCAGCCGTCTCAGCGTCAGGAATATTCAAGACCGGGTCGGGCCCTGCCGAGCATTCCGAAGATTCATTCCCTTTCCATTTTTTTAAATATTTGATATAATATTCATCGACGATTAATGAGAGGAGCGATCCATGCATCCAAAAGCGGTGGCCCTTGTCAAAAAGTATGATGATATGGGTGTAAAACTTTCATCCATGCAGCCGACGGGCCCTGAATTCATCAAGCTGGCCAAGGACCGGGCCGAGCTTGCCCCTTTTGTCGAGAAATACAATGAGATAGAAAAAATCGAAAAGGAAATCGCGAATAACCATGAAATGCTTAATTCCAATGAGGACGACGAGATAAAAAAAATGGCGAAGGAAGATAATGAAAAGCTCGCCCAGAGAAAAACGGTCCTGGAAAAGGAAATCCTTGCCATGCTCCTGCCGAAGGACGAGATGGAATCGAAGAACATCATCGTTGAAATACGCGCCGGGACCGGCGGCGACGAGGCCGCGCTTTTCGCCGGCGACCTCTTCCGGATGTACACCCGTTATTCGGAGCTCAAGCGGTGGAAATACGAGGTCCTGGATTTTAACGACACAGGCCTCGGCGGGTATAAGGAAATCGTGTTTTCAATAAAAGGCAAGGACGTTTACGGGCATATGAAGTTCGAAAGCGGCGTGCACCGCGTCCAGCGCATACCGGAAACTGAAGCCGGCGGCCGCATCCATACATCCACGGCCTCGGTTGTGGTCCTGCCGGAAGCGGACGAGGTGGATGTCAAGATAGACCCGGCGGATTTGAAGATAGACACTTACCGCGCGGGCGGCGCCGGCGGGCAGTATGTCAACAAAACGGAATCCGCCATTCGCATCACGCATATGCCTTCGGGTGTTGTCGTAGCATGTCAGGAAGAGAGGTCCCAGATCCAGAACAGGGCCAGTGCCATGAGGATCCTCCGCTCGAAGCTGCTCGACCTGGAGCTTCAGAAGAAAGTTGATAATGACACGGCGCTACGGCGGAATTCAATCCGCACCGGCGACCGTTCGGAAAAGATCCGCACCTATAATTTTCCTCAGAACCGGCTGACGGACCACCGCATCAATCTCACTCTCTACAAGCTCGATATGATCATGAACGGCGACTGCAATGAGTTGATCAACGCGTGCATCATGAACGAGCAGGAAGAAATGCTCAAATCGCTGGACGCGTGAAAGGATAATTTGCCACAGAATTGCACAGAATTGCACAGAAGTTCACAGAAATAAAGTATTAAAATTTTTAAACCTTAAAAAACATTTTCTTACTCAATAACATATAAATACTCAGTGTTATTGCGTGAAATTCTGCGGCTATTTTTGGAAGTATGAAAAAAAGCCGGCACATGAAAAAGGGTGTGTAACTTAACGTGAAGGATAAGAACGGCAAAACTGCTTTGATGGTTACTACGGAGAAAAATCAAACTGAGATAACAAAGCTGCTCATTGAAAAGGGCGCGAAATAAAAGTTAGAAATAAAAAGCGCTGATTAAATTTCCAGTATTACTGTGAAACCGGATTTATCTCTCTGCTTTTTTCGCCTGTTTTTCTTTTCTTTTTTCCTTCAGGGTTTTCAGGGGTTTCTTCTTTGTTTCTTTCGATCCTTTGTTCTTTTCGCCCATAAAGGCCTCCACAAAAATAAATGATTATTATTATACAGCATTTCCGGAAAGATGTGAACTAATTAAACATTTTCCTTTTGTAAAATCCAGGGAACTCACTTCTATTCTTTTTTAAGGTACTTTGTCAGATAGCCGTCAAGCTGGTTGGCGAAGTTCCGGCGGTCTTTCTGGCTGAACGGCGCCGGCCCGCCAGTCCGTATATCAATGTTCCGCAGGTTTTCCATGAGATCCCGCATGACAAGGTACTGCTTAATGTTGTCAGCTGTGTAGAGTTCCCCGCGGAAGTTGATCGCTTGAGCGCCTTTGCTGATGACCCGGTCGGCGAGAGGAATGTCATTCGTAATGACCAGGTCGCCTTTTTCCACTGTCCGCGCTATTTCATGGTCCGCTTCATCAGGACCCTCAGGAACAGTGACCATGGATATCAATCCGGAAGCGGGTATTTTCAGGGGCATATTCGCGAACAGGATCAGAGGCACCCGAATCCGCTGAGCCGCCTTGAAAAGGATCTCCTTGACGGCGGCCGGCGCAGCGTCGGCATCCAGGAGTATCTGCATCGAGTTTTCCGGTTTCATTTTTCAACTCCAGTATCGATCCTTCTAAATAGTTGTATCCAAAAAAATATTCAGGGTAATTTTAAGCTTTATTCATAATCTTTGCAAAAATATAAGCCGGGATCTGTTGTATCCGGTCAAAAATAATGTCTGTTTAACCTGATAATGGCTATTTTAAGCTGCTATTGACTTCTAACATTATAATAAGTATACTTAATTTGTAAGTTTATGTTAACCTCTCTACAATACAAACGGTTTTTGTTTTTAGTTCAATTAAATTCCGTTTTCTCTTTACGCATTGCAGAGAATCCGCAAGTGCATAGTCTATTTCCATTAAGACCGGATAATTTTAAAGAACCTTTTTTACAACTGTCCATTATATAAAGTATATAATTATAAATTTAATAAAAATAAATTAGGAGGAATGACATGGAAATGAAAAAGACAGCGGGTAAGCCGGAAGCGGCAAAAAAATCGGCAAGACCGGAATTGAAGGAATTTCTGGGCGAGATTGAAAAGAAGGCCTACGATTTTTATCTTGAAAGAAACAAAAAAGGGTCTCCCGGTAATGAAATGACCGATTGGCTGAACGCGGAAAAAAAGGTTAAGGCGAAATACAAATTAGGTTCTTAATGCGGTTTCTCCGGTAGTAGCGGTATTTCCTATTCATTCCCCGCATCCGCGGGGAGTGAATGATTTTTTGAGTCAATGGCACAGCTTTGATTACTATCTAAGGTCCTCATCAAGAATCGGAAAAAAAAGTTATTTTAATTTGTCAAAGCTTCGAAAATTAACTAAACTATATAATAGTAGTTATTTTGAAAGTTCATATATTGAAGGTGGTAAAATGAATAATTTTATAGTGTTTTTTATTGTTATTGGTTTGTATTTTTTTAACGGCTGCGCGGCAGGCAACACAAAAGGAGAAAACCTAATAATAAATAACTTTAGCGATAAGGAAAAATCTGTATTACTCAGTGATAAAGGGATCCTCTTATACAATATCATGATTGAAAAGGACGATATAACATTTGTTCCGAATATAAAAAATATTCTGCAGGAATCATTAAAATTAGACCCGAAAAATCAAGACGCCGGTATTTATTTACAAAAAACGGCAAATTATGTCAGTAACGCTATTGCAAAGAACATTAAAATCGTGAAAAATAACCTGGCTAAAAAAAAGAGAAGGACGGATGATGATAATTATAACCTCTGCATAACATTGCAGAAAGTATATCAAATCGATCCTACCAATAATGAAGTCATCACCCTCCGAGTTAAAACAAAAGATATCAGGGAAGAACTGGCCGGAAAAATGCTTTCTTACGGCGATGCAGAGCTCAAATTGATAGAAAAGCTTGCAAACAAAATTATTCAGGGAAACGCTGTTGTTCCCATTATAGAAAAATTTAATAAAGCGCTTTTATTGGGCTCATCTCAGGAAAACAATCTCACGGCAAAAAGGTCCGATTTTGCGAATATTCTATCCGGCGATATGGATTTCATTATTTCAGAAACCAAAAATCTAATAGAAAAAAATAAAAACCATGATGCGGAAATCAGGTTTAAAATATTAAATAAATATAATCTCTGTGTGAACCGTAAATATGACGCTGTTTTAAAAGACCTTCAGTTCAATTTCTATTTTGACTGGTCTAAAAAATTGTATGATTCAAATCGATTCGACCTGGCATATGAAAAAATTGATCTGGCGTTAACATTTAAAAAAACCAATGAAGCCCAGGTTTTGCAGGCTAAAATTCAGAATAGAAAAAATAAGGTTGATGTCGCGGGTTCTTTCAGCAGCTGGATTTCTGAAATTGATGACTTGATAGATCAGAAGGAAATCGCATTAGCTTATCAAAAAATCAATTTCATAAAAACATTGACCAAAGTTAAAGACAACATCAAAGAGTTGGATAATAGAAAAGCCAAAGTGATAGCGCTCTTAGATATTGTTTATAATGACGGCGTAACTGATTTTGTCAGCGGAAATTATTCGTACGCCGTTAAGGAATTTCAAAATACATTGACAGTATCTCCCAATTACAAAGATGCCGGGAATTACCTGAAAAAAGCAAAATCCGAGTTGAAAATATTGGAATTATATTAATTGGAGCAGGATATGAATGAAAAAAAATGGAACTGGTTATTTCTAATTATTGATATTGTATTCTTCACGGCGGTCCTTTACTGGCTGATGGCGCCCTTATTTATTGCCGGCACGGGTTTCAAAATTGAATTAATAAAAATTACCGCGAATTTTGACAGCTTTAAGAATAGTGTGGGTGTGCCCTATTTCTGGCTTTTCCTGCTTTCATTTTTACTCTATTTAACTCCCGCCGTATTATTATTTAAAATCGCCTCTCTATTTTTGAAAGGGAAATATCCCGGAGTTTTCAGTCCAAATCTTTATCTGTCTTTTATTATCAATTTCATCTTTTCCGGGCTGACGCTTCTTTTCATAATATTGATTATTTTAAAAAGAAGTACTGAAATAAGTGATTTATTTTCATTAGATCTTTTTACCGTGATAATTATTATATCATCTATCGTGTATAGTATTATCCAGCTAATCAATATCATCAATAATATTCGATATCTCATTCCTTCAAAACAAAGTCATGCCGCGCAGTCAAAATCCGGCGATGCAATGCAGCAAATAAACCCGAAGCAAAAGCCGGGGCGGCCTGGAATTTTAGAAAAGCTGTTATCGGTTTTTATTATCACTAATAAGGAAATAAAATGGAATAGAATATTTATAATTATTGATATTGTATTCTTCACGGCGGTCCTTTACTGGCTGATGGCGCCCTTATTTATTGTCAGCACGGGTTTCAAAATTGAATTAATAAAGATTACCGCGAATTTTGACAGCTTTAAGAATAGTGTGGGTGTGCCCTATTTCTGGCTTTTCCTGCTTTCATTTTTACTCTATTTAACCCCCGCCGTATTATTATTTAAAATCGTCTCTGTATTTTTAAAAGAGAAATATCCCGGAGTTTTCAGTCCAAATCTTTATCTGTCTTTTATTATCAATTTCATCTTTTCCGGGCTGACGCTTCTTTTCTTAATATTAATTATTTTAAAAAGAAGTACTGAAATAAGTGATTTATTTTCATTAGATCTTTTTACCGTGATAATTATTATATCATCTATCGTGTATAGTATTATACAGCTGATCAATATCATCAATAATTATCGATATCTCAGTTCATCCTACAAAAGTTATGTCGCGCTGTCAAAATCCAGCGGTGCAATGCAGCAAATAAAACTGCAGCAAAAGCTGGGGCGGCTTGGAATTTTACAAAAGCTGTTATTGGTATTTATTATCACCAATCTGGTCATAATATTATCACTTAGTTCGCTGCTCTTGAGTCAATTCAAAAAGACCATTGTAGATTCAGTAATTGCGACGGGAACAGTTCTTGCCGAACAAAGCGCCGGTTTTATACTGGGAAATCTGAAAGACAGCGCAAGAGAAAGAAAAATGCTCAACATTGAGGTCGACACCTATTTTAAAAGACAGGCGGCAAAAAACAAGGGGGCAACCCTGGCTTTTGATTCCATCTCCTGGTATAGAAATGTTAAGTCATATGATAGATCTTTTGTCTATATGTCAACGGATAACAAGCTTGCGGGTAAAGAATTGAAAAGGGATTACTACACAATTGATGAAGTCACTAATCAGTATAACAGCCAGACGAAGAATTACGATATCATTGCCCCGATTTTAATGGGACAAAAGAAATTGGGATATTCCATTGTTCAATATAAGCAGGATGAGATATTTAAAACTTATCGCCAAACCCAGTTCCGGATTTTAATATTCGCAATAATGATCATTTATCTGGCTGTCATTTTAGTGTACATTATTGGTACTAATATTGTTTTTCCAATTTTATTCCTGCAGATGAATACCAGAAAAATCAGCTCTACCTTATCTAATATGATTAAAGGCAGTGAAGAAATCAAGGCATCCAATCTGCAGTATGAAGATATGATTCATACTCGAGATGAAATCAAAACACTTTCCATTGAGATAAACAAAATGGTGACGGTGATCAAGGGCATTATTCCCTATATTTCCGCTTCAACGCTCCAGTATTCTGAAAAAAAGGGAAAAACATCCACAATAAAGGACCTGGCATTCGTTTTTACGGACATACGGGGGTTTACAACCTTGAGCGAGGGTAAAAGTCCAAACGAAGTTGTATCAATTTTAAATTATTATCTGGATTTGCAGACACAAATCATACTAGAAAATAAAGGCGATATTGATAAATTTGTGGGCGATGAAGTGATGGCTGTTTTTGACGGTCCAGACAAAGAATTGAATGCCTGCAAGGCGAGCCTCGAAATCCAGAAAGCCATGCAGGCGGAAAAGGAAAAAAACATCGCGAACAATGCGCCGTTTATTGACATAGGGATCGGCATTAACTCCGGCCAGGCTATATTCGGAAGTATGGGCGCGAGGGAAAGGATGGACTTTACCTGCATTGGAGATACTGTTAATATTGCGGCAAGACTGGAAGGGGCAAATAAAGAGTACAAAACAAAATCTTTAATAACGGAAAGCGTCTATAATCAGGCACACAATATATATCTATGCAGGGAAATTGATTTAATGACGGTAAAGGGGAAAAAAGAACCGATTAAAATATATGAAATTCTCGGGGAAAAGAGCAAGATAAATAAGAAAGCCATCGCGATAAAAGAGAACTTTGAAAAAGGCCTTAAACTCTACCGTGAAAAAAAATGGGATGAAGCGCGGGCCATATTTAATGAAAATGTTGAGAAATTCAAAGATGGGCCAAGCGGAGTGTTTTATATCCGCTGCGTCATCTTTAAGAAGAATCCGCCCCCCACGGATTGGGATTGGGTTTTTAATATGACAGTAAAGTAATTTAACTTAAATTGAGCGATTTTTTAGCATAAGCTTAATAATAGTCAAATTTCCACCCCGCGTCCTTCGTTGTTCTCAGGACAGGCTCCGGCCGGGGTGGAAGTTTGAAAATATATACGCTTTAGATAAATTTAAAATAAATTGTTCAGTTTAAGTTTAACAAGCAGTCCGAATCGACGGATAGTCCCATAGGGCCGAAAAAAAGTATATGAAATTCATGGATTTTTATTCTTGCGGAATTCCGGCAACGGATTTGAAATTATAGACCTTTGTCCTAACTTTATATGCATGAAAAAATAAAAGCCGCTTACGGGCACTGGAATGCATGCCTGTTTTTAAAATCAATAATAGGAGGAAAAAATGGCTAATTTACTGTTGGCTGCCGGTCTGATTCTTTTTGTGTTGTGGCTGTTAGGTTTGATTACGTCTTATACTCTGGGCGGCGGCATCCATGTTTTACTGGTTATTGCGATTATTTTGATTATTATTTGGTTACTTTTCGGCCGCAGATAGAAAAGTCCGGCGGGTCCTGCATAATCAGCAGCCGCTTCCGATCAGGCATACATTCAGAAACCCCTCTGGATATCGGAAACCTCTCTCGCAGGAAACACCTGAGAGAAAAATTTGCGCCGAGAGTAGGTTTTTCACAGGAGTAATATATGGAAGGGAACAACAATAATATCCGATACAAGTTGTTATTAGAAAACGCAAGCGATCTTATAATAGTTATTCAGGATAATAAAATAGAATTTGTAAATCAAAAGCCTCTTTCGGATTTAGGGTATTCAATAAATGAAGTAAGCGATAAAAACATTTTTGATTTTATTCATATTGACGACAGAGAAAAAGTCACTGAGTTTCAGATTAAAAAAGCCAAAAATGAGGGTTTGCCGGATGATTTGATCTTCCGTATTATCAGCAAAAAGGGCCGTCTTGTTTTTGTAAAGATCATTTCAATATCAACGGCGTGGGAAGGCAGGCCGGCCAGGCTCGTCTGCGTTAAAAATATAACTGATAAAAAACTGAACGAGTTAACGGTAAGAAATTCCGAAAATTTATTATTTACTATAATAAACAATCTTCCAGATCCGACGTTTGTTATCGATGTTAATGGTAAAGTTTATTTATGGAATAAAGCTCTGGAAAAAATATCCGGTATAAATTCGCAGGATATCATCGGCAAAGGGGAATATGAAAATGCCGTGCCGTTTTATGGTTATAAAGGGCCCTTATTTATTGATCTGATGTTAAAACCTGATACGGAAATTGAAAAAGAATACGACTTTTTTCAAAGAACCGAAGATATACTTATTGCAGGCCGGTTTCTAACTTCAACAAAAGAAAAAAACAATCATATTTGGGCGACATCTTCAATTCTATATGATATACAGGGGAATATCATCGGGGCTGTAGAATCATTCAGGGATATGACGGAAATAAAAAATGCCGAAGAAAAGATCAAGGCTTCAATCAAAGAAAAAGAAATTATAATAAAGGAAATACATCACCGGATCAGAAACAACATGCAGCTTATTAATAATATGTTCAACATTCAATTGCAGTATGTCAAGGATCCTGAAGCTGTTGATCTGTTTATTGATAGTATAAGCCGCATAAATGCTATGGCTCTAATACACAATGAGTTATATGGATACACTGCGGAAAATGATATTGACTTCGGGGAGTTTATTCCAAAACTGATTGAGAACCTGCGCTCAATGTACAAACGGCAGGAGATAAGAATAAAAATCGAGGCGGAAAATATTCATCTCGGCATTGATGACGCGGTCCCCTGCGGTCTTATTCTCAATGAACTGGTGTCAAATAGTATCAAACATGCGTTCCCGGAAGGAGAAAAGGGCACAATTCTGGTAAAATTATTTGTTGATAAAAATACCCGGCTTTGTAATTTAATTGTTCATGATGATGGGAAAGGGCTGCCGCCCGGATTTGATTTTAGTAAAAATATAAAGTCGTTTGGTCTATTAATGGTGAATTTATTATCTTCACAATTAAGAGGGACTGTCCGGTTAAATTCAGGGGATGGAACTGAATTTATTATAGCGTTCCCGGTAAAAATTCAAAAAGAATAATTATGATAAAATAATCTATTCTATTTACCGCGTGCGGCTCTTTCTAAAAAGTCGGGCGGTTTCATATAACGGCGGAGTCTAACGCGATAGCAATAAAAAAGCTTATTTGAAAATTTTAGAAACCACACCCGGGGATTATGATAATTGACCGGCCGCCTTTTTTTAACATCTCAAGCGGAAATTTATTTCTGTGAAAAGGGAAATTTACATTGCCGGTGTTGACAATTACTTCAAATGGAATTATAGTTAAAATATTTTGTGGTTTGGGGTTCGGGATGTTAAAGAGAACACTTTTTTACTATAACTTGATATTTGCTTTAATTATTTCTGGGGCAGTCTTTGCATATGGGGAAAATTCAAATGATAATGAGCGTGTCAGTCATCTATTTGATATTTCTGTTTCCTGTAATACCGGGTATTTTTACAGTCGCCTTGCTTTTTTTCTATCAAGAGGTCTTAACCCTCCTCCCGATATATTTCTTGACTTTGGTCTTGGCGTTAAAGCCGGAATTCAAGTTTTTCCAGACGCCGGATTTGAATTCAAGACCATTTTCAATAATATATCAGCCGTCGGCCCTTCTTCATTGAATGTGGGATTTATGACGGTTTTTCAATTAAATTGGTATAATCGTTTTTTTTTGGCCCCTGGTTCTAAATATTATTTGAAACCTTACTATGGCGTGAATTATTCTTTATTTAATTTGTCTCAGGATGTTATCAATTTATTTTCCGGTTATTATCCAGACTTTAATGAATACCGGGATACAGCCGGAGGTATTGGAGGACAGGCAGGACTTGAATTCGGGATGTTCCTTGGAGACAGGTTTATTGCCGGCGTCGCTTTGGAGCTTTGCATGAGCCAGATGACCTATGTTAATAATGAGAAAAAATATATGTTCTTTAATTTTTTGCTGCCTGTTTCAATCGGCATTGAATTTTAATTTAAATTAAGGATTTGTTATGGTTAAAAAATCTCAATGTATTGTTTTTAAAATGATCGTTCCATTCACTATTTTCATTTTATTAACATCCATCTGCCGGGGGGGAAATACCAGCACTAATTCCCTTCAGGTCGGGATAGGCAGCGGTTATTTATACGGTCAAACCCTGTACCAGATCGGCGATTATTGGAATTACAAGAATGGCGCCGTTGACATACCCTTTCAATTAAGCCAGTTGAAATTTACGATGTCCGACCCAATTCTATATTTCACATTTGAATTTTATAATTTTATTCCTGATTGGGATATCAAGATCAGCCTGCAAAAAAATATTCCTTTAATTACCGGGAAAATGTTTGATTCCGATTGGGGATACTGGTATTTGAACGGCAACACCTGGGCCGATAAACATACACTGGATATTTATTCCCAGAGTGATTCCAGAGATGACATCTGGCTGGCTTATATTCATCCCATTATACATTGCTGGACCTGGGGACCTATTGTCTTTCAATTTCTATTCGGATTAGAAGTTCAATATTTCTATTTTGAAACAGAAAACTTATTCCAGACCTATCCTTCCTATGGACAGTATTCAAATTTTTTGTCCCCAATTTATGCTCAAAATATTAAAACCAATATTGTCGCAATCCGCCGCAGTTTTGTAGAATTTATTTTTCCAATCCTGAATAATTTCACAATAAATGCCGGACCATTTCAGTTCAGATTTGGGGGCGGGACGCTTCCCGGTTTTTTTTCGGATGTGGATGATCACATACTCCGGTCAAAGAGATCCACGAGCTTTGGTATTCTGTTCGGGGGCAGAGGCTTTGCCAATATTGTTTATGAAATTATACCTAATTTGACAATTACGGCTGATTGCACATTTGATTATATTACGGGTTCCGGAGACCAGGAACAGATCAGGTACCAGCCTACAAGTGAAGGCGAGGCAGGAAGCCTTGGCCATGTCGGCGAGATTATTGAAACAATCAAGGTTGTGGGCGGTTTGATAATAGCCTACAAATTTTAAATTTCATTCGGCCTATTTTTATTCCCTTTCATATCTTTTTTACTTCCTTTCAAATATGCCTCTAAAAGCGATCATTGAACAAAATGCTGTGTTTCTGGTGATGATTGGGTTTTTTAATCCTACTGAACTGCTGGATTTCAGGCCGCTATTGACTTTTAACTTAATAGTAAGTATAATAACATTAGAAGTATATAAAAACCTCTCTACAATACAAACGGTTTTTGTTTTATGTTCAGTTAAATCCCGTTTTCTCTTCCCGCATTGCAGAGAATCCGCAAGTGTGCAAATCCTTACCATTAAGACCTGATAATTTTAAAGAGCTTTTTTTACGCCTGTTCATTATATAATGCATTTAATTATTAAGTTAATAAAATAAACAAGGAGGAATGTCATGGAAATGAAAAAGACAGTTGTTAAGCCGGAAGCGGCAAAGGAATCGGCAAGACCGGAATTGAAGGAGTTTCTGGGTGAGATTAAAAAGAAGGCTTATGATTTTTATCTTGAAAGAGACAAAAAAGGGTCTATCGGTAATGAAATGACCGATTGGCTGAACGCGGAAAAAAAGGTTAAGGCGAAATACAAATTAGGGTCTTAACAAGGATTTTTCCGGAAATACCGGTATCTCTTATTCATTCCCCGCTTCCGCGGGGGGTGAATGATTTTGGAGCCGCTGTTATGAAGGACGTATTAGATTCCCCTCTCAAAGCGTGAGAATAGGTCGTTATTCTTTGTTCATTTTTTTAAATCTGTAAATTTATTATGGGCAGTTCTAAAAACTCAAATATTTAGAACTGCCGCTATTATATGAGTTCATGCTACCGCCCGAGTTCGCTATCTGAAAAGATCATCAACCAGCGAACTCTATACGGTAGCGTCAATTAAATTTACAAGAGATTCTATAACCGGGGCAGTTCCAAAACCTATGTTGGAAATATCTGATTGACTTTGAGTTTTTGGAACTGCCCTTATATTTAATTACAATCTGTTGCTGTATTTTCAATTGGCCAAAAATAGAATATGCTTTGTTACTAGTATTATTCTGAACAAAGCCGGCTCTTAAATCAAAAATACCGGATTAAAAAATGTTATGGCGTCAGCCGGCATGCTGTAATGATTGATATCTTTGCCCGGTGGATTTAAAAAAAAGGCTGCTGTGCTTTTTACGGCGCAGCAGCCTCCTATGGAAATCAACAGAGATGCTTTTATCTTTACGGTTCTACGCCCCAGTTGAGAACTCCGGAAACATAACCGGTTGTTTTAGTCCAATCGGCGTATGCGCTGGCTGTGGAGTTAAACGAATAATCATTGGTTTGCGAGTAGTTCGACCAGTCGCTCTTGTAAAACCTGATCTGCACTTCAACTGAGCCGCCCGCCGAGACGCTGCCCGCAGCGCTGGTAAACCCGCATTCAAAGTAATAGTCGGCATTTGTTTTAGCGGTAGACATTTTTACAAATGTTCCCGTTACATTTGCCGTGCCCGCGGTCGAGTAATCGCAAGCGAAGCTCTGGGTCTTTTCTCCGTCTATTGTGTAGTAATATCTCATCTTCACGTTAGTCAGACTGATTGCCGCGGTTCCGGTGTTGAAAAGCTTGAAGTGGGGATTGATCGTATTAACCGATGACCCGAGGCTCCCGTTAAAGAACTGGACTTTGACAGCGCCGCTTACGGAAGACGCGGCGCTGGACGCCTGACTGCTTGCCGTGCTTGATTTGCTGGAACTTACTACGGATGAAGCGGCGCTTGATTTACTGGAGCTCACTGCAGCCGAAGACGCCGTGCCGGACCTGCTCGAACTTACAGCGACTGAAGACGCAACGCTGGACCGGCTGGAGCTCACTGCAGCAGATGATGCAGTACTGCTTGCAACGCTGGACCGGCTGGAACTGGCGGCAACCGAACTGGCGCTGGAAGCGCCTTTTCTCATCCAATCCCTTACTCATAAACCGGATGCGGAAATCTGTGAATCAGGCCAGCTTCCATTTGTGCTTGCGCCGGAAACTAAAGCCGCGGATGTTTCAGACTTGTCGCAGAGGGACCAGTTGCACCAGGTGATTTTATTGGCGTCACACCAGTTCATCCAGTTGGTGGCTTCGCTTAAGTAAGGGCCGCCGTTTCCGCTGGAATCGCCGGTTCCCCATTCCGTCACAAATATGGCGATATTGGAAAGAGCCGCGGAAGCTTTATCCCTCAGAGACTGGGTATGCGTTCCGGTATAGAAATGCAGAGTATACATGATGTTGGTCTGGGTCAGAGGATCCGCCGCGGGCTCATTGACATCCTGGCTCCAGGTGCCGGTTCCGACTATGATGACCACGCTGGAATCAATGGCGCGGATGGCGTTCACTACAGTATTGGCATAGGCTTTGATGCTGGATGCCCAGGTCACGCCGTTAGGTTCATTGCAGATTTCGAAAAGGATGTGGTTCTTTGAGGCAAACATCTTCGCCATCGATTGAAAGAACGCTACCGCGTCCGCTGTATGTGCCGCGGGATCGCCCGGGTTAAGCATATGCCAGTCAATTATGCAGTAAATACCGTTCTGTTCTGCATAATTCGCAAGAGCGATGACTGTGTTTGTTATGGACTTGTCGCTCTCATAACCGCCTTCGTCGACATACATGGCGGCGCGTACGACTGAAGCTTTCCAGTCGCTGGCTAGAGTGCTGACTGCGCCGCTCGTTACAAAGTTGCCGTACCATTGAAGGCCGTGAGTGCTCATCCCTTTGAGCTGGATGGGCTGGCCGCTGGAACTGCACAACTGGCGGTTGACAACTTTCAATTTTCCATTGACTGCCACGACAGAATTGGCAGGATAAGCTTTCACCCCTATCGGTACTGAAGCATCGGGTATAAGTTTTTCATTGATAGAACCAGGTACAAGAGAACAGCTCACTAACAGCGCAAAAAGCCAGCTTACAGCGGCCATTACGGGTAGGAAGGCTGTTCTTGGGGGAATTTTTTCCCTTTTCATATAAACCTCCGAAGGGTCGGAAACAGTCCGCGTCTATCAGGAAGCCGGAAGCCGCGGCGAGCCGTTTGACATTGTCATCACTGATCTGACGATACCCGGCGGAATGGGCGGGGAAGAGGTGATGAAAAGGATCCAAAAAATCGACCCCGGCGTCAGGGGGATTGTTTACAGCGGGTACTCCGATGTACCGGTCATGGCTGAATACGAGCGTTACGGTTTCAAGACCTTCCTGCAGAAACCTTTTACCTATAATGAATTCAAAAAAGCGTTATGGGAAGCTCTTAAATAATTAATATGGTGAATAATGATTAATTCTGGCCGGTGAATTCAAAATTGATACGTTCGGGAATATCTGGGTAAAAATAGGAATAGCAATTAGCCGTTAGCTGTTGGCTATTAGCGATTAGCAGGAAACGGCTGGAAACTTATGGCTAAACGCTAAAATCTAGGAGCTATTTTTCTTATATCAGCCATGCGCCGCAGGCATTTTGAATTATTTGACATAGCCTGTATAATAAATTATACTTCTTTAAATCAGGGAAATATGTGAAAGAGGACACGTTCTCCGGCCCATTTTCTTTCTTAAAAACGAAGTGACTTGTTCGAAAAACCAGTTGAGTTTTTATTTATAATAGGACTGGAAAGCAATCCCGCTTTCTGATCCGCCTGGTGACAAAGAATACGTATTTCATGCTCCTGTTCTCATCCTTACAGGGGCATATACAGCACGCTTTTGGAGTTGATTTTCATGCCCGGTATATTGCCGTTCGTTTGTCTATGCGTCCTTATCCTTGCGCTCAAGAAGGGGTCTGTCCGCGGCTGGCGGGAAGCATTCCTGATATCCTCTATCATACTTGGCGTAATCATAGCCTTAAGCACTGAGTTTCTAAGCCTGTTCTCGCTCATCACTTTCCCATGGATATGCGGGTTGTGGATCGCTGTCCTGGCTGCTTCCGCCGCGATTCTGATCATGAAAAAAGGGACTCTTTTTCCAGTGCGCATAATACCATTATCAAAAAGCGACATTGCCATTATGATTGGCATGAGCTTGATTATTGGGACTGTCGGGTTTATTGCCTTTATCGCGCCGACAAGCCAATGGGGTTCTGTGTCATATCACATGAGCCGAATAATGCACTGGATACAAAACAGGTCTCTTAAATTTTATCCGACCCTTATTCCGAGACAGCTGCATTTGAATCCCTGGGCTGAATATGCGCTGCTCCATCTTCAATTATTAAGCGGCAGCGACAGGTTCGCCAATCTATTACAGTGGATATCATGGATCGGCAGTATTACAGGGATCACGCTCATAGCGTAAAAATTCGGGGCGGGCCGCTCAACGCAAATCCTGGCCGCTGTGATCGTAAGCCGTACTGCCTATCGCAATTCTGGAAGCCTCGGATACGCAGACAGATCTCGTAATCACCTTCTGGATCGTCTCTTTTGTTTATTTTTTAATGGTTATGAAAGAAGATCCTTCATGGCGCGTCTGTCTTGCCGCAGGTTTCAGCCTGGGGCTTGCTCTCTTCACAAAGTCGACAGCGCTTATATATGCATTCCCGTTCCTGATTTACTATCTCTATACCCTGATAAAAGCGCCCGGACGGAAGGCCTGGGCCGGGGCGGCAGTCATTGCGTTTTGTGTTGTTCTTTTGAACTTCGGCCATAGTCTGAGGAACTATGATCTCTATGGTTCGCCTCTCGGGCCGAACCGCGATCTTGGTAATACATATATCAACGAAGTGATGTCTTTTCCCGTGTTCATTTCAAATGCTGTAAGAAACCTTGCTCTGCAGATTACCACGCCTTTTGACAGGATAAATGACGGGCTGGAGCAATCCATCAGAGAGTTTCACCGCCGGCTTGGATTAAGCACCGATGACCCCCGGACAACCTGGGTGGTGCCATGGAGCGATCAGCATTTTCATGTCAGCAGGCTGGTGATCAGTGAGGATAGATCCCCCAATCCTCTGCATGTTTTGCTGATCATAGCCGCTCTTCTGATTCTATCGGCAAAAAGGAACCGTCCTCTGGCCGGGACCCTTTTCCCGTACATAATGCAATTATTTATTATTTTAATTCTTTTCTGTTTATTGCTCAAATGGCAGCCATGGCATACGAGACTGCATCTGCCGGTTTTTATCCTCTTCGCGCCTGTTATCGCATTGTCATTATCAGCGCTGAATAAAAAATATGTTGTCTATACTGCGGTTTCGGCCCTTTTTCTTTGCTCATTGCCTTTCGTGCTTTTTTTCCCTTACAAACCCCTGGTTTTTGACAGATATAAAGTAAATATTTTCACGATGTCCCGCTCAGATTTCTTTTTTTATTATAGAAGGGTGCCTCCGTATAATGATTACCTGGAAGCCGCCCAATTTCTTTCTCTGCAGAAATATCGGAATATCGGGCTGTCAACCGGCGAGTCAGGCTGTGAATACCCTTTGTGGGTATTTCTGCATGATTGCGGTTCTCCTTTCAAGCGCATAGAGCATGTTTTTGTCGACAACATCTCGCAAATAAAGGCGGGTCAATTCCCGGCATTTGATCCTGATGTCATCGTTTCACTTCCTCATTTGCACTTCGAGCCCGACCCCCATCTTCTGAGCCTTCTGATAAACAACAATTACAAATTAACCCATAATTTCGGGAATATATATATTTTTGTCAAGAAATGACATGGTCTCAGGAAAAATTATATTCAGCATCTTGTAAAAATGATATTAAAAAATCGGGAAAACAAAAAATCGCCGGTTTTACTCTTCTACCAATAGGACTTTATATTTTCTGTACAATCCAATTCAATTATGGTATTATAGAAGCATTGATTTCCTGTTTCAAAGATAAGTCATTCAAAACGATCTTAAGATTTATATTATAGATTGAAAAAGGGAAATGCCTGAGGAGCCTGCTTATGTTCAAAAGCAAAATCTTAAATTTTATAATAAAATATAAATGGCTGTTTTTAATTTTAATCATCGGCGCTTTTATACGTCTTTTTTTACTCGGGGTTAATCCTCCCGGTCTGAATCAGGATGAGGCTGTGGCGGGATATGACGCTTACTCTATTTTAAAAACCGGGATGGACCACAATGGGAATTATTTTCCGGTTCATCTTGTGTCCTTCGGCAGCGGACAGAGTTCCTTCTATAGTTATCTTTCCATCCCCTTTATCGCAGTATTCGGACTCAATCCTTTCGCGACACGCCTTGCCAGCGCCTTGATGGGCATTATGACAATATTTCTCATGTTTCTGGTGGTGAGGAAGACATATAATAATAATCTGGCGCTCATAGCCGCTTTTTTTGTCGCAATATCCCCATGGAATATTATGATGAGCCGCTGGGGACTGGAATGCAACGCGTTCCCTCCGGTTTTTATGCTGGCATTTACAATTCTATTGTATGGTTTTGAAAGAAAAGTATTGATACCCGTCGCTTATGCATTTTTCTGCCTGTGCTTATACACTTACGGCACTTCATACCTTCTCATCCCCCTCTGGCTTATAATTCTGACTCTCTATCTCTATTTTATAAAGAAAATTGACTGGAAAATCCTGATGATCAGCGGCATAGTCACTATTATTTCCGCGCTTCCCATGTTTCTCTATGTCATTATCAACACCTTTCATTTAAACACAATCAAATACCTCTGGATGACCATACCGCGCCTGCCTGGCCCGACCCGTTTCTCAACAGAGTCAAGCGTTTTGAGCGGCCGTTTTTGGAGCGACGCTGTTGACTTTGTTGCAAGGACTTTTGACATACTCTTTATAAAGGGCCATGACCCTTTAATCCATAATTCACTGCCGGATTATAAAATTCTTTATTCCCTGTCCATTCCCTTTGTGGCGGTAGGGCTGTTCGCCTATTTCAAAAAAATAAAGATCCGGTCCATGAACATATTCTGGGGGGTCTGGTTTTTCATTCCCTTAATTCTGAGCTTTAATATGGAACCGAATATCAACCGGTATAATATTATTATCCTGCCGATCATCTTTATGACGGCCGCCGGCCTGGATGCCATAGAACCGGCCTGGATTAAAAAAATACTGATCGGGGCGTATTGCTGTTTTTTCCTGTCTTTCTGCCAGTTTTACTTTCAGACCTATCCGGGCTGGATAGGCGGTTCTTTTTATGAGTCTTTCGGCGATGCCGTGCGGAAAACGCAGCAGATTGCCGCGCCGAAAGAAACAATAACAGTCAACATAGAAGGAGTGGGTATAATATACGCATTAGTGCTCTATTACAATAAAATTGATCCTATCCTTTTTATAACAAACCACCAGTATTATAATCCGGGCGACACTTTTCAGTCAGTAAAGTCTTTTGACCGCTATGTTTTAGGTGATTTCGGGACAAACTTCCCGGGACGGGTCGCCGTGATCAATGCGGAAAGAAGCAACACGTATGATCCCAGGCTCTTTCAGTTAATCCCCTATAAATATTATACGGTTGCGATAAAAAATATCCGTTATAACCCTCCGGCAGACCCGGCCGCGAACAGAAAAATGCGCTTCCATTAAAAGAGGCTGAAAGCGGAAAATGCGCCGGGATGACCGCGAGCGGCCGCCCGGTTTCGCGCAGAGGAAGGGATTTTAAATATGTTTAAAAATATTTCTAAATTGCGATAATTAAAACGTTCTGTTAAAATACTGACTATTAAAAAAAATAGATTCCTGTCCATCTATCCCTATCGTATTCTAGAGTATTTTTTGGATTTTAAATAATCCTGTTTTTAAAGAATGAAATATATAAAAGGAGTTTTGTCTATGCGAAAAAAAATTTCAGCTCTCGTATGCTTTCTTGTCCTGGCGCTGATAGTTCCGTCGCAGCTGCTGGCTGAGGCCGGAAACGGCGCAAATATCGTTGAAAATTTAAGGCAGGTGCAGCAGTATAATTTTTCAATTAATATTCTGGCGATGCTTCTGGTCGGATTTGGTTTTCTGATGGTCTTTGTTAAAAAATACGGGTACAGCGCGACAACTGGAACTTTGATGGTAGTAGCCGTGGGATTGCCCCTTTATTTATTGCTGAGAAATTTCGGCATTGTATCCGGAGAGCCTGTTTCAGCCGGTACCATAAAAGCGCTCTTATTTGCAGAGTTCGCGGCGGCATCCGCTCTCATCGCCATGGGCGCTGTTCTGGGCCGCCTGCGCATTTACCAGTATGCCCTGCTGGCTGTAATCATAGTTCCTATTTACATGTTCAATGAGTGGATGGTCCTGAACGGCGGCCTGGGAATAACGAAAGGTTTTATCGATTCCGCCGGCTCAATCATTATCCATGCTTTCGGAGCGTATTTCGGCCTCGGGCTTGCGATGGCATTGATAACTAAAAAACCGAGAGTTCAAAAGATTGAGAGCGACCCTACATCGGACAGGTTTTCAATGATCGGTTCCATGGTATTATGGATTTTCTGGCCCAGTTTCTGCTGCGCTGTTGTTCCGCATGAACAATTTCAGCAGACCGCGGTCAACACAATACTTGCCTTATGCGGCGCGACCCTCAGCACCTATGTTTTCAGCGTTCTGCTTCGGAAAGGCAAACCGCTCATTTCGGATATCGCCAATGCGGCCCTTGCCGGCGGTGTCGCGATCGGGGCCGCATGCAGCGTGGTCAGCGCGCCCTGGGCTTTCGTAATCGGGATCGCGGCGGGGACTTTATGTGTTGTAGGCTATGTCTTCATACAGCCCGCGCTTCAAAAATTCCTGAAGATTGAAGATACATGCGGCGTTCATAATCTGCATGGAATGCCGGGGTTACTGGGCGGTTTGGCCGCCATATTTTTTGTGCCGGGAATAGCAAAAGCGCAATTGACAGGTATTGTATTCACAGTGGTTTTAGCTTATGCCGGCGGTTTAATCGGCGGCTATATCATCCGGCTCACCGGCAAAAAGATCAAATCTTATGAAGACTATGATGAGTTTGCGGAGAGTTGATAAATAAGAATAATGGGAATATCTCAAGAGGCATGTTTTTCAATTCACTTTTTTGGGATATTCCCGGTTTAAAATAAAACTCTATAAATGAACCGGGAAATCCATCGCATGTTGTTGACTGAATAAGAAAAGTTATCATCTAAGAAGTATAAAAACTCGATAAAATGACGCAAAACCAAAAAAGTTTTGATTATTTTTTAACGAAAACTCTAATTTACTTATAAACTATGAAATTCCGTAATGACAGCGATGATTTATATCTTACCGATACACACATTGGGCAGGCTCAGTTCGGTAAAATCTTTAATAATAAGCCGAAACATAATACGTATCAAGGCGATTTATTGAATCGTTTAGCGAATCAACGCAATTATTCAAATACACATTCCAGTAATTTTCTGCCGAATATTCCCAACTGTTCTGTTGAAGCTTTAGAAGAGTTTCATTACAAAGATGTTCTGAAAATAAAAGAAGCCGTTGGCGCCTGTGGTGAGCCTGCCGAACCAATGGCATGAAGGGCACAAGTACCACTGCTTACAGGAGAATGGTCGGAAATATTCGTGACCGCAATCCGGGTCTGTACACTGAATTCGGGCGATGCCCTTTGAATAATCGCCGCATTCCAGGAATCGGCCGACGGATTCAGAGATCCTCTCCAGGCTTGTGGTGAGCCCGTCGAACCATTAAATTTCCCGTAAATTCCTGAATAATCAGCGTCATATGAGGACTGAAAGAAAGGCTATAAAAAAGGGGCTGTCATAAGGCAGCCCTTAGAATTCATTTAATCTATTTCTTCCAACCATACATTGCTTATCCAGACATCATCAACATCACCAAACCCAAAAATCAATATTGATTTTTCATCACTCGAATAATTCATTTTGAATATAAATGAATAATTTTTCATTTCATTATTTATTTTTAATAAACTAGAATCAAGGTTATATCCCAAAGAAACATAATTTTCCCAAGTCCATAATTTTTGAATTTTATAATAAAGTTTAAAAATATTTGCAGCTCTCGCATCAAAAGATAAACGATATTTTTTTCCATATTTCAATTTAATTGGTGACGGGCGAAGAGTTACCGAATACCAATAATCTCCAGTTTTATTTATTTTAATATGACATACATTTTCCTCAATATTTACTGTCGCCTTAGCCATATCTCTAACCGTAAAATGCCATTTACCTGCATGTTCAATAGATAATAGTTTATTATAATAATCATCATTAGATTTAAATTCCAAGTATTTTAATTCATTTGATTTATCAAAAGTAGCATTCTTTATAAGATTCACTCTAATATTTGTGGCACTGTAACTCTTTGTTTCACCTGGTTTTAAATTAGCGACATCATCTTTAAGAAGTTTGCCATCTGAAAACCTTCTAATGCTGACATTGTAGTCTTTGCCAGATAATATTTTCATATTGAGTTTGAAATCATTTGATATTGGCTCAGCCACAAGCCTGTGATTAATGAAAATCCCGAGTTTCTCTTTTCCTGTGTCGAGATTATTAAAATTAATATATGCTATCTTCATTTCCTCATTCAGCATTGTCTTGACCATTTTTGAAGACATCAAATCAATGTTGTCGAATAAATCCGCATCGGTCGGCGTAATAATGCTATTTGTTGAAATAGAACCTGACAGTTTATTCCATATCTTAAGGTTCACAATAGCTTCAGGTTTTGATTTGTCCCCCTTAAGGCCATAATCCCCAAAGACAATGTAATCAGATTTGTATTGATCAGCCAGGTTTGAAATAGTATCTTCAGAAAGATTCATAGATAATAGAACACTTTTATCGGGAAGATCAATTGTTGGAAGAACTGAAAACAAATTATAGAATGAAGAGAAGAATATTGTTTTGTATATCTCAGGATTAGGATATTTTGAGTTTGTTGAAGAATATTCAAAAGGAGTAATCAGAATCTTATGCTTAGCAATTGTCGAAGACTCCGTTTCTTTCTCAAGATAAGTAGCATTTGTCTGATTACCCATTTCCTGATTTTCTTTTATCAATGCGCTTTTCACTTCTGTCTGTTCAGCACAAGATACAAGCATTATACTCCCGAGAAAGAGTATAACAAAAAAAAGACTTATGGATTTCATAAAAACACCCCTTATATAAAAACCTCAGAAGTAATATGGTTGTTCCAAAATCTCGGGTTTGAGCTCATTAATCCTATAATTTATAAACAAAAACTGATAGGAATTTTTATAATTCCAACCAAGGATAATGTAAAGAAAAGGTATATAAAACGCAAAATATTGTCGATTTTCTCAGAAGATAAGTTGTAATACCAACAACTGAATAATCGCCGCATTCCAGGAATCGGCCGACGGATTCAGAGATCCTCTCCAGGCTTGTGGTGAGCCCGTCGAACCATTAAATTTCCCGTAAATTCCTGAATAATCAGCGTCATATGAGGACTGAAAGTCTGGAAAATGATCTTCCAGTATTTCCTGAACAGTGTTTCTTGTCTTCGGAATATAGTCCGGCATTTTGGCCCCTGTGGAAATATCCACATAAGCCTTAATACCGAAAAATTGTTAAAAGGTGTTAAAAATGAGAGAAAATGGAGAAAATATAATAAATATTTTTCTGATTATATATCGATATATTGTCATCGCGATGGATAAATCCTGATTAAAGCCGTGTCACTCCTCCCTTTCGAATCAAGGATCGAGATCAGATAGCTTCCCGGCTTCGGTGTGAAGAAACAGGGTTTCTCGGGCGGGCCGCTGTCGATCAGCCGGCTTTCGGAAAACCAGAAGATCTTGCCGGAATCCTGGGCCGTAAAGGCCTTGAGCCGGATTTTCTGTTTTTCGGGCGGGACTTTCGGATCGATGTAATAGACAGACTGGTCGCGGGGGGAAATGATTTTCGGCCCGTTTTTCGTGAAATAGTTAGGGCAGTCGGGATTATGGGGCGGGATGATCGCGAGCGACCGTCCCGTTTCGCGCAGAAAGGAAGCGGTTTCGGCCGGCCATTCTTCTATTATCTCTTCGCGGTACAGTGAAGCCGGGCCTTTCATACAGAGCGGGCAGACTTCTACATTATCTTTTTTCCGGATAAATATCTTTTTATGGACCGAACAGGTCTTTTCCGATGAAACGCCGGGGATGTAATAATCCTCTTTAAGATTTCTGCAGTAAGGGCCGGGTTTTTCGCCCGATACTGCGCAGATCATTCTTTTCTCCACGCCATCGGGCTTTGTAAACCAGCGGTCGTTATTTTTTGTCAGAAAATCGAATATCTCGACAAAGATCGGCGAGGCAATCTGGGCACCGACAAGAAAGGGCGAGCCGCGCGAATCGGCATTGCCTATCCAGATCCCGATGGTGTATTTCGGGTTGTAGCCGATGCACCAGGCGTCTTTCAGTCCGAAAGAGGTGCCGGTCTTAAGCGCCGCTTTCGCGAGGTGCGGCGCGAACTCCCATGAATAGGGCATGTCCGGCCGGTAATAATCGGAAAGCATTTCTGAAATGATAAAGCAGGACCTGGGGTCAAGAACGCGGCGGGAATAGGCCGCGGCCGGATTTTCATTTAAATAGAACTTCAAAGGGCTGTATATGCCGCCGCGGGCCAGCATCCGATAGAGCGAGACGGCTTCCTCAAGTGAAACGGCAAAGCTTCCCAGCGGGAGCGAAAGGCCGGCCCGGTCTATAAGTATATCCCGGTCTTCAGGGAATATTTTTTTCAAAACATAGGAAAGGCCTTTCCCGTTCAGGCTTTCCTCAAGCCTGACTGCTGGAATATTGAGCGAATTGATGAGGGCGTATTCCGCCGTCACGATCCCATGGCAGGATTTGCTGAAATTCTCCGGCGTGAAAGAGTCCTCAAAAGTCTTCGGGATGTCGTAAACAAGCCCCTGAGGCGTCAGCATTCCTTCTTCCAGCGCACGCGCGTAAATGAAAGGTTTTAAAGCGGAACCCGGCGAGCGCCGGACGGCGCAGCCGTTCACCTGGCCGTTATGTTCCCGGTCGTAATAGTCCGGCGAGCCGGCATAGGCCAGCACCTCGCCTGTCTCATTATCAGCGACTATTATCGCCCCGTTGTATATCTCTTTCTTTTTATGGTCCGCGCTGTATTTACTCAATACGCTTTCACAGTAGTATTGAATATTGAGATCGATGGCAGTCTTCCGGATAAAACCGGGATCGCCTTTTTTACCGGCCTCAATCAGGTGCGGGCAGAGGAAGGGATTTTCATGCCTTTGAATCCTGAGGATATTACCAGCGGCTTTTTCAGCTTCGCCGAGGGAAATGCCCATTTCTTTATAGATCCGGGAAAGGACGGCCAGTTCCATTTTCCGGGCGTTTTCGGGATAGAGGTCGGGCCTGTTCTGATTGGGCGAATTCGGTATGCCGATCAGGAGCGCCGTTTCCGATAGGCTCAGGTCAAGCGCGTTTTTCCCGAAGTAAAAATAAGCGGCCGCGCCGACCCCTTCGATATTGCCGCCCATCGGTATCATGTTGAGATATATTTCGAGGAGTTCATTTTTTGAATAATAAAACTCAAGCTGAATGGCGTTGAACATCTCGAGGATTTTGGAAAAAACCGTCCGCGGCCTGTTATAAAGCATCCGGGCGATCTGCATGGAAAGAGTGGACGCTCCGGAAACAATCCTTCCGCCGCCGAGGTTCTGTATGACGGCGCGGCTGACCGATACCGGATTCACCCCGGGATGCAGGAAAAAGTAGCGGTCTTCATATAATATAAAACCCTTCCGGAGATAGGGCGATATCTGCTCAAGGGGCAGCCTGACCCGGTATTTTTCCGACGGAGAGAGGGTGATGCGCAGAAGCTCGCCGTTTCTGTCCAGATAGACCGTCGAAAAATCTTTATCAATCCTCTCCCGGGGCAGGGGACAGAGTGCGTCCAGAATCAGGAACAAGCTGAGAATTGACAGGAATAAGAAAAAGAGACGCTTCAGTCTCTGCAGAAAAAAAGGAATTCTGAGAAAATACAGTTTATTCCGTTTTGACCACATGGACTTTATCTTCCTCCCTTCCTATGGAATAGGTGTCCGGATCGTACATGGCTTCGGCGTAGATCTGGGGAATGACGAATTCGCCCGCCGTCACGGCCCTCAGGGCGTAGGAATACTGGAATGTGCCGTCAACATCCCCTGTAAAAAGGATGAGGCGGTCGTCCCTGAGGTCTTCGTAGGCGCCTTTCCAGTTATACGGGGGCGTAAAATCAAGCTGGCCCCTTGAGTTGAGGCGCGGGTTTTCTATCTCGAAGCCGGCCGGCAGAAGATCGACGACAACGATATTGTCAATACCTTTCGTGAGAGTCTTCAGTGTGATTGTCGCGAGGACCAGTTCTCCCTTCGGCACGCTTGTCAGGTTGAGTTTTTTACCGTTTTTATCAAAATACTCTCGTTTGACCTCAATGCCTTTATTAACAGTTGATGCTGTGTTTGTGAGCGGTACGCCTTCCGCCAGCAGATTATAATAGAAGGAAGAACCGCCCTTGTTGACCAGTGTCAGCGTTTTTCCCGAAAGTCCGCTGTCCTGGAAAACGGCGTTCGCTCCTTTAATATCTTTATAAAGCTTCCCATTGACATAAAGCTCAGCCGCTATTTCCTTCTCTTCCGCTTTTTCAAAAGCTTTTCCGATGGCCATAAGAGCCAGGGCATTTTCCTGCGTGTTCCCGAAACGGCCGTCAAGGACCTGTTTTTCGATTTCTTTAATAAGGTTTTCCTTCCGCTGATCATCCGGGTTTATTTCACAGAGGCTGAAAAGATAAATCGAAAGGCGCTTCACTATGGAATCATAATCGCCGCCCAGGGCGCGCGGGAAATATTTGAGCACAAATTCATTGGGCAGTAAGGCCAGCGCGGTCTTTTTATCGCCGGTGAGGCTGTACGTTGACGCCAGACGGCAGCGGTCGGCGTAATCCATGTTTTTGAGCTCGTTTTCTCTCAGATAATCCATTTTTTCACGGTCGGGGCTTCCGGCCAGGGCTTTTATATAAAGCGTGTAAATGTCCAGTTCTTCAAGCGTGAATTCGCTTCTCCTGTCAAGCTTCGGTTTTTTGACCGCGCTGTCCAGGCCAAGCGACGAATGGATGAGCGAGATGACTTTCGGCGAGACTTCATAACCCAGGCGCTCCGCTTCCAGCAGGAAGTGGGAAACATAAAGCGTCAGGTACGGGGATGTGTCATTTTCCCCGGGCCAGTATGAAAAACGCCCGTCGGGCATCTGCTGACTTTCAAGTTTTTTTATACCCTCATTGATATAGTTGTCGATGGCATTGGCTTCGTCCGGGAACAGGCCGGTAAGGCGGGCCAGGTCCTTATAGTACAGGAGCGGGAAAAGAGTCGATGTTACCTGCTCGGCGCATCCGTAGGGATAGTGGACAAGGTATTCCATCGAACCCAGGAATTTTGTGAGATAGCGGGGTGAAATTGAGAACCTTACGCGCTGGCCGAAGGGCATAAAGCCGCCGGGCACTTTGATCGTCGCGGAATCGAGCGGCTTGATCATACCGGCGCTGTTGACCGTTTTCAGGTTCTGGGCCGGGCGGACCGGCATTTCCACAACCGATTTTGAGCTTTCCCCGGCTCCTTCGGCGGTAAACTCAAAAACGACTTTCCCGGCGTTGTTCTGCGCTTTCGCAAAATAGGTGAATTCCTTCTCCATATTATTCTGGAGCTGGAAAGACATGACTTTTTTGCCTATGACAGCAACAGGCCCTTTAACGGCCAGGCTCACCTGTATCTCTGCGGTCTTACCGGTTTTGTTATAAATCCGGACGGGGATCTCGAATTCGTCGCCCGGGGCCGCCATTCTCGGTAGATAGGGGCTGACGACGATCGGGTCGGCCACCGTGACATTTTTCGAGGCTGAACCGAAACGGTTTTTATCGGCGGCCAGGGCCATGACGCGGAGCCTGCCGTTAAACTGCGGAATATTAAAATGATAGGAAATATTTCCCTGTGCGTCGGGCTTGAGGATGCCGGAATAAAGTGCGATCGATTGGACCCTTTTCGCGGACACGGGATTGACATGCCTTCTGGAAATATCATAAGCTTCCTCGTCGCCTCCGCCGATTGCCGCCTTGAAGGCTTTAATGTCCGGCAGGACTGCGTCAAATAGGGAATAGCTTTTTGTCTGCAGGGATATTTTCTGGTAGAAAAATTCATAAGGATCGGGCGTTTCAAACTGCGTGACCTGAAGAATGCCCTCATCAACGGCCGCGAGCACGACCCCGCAATCCTTCCCGGCTTCGGGCACCCTGACTTTTACGTCAATTCCGTTCTGCGACCTGGCCGTCTTTTCGCATTCCAGGGCCATATTAATTTTTCGCGTCCCAGGCAGAACTTCGAGATTACGGATTCCCATCGAGCTCATCGGCAGATCTTTCAGGCTTTCGTCGGGCTTGCGGACCACATAGGCCGACACATAGACATTGGGCAGATAATCCGTCAAAACAGGAATAGAGATTGTAGCCTTTTTATTTTCAAGGTCCATGACTTTTGAGTAGATGACTTTGTCCCTTTCGATTGAGAAATAGAGCCTGCCGGGTATGGGCAAATGAACGGTAACCAGGGCCGTATCGCCGATATTATATTTTTCTTTATTATAGGTAATCGAAAGGTTTTCCGGCTCTTTCAGGCTCACGCTTTCTTCCTCTGTTCCGCGCACGTAAATCTCAATGCTTGAGCGCATATCCCGTTCATTCCCGAGATATATAGTGTAATAGCCGGGCTCTTTCGGGGTAAAGGACAAATTCCCCTTTTTATCGATATTGAGTTCCTGAGCGAGAACGCCTTCTTCATAGGATTCGCTTTCATAGCGGTACTGCTGGCTGTATTTCTTCAGGATGCTGTAATAAATACGGTGTTTAATGAAGAGAGGCACTTTTTGGGCCTTCTGGAAATTCCCGTCGGGATCGATGGCGACGTAGGAAATCTGGATGGGAACCCCCTTAAAATAAGCGTCCCTTTTTTCAGCCTTCAGGCCTAAATAGATGTTGTAAAAATCAACAGGTATGACTTTCATATCGCTGACGGGCCTGCCGCCTGAATCATAGACTTCTGTGTAAACGACGGCGTTCAAAGCGGAAGGAGGCAAAATGGTGCGCGGAATGTCCACCGAATAGAGTTTTTCGCCGTTATCGTCCAGTTGTGATTCCCCGAGGTTGACGATTTCCTCGTTGTATGTTCTTTCGCTGTCGCTGAAGGTATAATCGGCAAAGTCCGGATGGGAAAAAATCCGGGATGTCAGTTTAACCTGGGAGATCAGCTTCGCGTCAGCGGCCGGCGGGCCGTAAAGCTGGAGACCTTTTACTTTAAATGAGAGCGCCTGCCCGCTCGGTATTTTGTCTTGAAGGCTTTGAATCTGGACCTGGATTTTATGGGGAATGAATTCCTCGACCTTCAGCGGCGAGCGGCCTATGACCGTATCGTCATTGATGCTGAGAGAGGCTTCATACTGTCCTGTTTTAGCGTAGGCGGAGAACGGCACTTCAAAAGAGAGAAGCCCGTTCGCGGGAACTTTCGATTTCAAGGTCAGGAAAGCCTGGCCGGTTGGATCATATACTTTAAGCAGAACAGGGATTTCAGGAGGCAGGCTCAAGTCCCCGTTCCGGACAACGGCTGTGAGATAAGCCTTTTCACCCGGCCTGTATACGCCCATTTCCGGCGTCAGAAAAGCGTTCAGCTTGTCGGGCGAGTACATTCTGCCGCCGATGCTGAAGCGGCCTTCGTCCAGACGGTTCCGGTTGAATTCAAGGTAGGAAAAATCCTCGCCCTGTTCGGCGATCACGATAAAGGGCATGAATTTATAATCATTGATCTTCCAGTTTTTAAAAACGCATTCTCCGTCCGGTCCTGTTGTTTCCTCCGTGATAACCTGGTTCTCGTAGCTGACCAAGCTGACGCGGACCCCGGCCAGGGGCGATAGATTCATGATCGAGTTGACCCTGACCAGAAGGTCGCCGCCGGATTCTTTGGCCATAATTCCCAGATCGGTACAGAGGACGATTTTATTATTGATCCTTTCGCCGGAATAACTGTCATAGGAGGTGTCTGAAGAAACATCCTCCTCGCCTTCATTATCATTATTATAATTACCCCCGTTTCCCTTTGAATCATAGAGGGAAATATTGTATAGACCCTTATATTCCATGGAATGGAATTTTTTCAGATTGATAAACTGCGGGATCTTCTTGTTCAGCTCTCCTTCGCCGACATCCACCTTTTTATAAAGAAGTGTTTTTGAATAGGAAGGATTATAATTATGCCGCAGGTAATAAACAAGGTTGTTTCTGAATATCTTATCGATCTTGACCTCAAACTCGTCCAGATTGACCGTGTAGAGCTCGATGTCGAGATTTCCAGCCGAAGGCAGGATGGACCCCTTCGATGTAAAGCTTGCCATGGAAGGAAGGTCATTTATCCGGACATGATAATCAAACTGCTTCTGCAGCTGTTCGCCGCTTTTTGCCGGCAGTCCCGGCGTCACGACAACCCGGTAATCCTGGTTCGGCTTGAAATCCGCTTTCAATACGGCGTAGCAGTATTCCGTTTCTATGGAAAAGGGCAGGGTTTTATCTTTACTGCCGCCTTTTTCTATGCGGACATAATCCCTGATGCCGCTTTCGGTAATTGGCATGTTGAATAATACGGCTATATAAGTGTTGCCGCGGACCGGCCATGTTTCCGCTTTGACAACCTGCAGTTTAAGCTTTTCCGGCAGAAAAATTGTGCTGGAAAAATCATCGGAAAGAGGGACCTGACCGCCGATGCAGTTCAGGCCTTTTTTAATTATGAGCCTGATCGTGGAGGCTCTGTCCTGCCTTTCCACTTTGCCGGATTTGACATAAAAGCGCGTCGGGACATTGGCAGGCTCGATGGTGATGTTCATGTTTTTCCCGTCAATTTCCATCGCCGTGTATTTCCTTAATTCATTGATATCGACCGGCGCGTTAAATTCGATCTCCCCGACAGCTTCTTTCTCAGTTTTATTGAGGAGTTCATAATTGTAAAACATATTGACGCCGGCCGTTTTAAATTGCGGCGTATTAAATATAAAAGTCCTGCCCAGGACTATCTTGCCCGTCTTTTTTATCCTCCCGGTGATGACATTGACTGTATAACGCGTCGAAGGGCTTAACGGCCCGGAAGGAAGGAAAGTAAGCGTTTCATTATTCATCAGGCGGTAGGAGCCGCTGAGAGGAGGGGAAATTTTAAAATATTCCACGCCGGGCTTGACCAGGATAAGGTTTGGAACTGAGGAGACATTTGTATAATCCGTCTGCCCTTCGGTTAGAAGTTCTTCCACATCTTCTTTCTGAAGCGCGACAGGCTCGGAGAATTTTATGGAGATCGAGCTTTTAAGAGGCGCTTCGCCGATGGGGGTATAATATTTGACCGTGACCAGATACAGATTTGTAAGGATAAAACAAAGCACCGCCGCCGCTATTATCACTGTTGAAATAGTAATAATCGCGGTCCGCCGGCGGGCATCGGAAAAAAGGTTTTTAAAAAATAAAGCGGGAATATTGGTTAAAAATAAAATTCCGTTTCCTGTTATTTTTAAAAGGCCGGTGAGTAGCGAGGTTATTCCTTTTAAAAGCGCGCCGGCAGCTTCGCTGAATTTCCAGGGGCCCCTTTGAATTTCCCAGAATTTACCGAGCATGATGAATAGAAAAACGCCGGCCGCGTAAGACAGGGTAAAGACAATTGCCCGCAGGATGTCCCGGCTTTCGGAAAAAGGCAGAAAGAGAATACCGGCGGTGATGCCTAAAAATACCCATCCGTCAAAAAAACGTCCCCAGCGGGTTGTGATCAGACGGTTGAGGACCATCGCGAAAAGACCAAGAAATAATCCTGTAACCGGTATGAACAGCATGGCATATAATATAAACAGAAAATTAAAACGCGACAGCCCCATCATGACTGCGTCAAAAAAAGCGAGCAGAACGGCAATGATGAGAAGAAGCTGAAAAGGGGCTTTGAACATTTTCTTTTCCATAATATCCTCCTGAAATTATCACTGGTTATGTAAAATATTCCTCATTGAAAACTTTTGGTTCTAAATAATAAAAAGTAATTATTAATATTCAGATTATAACATATCATTAAACATCCCTTTTTATAATACCCGATTCATCATGCGGATAACACGGATGACTCAGATTTTCATGGATTCTTTTTATAATGGTTTTTATTCCGTTCTCCGTTTCTTTTCCCGTTTAACCTTTCTTGAAATATCCGCGTTAATCCGTCAAATCCGCGTCATCCATGTGCAGAATCGGATCAGAATAACCAGGCCGCATAATTTTAGTTTTATATTCACTCACCTAAGGCAATAAATAAAAAGATACCACTTCGTGTTCTCCGTGCTTCTATGGTGAAATTCCAATCCCGGGTTAATTACCTTATTTTATTTTTCAACCGTTTATTAAAAAGAACATCCCATATGGCCCATACCGCAAGCGGGCGCATATACTGCGTGGCCCGGTAATTCCTGTGCCTGTCCCAGGCTTCGGGCGTTCGGAAAGCGTAGCCGTAGTTATAGGTCGTGTCATAAACGCCCTGTGCTGTCTGATATGCTTCCCCATACATGCCCTCTGTCATCATCAGAGCGGCAAGGGCGTAAGAAGTCCCCGTCCAGGCTTCCCTGGACTGCATATTCCGGTTATCGATTTTACCGCTTATCAGCATACCGTTCACGGCACCGAGCTTTCCTTTTCCGAATTTCTTCACGTTATATTCGTAGATGGTTTTTAGGGAGCTCTTGACATGGCCGGGGTTGAGCCTGGCTTCGGAGAGCCCCAGGACCCTTGCCCAGAATTCGCCGCAGAGCTGGTCGGCAAAGATAATATTTCTGTTTGACGGAACGGAATCGAACAGATAATATTTGCCGTTAAAAAGCTTTTTTTCAAATGCTTCTTTCGCTTTTTCAGTTCTTTCGCTGTAGAAGCGGGCTTTTGTTTTATCTTTTATCATTCCGGCCATACGGGCGGCCGCTGCGTTGGCTGTGACCCAGAGCCCGCCGCAGTAGGAAGAAAGTCCTTTCATTGTCCAGCTGTCGTATGTCTGGTCGGGATAGCCCGTGTTTTCAGGAATGCCGTCGCTGTCGAAGTCAAACTGCTCCATGTGCCTGAGGGAAGCTTCTACGGCAGGCCAGCAAGTTTTCAGGAAGGCGGCATCTTTTGGTTCACGCAGTATTTCATAATAGACCTGAATGACAAATTTAGTGTTCAGATCCTTCCAGTAGCTGGAGTCATGAAAATCATAATGATTGATCTTGAAATAGGGGTCGAACCTCGGCGACCCGAGATCATGCGGGCAAACTCCGGCAGGCTTCCGCATGACCGGTTTTTTATCGAGCACTGTCGGACGCATTTCCGCGTCTTCCGCCAGGACGCTTTTCGCGAAATCACGGATGAGCGATTTCTGAAGCATTGGAAAAGTCTGCGCCAGGGCGAAACTGGAATAAAAATGAACATCGAACGTATTGACCATATCATAATCGAAACATTCCAGATAGCCGAAATGACGGATATCGCCCAGTTCATATTTCACGAGGGAAGTTTTATCCGGATTTACTTCGCCGTTGTCCCAGAATGTGCCGCCGTCAGCGAGATAGTACAGCTCGTTCAAAAGCGCTGTTTTAAGCCAGGCCGGGATAATTTTATTTTCAATGACTGGTTTCTGGAATCCGTCTATGGCCTTTTCCCATTCCCTGTATTTTTCAAAGGCCTCGAGGGCGATTTTAAGAATATTCTTCCCGTCTTTACCGAAGAATTTTGTGTACCGCCTGTACCATTGCCGGCCGCTCCCGAACGCGGTAAGCGGAATGTCCCAGGCTATGACGAACGGCACGGAGACGGTTTTTCCGGCCGGTATTCTGAATGAAGCGCAGACAGCGGCGCCGATGGTTTCTCCTTTAAGTGAAGGACGGGCTTTATGAGAATCCGTCAGCCTTCCGTTTTTATTAAAATCTTTAAGGACGGAATTTCCATCAGAGCCGGTATCAAAGCGGTCCAGGAGGCTGATGGAAACACTCCTGTTTTCCTCAGCGCCTATAAAGAATGCAGCAGGTCCCTTAGCAGTACCGGCGGTATTTTGTTTCAGAGTCACACCGCGGACTTTGCGGCCTTTTTTCGAAATGGAAGAGGCCAGGTTTTCATGCCCGCCCGATTTTTCCACGCCGGCGCCGTCGTTGTTTTCCCAGGTCAGCATCAGGCTTAATTCTATATCTTCTTTTTCATGACTGGTCAATTCCCAGAGAAAGACTCCGCATGGGTAAGAACTTTCTTTATAATTATCCGGGATAAAGGGTGTTATCTGGGCGCAGTTAATATCTAATTCAAATCCCGGAATTTTATAAACCGTCCAGGCCCTGGGATAGAGCGCGTAATAAACGGCCTTGATATCTTTCATTCCCCAGTTCCAGCTTTCCAGACCTTTTTCCGGTTTGTCGGGACTGAGTACGGCGCAATATTTTCGGCCGGGCGCTTTTATCCTGATATGAAACTGATCGGCAAAAACGGTTTTGTTATTCCTTTTTCCGGGATAAAGCTGCCACCTGCCGAAATTCCCGCGGTATGTCCTGCCGATCGTTCCGGCGCCGAGCCCGCCGATGGAAACGCCCTGTTCAGCACTATCGCCGCCGGCGGAAAAGATAAAGCTTCCGCCTTCATGATTTTTACGCTGACGCATGGAAAAACGGATGAATTTGACGATCAATCCGGAAATACTCAATAAAAGATTCAGGGGCAGACGGATAGGCTTTGGGATCTTTTTCCTTTTATAATGCACAGGTATCTGCCATGAACAGCCGGGTATATACATAAAAAATACCTCACAGTCTCTGGGAAATTAAGAATGATCTAAGAAAAATATTAAATATAAGATTTGGTTTTCTTAATTATAAAGAAAGGTTTTTTTTTGAACAAATAAATACGAAGGCATAATTTTAAAAATAAAAGATGAATTTTATTAACTTTAAAAAAGTATAAATTATAGATTTTATACAACAGGCTTGATCCGGTTTTCATTGATCTGCCTGCCGCAGCCTGGGCATTTCAGGCTCATGGCCAGCTTGCCGTTAATAAAAGCGGCTTCGATCTCATGACCGCAGTAGGGGCAGGGGACCGGTCTGTCAACCATGACCTTGACGGATTTTCTCGAATTGAAAAATAAAATAATAATAAAGGAAAGAATAAAAAGAACAAAAGCGACTATGGCTGATGTGACGGGAAAATAGAAAAGCCTCAAAAAGCAGTAAACAAGAATAAAAAAACCGGCTGATATGATTAAGGGCCGGACTATTTTTAAAATCAGCAATTTTTAACCCCTGATAATATTAAGGCATATTCTATACACCGGCCTTATTTTTGTCAAGACAGAGATAAACAGACGGACAAAAAAAATATAAAAAATGGTTGACAGAAAAAGCGTTTTTCATTATAATGAGTAATAACTCAATGAGTATGGAGTCAATTAAAATGGCTAAATCGAAACGCCGGAAGCAAAAAGAACAAACCAAAAGACGCCTTGTTGAGACAGCGTTTGATCTATTCGCACGGGATGGAATATCAACTGTCAAAACTTATGACATCGCAGATGCAGCAGGGGTTGCCCATGGGACTCTTTTTGCCCATTTTCCGACAAGGGAAGCTTTGTTGAACATGGTCATCCAGGAGTTCGGCCAAAGAATTACCGGGCGTATTCATGAATTAGCCGCCAAGGGCAGTACAATCCGGGAAGTTCTGGATGCACATTTAAATGGTTTGATTGAATATGAATCCTTTTATACGAAACTGGTAATTGAAGGACCTTTACTTCCGGCGGAAGCCCGGAATGCTCTAGTAATGATCCAATCGGCCATTTCATTCCATTTAAGCCAGGCCGCTGAACGGGAAATAGCGGCCGGAAAAATCCGCCGAATTCCCCTGTACTTGCTTTTTAATACCTGGATTGGTCTGATCCATTACTATCTGGAAAATGGAGAGATGTTTTCAGGTGGAGGTTCTGTCCTGATAAAGTATAGAGAAGAATTGCTCAATCATTATATTAGCCTGATAAGCCTATAATTAAATGTGAGGTACCGGCGGATGACGAAAACAATTGAAAATCTTTTAAAAAACTCAGGACTACCCGGGCCAAGAGGGAATCTGACGCTTCTGTATTCATTTGCCCATAGCGCCGCCGAAAATGAAGTAAATGAATGCTTGTCATTTTATAATGACAATCTTGAAAACTCTCCGGAAGAGTTTGCGGCTGTATGCGGAATAGTCGGGTATTGTATCCTGAAACGGAATAACCTGGAAGTTGCTATTAAAAAAATCAGGGGTTATGCTTCTCATAAAAGCTGGAGAATAAGAGAAGCCGTTGCGATCGGGATACAGGAGATTGCGGACAAAAATATGGATAATATTATTGATAATCTTGAAAAATGGTTGGACGGAAATGATCTGGAAAAGCGCGCAGTGGCTGCAGCCTTATGCGAACCAAAATTATTAAAAGAGAAATCCGTTATTGTCAGAGTTTTAAAAATTCTTACCCGGTTGACACTAGAGTTCGGGAAAGATGAAGCAAAAATTTCCGGCGATCTGAATTCTTTACGAAAAACCCTGGGTTATGGCTGGAGTGTGGCGATTACTTCGCTGCCGGAAGAAGGAAAGGCTGCTTTTGAAGAAATAGCTGAAAATAAAAATAAACATATTAAATGGATAGTCAAAGAAAACTTAAAAAAGAATCGCTTACAGGTAATGGATAAAAAATGGGTTGATAAGATGCTCGCGGACTTTGTAAATCATTAAAAATAATAAAATAAAGGAGGTGAATTTCATGCAAAATTATGATAACTTTTTCCTACCGGTTAATGATTTGAATGTTGCAAAGGAATATTATAAAAATATCCTCGGAATGCCCGTCAAGTTCGATTTTTCGCCGCAGGGAATGATAGCTTTCAAGGTGGGAGAACAGGAACCGGCGATTATATTGAAAGACCGGAACAAATTTCAAGATATCAAGCCGGCAATCTGGTTTGTCGTTCTTAATGTTGTGCAGGAATATCTCAATATGAAGAAGAAAGGAGTAAAATTTATATCGGAACCTTTCCGGATAAGGACCGGCATGGCTGTTGAGTTTGAAGACCCTTTCGGCAACAGAATGGGAATTACGGATTATTCTTTTACCAGCAAATAAATAAAAATCAAAGGAGAGGGAATGATGAAAATCTGTATCGCATGCGGAATGCCGATGGTTAAAACGGAAGATTTTGCAATGGGTGATGGTTCGAAAGATTATTGCATCCATTGCGCCCGGCCGGACGGAAGTATGCAATCTTACGATGAGAAACTTGAAGGTATGACCGGATTTATTATTAAAACCCAGGGCTTTGATAGAAAAGCGGCCAGGGAAGCGGCCAGGACTATGATGAGCAGACTTCCGGCCTGGCACTCTGTAAAAGGATAAACTTCTCAAGGCTACGCGCTTTATAAAAAAGTATAAAGGAAAGAAGTATATGCGTAGAATTTTTAGTATTTTATTTGTCTTTTTTTCTCTTTATGGATTCGCGAATGTCCGGGCTCCCTATTACATTGATCAATATTTCAGCGGCGTCGCCAAAGTCAATCCCAGCCTTTCAAATATATATCTGATTCATGAAGAAATTAAGGCTCTTTTTCCTGAATTTGATATGAACGGCGCATCCGCTTTAAACGGTAAAGTGACTTTCGATATTGAATATATTATTCTGAACGGTTCAAAAATGGTAATCGACATGCCGGCGGCTTTCCTGGGAGTGAATGTGGAAAAGGCGGATGTTTATTTGAATGGAACAGCCCTGTCCGCGCAATATAAAACGGATAACGCGGCCGGAAAGGAATTTCTGATAAAACTATCGGAACACCGAATTGCCTGGAAGGGAAAGGAGTACGACTGGTTTATCAATTCGGCGAAAAATATCTTCTTGCAAGGTAATATTCTTCCTGAAAACGATGTCTGGCTTGAAAGTTTAAAAAATCTGGACCCCGGCGATTACCGGCTCCAGAAATTTGTTTCCCGTTTCGATTATTCAAACGATCCGGCTCAGAGCCGTTTTAAAACACTGGCTTTTAATCTTAATATACAGCCAGGGACGAACAGCCTTTCCATCCGGTATCGGCAGGGACTGTTTGTCAATGAAAGATCGACACGGTACGGAGGTATTGATATGAATAAGGCCGTGGTCGGTTTTGATTATTTGTTTTATCCGGCTCTGACATGGAATTTATCCCCTGATTTTATTCTGGACATTAAAATTCAAACAATGGATTTTCATGATAAGTTTCTTATATTTGACATGTGGTATCTGCCGCATTTTCTCAGCAATCTTGAGTTCAGGTTAGAGCGCGACTCTAAAAATCATATGAATTATTATAAGGCAGAGTACGGCGGTTTCCCGGCGGGGATATTGACCTTTCTTGTGGAGAAAGGCGATTGATAATAGAAGTATTGAATTTCATATCTGCAAAATCAACTCTTTTGTAAAAATTATAAATCTATATGAATATTCATGAAAAAATTAAACTGGTTAATGATCTAACAAATATTCATGAGCAAGCTTCCGCCGGAATTGTGAAATTCAAAATTTATATTAGCGTGTCTTCGCGTGGCTTAGCGGAAGACCGGATAGTCCGCTAATGCACGCGAATGAACGCGAAGATTAAAATTTATTTAATAAATGAAACCGGCTCAATAAAGGTTAATACATTAATAGTGTTATTGGCTTTGTTTATTTTTTCTTTTAAAAAAATTTCTGATATTTAAAATGATACTCATAGAGAAACTTAAAAGAAAAACGGCCAGTGTCGCGGCCATGACGAGATTCTCCGGAAAATTTATTCCGGTATATTGAAGAAGCAGAAAATGGATGTATGAATTCGAGATATCTTTATAACCCAGCGCTTCCCGTACCTGCCAGTGCCAGTCCGTGCAGAAGCAGTACCCCCATCCGTACCATATGCCCAGTATGAACCATGAAAAAGCGGTCAGCGACTGGGTGATCAGATTATAAAGCCTGGTTTTCCGGGGGATCCAGCCGAAGATATTAAACAGGACAAGGCCCGTATGAAAAATAAGGAAGAAAATATTCAGGAATTGATAGATATTAATCATTTGTCTGCTCACTCGACTCTATATTGAGGGCAGTTCTAAAAACCAACAAAACATTAAGGAATTTAGAACATCTTATTCTTCAGGTATAAGATTTTAGGCATTTCCATCCCTCACCAGTTTGTCAGGCTGAACTTGAGGAGCAATCAAACTGGTGAGGGATGGAAATGCCCTTGATCGATTTCCTCCTGCGGACGGGTTTTCCAGGGCAGGGTAATGATAAAACGGCTGCCGCGTCCGGGAATGCCTTTGCTTTCCACTGAAACCCTGCCTCCATGCAGTTCGGTCATGCTCTTTACAATCGAAAGTCCCAGTCCGGAACTTCCGGCTGTTGGCGCTATTGAGTTATCCACCTGAACAAACGGCTGGAACAAGCGAGTCTGATTATCGGCGGAGATGCCGACGCCTGTATCCCATACTGTAAAATAGACTTCATTTTTATCAGTGTCGCCGGTAACTTCCAGGCCGATCTGGCCGCCTTCGGATGTGAATTTGACGGCGTTACTGAGGAGGTTGACCAGTATCTGTTTCAGGCGGCGTTCATCCGCATAGAGAATTGTGACAGCCGGGTCGAGTTTCAGGGCAGGGTTGATTTTTTTCATGCCGGCCTGTACGGAAATAAGCCGCTGGCCGGCCATGCAGACCTCCGGTACGAAAACCGGCTCTATTTTCAACTCGAGTTTTCCCGCCTCCGCTTTGGCTATGTCGAGGACATCATTGATAAGCGTCATTAGAAGCTGACTGCTGTCGTTCACAGTCAGGAGGGCCTGTATCTGGCTTTCGTTCAGAGGGCCGTAAATTTGATCGGCCAGCATCTCTGTCAAACCGAGTATGCTGGTGAGGGGAGTCCGCAATTCATGGCTAATGCAGGCCAGAAACTCATCTTTCGCGCGGAGGACCCTCGCCAGGTCCTCATTAGCAAGCTGCAGCTCGGCTGTGCGCCCTTCCACACGCAGTTCCAGCGCTTCGGTCAGATTGGTCAGCTTCTCCTGCGCGCGCTTGAGAGTGCAGAGATGGCCCAAGGCCAGCGCGTAAAGGCGCAGCAGCTCGCAGTCATGGCCGGTAAAAGGCCGTTTGTTGATCAGGTTATCGACGCTGAGAAAACCGATGACGGTTTCGCCGTCCCAGAGTCCCGCCGCCACGCGCATACCGGATCCTATCTGCAGGCCGTCCTGATATAAAGGCGCTTCTTCAAAGCGGTGAAGAGCGGCCTTACCCTGAATGATCGGCCATAATCGCGATGTCTGGACTATTGTATAATGGGAATTTCTTTCATCGGTTGTCCGGCCGTCTGCGCCTGTACCGTATGTCCCGATCATGTCGGAACGGTCTTCGCTGACAAACCACATGGACAGGCGGTCAAAACCCAGTTCATCCCGGCCGGCTTCTACCGCGCGCCGGCAGAATTCATCCAGTGTATGGGTCTTGGAAAGTTTGTTGGTTACTGCGGCCAGGATGGTCAGCTTTTCGGAAAAATTCTTTTCGGCTTCCCGTTCTGCTTTCAGCTCCGCTTCCACACGCTTGCTGTCGGTGATATCGGTCATGATTATAACCTGATTGGCGATGGATTTTTTCCAGTCCTGGATCGCGGTCAATCTCAGGTTGAATGTCCGCCGCGTACTTTCATGCTCGATAATCATCATCCGGTCTTCAACTTTACTGCTATTGAGGAAATTTTTTATTTCCGGCAGAAGATGTTCCGCCGGTTTGGATATATAGTGCGGCGCCGATTGATCCAGCAGTTTTTCGGCGGCCGGGTTCATTTCCACGATGCGGTTGCCGCCGTCGAGAACAATTATGCCGTCGCTGATGCTGTTGAAAACGGCGTATTGGGCATCGGGAAGTATGTATTGCCGGCGGAGGGGAATTAATGCGAAGACGGAAGTTATACCGCCGACGGCCAGTCCTGTAATAGCGGCGGTAAAAGGAGGCAGCGGGCTTATTCCGGTAATATCCATGCTGATCCCGAATGTGACAAATACGGCTGAAGCGACCATACTGCCGGCCTGCCGGAAGTATAGTCCCGGCGAACGGGCCATTAAACGGATTAAAATAAAGCAGCCGGCGCTTATCATCAGGAAGTTATATGCAGTCAGGACCCAATACCAGAATCCCACATCCGTAAGGTGAGGCAAATTCATTGAGTTAATGATTTGCGCCGTACTGGCCGGATTCCAGACCCAGCCGTGAAATTCATTGGTAAAGACAATCCCGATGGTCGCGGCCGGGAAGAGGCACAGGCCTAATAATATGAATAAAGGCAGCCTGCGGGAAATACCGCTGTAAAAAAAAGCCTGGCTCAAAAAGGCCGCCGGCGCGATCGTTAAACCGGCGCAGCTTATTTTATACCAGAAGAGCCTGGCCGTATAATCCGTGCTGATGCCCAGCATGGCCCTTGACAGCGTCAATTCGGCGCATGCGAGAAGCAGTACAACACTGCTTTTCCATGCCGGCAGACGGGAGCGCGCAAAGACTATATAAAGAGCTGTCATGCTGAACCAGATTGCTGCAAGAATAGAAATTAAAATATCAAATTTCATTGTTTGATTGAAATACAATAACCATAATACCCTGTGAATTATAATACTGCCAGGAAAAAAAAACAATAATAAAAGAAAAACAGTAATTATTCCTTAAAAAAAAGACAATTTATAAAATCGTTTTTGAAATGATTTTATTCAAAATTAAAAAACAACTCTCTTTTATTGCCATTTTTAGCGCAGGAAGTCAAAATATTGTTAATAAAATATTAAGTTGCAGACGGTATGAAAAATTTAAAAGAAATCAAAACTCAGTTTACTTTTGGTATTTTGATCGACTGGGCTTATTCCGGTTATCATCAAAACGTTCTGGCCGGCATCATGGATTTTGCCGAAAGCTCTCAGATAAATCTTGTCTGTTTTATCACGGGCCGCCTCAATTCGCCGGACCCGTGGGAAGAAAAGAAAAATTTGCTCTTTGATTTTATATTCAAGAACAGGATTGACGGCCTGATCGTCTTATCCGATTCTCTTCAGAGTTTTATCGGCAATAAAGGATTCGCTCTTTTTCTCAAACGGTATGAAAGCCTGAAGATAGTCAGCGTCTCGGCTCAATTTGATGATTATTACAGCATTTTGATAAGTGGCGAAAAAGGATTAACCGATCTTCTGGATCATCTTGTAACAAACCATCATTATAAAAAGATCGCTTTTATTACAGGCCCGAAAGAAAATGCCGCGTCAAATTGCAGACTGAACACTTATTATAAATTCTTGAAATCCCGGAATATTCCGCTGGATAAAAAGCTGATTATTGAAGGGAATTTTATGAGTCTATCCGGAAGGAATGCCATTAAGGAGCTCCTGGATAACCGGAAAGTCGAGTTTGACTGCATTGTCGCGTCCAATGATGATATGGCAATGGGCGCCATCGAGGAATTATCCAGGCGCGGCATACAGGTTCCCCGGGACACTTTTGTTGTCGGTTTTGATGATATAGAAAACAGCCGGCTGTCTTCATTGACAACAGTCCGTCAGCCCATTTATGAACAGGGCAGAAAAGCCGTGGAAATTCTTCTGGATGTTCTGACTGATAAAAGTCCCCCGAAAGATGTTTATCTGCCGACGGAAATTGTCATCAGGGAATCATGCGGATGCCAGCTGCCGGGGGTTCTCGAGGCTTCAGTCTGGGGAAAAGAGATTCAGCCGTTATCTTTTGAGGAAATGTTTACTCAAAACCGGGGCAGAATCCTTGAAGACATGGAATACTGCCTGTCTGCGAAGAAATATTCCGGTATTAAATCCGAAATGTTAAACTGGATCAAGCTGCTCTGCGCGGCTCTTGTGGAATCGTATAAGCGGCATAATCTGGAAAAATACCTGTATTACTGGAATAAAATGATTTTATGGGCGGTTTCGAAAAATCTGGACATTTCCCTTCTTTATAAATTTGTATCATGCTTGAGAAGAAACGCATTATGCTGCCGCATGGATCCGCAAAACAGTCTTTTTCTGGAGGATATCTTTCACCAGATGAGGATTATTGTCGAGGAAAGAATTCATAAAGAGACAGTCCGGCGTGAAATGAACGCCGCCCTTCAATTCAGCAAACTGACAGCCATGAGCGGGAGACTGACGGATGTGGACGGTCTTGATGATCTGGTCATAAGAATTTATGATGTTTTAACAGAATTGGGAGTAAATACATGCCATCTTTCACTCTATCAAAATCCGGAAAAACCTCTGGATATTTCCCGCCTTATTCTCGGTTTTAATGAAAAGGGCAGAGCGGATTTAAATGAAGAAGCGGTCATTTTTAAAACCTGCGATCTCATTCCCGATAAATTCTATCCGCAAAATTCACGGTTTTTCTTTGTTGTCCAATCACTCTATCAAAGAAACGAACGCCAGGGTTTTATTATTCTGGACTTGAATGAATATCTGAAGAATATCGATACTTATGATAAAATCTGCCTTGAGCTCAGCTCCACCATCAGACTGATCCTGCTGATTGAAAAAATATCTCAGCAGGCGCAGTATCTGAAAGATGAAATAAAAGAAAGAAAAAGCGCTGAAAAGAAATTAAGCCAGGCTATGGGATAAATTGGAGAGATATAATGAGATTCTCCATGACCTTTCCCTGAAGGATGAATTGACCGGTTTTTACAACAGAAGGGGTTTCCTGACGCTCGGTGAACAGCAGCTTTTCTATGCTAATAGAAACCATAAAAACTTGATGCTTTTTTACTGTGATATGGATGGTTTGAAAAAAATCAATGATTCGTACGGACATAAGGAGGGCGATTTTGCGCTGAAAAAAGCCGCCCAGCTGCTTAAAAATAGTTTCCGGTCCGTTGATATCATCGCGCGCATCGGAGGAGATGAATTTACCGTGCTGGCCGTCGATACGGCCGAAGGTGATGCCGAACTGCTCAAGAAATAGATGCAGACTGTTTTGAACGATTATAATGCGCTTTCAAAAAAAGCGTATCCGGTATCCATAAGTATCGGTTATATATCTGTCAAAAGCGATGATAAATACAGCTTTAATGAATTGATCGGAATAGCGGATAAAAAACTCTATGAAGAAAAACAAAGAAAGAAAAAATAATACTGATTTTTTTAAATAATTAAAATAATGGCTGGATTCTATGAAAGACCTTATAAAAATTTTTATTATTGAATTTATTATTCTCTTTGGTTTATATGCGCAGAACTATTCTGAAACCCTTCTGTTACAATACAAAGATGCTGTCGGGGATCTGGATGAAGACAATCTGGACTCCATTAATGAAGCGGTAAAAATATTCAAAGAAATATTCTCGGCTAAAACTGATTTTGCGTCCGCCGATACGGCTTTTAAAGAATGGCAGCTATTGGTTGATGACGCTTTGAACAGCGAGGGAGGCAGGATCAGCGGAAACGGAGTTGATGAAGATATTCTGGATAATGCCGGCAAAGATATGTATCATATAAAACCAGAGACGGGAATGAAAAAGAAAACTAAGGAATATCTGCTGTTTCTGGAAAAAAAAGGAATTTTTGTCAGCGCGGGCGAGGACGGGATCGGGTTTTATATGAGTTTTGATTATATCCGGAAAAACTTTTTTGGTTATCTTAGCCAGGCAATGGAAAAATATCTTGAAATGGAGAATGAGGAAATTACCGCTGATTATGAACAATCGGACACTCCGCCGGACTGGGAAGCGGTACGTAATAAAATAGTTGAATGGGAGAATTATCTTAAAGATTATCCCGGCAGTTCCGTGACGGAAGAAGCGAAAGATATTCTCAAGGACCAAGTGATGACTTATATTACCGGCGGAGAGGAAGGTATCAAAAAAGACCTTTTAAAAAAAAGTTATGAGAATTTTCTGAAGGAAAATAAGGATTCACAATATTACCAGCTTGTCAGCGAATACTACCAGTATCTGGAAACCAACAATTTTCAGCCGGACTGGATCAAAGCGGACACGCTGCTTAATAAATATAATAAATAAGGCTGGGAATTACCTCGAAGAGCACGAAGAACACAAACAGGGTTTGTCACGGAGGCACAGAAGGCACAGAAATTGGGGCGATGCACGAAGCAACGCGAAGGGGCTCGAAGAGCACAAACAGGGGAAAACTGAGTAACCCGCGAATCCACGCGAACTTGTGGCGTGGTTTGAAAAGCTCTCCAACCAAGCTTGTCGAAGGGAGCGAAGCTCTAAGGTCCGCCCGCTTCATCTACACCAGCCGAAATATGAAAACAATAGAAATACGGTTTGATAAGAATTACTGTTAAAATACCATACTATAAGTACGTATAAATCCATACCTTGGGTACTATATCAAATCCTGGATTTCATTGTACAATTAATAGATTTTATCCGGCTGTCTTGGAATACCCGTTAGAAGGTTTACGGCTGTTATTTTCTAAATATTAATAATAAAAAGGAGGAAAAAATGAAGATTTTAGTAAGTATGAGGTTTTGTTTTCTGTTTCTGATTGTTTCTTTATTCGTATTTGTGGCCTGCAGTCTGGACCGGACCGCTGTTGATAGCCAGAAAAGCACGGATAACGGCGTCTCTAAAGCACAAGCTACAGGGCCTGTCAAAATTCAGACCTTCCAGAGCGGTGCGACCCTACAGAACCAGATATATGAAAGAATTACGATTGTGAATACGGGAACCTCTGCGGTAGCCCTTTCTACCGTAAAAATACGCTATTATATAGCGTACCAGGGTAGTACTTCCTACAACTTTGCATGCGATTATATCCCTGTAGGAAACGGCAACGTTCAGAACGTCTTCACTGCCATGAGCCCAACTAATGCGGGCGCAGAAGCGTATCAGGAAATCTCATTCACCAGCGGCGCGGGCAATCTGGCCGCGGGCGCATCGGTGGAAATCCAGGGAAGGATCTGGAAGAGCGATTGGTCGACGATAGACAATACGAAGAACTATTCCTATAATCCTTCAACAACTTATGTTGATTGGAACAAAGTGACTCTTTACATCAGCGGGACTCTTTCCTGGGGTATTGAACCCGGGACCGTCACGACCAGTTCGGCTGCGTCTGTTGTTTCATCGATAGCCGTCTCCAGCATCAGTTCGATCGCCAGCAGCATAGCCGCCAGTTCCAGCAGAAGTTCGGTAGCCAGCAGTATAGCCGCCAGTTCCAGCAGGAGCTCGGTAGCCAGCAGTATAGCCGCCAGTTCCAGCAGGAGCTCGGTAGCCAGCAGTATAGCCGCCAGTTCCAGCAGGAGCTCGGTCGCCAGCAGCGTGGCTGTCAGTTCAAGCGTTGCTTCCAGTACAGCTGCCAGCAGCAGTTCCGGCAGTTCGCTTGCTGTTTATGGTACTAATTATCCTATATGGAATTCCCAGATTGTTTATAACACACCCGGCATGCTGGTCCAGTACAATCAAAAAATGTATGAAGATCAGGGCTATGCTTATGACCTTAATCCCGAACTGAATAACGGACAATACATGGCCTGGCTTTTAGTCGGAACCGTTCCCAATGGCCCGATGGGCGAAGGGCCTTTTATCGGAAGCGGAAACTACGATAAATACGTTTTGGGTGCATACATTATCTATAATGATGTCTGGGGAACAAGCGCCACCAATTCCCAGACTTTAACAGCCTACTCCTACAGCAACTGGTACGTTGTTTCCACCCAGCCTGACACCAGCGGAGTCAAGTCCTATCCGAACTCAGGCCTGAGCAACGTGGGTAAGGCAATAAGCTCGCTCAGTTCTTTTACCAGCACTTTTGATGTCACTGTGCCTTCCACCGGCAATTGGGAAGTCGCTTACGATTTATGGGTTCCGACGGAAGTCATGATCTGGATGTATCAGAACGGTAATGTCAGCCCCATAGCCGCCGGTTGGGATTCCACAGGAAATCCCATACCGAGCGCGACCAACGTCAATGTCGGAGGATACACCTGGAACGTATACCATGGTGGCAACAACGTGGTTTCTCTTGTTGCAGTCAGTTCGACCGACGGATCCTGGGCCCCGATGAAGATAACCAAGGGCACCGTGGATATCAAAGCCGTTCTTAACTGGATTGTGGCCCAGGGCTGGGTCAGCGCCGGCGGCACATGCGGCGCAATGCAATTCGGATTTGAAATCAGCGGAACAGGCGGCGTTCCTTTGACATTTACCTGCAACAATTTTTCAATGACAGCGAACTAAGTTTGATATAAGCTAATTTAAAGAGAAGGGCAGTCTGTCAGACTGCCCTTTTTTATTATATCCGATTTTTCATACAGATTTTCACGGATTAGGTGGATTTTTGAGGATTTAGTACACTTTATGTTGCCTTCTAAAACTAATCAATGCCTGGCTTTTAATAGTGCGTTTCGGGGGTTTTAACACAAGGGGCATCTCTCGGCTATGCTCGGGACAGGCGTCGGGGGGCGGAGAACACGGAGATTCTTTGATTTGACAAACGCCCTGTTAATGTGCTACACTGAACCGGTTGGTGTTAAGGGATGGGGATTAAGTTCTCAGGATTTCGCGAAGAAAGCCGGGCTGTTTAGTGCCTGCTTATTGATTCAGGGAAAACTTTGGGGCATGCGGAAGCATGCCTTTTTTCATATATAATAAGTTGGACGCCATGCCGTTTTCAGCTTTATGATATTAAAAGGATTTTATGGATATTATCAAATTTACACAAAATGAAACTGCCATAATTAAATTATTATCAAAATATACTGAACAAACTGGCAATGGATGTTTGATAACAAATTTAATACATACTGTAAAAATGAGAAATGAAGATTTAGGAATTGCCTTAAAGTCGTTAGAAAAATATGGAATAATAAGTGTTAATAAATCGAGTGTTATATTTACTGAAGAAGGACTATTTTTATTAGAACCTTCTAAAAAATTAAAGGGGGAAATTAGTTCTATGACAATTGAAGAAAATCAAAGATTACGATTTTTGTTTCTTGAAAGGTTATACAATCTTTCAAATGCTGATGAAATTTATTCTGTTGATTTCAGAAATATATCAAAAGATTTAAAAATATCTGAAGATGTTGGCCTATTAATTTTTCAATATCTTGAAAGTGAAGGTCTTGTTAAGAGAGAAACTCTTGGGGGTATGGTAAGTATTACTCATCCTGGAATAAAAGAATATGAACACGCTAATAAATTTCCTAATGAAGATACAGAACATTTTTCAAAAAGTACTATTATCAATATTATAGGTTCAATGAATTATTCACAATTGCAACAAGGTAGTAATCAATCGACACAAACATATTCTTATAATAACAATGATTTGAAATCAATAATTGAATTTATAAATGAACTCGAAAGTAAAATTAATGAAATTAAAGAATTGAAGCAAGAAGAAATTGATTCACTAAAACAAGAAATTGAAACAATAAAAGCTTTAGCAGGAACAAAAAGACCAAAAAATAGCTTTATTTCAGAAAGTCTAAAAGTAATTTATAGTATATTAGAAAAAGTTACTATTAGTATGATTGCTAATGGTTTATATCAACAGATTCCTGCATTAATAGCTTTAATACCTAAATGAAAACGACACGGCGTACAACCCGGCGTTTAGCGCTCTGCTCCTCGCCGCTAACGGCGGCTCCGGTGCTCGGGTTCGCCCTGCCGTAAGTAGGCCGGAAGAAGCGCAACGCAGGGCTCACCAAACCGCTTCGCCTACAGCGGAGCTGGTACGGCTCTCAGCGGCTTCGCAAACGCCTGACATTGGGCGAAACGCGCGGAATTTTACTATTTCATTCACCATCCGTGGCGAAAAACGATTGACTTTATTATTTATCATATATAAAATAATACTATATTAAATAAGAGGCTTTTATGAATAAAACATTTGAAGAAGTTGTAGAAATTGTTCGGGATTTACCAACAGATGAAAGAGAAGAAATTAAATTTATCATTGAAAAATCAATTATTGAAGAAAGAAGAGAGGAAATTTATAAAAATTATTTAAAAACAAAGCAAGAAGAAAAAGAACAAAACTTAAAATTCAGTAAAAACATTAATGATTTAAAAAAATCAATTGGATAATTTATGGAAATTTCATTCAGTTCATCTTTTAAAAGAGCCTTTAAAAAACAAATATCTGGTAGAAAGCAGATTGAAAAGGAATTTTGGGATATTATTGAAATTTTTATTGATAATCCTTTTGATAATAGATTAAAGACTCATAAACTTCAAGGAAAGTTAAAAGACTTATGGGGTTTTACAGTAGAATATGATCTAAGAATAGTATTTTATTTTACTGATGATGATAAAAAAGCAATACTAGTCGATATTGGGAAACATGATGAAATTTATTAATTAGCGCTATCCGTGGCGCTTTTTTATTTAGAGGTCCGCGCGTATCGTCCAACACGGCGTTTGCACTCCGCTCCTTGTCTTACATTCAGTCGCTACGGCCTGCAGAACTCAGCACTCGCCCTACCTTATCCCATGTCCCATTCTTGATTCGTGTTCTTAGTATCCTCTTCGTGGTCTTCGTGTTTAACCCACAGGTGTTAACACAATCCAAGATATCCTTCAAAATATATAAAGGCAAACTAAACCCATCATCTCTCAGTGCCCTCTGCGGCCCTCAAATAAAGAGAATCTCACACAAATGCTTTTATTCAATTAATAGCTCTGTGATCTCTGTGGTAAAAAAAAAAGGAATTTTAAACTATAAAGGGTGGTTGATAAAAACGAAGTATGAAGCAACAACAAATCTTCGTGCTCTTAGTGTCCTCTTCGTGGTCTTCGTGGTAAATTACCCGGGCGTTGAACCAATCCCAGCCATGTTCAAAATATATAAAGGCAAATTAAAACAATATCCCTCTGTGCCTGAGGCATCCCCGTTATCCTACTTCTCCCTCTTATCGATGATCCTCTTGAGCTTCTTTCCTTCCGAGCGCTTGATCGTTTTAGGCTCGACAAGGGTTATTTTCGGCATGATGCCGAGTGTCGCCTCCAGATGGTTGATAAGTTTTGTCTTCAGCTTCTCGAGTTCCCTCATTTCATCGAAAGCGGACGCCTCGACCTGGATTTCCATTGTTTCAAGGCCGTCTTTCCTGTCCAGTATGATGAGATAATGAGGTTCCACTCCTTCAATCTGCAGGATTGCCTCTTCAATCTGCGACGGGAAAATATTGATGCCGTCGATGATGATCATATCGTCTGTTCTTCCGGCCAGCCGGTTCATCCTTACCAGCGTCCTTCCGCATTCGCATTTGCCTTCTAATAGCGATGATATGTCGCCTGTCCTGTACCTGATGAGCGGAAAACCCTGTTTTGTAATTGTTGTGAAAACCAGCTCGCCCTCCTGTCCGAAATCCAGGCGCTTGAGTGTTTTCGGATCGATGACTTCGGCGATAAAATGGTCTTCATTGATATGAAGTCCTTTCCGATAGGGGCATTCAAATGAGATGCCCGGGCCGATCAGTTCCGTCAGGCCGTAATTATCATAGGCTTTAATATGCAGGCTCTTTTCGATCTGGCTCCGGAGTTTCTCGCTCCAGGGCTCCGCTCCAAAAAGGCCTGTCTTGAGGTTGAGTTCTTCCGGATGAATGTTCATCTCCTCCAGCACTTTGCCGATATGCAGGGCATAGCCGGGAGTACTGATCAGGGCGGTTGTTTTATAATCCTTCATAACCGTTATCTGCCGCTGGATATTCTCGCTGGATGAAGGGATGACGGAAGCGCCGATCTTTTCGGCGCCGTAATGGAACCCGAGTCCGGCGGACGCGAGGCTGTAATTGAAGGCGATCTGGACAAAATCATGCTCTGTTATCTCGACGGCGGTCAAAACCCGCGCGATGAGGGAAGTCCAGATGCTGATGTCATTACTGGTATAACCGACCACAATAGCTTTTCCTGTTGTCCCGGATGTGGAATGGATCCTCACGATGTCCCGCAGCGGAACAGCGAACATATCATAGGGGTAGCTCAGGCGGAGGTCGTCCCTGGTGGTAAAGGGAAGCCGGGTCAAATCCTTTATGGATTTGATATTTTCAATATTGATCTTATTCTGATCGAAAGAATTTTTGTAGAATGAGACATTCTGATAGACCCGGTTTAATGTCGCCTGGAGCCTTTCAATCTGAAGCTGCTCCAGATCTTCCCGCGCCATGCACTCATGAATTTTATCATAGATCATACATTGCCTCCTTTCCAGTGCCGATTATTCCTATAAACAACTGGTCTTCCGCTAAGCCACGCAAAGTCACGCGAAGAAATGATAAGTGAGAATATATTTTAAAAAGATATTTCTTTAGCGTCCATTCGCGTGCATTAGCGGATTATCCGAACTTCCGAGATTACAACTGTAATATTCCGTGGTTTTCCGTGCAATTCCGTGGCTATTTTATTATTACCCGGCAATGGATTTATAATCCTTGCCGAGATACGCTCTCTGTACATCGCGGTTATTCAGAAGTTCCCCGCTCGAACCTTCCAGGATCAGGCTTCCCGTTTCCATGACATAGCCCCTATCGGCGATTTTTAAAATAGCCTTCGCGTTCTGTTCCACGACCAGGATTGTTTTTCCCTCGTCCCTGAGCCTGGCGATGACGCCGAAAATATTCTTAATGATCAGAGGCGCGAGCCCCATCGACGGCTCGTCCATCATGATCAGGTCCGGACAGCTCATCAGCGCTCTGCCGATCGCCAGCATCTGCTGTTCCCCGCCCGAAAGCGTACCTGAGAGCTGGCTTTCCCTTTCCTTGAGCACCGGGAACATGGAATAAATAAACGCGAGCTCTTCCTTGATTTTTTGTTTCTCCCTTCTATTATATAGTATATAACTGCCCAGCATCAAATTTTCCCTGACTGTCATCGGAGCGAATAATTTTCTGCCTTCGGCCACCATGGAACAGCCGAGCGCTACAATTTTCTCCGGAGGAAGCTTGGTTATTTCCTTTTCTTTAAAATTAATATCGCCCGCCCAGGACCTGACCAGGCCGGATATGGTATTCAATAATGTCGATTTTCCCGCCCCGTTCGCTCCGATAATGGCCACTATTTCTCCGGGTACAACATGCAGGGAAATCCCTTTTAAAACCCTCAGGCCGCCGTATCCCGATTCAAGATTTCTTATTTTAAGCATTTTCATCACCCAGATAAATATTAATTACTTTTTTATTCTTCTGGATTTCATGCGGCTTACCTTCGGCTATTTTACGGCCGAAGTTCAGGACGGTTATTTCATCCGATATATCCATAACCAGAGACATATCATGCTCCACGATTAAAATGGTAATACCTCTGTCCCTGATTTCCAGAATGAGCCGCGACAGCTCTTTTGTTTCGTGGATATTAAGGCCGGACGCCGGTTCGTCCAGAAGCAATAAGGTCGGTTCGGAGGCCAGAGCGCGCGCGAGCTCCACAGCCCTCTGCTTCCCGAAGGGGAGGCTCCCGGCTTCCTTATGACAGACGTCCTTAATTCCCGTAAGCTCGATAGCCTTCAGGGCCTCTTCTTTTATCGATCTCTCTTCCTTCCATGTCCATGGCAGATTGAGGAAGGCTGAAATAAAACCGGCTTTGCTCCGGGTGTGCCTGCCGATCATGACATTCTCCAGGACTGTCATATGCCTGAACAGCTTCAGGTTCTGAAAAGTCCTGATGATACCTTTGCGGGCGATTTGATAGGGCTTGAGGTTTGTGATGTCTTCGCCCCTGAATCTGACATGCCCCGAACTGGGCTTTATTGATCCTGATATGAGGTTAAACAGGGTGGTTTTACCGGCGCCGTTCGGCCCGATAACAGCCTTGATTAAACCGGCTTTTACGCCGAAGCTGACCTGATTGACAGCATGCAGCCCGCCGAAGAATTTGTCCAGCTCTTTAATTTCCAGATTCATTGTTTTTACTCTTTCTATTATTAAAAAATTGTAATATGCTTTTCAGGACATCCCTGCGGATAAAGCCTTCAGGCGAAAAGATCATGACAAAAATGAGAATAGCTCCGAAGACGGCGTCATCGTAGGTGCCGAACACGCCGCGCAGGGATAAAAAATTGAGGATGAGGCCCATAATCAGGGTGCCCCAGAGATTCGCCATGCCGCCGACTGCGACGATGGCGACATAACGGATGGACTTTATGATATTGGCTTCTCCCGGCCCGATGCTGCCGTTGTAATGGGTCATGAATATTCCGGCGACAGACGCGAAAACCGCCCCGATGACAAAAACATAAAGCTTATAAAGGGCTGTATTGATCCCCATGGAATCGGCCGCTTCCTCGCTTCCATGGAGCGCGCGGAGCGCCCGGCCGTTCCTGGAATTGATAAGGTTGATCAGCAGTACAAGTCCGATGATTATCAAGAACCAGGCGATAAAATAATTCATGACCCTGTCCTGAACTTCGCCGCTGACGTTGATCCCGGGAAGAAGGCTGAAAGCCGGCACGTTTGTTATACCGTCAGCTCCGCCGAAAAGTTTTGTTCCCCGGACAATTTTTTCGATGATGATCCCGAAGCCGAGCGTGGCCATGGCCAGGTAATGTCCTTTAAGTTTTAAAACCGGTATGCCAATAAGGAAGGCGATACCCGCTGTCAGAATGACAGCGGCGGCAAATCCGATCCAGGGAGATAAATAAAGTATTTTATCACCGTAGACATTCTGACCCTGGAGTATTATTCCGATGACGCCGCAGAATTTAATAAAAGGTGATCCGGCAAACGGCATAAAATTTAAGGTTGTCAGAAAAGCCGATGTATAACCGCCGATAGCGAAAAAAGCGGCCTGTCCCAGTGAAATCTGACCGGCATAACCCATCAGCATGCAGAGTCCCAGGGCAACCAGAAGATAATAAGCCGACATGGTAAGCTGGGTCAGATAAAAATTAACCCCGAGAAGGGATGTCAATAATGGAATGACAATAATAAAAACAGCCAGTAAGCCGACCGGTTTATAGCGTTTTAAATCCATATTAAAATTCCTTTAGCGCGCCGGCTTCCTTTGAGCCGAACAGTCCGCTCGGCTTGATGAAAAGGACCAGTAAAAGTATCACGATCGCGGCAACATCCTTATAAGCTTCAGGATATATGGTTATGATAAATGACTCGATAAGACCCAGTATAAGGCCGGCGAAAACCGCCGCCATGCTGTTCCCCAGGCCGCCGAAGATGGCCACAGTAAAGCCTTTTATGGCCAGGTCCGCCCCGATGGCGTAATGGGTCTGCGTCAGCGGCGCGACAACGCATCCGGCCAGCGCGCCGATCCCGGCGCTCAGTGCGAAAGAAAGATTGACCATAAGCTGTGTGTTGATCCCGCAGAGGCTGGCGCCTTCCCTGTCAGCCGAGCATCCGCGCATCGCCTGTCCTGTTAAAGTGAATTTAAAAAAGAGCGTCAGGCCGGAGACGATCAGGATTGTAACGCCGATGACCCAGAGGATCTGCGGTGAAAAATGGGCCCCCAGGATGCTGATGGATGATATTTCATTGCCTGTAAAATAGGGGACCGTTTTAACCTGTTCTCCCCAGATATGCAGGGCGATCTCCCTTAAAATAATGGACAGACCGATGGTAATAACAATCATCTGCAGAACAGCCGGCTTCCGGATTTTCTGAAACATTTTTTGAAAGGGCTTGAATAAATACCAGAGGCAGTTCAGTACCGCCAGAATAATGATGATGGAAATTAAAGTGATCATAATATAAGAAAACGGGGAACTTTCAGAGCCGCGGTATATAATGGACACGGCCAGTAATGTCAGTCCTCCGAAGATGATATTCAGGTGCGTGATAGTGGATTTATAAAGACTCCGGATGAAGATCAGTTCGATGAGTGAACCGATGCCCGCTGTTATGAGCACCGCCAGAATGATCGCGAGATAGAGAGGCATAAACTGCGAAAAGGAATACGCCATCATCCCGCCCAGCATCACAAACTCGCCCTGGGCAAAATTGATGATGCCGGTTGAATTATAAATAATATTAAAGCCGATCGCTACAATCGCGTAGATGCTTCCGTAGGTCAATCCGGAGAAAAGGTACTGCATAAATAATTCAAAATTCATGATGATCCCGTTGCCTTTAAATTATTTTAACCACTCCCGGCGTATTTTAATATAAAGAGGCGGCTAAAACGCCGCCTCCCTAATATATTTGTACTGATTTTAATTATGATCTCATAATTTGTTTCTTAGTATAACCGTTCTCTATTTGCCTTTATACAGAGTGAATTTGCCGTTCTTTACTGTCAGCATTTCAATCGAATCCATACCTAGACCGTTATGGTCTTTGGATGAAAAATTAAATATGCCGGCCGTACCGGGTAGATTTGTGATCTTCTCAATCGCTTCGACGATCTTATCGCTGTCTGTGCTTTTTGACATTTCAATAGCTGTTTTCAGGACAAGGATCGCGTCATATGCATGGCCGCCGAAAGTGCTGGTCTGTTCCTTATACTTTGTTTCATAATCGGTTTTATAAGCCATCAGGAGCTTCTTCTGGGGATTGGTGTCCGGCAGTTCTTCGGCGATTAAAAGCCTTCCGCAGGGGAATATAATACCTTCGGCGGCTTCGCCTGCCGCTTCAACATATTTGATGTTGCCGAAACCATGGCTCTGGAAAAGGGGTATGGTCATATTGATCTGCTTCATGTTTTTAGCGATAATGGACTGCGCCGGTTCAATGGACCAGTTGACTAAAGCCTGCGCGTCGGTCGATTTAACCTTGGTCAGAAGAGCGGAAAGATCTGTGGCGGCTTTATCATAAACTTCCGAGATGACTATGGTAATTCCATATTCGGCGGCGTATTTCTCAAGCTGGGCTTTTCCGCCGGCGCCGAAGCCGGTGTTTGAAGAGACTACGGCGATCTTTTTTATGCCTTTCTTCTTCATTGTTCCGTAAATCCATTTCACGACATAGCTGTCATTCTGGGGGGTTTTAAAGACATAATGCGCTATCGGATCGACTATGGTTTCCGCAGCTGCGCAGGAAATAAGGGGCATTTTTGATTTTTCACAGAGGTCTTTTATGGCCATCGATTCGCCGCTTGTTGTCGGCCCGATGATGGCGGCAACTTTGTCTTCTTCAATAAGCTGTTTCGCGAAGGAAATGGCCTTTTCAGGGCTTCCGCCGGAATCTTTAATGATGAGCTCAATCTGCGCGCCGTTAATCCCGCCGTTTTTATTGATTTCTTCCACCAGCATTACGGCTGTCTTTTCTTCGGGAGCGCCTAAATAGGCAGCCGGCCCGGTTACAGAAAAGATGGCGCCTATTTTAACGGTATTTCCCGCAGCTCCGGCCGTTCCCGGCATAAAACAAATGAATAAAGTAAAAGCAATAAACATTACAATCAGTTTAGAGACCCTGCTGATTTTCTCTTTTTTCCTCATAATTATCTCCTTCTATAAAATATTTTTTATCAAAAAATACCGCGATATAGTCGAGACCGGTATTATGAAATTTTTATAATCAGGCCTGTCATTTAGAATAATAAATATTTATTTTATATAGTATGGAGAACTTTATTCACACTATTCGATATTGTAGTTTGGGTTTTATTTTTTTGCAATTAAAATCTATATAACAAGTTAATATAAATTGAGCGATTTTAATAGCTTAAATAGTGTCTGAACGGAAAGTTAAAATTAGAAATATCTTAATTATTCCGACCCCAATTCAACAGGATTTACTTGATACCACAGGATGCACAGGATCAAAAAATAAAATCGAAGATTCTAAAAAATGATCATGATAAATCCTGAGTAATCCTGTAAAACTTGTACTGAGCCTGTCAAAGTATTGGGGTCAACACTAAAGCCATTCAATAAATTGATTCCTGATAAATCCATGATTCTTTATTGAAAGACAAATTAATATCACCAGAGGAGCCATTTTTATTATGTATAACTTCCAATAAAGTATATTCCGGATCATCCTTTGAAAAATAACCCAAGCGATTAATAACTGCCGCTAAATCTGAATATTCAATTAATCCAGGGGGCATCCGGGAGATTAATTTGCATTCTTTATCAAATTCATGATCCTGTTTAACCGTATTGATCATGCATGTAACAATTACAGGAATATTATAATCTTTAGCGATATTTTTTAATGCAAAAAATGTTTCTTCCCATAAAATGTTCTGACGGTCGGTCAACTCAACTTCTAAAGGATCTTCTATTTCATCCAGATAACTACGGCCTTTCCATCTTAACTTGTTTGCCCTTAAATATTCGGTTCCATCAATTGCTAAAATTTTGACTGGTTCCTGTTTAAGATAATCACGGACTTTGTTCACAGTCAAGCCTTTATCAAAGAAAAAATGAAGAGGAATATTTTGCATTTCTTTTATGACCTTTTCCATATCCTGAGATAGCGGGTGATGTTTATATAATGATGAACAGGATTTAATATTGATTCCTGTTAGAAAAGATAATAATCTTATTGCCATTTCTGATTCTGATAAACCGGCGGAAATAAAAAGCGTCTCGAAACCTTTTTTTACGAATTCAAATATAGGGGGGATTATAAAAGCAGTTTTACCAATACATCTATCGCCGCATATAACCCAGAGTTCGCCATTATGGATTCCTCCCGACATGTTGTCAAAATTTTGGTAACCGGTATGGTAATTGGTTGTATCTTTAAAATTAGGACTGAATAGCTGGTTAATACTTGTAATTTCAGGAAGATGACAATTTTTATTTAAAATCATCATCTGTTTGTCCAGCCATTGAATTAACACATGCCTTGAGATTGCTTCAAAGCTATCTTTCCGGTTTAATATATTTATATTTTCTCTTATTTGCCTATTACTCGACATTTCTAAAATTTGATTGGTCATTACCAGCAGTTCATTTTTGCTGATATAATTGTATTGTTCATTAACCGCATAATCATAAAACAGCCAATAATAAGATGGGGCTTCCATAACAGACAATAATTTTGACAGGTCAATTTTTCGTTTTGTGCAATAATCTTCCCGCATTAATTTATATGCAAGGCCGCAATCCTTGTCAAAAAAATCATTTTCCTTTAGACGATTTATGATAATTGGAAAAATATCCTGATTATGCAGCAACCCATTGATAAATTGCTTTTCTATACTTATATTCTCAAAAATCATAAATTTCCCCATTTCGAAATTCAGTATTAAGTTCAAGTTCTACTGAAGAGTCGCTTGAAATATTATATAGCATCACTTTCCCCTTTCCTTCAAACAATCCAGATATAACATGCGGCTATCGATATCCAGTCCATTATCATCCTTAATAAATTCCTTTAATACATTTAATATTTCTTCTTCATTTTTATTATTGTAATCATTCATGAATTCCAGGAATTCCACTTCGGAATTCAATTTCCTGGGTCTAAACAATTCTTTATAGGGCCTGACTGTCCCTTTCGACTCTGTATCCCAACCTGAATCCCAGCTTTTATCCCAATGATATTCAACGAATTTGTAATTTCTATCGAACTTAAATCGACTAATCCTGAATCCTTTACTTTGAGCGTCAAATATTCCGATTTTTGCATTTCTTGCATAAATGATGTATAAATAACCGTCCTTACATAAATCAATTTGTATCATTGCTTATTCCTAAATTCATTTTTTAAATGTTTTAGAAACAGAACGGCGCATGCCTCAGCATCAGACAATGCATTATGATGATTAAGTTGTATATTATACCTATCACATAGAACTTCGAGATTTTCTCCGAAGATTTTATATGTACAATGTTTTTTGTATTCTGGCACTGGAATATTATAGTATTCTAATGTTTTTGATAAGCAAACAAAATCAAAGGCAAAACCATTATGAGCAACGACATCCTGTCCTTCTATATACGAAAAAATTTCTTCCCAAATATCTGAAAAAACAGGTGCATCATCAGTATCTTCAGTTGATATGCCATGTACATCATTTGTAAACCATTCAAGATAATAATTTGGCTGAGGTCTGACTAGCTTATTTATCTTATGAACCACTATACCATTCTCTACCCTGACAAGACCGACCTGACAAATACTGGAGCGTTCATAATTAGCTGTTTCAAAATCAATGGCTGTAAATGTTTTATTCATACAAGACTATTTCGCTCCTGCCTTTTTCAAAATATTGATGATAGCGACATATTTTGTTTTATAAGCAATAGATAAAAGTGAATCGCCGTTTTTATCCTTAACATTAACATCGGCGCCAGCTTCGATCAATGCCTTAATACTCTCTGTTTGACAGTTAGCTGTCGCATATCTCAAAGCTGTCCAATTATGCGAATCTGCCGCATTGACATCCGCCTTTTCAGCAATCAGTCTTTTGATGGACTCGATATTGCCTATAGCAGAAGCTAACATCAATGCCGTAAAACCACTTTTATCTTCTTCGCTTTTAGCCCCAGCCTCTATCAAGACTTTAACGTTTTCAGTTTTCCCCCAAAATGCCGCCAGCGATAAAGCTGTATAGCCCTGTTTTGAAACCGCATGAACATCTGCGCCGGAACCAATCAAAGTCTTTAGAGTTTCGGTATAACCATCACTTGCCGCCAGCATTAATGCTGTCTGTCCGTATTTATCAACAGAGTTGATTACTGCCCCGGCCTCAATTAATATCTTTATATCGTCAGAATGTTCTTTAATGGCTGAATAAAACAGGGCTGTCCAGCCGTCTTTATCCTTCATATTGACATTAGCGCCTTCCTCAATCAAAACTTTCTTAATTCCGGAATGACCATACCTTATCGCAACCATTAAAGCCGTCAATCCTTGTTCATCAGAAACATTGACATCACCCTGGTAATGCCTTATGAATTCGATATTGTTATTTGTAACGGCGCTTAGAAATGTTTGAATCATTTTGACATCCTTTTCTTATTGCTGTTTTTCGAATAAATATTTAATAAAAGCCACAGATGACGTTTTTTATTTTATAATATTTTTGTTTTTGACTGACTGTTTTCTGCGGCATCCTTCATTACTTTGATTATTTCTTCCGCATGTTTTTTTTCTGGTTTTCCTTGTGGATGTTTACTTACTATAAACACATTCTTGTCTTTTTTATTCAAACCAATGAATTCAACAAACGTTAAGCCATCTGTTTCTAAACCAGTAAAATCATCTTGTTGTATAAAATCTCCAGCCCAGCCAAGTCCTGTTAAAAAAATCGTGAATTTTGGATTAAATGTTTCAATTTCAAGCTTTAAAATCTTTCTACATAGTTCAAATTGAATATTCATTAATGATGAAGATGGATTTCCGCCCTTGTCATTAGAAATCTTATATAAATTATTCCATGATACTTTGTTTACTGAATTAATATCATCTTTATAAAATTCATCAGAGATGGTTTTTATTAATCGCCAAAAAGCTGATTTTTTTGTATTGTATCCTATTGAAGCTCCCCACTTTTCTATAATCCAATTCAAGTTTTCATCATCATAACTTTTACAGACATCATTAAATTTATTTATAAAGAATTCATTTTTATCCTTTTCAATATAGTTGCCCCAACCATTTACTGCTCTTCCTATAAATAATAAATCATTATTATATTCCACACCCTTTGCAGGAGTGAAGACACAGAGGTTTGACTCTGGAAAATTATCTTTATTTTCTTTAATGTGAATCAACAATTCGCTATATAGATTTTTTAAAGCATCTTTCATATTTGCACCTTCTATAATATAATAATTTGTTATTTTTCTTTTTTAAGAGTTAGTTAGTATCAAAATATGACCATTTCCACGGTAGGACGACACGGCCATTCCAAAAAAACATTCTCATCCCTTATCGCAAATATTAAAGCCGTTATTCCGTCTTCATCAGAAACGTTGACATCAACCTGGTAATGTTTTATGTATTCGATATCGTTATTAATAACAGTGCTAAGGAATGTTTGAACCATATTGGCGTCCCTTTTTATTTTAATTAAGCCATTTCAATCAGCTTTTTAATAAATGAATACCAGGATACAGAGCCCCATTCCTTCGTTGATGGATGTGGCAATACTAGAACAAGACAAGTTAAATTTTCAAACTTTATTGAAAACGGTTCAACATATTTTCCTTCTATAAAAACCTTTTCTTTCTTAGATATTTTAATTTCAGTAATATTTTGTATATGATTCCAAGTTCCATAACTCAAGATAACTAACAGTTGTGGTTTTAAGTCAGTCAGTATTTCGGAAAAAGCAGATAACGAATTATTGTATTCATCCTCTGAAGGTTGGATTCTAGGTCCTGAAAATATAACCTGAACAAAATTACAAAATGATATCGAATTCCAAAATTTCTTTTTCATATCTTGATCAGGATTATTTCCAATAAAGGAAGCGGCAATTTTTGTGAAGTAAGCATGAGTCCAAACGCTATTACTAATCTCTCCTATTGTATTGATAGTAAAATTTCGAATTTCATCATCTCGTAGTAATTGATTTTCACCATTGTAATGGGACTCACCAACTATTAGGATTTTTTTGCCAAATGAAGAAGTGTCATAATCTTTACCTTTCCAAGGTAGAATTTTAATATGGCTCATTCTAAAACCTCCATCTCCCAATAGGAAGTAATCCCATTATAGATCTAGACATAATTAAGTACAAATATATTTGTACTACTTAAAATAGCTATTCCGATAAAGATTTGTTTGTTGTATTCGAATCACTTTTATCCTCAAAACTTTTATTCAATTGATCAATATTAAACATATATTGAGCTGTTCCAGAGAATCCGCCCATTATGCGGCCAAAAGATGTCACTGTATCATCAGCGTCATAACTAAACTCTGAAATTAAACCGGATTCAACATTTTTTACTTTAAAATAGGTCATGTAGCTGCATTCTTCATCATCATTTATTTGAAGTGATATTTGAAATAACAATATTTTCTTTTTACCCTGATTTAATGAGAGATAATAAGTTTCACCGTTGTTTTTTCTTGTCTTTTTATCTATTCTGCAGATTAAAGTTATACCATTTTCATTTGTAATATTAACAAGGTTGCCTGGTGTATAGAATAACATTCTTGGTGTCGGTTTTCCTTTAAAAACACCTGATATCTGGGTATATTCAATAGGATAGTCTAAGTAATTTCTACTTTTCTGCTGTGCGAATACAATCATTGGTATAAAAGTGAGAATTAACAGTAAGGAATATTTGTTGATGTTCTTCATAAATTTACTCCTTATTTTCTTAAATTATTTTATAGTCCATTAAAATACAAATCTGTATTTTAATTCTTTAAAATTATCTGATATGAAATGGTACTTTATCATCCTGTCATATTTAGTCAGGGATAATAATTTAAGTGGAATTTATTTTTTATAATAATTCAGCATATCTTCCAGAAATTCATGTACTTCCTCTATCGCTTCCTCTGGATCAATGATCTTTATCGCTCTTCCGAAACGGAGCGTAAAACGGACAAATTCTCTCAGATTATGTACATCCACACTGATCACCGAAAACGGGTTATCAACTGTAATAAACTTTTGAGAAGAATGAATAGACGTATTTTTGAAATAGGGTAAAATATCACTGATCACCTGAAACCTGACGTTATGAATATTTTCTGTTATCATTATTCCCCAGGCGCTTTGCAGGAAAAGCCGGTGTTTTTCAATTTCTTTCGGATCGACGATCTTTTCGGAAATCCGGATTTCTTCCATTTTGTCGATGGCAATGAGTTTAATTATTACGTCATCTAAATCCAGTATATTAAGATAGGGAATATTGTGTTCCATAACCAGACGTAATGGAACGAATTCTATAGAATTAATTTCTTTGTTCTTATGGTATTGCGTTATCAGGCACCTTGACTTCATGAGCGCATTAAATATCGGGCGAAGTTTATCAGCCGGAATACTGGTTTTCAATTCCAGCCGGCCGGCCAGCTTGGATAAAAATACTTCCTGTCCCCCTGATTTTCTGGAAATAATCGTGCCAAGCGGTGATTGACTAAGTACGGCTTCTAATGCAAAGGAATCATCTTCCCGTTTCCTGAGAAAAGTTAAAAAATCGTTTTTAACCAGCCGATATCCCTCTTTCGAACTTTCAATAACAGGGTAATCAGGGAATCCATCATTGATCTGTGCGATATACCGCCAGATAGTCCTTTCTGAGACATCCAATTCCATGGCGATTTCAAAAGCTTTTGTCCATCTGGTCTCAGACAGTATTTCAAAAATTCTCAGAAAATTGGAAAATTTCGGTGTGGATGTTTTCATAAATATATCCTCCTGATAATGTTTATAATAAATCATAATATTGATCACTGTCAAATACTGGCAGTGTTAAACATCTGCTTTTAACGCCCGCTAAAGATCAAACCCGACAAAATAAAAATTTCAAAGCTATTAGTTAATTTATAAACTTAATTTTCTATAAAAATGATGCATTATAAAAAATTATTTTAAAAATCTTGACAACGTAACAATGTTATGTTATATTATTAACGTAACAAAACATTGTTGCGTTAATGTGATTAAATTTGCAGAACAAATGTTATGTTAGGGGATATACATGGAAGAAAATGATCTGATTTCAAAAAAGGATTTACTGCAATTGACAAAAATATCCTACGGCCAGCTCTACCGCTGGAAGCGGGAAAATCTTCTGCCGGAAGCTTGGTTTATTAAAAAAGCTTCTTTCACAGGACAGGAAACCTTTTTTCCGAGGAAAAAAATACTCAATAGAATTTCCGGTATTCTTGAATTGAAAGACCGCTATTCCCTGGAAGAGCTGGCTAATATGATCTCGCCTGAGTTGACTAAACTGACTTTTAATGCCGGCGACCTGAATGAGGCGGCAGGCCTGGACCCGGAAATTCTGGCGTTATTTGAAAAGGCTCTTCAAAAAGACCGATTTAATTTTATTGAATTGATCTTTATTTCCCTCCTGGGGAAATTGAAAAGCGACCTGGGGTTTTCAGGGGATAAAATGATGGAAATCATAGACAGCATGGATAACTGGCTGCCGGTTTTAAAAGATACTGCTTACCGGTTCATCGTCTGTAAAAAGAATACGGAAAATTATTATTTGATGGCGAAACAGGACGCCAGGCTGTTTTATGACAAAAATACACAGGAATTGAAGGTATATGATCTGGATGAAATTTCAAAGGAACTTAATATGAATTTAAAAGAGAAGATCAAATAATGGGCTGACTGTTAAATGATATAGAAACTCCAAGGAGGAATAATTATGGAGAATATTTCTGATATTAAAATCTCGGGGTTCGGCAAGTTCGCCGGAGGAACATACCGGGATATCAGCATTTCGGGTATGGGGGACATTAACGGTGATATTAAAGCCGAAACTTTGAGTATTTCCGGAATGGGTAAAATCAAAGGAAACGCTGATTTACAGAAAATGAAAGTGAGCGGGACAGCAACAATTACAGGGAATGTTGAAAGTAAAGTGATCAGGGACAGCGGAGCGTTGACGATTGACGGAAATCTTAAAGCCGGGGAAATGACAGTGAACGGCAGCTTTAAAGTCGGGGGAGGGATCAAAGCCCAATTAATTGATTCCAGCGGCTTTATTTCAAGCGGGGAAGGGCTCGAAGCGGAAGAGTTCCGTTCCAGAGGCGGTTTTAAAGTCAACGGGCTTCTCAACGCAAATAATATCGATATTAAATTCGGCTGGAACTGTTATGCCCGTGAAATAGGCGGCGAAGAGATCGTGATAAAACATGGAAAGTTTATGGATTTCAGCCTGTTTCTTTCACTATTCGGCAGGAAAGACCGGCTGGTAACGGAGCAGATTGAAGGAACGAATATTACATTGGAGTATACGGTTGCGAAAACCGTCCGCGGAAATAAAATCATCATCGGCGATAAATGCGAGATCGACCAGGTGGAATATATGGATACGCTGGAGATCGCGCCCGGCGCCGTTGTTAAATCCCGGATAAAATTATAAGCTTTCTATTCTTGTTCCATTATTCGAAGAAAGCGCCAGTATATTCTTCAGGCGGTTTAAAACTATTCTTTTGTTGCTGTAATTCAGAATAAGGGAATCGGTTACATCAGACACTTCCGCGCTGCCGGAAATAAAATTTCCATGATCATTGCGGGGCAGTGTCTTTAGAAGTCTTGAAAATGTATTGATTTCCTCAAAACCGCCTTCAAAAGGAGTTACAAATCTGTCTTCCATTTTTACGATCATTTCCTCAAAAGAAAATGAATCCAGAAGCTGAACAGCATCAGCCAGGATGTTTTGGAGGGATGAGCGGTCTTTCCAGCTGTTTTCGATAAGATGGAAAAGTTCATAAAGCTCTTCATCCGCAGAGGAAAGGAAATCTTTAAAACGGAATGTGTTCATGAGAAAAACGGAATTGCCGGACAAATACGGGCTCTCTTTCGCATCCGGGTGCTTTTCCTTCCAGAGGAGTGTTGTAGTCAGGGGTGTGAATTTTTTAATGGAATAAAGCTCAAATTCTTTTTCCAGAAAGAGCTGGTCCCCTTTCTCTATTGAATGAGAATGATTACCCTCTCTGGATGAAAAGAATGTAAAAGAGTCTGAAGAAACCGGGTTTTTTAAAACTTTACGGATCTTTAAACAGAGCTTATCCAGAATTTTAGATTGAAGATTTGCAGGAACGAAGAGGGTTACCGGAGATAATGAAAAAGCTCCCGAAAATGTTGAAAACAGGAAGGTTTTCGAAAAAAGACTGGCTGAGGGAATATTCAGACTATCAGCATTGCCTGACAGTTCAGAAAAAACCGGCCTGGGCCCGCAGTCGATTACATAAAAAGAAGCGTCTGGAAAAAATTTGCGCCAGAGAGAATAATTACTGTCATAGAGGGATGAATTGCCGGTATTAAGAAGCTCCAGCGGAACAGGACTTTTATAGATAGGAGACAAATCAAGAGGTCTGGAAAGGCATAAAACAATATTCATAAAATTTCCTTAATGATTTTATTCAGACAAGAATAATTTAACAGCCTTTACGATTTCTTCCCAATCTTCTATTCGGTGCCAATGGATTTCTTTGATCTTCTTAAACCATGTCATCTGGCGCTTGGCATAATGCCGGGTGTCCAGTTTTAAATTATAAACAAACTGTTCAAAGTTCCATTTACCTTCAATATAATTCAAGGCATGACGGTAGCCGATGCATCCAAGAGCGAAAGCGCCGGCGCCGAAGTCCTTAATAATGCCTTCTGTCTCCTCAACAAGTCCGCTTTGGACCATTTGATCGACCCGTTCCTCGATTTTTTCATAGAGGATTTTTCTATCACATTCCAGACCGATGATGAACCATTCCAGATCAAGTTTCTGATTGCAACTGCGGATTTTTGAGAAGGGAATGCCTGTTTTATGATAAACTTCCAGCGCTCGGATGATCCGCCTTTTGTCATTCGGCTGGACTTTTACCGAGTATTCCGCGTCATTTTTTTTCATTTCCGCATAAAGTGATCCTAGCCCTTCTAAAGAAGCTCTTTTTTCCAGTTCTTTCCGGAACTCATTATCCCGGCCCGGGCCTTCAAAAAAACCATAGTAAAGGGAGTTAAAGTACATTCCGGTTCCGCCCGTAATAATTGGCAGCTTTCCGGAATCAATGATATTTAAAATAGCTTCTTCCGCCATTTTTTTATATATTCCGGCGTCAATCTGAAAATCCGGGTCGAATATATCTATGAGATGATAGGGAATGTTTTTTATTTCTTCCGGCGCCGGCTTGGCGGACCCGATGTTAAGGCGTTTATAGATCTGGACCGAATCGCAGGAAACAACTTCGCCGCTGAAAAGCTGGGCCAGAGAGACCGCGGTTTGAGTTTTACCGGCGGCAGTCGGCCCTAAAATACCAAGCGCTTTCTTTTTCAATTTGTTATTCATAATAGATTTGTCTTTTTAATAAAATTTGACCAATTATAAGGGCTTGATTTAAATTAGTCAATACGGCCGCTTGACATTTTGCCTTAATAATTTTATTATTACTATAGTAAGTAAATAAGGAGGAAATGATGAGCGTTTCTTATATTATATTTCTGATAATATTTATAATAATTATCGGGATCTGCGCTTATATGTCGACAAGAGCGGGTTTCTTTCCCGCGTTGAATTCTTTATTGCGCATAGCACTGCCCATGCTTCTGTCCGGTATCATTGTTAAGATAGCGGAGCTGATGCAGAAACCGCAATCCTCTCTTTTGATTTCTTTAATCATAGGCTTTATCGGCACGGTTATTTTTTATCTTGTGTTTAGAAGCGTTTTAAAGAAACCGGCGGCGGACACGAATCAGAATGTATTGAATTATTTTCTTGGTTTTCTGGTCGGTGTTATTCAGGGCTGGCTGATTTCAGGATTCATTGTACTTTATCTGGATTATTTTAAATTAATTCCTAATACGGTGCCTGGTTCATTAATTAATGCCATTGTCACTCCGGTCCATTGGGTTTTATTTTTAAGTTTTATTAAAATATAGAATAATGCCTGGGGTACTCGTGTAGAATAGGATATTTTTGGGTTCTATATCCATTCTTTGGAATTCCGAACTCTATATGGAATTGCCTCTCTCCTTCAGTACTTTTGTATTGTCCGCAGGGAAACTGGAAGTATAGGTAAGAATTCCACTTTTTAATAAGGGACCAAAAAGGTTTCTTACGGTACCCTGGGTTTTATATAAAAGCGGAGGCATTATGGATCACAGTTCTATCGCTAAAATGTATATTGATGCTGTTAAAAATGAAAGTATAACTTCTACTACATTAACTAAATTGCCGGAACTTGTGGCCTGTAATGATTGGTCCAGAGTGGATATAGTCGGTGTTGTCGATTATATTTCAGACAGGACCAAGATAATGTATAATGGAGTGCTGGTTAAATACGCCGGCGGTCTCTATTATCTGCGGAAAAAAGTGGCCGAAGCATTGGGCAGTGTTGATAGAAGGTTCAAAAACATCAGAAAGCAAATCGAAGTAATAAAGGAATAGCCGGCTTAAAGAAAGTTCACATCTAAATCATTATTTTAATTGAATAAAAATAAACGACATTAAAGTTACAATCAGTCTTAGATGATGCTGAAGGCTTTTAACTGATGACTGTCTTATAGTGACATTACAATTTCTTTAAACTTCTTTCCCCTCTCTTCATAATTTTTAAACATATCAAAACTGGCGCAGCCTGGTGAAACTATTATGATATCACCTGCCCGGGAAGCTTTGATTGAATGGTGTACAGCGTCGGACAAATCGCGGGCTTCATAACAAGGCTCAAAATCCAGCTCTTTTTTTATTTTTTCCGATGCTTCCCCGATGAGAACAAGCTCTTTTAATTTCTGATGCGCGAGTTTCCGTATTTTTGTAAAGTCAAGCCCTTTGTCCCGGCCTCCGGCGATGAGGATAACAGGCCTGTCAAAACTCAGCAAAGCCTTTTCCAGCGCATTGACTGTCGTGGATTTGGAATCGTTATAAAATTCCACACCGGACAATTCCCGGACAAATTCAAGGCGGTGTTCCAGGCCGGAAAATTCCCTGAGTGTTGTGATTATAGCGCTGTCTGAAACTCCGGAATAAGAAGCCGTCAATATTGAAGCCATGGCGTTTTCCACATTATGGATGCCTTTCAGCTTTATATCATCCCGGTCTATAAATTTATTTCCATGCAGATAGATACATTTATTCTTAAAATAGATATCCGCTTTTGCGCTGCTGATGCTGAAAGTCAGAATGTTTGATTTTAATCCCTTTTTTATTGTTTTATAGAAAGGAGAATCGAGGTTGAGTACGGCAAAATCATCCTTATTCTGATTCATAAAAATATTCTTTTTCGCTTTTATATAGGACTTGAGAGAATCATAACGGTCGAGATGGTCCTCGGCTATATTCAGGAGAGCGGCTATTTTCGGCCGGAATTCCCGGATGGCTTCCAGCTGGAAGCTGGACAGTTCCAATACCAGGATGGAATCATTTTTGATTGTTTGATAATATTCAAATATCGGAATTCCAACATTTCCTCCGATTAATGCGTTTTTTTCCTTTTTTATCATTTCATGCGTCAGAGTTGTGGTGGTTGTTTTTCCGTCAGTCCCTGTTATCCCGATATAAGTGTTATGCGGATAAGATTCGTAAAATAATTCTATATCTCCCAGGACTGGTATGCCTCTTTTTTTTGCTTCTTTTATCAGAGGTATGGATAAGGGCACTCCCGGGCTCGGCAGAACTAAATTCACGGGATATTGATCGAGAATCCCGGGGCTTTGATTTCCCAGGAGGTCAATTAAAGTTCCTTTAATTTTCAGGTCTTTAAGCAGTGACTTTTTTTCTTCATCAAAAGCGGTATCGGATATAATGATATTTTCACCCTTTTCCAGCAGCGCTTTGGCCAGCGAATATGAGGTTCTTTTTGTAAATCCAATTATTAATGAATAAAATTGAGGCATAAATGGCTTCCTTAAATAATTCGATATTATTAATTAGTGTCTGAGCTAAAATAAGTTAATTTGATATTAAACAAGTAATTATTATTAAATATTCATGTTGAAGATTATTAATTGTTTTTTTCACCACAGAGCGCACTGACAGACTGTGTGAAAAAAGAGAATACATTTATAAGATCAGCCATCTAAAGGTTCCTGCTTACTTTAAAGAAGAGCCTGAATAAAAAATTACTGATAATCATTGAAATTCAGACTATATTGCGGCTAATAACTTATCAAAACCAGCAATATTCAGAACTCTTTTAAAATTATAGATAAATGCCGTGAAATTAAACTCGCTTTTTACTTTATCAATCCCCTTCAGCAAGAAATTATTATAACCAAAATTTCCTTTTATTGTTCCAAATGGATGTTCTGCCAACTCTTTTCTGATTGCAACAATCTTTTGCCCCAATTCACTTCGGACCTTCTCATCGAATTTATCCATATCTTCCTTTCGCACCGATAACTTTACCGTCCTGCCTTCTTTGCTTTTTGTGCATAAATGCTTCTTCTCACAATTCTCGTTCCTGCACTTGAATTCCGCTACAGTAATCCCCGTGTTTTTATCCTGATATACACTTTGATTATTTAATCGTAATCCTTGCGGACAAATCAACTGGTTCTTCTCTTTATCAATCTTGAAATCTTCTGCCAGATATCCTTTTGCCGGGATACTTTCTTTCTGCTGCTCTTTGTACCTGGACTTTTTTTCTTTTTCATCGCGCGGGCTTGGAATATAGATTTCATGACCCCCGTCTGTAAGCGGTAATATCTCACTTTCGCAATAATATCCGGCATCCAGGACATGTATGGTTTTTAATCCCGGTTCGGCTTCAAGTTCTTTCTTTATTTCTTCAACTTTATTAACCATATTTCCCGCTTGATGAACATCATTACTTTCATTGGTTACATCCACCGCGACAATCAATTTATTCTTTTCGTCCACTGCTATCTGCGCGTTGTACAAAACATCCGTTTTCCCTTTATCTTTCCCAATTCTGCCGTCGGGATCATTCCCGTAAACGATTTCAAGTTCCGGATCGGCCTCAAACATTTTTTTTATCGCTTCTACTTTTTCTTTTCTTGTCTTGAGGCTGTCCAGCTTTTTTTCAATGTTGCTGGATAAAAACTCAAACTCGTTTTCTTCCGATTTATCATTTTTATCCAATTCCAAAAGATATTTGTCTATTTTTTCATTAATCTTTTTCTCAACTCCTTCAATGCTTTCCCGCCTATAAATATTACCCAGACTGTTTTGCCCACTTATTTTCGTTCCATCTGTCGCTGTTAATTTAAATGTCAGCAGTTCTAATTTGCGGCATACTTTCAAAAACTCTTTGAAAATGTTTTTTATGCCCTTAATATTATCCCTTCTGAAATCCGCTATGGTCTTAAAATCAGGCGCTAAGCGGCAGGTCAGCCATATCAGTTCCGTATTCCTTTTACATTCGTTTTCTAATTTCCTCGTGGTCCTGACTTTGTTCAAATATCCGTAAATATATATTTTCAACAATACATCCGCTGTGTAGGATGGACGCCCTTTTTTCGCCTCTTTAATTTTGAATCCCAACCTCCTGATGTTTAGTCTGCTCACATATGCGTCTATAATTCTTACAGGGTTCTTCTCTTCTATCAAACCATCAATAGTTTCCGCGTAAAGTACTATCTGGTCTCTTGGCTCTCCTGTTATATGGTTCATCTTACACACCTCAAATTTGATTACATATTATACCTTATTAAAATAAATTTGAGGATTTTTCTCCGCCTTTATTGTCTTACACCGCCTTTTTCACACAGTCTGTGAGAACACGGAGTTTTATATTATGAACTTTTAATTATTTAATAATACAATTTTACGATAATTCTTCAAATAATTTATTAAATAATTTTCCACTTTAATTTAATAAAACCTCAGTGTTCGGCGTTTATACTGAGTTTATCGAAGTATGGTCTCTGTAGTAAATTTTGAATTTCCATTCAAGCACTAATTAAATTTACTTTGATTTCTTGGATATGATTTTCCATTTGTCTTCAAATTTTTTCAGCAGATAATCTGTATATATCACAGATTCTGATTTAGATTCCTTGAGGTCAATAGCTTTACGCGGATTATTCTCAACATAACGGGAAGGATCAATCTTCATAGCCCATTTAACTGTTATTACCATAAGCTGATTGGTACTATTGTTTGTAAAATCTTCAGTTCCGATTATTTCGAATTTGATGATTTTTTCAGATTCTTTTATCAGTAATTCCTTGATTTTGGCATTTGTTGTTTCTTCTATTGTAGCTAATGTCCTTTTCTTCTCCATCATTTCCGTTAAATTCAGCATTTCCGGATAATCGGCATACATGAGCATCAAACAGGCGGAATTGACAATGGATTGAGGATTTGAATAATCATATGAATATTTACGGCTTTCACTGAAAAAAGGGGTTATAAGAAATGTAAGTAATAAGAAAGTAATAAGGAAAAAGCAGAACAATTTACGCATTCGGGGCTCCTTCTAATTATCCAAGGATGTATTATACAATAATATCGTAAAATAGACAAAAAACTTGATTTTTTGATAAATAAATGCTAAAGTATTTGATATTTTTAAATATGGAGTAAGAAAATGGATGAAAAGAAATTAAATCTATGGATGTTTTTAGTAATCTCGTTTATCGTCGGTATTGTGATAGGAGGAGGGCTGGTTTTTATTCTTAAAGGCGGCTCAACCGGCGCTGACAGTGTCAGTCTTTACCCTCCGAAATCAGGCTCTGATTGGCTTATAAAAATTGACGATTATGTTATTACAAAATCAGAATATGAAGAAGGATTTAAGTATTTCCTGAATCAGATTCCTGAGGCTCAGAGGGCAAATTTGCCGCCTGATACAAAGAAGCTGTATTTTGATAACCTTCTCAGCCAGTATATCATAACCATCAAGGCGCTGAATGAAGGTCTGGCTAAATCAAAAGAAGGTCAGCTTCTCTTAAAAACCGCTATCAGACAGGCAGTATATCAAATTTACATTTCAAAGAACCTGCCGGCTGATAAAAGCGCTTTTTATCCTTCAAAAATTGAGATTGATGACTATTATTTGAAAAATAAAGCGCAGTTCGACAGAATGGGATTAAAAACGGACCAGATTAAACAGTATGCGACGCAGGAATTGTCTCAGCAAAAGATGCAGTTATGGGTGCAGGGTTTTGTAGCTCAGATGAAAGAAAACTTCAAAGTACTAAGAAATAATGATCTCCTTCAGCAGGAAGGAATTTCACTGCAGCAGCAGAACAACCAAATTCTGACACTGCCTCCCGCTACAAATAAATAGCATAATAATTATAAAAAAAGGCGGTAATTCATGTTGCCGCCTTTTTGTTTTTATTATTCTAATACTATCTGCCCATTCTTTTCACTCGCTTTGATTATGCTTCCTTCAGAATATTTCCCTGATAATATTTCAAGAGACAGCTTATCAAGGATTTTCTTTTGAATGGCTCTTTTTAGCGGACGGGCCCCGAAATTCTCATCATAACCAAGCTCCGCGAGAAGTTTTTTGGCAGCGGGAGTGATGGAAAATTTCATTTTACCCGCTTCGATTCTTTTCTGGACATAGGATAGCTGAATATCTACAATCTGAAGGATATCGGTTTCAGAAAGGCTGTTAAAAGTTATGATCTCGTCAATTCTATTGAGAAATTCAGGCCGGAACTGGGACTTTAAAAGTCCCATTACTTTTTCCTCAACCTTATTTTCGCCGCTTTTATTCCTTTCATCTGTGAAACCTTTTATTTTCAGTTCGTTGGAGCCGATGTTTGATGTCATGATGATGATCGTATTTGTGAAATTGACTGTGCGTCCCTGCCCGTCGGTCAGCCGGCCGTCATCCATAATCTGCAGGAGGATATTAAAGACATCCGGATGAGCTTTTTCTATTTCATCAAAAAGGATGACTGTATACGGCCTTCTTCTGACAATTTCGGTCAGCTGGCCGCCCTCTTCATAACCGACATATCCGGGAGGAGCTCCGATAAGCCTCTGTACGCTGAATTTCTCCATATATTCGCTCATATCCATCCGCACGAGGGCTTTTTCCGTATCAAAAAGAAATTCGGCCAATGCCTTTGAAAGCTCTGTTTTCCCCACGCCTGTCGGGCCGAGGAACATAAAACTGCCGATAGGCCTGTTTTCTTCCTGAACGCCGGCCCTTGAGCGCCGTACGGCATTTGACACGGAAGTGATGGCTTTTTCCTGGCCGACCACGCGTTTTTTAAGGACTTCCTCCAGGTGTATGAGCTTTTGTTTTTCCGACTCGAGCATTCTTGCCACAGGTATGCCGGTCCAATCTGAAACAGTCCTTGCTATATCCTCTTCCGTTATTTCTTCCCTGAGAAGCGGAGTATTGCCCTGTTTATCCCGAAGCTTGGTCTGCAGTTCTTTCAGTTCTTTTTCATTATTGGGGATCAGGCCGTAACGGATCTCCGCGACTTTATTCAAATTACCGCTTCTTTCCATCTGCTCCTCTTCCTGATGCAGGCGGTCTATTTCCTGTGTGATTTCCTTAATACGCCTGATAATGCTTTTTTCATTGTCCCATCTTGCTTTAAGGGTCTTTGACTTTTCCTGCAGTTCGGATAATTCTTCATCAAGATGGCCAAGCCTTTCCTTGCTCTCTTTATCATTTTCCTTGGATAGAGCCTGCTTTTCTATAGTCAAACGCATAACTTTCCTGTCCAGGTCATCCAGCTGCTGCGGCTGGCTTTCAATCTCAAGCCGTATTTTTGAACCCGCTTCATCAACCAGATCGATAGCCTTATCTGGCAGGCGCCTTTCCGTTATATACCGCACTGAAAATTTAGTCGCTGCTATTAGCGCGGAATCCGCGATGCGGATGCCATGATGGGCTTCGTATTTTTCTTTGAGGCCCCTTAAAATAGCGATGGTGTCTTCAACAGAAGGCTCATTTACGTTAACAGGCTGGAAACGTCTCTCCAGAGCTTTATCTTTTTCAATATAACGCCTGTATTCATCTATGGTCGTCGCGCCGATCATCTTGATATCGCCGCGCGCCAGGGCCGGCTTCAACATATTTCCCGCGTCAACAGCGCCTTCGGCATTTCCAGCCCCGACAACCGTATGAAGCTCGTCAATAAAAAGTATGGCCTCTCCGTTTGAGTCTGTCACTTCTTTAAGAAGAGCTTTGAGGCGTTCCTCAAATTCACCGCGGAATTTTGTCCCGGCTATCATCAATCCCAGATCGAGTGTCAGGATTCTTTTATTCTTAAGGCTTTCCGGCACGTCGCCTGAAGAGATGCGGCGGGCTATCCCTTCAACAATGGCGGTTTTGCCGACGCCAGCTTCGCCGATCAGTACGGGATTATTTTTTGTTCGCCTTGAGAGGACCTGCATGGCGCGGCGGATTTCCATATCCCTTCCGATGACCGGATCCAGCTTCCCCTGGCGCGCCATTTCAGTGAGGTCCCGGCTGTACTTGGCCAGGGCATTGTATTTTGCTTCGGGGCTTTCATCAGTTACCCTCTGGGTGCCCCTCAGATTCTTTATTGCAAGCAGGACACTGTCATAATTCAGATTAACCTGTCTGTATAACTCCTGGAGAGATTGGTCGCTGGTATCCAGTATTCCCAGGAGCAGATGCTCCGTGCTGATATATTCGTCATGAAGGCGGGAAGCTTCCTTGGCCGCGTTTTCAAGCGCCTCATTAAGCTCTCTGGACATAAATGTCTGGCCGACGCCGTAGATTTTCGGCTTTGTTTGTATTCTGTCATTGAGAAGCGAAGTCAGTTTTGATAAATTGATTTCAATATTCTGCAGTATCGGCTTAATAAGCCCTTCTTCCTGTTCCAGAAGAGCCAGAAAAAGATGCTCGACATCAACGCTTTGATGATTGAGAGAATTGGCAAGCGCTCCCGATTTTTCAAGAGCTTCTCTTGCTTTGACTGTCGCTTTATTCAGGTTCATATTAACTCTCCATTATAACATTTCAATAAAATATAATAATTCACAAAATGTTTGTCAAGAACAAATGGACTTATATGACCTACACGTGTAATTATGACGCACTTGATTATATATTATAATGGAAAATAATTTTGTTTATGATTACGGAAGCGCCAATAAAGCTGGTTTTTGGAACTGCCTTGATATGATAAAAAAAGCGGCGTTAATACACGCCGCCTTTATATAATTTATGGCCCTGCTGAAAAAATTCAAACACAAGCATAGGGGATATTCCGGCAAATTTTCAACCGCACAAGGAAAAAGATTAAGAAATCAAAGGCCATGTCGGCGGCAGCCTTCGATTTATCAGCCAAATAGCCCCGATATCTCTTGAAATTAATCCCGATTCCCCTTAAAAGCATGCGGGTTTTGACTTTTACCAGACCACGGAACAAAATCCTGCCGCTCAAATACTTTGGTTTCAATAAACTCATCAATCCTTCTACGGCAGGGCGTAGTCCCATCAGAAATTTTCCTGCATCCATACATATCAATTCCAAAAATTCATCCATCCATTCCCTTTTGGCGTCTATTACCAGCCGACTTTGCTTCTTGCCGACACAGGCCAGACAATTTTCTTTCTTATCGCAGGCGGCACATTTTTTTACATCAAAATTCAATACCACGGAACCATCTTCATTTTCAATAATGCTATTCGGGATTTCTCCCGCCGGACACATCCCATATTTGCCGGTTTTTGGGTCTGTATACTCAGAAAGTTTCGCTTTGTTTTTTATCCCTTCCAGATCGACGCCGCGTATCGCGCTCATTACCAGTTGAACGTCTTCGCCGCTCTCATTCCGAAGGTCTTCAGAATTATAACCGCCATCGCTTATCGCTGTTTCAATATTCGTTTCCTTTTTTAAATTAGATAGTTGCCTGCGGAATAAATCCCCATCGTCAGCATTATTCGATGCGGTTTCTATGCTGGTAATCACCTGCATCGGATTTTGAGGGTCACAGGTTTCAACCGCGTTCACCTTATACCCGACATACTGTTTTCCCCGCTTCTCCCGGTAGGTCGCGTCTTCGTCCACCGGCGACTGCATCGATGAGGCTTTGATTTCCCGCGGCAGCTTCAGCGTCACCTTGCCTTCTTTTTCTATCCGGCATTGTTCCCGCAAAAGTCTCATTGCCTGCCGGAAACTCTTTTGTTTCCTGACTTTATTGTGAAACACGTTCTCTGTAATCAGCCCGAATATTTCCTCGCCAATTTCCACCGTTTTCGATTCGTAATTCTCCTTTTTCAGTCGATAACTGAATCCGTCCTCATTTTGTTTTAGAAAATCCTTACATCTTTCACTTAAGGAAAATCCAGCATTGGAAACATCTTCCGCCATATTGGACAACACTTTATGAAACAGCATAACCCGATTCAGCCGCTTGATATTGGCCCCAATCATTACAGAATCTGTCCTCTGCAGTCCGGTTTTGATCCCGACCTCTCCAATTAAAAGATCCCGAAACTCATCAAATATAACGTCAAAAAGCCCGTCCTGATTCTCCGCCACAGCGGCACGAAAATAGTATAACGTCCTGATCGACATCTGCTGCGCGTTGATGTCTTCCAATCCCAGCGCGTATCGAAACGATAAATCATATCGATACCGCTCAAACAACTGTTCATCGGTCAGAGAGAATAGCTCTTTCATGATTTCCAGCCCGGCTAATATGTTGACCGGGAAATTACTCCTACCAAGTTTTGGGTCATATAGTGGAGCAAACTTCCGCTCATTTATTTTTGAGAAAACTTTCTGGTAAAAAAGCCCGGCCCAGCTTTCATTTAAACTTTCTCTCATTTCCTGGTTCATTTCATATCTTACCGGATATAAATCCTGTTCTATATGTCTCTGATTCAGCTTGAACATTTTGACCTCTCTCTGATTCATGTGCATATATTATAACGAGTTATGCAACTTTTGTACATGAATCGGTAGGATTGTTTTTGCAGTAGGGCCATTTATTGTTTATCATCTGGAAGAATATCAACCTGATAGGTGACTTTTTCGTTCAATATATCATTAATGGCGCTGATGGTTACTTTTTCCTTCTGGGTTCTATTAATGGGTATTTCGAGGTCTTCATCGTTTTTCTGAGAGAGATAGCGCGCGTACTTGGACATGGCGCTAGCTATTTCATACTTATTGCCATGAAATGACAGGATTTTATCAATCTGCAAAGGCATTTATTCCTCCCTTAGATAATCAGGCGATATTAATTATAGAAAAAAGTGTGGAATATGTCAAATATATGGCTGTACTCAAGTTATAAATTGCCGGGAATTAAATTGACAAAAACGGTATTGTTTTATAAAATCATGATTCAAAAAAACGGATGAGTTAAATCATGCGCCTGAAAGCCGGGTTTTGTTTGTAATTAATTTTTCGGAGAAACGAAATGAGATTGGTTGATAAGTTCTGGAAAAGAGGCCAGGAATTTCTGGGCGTCAGGTATCCCATTATGGCGGGAGCGATGACCTGGATCAGTAATTTTGAGCTTGCCAAAGCCGTCAGCGATAACGGCGCTTTTCCTGTTCTGGCGGGCGGAAATATGGACCCCGATCTGTTTGAAAAAGAAATTGATAAATGCGTACAGAATTTAAAGACGCCTTTTGCCGTCAATATGATAACCATAGCCCCTAATTATAAAAAACAGTATGAAATCGTTCAGAGTAAAAATGTTCCGATAGTGATATTCGCTGGTAATTTCCCTAAAAAACATGATGTGGACGGAATGAAGCCGAAAGGTAAAAGAACAATGGCCTTCGCTTCCAGCGGCCAGATTTCCGACCAGATGATCCGGTTCGGCATCGATGCCCTGATCCTGGAAGGAAGCGAGGCCGGCGGGCATATCGGTTATGTATCGACAATGATCCTGCTTCAGCAGATACTCTTTCATACGACTGAAGTACCGGTTTTTATAGCCGGCGGTATAGGCACCGGCAAAATGATAGCGCATATGCTATTGATGGGCGCTTCCGGCGTGCAGCTGGGAACGCGTTTTGTGGTAAGCGAGGAATGCACGGCGCATCCTAAATTCAAGGAAGTTTTTATCAAAGCTAAAGCCCGCCATGCGATATCAACCCCTCAATATGATTCCAGACTTCCGGTTGTGGCCGTCCGGGCTTTAAAAAATAAGGGAACGGAAAATTTCGGGAAGCTTCAGCTTGAGCTTTTGAAAAAACTTGAAAAGGGCGAAATCACACGCGAGGAAGCCCAGTTTGAAGTAGAGCGTTACTGGGTCGGCGGCCTCCGAAAAGGAGTGGTTGACGGCGATATTGAAAACGGTTCGCTGATGGCAGGACAGAGTGTCGGTCTGGTGGAAAAGATACAGCCGATGAGGGAAATGATCCAGGAATTGGTTGATGATACTGAAAAGGAACTGCAAAGCGTGAAATCAGCCATGTGTAATATGTAATTTTTATTATAGAGACGCATAGCGTCTCTATATTTTTTTATAATTATAAATAGAGGAGGATATGCGTGAGTTATAACATTGCTGTTTTAGTAAAACAAGTGCCCGATACGCATAATATCACGGGAAAGGCGATGAAGGACGACGGGACAGTGAACCGCCAGGCCCTCCCCGCCATTTTCAATCCTGAGGATTTGAATGCATTGGAAGAAGCGATCAAGATCAAGGAAAGCCAGGGGGCAAAAGTGACCGTCATCACAATGGGACCGCCCAACGCGGCCCAGGTCCTGCGTGATTCGTTATTCCGCGGTGCCGATGATGTTATTCTTATAACTGACCGCGCGTTCGCGGGTGCCGATACCCTGGCGACTTCTTATGTTCTGGCCCTTGCGGTTAAAAAGCTGGGCAAGATTGACCTGGTCCTCTGCGGCAGGCAGGCTATCGACGGGGATACGGCCCAGGTCGGTCCCCAGACAGCTGAAAAACTGAAGATGAATCAACTCTCATGCGTCAACAAAATAACTGAGATTAAAAAAGATTCCATTACAGTGGAACGGGCGATCGAAGGCGGATATGAAGTTGTCAGGTCAAAGCTTCCCGTTTTACTGACAATCACAAATGAGGCCAATACTCCCAGGCCGCCCTCGGCGAAAAAACTCCTCGCTTATAAACATGCGATGACCCCGATGGAACTGGATAATCTTGACGAGGCATATATCAATAATAATGAAATCAGCGATTCTCATGCGGTCATCAAACTCTGGGACCATAAAGAGATCGGCGCGAGTCCCGAGCAGTGCGGGCTTCCCGGTTCTCCCACAAAGGTCAAGCAGATCGAAAGTGTTGTTCTGGGCGCGCAGGAATTCAAGAAGATCGAAAACACAAAGCCCGGCCTGGAAAGTCTGATCGGCGAACTCATGAAAGAACATATATTAGGTTGATGAGGTATAGATATGAAAACGAATGAAGTTTGGGTTTATATAGAACAGAACAACGGAAAAATAGCCGAAGTAAGCCTGGAGCTCCTGGGTAAAGGCAGCGAACTTGCCCGCAAGCTCAAGGTAAAAACCGGTGCCATTCTGATCGGGGATAATGTGAAGGGATTAACGGACACGCTTATCCAATACGGCGCCGATAAGGTTTACATGGTTGATATGCCTGTGCTCAAGAATTATCTGACGCTGCCGTACGCGCATATTGTTGTGAACCTGGTCACGGAACACCAGCCGCAGATTGTCCTTTACGGTGCGTCAACGACAGGAAGGGACATCGCGCCGCGCATCGCTTCGGAGTTAAGAGTGGGCCTGACAGCGGACTGCACGAACCTGCAGATCGGCGATTACACAAAGCCTTCTTCAAAAGAAGGAGATGTTCTCTATAAGGATATTCTCTATCAAATACGCCCCGCTTTCGGAGGCAATATCATCGCGACGATTGTCAGCCCCGACCACAGGCCGCAGATGGCCACGGTCCGCGAAGGCGTGATGAAAATGAATTCTCCGGATAAAGCGCGGAAAGGCGAAGTGATCGAAGCGAAAATTGATCTTTCAAAAGATTTGTTCATCACGGAAATCGTCAAGAAAATTCAGCGCGAAAAAACGGTCGATCTGAAATCCGCCGGTATTATCGTTTCAGGCGGCATGGGCGTCGGCTCAAAGGATAATTTTAAAATGGTCCATGACCTGGCGCATACAATCGGTGCGCAGGTCGGCGGTTCACGCGCGGCCGTGGACGCGGGCTTTATCGGCAAGGATCATCAGGTCGGCCAGACGGGAACAACAGTGCGTCCGAAGCTCTACATCGCGGTCGGTATTTCGGGGCAAATCCAGCATATGGCCGGCATGAAGGAATCGAACCGCATCATCGCCATCAACAGCGATCCCAACGCGCCGATATTTCAGATCGCGCATTACGGGATTGTCGGCGATTTGAACGATGTGCTTCCGAAGCTTATCGAAGTTTATAAATCATTAATGAAATAAGGAGCGGAAAATGCCGAATTTTTATAAAGAAAATGACGATATCCGGTTTCATATGAAGCATATGGACCTGGACAGGGAAATTGAACTCAAGGAAAACTATTTCGCAGATAAAGGCAAGTTTGATTATGCCCCTGTCAATACCAACGACGCCCGCGATTCCTATGATAAAGTACTGGATGTGATCGGCGGCATAGCCGGCGATTTCATCGCTCCCCGCGCTCCGAAGGTGGATGAAGAGGGAGCTCATTTTGAGAACGGCGAAGTACAATACGCGAAAGGTACTGAAGAAGCCCTTGATGTGCTGAAAAAAGCGGATATGATGGGCTTCACCCTTCCGAGAAAATACGGCGGGCTGAACTGTCCCGTTACTATTTATGCGATAGCGACTGAGATGGTATCAAGAGCAGACGCGGCGCTGATGAATTTATTCGGGCTTCAGGACATTGCCGATACGATCAATCTCTTCGGCGATGAAGATCAAAGGATGCGTTATCTTCCCCGCTTCTGTTCGGGCGAAGTGACGGGCTCGATGGCCCTGACTGAGCCTGACGCCGGAAGCGACCTGCAGGCGGTGATGCTCAAGGCTTATGAGGATGAAAAAGGACAGTGGCGCCTGAAAGGCGTGAAGCGTTTTATTACCAACGGCTGCGGCCAGATTTCCCTTGTATTGGCCCGGAGCGAGGAAGGCACGACTGACGGCAGAGGCCTTTCGATGTTTATCTATGAACGCGATAAGAATATGAAGATCCGCCGTATCGAGAACAAGCTCGGTATTCACGGTTCCCCGACCTGCGAACTGCAGTTCAATGACGCGCGGGCGGAACTCTGCGGCAAAAGAAGAATGGGCCTCATCAAATACGTGATGTCGCTGATGAACGGCGCGCGTCTGGCCATCGCGGCACAGGGGCTCGGTATCGCCGAAGCAGCGTATGCCGAAGCCGACCAGTACGCAAAAGACCGCGTTCAATTCAAGAAAGCCATCCGCGATATGATCCCGGTGAGCGAGATTCTGGTCAATATGCGGGTAAAAATCGAGGCCGGAAGAACGCTTCTCTATGAAACGGCCCGGATCGTCGACATCAAAAACGGCCTGGAAGAACAGAGCGGGCATAGCGATGAAAAGGCGAAAGAGCTCCGGGACGAGATGAAAAAATACACGGCGCTTGCGGCGCTCTTTACACCGATGGCGAAGTTTTATAATACGGAACTGGCCAACCAGGCGGCTTATGATAACATTCAGATCCACGGCGGGACCGGGTTTATGAAGGAATTCAACGCCGAAAGGCACTACCGCGACGCCAGGATCACCAATATATATGAAGGCACGACACAGCTCCAGGTTGTGGCGGCCATCGGCGGCATCGTGAAAGGCGTGGCGATGGACAGACTTAATACTTATGATAAGAAATTTGATTTTTCCGGCCTTGAGTATCTCAGAAAACCGGTCCGGGAGATAAAGGACCTGACGGAAAAAGCCATAGCCTATGTCCGCGATAAAAACGACCCTCTCTATCAGGATTATCATTCCAGAAGGCTGGTGGAAATGGTCATGTCCACAACAATAGCTTATCTGATGCTCCGCGACGCTAGCCATTCCGAAAGAAAGAAGGATGTTCTTAAGTATTTCCTGGAATTCTCTTTGCCGGAAGTCAAAGCCCGCTGTGAAATGATCCTGAATAACACGGCCCATCTTCTGGAAAAGAAGCAGGAAATCCTGGACGGGAAAAATTAGATTGTACTTCGATAAAAAATATAAAGGCGGCTGATCAGGCCGCCTTTTTTTAGTGCGCCCGGCAGGGCGCACGTTCTTGGAGGTTAAAGTCCTCTATGCACCCGGTAAGGGGAATCCCTCACCAGTTTGTGAACTTCTCCGGGCAGCCGGACAAACTGGTGAGGGACAGACGGCAAGGGTGTCCGCCGTGAGGCGGAATCTGAAGGAAGCCGGAGGCAAAACGCTGGCCTGACGAACAGAAACCGCAAATAAGGCGTTTATGTTGGATAAGACGGCCAATATCGTTAAAGTCCGATACTTACACGGAAAACGTAGGCGTAAATGCGGCAGGTATAAGCGGGAAGGAACGAGCGTATTACCCGGGGAGATCTGGAAATCCGCTACATATTAGCTATTGTCATTGAAAGGTGATGAGAGGGATTTTCAGAAGTCGGCAGAAGCCATAGTAGCTTCTTGACCGGAAGTGAAGGGCAGAACCAAAATGTAGGAGTACCGCTATGAATCCTGATACGGTAATTTGCGCAGAAGCGAATGAAGACCATTTGGCTTTGACAGAAAATAGGGACGGAATCCCGAAGAAGAGTCAAAGTGCGTGTATCCGTACAGAGAGGCAAAGAAGGAGTACACCGGATGAAAACAATCTAATCGAGCATCTGGTCAAACGCGAGAACATGCTGGAAGCCTATCACAGAGTGGTAAGCAGCAAAGGCTCGGCGGGAATTGACGGAGTAACGGTCGAAAGAATGAAAGATGACGTTAATAACCGGTGGGCTGAAATCAAAGTCAAATTGCTGGAAGGAAGATACAAACCGAAGGCGGTAAAAGGAGTGCAAATTCCGCAAACGAATGGCGGGGTTCGTCAATTGGGAATCCCGACGGTAATGGATCGACTGATACAGCAAGCATTTTATCAGGTGCTGAGTCCAATCTTCGAACCGGGATTTTCGGAATTGAGTTATGGCTTTCGTCCCGGAAAAAGGGCACAACAAGCCATAGCGAAGTCAAGAGAATATCAGGAGACCGGGAAACGATGGGTTGTAGATATGGATTTAGCGAAATTTTTCGATGAAGTTGACCACGATATCCTAATAGCGAGGATAAAGCGAAAAGTCAGGGATAAGAAAATCCTGAAACTGATTGCCTCGTTTCTCAAAGCCGGAATGATGACGGATAATAAAATCACGGCGAGGAAAAAGGGAACACCACAAGGTGGAAATCTGTCTCCATTATTAGCGAATATTATACTGGATGACCTTGACAAGGAATTAGAACAAAGAGGACATAGCTTTTGCCGGTATGCTGATGACTGCAATATATACGTTAAAAGCAGGAAAGCCGGAGAAAGAGTGATGGACTCGATATCCAGATTTGTTGAGGAAAAGTTGAAGCTGAAAGTGAATCGTGATAAAAGCGCCGCAGCAAGGCCGTGGGAAAGAAAATTTCTCGGTTACTCATTTACAAGTGAGAAGAAAACAAGGATTCGGGTAGCAATGGAATCGAAAGAAAAACTCAAGAAGAATCTGAAAGAAGTGTTCAGGAAAGTACAGGGACGAAATCTGAAAGAATTCATCAGGAAAGAATTAAACCCAAAAATTCGCGGATGGATAAATTATTTTATCATTGCGAATGTAAAAGATTTTACTGACGATATGGATGGATTCGAAGGAAACTACGATGTGCGCTATGGAAACAATGGAAAAGACCCTGGACAAGAAGAAAGCGGCTGATTGAAGCTGGGCTAAAAGAAGAGCAAGCAGTGGCAAATGCTTTCAACCAGAGAGGCTCGTGGTGGAATTCCGGGGCAAAACATATGAATCTTGTCTTTCCGAAGAAATACTTTGATAGTATGGGTCTTGTATCAATGCTGGATACGATTTGTAATTATCAGAAATTAAATTTTGGAACCGCCGTATACGGAACCGTACGTACGGTGGTGTGAGAGGTCGGCGGGTGTGAACCCGCCTCCTACTCGATTATCATATCCTGAAATCTATTGGATTCTGAAGAAATGCCATAATCCAAATTGGCATTGTTAAATAATTCATTTGATACTATAATATAAAAATCACTGAAAATAAATTTTGAGGGCGGTTGAAAATTGAAAAGAGGAAAAAGGCGTAAAACGCTTGCCTTCCAGATCACCAATCTGGGAGATAATTATATCAGTCTGCTGTGGCCGGGGGTTGTCGATATAGCACGGGAAAGGGACGCGAATCTGATCATATTTCACGGCAGCGGCTTGAATTCTCCCACCGGGTATAATTACCAGCAGAATATGATTTATGAATACATTAATCATTACAACGCCGATGCGTTGATCATGACGACTGGGACATTGTGCAATTATGTGGAAAGAGATGTTTTCGATAAATTCTATAAAAGGCTTTTGCCCATACCACTGGTCAGCATCAATGTCAGGCTGGATAACATCCCGAGCATCATAATCGATAATAAATCCGGAATGAAGGAGGCTGTTGCTCATTTGATTAAAGTCCATGGCTTCAGACGCATCGCGTTTATCAGGGGACCGGCCGCGAATCCAGAAGCCGCGGCCCGCTATGAGGCATACCTGGAAGTTTTAAAGGAGAACGGCATAGAAGCGGACGAACGGCTGATCGTTCAGGGGAATTTTCTGCCCTCGTCGGGGAGCGAGGCTGTCAAACAGCTCATCGATGAAAGAAAATGCCGTGTCGAGGCCATTGTGTCGGCCAATGATGATATGGCGCTCAGCCTCATGGAAGCATTAAAAGAAAGAAAGATTAAAATTCCCGATAATGTTGCCGTCACCGGTTTTGATGATATCGAGTTGGCGCATTTCAGTTCACCTCCGCTGACCACGGTGCATCAGCCGCTTTACCAGCAGGCAAGGCTGGCAGGCATGGCAGCCATAGATATGCTGGAAGGAAAGAAAGTCCCCATGGAAACCGTCCTGCCGACCAAGCTGATCATCCGGTCGTCCTGCGGCTGTTTTTCCGAATCGATAGGAATGGTTAAGACAATTAATGTCCTGAGCACAGGACAGCCGGAGAATTCTTCCGCTGTTTTGTGGGAAGAATGCAGACATAATATCCTGGCTGAGGTCGGAAAGTTATTGGATGCCAGGGAAATTGAAAGCCGCGGTATTATGACCGGTCTCCAGGGTATTTTCGATATATTTGAAGACGGAATAGTCAATGAGGAAGTGTCAGACAAATTTTTAAGGCATTTGACCCGGATATTGTATGATGAAAACGCTTCTATAGATGATATCCGGATCTGGCAGGATATCCTTTCCATAATAATTGATAATCTACATATGGTAAGTCCGTTCTTTCAGGGTGACATGTACATTTCTCCATTGTTCCATAAAGCCAGAATTTTGATTTCGGAGAGTCATGGAAAGCCGGCAGTCCAACCGCAGAATAGAATTATACCTAAATTCCCAAAGTAAAAGTACCAAATGGGGCCCCAATCTGTTATAATATATTGCGATACAAAACAACAGAAGGAGCACCCAAATGGTGAAAAATATCAAAGTTGGTTTTACGGCGCAGGATTTGAGCAGCGTGAGCGGGATTTATCCCGTGCTGGTATTTTTGAAAAAGATTGGGTTCAATCAGTTGCTCAAAAAATTTATTCCAGCGCGGGAATATTGTAACCAGAAATTCTCGTTCGAGCAAATTATTACGGGAATCGTGTGCGCGCTGATGGCAGGGTATAACCGGATCAAGAAGGTCGAGAATTTTACTGAAGATCCATTGTTCCGGGCAGCTCTGGGCTTGAAAGGGCCGATCAGTGATTCTACGATCATCAAGCGGATTGAAAACGTTGGTATGAAAGAATCTTACGCGATGAATGAGTTGAACGGAAAGCTTTCCCGCAAAGTCCACGCGAAGTTCCGGGTAAAAACGAAAATCGTGGACTGCGATTCGACCGTCAAGACGGTTTACGGAAGCCAGGAAGGAGCGGCGGCAGGCTACAATCCGCATAAAAAGGGAGCGAAGAGCTATCATCCGCTTCTGGCATTCCTGAACAGCACAAGGGAATGTATTCTCTCCTATTTCAGGCCGGGCGACGCTTACACAGCGAATAACGCGCCTGAATTTATCCGGCACATTTACGGAATACTCCATACCGGCTGGAAAAAACTTGTGTTCCGGATGGACAGCGGATTTTTCGACGGAAGGATTTTCGATGTCATCGAAGAAATGAAAGGGGCTTTTTTTCTGGTCAAAGCCAAAATGAAAAACCTCGCGGCGTTTCTGGAAAACAGGGGTTGGACAGCGGTTCCGGATCGAAGCGGCTGGGAACAGGCGGAATTTGAGTACCGGGCGCATGGATGGAAACATGCGAGGCGGTTCATAGCTGTCAGAAAGCTGATCCGGATAGAAACGGAAGGGCTGGTATTCCCGAAAGCGGTTTATGACTATTTTTGCTATTGTACGAATATGCGTTTGAAACCTTGGCAGGGCCATAAATTTTACGGTGACCGGGGTACGTGTGAAAACTGGATCGAAGCCGTGAAGCAGCAGATGTTCGCCGGGATGCTTCTGACGCAAGATTTCTGGGTGAATGATTTTCTGTGGAGCTGCAGCGTGCTGGCGTATAACGTTGGAATCTGGATGCGGTATCTGGTTGACCGGAAAAGTCACCGGGAAGAACCGGAAACATTCCGGGCGTGGTTTATTCGGGTTGCGGGGAAAATCGTGAGACAGGGCCATCAGGTAAAACTGGTGTTGAGCCGTTATTTTGCGGATAAGGACCGGTGGCGGAAATTTTACTGCCACTTATGTGAGCTGCAGATATAGCGAGTTCCCAACCGGATGATGTGAAGGCCGCCACAAGGGTGTGTTGCGCCCGGAGCAGCGGAATTTGTGGATTTACGAGTATTCAGGCATCGCCAAGGCTTGTAATTGCAGCAGCCGCGAGACTGGGATGATAAACCGATGCCAAGCAGTGCCGCGCAAGGCTGATTTCAAGCGGAAATCGCGGAACTCTGGGAATTTAGGTTATATTTAAATAACATTATATTCCGGGATTTTCAGCTGGCCCTGGCCGCCGCTCTTGATCTGGAAGAATTGACGGCCACTTTGAATAACTATCTGCCGAAACTTGATATTAAAAAGTTTTATTTGTCGGTTTATGAGAAGGAAATGGTCCATTTCAGGAACGAACCCTGGGTCATGCCGGATTATTCAAGACTGCTTCTGGCTTATGATCTTGAGAACAGCGTCAATAATACATCTGGAAACAAGAAGAGGTTCTCCTCCAGATATCTGGTCCCTCCCAGGCTGCTTCCGGAAGGGAAGCGGTATACACTGGTGGCCTCGGCGCTCTTTTCGCGGGAATTTCTGCTGGGGACGGTCTTGTTTGAACTGGGTATGAAGGACAAGAGCATCTACGCATTTCTGAACTATCAGGTGGGCAGCGCACTGAGGAGCTCTCTCCTGTTTACGGAACGGAAAAAATCGGAAAAGAAGCTGGTCAGAGTTTTAAAGGAATTGGAAATATCCAACCGGAAATTGACGGTCCTTTCTGAAAGAGATGAAATGACGGGTTTGTATAACAGGAGGGGTTTCCTGCAGATTGCCGAACAAAACCTGAATCTGGTCAGAAGAATGCGGAAGGACGGCATACTGATGTTTGCCGATCTGGACGGATTGAAAAAGATCAATGACACATACGGGCATAATGAAGGGGACATTGCCATCAGGGAAACTTCCAATATTCTGCTGGGCATTTTCAGGGAAACCGATATTGTCGGGCGAATGGGTGGGGATGAGTTTGTCGTCTTCGCCATGGATGTTAACCCGGATTGTTTTGAAAGAATAAAAGAACGGCTTTACTGGAAAATAAAGGAATATAATGCCGCTTCATCGAAATCCTATGAACTGTCCATAAGCACCGGCACAACTATTTTTGATTTCAATACCGGCGAAACGGTCGAGGAATTAATGATAAAAGCGGATCAGGCACTTTACAAAAATAAAAAAAACAAGAAAAAAACCGCTCCATAAAAAACCCCTGCCGTTATGAAACTCCTTCCAAAATCAGCAGAGGCTTTATTGCATTATAAATCCGATATCTTTCTAATCAATCTGCTTGAGATGTCCGGGATCTTTCAAAAGGTTTTGATAAAGAGACTCATATTTCTTCCCGAAGGAGTCCAGCGTATGATTTTTAATTACATGCTGTCTGCCCGTTTCGCCCATTTCATGCAGCTTATTGATGTCCGCTTTTTTTAATAAGTCGAAGAGCTGGTTTCCGTTTCCGGGATCGAACAAATAACCTGTTTTTCCTTCAAAGACAATTTCCGTATTACCGCCGCACCGTGAAGCGATGACAGGCGTTCCGCAGGACATGGCTTCTATCGGAATATATGAAAAAGCCTCTTCCCACCTGGTGGGCAATACGACCACATCGGCTTTCGCGTAATATTCCGCGATTTTCTGGGGCGAGCCTACAAATCCGGCCCATTCTATTTCCGGCTTTTTTGCCGTCTGTCTCCTGAGAATATTCTCCAGATGCCCGTTCCCGACAATGGTCAGTTTGATCTTTCTTTCATCGGCCAGGCGCAGGGCGACATTCGTCAAAATATCGACGCCTTTTTCGGGCATGATCTGGCCGATAAAGCAGATTTTCAATGTGTCGCTCTTTTCCCTTTTTATAGGTTTGTAAATTGATTGATCGACTCCGGCGTATAATAGAACAATTTTTTCCCTGGGCAGCCCGCCGATTTCTTCTATCTGTTTTTTTATGAACTTACTGATGGCCACATAGCAATCGGCATGCATCATATTTTTGCGGGAGAGAAGGAAAAACGTGTTAAAGATCCGGTCGATAAAATATTTCTTGGAGTCGATCGATATATGGATCGTCACGAGCGTGGGAACATTCAACTTCCTTTTATATTCAGCGAGATGGAAATCCAGTCTTCCGCAAGGGTGATGGTGATGAAGAATGTCCGGAGCAAACTCTATTAATTTTTTTCCCACTTCCTTAGGATGCAGAGGCCAGGGTAGAACGCCGCCGATAAACCAGGATTTCGGTTCATAAACCGGTATTTTAGCTTTAGTCCACTTCTGGGAACTGACAATGAGCGTTTCAACTCCCCTGGGTGTAAAATAATTGTACATATTGAGGGCATAACTGGCTATTCCTCTTCCCCCCGGGTTAATATGCGCTACTTTCATACATTCTCCTCATGATTTTTTTGACGGGGAATTATCCCGTCTGGAATTATCTTAAGGCATCAAAAATAAAATGCAATAAAAAAAGTGAAAGATTTATTAGAGCCATGTCTAAAAAAAATGAATTTAGTAATGACCGTAATTCAAGAAAAATTGTTTGATAAATTCTCAAAATAAAAAATTAAAATTCTACATATTTTTAAAAATTAGTTTTATATTATTCAGTGATTAAAAATAAAATTTATTAAAAAACTTTGATATTAAAATAACCCTATTTTATAATTCAAGTATGAAAAGAATAGTTTTATTTGAAAATGAAACTATATAAATAGAGATAATGTTATACCGTATTTAAATTGTTTGAATAGAGAATATTTAATATTAAAGGTTGAAGGAAAAATCAATAATAGTTGTTTCTAATAGAAAACTAGAAATGGGAAAATACAGGAATTGATAATTGAGGAGCATTGATGCTTACAATTCGGAAAATTGCCCATTCCATTTCATTTTTTTTATTTTTTCTTTTAATTTATTCGGCCTTCTCAATAACCAGCTGTAATAATATAATTTACTCAGATAAATCCCCATCGGTAATAAAAGGTTTTATGGACCTTTCCGCCTGGGATTTTGACCGGAGCGGAACAGTAAGACTGGATGGGGAATGGGAATTTTACTGGAACAAGCTTTTAACTCCTCAGGATTTTATTTCAAATACAAATCATGAGCCAATTATATACTTGAATGTTCCCTCCATCTGGAATGGTCTTATTTTTAACGGCAAAAAGCTTGACGGCAAAGGTTATGCGTCATACAAGCTCATTATTCATACGGGACAAACCAATGCCTATTTCGGATTAAATATTCCCGCTTTAGCGACTTCTTATAAACTTTATATCAACGGCAGATTGGCCTGTTCCAACGGAAATGTTTCAGACGATAGTAAATTATATAGAGCCCAGTATCTGCCTCAAGTTGTTTATTTCTATACCATTCAGTCGAATATCGAATTGATATTACAGGTAGCAAACTTCAACCATTTTAAAGGAGGGTTCTGGGACAGCGTTCGTATAGGCAGACAGAGCCAGATCCAATCTGACCGGGACAGGACATTAGGATTTGAGCTGTTTCTTTCAGGAAGTCTTTTTATTATGGGGCTTTATCATCTGGTCCTCTTTTTCCTCAGACGAACGGATAAATCGCCGCTGTATTTCAGCATATTCACGCTTTTAATCGCCCTCAGGACATTTCTGGACGGCTCCCGCATTATCATTATGATTTATCCGATGCTGGACTGGGAGCTTCATGTCAAGATGTCTTTTCTTTCTTATGTTTTTGCCGTCCCGGTTTTTTTATATTTTATCCATGAGATTTATCAGACAAACATTTCAAAATTAATCGCGAAAATTGTAAAATACATTGCTTTTGCTTTCAGCTTTTTTATATTGTTTTTTAAAAACCCTTTTTATGACAGCTTTCTGCTTCCTTATGAAGTGATCACAATTTTCGTCGGGTGCTTTATCATCTATCAGTTAATTATAGGTTTTAAGTCAAAATTCCGCGAATCGGCCATACTGATTGCCGGATTTATAATTTTCTTTATTACAACCATCAATGATATACTCTATTCAAATCAGATTATTTATACCGGTACAATAGTGCCTTTCGGTTTTTTTGTCATGATTTTGTCTCAATCTGTTCTGCTGTCGACCAGATTTTCGCTGGCTTATAACAGGATAGAAACACTGACAAATAATCTTAAAACGCTGAATGAAAATCTGGAAACCAAAGTAAAAGAAAGGACCCAGGAACTGACGGAAACATATAATAAGCTTCATGTCCGCAATGAGGTAATTGAGGCAGATCTTGCTTTAGCGCGTAAAATACAGATGAAATTAATCCCGTCAAAAAGCCCGGCCCCGAACATCGCGAGCTTTTATAAACCAATGGATAAAATCGGCGGCGACTTTTTTGATTTTATTGTATTCCGCGAACCCGATCATGTGGGGATTTTTTTAAGCGATGTTTCCGGTCATGGCGTGTCGGCGGCGTTCATCACATCTATGATAAAAACCGCGATTCTGCAGATCGCCAGTCAGAATGAAAAACCTTCTATTTTGCTCAAATACCTGAACAGTATTCTCTATAATCAAACCGGCGGTAATTTTGTGACCGCTTTTTACGGTATTTTTGATTCTAAAACCAATAAACTTCTGTTTTCAAATGCAGGGCATAACCAGCCTTATCTGATCAATGATGATAAAATCGAATACCTGCCGACAATGAAAAAGGGTTATCCGCTGGCATTAATAAATAATGAAGAATTAAAACAGCAGCATAAACTTTATACAGATGAATCTTTTACTTTAAAAAAGAGGAGCAAGATTTTATTTTATACAGACGGATTGACTGAAGCTGTAAATATCATGAATAAGGAAGATAATAAATATGCCTCCGATTTTGAAAGCTCTGTAATGAGCAATATTATGCTGGAATTAAAGGACATGCCTTCCAGCTTGTTTATTAAAGGGATTTATGAACAGCTGGTTCAATTCAGGGGCGCGGACAACTTTGATGACGATGTCTGCATGATCTGTCTGAGCACCTGAAGAAAATAAATAAATCTTTAAATAATAATAATCGATGCGGGAATATTATGGCGGGATCAAGAATATTCCTTGATATGTTTATTAAGAGCGATTATAATAATGTGATTTGATTTTTCAATAATAAAAATATCCGGCATGTGTTATATAAAGGGAGGAATATAATATGGTTGAGGAATTCATCAAGGTTAAAAGAGAAGCCAATGAAAGAATGGACAAAACGATCCAGTTTTTAAAGGACGAATTCAAGAAGATGCGTACAGGGAGGGCCAATGTGGCGATGGTCGAGGATATCCGTTTTGATTATTACGGAAATATGACGCCTCTAAAGCAGGCCGCTTCAATAACAACTCCGGATCCGCATTCCATAAAAATAGATCCGTGGGATAAAAGCGCTCTTAAAAGTATTGAAAAGGGAATTTCCGATTCTAACATGGGTTTTACGGCCGCAAACGACGGCAAAGTGATTCATGTCAATATCCCGCCTTTAACAGAGGAAACCAAAAAGGATTTTGTCAAGAAGATAAAGGAAGTTGCTGAAGAGATCAAGGTCGCGATCAGAAATGAAAGAAGGGACATCAATGCACATGTGAAAAAAATGACAAAGGATGGGCATATCAGCGAGGATGACGAAAGAAAAGAACTGGATGAGATCCAGAAAGTGACTGATAATCATATTAAGAATATTGATGAGCTGGTAGGTAAAAAAGAAAAAGAGATTATGGAAGTCTGAAGGAGTATGCGGCTTTATTCTTATGATATTGATGAAAAGGCTTTGCCGGCCCATGTCGGCATCATTATGGACGGCAACGGGAGATGGGCAAAGAAAAGAAATCTGCCCAGGGTCCAGGGCCATATTAAAGGATATAAAGTATTAAAAAATATTATAGAATTTAATAAAAAAGTAGGGATCAAATATATTTCCGTCTATGCCTTTTCGACCGAAAACTGGCAGAGGCCGAAAGCGGAAGTTTCCTTCCTGATGGATCTGGCAAAAAATCTGGTCTTGGAATATACAGAGACGCTCATTAAAAATGATATCCGCCTGATCATTACGGGAATAAAAGAAGGCCTGGATAATAATCTGGTAAAGCTTCTTGAAGGATCTGTCATTAAGACAAAGAACTGCCGTTCTTATGTCCTGGATATTGTGTTCAATTACGGCGGTAAAAGAGAAATTCTGGATGCCGCGAAAAAACTGGCGCTTGATTATAAAAGCGGTAAGGTAGACCTTAATAATATTCATGAAGCGGATTTTGAAAAATACCTCTATCAGCCGGAATTGCCGGGCGTTGATCTTATCATCCGTACCAGCGGCGAATACAGGATCAGCAATTTTTTAATCTGGCAATCCAGTTATTCAGAGTTCTGGTTTACAAAAAAATGCTGGCCGGATTTCAATGGAAGGGATTTTTGCCGGGCTATAAATGAATTCCAGAAAAGGCAGAGAAGGTTCGGAGGGATAAAATAATTAAAAAGGATACTAATATGACCTGGAAAAGATTAATCACTGTACTGATCATTTTGCCGCTGGGGGCATGGGTTGTTTTCACAAGTACATTCAACGGTTTGCCTGTATTTATAGCCGTGTTACTGGTCGCTCTTGTTATCGCATATGAAATCGCGAACCTGGCTGAAAAAAAAGGCTGCAAATTCAATCTCTGGATTCATTCCATCGCTTTAACTCTCAGCTTTATCAGTTTTTTTCTCTATGGAATGAATGCTTATGATATGTCTTACTTATTTGTAATCCAGCTGGGCCTTATCACCGTATATATTTTAACATTAATAGTTATTGAATCGGTCTCTGGAAATTTTGAGATGTCGATGGAAAGTATTACTCTCTCCCTGTTCAGTTATTTATTACTGGGAATTTTTGCCCCGTTAATTGGTTTAATTAAAAGAATGGACATGTCCGGATGGATTCTTGCAATTCTGCTCCTCATCACGATTTTAACGGATACGGGAGGATGGCTGTTTGGAAAACTTTTCGGAAGGCATAAGGTAAAATTCCTGTCAAGCCCTAATAAAACAGTAGAGGGTTTTTTCGGGGCTTTTATATTCGGCATTTTAACCGGCTCTGTTATTTTTATCTTACAGAATATTTTTTCCATGCCTACAAAGTTTACTCTGCCGGTTATGGCGGTTGTTGCTTTTTCAGTCATTATGGCAAGTATTATCGGCGATCTTGGCGAGTCTACCATTAAACGATGGGCGCATATGAAAGATTCCAGCGATCTTCTGCCGGGACATGGCGGGTTCTTCGACCGTTTTGACAGCTTGATATTTTCCACTCCGGTTTTCTTTGTCATCATGAAGCTGATGGGCTATTAAAGTATCCTCTCTTGAAATATAAACCGCAGGCCGGAACGGGGACCTTGAATTCCACCGGCAGGTCGATTTTATTCTCAAGGGCCTGCTTGATCGTTTTCAAGCTCAATTTGCCTGATTCATAGTTCAGGCAGACAGAAATGAGAGACCGGATCATTCCTTTTAAAAAACCGCTTCCTTTAATAAAAAAAATAATTTTTTCTCCGCAATCGGCAGCCCTGAAGTAATATACCTTTCTGATAAAATTCATATCCTTTTTATATCCATAACAGAAATTCCTGAAAGAATGAATGCCGGCAAATAAACGGCAGGCTGCCCTTAGACGTGATATATCGATTTCTCTTTCACTAAGGCCGGCATAGCGGGATATAAAAGGCAGTAAAGGCTGTTTTCGCTTTGTTAAACGGGGGAGAAGAATGATCTGGTATATATACTCCCGGGCGGAAGCTGAAAACCTGGAATGAAATGAAAGAGGAACCTCCTCGGCGTTTCCAATCCAGATATCGGGATAGAGCCGGCGGTTCAGAATCGGACAGAGCTTTTCAATGGGGAATCCGGTTTTTTTTACAATAAAATTGGCGGTAAATTGATTTGCATGGGCTCCGGCATCCGTTCTTCCGATCCCAGCCAGTACGATTTTACATTTATAGACCGCAGAAAGGGCCTGTTCTATTTTCCCCTGAACACTCGGTGAATTTTTCTGCTTCTGCCAGCCGGAAAAAGAACTTCCGTCAAAACTGAGTGTAAGTTTTATGTTCATTTGATCCATATTGAAATTGGTTAAAAGGCGCTTAATATAATGGTGATAAGCTGATCGAATATGTTCTTTCCCGGATTTTTGGAATGATTGTCATCTTTTTGTCCTGAAAAGTCGCTGATGGGAACAAAAATAACATCTTTCATGGATATGGGCGAACCGAGAGTGGAATAATCATAGGAGGAAATCCTCTGGAGTTCCGAGTCAACCCTCAGACTGATTTCCCTTTTCTGGGAGTTCAGGGTTTCTATCTTTTTCTGCAGTTCTCTGATCTGTATATCATAGTCTTTTGATTCAAGCCTCTGTTCGACAAGAACAAATAAAAAGCCGACAAATAAAATAAGAATTACAAATATCTTAAGACCGGAAAATCCAGTATTATTCATTCGGCAGTCCTCTTTTTTCAAAGATTCTCAGTTTCGCGCTTCTGGCAGCCCTGTTTTTTCTCATTTCGTCTTGAGAAGGTATCATGGGCTTTTTTGTCATAATCCTTCCCAATCCAGCCTTTTCCAGATCCTTGAAGGCGTTTTTCACTATCCTGTCTTCAAGGGAGTGATAGCTGATAATTGCCAGCCTTCCGTTTTCCTGTAGATTATCGACAGCCTGGGGTATAAAACTTTCGAGAATTTTTAATTCTTTATTAACAAAAATTCTTAAAGCCTGAAAACTTTTCGCCGCCGGATGAATTTTTGACCCTTTTCTTTCCCTTTTTGCCCTGAGAATGATCTGCGAAAGCTCAAAAGCGTTTTTAACAGGCCTGTTCCGGCATATTGCCCCGGCTATTTTTCTTGATTCATACTCTTCGCCGTAAATGTACAATATATCTGCTATCTGCTTTTCATTAAACCGGTTCACAATATCCGCCGCGCTCACTTCAGCGCTTTCATCCAGCCTCATATCCAGTGAATTTTCATCCGTATAGCTGAATCCGAGGCTTTTGTCCCCTTGAAGATGGAAAAGAGATATACCTAAATCCGCAAATATTCCATCGACTTTTAATATCTTTTCTTGAGCCAAAATAATGGAAATTTTATCAAAGGTTGTATTGTGATAACTGATATTTTGATATTCATTCAGCCTGGACCTGGCTCTTGAAAGAATAAGGGCATTTCTGTCGATGCAGATGAGTTTTCCTTCCGGTATTTTTTGTATGATGACTTCAGAATGTCCCCCTTCGCCGCATGTCGCATCAATAATGATGCTGTTTTTATGCAGGTTCAGGGATTCCAATATTTCCGGAAGCATTACCGGGGTGTGATAAGCTTTATCCGGCATTTAGATTTTCTCCCATTTCCATAGAGCTGCCGAGGTGCATAAACATTGTAATTTCATTGCCGGCATTGTTAAACCGGATTTTATCCATGACTTTTTTGACCATATAAACACCGCGGCCTGAAGGTTTGAGCATATTATCATCTTCAAGAGGGCTGGGAAGATTTTTATAATCAAATCCGATGCCTTCATCCCGCACTTTCATAATGATCCAGTTTTTTAATATTCTATAAATAACCGTTACTCTTTTCTGCGCTCCGTATTTATTGCCATGCTCCACAGCGTTGATCATAGTTTCATAAAGAGCCGTGTATATTTTCCACTTTTCCTCGTCATCCAGCCGAATAATTTTATTCATGCTGTCGGTGATTTTGAGTATGGCGTTGTCTATTTCCAGGACATTGCTGGGTATGGAAAGGAATTTCTTGTAAACAAGGTCTTTATTGAGAATGATCAGCAGCATACTGACGTCATCATCCGCGAATTGGGTTGAGGTTTTCAGCATTTTCATGTACATATCGTTCAATACATGCTTAGTGCGGAGCTGGACGCTCTGCTGGAAAATATCAATCAGGTCATCCGTTTTCATCATCCGGTTCAATTTCCTGAAGGACAGGATCCCGTCTGTATAAACAAAAATCTTACAGTTTCTCGGCAGGTCCACTTTCCGGCAGGCGTCATGAAAAGGCACATTCTTTCGTATGCCCAGAGGATATGTCATTCCTTCCAGTATAACGATATCGCCGGTTTTGTCATTATAAAGTATGGGGAACGGATGGCCGCAGTTTATGTATTCAAGCGTGTAGTCCTTAATATTGATAATACCGTAAAAAAGCGTGATATACTGGTCTTCCGGCAGTATTTTTAACAGGACCAGGTTTAAATAATTAATGATGTCGTCAATTCTTTCCGGTTCTTTCGGAGAGAATTCCACCAGCATTTTAAGCATGGATGTGAGGAGCGATGCAGAGACGCCATGGCCTGATACATCAGCCATTATAATCCCGATATGATAATCATCCATCTGTATTATATCGCAAAAATCTCCGCCGAGCTGTGAAGAAGGCTTAAAAAATGTTTCAAAGCGGATGAGTGAAGAATATATCGGCGGTATGGATAGAACGTGGTTCCATATTTTTCTCGCGGTGTCAAGTTCTTCCTCAATCAATTTTGTTTTTTCCGCCAGCTGGGCATAAAGCTTGTTTTCCAGGCTGATATCCTGAAAAGTGGCTTCAATCAGTTCAACATCGCCGAGAAGTATTTTCTGAAGATGAACAGAATAATTTCTATTGCTGAAATCATTTTTGAGTGAGAGCTTAAGGATAAGAAAATCCTGTTCCTGGACTTTATCAGCGATTTCTTTAAAATTATTATCCGGGATATCGAAATAATTCTGGATAAGGTTTCCCTGAAGTTTATCCGCTTCTGAAAAACCCAGGGAAGAGATGAAATTATCATTGACAAAATAAATAATACCGTCCTGGTTGATAATGGCGAGTCCGATGGGGAGTTCTTTCAGGAATTTTTTATAGCGTTCTTCCGATGCTTCCAGTTTTTTTAAAAGAAGGTACTGGAGGGATTCATCCAGTAAAATAAATATTCCGCCTTTAATAATACCGTTTGAATTATGCAGCGGCATTCCGTAAATCTTGATATTTCTATTGCTGTAAAAAGTGTCTTTTTCCAGCGTATGACCGTCAATGACCCTGGAAAAAGTTGAATGATCAATAACCTGTGTGATACGGTTCATGTCTTTCGCTGAAAAATTTATAAAACTGGAATTATTTTTTATAATAGAACCCACTCTGTCGGTTACGCACATTGAAATAGGATTTTTAAAAAAGAGACGGTTAATAAATTCCTCTTTATCCTTATATTCGGAAAGAATCTCGCGAAGGTAGAGCAGAATGGAAATCTGCCCGTTCATAAATTCAATATAATAATTTGAATTAAAATAATCTTTTTCTTTTTTGCGGAAAAAAATAACAAAATACTCAACATCGAATATTTCCGGTAAATATGGAAAAACAACGGCTTGTTGGAAGTTTTTTTTCTTTAAATGAGATTCCAATATGCCGAATAAAGGATTATTTTTATAATAGATGTATTTCGCGTCGCTCGTTTGTTTTTTTTCTAACAGAAGATTTTTTATATTTTCATTGTAGATGATTTCATTATTCATTACGTTTGTCAGGAAAGAACCGTCATAACGCAGGATCAAGACATTCACAAGATCGTCAATGGAGAGCATGTTCAGAATACTGGAGAGGGTTTTATCCGCTTTTTGAGGGTGTGAAAGATTCTTAAAAAGCAGAATGACGGCCTCTTCGGCTTTTTTTATCAGTTTGTCCCATTTTGTACGGTAAGCGATATGTTTTTTTGTATAATAATTTCCAGCAAGGAAACCCAATCCGCAGAATAGAATTGTTGCGATAAGATTAATGATAATTACATTCATTTTTAAAGACCTAATCGGAGAGAGAGGGAATCTCCATTTTCAACATTTTTGTATAAATCTGTCTTAAATAAAAATTATAAAACGGGCACTTCATAGCGAAGATCAATCACAATAAATAAACCGGGTAAATTCCATCCTCACTACTATTCTATCATCTGAGTTAAATGATGTCAACAGACTGAGAGGAGAGGGTAATTATAGTTTTATAAATTTTCCTTGCATTATTTTAAGGCAAAAACTAAAATATTCCATTACATTTCAATATGTTGCGTGTTATTTAACAGGCCCTGATCAAGAAGGATGGAATATATGAATAAAATTCAGGCGGCAGGAAGGAAGCGGCGCATTGTCCTCGTCCACCCCCGCGGTTCAAACTGGATCAAGGGCAGCAGGGATGTAATCACGGCGGCAAACCGTATGATACCCCATGGGATCCTCTCAATCGCGGCATGGCTGGAAAAGGAAGGCAGCGAGGTTTTCATCCATGACTGCCTTGGTCCCCATGCGTCATCCGATTTCCGGGTTAACATCAAAGAAATACTCAAGCTCAATGCCGATATAATCGGATTTTCAGCCACAACCTCTTCCTTTCCCGACGCTGCGGACATGGCGGCCGCGCTTAAACTGGCCAGTCCGGGCGTCATCACGGTGTGCGGCGGTGTTCATTGCTCGGCGCTTGGCGCGGCCCTTTTGAAGGATTACCCCGCTTTCGATTTCCTTGTCATGGGCGAAGGAGAAATGACACTGGCTGAGCTGGCGCTTGGCGGGAATCCCGCTGATGTGAAAGGCATCGTCTGGCGCAGCGGAAGGGATGTTGTTGAAAACAGCCCGCGTAAAATGATAGAAGACCTGGATATTCTGCCCTTCCCCGCCTACGAAAAATTGAAGGGATTTCCCAGGGGCTATAACCTGCCGCTCTTCAGCTATGCGAAATTTCCATGCACATCCATGGTTACCAGCCGCGGATGCCTGTTCCAATGCTCGTACTGCGACCGTTCGGTTTTCAAAAAAGGGTTCCGTTATAATTCCGCCGGGTATATATACAGTCATTTAAAATATCTCAACGGGAAGTTCGGCATCCGCCATGTCAATATTTACGATGATCTATTTACCACCGACGAGAAGCGCATTGTTGAGCTTTGCGGCAGGCTTATTAAGGAACCCATCGACATGCAGTTTAACTGCGCGGTTCGCGTCGGCTTTGCCCCGGACAGGCTTCTCAAGATGCTCAAAGACGCCGGATGCCTGATGGTATCGCTGGGCATTGAGTCCGCGGACCCGGGCATGCTGAGAAAGCATAAGGCAGGCGTTACCCTGGAAGCGGTCAGGGACACGGTGGCCCGCATACAGGCCGCCGGCCTCCGCGCAAAAGGCCTCTTCATGATGGGCCTTCCCGGGGAAACCGAGGATTCAATCCGCCGGACCAGCGACTTTGTCATGTCGCTCGGTCTTGACGATATGAACATGGCCAAATTCACACCCTTTCCCGGCGCGCCGTTGTGGAAAACCATCCGGGAAGAAGGCTCGTTCGAGGATGACTGGAAACAGATGAACTGCCTCAATTTTGTTTTTGTTCCCAAAAGCATCGGATCAAAGGAACGCCTCGACCATCTTTACAACGAGCATGTCAAGCGCTTTTATACCAGCAGGGACTGGCTCCGCAGGTTCAGGAAGCGCATCTGGCAGCACCGGCATTCACTCTGGCATATGCTGAAAAACCTGCCCGATTTTCTGGCCGCCAAAAATCAGTTCGATCCCGCGAAGCAAGGCCATTCCAGTTGATGGTCATCTCAATAATACAGAAGTATTGCCAAAGCGATTGTAAGGTTGTCCAAGTGTTAATATGGTTATGATGCGGCTCAAGCTTTAATAGATGAACTGTGTTAACCCGTCCAATCGAACATACACAATTTGTTTATTTTTTGACATTAGTTAATTTATTTTCTTGCATTTTTACTTAATTTCAATTATGATTTTTTGCATTAGTAAAAATATAATAAGGAGGGAAAATGAAAAGACTCATTTTTTTTATTGCCATTCTGTCTCTAACGGTTTTAATAGCTTCCGGGTGCAGGTCTTCACGGCCGGAAGTATATTCTTTGCCTGCAAGCTATCCGTCGGTATCAAATCCCTGGGTGAGTACAAGCAATTATATTCTTGAATCTGTCGCATTCAACAGTTCAATCGATGTTTCAAATTACATTAAAATAATTGTTTTGCCTATTGACCAGAAGGATACAGTTTTTTATGATAAAGACGTCGATGTCAAGACAAAGGAAGCCGCGAAGAAAGATGATGAAGATAATAAAATAATTATCAATAAGTTTATGAATAGTATCGATACTTTTTACTGGAAAAGTCTCAGCTCTTTTGCGCCCTCTCTGATAATTCCCATGGAAAAAGCTGATACAACACCCTCCGGTGTGAATGTTCTGATTTTGAAAACTAAAGCTGTTATAGTTGATCCCGGTTCAGAATCTCTAAGGCTTTGGATTGGTTTTGGAGCAGGTTCCACCAAAATAAAACTTGAATTCGACCTGGTTGACGGTGTTACCGGAAAAGTTTTACTTAAAGCTATCGGAGAAGATAGAGCCGCCGGCGGCGCCTTTGGCGGAAAATCTTATGATCTTCTGGAATCGAATATGGAAGAAATTGTCGGTTCACAGTTTTCAATACTTATGAAATCCATATTTAAAAAATAATACCAATTTATGGTCTAAAATAATGAAGAATACAGAAAAGGAGGAAGTTTTTCGGCTTCCCCCTTTTTTTTTAAAAAAAAGGCTCACACTTTAATGAAGTTCTAATGCTTCTTTCTCTTACTAAGGCGGCTTTGCGCCAGTTATCAACTGAATAATGTTTGCACATTTCGTACAAATTTTTTAAAATGTCATAGATTCAATAGTTAAATAATCCTATGGAGGAAATAATGATTTTGAGACTGAAAGGCATGGTAATATTTTTGTTTTTTTTGGGAGTTTTGCTGCCGGCCGGTTTATCCGCGGAAAATCTGGCTCTGCCTCCTATGAGCATTCTGACAAACGTGGAAATTCCCGAATATGAACATCTTACTGTCGGACAATATACAGGAAAGCTGAAAACAGGAGAGATTCATGCGGTAACAACATATCTCTCAAAAAATATTATTAAAATTTATAGTTTTTTGTGGGTCTATAATAATAAGGACCTGCCCCTGCCGGGTCATTATACGAATTATGATTATATTTTCACAATCGATTTAAGCTCAGGGCAGATGCTGAGATATTATTACGATGATACCGACTATTTTGTCAGGAGAAACAAGAACAAAGGGGCGTTTTTTGAGGACTGCCGGTTTACCAACCGCACGATGTACTCGATTATGAAGTTCTGGGACGGCGATGATATCAGGGAGAAAAAATTTGAGTTTAAGGATGTCGATCCGAATTACCCATTCTGGCATTATATGCCTTTTTTTCTGATCGGGGCCAGGATCTATGATTGGAATAAGCCGGGCTTGATAAATGTGTGGCAGGAATATGTGAAAGAACCGTTCCTGGCTAATTTTAAAATTATTAAAAAAGGCGTCATAATCGATACACCGTTCGGGAAGATAAAAACTACCGAAGTCGTGCCATATATTCAGGACCCCGTTTTAGCCGGCCTTCTGAAACAATTTACAGAAGCCATACAATTATGGTATGAGGAAGGGCCGAGGAGAAGGTGGATCAAGTTTCACCTGGACATAGGAGACCAGACCTGGTTATTGGAAAAAAGCGATATCTGGAAGTAAAATCCGGCCGGAAATTAAAAGAGAGGGAGGATTATGATTGTTTACTTTCAGAGTATCAATTTGCTTGGAAAGCTCAAAAATATCCTGTATTCCTCTGTGCTGATTTTGGTATCCGTATTATCTTACGCCGGGGAAGAGGAAAACCTCCCGCTGGACCTGCCGAGGACCCCGGTCAGTTCAATTTACGGGTATTATCTGCCATTGTTCAGTTCTTCTTCACCGTATCAGTTTTTCAATAATTTCGGTTTTGCCGGGATCATTCAGAATATATCTGTCACCGGACCAAACCTGAATTTCGGTTACGGTTATCAGCACTTCATCCAGAACAATACGGTCCTGTCCAACGGGACCGGTATGGTAAACAACCCTGATTACGCATGGCAAAGCCAGGATTTATTGGATGTCTACGGTAATTACTCTTTTCTCTATTTCTGCCAGGTCAACGCGGATATCAACTATTCAATGAACAGGCTGATCTATCAGGATCCGTTTTACAGCTACTATAATTACAATAAGTTTAACATCAACCTGAGTTTCATCTATGACAGAAGATATTCTTCCCTTCAGCAATGGACGCTGGGGGAAGTGTTTATCTATCCTGAAGAGGGATTTCTGCTGTCGCTCGGCGACAGCTGCAGTATTGTCAATGATGCGGGAGGGGATTACCACGGCCTCGTTAATTCGGTCTTCGCCCGCGGCCAGCTTTTGCTGCACCCATTCAGGATTTTTGTCATAGCGATGGATTTATCGGGACAATCGCTTCTGCAGCATAATCCGTACTGGGCCTTCTCTCCCGCGACAAGCGTAATAGGGTCCTACAATATGCCCGGGGATTATTTTGTCAACGGCAGCCTTGAACTGCGGTTTCTTTTTCCCGGCGGTCTGTACTGGGACTCGCCGGCTTTCTGGTATTTCACCAGCTATAATTTCAAATTTTCCCCCGGCTTCCTCATCGGGTATAACGCCGCGTACGCCGGGTATTTCAATAACGGTTCCCTGCCGGGTTCGGGAAATTTCATCAACTCCGTTTACATTACACCCATGCTCGCGGTAAGGTTCAACGGGTCGCTATTGACAGTGATCAGGTTCGATATCGCCCTGGCGAACAGCAGGAACTTTAACTTTGTTTTGAGTTTTAATATAGGCGCCGTCGGTTCTCCGCCGGCCAATATATGGAGGCAGGGATATTAGTATTAAAAAGCCGGTGAAAATGTCACGGCAGGAACACTAATAACGATTGATTTTATTATAGGAGGGATTTCATTATGAAAAAGGTTATCAAGGTCTTTGTTTTTTTTATATTCTTCGCGCTGCTTATATGGCCCGTATATATTACACTGTTTTACATAAATTTTTCATCCCGCTTGCGCTCGGTTTTGTCTGTTGCGTTTTTCGTTTTTGAAATCTCTCTCGGTCTATTATGCGTTGTCTGGAGCATAGCCGGAACTATAAAGAACAGGAAAACAGGCAGTATTATTTTACTCATTATCACCTGTTTATCTTATTTGATCTATTTAGGATCTCTATTAAACACTTATATAATCAGGATATTCTGATGATAATATTCACAGACCGTCCGGAGGACGAATATGAATGCATTTATTAAAACCGGGTTTATGTTGTCGATAATCGGAACGCTTTCAATTTCCATCGTTACGGCTTATGACAGTACAGACCTGGCCGGGGAACAGTCCGCGCTTATGTCTTTTCAGAACCGGCTGATACGGGATACAATCTGCTGTTACCTCAATATGAAGAAAGCGGAACCTGTTTTAGGGGTGCCGGGGCAGATAACCTTTTCCGCGGACCTGTCTTTCGGCGATGCTGTTGCCCCTCTGTTTTTTTATAATATCGACAATTCTCAGTACCCTCTCTTCGGACCGCTGGAGAATATTTACGGAAGCGGAGAAGACATGCCGGCTGTCAATCTTTCCCTCGCGGCGGCATTTCCGGCCGATCTTCTGGGAACTATTGATGTCTCCTTCCTTCCGGCCTTGAATTTTAAAAACGCGAGCGTGAATAATTTCAAGATCGGCGCCAGCCTCTATTACCATCTTCTTAAAGACGCGCTTTTTATGACCGGACTTTATGCCGGGACCGGGTACAGCTATACATCCGGGTCCCTGAGCAGGCAAATGAATCAATCGGCGGTCATCGAAGGGACGAACGCTTCATATACCGGGAATTTCAATTCGGGCTGGAATTACAACGGATTAAACCTGGAGATCTTCGCGGACAATCAGCTTTTCATGTTTAATTTCTATGGAAGGCTGGATTATTATTGCCTTTTCGGTCAGGCACAGACCGGATTCGCCGGCAGCAGTTCGCTCATTCAGAACGCCGATAACTTCCTCCCTGATAATTCAATAGTCCAGGGGCTTGTATTTTCCGCAGGGATGGAAATCGCGATAGGCTGGTTCAAGTTAAATGTGGAAGCGGGTAAGGATTTCCTTTCATCGGGAATGTATATCAATACTGGTATTAGGCTTGGATATTGATTTTTGCATTATTACTGTCATGATAGTATAATTATTGAATTCTAAAAAATTGAAAAGTGAATTCATGGCAAAGCGATGCGCTATTCCTCGACCCGGTTTGGTTGGTGTTTCTCCCTCGTTTAAACCGGGGGACTGTGCTTGGTTGGTGACAGATTGTGTAAAAACTATTGAATTAGCTATGAACAGATATCCAAAATCAAATATTTTTACCACGGAGATCACGGAGAACACAGAGTGAATTGTTTTATCTTATTGGTAAAAACAAGTTATAATATCTCTGTGTTCTCAGTGAGCTTTGTGGTTAATTAATTTTTTTAAAAAAAAAGTTCACTTTTAGTAAAAAATTCGACTTTTTGTACAGCCTGTGGACTCGTTGAATGACGGGAACCAAACCTGCCGAGGGACAGCGCGGAATTCTGTATATCAGCGGAGAGATTATTTTATCAAAGAAAGGTTATTGGGGTTTATGGAAAGTAAAGTTCAAAATTTTTACAATACCAATGCGTCTGTTTATGATAAGGAGCAGGATGAATTCGGCTTTGTCAGAGTTCCGGAATGGGAAATCGCATTAGACGCCATTAAAAAGATTGCCGGAAAAAACCATTCTTTATTGGAGATCGGGGCCGGAACAGGCAGGTTTACCCTGGAAGCCGCGCCATTGGTAAGACAGGTTACAGCAGTAGATATTTCCGGAAATATGCTTGACATTATGTCTAAAAAAGCAAAAGAGAAGGGGATATCCAATATTAAACAGATCTGCGGTAATTTTATGGAAATCCCTTTTAAAGAAAAGTTTGATATCATAACCAGCTTTTCCGCCATAGAATATATTAAGGATGCAAAAGCCCTGTTTGCAAAAATTTCCGGCCTTATGGCCCCGGGCGGGCATCTCATTTTAACAACGGCTCATGACACCTTTTGGCGGTGGTGGGGAAGACTGGGAAATTATTTCAGACAGGGGATTTTTATGAATGCTTTCAGCAAAAGGAGAATGAAAATGCTTCTTACAGATAATGGCCTGGCAGTAAAAGAGCTGACGGATTTGTGTCTTAAAAACTTCCTTAACAAAGGGATTCTTTTATTTGTTTATGCAGCAAAGTAAATTTAAAGAGTGGGTAAACCTGGAAGTTGAGAAAAAGCTTGATAAAATGCCCTTTTCCAGTCTGCCCATTATGATGCGGATCGGGATTTTTATACTCGTTTTTTCCTTTATTATCGGCTATGGGGCCCCGGTTTTGATAATGATTTTTTCAGGAATCAATAAACAAATATCAACCGGTTTAATAAGCAGTTCTTTTGTTTACGTTTCAAGCTGGATTCTTGGTTTCATAGGGCTCGCCCTGGCCGGGAAAGATTGTATCAAATACCCCGTTTATTTTTTTGCCAAATTAGTAAAAACGCTGTTTCCCGGTTATTTTGGGAAATCAGATCATCCAGATCAGGATTAAGAAGGAGGAATTTTGATTTCCAAATTTAATCTGACAATAATAGCGGCCTTTTGCGGACTATTAATTGTAATTCTATTATCTGTAGTATTCAGTTCATATATGTGTTTATTAATTGGGATCATCCTTATCATTTGTTTTCAGCAGGCTTTTTATATTTACGGCATGTTTTCTTCAAGAACCAACTTTTTCATTAACACAGTAAAAGGAAAGGAATATTTTAATGATCAACCCGGAATTTTATTGAGATTTGATGACGGGCCGGACCCTGTCTATACTCCCCAGATCCTCGATATTCTTAAATCAGAGGGAATTCATGCTCTCTTTGCCGTTATGGGAAAAAGAGCGGAACAATATCCGGAGATTATTAAAAGAATGCATAGAGAAAATCATATAATCGCCAACCATACCTATTCGCACCCTTTTAACATACTTTTATTCGGTTATAAAAGGGTTCTGGAAGAAATTGCCAGGACAAATACCATTATACAAAATATTACAGGCATAAAGCCGAAATACTATTGCCCGACCATCGGTCATAAAAATCCTGTTATCGCCAAAGTCATAAAAACCCTGGACTTGATACCGGTTATGTGGGATATCCGGACACTTGATACCAAAGTCCCGGCAGAAAAAATATTTGATAGAATAAAGAGAAAGTTAAAGTCCCCTTCCATTATAATGTTCCATGACGGAATACTGCCCTGGAGCAGGAATGACAGGGAATCCACGGTGCATGCTTTGAAAGAAACAATCCGGTTTCTCAAAGAGAAAGGATTTATACTTGAAACCGGAAAATAATTTATGACGGCGGTGATCATGAAGAAAATACTTTTAAATATCTATTACTGGCCCATGTTTATAGTTGTGACAATTCTGGGTCTGGCTGTTCTTCCATTTATTCTTCTGGTTTTTGCCGTTTTCCTGGGCCGGACCATTGATCATGCGCTCAGGTGGGGAATCAGCATATACGGGTGGATGCTCGTCTGTATGGTACCTTTTTTTGCCCCTGCCAGGGTCGAGTATCGAGCGGGAAAATTCCCCAAACCATGCATCCTGGTTGCCAATCATACCTCTGCAATAGATCCTTATCTGTTCGGCGCTCTATTGATAAATGCCTGCTTTGTTACATCATGGCCTTTTAAAATTCCCGTCTATGGCCCGCTCATGCGGCTTGCCGGTTATATCAGTGCTCATGAAGGCTGGGAGCGGATCAGTCAGAGAGGAACGGAATTGCTGAAATCAGGCGTTTCACTGATTATGTGGCCGGAAGGACATCGTTCCCGCGACGGCCGTCTGGGCCGTTTTAAAAAAGGCGCTTTTGCTCTTTCCATGGAAACCGGATACCCTGTTGTGCCGGTCTGTATACTCGGCGCTGGAAAATTTATGGCGCCCGGCAGACGCAGTATTTCTCCAAGCCGTATCAAGCTGGTCCTGCTGGACCCCATTTATCCGTCCGGGCATGGCGACCGTCAGCTGGAAATCACCGCGATGCGGGATAAAACTCGGCAGGCTATTCAAAAAATACTTCGGGAAAACAATTAGATTAAACCCTTCCGTATAATGTGAACGCTAAATACCTTAAACCGTCATTAACTGCTTTGTAAAAAAATCCGATGTTTCTTTGACATAGAAAGAAGAAGTTCTATCTTTAATTATAAAATTTGCAAGATTATTTTTCCCCCGGATTTAGTCAAAATATTTTTTTGGGAGGTTATGATGAAGAAATATATTCTATTGGCCATAATCTTTGTATTCTTTCTCTTTTTTTCATGCTTTTCCACAAAATACTTGCGATCGCAAAGCTATCTTTTCAAACCTTCAGAAACACAGGATAATCTTCTGATTTTTCTTCCGGGCCGGGGAAGCGATTTGACGGATTTTGATTCTCAGGGACTTCTTAGAATTATAAGGACCAGCGGGCTTCCGGTTGACTGCGTATCGGTGGATGCCGAATTACCCTATTATTTAGACAGGTCGCTCCTTATACGGCTTAATACAGATGTATTTGGAAGGCCCGAACTTTCAAAATACAGGAACTACTGGTTTATTGGAAATTCCATGGGTTCATTCGGCGCATTGCTTTATGGGCAGAAAAATCCGGGAAAAATTAAGGGAATTATTCTGCTCGGCCCTTATATTGAAGAAGGACAAATCGTCAATGAAATAGCTCAAGCGGGCGGTTTGCTCAAGTGGGAATCAAAAGGTACCCCGGGATTGGATTATGTCCGGGATACCTGGGTTTATCTCAAAAACTGTATTCAGGATGCATCAGGGAAATACCCCAGGATAGTTTTTTCTGGCAGGAAAGGATGACCGGTATCATAGAATGCAGGATCTAGTGGCCCGTGCGCTATCTCCGGATATGGTTTTCTGGGCTGAAGGAGGCCATGACTGGGATGCCTGGAACGCCGCTTTTTCAGATTTTATAAAATCTGATCCGGCAAAAAAACTTTTTTTGCCGGAAAAGAATTAAGCCTATCACCAGGTGTTTTTTATTCGATTTTCATCTTTTTCTAAAAAGAATTGTCCGTGTTCATATATCCAGATTGAAAAATATTCTCCCTCTTTTTATAATTATTTTAGAATATTGTTGTAAATATGTGTAACCAAGGAGGATTAGAATGAAGAGAATTCTGTGCTTACAAGTTTTAATTTTAGGGCGGTTTTAAAAACCGCCTAATTTATCAACACTTCCCTGATAATAGAAAATATTTTCAAAATATTTCTGCCAACAGGTTAAAAACTGTTTCTATTACCAAAATTCAGCCAAACACGGGCAATATTATCCATATCTTCTGCATTTTAAGCCGCACAAGACGCAATTCGACCTTTTACCACAACATACCGTGCTAAATTATAAACCAGATTCATCAGCCCGATTTGGCTCTCTGCCCTTTCTTTTCCTATCGATCGTATTGTACTGCCGTTCATACTATTTTCAACAAAACCAAAAACATGCTCAACACGAACTCGGATGCGGCTCTTTCTTCTATTTTTTTCTTTCTGCTTCTCCGTCAATGGCTTATTTCTGTATCCTTTTTCGTGAATCCGGTTTTTCATCTCAAATTTTTCTAATATTCCTGCTACCGTTGGGCCAACATATGCGCTGTCCGCGTAAAACGGCTTCCCTTTGTCTTTCTCATTCAATAGAGGTTCAACTACCTGTGAATCGTGAACGCTCGCATCTGTCGTGACATAAGAACGAATAAGTTTTGACTTCACATCAACCTTTGTATGGTTTTTGTATCCGTAATGCCTCTCTTTATTCTTGGTCATCCAGCGCGCATCCGTGTCTTTATGGGAAAGCTTATGCGTATTATCTTTCCAATCTTCCGGAACCTCGCCTTCTTTTATTTTCTTGTTTTCTTCGCGGCTGTTCCTCTGCCGGGGAACATCCACAAAACTTGCGTCTACCATAACGCCCGCTTTCCCTATCACACCTTTATTCTCAAGATTCTCATCGAATATTTTAAAAAGTTTCTCTATTGCTTTCGCTTTCATCAGTTTTTCCTTGAATTCCCAGATTTTACTGTAGTCCGGAACTTTGTCCGAAAGTGTTATCCCAAGATATCGCTGAACGGATAACCTGTCATTGATCTGAAATTCCGCTTGCTCATCGGAAAGATTGTAATACCTCTGGAATATCAGTATCTTGAACATGAAAACATAGTCATAATGTGGCGCTCCGCCCGGCGCCTTCTGCTCTTTCGGCGCCAAAATCTCTGTTAACAGCGGCCGGAACATCTCAAAGTCTACAACCCTGTTAAGCTTATCCAGCGGTGTTTTTACGCCGCTTAGCTTTTCCATCCGCTCCTGATATTCAAACAAGTTACGGTCTTTCCGCTTAATTTTTGTCATAGCCTTACCTCTGTTTTCTTTGACTATGATTATATGTTTTTATATACTATTTGTATATGATACGTGGGTTTTTCAAACCGCCCTTTTAGTATTATTCCCGCTTTTAGCCATTGCTGAGGATAAGAACGCCGGGGATGATGCCCTGATTAAAACCCAATCTATGATTGATTCCCGTGTTTTTCTGGAAAATGGGGGTGCGGAAAAAATGAAATCGGTCTCGGTGAACCTGGACAGCGATTTGAAGGAAATGCTTTATTCCCAGAACCAGAAGTACGGTGCATGGGGATGGCTGAATTTGGCGCTGCCTTCGCTGGGGAACTGGATTGTAGGGGATAAAGACGGCGCCGTTACCACCATTGTCGGTCACGTGACCGGTCTTGCGGTATTTACTGTAGGTTATGGAATATTAATTTCGGCTGTGATTACAGAAAATATGGATAACCTGTTAGTCGGATATGTGATTATGATGATCTATCCGGCGATTTCGTTGTCCTTTGATATCTACTCCATTGCCAGCGCCTATTCTACAATTACAACACCAGGCTGAAGGCCGGTCTCGGCATCACCGAAATCGATCCCATCGAGTACAACCATAAGACGGCTTTACAGGACTTGAATAAAGAAAAATCTGCAACGGAGATATTTCATATGGATCTGCTGTCTTACAGCTTCTAATTAAAATGTTTAATCATATGCCTATGGACTCCACAGGCATGTTTTTTATGTGTATTGAAAAATTTAAAACAGCAATAGCCTAGGACGATATATTATCTAAATAAATTTAATTTAAAATTATTACAAAATTTGAATGGACATCCGGTATTATTATAAGAATTATAAATATATTGATTTTTAAAATTGAATTCATTAGAATTTTAAGTTGATATTTTATATGGAGGATTAACATGAAAGGAATTCTGTGCCTGTGTTGTTTAATGTTTGTATTATTGCCGCTGTCAGCCATTGCTGAGGACAAGACATCTGCATCGGCTGGTGATGATGGTATAATCAAAACTCAATCTATGATCGATTCCCGCGTTTTCCTGGAAAAAGGCGGAGTGGAACAAATGCAGACTGTTTCTTCAAAATTGAACGAAGAGTCAAAAATGACGCTGTTTGATGAAAACAAAAAGATCCGTCCTCTTGGATGGTTGAGTCTTGTAGTTCCTTCATTGGGCAACTGGCTTGTCGGCGACAGTGTCGGCGGTGTTGTCAGTGTGGCCGGTTTTGCCGGCAGTACTGTTGTTTATATGGTTGGTTATGTGCAATTTTACAGTTCCTTGTATTCTGCGACCGGCAGCTCAAGTGCGAGCAGTTACAATACGGTTGATACTGGCGGCCTTTATGTTATGGTAGCCGGTTTAGTGCTTATGATAGGATTTGAGATTTATTCTACTGCCAGCGCTTTATTGTATGCCGATGGCTATAATAATAAGCTGAAAGCCGGGCTTGGAATTACAGCTATCGATTCAATCGAGTTTGATCACAGGATGACGGCTGACAATATAAGTACGTCAAGGGTATCGCCCGAACTTTTTCACATGAATCTGCTGTCATACAGTTTCTGACATTAATTTTCAATTATCTGCCCATGGAAATTCATGGGCAGATAAGATTCTCTAATGTCTGTCATTACAGGATAACCTGCAGTATCAAACAAAAACCTGTTATAAATAGAATTTTTTTGCATTTATTATATCTTTTTGTTACAATTTTTTAAGTTGGAATTAAAGAGGAGAAATATGCTGATTTGTACGAAGAATGTATCAAAAATTTATAAAATGGATAAAGTGGAGATCACAGCGCTGAAGAATGTGAACCTGGATATCGAAAGAGGGGATTTTATATCCCTGATGGGCCCGTCCGGGGCCGGTAAATCCACTCTTCTGCACATCATCGGCTGTCTGGACAATCCGACGGAAGGGGACGTCGAGATCCATGGTGAAAAGATCCGGAAGATGAAGGATAATAAATTATCCGTTTTCAGAAACCGGCATATCGGTTTTATCTTCCAGAGTTTCAATTTGATGTCTGTATTGAATGTGTATGAAAATGTAGAATATCCGCTGATGATACGGGGCGGGAAAGTTAACAAAGAAAAAGTGATGCAGACGATTGAATCCGTCGGGCTTAAAGATTATATGAAGCACAGGCCGGATGAGCTTTCCGGCGGGCAGAGGCAAAGGGTGGCGATCGCGAGAGCTCTTGTAACGGACCCTGATATAATTCTCGCGGATGAACCGACCGCAAATCTGGATTCAAAAACAGGCGGGAAAATCATATCGCTTCTCCTGGAGTTGAATGCCCGTCATAATGTCACCTTCCTTTTTTCTACTCACAGCGACATGGTCGCAAAATACGCCAAGCGGATAATCCATATACTTGACGGCGAACTGGTCCGGCAGGCGGGATGAATTATGCTGTTTTATATTAAACTGGGGCTCCGCAACCTCCTGAAAAACTACAGGCGTTCTGTTAAGACGATGCTGACCATTGTGATCGGGCTGGGCGCATGCCTTCTGGCGCAGGGATTCATGTCCCATACGCTCTGGGGCTTGAGGGAATCCCTGATTAACGGCGGGCTGGGGCACTTTCAGTTATACCGGAAAGGTTATCTCGAACACAGTAATGAAGAACCCTATAAATATTTGATTACCAATTATAAAGCGGTTTTACAGGAACTGGCCCGGATACCGGGGATTAAGCTTTTTGCTCCGCGTCTGAGTTTCCAGGGGATTGTCTCATCCGGCGAGAAAAGCGCCATTGTTCTGGGCATGGCCGGCCTCTCCAGGGAAGAGCAGGGCTTGAATACTTTTGCGACCCTAAAAGACGGGTCCTTTCTGAAGGATGAAAAGCCTTATGGGGTTATGATCGGAAGCGGTGTCGCCCGGAAATTAAATGCGGGTGTGGGGAATTCTATTACGGTCATGTCGACAATAAAGGGCGGCGGTGTTAACGCTGTGGATTTGAATATTACCGGCATAATCGGAGCGCAGATAAAAGCTTACGATGATGTGCTGATGCTTGCCAACCTGAAAACAATACAGAACCTGTTAAACCTGCCCGGCTCAGCGGACCGGGTCATTGTATTATTAAATAATACGGAAGACCTGCAGAAAATAGAGCCGTCCATCAGGAAGCTCTGTGATAAAATGGGACTGGAATACCTCGACTGGCGTCAGCTGGCGGGAGTGCAGTACACCCAGCCGAAGTTGTTTTATGATTTGGTATACATGCTTATGATGATGATTATTATATTAGTCGTGATCTTCTCGATCACCAATACTTTAAATCTTGCCATGCAGGAGAGGGTGCGGGAAATCGGCACCATCAGGTCGCTCGGGACAACAAGGTTCCAGGTTGGGAAAATATTCATATCCGAAAGCTTATTGATCGGTCTGATCGGAGGGTTTTTCGGTATCATCGCGGGTTATGGATTGGCGTTCCTGTTCAATACGCTGGGCGGCATTCCCATTCCGCCGCCTCCGGGTCAGGCCAGAGGATATATTGCGCTTTTCAAGCCGGATCTTATTCAGGCGCTCTGGTTATGGCTGCTTTTTTCAATAACAGCGGCGGCTGCCGGATTTTATCCGGCATTCCGCGCGGCACGGCTTCAGATAGTAGATGCCCTTCGCTGGATTTAAGAGGGAGGCTGTTTGTTTTATTTAAAAGTCGGGTTCAGGAATATCATAAAAAATTTCAGGCGTTCTTTGATTACCATGATTTCAATTATAATTGGAATGACAGCCTGCCTGTTGACCCATGGTTTCTTCAACTGGAACTCGAATGAGCTGAAAGAATCCATGATCCATAGCGGGATCGGACACTACCAGTTATATTCGGAAGGTTTTTCAAAATACGGCAGTGATGATCCTTTTCAATATCTGATCAAAAATACCGCTCCGGTTTTAAAAGAATTGCGGAGTATACCCGGAGTAGAACTGGTGACTACCCGTATGGCTTTCAGCGGGATCCTCTCATCCGGCGAAAAATCCGCTGTGGTCATAGGTGAAGCCGGGAATCCTGAAAATGAGTCAAGGCTCAATTTCTATTCAGGCCTGATCAGCGGTACAAATTTGAGTTCGGCAAAACCTGACGGATTGATTATCGGGGATGGTCTGGCAAAAAAGCTCTCGGCTAAAATCGGCGACACATTGACATTAATGGGAAACATGAAGGGCGGCGGAATAAACGCCGTGGATTTCGAGGTGATAGGTTTAACTCACACCGGATATGCGGATGCGGATAATATTTCGGCAGCGGCATCGCTGGGAAAAATACAAAACCTGCTCAATACCGGATACAGTGTCCAGAAAATAGTGGTTCTTTTGAAAAACACCGCGGATACCCGGAAAATTCTCCCGGAAATCGATGCAATTTCCAGAAAATATAAACTGGAATATAAGGTCTGGGAATCGCTGGCGGAATTTTACCAGAGCGTTAAATTGATGTATAATGCGGTATTTACTATTATCATATTAATTATTCTCGGGATTGTCACATTTACAATATCCAATACAGTGAATATGAACCTTTATGACAGGGTCCGGGAAATCGGGACAATCCGCGCCCTTGGGACTAAAAGAAGCCAGGTAGCCAGGATTTTCATCGCCGAAAGCTCTTTGATCGGACTGATCGGAGGGATTACCGGCCTAATTGTCAGCTATTTAATTATAGGTTTTACTGAATTAATCGGCGGACTGCCGGTTATGATAAAGGAAGGGGATGAGACAGTGGTTTTACATGTTTATTTTCATCCGGATTTATTTGTAATAGCTTTATCACTTTTGCTTTTTGCTCTTGTGGCTGTGATCGCTTCCATCAATCCTTCCAGAAGGGCATCTAAAATATCCATTACAGACGCATTACGCTGGATATAGGAGGATCTATGAAACTTAAAATAATAATCATTGTATTTTTTATCCTGAGTGTGTCCGCCGGGGGATATTCCATTACGGCGGATGAGATTATTCAGAAAATAGACAGCCAGCGCTTAATCAGCAATGATTTTGAAATGACAATCCGGGTTGAAAGCTATAAAAACGATCGGTTTCAGGATTCCACTGTTATGAAGGGTTATGTGAAAGAGGGGAAAATGACCATGATCACCTATCTGGAACCGGCGAGCATGATAGGCCGGAAGATATTGATCCATGATAATGATATCTGGATTGTTGTCCCGAATACAAAAAATCCCATCCGCATTACAGCTTCGCAAAGACTGATGGGAGGGGTATCATATGGCGATGTGGCCAGAGTGAGTTATGCTGAGGATTACAACGCGGAGCCGAAAGGAGAGGATTCGATTGCCGGGATGAATCCTGACGGAAGCAAATCGAACGCGAAAAAATGTTTTTTTCTTGAACTGTCCGCGAAGGACAGGGGTGCGAATTATAATAAAATCAAAATGTGGGTGGATGAAGATATTTTTCTGCCGGTAAAGGCGGACTTCTACGCGCTCAGCGGAAAAAAAATGACAACCGCTTACTATACCGCGCCGAAGGAATGGGAGGGAAAAACATTTATCACGAAAATATTCCTGTACGACCAGATCATTACCTCAAAACATTCTTCTATGGAATATATTGAAATGAAATTAACACAGGATACAAACAGTACGGAAAATTCAACAAATATGGTAAATGGGGAGTTTTCTCCATCGAACACAATGGATAGGGTGAGGTGATAACTTTGATAAAAAAAGTAATTCCCCTATTCATTTTACTCATGATAATATTGAGTCTTTTCCAATGCGCACTTTTCACTATTGCCTCACAGACTCGGAAAGCGTTATCTTCAACAATCTTATCAGGCAGGATCATAGGAAGCAAAGATATTAAAGGTCCAATAATTGTGGTAGCTTATCAGAAAATCAATGAAGAGATTATCATTGAGCACTATGCGTATTTAGATGCCCCGGGATCCTATGAGTTAATGGTTGGTGAGGGCGACTATTATCTTTTTGCCTTTGAAGATAAAAACAATGATTTTGTATTCGACTTTAATGAATTTGCCGGTCAATATGGAGCCCCTGATAAAATTGAATTAAAGGGCGGCGGGCTGATACAAAATCTGGATATTGCCATTTCAAGTAAAAGATTGGAAAGAACAGATTTTCCGGTTGGGTACAAGGTCAAAGACGGCAGACCTGATCCTCGTCACAGTACCCTTGCAGGGACGTTGTTTTCTTTTGATGACCCTCTTTTTTCTTTGGAGACTGCAATAAAAGGATATTATGCACCGGTTGAATTTTTCCGGAATATCGGCGGAAATATTTATTTTCTTGAAAAATATGATCCCAAAAAAATTCCCGTATTATTTATCCATGGGGCTATGGGCTCACCTGTTAATTTCGAGGCTTTTGCGGAGCAGTTCGATAGAAAGAAGTATCAGCTATGGTTTTATTATTATCCCTCAGGTTCTCATCTGACATCAATGGCGAATCTATTAAACAAGAAACTTGGTGAACTGCAGCTGAATTACCGTTTTAATAGTTTGTACATAGTAGCGCATAGCATCGGCGGGTTGGTGGCAAGGAAATTCCTGATTGATTTCGCGGAAAGTTATCCGTATATTCGCGGTTTTTATACTTTGTGTACACCATGGGGCGGGGTCGAGGATGCCGAAAAAGGTGTTGAATCTTCTCCGGTCGTTTTGAATAGCTGGAGGGACCTGGCTACAGGAAGTGAATTTATTTCTTCGTTATACATAAGAAAAATAGGCAGGCAAATCCCTTTTTACCTGTTTTTTGGATTCAAAGGTGACAGAGTTCCCTGGAAAGCCGCTAATGACGGGACGATCACTCTGGAGAGCCAGCTGGATGAAAGAGCCCAATTAGAATCATTGGGAACTTTTGGATTTAACGACGGTCATACTGGCATATTAGAGGATAAGGAAGTTATTCAGCAGATACAAACTCTTATTTACGCTGAAAGCAGGAAGATTGCAGAACTGAAAGGCGGCTTTATTTCCTTGCAAATAAATGGTCTGTCGGAAGAAGTTGTACCGCTGCAGTTTTATGCCAGACTTATACGACACAATAAAACCAGGAAGGAAATTCAAAGTGAAAAAATGTTATATCTAGATCCTTTGCTGGGAAAGCAGGTAATTGGCCCTATACCTGCCGGGAAATATAGTTTAAATTTATTGGCTTACGGTTTTAAGGCAAATCCCGAGAAGTTTTCTCTGATTGTTTCCAATGGAAGAACAAATGAGTTTTCTTTTTCGATCAGCTTAGAAATACTTGTGTATGCAACTGTTGTAAACGCGACAGCGAATCCGGCCAATTCCAGAGGTATGCTGCAGGCAATTGACCAGCATATTGACCTCGCGAAGATAATTCTTGAAGGCCAGGGTTTACATCGCGAAATAATTCCGGATAATTCTCAAACAAGATCTTTCTCATCTCTATATTCTGATTACAAGGATTTCTATTCAGAGGGAAGATTGATGTTTTTTGATGTTCCTAAGGGAAAGTATAAATTATCTTTATATGCCGAAGGCTACAAAACGAAAGAAATTGAAATGAAGGCAGCCAGCGGCCACCTCAATATATTATCACCAATAGTAATGGAAAAGGAATGAGCCGGTATGAGGTGTTGTTTATTACCGGACTGATGCGCCTAAACGAATAAAACATTATCAGCCCCCGGATTGAATTGTTAAAAATATATTTTTCAAATATTTCAAATTGTTCGTGTTGGCGGGGTATATTAATTATATGCAACTCCAATAACCCGGCTGGTTCAATAAACTTGTTTGGTGTTCCCCGGCGCTGCTCGAGAAGCAAGCATGCCGAACCACACAACAGGTTTTGGAACTGTATGGCAAATAGGACTTTTAGTAAAGGTATACGGCGCAGCCATATGGAGTATTGGAAGCATAAACAGCGGCCCTTGGAATCCGAATAATGAACGAAGTTCCAAAGTTTGTTGATTATCAACTGTAATTTTCACAGGAGGGTATAAAATGAAACACTTCACTTTACTGCTTGCAATGATCATTATTGCGGGCACAGTGTCAGCGAAGACCTGTAATTTGAATGAAGGGACGGCGATTGACGGCAAGTTCATCCAAAAAGAAGATCCTGCCTTTGTCATTGAAGGAGAAAGAGGAAATGACTATCCCATTTTACTTGCTTTGAATGAAGCCGCTTCAACAGCTGATAGTTCCGACTCAACATCCGCACAGGCTCAAACAGTGGGAACTAATGAACCTTTGAAAACCGGCGGCAATTCATTTAAAGATGTTTCCATTTTTATTAATATTTGTTCTGATTATCTGATAAGCGGAAAAATGTATGATTCAATTCACTGGGGTTTTAGTCCTACACCAGAATCCATTGGCAGTATAAGTGCCGGAATTGGTATTGATTGGTATTTCTTAAAGTACGTAGGTATATCTTTAAGTTACGATTATTATGCAATATCGGTAAGTTTCCCTAAAGGATATAGTTCTCTTTTATTCGGCTATGGTGGTACGGCTAAAGCAATGCTGATAGCCCGTATTCCTTTCAAGCCGTTTATTAACCGGGACGATCGTTTCATGGGCCTGGCTGTCCGCTTTTTTGCGGGGCCGAACTTTACTACTTTCGATCTTTCAAGCGACTATAAGAGTCTTGCAGAGGCATCAGCCAGCGAAACCATTCATTGGTATACCGGGCCCGCGACCGGGATTGGTTACATAGGCGGTATTGGGGTTCTTTTTGAGTATAATCATTTCGGATGCGGATTGGATATATTTGCCCAGAATAAAACCGTAAAATATACCGAAGCGGCTGACAATATTGATTGGTTTGAAATTGGCTGCGCGTTCAGGATCAGCTTTGACTTTTAGATAAATTTCAGTTCCAAAAATTCAGGAATTAGAATATATTGATAGGAATCTGACTATATTGTTGCCCGCTTCTTTAAAAGGAGATATACTTTTATTATTTTCCTATAATAAGTTTAAGTAACCGGGATGGGTTTTATAATGTGTTTATATGTCTGAAAAGCTATATAATAATTTTGATTCCCGATATAACTTTAGTGAAACAGATTTTATAATAATAGGCTCCGGTATTGGGGGATTGACAGCCGCGCAGTTTTTAGCCAGAACAGGGAAAAAAGTTGTTGTACTGGAAAGGCATTATGTCCCCGGGGGATTTTCTCATACATTCAAGCGAAAAAATGGTTTTGTATGGGATGTCGGTGTGCATTATGTTGGAAATATGAAAGAGGATTCTCCGCTCAGAAAATTATCTGATTCCCTTACAAACAATAAATTAAAATGGGAAAACATGGGAAACGTCTATGACAAAATAATTTTCGGGAAAAAGGAATACTATTTAACAAGCGGGAAGGACAAAATCATAGATCAATTACATTCCTATTTTCCGAAGGATAAAGAGGCCATTGACAGGTACTTTAAGCTGATAGAAAAAGTGTCGGGGAAAGGTAATTTGTTTTTTATTCAGAAAGTATTCCCTTTTTTCTTAAAACATACTTTAGGTAGAATATTCAGAAAAGCATTCAATGAATTCTCTTCAAAAACCACATATCAGGTTTTAAGCGGATTAACGGATAATGTTAAATTAATCAATGTATTATGCGCTCAATGCGGCGATTATGGTTTGCCGCCCAAAGAGAGCAGTTTTGCCGCACATGCCCTTGTGGTAAATCACTTCATTGAAGGAGGCTATTATCCGGCGGGCGGATCAGATAAGATATGCCGGAGCATGATCGAAGTTTTAAATGGTCTTGGAGGAAAAGTTTTTGTGAATGCCGAGGTTACTGAAATTATTGTTAAAAAAAATAAAGTGCAGGGAATTATTGTGAATGATAAATTCATTGCCTTCAAAAATATAATCAGTAACGCCGGAGTTTACAACACCTATAATTATTTACTCAAAAATAATTTGAATAAACCATGGGCAGAAAAACTTAAAAATGTAAAACCGTCGCATTCGCATTTATGTCTTTATCTGGGATTGGATCGATCTGCTGCCGGCTTAAAATTGCCAAAGTACAATGTCTGGTTTTATGAAAAATATTCTATTGATGAGATGTTCAAAAAGGCGTTGAAAAATGAGAATGAAAAACTGCATTTTGCCTATATTTCATTTCCATCGGCTAAAGATCCATTATGGGATGAAGATCATAAGGACACTTCAACGATTCAGGCTATCGGAGTATCTAATTTGGATTGGTTCAAAGAATTTGAAGACAGACCCTGGATGAATAGAGGTAAGGATTATGAATCCTTAAAAGACCGGTTTAAACAAAAAATGCTTTCTAAATTGTATGAATTATTCCCTCAGATTAAGGGGCATATAGTACACGCTGAAGTCTCAACTCCATTATCCACAAATCATTTTACCAATTACAGATATGGTGAAATATATGGACTTGAACATTCGCCTGAACGCTTTGAACTTAATTGTTTACAGCCGAAAACGAGTATCAAAGGTTTATATCTTACAGGAGTGGATGTAACTGTGATGGGTATTGCAGGAGCGATAATATCGGGAATATTATGTGTTTCTACTATTTTGAAATTTGGAATGGCTAAACTATTCAAACAGATGGCAAAGGAAAGCCCAGTAGACTCATTAAAGTAATTATTTTGCTGAAAGAATCAAGTCCGGCGGTTAAAAGATTCTTTTTTCTTCCGGTAAAGACGGATTTCTCCGCTTTCAATGTTAAAAATGACTGCCGATTATTATACCGTTGTGATAAAAATAAAATAAAAAGAACAAAGTTATTATCAGCCGGATCTGTTTTGCCCTGAGGATTAAATAGGTTGAAAATATATTTTAAATATTGCAAAATTACAGTTTGTCCAAAGTATATTAATTATTAGAAGTTCAAAAATTAGAGTTTTTGAAGTAATAGCTTAAAGTTCATTATTTGATATTTTTTTGTCCAAGGTTTATAATAAATCTAGATTGAAAGGTTCTTTTATCAAAGCTTATTTATAGTCCTGCAACGTTTTGTAGAGACTCACGGCCATGCATCTCTACAAAATGGATCGGGGAGATGCATACGCTAAAGATAAAAAAAAGAATCTTTTAAAATAGAATAATTGCAATTAAAAATCATATACTGTTTTTTTCATAAAAAGGTAAATATTTCGCAATTCATCTTCTTAAAAATTTAAAAATAATTAAATAGCTTGTTGTGCAGTATAGTGATTTTAGAAAAATCTTAGATAAGTAGTGTGTTATGGAAAAAAAAATTGCTTTAATTACCGGAGCTGGCCGCGGAATCGGGGCCAGCATTGCTTTAAAATTAGCTGAAGATGGTTATAATATCTGGGCGAATTATAGAAATAATCATGACGCCGCGAATGTGTTAAAGAAAAAAGTTGAAACGGCCGGCAGGGAATGCCTATTGCTTCCTTTTGATGTGTCTTCAGGCGAGGAAACGGAAAAAGTTCTTCAGCCTATGCTGGAAAAGGATGTCCCGGATGTGCTGGTCAATAATGCCGGGATCACAAGAGATTCATTATTGGTCTGGATGAAGGATGAGGATTGGCAGGATGTGATTGATGTAACTCTTAAAGGTTATTTTAATATTACAAGAAGGGTTTTATTTCATATGCTGCAGAAACGGGAAGGTATTATTGTCAATATATCTTCCACCGCCGGACAAAGCGGATTGCCGGGGCAGGGTAATTATTCTGCGGCCAAGGCAGGAATTATAGGCGCGAGCAAGTCGCTGGCCCTTGAAGTTGCTGGACGCGGGATCAGGGTCAATGTTGTCGCTCCGGGTTTCATAGAAACGGAGATGATTAAAGGATTGCCCATAGATGAAATTATCAAAAGAATTCCCATGAAAAGAATAGGTAATCCGGAAGAAGTGGCATCGGTTGTTTCTTTTTTATGTTCTCCCGGCGCATCATATATTACAGGACAGATTATCGCCGTAAACGGTGGAATTTATGTATAAAGTAGCGATAGTCGGAATAGGGATTGTATCAACTCTGGGTTCTGATTATCAAACAGTGACCGATTCTCTCCGCCGGGGCATTTCCGGTATTGTGATAGATCCGGAAAGAATTGAGCTTGGCTTTAGAAGCCCGCTTACAGGAAAGATCAAGGGATTTAATAAACCTGATTTAAAAAATAAACAACTCAGAACTCTCACAGTGGAAGCCTTGCAGGCATACTCTTCCGCGGTAGTCGCTTATACTCAGGCGGGATGGCGTCAGGAAGAGCTGATCAGCCCGCAAACGGGATTAATATTGGGGAATGACAGCACGGCCATTCCGGTATCAGAATCAATAGAAATAACAAAAAATGAAAAACGGACCCTTCCTATCGGGGCCACTCGTGTCTTTATGTCTCTTAATTCGCATGTTACTATTAATTTAAATGCGCTTTTACAGACTCAGGGCGCAAGCTGGACAATCAGCGGAGCCTGCGCCAGCGGCGGGCATGCTATCGGCCAATCCGCCGATTTAATAGCAAGCGGCAGACAGGAAAGGGTTCTTTGCGGCGGGGTTCAGGAAATTAACTGGCAGGCCGTGTGCAGTTTTGATGCCACCGAAGCTTTTTCGATGAGAGTGGATGATCCGGCCGGGGCTTCCCGCCCGTTTGATAAAACCAGGGATGGTCTGGTGCCGAGCGGAGGCTCGGCCATTGTTGCCCTGGAACGTTATGATCTGGCGGAAAAAAGAGGGGCGAATATACTGGGCGAAATTCTGGGTTATTCCTTTTCTTCAGATGGATACAAATTATCGGTGCCTTCCGGCGTGGGATTGGAACGCTGTATAAGGGACGTTATTAATTGTTCGGCGCTTTCAGCTGGAGATATTGATTATATTGCCGCGCATGCGACTTCAACAATGATAGGGGACATCAAAGAAGCTGAGGCGATTTATAATGTATTCGGGCAGGATATGCCGTGGGTTTCATCTATTAAATCGATGGCCGGGCATGAGATGTGGATGGCAGGGGCTTCACAGGTGGTTTACGGCCTTCTTATGTCTAAAGGGGAATTTATAGCTCCGAATATTAATTTTACAAAGCAGGAAGAAGGAACGCCGCCTTTAAAAATAGCAACTGAAACAATTGATTTAAAACCGAAGATTATGTTGTTGAATTCAGCCGGATTTGGGGGAACAAATTGCTGTTTGATGATCAAAGCTTATTAAATAAATATGAAGCAATAGTTATTGGGGCGGGCATCAGCGGATTGACAATCGCTTTAATTTTAGCGAAAGAAGGTAAAAAAGTCGCAGTATTTGAGAGGGATTCGGATATAGCTCCATTAATAAGACCTTATAAAAGAATGGATTGTGAATGCAGTCCCGGTTTGCATATAAGCGGGTGGATGGATGATGGGGAAGCAATTTCTGCTTTCTTAAAATACCTGGGTATTTCTGATAATATTGAAAAAGAATTGAATGAAAATGGCTACGGCGATATTGTTATCGGTTCAAAAGAATATCATATCCCAAAAGGATTTGATAATGTGGAGAATGCGCTTCTCTCCTATTTCCCTGAAAGCGCTGAAGCTGTTCATAATTACATAAGATTATTAAGAGAAGTAAATGAGCAGTCGTTTTATTTCAATCATTCACTGCTCCCCGGTAAAAATAATGAAAACAGCGGTTTTGCGGATACAGCCAACTATACCCTGAGAGATTGCTTGAAGCGATACCATGCTTCTCAAGAATTAATTGATATGCTTGGAACATTGAGCTATATCCTTATCGGGAGTAAAGCGGAAGAAGTCCCTTTCGTTATGCATGCTTTTGTACTGGGCGGATTCTACCGGTCTCCGGGTTTCTTCACTATAAATGGGATCAATAAACTGCTTTCGAATTATAAAAGGGAGTTTTCAAAGCATGGCGTTGATCTCTTTGTCAACTCGGAAATTTCCGAGATACTGGTAGGCGATAACAGAAACGCAATCGGGGTAAGAACGCTTTCCGGCGCGGAATATTTATCGTCGAATATAATTGCCTCATTTAACCCGAAGTTATTAAAAGACAAAGTCAAAGAGAATGCTTTTCGTCCGGTTTTTAAGCGGCGGCTGGAAGAAGCGGAAAATACAATCGGGATGTATGTCGCTTTTTTTAAGATTGAAAATAGTAAAGATATTGCATTTGAGAATTTTGTTTGTTATGATAAAAGCCTGAATATTGTCGTCGGTACAACTAAAAATCATTCCGGTGAAAAAAATGAGAAGATGATTTTCAGCGTCTTTATGGCAGATGATGATAGAAGCTCCCCGGCAAGTGAGGAAGAGAAAAAGACGCTCGCGGATGAAAAATTCCAATTGATTGAAAAGATATTATATAACAGAATTCCGGAATTGAAAGGGAAGACGGTATTATTGGATTATTTGAAACCCTGGTCTTTTGAACGTTATACCAAGACAATCAATGGATCGGCATACGGTATTAAACAAACATTGAATTCGATTGGATTCCAGCACAAAGTGCCTATCAGGGGATTGTATCTGGTGGGGCAGGCAATTTATCCGGGTTTCCTGGGATCCATGATTTCCGCTTTCAGTCTGGCTTTTGAACTGTGTGAAACCGATGAATTCTGGTCAAAGGTAATAAAACAATGAAAGAAAATAAAGTTGTTATAACCGGTATGGGAGCTGTTTCCCCATTCGGAATCGGGGTTGAGGCTCTCTCAGAAGGGATGTTTTCAAACCGTTCGGGTATCATCAATGTCGGCAGCAGCTGGAAAGAATGCATTACTGACATGTTATGCGAAGTTGGAGGCGTGATCACAGCTGACTTAAATGAAAAAAGAATACCCCGCGATTTACGCAGGAACATGGGAAGGACTTCAATACTTGCCTGCCTGTCCGCAGAAGAAGCGGTCAATATGGCCGGATTAAAAGAAGAGCATTTTATGTCGGGAGATTATGGAGTGGCTTTTTCCTCAACAACAGGGAGCAGCAAATCAATTTATGATTTTGCTTACCGGTTAAAACAGGAAAAAAGTCTTTCCTCAATTAAATCCGGACAATTTTTTCAAATTATGTCCCATACCACAGCAGCAAATATCGCATGTTATTTTAATGTTAAAGGAAGGGTACTGTCGCCTTGCAGCGCTTGTTCATCAGCGGCGCAATCGATCGGATTAGCCTATGAAGCGGTGAAATACGGCCTGCAGAAAGGGATGGTATGCGGAGGCGCGGAAGAACTCCATGTGACAACCAGCGCTACTTTTGATTTACTGCAGGCGGCATCTTTTCATTATAATGATAAACCGGAGGAGACTCCAAAGCCGTTTGATAAAGATAGAGATGGAACGGTCTGCGGAGAAGGCGGCGGCGCACTTGTCCTTGAGAGCGAGGAAAACGCAAAAAAGAGAGGGGCAAAGATCCTTGGGGAAATAGCGGGTTTCTGTACTTTTTCCAGCGGGGAACATATGACCCGCGTGACGGAAGAAGAACTGATAGCGGGTATTGAGAGGCTCTTATCAGAATCGGGTATTTCTCCTTCAGAAATTGATTATATAAATGCGCATGGCACCGGGACGGTTCTCGGCGATTGTGAAGAATCAAAAGCCCTGGAAACTGTATTTAATGGTAAGGGATATAATCCCTATGTCAGCAGTTTAAAAGGCCATATTGGCCATACCTTGGGAGCGAGCGCCGCTCTTGAATTAATTGTCTGCCTCAAGATGCTGGAAAAGGGACGTCTTGTTCCAACAAAAAATTTAAAAAACCCTGATGAGAATTGCGGAAAAATAAACTATTTAAGAGAATTTATAGATATCAAACCGAATTTGATTATGAAAGACAGTTTCGCTTTTGGCGGAATAAATTCCATATTATTGTTAAGGAGATATGATAATGGAAACAAATGAGATATTTCAGAAAGTAAAAAAGGTTTTTGTTGATGAATTTGAAATTGAGGAGAAATTAGTCGCCAAAGAAGCCTTGATTTTTGATGAGCTGGGATTGGACAGCCTGGATAGTGTGGATTTGATCGTAGCGCTGGAAAAAGCTTTTAATTTTAAAATAGACCGGGCTAATGACGGTCCTGTTATCAGTAAGATTAGAAGTATTCAGGATATTCTTAATTATATAGAATCCAAGAGACCTTAATTCCATCATTATTGAGTTAGATTCGATTCGGATGACTGAATTATTATTGGATTGGTCCAGGCAGCCCGTTTTTGCTTGGGACTCTATTTTATTATACCTGACAAAAGACTGTAAGAACACGGTTTTTTTGAGAAGTTGTGAAAGATTGCGGATGTTTTATTTTGCTGATATACCAGGGACAAGAAACGGCCGGGATGAAAAAAAACAAAGAAGGAAAAGTTCCGGTAGAGTGGAAATCCAGACCGCTTATTTCACTGAGGTGAACTATGAATAAAATGCTATGGCAGGACGATTTTGATTTTCAATATGAGAAAAGGGAGAAATCTGACCGGCTGCAGGAGAGTTGTCTCATTGAGCAGGTGAATTATTGCCTGAAGGAAAGCCCGTTTTATAAAAAACGATCAGGCAATTCAATTAGAGAATTCACATCCCTGAAAGATTTTTCAAAAATCGGTTTCACACTTAAAGATGACTTATTAAAATATAATAATGACTTTCTTGCCGTTCCAGAAGTGGATATTGTTGATACCTGTTTTACTTCCGCAACAGAAGGGACGACCCCCGTTAATTTTCTTTTGACTAAAAGCGACCTGGACCGTCTGACATATAATGAGCAGGTGGCATTTCAGATTGCCGGAGTCAGAAGAGAGGACACAATGGCGGTCTGTGTCGCGCTTGAGCGCGGATTTATGGCAGGACTGGCGTATTTTTTAGGCGGTGTAAAGTTGGGCACACATATGATCAGGGTCGGGGCGTCAGGCTCGCAGCATATCTGGAACATTATTAAAATTCATCATCCGACGGTTTTGATTGGAGTGCCTTCAGTTTTAGCCAATGTGGCTGCATACGCAATTGATGAGGGCGAGGATCCGGCCGCTTTAAAAGTACAGAGGATTTTAGCGATTGGCGAACCTATCAGGGATAAAAAGCTGAACCTTCTTCCATCCAGCAGCCGTATTGAACAATTGTGGAATGCGCCCCTCTATTCAACTTACGCCTCCACGGAAATGGCATCGACTTTTTGTGAATGTCAGCACAGACAGGGCGGACATTTCAGGCCGGAACTGATTTATGTGGAAATAGTCGATGATGAAGGAAACGAATTGGCTGACGGCGAAATCGGAGAAGTGGTTGTTAGTCCGTTAGGCGTACAGGGAATGCCTCTCATGAGATTCAAAACAGGGGATATATCGTTTATCATTAATGAAAACTGTTCCTGCGGAAGAACAACCAAACGGATCGCTCCCGTTCTGGGCAGAAAATCACAGATGCTCAAATACAAAGGAACGGTGGTTTTTCCCAATTCAATTGTTTCTATTGTTGAAGCGAACCCCGATTTTGCGGGATGTTATGTGGAAGTTTATTCGGCTGAATTCGGGGAAGACCGGGTGGTGGCTGTCATGTCGAATGCTAAAAAGAATTATGATCTTGAAAAGCTGAAAGAACAGTTCCGGGCGGGATTAAGGGTCGTGCCGGAATTGAAAGTCATTGATAATGATGAATTATTAAAAAAGACGCTGCCTTCCGGAAAAAGGAAAAGACAAATATTTTTTGATATGAGAAAGGAAGCATAATATGAACAATCAGAACAAATCTGTTATTTTGGACGGAGATAATCTTACTATAGATGATATTGTAGCGATTGGATCCGGTGAAAAGCAAGCTGCTTTGAACAAGAACTCATTAGAAAAATGCAGGGCCAGCAGGGAATTCCTCCTGAAAAAGATTAAAGATGGAAATATTGTTTATGGAGTTAATACCTCATTTGGTTCCATGTGCAATAAAATAGTTCATGATGATTCTATTGAGCTTCTTCAGGAAAACCTTGTCCGGAGCCATGCTGCCGGATTAGGGGAACCCATTCATCATACCATCGCCCTGGCCGCTGTCGCTGTACGGCTTAATTCTTTAATAAAAGGGTATTCAGGGGTCCGCGTGGAATTATTGGAATTTATGACCGAAGTGATAAATCACCAGATAGCCCCCTATATTCCCAGCCGGGGAAGCGTCGGAGCTTCCGGCGATTTGATCCATCTTTCCCATCTGGCTCTCATGTTAATCGGGGAAGGGCAGGTTTTTTATAAAGGTAAATTAATAAAAGCAGAAGAAGCTTTCCGGCTGACAAAATTAAAGCCTTTTAAACTGGGTTTAAAAGAAGGTATTGCCCTGATCAACGGGACATCGGTAATGACCGCAATCGCAGCGTTTGCGGTTTATCATGCGAAACATGCTCTGGCGGTGGAATGCATTGCCGCGGCTTTTTCAATAGAAATATTTAACAGTATCAGCGATTTCCTGGATGAAACGCTCCATCAACTCAAACCCCACCGGGGACAGATAAAAATCGCTAAAATTTTAAGAGAGCTGGTCGCGGGTTCCAAAAATGTTGTCAACCGGTCTGATTTACATGAGATTATCAGGGAAGAAGCAAATGGAGATGATCATGTTTTTGAAACCAGCATATTTATTCAAAATGTTTACTCCATAAGATGTACTCCGCAAGTTTTGGCCCCGGTTTATGAAGCGATAGAGACAGCGGAAAATATTGTTGTCCTGGAAGCGAATTCATCCAATGATAATCCTATTATCATTCCTGAAGAAAATAAGATACTGCATGGCGGAAACTTCCATGGACAGAGTATTGGATTTTATATGGATAGTCTGGCAATTGCCCTCTCTACAATGTCGAATATCTCTGAAAGAAGATTAAATACATTATTGGACAGCAAGTTAAATGGAGAGCTGCCCGAGTATTTAATCAGCGGTATAAGGGGGCTCGACATGGGATTTATGGGAGCGCAATATCTTGCCACGTCCACCACAGCGGAAAACCGGCAGCTGGCAAACCCGGTCAGCACAAATAATATCTCATGTAATTCATCCAATCAGGATGTTGTCAGTATGGGAACTGTCGCCGCGCGAAAAGTATATACACAGGTATGCAATCTGAAGTACATTCTCACATTGGAAATATTGGCTGATTTACAGGCAATGTCTTTCAAAGATCCGTCTAAAATGGGAAAAGGGATATCCGGTTATTATAAAAAGCTGGTCTCTCACTTTACAGTTTATAACGGCAAAACAGTTTTCCATGATATGCTGACTAACTTTCTGGATTTAATATTTGAAAAAGACATATTGAATCACAGGGATATTTTTGAAATTTAAGGGGAATAATTAAATGAGTCTTCCATGCCAGATCAGGGATTTGATACCCCAGAAAGGAAAAATGGGTTTTGATGAAATACTGATAAAATCAAAAATAGAAGATGGGGAAGGTTCTGCAATTATCAATCCGGATAATATATTTTTAAATTATAATAAACAATTATCCAATAGTGTTCTGATAGAGTATGTGAATCAGCTTGTCGCTGCTATCCAGGGATATAATGAAAAGTTCCATAATAAAAAAACGGTAAAAGGCTTATTTGTCGGTGTTCAGGAAGCAGAGTTTTATCAGACGGTCAATTCAGGCGATTTATTGACTATAAAAGGATTCCTTTCGGAAGAAATTTCCCAGGTAAAGTTTATTCGGGGGATAATTCATAGGGACGGCGGGAAAATCGCTGAGCTGGTAACAAAGATATATGAAGTTAGAATTTATCGGATTTTAATTTATTAACCGCTAAAAGCCAATCCATTCAGAAAAATAATATAATAACAAATGATAAACAGCCGCCGGCCTATCTAACCTCAAGTATGCATAAAAAACTGTATTCTTATATAAACGGTATGGAAATCGGCGATGATTTTATATCTTTTAAAATGGCCATTCCGGAAGATTTTGAAGCGTTCGACGGCCATTTCCCTGAAAATCCAATATTACCCGGGATCATGCTTCTGGAAATCGGTAATCTGGCATTAGAATTATTTATGGAACAAGCAGTTGTTTTTAAAAATATAAAAAAAATGAAAATCAGCGGAGTGGTGCTTCCTAATCAGATTATTTCCTGTAATTTAAAAATTGATAAGAGTAATGATTCTCTCATTTCTTTTTCAGCATCATTCAAGGGAGAGAATGACAGGGAAATATCCCGTTATAGCGGATGTTTTAATAAAGGATAGTTATAATGACTCATAGAAGAAGTAATTTTTATTTTTCACCTGACGAGAAACATCCTCTGACTGCCGAATGTTTTCGAAGAGTTCAGTTCGATGAAGTGGACAGCTTAAGGATAGTCTGGCATGGGCGGTATGCCAGTTATTTCGAGCAAGGGCGGAATGAATGGGGCCGGAAGTTCGGGTTCACTTATCATGACATGGCGAAGAACGGTTTTGCCATGCCGATTGTGCAGATCCACATTGACTATTTCTACCCGCTTCAATATGATGAATTATTCCGGATCAAGACAAGCTGCCACTGGACAGAAGCTGCCAAAATGAATATGAGTTATGAGATTTATTCGGAAAACGGTATTCTTTCTGTGAAGGGTTATACCGTGCAGCTCTATACGGATTTTACCGGTAAACCCATGCTGTTAAGGCCGGATTTTGCCGAGAAATTCATTCGGAAATGGGATGATTGGTGTTTGAAATGAAGAGGGATGTTTTCTTAAATTACTCTGCAATAGCAACCGGATTGGGATCTTATGACCAGACCTGGGAATCAATTCTCAATAACCAATCCAGTATCATAAAAAAAGAACATTTTAATAATTCATTACTTGTAAATACAGGCTTGTCTTTATATAAAAGAGATCTATCTGAGACCCGGGAAAATTTAACTCAGCATTTAATGGAAGAATGCCTTTCCGGTTTTCCGAAATTACCTGCCGGCACTTATGTGATATGGACAGGGATTAAAAATAATATTGAAACTATTGAAAGCCTTTATAACGGCTCAAAAATGCCGCGGTATTCTTCCGCATATGATTTTCGCCGCTGGTTAAGCAGTACAATGGGATTAAACAACGGCGGTATGGAAATCAATGCCGCTTGCGCTTCTTCAACTGCCGGAGTGATCATGGCAGCTCAATTTATTGCAGAGGGAAGGTATGACCATATCCTGGTCGCTGGCGCGGATATTGTCAGCCGGTTTGTTTACTACGGCTTTGCATCTTTAAAAGCGATGACGGAAGATGTCTGCATGCCTTTTGATGTTAATAGAAACGGCTTGACATTAGGGGACGGGGCCGCGGCGCTGTATTTATCGGCGGAACGGCAGTCGGATATCCTCGTGTCCGGATATGGTATTACTAATGACGCCAATCATATTACAGGTCCTTCCAGAGACGGAGCCGGATTGGAGAAAGCATTACGGCAGTCAATTGTAATGTCCGGACTTAAGCCGGAAAATGTCCAGGCGTTTTGCGCGCATGGAACAGGGACTCGATATAATGACTCAATGGAATTATTAGCGGCGGAGACTTTATTCGGTGATAACTTCCCACCGATGTTTGGCGTGAAGGGGGCAATAGGCCATAGTCTCGGGGCAGCCGGGGGGATTGAAATTGCTCTATGCGGGAAATGCCTTTCAGAGAGGATTATACCGCCTACAGTAGGATGTGTAACACCGGAATCCCCGAAGATAGTTATCAATAAAACTATTTTCCCGGGGAAGAATATATTGACCAGCAACTCAGGTTTCGGCGGAATTAATGCCGCTGTTTTAATGGAAAATATATCATGATAAAAAATACTAAATTTTATGTTCTGGGAAGCGGCTGGCTCTCATCTCTGGGTTACGGATTTTTCGGATCGAAACCGCAGTTTTCTAATGATTCGGTGGATTTTAAATATCCTGAACTGCAAAATTATATAAAAGAGCTGCCGCCCAGATTCGGACGTTTTGACATTTATACAAGGGTTTGTTTTTCTTCCGCGGTTCTCGCTTTAAAAGACGCCGGGCTTCTTCAGAGAAAAGAAAAAGAGAATATCGGAATTATAGCTGGAAGCCGGACCGGTGTTTATGATAATGATATATCCTTTTTTGAGTCTACTCAGGAGGAGAAGGGGGCCTTTTCAAGACCGAATCTTTTTTCGTACACTCTTCCAAATGTCGCCTTAGGAGAAATTGCCGTATTTTTTAACTTTACCGGCCCTTCTTTCTGCGTAGGGAATGATCCGGCACATCTGGGCATGGATGTTCTTTATTCTTCTCTTTCCTTACTGGAATCCGGTCAATGCAGAATAGTATTAACAGGATGGGTGGAAGTGGCGAAAAGCATTAAAGAAAACGAGAAATTTCCAAAAGGTGCCGCGTTTTCCGTTTTGTCATCAGATAATACCGGTACAGCGAAAGCAGAATTAACATTAAACAAAAATACAAATTTCTCAGTATTGTTTGAGTAATTAAATATGGCTAAATTATTGATGATATCCGCTAACTTGATGGATGATCCCTATCCTGTTTATCCTCTGGGAGCGAATCTGGTTGCGTCCGCCGTGAAAGAATCAGGGCATGAGACGGAATTAATTGATTTATTGGTTGATGGTGAAAAATCTATAGATAATATCCTATCGGAGTTTAAACCGGACTATATCGCTTTATCGATGAGGAATATAGATAATGTAAATTTTAATGATCCTCATTCATTTATAGTTCAATACAAATCTATCATTGAAAAAATAAAAAAAAAGATTGATGTTCCAATTATTTTAGGCGGAACCGCTTATACAATTTTTCCCGAGAAATTTCTTGAATATCTGGGAGCAGATTACGGGATCATCGGCCCGGGAGAGATAAGTCTTCCGAAACTTATTGAGCAATTGGAAGATAAAAATCCCCCTGTAAATCCGGTTATTCATGGGGCAACAGATCATTCGGGAGAAAATGATTATTTTCTTGATCGTGAAAAGCGGCTGTCCGAATTCTACCTGAAGCAGGGTGGAATGCTTAATATTTACTCAAAAAGAGGCTGCCCGCATCAATGTTTGTACTGTTCCTACCCAAGCCTGGAAGGTAATAGTTATATTTTCCGGCAGCCGGAGTGTGTGGTTGATGAAATAGAGTATTTAATAAACCGGCATGCCGCCGATTTTATATTTTTTACAGATTCAGTGTTTAACGATGAAAATAATCAGTATTTATTAATTATGGAAGAAATGGCCCGCAGGGAGATGTCCATCCCCTGGACATGTTATATGAGGCCGGCAAAGTTTAACAGGGATGAAGTCCTGCTGATGAAGCGGACAGGCCTGCATTGTGTGGAATGGGGGACAGACTGTTCGAGCGACCGTACTCTTAAGGGGATGAAGAAGAATTTTCATTGGGATGATGTCAGGCTGGCCAATAATCTTTTTGCAGAATATGAAATCCCCGGCTCGCATTTTATCATATTTGGAGGACCGGCCGAAACCAGTGAAACTGTGCGCGAAGGGATAAAAAATTTGTCGGAGCTGGAATTCTGCGTCGTATTGGGAGGAATGGGAGTACGGATTTTTCCAAATACCGGTATTTGTGAGCTGGCGAAAAAGGAAGGATTGATACCGGATGAAAGCGTTTTGTTTCAACAGGAAAAATATTATTTCTCGCCTGAAATTGATATAAAGTGGCTGAACAATTATCTTATAGAATCTTTTAAAGAAAAAAGAAGCTGGGTATTCCCCTGGACTGGATTCGCTGAAAGAAACAGGTTCCTTCATAACTCGGGGATGAGAGGGCCTTTATGGGATCTCCTGCTTAAAACCAGAAAAAGATAAACCCTTTAATTCCTACCGCGTCAATGAAAATTCGATTTTCTCGCCTTTACAGCCGTACTTCAGACAATTAATTTTATTCAAGGCTTCCGGTCCGGACGAAACGCACAAATTGAGACTATGCGGATTGTCTTTTACCGGCGCGGCATAGCAATACTGGTTCTTTAACATCAAAGCGGATACGGCGCAGCTAAAGCTATTGCCGGTAAGCATGCTGCCGAACAGCGGCGTATAGCTGGATACAAGTGAATTGGTTTTCTTGACCGGAATATATCTCTCCTCATTTCCCGTCATACCATCGCAGTCTAAAATACACATATCCGGTTCCCCGCCGGAAATTTCGGCTGATAAGGCTTTTATTGCCGCATACTTTTTTGTTTCTTTATTCGTTAATAAAAAAAACACACTGCCCTCTCCGGGAACAGCGGCAGGGCCGGATGCGAATAAAAAAGGCCGGATGATGCCGTCATCGGCGATTTTCAATTTTTGGCCGCATATGTAGCTCATCACTGTCCCATATTGGTCGGCAGTACCGACTAATATGTAATCACAGCGGCCTTCATTTAACCAGGCTTCCGCCAGGGACACGGCTTGATGAAATGAATGGGCGAATTGAGTAATGGTTAAAGTCGGGCCCCTGCTTTGCAATGCGTATGAAACATAGGACAAAGCGGCATTATGGACTGAATGAGAAAATATAGTCGGCGATACCTGAGAATCCCCATATTTTATTATATCATCAAGAAAGCGGAATGTAGTCGGGTGCGGCCCGAAGGCAGTCGCTAGAATAATTCCCATGGAAAGTTTTTCTTCCTGGCCGAGTCCGCTGTCGGCAAATGCATCATATGCGGCAATGCATGCCATTTTGCTTAAATCGTCCGCTCGGCGCATTTCTTTCAATACATTGCTGTCATTCATTGCTTCAGCGGGCACATAATAAGCCTGATAAGGCTTTTTCCAGCCTTCAATCAATGCCTTCTGCAGATTTTCAATGCCGCGCCCGCGATGACAAACAATTCCTATGCCGCTGATATTCATATTATTTCCTCGAAATTACTAAAGCGGAATTATTCCCGCCGAACGCTAATGATGTTGAAACCGCGTAACTGCCCGTAATCCCGGTTTTTTGATTGACCGGCGCAATACCGATATCATCATCCAGGGTGTTAAAACCAGGGCTCGCAGGTATCCAGCCATACCGTAATCCTAGCGCGGTAAATACCGCTTCTAATCCGCCGGCGGCGCCTAAAGTATGTCCTGTAAAACCTTTTGTTGAAAGAAATTTGACCTTTGAACCGAAAACAGCAGATAATACGCGGCCTTCAACTTTGTCATTGTCTTTAGTTGCTGTTCCATGAGCATTAATAAATGAAACCTGTTCAGGAGTAATCCCTGCTTCCTTAAGCGCCCTGGAAAGAGCATTTTTGAGGCCGCTGCCGTCGGGGCGCGGCGCTGTCAAATGATATGCGTCGCAGGCCAGGCCGTATCCATTAATGAAAAGATCTGTTTTTTTCCCGCGTTTATTGATAACATCCTCTTTTTCTATAATGACGATCCCGGCGCCTTCGCCCAGGTTTAAACCGGAACGTTCTTTATCAAAAGGTCTGCATAAAGAATCGCTGACGACACCCAGCGAGCCGAAACCTGTATATGGGACCCTGTTCAGTTCATCCGCTCCACCGCAGATTACTATATCGCTTAAATCAGTCCTGAGCCATGATAACCCAACGCCGATCGCGTCGGTGCCGGAAGAACAGGCGTTTACAACTGTGCACCGCGGCCCTTTAATACCAAGGTATTCGGCAACCGCATCAGCCAGGTTGCCGTTAAGATACCGGTCAACCGAATTCATCGGCGCGCTTCCCGTAGATTTATATTGACGGTAAAAATCAGTATCATTTAATTGGCTGGCTACAGTTGTGCCCAGACACACTCCAATACGGAAGCTCTTAAGCGAATCGGTCAGCCCGCTTTCTTCAACGGCCTGGTTTACCGCCGCTACGGTCAGATCCAATGAACGCATAGAGTTAGTGTTAAATTTTGGCAGGTCTTTAACTTCAAAAACCGGATACGATAGGTTAGTCTGGAATAAGGATACCGGTCCGCCATGTCTTTTATTTTCTGTAAATGCATCCAGGGTTTCGCTGATTGTATTACCGCAGGCTGAAATCGCACCCATCCCGGATATTACTGCATTACCGTTATCCATGTTTATTTTTTCCAGTTTTCCAGAACATAACGTGATAATGTATCAATGGAATAGAAAATTTTTGTGCCTTCATTCATATCCTTAATTTGCAGGCCAAAATTCCTTTGTAAAAGAACCACAATCTCGACAGCGTCTAAGGAATCAAGGCCAAGCCCTTCGCCAAAAAGAATTTCATCATCTTTAATGTCTGCGGGTTTGACATTTTGTAATGATAAATGACTCACTAAAAGCTCTTTGATTTTTGTGCGGATCTCAGCCAGCTGTTGTTCTTTGGGATCTGCCATTTTCTTCTCCTTTTTAGTTTTTCCATATATCGTGAAATAAAAAACATTGATAAGGGTAATTTTGGGTATAATTTTCTAATACCCTTGCAAACTGCTGTATAAATACCCTCAGCTGTTCCTTCTTTTTATCAGGGCGATTATAGACTGGATACAAAACATTTCTCACATCGACAAGATATTTCTTATACGAAACTCTGGCTGACAGGAGAACAACCATCGGGCAATTCAACGCGGCCGCTATAGAAAACGGGCCATAAGGGAAATAAGCGGTATCTTTGAGAAACTCGGCGCCTAAGGCTTCAAAGTTATATTTGCGGTCTCCCATAATAGACACAACGCCGCCTTCTTTAACTGCGCTCATAATTTTGATTATTCCATCAGGCCCTTCTTCAGGGGATATAATATGTATATGATCGTTTTTTTTTCTAATGCCTAATGATTTCTCAATCTCCGGATTGTCTTCCGGCCGCATTAATAAGTATACGTTTCGTTTTAAATTTTTTAACGTCATTAAAGCGGTCTGCCAGTTGCCGACATGAGCAGTCAATAAAATAAATCCCTCTTTTCTGGCATTTAATAGTTCCTGCAGATTCTCACTGCCTTCCAGTGTTGTGTCGAAATTTACAGCTCCGGAAACTGCCGCGTAACGGTCAAGCAGCTGCTTGCCCTGACTGATAAAAAGTCTGTATATATGCAGGCGCAAATGGAAATAATTACTGTGGGGAAATCTTCTTTTTAAGTACGCTGATGCGCCGGTGACCGCTTGACGGTCAAACAAAAGATAATACAAACACAAAAAATAAAGCATAAAATATGTAACGCGCAATCCCAATAGTTTCAAGGCTGTCCGGAAAATTAAAAAACCTAAAGCGTTTCCCCGTTTTTTAATAATAATTTTAGGTGCTTTCCGCATTGCTTTTTCCTTAAGAATGGATTGTCTGAGGCCGTTATAATTAGATTTTTACCCAGCCGCGTTCAGGGCTTAATCTCGGCTGTTTAAATGTCCCGTCCTTTTTTTCAAGCTCAATGACTTTCAAATATAACTTTGCCATTTTTACTTCTTTACTAAAATCCCCATAAAATGTATTCCATGCATATTCATACATATTCTGTAAAGAATCAACGCTCATCTTTGCCGGTTTAAAAACCACTTCGCCGCAGGTATATTTTGTCCAATCGTTATGCAGGATGCGCCCCTGTTTTTCCAACTGGGTCCGGATCGGCGTATGCGGAAAAGGCGTCAGTATTGTAAACTCAGCAAGATCAAGCTCTATCTCCATAAGAAAATCAACCAGCCGTTTTATGTAATCTTCGTCATGATCATCAGTGCCCAGAATGATGGTCCCTTCGACGCCGATGTCGCGTTCCTTAAGACGCTTGATTTTCTTTCTAATGTGGTCTGATGTATCCACAACTGCCTGATAGATATACCAGCATCCGGCTTCAGCCGCGAGATCAAGAATCTCATCGTCGTCTTTTATGGGATGGGACACCCACTTTTTTTTAAGGGGGACTATAGCTTTAAATAATGCCTTTTCCCATTCGTCGTCCTGAGAAAGCGAGTTGTCTACAATAAACAAGCGGTTATTATCAATGTTTTTCAGCTCTTCAACCACCTTTTCAATAGGCCGCGGACGGAATTTACATCCTCCCAGATAGGGGGTACAGCATGGAAAGCAGTTAAACCGGCAGCCGCGTGAAGCGTGCACTAAATCAACCATTTGTACTCCGCGGAAATTATACAGCTCGCGGTTTAATATGTCCCTGCGTGCGGTCCCGATTAATTTTGTATCGGGAAAATTAAGAAGAAAATCATAGGTTTTTTTTAATGCTCCGTTTTTAAAATCATTAATGACCTCTTCCATCCGGCCCTCTGCTTCGCCTAAAAATACACTGTCAGCATGCTGGAGGGTTTCCTCATAATGAAGCATAACGGCAATTCCGCCGAAAATAACTTTTTTACCCTTTTCACGATAGGTGTCGGCAATCTGCCATGCTCTGGGTATTTGACATGTCAGCATTACTGACATGCAGATCAAATCGGCATCATTATCAAAATGTAATGTTTCTACATTTTCATCGCAGAATGAAATATCAATATCTTTAGGAAGCGCTGCGGCAAAACAGACTGGCCCATGCGGCGGAAGGTTGAATTCCGGCTGATTTTTTAGTTTCGGCCATTTTGGGTAAATCAGTTTTATCTTCAAGCATTATCTCCTGAAAATCAATAAATATATAGAGTCTAACTATGATTCAAGCAGGAAATATTTTATCAAGATGCATAAAAAATCTCAAATTAAACATCAATCTAACCTAAACTGAGCGATTCTTTATTAGCCGAATTATAAAAAACCATGCTAAAATAGAATGGGGTAAGGAAATGGTTGCCGCCATCCTTACCCCGAAAAAACACCCATTGGGTGCAAAAGCAGGTTAATTATGGCTGAAAAAAATAAATATTGCAAAAATGAGATTTCTGAAATTGGAATAACGGATGATCTATTAAGCGGCAGGGGAGGATTGGCATTTTTTTGCAGATACCTCAAAGGGACACACGTATTATCGCTGATTACTGGAATATTTGACGGCCTGCGGAAAAGTTCAAAAGGGCAAAAGATCGAGAATATACTAAAGCAGATATTCTGCTTTTTCGTTGACGGAAGCCAAAATACTATGACGAGGTTTGACGATCTGAAAAACAATATGGGGTATGCCGGGACAATTGAGTTCTCAAAGAATGAAATGGCATCCTCACATACAATGAAACGGTTCTTAGGCGCCGTAACGGAAAAAATGGTGAATGCTTTAGGTCATTTTTTACTGGAGTTGTTTATCTGGCGGCTCAAAATAACCCGGCCAAAGGTAATTGTACTTGGTGTTGATTCGACGGTATTAGACAATAACAGCGCGCGAAAACGGGAAGGCGTAACTCTGACATATAAAATGGTAAAAGGGTTTCATCCTTTATTGTTCTATTGGGGGCCTTATGTGATTTATTCGCTGTTTCGGGAAGGGAGCGCACATTGTAATCACGGGAATGACCTGAACGAATCGCTTGAAAAAATCATCGGAAAGATCCGTAAAGAATACGATAAAGACGTGCCGGTTATTGTTGTTTCAGATAGTGGGTTCAATGATCAGAAATACTATGAATGGATGGAAGAAAACGGACATTACTATATCTGCGGCGGTACAATGTACAACGACATCAAACTGGATTTGATCCGCAAGCTTCCGCAAGGCTGGAGCAATTTTGAGAGAAAAGGCGATGTCTGGGAATATTGTGATTTTAGAGACAAACGGGAGAAATGGAGCAAAGGCCGCCGGGCGATTTACTGTAAAAGGGCAAATAATGGAGATGAGTACCTTCTGGATTTTGCGAAACCGGATAATTTAATTTACACAAATTTATATAATCAGGAATTACTAAAAAAGGCAGGACTGGAAAAATACCTGGCGGCTAAAGAGATTATCGAACTTTATCTCTTAAGGGCGAAGGATGAATTGGTAAATCGGAGCGTGAAGGAGTTTGCGGATGAAACACTCCCTTTCAAAAGGTTTATCTCAAATGCCGCATACTATTTTCTGATGCTGATATCCCGCAATTTATTGATTGCTATGCAGGAAGACGCGCTTTCAGATAGCTTCCCAATTGGCAGTTATCCGGACACTGTAAGACGGCTTTTTATTGACATAGCCGGAAAGATCGTAAGAAGAAGCAGAAAAATTGTATTGAAATTTCGGCATGAAGTAATAGACGAATTGGGGCTATTTAAAGTTTGGGACAAATGCCTGTTCGTTGTCCCAATATAAATTATTAAAGCTAAAAAACCGGATAAGGGGGTATTGCGCTCAAAACTAAAATTTCAACAAATAAGGACCTTTTCTAAAGGGTCTTGTACTTTAAATTGGATGGGTAATATCTCACTCCTTAAAATTTCTAAAACCCCACCCGTTTAACAGGCCGATTTTTTGAATTAATAAAAGAATCGCTCAGTTTAGGTCTAACAAGATAGTTGATAACTAAATAATTATTTGCATTAATTTCAGAAATCAAGTAGAATTTTCCCAGTTTGGTTTTTTTAGATAGGATAATGAAACATGATAAAATATAAAACAATCTCTAAATTTGCATTTTTCTTGTTTGCCGATATAGTATGCATGTGTCTCTTGAGCTGTGTTCCTGCAATTTCCTTTACCAGGGCGCAATATTCGGATAAAGGAGGCAATTACGGGGACATTACGATTAGAAATGTGATCGATGCACGTGATGTGGAATACGGTAAAAATGAACCATCAAGATTAGGCACGGTTCGCGGCGGATACGGCAATCCCTGGTCTTTAAATTCAGAAAAAGGAACGACTGTCGCTGAGGAAGTAAAAAAAACTATAAAACAAGCCCTTTCGCAAAGTGGTTATTTAGTCGTAGAAAATAGCTCGCCATCCCTGGACATCTTCATTAAGAAATTCTGGTGTGACGGATACATGGGTTACAAGATTGAATGTTCCATTGAAATTCAACTCATTGCTTTCGATAGATCCACTATCCTGTATAAAAAGCAGATTTTCAAGAGCACTGGATTTGGAATCGTCGTGTCTTACGACCCTATGGTGGAAGCATTTAATGATATCATGAACCAGATAGGATGTGAAACCGTGAAAATGGTCAATTCTCAGGAATTTCTGGACGCTCTCAAAAAAGACAAAAATATATAGATTAAAGAAACTGAATATTCAGGTGACACGGATTTATTTGGACATAAAGGATACAATTTCAAAATCCACCCTTAAATATTGAAATAACTCCCGAAAATAAGGCCTTTCGATTTGCCGTTATCAAAGGCTCAATTTATGAAAAAGGGGAAGCTAGTAAATGAGAAACAACAGGAGTTATTCTGACATAAACTTTTGTGTAATTATCCCTACTTACAATAACGAGAAGACTGTCGAGAAAGTGATCATTGAAACACTGGAATATACCAGGAATGTCATCGTTGTCAGCGATGGGAGTACAGATAAAACAGAGAGTATTCTGAACCGCTTTAAAAATAAAATAGACGTTGTTTCTTTTTCAAAAAACCAGGGCAAGGGCGCCGCCTTAAGAAAGGGTCTGAAAAAAGCGGAAGAATTGGGATATGAATATGCGATCACTCTCGATTCTGACGGCCAGCATTATCCTTCCGACATCCCGAAATTCCTGGAAAAAGTGAAGCCGGGAAAGGATATCTTAATCATCGGCAACCGCGATATGACGGATCAGAGCATTCCTAAAAAAAGTGTTTTCGGAAGGAAGTTTTCAAACTTCTGGGTGAAATTGGAAACTAACCGGGACCTTAAGGATTCTCAATCAGGCTATAGATTATACACGGTTTCAAGAATGAATAAATTCCATTTTTTTACTGTTAAATATGATTTTGAATTGGAATCGCTGGTCAGATGGATATGGCGCGACTATCCTGTGGAAATTGTACCCATTGGTGTTTATTATCCTCCGGCTGAGGAGAGAGTGAGCCACTTTAAAGGATTTAAAGATAATTTTCACATCAGTGTGCTTAATACTGCGCTTGTAACGATTACTTTTATTTATATTATTCCCAGACATATTGTACGGATAATTACCCGCGGGATAAAAAAAATATTTAAAAAAAAGAAAGGTTGAAAATTAAATTACCCCAAATTCCCATACGCTGCTCTTTATTTTTTCTCTCTGTTCATCAGGGCGAAGTTTTGCATTGGTTTTATTAGCCTTAAGTCTTTTCACAAGCCTATTTTGATCTTATCCGATATCTTTATTTCCTTATTTGAAAATCGGCGTAATGGCCTATGAGTGATGCAGGCCCTGTCTTTTCAAATATAGGAAGCCTGTTTGACGATTAGTCCTCAAATATCTATATTTAATTGATTTTATGCTAATTTATAAGAATCGGTAATTTTTTTTACAGGGACTTTGACTTAACTGCCTTGAAATTGGCGATTATGTCGCCTTTTTACCGGTTGAAATTTATATCCTATTATGTTGGAATGATAAGCATTTCTGTCAGTAAACATTAAATAAACTTGAGGAGGCTTTATTATGAGAAAAGCAAAAAAAGAGGGAATGAATTTTCTAGTATTAACACTAAGCGCAAGTTTTTTGGCCTTAGTATTAATAAGTTGCGCCCCTGGATATACTAAACTCACAAAAACGGAAACTAAGTCTCTTATACCTTCCGGTGAGCTCAAAGATGGAGTCCGTGTAATCAAGGTACAGGCTAAACAATATGAATTTGTACCGGATCCGATCGTTGTCATGAGCGGAGAGCAAGTGCAGTTAGAGGTTACCAGCTTAGATGTGACGCATGGGTTTGGCATTTCGGAATTAAAAATTGACCGTCAACTGTCACCTGGAAAAACTGAAACAATAACCTTCAAGGCTGAAGCAGAAGGCAGTTATCTTATCCATTGCTCGGTATTTTGCGGAATGGGACACTTCGGGATGAAGGGAAATCTGGTGGTTTTACCAGCCGAAAAATAAATCGCCTTTTTCCCCAAACTTTCTTTCAGATGAAATTTATAATTCTAATGACAAGGAATCGCTGGAATGCCGGAAGTAATGTAAGCGGAAGTCCTTGATCCCCAAAAGTTTTGTCATTATTAAGAAATTCTCAGAAACGGCAATTAAAATCACATTGAATATTTCACCAACTCTATATTAAGATTTATAATTGCCCGCATTAATAGGATTTACAGGATGTGTACCATCGGAGAGAGAGGGATTCGAACCCCCGGTGCAATCGCTTGCACATCTGATTTCGAGTCAGACCCGATCGACCGCTCTGGCATCTCTCCAACTATTTTAATTTGCGCCCAGGAGGAGTCGAACCTCCGGCCCCCAGATCCGCAATCTGATGCTCTATCCATCTGAGCTATGAGCGCGCTTTCGAGGTAGATATTTTACAACAGAAATCAAGCAAAGTCTATTAAAAAGGGTATTTTTTTGACAAATAATTGGTTATTACTTAGAATATTCCAGTTGTAAATTTGAACGGTCGGGTACCCGAGTGGCCAAAGGGGGCAGACTGTAAATCTGCTGGCATTGCCTTCGGTGGTTCGAATCCACCCCCGACCAATTTATCTGATTGATAAATCAGACTGATGAAAAAGCGGGCTTCAGCCCGCTTTAGTATTTTTAATATATTCCGCCCATTTCGCTTCCACTTTCCGGATGTAATCCTTTTTCTCATTTTCACTCAAAAAGGCGGCTTTAAAACCATTGATAATCAGGCATTTTATTTCTTCGAGAGAAAAGTTCAGCTTTGTATAGAGACTCCAGTATTCATCAATGATATTGATATGAAAAAATGTCGGATCATCAGTATTGATGGTAACCAATACGCCTTTTTCATAGAGTTTTCTTACCGGATGGTCTTCGATTTTTTTGACGATTTTTTTTGTGAATAAATTACTGGTGATGCACATTTCCAGCGGAATGTTATGCTCCTTAAGGTATTCTATTAATTTAACATCCTGGATGGAAGAAATGCCATGGCCGATTCTTTCAGCCTTTAATATGAGAAGGGCGTCCCAGACGGAGTGGGGGCCGTCGTCCTCTCCGGCATGGGCAACAGTATGAAGACCGCTTTTCCGGGCTGTTTGAAATAAGTCTTTAAAATCTCTCGCCGGTCCTTTTAATTCATCGCCTCCCAGGCCAATGCCTATAATATTCTTATTCCGGTATTTCTCAACAAGATTTAAATTATTGGCCGCATTCTGGACCCCGAATGTTCTTGAGATATCAATGATGATTTTAACAATAATATTGTGTCTGGATTTAATTTCTTCTATATTTTTACTAATTACATTAATTATATCTTCAAAATCCAAGCCTTTTTGTACAAAAGAGGATGGAGCGAAAAATAATTCGCAGTAAGCGATACCGTTTGAGACCAGGTACTTTGACACATCATCAAAAAGAACTTCAAAATCGGATGGTTTTTCAAACAAATTCTGAATGAAAAGAAAAGAATGAATAAATTCCTTTAAACTATTATATCTGAATAATTTATTCAATACCTTTTCGCCGCTGCCCGGCTTCTTATTCCTCTTCAGAAATTTTTTTACGGTATCAATACTGATAATTCCTTCCGCGTGCAGGTGCAGCTCGGATTTCGGTATTGATTTCAATAAAGCGTAAAAAGCGCTTTTTGTCATAAAATTCACTCCAAATGTGACAACGCAGATTTATATATAGGGCGGTTTTAAAAACCGCCTAATTTATCAACACTTCCCTGATAATAGAAAATATTTTCAAAATATTTCTGCCAACAGGTTAAAAACTGTTTCTATTACCAAAATTCAGCCAAACACGGGCAATATTATCCATATCTTCTGTATTTTAAGCCGCACAAGACGCAATTCGACCTTTTACCACAACATACCGTGCTAAATTATAAACCAGATTCATCAGCCCGATTTGGCTCTCTGCCCTTTCTTTTCCTATCGATCGTATTGTACTGCCGTTCATACTATTTTCAACAAAACCAAAAACATGCTCAACACGAACTCGGATGCGGCTCTTTCTTCTATTTTTTTCTTTCTGCTTCTCCGTCAATGGCTTATTTCTGTATCCTTTTTCGTGAATCCGGTTTTTCATCTCAAATTTTTCTAATATTCCTGCTACCGTTGGGCCAACATATGCGCTGTCCGCGTAAAACGGCTTCCCTTTGTCTTTCTCATTCAATAGAGGTTCAACTACCTGTGAATCGTGAACGCTCGCATCTGTCGTGACATAAGAACGAATAAGTTTTGACTTCACATCAACCTTTGTATGGTTTTTGTATCCGTAATGCCTCTCTTTATTCTTGGTCATCCAGCGCGCATCCGTGTCTTTATGGGAAAGCTTATGCGTATTATCTTTCCAATCTTCCGGAACCTCGCCTTCTTTTATTTTCTTGTTTTCTTCGCGGCTGTTCCTCTGCCGGGGAACATCCACAAAACTTGCGTCTACCATAACGCCCGCTTTCCCTATCACACCTTTATTCTCAAGATTCTCATCGAATATTTTAAAAAGTTTCTCTATTGCTTTCGCTTTCATCAGTTTTTCCTTGAATTCCCAGATTTTACTGTAGTCCGGAACTTTGTCCGAAAGTGTTATCCCAAGATATCGCTGAACGGATAACCTGTCATTGATCTGAAATTCCGCTTGCTCATCGGAAAGATTGTAATACCTCTGGAATATCAGTATCTTGAACATGAAAACATAGTCATAATGTGGCGCTCCGCCCGGCGCCTTCTGCTCTTTCGGCGCCAAAATCTCTGTTAACAGCGGCCGGAACATCTCAAAGTCTACAACCCTGTTAAGCTTATCCAGCGGTGTTTTTACGCCGCTTAGCTTTTCCATCCGCTCCTGATATTCAAACAAGTTACGGTCTTTCCGCTTAATTTTTGTCATAGCCTTACCTCTGTTTTCTTTGACTATGATTATATGTTTTTATATACTATTTGTATATGATACGTGGGTTTTTCAAACCGCCCTATAATAATCGGAAAATATTGTTATGAAATAAAATAGAAGTTTCATGAATCTGTTTTGATAAAATTAAGATAGTTGATGTCCCTCAGAGGGCTCATTTTTCTATAAAATAGCGTTGGGAAGCCGTCATAGATATTTATTTCAATCAAATTATCATAATTATTTTTTAGAAGCGGAAATTCCGATAATAAAGTTCCTACCTGCTCGGCATATTCCCGTACGTCTGTTACGAAATAAAGGGAACCGTTGCTTTTAAGGACCCGGACAGCCTGTATTAAAAAAGAAGGTTTAAAGATCCTGTTTTTCCATTGCCTTTTCCTGAGCCAGGGATCGGGAAAATTAATGTGTATTTCATCAACTGAATTGTCGGGAAAAAGGAGTTTTAAAGCCAGCTCTCCTTCAGAATCAATAACTGCGAAATTCTTAATATTTCTTTTAGATAAACGATGAGAAGTTTTAAAAACCCTTTTTCTGGATATCTCAATACCCACAAAATAATGATCGGGGTGTTCCTGTGTCCGTTCAATGAGAAAGTCGCCATGGCCGCAGCCCATATCAATTATTACATGTTTTTTAGTAATCTTTTTTTGAAATTCTTTCAGAGAGAAGCTGTCGCCGACTCTGATTTCTTGATAGATATCAGGAAAGGTGTTTTTTACCACTCTGAGCCCTTAATATTCAATGATCTTGGGTACAACAATGCTGCCTTCTGCGAATTGAGGCGATATTTTTTCTATCTCGCTATTCGGCATGGATTCTTGTACAGAATCAGGTCTGACGACATTACTCTTTTCAACCGCATGCGTCATTGGATTGATTTTCTCAGTATCAAGCACGCTGATTTTCTCAACAAAGCCTATTATTTTTGAAAACTGATCGACAAAACGGTTCTTTTCTTCGCCTGAAAATTCCAGTTTGGCCAGTGCGGCGGTTTTTTCCACATCAGCTGTTGTAATCTGAGCCATTTGATTCAGCCTCTCCTGTTTTTTAAGATGAATTATTATAAAAATAAAAGTAAAAATAAACAAAAAAATGAATTCTTTCAGTTGTGGTACAAAGTCTTAAGGGCCTGCTGTTTTGCTTCTTCCGGCGACACTATTATTTCCACCAGTTTAATTGCCGCGTCCAGGGCTGTTCCGACGCCCTGTGAAGTAATAATATTGCCGTCTTTTACAATACGCTCGTCAAGTCGCTGTCCTGAAGTAACGGCCGTTCCCGGATAACATGTATACTTTTTATCCTTTAAAACTCCGGCTTTATCCAGTATTAAAGGGGCCGCGCAAATTGCGTAAATGAGCTTATTTTCTTTATTGAAATCCTGAATAATTTTGAGGATTATTTCGTTTTTAGCCAGATCTTGAGCGCCGGGCCCGCCCGGCAAAAGTATGCCGTCATATTCGCTTGTGTTGATATCGCTTGATTTATTTAAAATCCTGTCGGTTTTTACTGTTAAATTGCTTCTTCCTTTAATTGAATCTGAACCGACACCATATGTATCCACTGTCACTCCCGCTCTCCGGAGCAGGTCGATAGCTGTTACAGCTTCGATTTCTTCGAAATTATTGCCTAATATTAAACTGTATTTCATAAAATCTCCATTTTTGTTTCTATTTACATTAAATATAAATAATTAGGTTATAAAAGGCAAGCAGATATCATTGCTATATAAAAAGTTTTAATCTATAAAGGAATCAATTTGACATATTAGTTTCATATTAACGGTTTTTCTGCGTCATTATGATACAAATATTATTGTATATAAATATCATAAAAAAGTCATAATTCTATTGATTTCAATGGGTATTTTAAATATTTTAATGGCATATTTGTTGCTTATAGTATTTTAGATAAAAAAGGAGCAGTTTATGAAAAAAGAAAGTAAGAATGAAAAGGTTGAATTGAGATATGACAGAATAGATAAGTTTTTAAAAACAAATGCAGTATCATTATATTTGAAAGAAATAGATAAAATCCCTTTATTAACCAGAAATCAGGAATTGGAGTTATCAAAACGGGCTGCCGCCGGAGACAGCGAGGCGGTGGAAAAGCTTATTGTTTCAAATTTGCGTTTCGTTGTTTCCATTGCAAAAAAATATCAGGGATTCGGAATACCCCTTTCTGACCTTATCAGTGAAGGAAATTTAGGATTGATTGCAGCTATAGACAAATTTGATTATAAAAAAGGCTTTCATTTTATATCATATGCGATATGGTGGATCAGGCAGTCAATTATGAAAGCCCTTTCAGAAAAATCCAGAATGGTACGGCTTCCAATGAATAGGACTAATGAGTTGATGCATATATGGAAATATATTGAAGAATATTCAAAAAAATTCGGCAAGCGTCCTTCAGATGAAATCATAGCCGAGCACCTTTGCATCAATAGAAATGATGTAAAAAAAATACTGGAAATATCTCAGGCTCATTCCTCTCTTGAAGATTTGTTTTATGATGAAGATAACGGTTCATCGGAAGATATCATTCAGGATTCTCAAGATGATAAAAGACCTGATGATCTGGCAATAAAATCTTCATTAAAGGAAATGATTCAAAATCTGCTTAAAAAGCTGCCGGAAAGGGAAAAAAGAATTATAGAATACCGTTTCGGCCTGAACGGCGAAGAACCGCAATCACTCTCTTCAATCGGCGAAAAATTAAATCTGACAAAAGAGCGGATCAGACAGATAGAACAGGGAGCTATCAATCAGATCAGAAATTACAAAGAGAGCTCCTATCTCTTTTCATATTTAAATTGATAAAGTAATCAGTGAAATCTTTATCAGATCATGAGCTATTTTTGATTTTTGTTATTTAAGTATAGTTGAATGAACATCAGCCATTCTTCTAAAAGTCCCGAGTGGTTATATTTTACTAAACACGTCCCGAGTATTCAAAGGACTTACTCATCTTTCTGAAATATGAATTGAAAATGGAATAAATATATTGCGTACGCAAATAAACATAATAAGAAAATCAACAGGGGCAGATTTAACTATAAAGTTTTGAAATACTTTTTTCCTTGCAAAAATTTTCCCATCATTTATAATATGTGCAGTTCCAAAAAAACATTGATTTTATATGTTATCCATTATAGCGGTAAAGTTTAATACCCGATGAATTTTTAGGAACTGCCGCCGAATTACTGAAATTTGTAAACTCTCGCCGTTTTATGAGCTTTATTTGAGTGTCCTGGCAAAATAGTGAGGGAAAGCGTCGTTTTCATTAACTTAAAGCTTTATATTCCCGGGCAGTTTCAAAACTTGTGGTGTGGTTCGGCAGCAGACTGTGTGAAAAGTCGGTGTTTTGCATCGTAATTCTATATTTTTCGTTCCGTAACTTCAATAAATACGTGGCGAAAAATAGTTTTCACACAGTCTGCAGGTACACCAACCAAGTTTATCAAACCAGCACAAGGTTTTAGAACTGCCTATATCTGTAATTTTATTAAAAAGAAATGAGGCAGAAGAATGGAAAAACCTGCTTCCAATCAAAAGGTTCATTTATTAGTTAATTTCCTTTATCCTGGCATCATTTTAAAAGGCGAGGCTTTTACAGATAAAGGCGATAAGATCAGCGATGCAAATATACCATTAACTATTGAATTGATTAATGACCTGAAGGCAAAAGGGATTCAGAAAATTTATTATAACAGGCCTGCTTTTATACCAAAAACAGACACGACAAAACCGGCCGTAGAACAGTCAGTCATGAATGAAGCTGTGAATACAATTCAGGAATTGGAAAATGCCGCCAAAGTCAAAACAAACCTTCCTCAAAAGGAAATTGATAAAGTGGCTTCTGATTTTGTGGAAAACATCTCAGCTAAGGATGATTCTGTACTAAATCTTCTGGATTTGAAAGATTTTGATGATTATTCTTATACACACTCTATTAATGTGTCTATAATTGCTATCATGCTGGCAAAAAAGCTAAGTTATACTGAGGAAGGTCTGAAAGTAATTGCAACAGCAGGACTTCTCCATGATATTGGAAAAACACTTATTCCAAAGGAAATTTTAACCAAAACGGAAAAGCTTACTGATGAAGAATATGAAATAATGAAAAAACATCCGGTCTTCGGTTATGAGATCATCAGGGCATATTCTTCTTATCCATCTATTATTCAGAAAATTGTTCTGCTGCATCATGAAAAAGTTTCCGGTAAGGGGTATCCTTTCGGGCTGAGGGGTGAACAGATGGGAGAAGGCGCTCAGATCATCAGCCTTGCAAATACCTTTGACACGATTACGACGCCCAGGGACGGCAAATCCGGGAAACCGTTCTGGTATACTTTAACACAGATCAATAAAGAAAGCGGGGTCAATTTTGCACCCAGGCTGGCTAAGACGTTTACAAAAGAAATGCCTTTTCATCTCACAGAAGGAGAAATATTCAAAAAAGGTACATTTGTTACTCTCAATACGGGCGAAATAGCTGAAGTGATAGATTACAGCTTCCCTCAAACATTAACGCCTTATGTTAATGTTTATATTAATGCAAAAAAGGAAATAGTCCGCTATCCTATTCAAATTAATCTTCAATATGATGATACAAGGTATATTGTTCAGGTCATTCAAGATGAAAGTATAACAGCAAAATTATCGGAAATAAAAGCCAAGTTAACATTTAAAAAAGAAGAGAAAAAAGATACAACGAAAGAAGACGTTAAACAGGCCGTTCAGGAAAAAGCAAGTACTGCTGAAGCCCCAAAAGATTTACCGGTAGATAAGATACAGGCAAATAAAGTCGATCCATCGGTGTTAAAAACTGATGAAAGCGTGTTAAAGAAATAAAGAGATAAAAATAATATTATAAAAATAGCAATATATTTTTAACTGGTGTATAATTACTATATAATTTTTATAAAAAGGAGAGGAAGTATGACGAAAGCTGATTTTATCGCTCGTTTTGCTAACAAGGTTGGCGAGAGCAAAAAACGCGCAGGAGACCTGGTGGATTCTTTTTTACTTGCAATTCAGGATGCCCTGGTAAAAGGTGATTCAGTTCAGTTTGTTGGATGGGGTACTTTCCAGATTCAGAAAAAAAATGCAAAAATCGGCAGAAATCCTAAAACCGGTGCCAAGATTAATATTGCGGCAAAGAAAGTTGTGAAATTCAAAGTTGGTAAAAAGCTTGCTGAAAAGGTCAAAAAATAGGTCTATCCTTTCTTTTATTTTCAACTAAAGAAACTTATTAAAGTAAAACCATGAAGGAGGGGACCGGATATTAAAGAGGAGTATATCCGGTACCTTCCCGTTTTTTTATTAAAGGGGCATTTCAGAAAAAATCTCTTATCGTATCGGCGAGATCTTGTTTTTTTATTAAAAAATGATTATTATTTATATGAGAATGGTGCTTAATAAAGGAGGACTTTATGCAGAGAATATTAATAATCGAAAGCGATAAGAATTTAGCCACATCTATAAAAGACAGCCTTGAATTTGAGGGATTTGAAGCGTTTATTTCTTTAAATGAGAAGGATGCCCGTATCAGAACATTAAATGAGGCTTTTGATGCTGTGCTGATAGATATATTTTATTCAGATTTCAACGGTATCGAATTAATTAAAAGTTTCCGTAAAATAAATAAAATAGCACCTGTTATTATTATTTCGGACCGGGTAAAGGAAGAAGATAAAGTATTCGGATTGAATCTGGGAGCGGATGATTATCTGACAAAGCCGTTTTCCATGATGGAACTTCTGGCAAGGCTTAGAGCGCAGCTGCGTAAAATTAATATATTGAAGGCAGGATCACTGGCGAATATCGGGATCCTGAACGGTTACGAACCGGTCACAATAAAAATAGGTGAATCATTGATATTTCTGGATAAGATGGTTGTAAAAAATGATAATAAAGAAGAACCTCTTACTCCAAAAGAACTCGGGATAATCAGGCTTCTTTATAAAAACCGCGGCAAAGTAGTTTCAAGGGATACGATGATGAAGGAAATCTGGGGCGACGGCGTTTATGTCACCGAAAGAGTCATAGACACAAATATTGTATCCATCAGGAAAAAAATTCTTGATTTAGGAAGAAAACCGAAATATATCAAAACTGTTTTCGGCGTGGGATATAAAATGGTGGAATACTGATAATGAAAAAAACAGTCTGTTTCTTTTTTTTATTCTGTTCATTTTCAACTTTATTTTCTGCCCCTTTAGCTACAAGTCCTGTCTGTAATGATGCTTTTAAAACAAGTATTTACATGGCCTCAGATATTTATACAGCCAGTAATGATATTTATAATATGTTTACACTGGGATTGCGTTATGGAATTCCGGGCAATAGCGAAATTGGAGTAAGGGTTTTTAAATCCGGATTAATGGGTGATGCTAAATTAACACTTTTTATCATTCCTCCTTTTTATGGATCGTATGATCTGGCCGTCGGCTATGTTGCGGACGCCTGGAACGCTTCTATTGCGTTTATGCTCGATATGCAATTAGATCCTAATTTTTCCGTTTATATTGCGGCCCGCTGGCTTTATCCTGCCAATAACATTTTAGACACTTCTAATTTGCAGATGTCCGGTGTAATGTTTTCGCCCCGGATAGGAGTGGAGTTTTTTAGAAAATCATTATTTTCAATTATAGTTGAGGGCGGTGTAATCAAAAGCTGGTATACAGCGGAACTCGGATTTAACGCCGCTGCGCTTATCGGCTATAATCTCTGATATAATTATCAGTCGCTGAGCGAGTAAATAACAATATTAATTCCCATCTTAAAAGCCGCCTCTCTTTTTTCCGGCGGGTCATTATGAACTTCCGGAGAGTCCCATCCGTCGGCAATATCTGAATTATAATCGTAAAAAACAGCCAGGCGTCCGTTAATAAATATTCCATATGCCCTGGGAGCGCCTTCGTAATGTTCATGAATTTTCGGGAGTCCCTGATTAAAATTATAAAAGATGTGATAAACCGGGTGATTAAAATCGATTTCAATCAGATTATAATCGGGAAAAACTTCTTTAATTACTTTTCTGAATGATTCATCCATGCCGTAATCATCATTAGCGAAAAGGAATCCGCCATTCAGAACAAACCGCCTGAGAAGGAGCTTTTCTTTTTCAGAAAACTGAATGGGAACATGACCGTTGAGGAAAAGAAAATAATAATTAAAAAGGTTTTCATCTTCTAAAGATAGCTCGATAGGGGTTTCATTCACATCGATTGTTGTCCTTTTTTTAAGCTCAATCAGAAAATTTCCGACCCCGGCTCTCGCATTATAATAATCGCCGCTTTTATATTTTAAAATGACAAAGTCGAAGGAAGCAAGAGCGGAAAAGCAGAAAAAAACCGGCATACAGACAAGAATTATTATTTTCATTCATTACTCTCTCAATATAAACAGATTATAGAGCAGTTCTAAAAACTATAGTTATTGAAACTGCTCTATAATAATTATAACTTTTTTTCCGAACTTCTCCATGATTCGTTTATTTTATTTTTTTGTCAATATATAATATATGTTGGATTATTTATGCAAATAATTAATGGAATATTGCCGGTCAATAAACCTTCAGGTATGAGCTCTTTTGATGTCATCCGTGTTTTGAAACAGCGCTTAAAGTTTGACTGGAAAAGCGTTAAAATAGGCCATGGCGGGACTCTTGATCTTCTGGCCGCCGGTGTTTTATTGATCCTTTTCGGCGAAGCAACAAAAGCCTTTGATTTTTTGCTCAAGTCGCGGAAAGAATACATCGCTCTTATCAGTCTGGGCGCTAATACGGATACCGATGACGCGGAAGGCAGCGTAATAGAGACATTTGAAAAGGACGTGGCTTTAGCTGATATTGAACAGGTATTGCCGGGATTTATCGGTAAAATAAATCAGGTCCCTCCCCGCTATTCCGCCCTCCGGGTCAACGGCCGGCGGGGTTATGAACTTGCCCGTAATAATATTGCTGTCGAGATGGAACCCAGGCTTGTAGAAATATATGATATCCGGCTGGACCGGTATGAAGAGAAAAAAAAGGAATTAAGCATCATAGTTTCCTGCTCGTCCGGGACTTATATCAGAAGTCTGGCCAGGGACATTGGAAAAAAGCTGGGATGCGGCGGTTATATTAAAAAACTTGTCAGATCTTCAAGCTCCGGCATTACACTTGAAAAATGCATGGATCTGGATGATGTAACCGATTTGAATATCAGACAATGCATCATATCCCTTAACGATGCCCTGCCTCTGGAACAATTAACCTTTTTGAATCAAAAGGAATTTGTGTTGAACGGCCGGATCTTAAAAGATGACTTCTTTAAAGAAAAAGAGATCAGGGACGGGCTTTATAAAATTATAAAGGATAATATTGTACTGGCTGTTGTGGAAAAAAAAGGCGTCAATTTTAATTATTTACGGGTTTTTAATGAATAAAAGCCGCAGTGGAATTCTTTTAGTCAACCCTTATATCGAGGATTTTGCCGCGTATGATCATTTTTCCAAGCCGCTCGGCCTTCTGGAACTGGCCTCTTATATCAGAGAGCATTTTGAAGTATATTTTATAAACGCTCTTTCGAGGATTCATCCATCCAATGAAAAGGTGAAATTTAACGAAAACGGCACAGGCCACTTTCCCAGGATCATCATAAAGACGCCTTCACTTTTAAAGGACATACCCAGGTATTTCAAGCGATATGGAATAGCTGAGGCGGCATTCCTTGAGGAATTAAAAAATGTGCCTTTTTCTCCCAAATTTATTTTTGTAACATCCGGCATGACATACTGGTATTCGGGTGTATCATATACGGTTAATTTGCTTAAAGATTTTTTCCCGGAATCGAAAATTGTTTTGGGCGGTGTTTACGCTGCGCTTCTTCCAGCACATGCCAAAAGAAGTATAAATACGGATTTTGTCATGCCTTACCAGAGGCTGAATAAGGTGCTGGACATTCTGGAAGAAATAACAGGCTTTAAATTTTCAAGGGAGATCAAGGCGCCCGCCTATGACTTGATGGGCGAATACTATTATGCTCCGATCCTGACATCGGTGGGATGCGTGTTCCAATGCACATACTGCGCGGACAGCTATCTCAATACTTTCTTTCAATATCCGCCGGAAATTATCTCGAAAAAGATCATTGAGTTGAACCGTATATTCGGCGTTTCCAACTTTGCTTTTTATGACGATGCCCTGCTGGTTCATTCGGAGAAACATGTCAACCGCATCCTTGAAAAAATTGTTCTTGAAAATATTCCCGTCCGGTTTTATACTCCCAACGGCCTTCATATCCGGTTTTTAACGGAAGAAACGGCTGTATTAATGAAAAAAGCCGGTTTTAAGGATATACGGCTTTCCCTGGAATCGGCTGATGAGAACTTCCAGAAAAGGAAGGGAAATAAAACAAGCATCAATGAATTCCGGAAAGCACTTGAAATTCTTTATAAAGCCGGTTTCAAACAGGAAAACATTAAAGCCTATACGCTTGTAAATGTTCCGGGCCAGGACAGCAGCGCCATAGAAAAAACAATGGAAATGGTCTTTCAAAGCGGCGCTCTACCGATGATGTCCTTTTATTCGCCGATCCCGCTTACGCCTGATTTTGAAAAGGCAGGGGCCATTACCGGTGTCGATGAGCCGCTTTTTCAGAATAATACGGTTTATCTCTATAGAAGCGGTTTTGATATCGAATATTTAAAGCATTTAAAAAATCTGGAACTTATGTATAAAAATAAAGCGAAAAAATCATGATAAAAAGTAATTATTGAAGTATAATTTATATATTTATTATCTTTACAGAGTTGAAGCATATTCTTTAACTATCAGAGTATTATTTCACGCAGAGACCGCAAAGATAAATGAATAGGGCGGAATAATGTTTTATTTTGAAGTTCTGAGCGCAATGGAAGAACGTAAAATTAAGTATCTTATTGTCGGGGGCCTTGCTGTCAACCTTCATAATGTTCAAAGGATGACGAATGATATTGATTTTATTATAAGCATGGATAAAGATAATATACTGAAATTTGTAAATTTGATGAAAAATATGGGATATGTGCCGAAACTTCCTGTGGAACCCGAATTGCTGGCCGATAAAAATACATTAGAAGATTGGATTAATAATAAGAATATGAAAGCTTTTTCATTTTATCATAAAAAGGAAAATTATCAAGTAATCGATATCGTTATATCACAACCCCTTAATTTTAATAAAGCTTATAATAAAAGGGTTGTAAAGATCATAAACGGTATAAATGTATCATTAATATCCATTGATGATTTAATTAAAATGAAGGAAGCAGCCGGAAGAGTGAAAGACTTTGATGATATTAAGAAGCTGGAACTGGTAAAACAGATAGAAAAAGGCACAGGCATATGAAGAATAAAGAAATTGAAGAAATCAAAAAGGATATTCTGGAATATAAAAAGCTCATAGATGAGGATAAATTTAAATGGCTGAACGATTGTCTGTTATTTAATTATTATGCTTTTTCCGATGAGGAAAAAAAGAAACGGGAGAAGATAGCCCGTATTCTGGAAGGAGAGTGTGATTGATCCATGAATAAATTAATGATAGGAAATTTATCATTCAGGAATCCTGTTCTTACCGCTTCCGGCACATTCGGAATGGGTGATGAGTTTACGGATTTTCTGGACTGTTCAAAGCTCGGCGGTATTACGCTCAAGACTGTCACGCGGCAGCCCAGGAAGGGGAATCCGCCTCCGCGGCTTTATGAAACCCCGGGCGGGCTTCTTAATTCCATCGGCCTTGAAAACGAAGGCTTTGAGAAAGTATTCAACGATCTGAAAAAAGAAGATACGCTGAAAGGATTTAAAACAAATGTCATTTTCAGTATTGCCGGCGAAGAGGAAGCGGATTTCGCGGTCATGGCGGAGGCCTTTTCGCGGATAGAAGGGATCGCCATGTTCGAGCTGAACCTCAGCTGCCCGAACGTCAGGGAGGGCGGAGCGACTTTTGATTCCAATCCGAAAGCCGTGGATCGGATTGTAAAAGGCGTTTCAAAATCTCTCGCGGATAGTCATAAGCCGTTCTCTGTAAAAATCAGCCCGATGCAGAATATACCGGCCAACTCGAAAATCGCGGAGGATAACGGCGGCCATGCCGTTACCGTTTCCAATACTTACCTGGGAACGGCAATTGATATGAAAACAGGGAAGTTTATTTTCAAGAATATTGTGGCGGGTTTATCAGGGCCTGCTGTAAAACCGATGGCGCTCTATAATGTTTACCGGGCGGCCTCGGCTGTAAAAATCCCGGTGATAGCGAGCGGAGGGATCTGCAGTACCGCCGACGCGGCCGAATTTATGATGGCCGGGGCGGGATTTGTTTCCGTCGGGACAATGAATTTTATCGAGCCGGGCATTGCCGTCCAGATAGCGGAAGAGCTGGAAAAATTCCCATTTCCGAAAAGATAGCCACAGAGACGCCGAGATCACGGAGGACTTCCCCTGTTATACAAGGAAACGTAAGTGAGATCTCTTCTTAGAGTTATAATAGAAAGTTGTGTATAGGAATAAATATTATAAAAAAGATGGCGTACCCTCTATAATTTATTTACGACAATAAACAAAAGGAGGAATACGCCATATGCCGAAGCACAACGAAGATTTTAAGCTCTTACAGGCTTTTAATCAAGATGAAACAGTAGAATTTTTATGTCTTGAAGAATTGGCAAGGATCGGGGCCAGGGAAATAATCAAGAAGGCTCTGGAAGATGAAATTAATGGGTTTCTTCAGGAGAGAGCATTTAACTATCGAAGACGGGAGAAAGGCAATAGTAAGAAATGGGTATCATAAAGCCCGTCAGATTCTCATTGGTGGAGGGGCTATTGATGTATGTATTCCGAGAACAAGGAACCGACTCGGAGGCGACAATTTTCAAAGCCTAATAGTACCGCCGTATATGAGAAAAAGCCTGAGAATTGAGGAAGCCATTCCATTGTTGTATCTCTATGGAGTCTCAGAGATGGATATGGAGAATGCCTTGAGAGGATTGCTTGGTGAAGAAGCGAAAGGATTATCAGCCTCAAGTATAAGCAGAATGAAACAAGGATGGGGTAAAGAATATGATGAGTGGCGGACATCCGATTTAAGCGATAAAAAGTATTGCTATATATGGGTTGACGGCATTTACTTCAATGTACAGGGCAGCGAAGACCGTTTATGCACTCTTGTAATGATCGGAGCCAATGAGAATGGTGAAAAGGAGATTATTCTTGTTGAAGAAGGTTACAGAGAGAATTCCGAGACTTGGTTAGGGATATTAAGAAACCTAAAAGAAAAAGGTTTGAAAGGTCCTATTCTTTTTATCGGAGACGGAAGCCTTGGATTCTGGAAAGCAGCCAAAGAAGTATATCCTGAATCCAGATGGCAGAGATGCTGGGTTCATAAGATAAAGAACATTCTAAACAAGCTGCCCAAAGTATTACAGTCAAAGGCAAAAGAGATGCTTCATGAGATATGCAATGCTCCTGATAAGGATAATGCTATCAAAGCTTTTGAATTATTCCAGGCGGTTTTTAATCCTAAATATCCAGCAGCTGTCGAATGTTTAGAAAAAGATTGGGAGCTTATGATCGAATTTTATAACTGTCCGGCGGAACATTGGGTACATATCCGTACGACAAACGTAATAGAATCTACCTTCTCTACAGTTCGATTAAGAACTAAAAAGATGAGAGGCTGCGGAACCAGGGAAACGATTCTAATAATGGTCTATAAATTACTGGATAAGGCATCCAGGCGATGGAGAAAATTAAGAGGTTATGAAAAGATTTGCCTTGTATTGGAAGGCGCTGTTTTTGAGAACGGAGAGCTTGTAAAAAAGGCAGCATAAAAAAATGAGAGGGTATGTCATACACAACATTTGACAAAAACTCCTCTTCTTATTTTATTATGGATTGTAAATAGACCCAATTTCACGCGGATCAGACGGATTAGGACGGATTTATAGGATTTATTTTTTCTTATCGCAGCCTTGTTCTCATACTCGACACTTGCCATTGCACGGGGTGGGGGGGAAGAGATGAAACGCCCACACCGTGTTGAGACTGTGAAATGGCAAGATACAAGACAGTCAATTATGAACAGATGGAAATGATACCGCTCAGCTTTTCAGATCAGCTGATGGAAGGGACGTTCGAGCACACGTTCAGGGGAAAAGAGAAGGTTAATATTCAATGGCTGTTATTCTGTATCGTATATAATATCAGTAAAATTCAGGCTTTCGGGATAATATGAAGGGAGAAAAAATGGCTTAAGTCCGGCTTGTCTGATATCAAAGATTAAAGACAGTATAAAATCAGAAAAAGTCTTTATCCGGTGTTACAAAGACCGTCGCTTTTTGTCGTTTTGAGTTTTTCGACAGGCTCGTTGTATACAGTTGTGCTGGCTATCTTTTAATAAAATCCAATATGCTTTTTACCAATTCTAATGAAATTGGTATATTTGGATCATAATAAGTCTTTATTTGTTCTGATGGATCGCGAATATCTTTTAATGTATGAGTCATACCTTTTATTATTTTTAATTCTGCTTTTTTATTTGAATTTGTTAGGATTTCAGCTTCTTTGACTGAAACTTGTATGTCTTCAGTGCCTTGAAGAATTAATATTGGAATATCTAATTTTTTTATTTCCTCTGAAGGATTATATTTAAACCAAGATATCAAATATGGCTGAACACTTGGTCTAAATAATGGTAATAAATCTTTTGAAATATTATTGACTGTTATTCCATTTGTCAATTCATTTATTATTTTCATTGATTCTTCAATTATCTCTCTAGGATTATTTTTATTGTTTATTATTTGTTCAATTAAAATATCTGAAGCTTTTCTTCCAACCCCTGATATTGATACTAAACCGTCACAGTATTCGTTTTGTAAAGCTATAATTCCAATTAATGAACCTTCGCTATGGCCTATAACATAAATCTTATTAAACCGTTTATCTTCTTTTATTTTTTTAATCCATAAAATTAAATCGTTAACATAAACATTAAAACTTAATTTTTTCTCATTTAAACCAGCTTTTTGGCTTTCAGCTATACCACGTTTATCATATCTTAAAGATGCTACATTATTTTTTTTTAATTCTTCAGCTAACAACTTATAAGAATTAGCTGATATTCCCAAAGAATTATTTCCATTTCTATCTGTTGGTCCGGAACCCGCAACAATTATTGCCAATGGTTTTACTTCTTCATTTGAAGGCAACTCTAATGTTCCATAAATAATTCCAGTTTCAGTTTTTAACTCAATTGATTCTGAAGCAAATATTAAATTTATTAAACTAATTAATAGAAATATAGTTAAAATTAAACTTCTCAAATAGCACCTCAAATTTCTAATAAATAAGTTGCCAGCAAAATTGCGTACAACTTATAATATGCGAACTACAATAATTATAATTCCCTCACGAGTTTTTGTCAAATGTTGTGTATGACATACCCTCTCATTTTTTTATGCTGCCTTTTTTACAAGCTCTCCGTTCTCAAAAACAGCGCCTTCCAATACAAGGCTAATCTTTTCATAACCTCTTAATTTTCTCCATCGCCTGGATGCCTTATCCAGTAATTTATAGACCATTATTAGAATCGTTTCCCTGGTTCCGCAGCCTCTCATCTTTTTAGTTCTTAATCGAACTGTAGAGAAGGTAGATTCTATTACGTTTGTCGTACGGATATGTACCCAATGTTCCGCCGGACAGTTATAAAATTCGATCATAAGCTCCCAATCCTTTTCTAAACATTCGACAGCTGCTGGATATTTAGGATTAAAAACCGCCTGGAATAATTCAAAAGCTTTGATAGCATTATCCTTATCAGGAGCATTGCATATCTCATGAAGCATCTCTTTTGCCTTTGACTGTAATACTTTGGGCAGCTTGTTTAGAATGTTCTTTATCTTATGAACCCAGCATCTCTGCCATCTGGATTCAGGATATACTTCTTTGGCTGCTTTCCAGAATCCAAGGCTTCCGTCTCCGATAAAAAGAATAGGACCTTTCAAACCTTTTTCTTTTAGGTTTCTTAATATCCCTAACCAAGTCTCGGAATTCTCTCTGTAACCTTCTTCAACAAGAATAATCTCCTTTTCACCATTCTCATTGGCTCCGATCATTACAAGAGTGCATAAACGGTCTTCGCTGCCCTGTACATTGAAGTAAATGCCGTCAACCCATATATAGCAATACTTTTTATCGCTTAAATCGGATGTCCGCCACTCATCATATTCTTTACCCCATCCTTGTTTCATTCTGCTTATACTTGAGGCTGATAATCCTTTCGCTTCTTCACCAAGCAATCCTCTCAAGGCATTCTCCATATCCATCTCTGAGACTCCATAGAGATACAACAATGGAATGGCTTCCTCAATTCTCAGGCTTTTTCTCATATACGGCGGTACTATTAGGCTTTGAAAATTGTCGCCTCCGAGTCGGTTCCTTGTTCTCGGAATACATACATCAATAGCCCCTCCACCAATGAGAATCTGACGGGCTTTATGATACCCATTTCTTACTATTGCCTTTCTCCCGTCTTCGATAGTTAAATGCTCTCTCTCCTGAAGAAACCCATTAATTTCATCTTCCAGAGCCTTCTTGATTATTTCCCTGGCCCCGATCCTTGCCAATTCTTCAAGACATAAAAATTCTACTGTTTCATCTTGATTAAAAGCCTGTAAGAGCTTAAAATCTTCGTTGTGCTTCGGCATATGGCGTATTCCTCCTTTTGTTTATTGTCGTAAATAAATTATAGAGGGTACGCCATCTTTTTTATAATATTTATTCCTATACACAACTTTCTATTATAACTCTTCCCTCACGATACCTTGGCAAATATTTATAAATCATGATATTCCTGCTTACAGACGAACAATTTTAAAGCAACTCAAATAAAAACTAAATCCGCGCAAATCCGCCTCATCAGCGTTCATCTGTGTGTTGAATCGGATATTATAAAAAGAGAAGTTGGTTGTAGATTTTTAATGAAACAAAAGACAACCTTCAATCCCCGTTGTTGGTGCCTCTTTGTGCCCTTCGTGATCTTCGTGGTAAAAAGAAAAGGCGGTGAAATTGATCGCCGCCTTCCTTTATTATAGATATAGTTTCGTTTACTTTGCTTTCTTTAAAGCTTCCATGATCAGCGGCGCTTTCCCGGCGCTTCCCAGCACATTGACGTTCTTATCCATGTACATTTTCTTCAGAGCGTCCCTTGCCGGTCCGAGATACTTTCTGGGATCGAACTCTTCCGGCTTATTCGCGAAGGTTTCCCTGATCTTGGCCGTCATAACGAGCCTTCCGTCGGAGTCTATATTGATTTTGCAGACAGCGGATTTTGCCGCTTCGCGAAGCTGGGTCTCGGGAATGCCGATGGAGTCCTGCAGCTTGCCGCCGTATTTATTGATGAGAGCGACGGCTTCGGGCGGGACTGAAGATGAGCCATGGAGGACAATCGGGAAACCAGGAAGCCTCTTTTCAATTTCATGCAGAATATCAAGCCGGATTTCCGCCTTCTGGCCGGGTTTGAATTTATAAGCGCCATGCGAAGTTCCGATGGCGATCGCCAGCGAATCAACGCCGGTCTTGCCGACAAAATCCTGCACTTCTTCAGGCCTGGTGTATGTATGCTGTTCGGCCTTGACTTCGTCTTCCACGCCGGCCAGAATGCCCAGCTCGCCTTCGACAGTGACATCGAATTTGTGGGCGTATTCGACGACTTTTTTTGTCAATACGGCATTCTCTTCGTATGTATGGTGCGAACCGTCTATCATGACTGAAGAAAAGCCGGTTTCGATACAGGACACGCAGAGTTCATATGTGTCTCCATGGTCCAGATGGAGCGCTATGGGGATTTCGCCAATGCCTTTAGCCTTGGCTTCCCTGCGCATCATTTCAACAACACCCTGGCCCATATAGCGGAGGAGCGTCTGATCCGCGTATTCACGGGCGCCTTTGGACACCTGAAGAATAACAGGCGACTGGCTTTCAAGGCAGGCCATGACAATGGCCTGGATCTGTTCCATATTGTTAAAATTATAAGCGGGAACAGCAAAGCCTTCCTTTAAAGCGACCTGGAACATCACCCTGGTGTTCACAAAACCTAAATCTTTGTAATTGACTGCCATTTTTATCTCCTAATTTATATTTTCCTGAATGGAGCGATTTATTTTATTTTCTACAGTATATATTAGTGCATTTCCCCCCCGCGTCCCTTGATACGCTTCGCTACTCGGGAACCGGCGCGGTGGAAAAAATGCCTATTTATTAGCTTTGATAAAAAAATCGCTCATTTCAAAATTTAATAGATTGAATGCGTTCTTATAAAAAATAAGCTCTTCCGCCTCAGAAGGCAAATTCAGGGATTTTATTTTATCATAGACCAGGCTCTGTCTTTCCCAGGGAAAATCGCTCGCGTAAAGAACTTTATCAAAGCCTTGGCCTTTGATCAATTCCTTCATCCGGCTGTTGTCCATTTCGACGGTAAAAGCGGTATCAAAGTAAATATTATTTATGCCGACAAGATATTTCTCCACGTCATTCCAGAGCTGATAGGCCCCCATATGCGCCAGAACCAGCTTAATGCCCGGAACCCGGGCGACCTGCCTGAGCCTGTCCGGCGTCGCATGGACGCTTGTGAAGCCGAGGTCCCTGCCGCTGTGAAAAAGTACGATGATATTATACTTCGCGCAGGCTTCATAAATCGGAGTGAGTTTATCATCATCCGGATAAAAATCCTGGTATTCCGAATGAAGTTTTATTCCTTTCAACCCGTTTTGAGAAATAAAAGAAAGCTCTTCAGCCGGATCGCTTATTCTGCCGAAATCAGGGTGCATGGAGCCGAATGAAAGAACACCGGATGATTTTTTATTGATATTGATCATCTGCCTGTTGATCGAAATAACCTGATCGGGCTTTGTAGCCACCGGCTGGTTTAAAACATAATCAATATGGTCCTCTTTCATATAAGAAACAAGGGAATCAAATGTTCCGCTGCCGTAAGGTTTAACTCCGCCTATTTCACTGAGGGAGCTTAATGCTTTTTCAGCCACATTATCCGGAAAGAAATGAACATGAAAATCAAAAACCATATTGAGCTATCTCTTATCTTCTTTTCTTAAATAAATCCGGGGCACCCTTTTGGAAATATCGCAAGTCACTTCATAAGGTATCCTCCGGCAGATAGAACCGAATTTTTCAACGCTGATATTCCCTTTTCCGAAGATCGTCACTTCATCGCCGATATTGATGTCCTGAGCGAACTCGCCCAGCGAAACCATCATATAGTCCATGCAGACCCTTCCGGCGACTGAATATAATTTATTTTTAATCAGGACGTCGCCTTTATTTGAATACTGGGTCGGAATGCCGTCCGCGTAGCCGACAGGCAGAACAGCGATATATTCTTTGCTTTTTTTAATTTCATATGTCCTGAGATAGCTGACCGTATCGCCCTTTTTCAGGCAGTTAATGGCCATGATTTTAGTTTTTAAAGACATGGTGTTAGTTAAGCTTTCCTGGGGCTTTGTCGAATAACCGTAAAGCGCAAGGCCCGATCTTGCCATTGTAAAGGGCTGCTGGACCGAGGCCGGCAGATTGAACACGGCCGCGCTGTTCGCGATATGGAAATGGCGGACTTTAATATCGATTTTTTTAAGTTCTTTCACCAGCGATGCGAATATTTTAATTTGATGGGTGGAAAATCCAAGGTCGTCATCGGCGGAAGGAAAATGCGTATAGACGCCGTCGACAATAATCCCTTCCATTTTTGAGATCTGTTCAATACCGATAAGGGCTTTTTCAATCGGTATGCCCAGCCGGCCCATCCCCGTGTCCACTTTTATGTGAACTTTCGGATAAATACCGCGGTAGCGGTACGCTTCCGATAATTCCTTCGCATATTCGACACTGATAACGGTCGGGTAGATATTGAATTCTATCAATTTGCCGAATTCGACCGACTCAACAGGGCCCAGCAAAAGAACGGGCAGCGAAATTCCGGAACTCCTCAATTCCATTGCCTCATCAATATTTGAAACAGCCAGATATTCCACGCCCAGCTTTAAAAGTTCCTGGGATATTGCGACGGCTCCATGCCCGTAAGCATCCGCCTTGACCACTCCCATCAGGAGCGTGGATTCAAGACAGCGTTTTTTTATTTCGAGAAAATTGTTTTTCAGGGCGTCCATGTCGATTTCCACCCATGTGGGACGGTGGGATTTATAGAGGTACATTCTGGCTCCTTATTAACTTTTAACCCTATAATGATAAAATCAAAAGGAGATTTTGTAAATATTCTGACAGGAATGAGGAAATATAGATGTTTTTTGTTTATATAAGACGAGCTGCAGAATTTCACGGATATTCACAGAAAAATCAGTATTATTCTGTAAAATATGCGGTGAGTTTGCTGATAATGAATAGTCAATTTGTCCGGTCTTCCGCTAAGCCACGCTAATGCACGCTAAGGAAAACATGTTTCACTAATAATTTCATATCCTTAGAGGTCGTTTATTTTGTCTATATTTATTCAAGTTTATTTATGAATATTCGTGCTATTTGTGGTTTGACATTCCTGGTTCCTCTTCGCGTCCATTCGCGTGAATTAGCGGATAAGTCGTTATACACGTAAATAAATTTATGCTACTACCGGAATGCCGGAATGAAAGAATCCTTTTACCTTTTCAGGCTTTTTATGAAAAGTGATGATATCTTCCATTGAAATGAATCCCTTATTTTTGTAATGATCGTATATACGCCTGACATGGTCCATATCATCGGCTGTGTCGACTGTCACGCGTATTTCAGGGGCGTAATACAGTCCGCTGGATAAGGGCTCCAGGACTTTAAAAGAATCCCTGTTTTTGTAAATAAACGGCGTGACATGCTCCAGGTCATAAGGGTGTTTGGCGCTTTTATAAACGGCGTTCAACGCTTCGCGGCTGATGACTTCAACTCCCGTTCCCAGAGGTATTCCCAGAAAATGGGTGAGGTCCGCGTCCGCTTCTGTATGATACTCCAGCGCTTTATCGAGAAATTCCGGGCAGACAAGAGGATTATCTCCGGTTGCCCTTACAATCACTTTACTGTCGTAAAGTTTCGCGGCCAGATAATATCTTTCCAGAACATTGGTTTTGCTGCCGGTGAAATACTTAATAGAATGATAATGAGAAAGAGCGGAAGATATCGGCGCCAGGGAATCCTCGGTTGTGGCAATGATAATATTCCTGATATATTTTGAGACCGATAAACGGTCAATGATATGGCCGAGAAGCGGTTTTTTCCCTATCGGCAGAATGACTTTGCGCGGAAGCCTTGTGGAATCCATCCTTGCCTGGATAATGACATCAACTTCTTTTTTCATAAACATCTCCTTGGAGCAGTCTTTTGTCAAGAATCGGAATAAGTGAAATAATAAACAATGTATTTAAAGTCCGGCCCTTAATTTCAGGCTACTTGATATCCTTATTAATTATCGAAAAAATTGCGGAATCCTCAATGGGTTTTGATAAATTCTCCTGGATTATTTTTTTGGAGTTTTTGATAAGATTAAACAGAAAGGGAATATTTTTCCATTTAAAAAGGAAAATCGCGTTGAAAATCAAAAGAAGCGCTTTCAGACGGCGGCCTTTTATTAAATTTTTATCCGTTATATTTGAGAAATTGAATAAAAGAAAATCATTATTATTAAAATCCGGAGCGATATCATTGATGACCGTACCGCTGTAGATGACTTTAAAATTCCTGATCTGGGTAATAATATAACCTTCTTTCCAGAGCTTATAACCAAACTCCAATAATGTATACCGGATGTCTTCATAATCATTTAACGTTATATCCCTCGAAACACATGCTTCTTTATTGAGCAGGAAACAGAAATACTTTGAGTAAATGGAAGATATTGCTGTCCCGACAATGTCGGTCGAAATAGTGTTGATAAAGCCGTCATGAGTATTTCCCTTTATTATACCGGGAATAATTTCTTCTTTTTCATTAGTAATCAGAGGAATAAAAGAGCCGAAGCTGGATTCGGAAAGATACATTTTAAGCAGGTCCAGATCAAGGGATTTTATAATAAAGTATTCATTCATAAATAAGATATTATTTGAGAGGCTTTCCGCAATCGCGATATATATCGCTTCTTTTAACTTGATTTTCTCCTGGGGCAGGATAACCCGCATCAAAGGAAATGTGGCGAGAAGTTTATCATATTTATAGCCTTCCTTATCGGTATTGATCATGATAAATTCGCATTTGTGTTTTGAATGGGAGACAAATTGATATATTGAATTAATAGAATTGACAGGGTCGGATAAACTGCTGATAATCAGGACCAGGGAAATATCCGCGGAGATTTTTTTGCCGCCGATGCGGGTCGCATAGTTGGAAAGTTCAGTATAAACCGGTAATTTCATAAACACCCCGTTTTTTTTAATTACAAGAAAAAAGAGTCTGGCATTGAATGAATAGAAATTATGCCGCTCTTCTATAAAAACATCAATTATTTTATTCAAAAAGATATCTGCCATTACTTGAAAATATGTTTGTTTATATATAAAATAAGCCGGCATAGGTTTAAAATTAAATCTTAATTGAGCGGTATGTTTTTTTATTTATAATGAGGGGCTATTGATAAGCTTTTGCAGAAAGAATCGCTCAATTTGAATTAAATAAGGTGAGAGAAGAATGGAATTTGCTCAAAAACTGCAGTTAGTGACTTTTTTAGTCCCTCCTGTTTGTGCCGGCGTACTCATCGGCGGGTTTTTATTATTTATCTATATCTATCTCCAGTATCACAATAAACTCTATCTGGCGATGGCTTTGATAGGTCTTTTCGGTTTTTTCTTTGTCGGCGGCGAGACAATGATTTTAGCAGTAGGGAGTTGGCAGCATAATGCCGTTTTTGCCAGGCAGTTTGACAGGATTGAACAGCTTGCCGGAGTGTTTTATTTATTTGCCTTGCCTTATTTCATATCCTACCTGCTCGAGCTTAATAAAAAATGGAGAAAATTCAATAGAATCTTAGCTTATATCGGCTTATTTACAGCCGCGTCAATTACTGTATTAGCGTTCGCTTATCCGGCCAGTTATATTTCACTAACAGAGCCGGTATCGACGGCATTGAAAATTGAAAGCGATTTCGGCAGGGGAATGCAGGGAGCTCTCTATCAGCTGAGGGATATACTTCTGGGTGGATTGGTATTCTATTCCTTGATCTGCATAACAATCGATCTATTCTGGCATAAGAAGTTCGGAAGCCTTATCTTTGCCTTGCTGGGTATATTGATAGCGGTGTATGCGGCAGCCGATGACATTGTATTTGTTTACACAAGAATAAATCTGGATCCGATCCCGCAAATACAATTTTCCCGTTTCAGCCTCGGTATTACGCTGCTGACACTATTTTCGATGGCAGGGCTGACCAGGCTTTTTGTGGCCGGCATGAAAGAAGCCGAAAAATCAAGCAGAATAATTTCAATGTCAGAAAAAAAATACCGTCTGATTGTTGAAGGGACCAATGATTTTATTTTTTCTCTTGACAGCCGGCTTTATTTTATTAACGCGAATAATGCTGTTCTTAAAATGCTGAATATGACAATGGAAAAGTTAAAGACTCTTTCATTCAAGGACCTTCTTTATGAGGACCCTGATGATAAGGGCTTGACGCGGAAAATTATCAATGCCAATCTGGACAATCTTTTAAATCAGGGGAAATCATTTGACTATAAGGTGCTGTTAAAACCGTTTACCAGCGATGAACCGAAAGAATTCAGGGTCAGGCTGGAGCGAATCCATATTGAAGACGAGAATGAAATTGTCGGAAAAGCGACGCCTGTTGTAGAAGATATTCTGCTGGATTGCTTCCACTCTGAAATGCAGAAGTATATAATCGGTAATTATCTCATCACGGCCGATGAAATCAGCGCGCGGCTGGTCAGAAACCTGAACCGGTATATGCATTTCAGGGATGTCAGTTATCTCCGCGTCTGCCTTCGTGAAATTATAATCAACGCGATAGAGCATGGGAACCTGGGGATAACTTTTGAAGAAAAAACCGACGCCATGAATAAGGAAAACTATATGGAATTCATATTAAAGAGGCAGCAGGCCCCTGGTTGCAAAGATAAAAAAGTCACGCTGGAATATTCCATCACTCCTCTAAAGGCTGTGTATAAAATAACTGACGAAGGCAATGGCTTTGATTATAAAAAACAGTTTGCTCAGATTCAGAATGAAGTGAAGGAGAAGATGCTTCCCCATGGCAGGGGTATATCGATGGCAGTCAGCGTTTTCGATGAAATCCGGTATAATAATAAGGGTAATCAGGTTATGCTGGTTAAATTATTAAATAAAACAGCCTCATAAAGGAAAATGTAACTATCCAGCCACTAAAAAATAGTCACATGAAATATTTGCATTGAGCATGAACCATGCTATTCTATAGCATGAATGAAGATAGAAGAGAAAAAGACTGTGCGGCCTGCTTAAAACGATTTGAAGGCATCATTGCTGATTTACAAAACCAGATAAAGGAGCAGGGTTTAATCATTCAAAGACAAGCGGAAAAGATTAAGAAATTGGAAGAACAGCTTAATAAGGACAGCCATAACAGCAATAAACCGCCGTCTTCCGATAATCCATTCCAAAATACAGTAAAGAATTTACGGAAAAAGAGCGGTAAAAAACAAGGCGGCCAGTTTGGACATAAGGGAAATACTCTGAAGAAAGTAGAAAGCCCTGATAAGATCATAGAACATCAGGTTGAAAAATGTTCCTGTTGTGGAATTGATTTAAGTTCCGAATCAGTTAAGCGGACGGAAAGAAGGCAGGTGTTCGATATACCTCCGATAAAAGTGGAAGTTACCGAACATCGCTCGGAAGTAAAAGATTGTCCGCATTGCGGTGCGAGAGTAACGGCGGAGTTTCCGGAAGGCATAACCAATAAGGCACAGTATGGAAAAAACATTAAAGCGCATCTGGTCTATATGAAAACATATGGGTTGATACCCTATGAAAGGCTTTCGGAATACGCCGAATGTTTATTGGGAGTGCCGCTCAGCAAGGCAACGATTGAAGGATTTATCCGGGAGACCTACAATAAATTAGAAGAGTATGAACAGAAAGTCATAGAACTGATACTAAAAGAAGTGGTTCTTCACTGTGATGAAACCGGTATTCGGATAAAAGGGTTATTAAAATGGCTCCATGTTGCCTCGAATGAACGTTTTACCTATTATTTTTCTCATGACAAACGCGGCACAGAGGCGATGCGTGCGATGGACATTCTCACAAGATTTACCGGTATTATTATCCACGATGGATGGAAAAGTTATCTGGAATTCTTATGCCGTCATGGATTGTGTAATGTACACCATTTGAGAGAGCTAATCTGGATACATGAGGAAATGGGTCAGGAATGGGCTAAGGAGATGGGTAATCTTCTTATAAGGATTAAGAATGATAAAGAGGCAAGTTTTCCAATACCGGCGGAAAGGATTATAGAATATGATACGGAATATGACCGGATCATCGCGAAAGGATTTGCTGTAAATCCAACGCCTGAAAAGCCGGAAGGACTTGTTAAACGCGGCAGAAAAAAGCGGGGCAAGGTTTTATGCCTATTAGACCGATTAAGAAAATATAAAGAATCTGTCCTTTTATTTATGCGGGAAAAAGATGTTCCATTCAGCAACAATTTGGCGGAACGGGATATCAGAATGATAAAAGTCCAGCAGAAAATATCAGGTACATTCAGAAGCTGGAATGGAGCGGCTGCCTTTTGCAGAATCAGGGGTTATATATCTACAGTAAAAAAGATGGGCGTCAGTGTTTATCAAGCCCTTATTGACGCGTTGAACGGCTCCGCTATTAAATATGCGGCTGGATAGTTACAGGAAAATATTGTATAATATTAAAAAGAATTTGTTTTGAATAAAAAAGGAGGATTTATGTGGGTAATTGAATTTTTACTTCTTGTCATCGGCGGGGCATTGGCAATTCCAAATCTGGTCATTTCAAAAGTTCCAAACGCAACAGAGGTGATGAAAAAAGTAGCGCCGTATCAGCCATGGTTCGGTTTGGCTCTATTATTCTGGGGTTTATGGGATTTTCTTTCCGGTCTTTTGAGCGGCTACCGTGTTTTCGGTTATGGGATATTAAGCAGTCTTTTTATGATAATAGTACTATTGATTCAAATCTGCCTGGGGCTTATTCTCTCAATGAATTTCCTGAAGCAGATAAAAGGAGTCCCTCAGGCTCAGCTTGAAAAACTTGAAAAAATTCTGACGCGGTTTCAAATCCCGCTCGGAATAGGCGGCATTATTGCCGGAGTATATGTTTTCCTCAGGTACACAATTCTGCTGGCGGTCATTTTTTAACCGGACCCAAAAGAAATATCAGACTGTGTTGTTTTTAGTTTAAACAGGCCGTATTAAATTAAGGATCTGTTTTCAATGAAGGGCAGTTGCAAAACATGTTTTTGTAACTGTCCTTTTTTTATTTTAGTTTTATAAATGGCCCTACTGCAAAAACAATCCTACCGATTCATGTACAAAAGTTGCATAACTCGTTATAATATATGCACATGAATCAGAGAGAGGTCAAAATGTTCAAGCTGAATCAGAGACATATAGAACAGGATTTATATCCGGTAAGATATGAAATGAACCAGGAAATGAGAGAAAGTTTAAATGAAAGCTGGGCCGGGCTTTTTTACCAGAAAGTTTTCTCAAAAATAAATGAGCGGAAGTTTGCTCCACTATATGACCCAAAACTTGGTAGGAGTAATTTCCCGGTCAACATATTAGCCGGGCTGGAAATCATGAAAGAGCTATTCTCTCTGACCGATGAACAGTTGTTTGAGCGGTATCGATATGATTTATCGTTTCGATACGCGCTGGGATTGGAAGACATCAACGCGCAGCAGATGTCGATCAGGACGTTATACTATTTTCGTGCCGCTGTGGCGGAGAATCAGGACGGGCTTTTTGACGTTATATTTGATGAGTTTCGGGATCTTTTAATTGGAGAGGTCGGGATCAAAACCGGACTGCAGAGGACAGATTCTGTAATGATTGGGGCCAATATCAAGCGGCTGAATCGGGTTATGCTGTTTCATAAAGTGTTGTCCAATATGGCGGAAGATGTTTCCAATGCTGGATTTTCCTTAAGTGAAAGATGTAAGGATTTTCTAAAACAAAATGAGGACGGATTCAGTTATCGACTGAAAAAGGAGAATTACGAATCGAAAACGGTGGAAATTGGCGAGGAAATATTCGGGCTGATTACAGAGAACGTGTTTCACAATAAAGTCAGGAAACAAAAGAGTTTCCGGCAGGCAATGAGACTTTTGCGGGAACAATGCCGGATAGAAAAAGAAGGCAAGGTGACGCTGAAGCTGCCGCGGGAAATCAAAGCCTCATCGATGCAGTCGCCGGTGGACGAAGACGCGACCTACCGGGAGAAGCGGGGAAAACAGTATGTCGGGTATAAGGTGAACGCGGTTGAAACCTGTGACCCTCAAAATCCGATGCAGGTGATTACCAGCATAGAAACCGCATCGAATAATGCTGACGATGGGGATTTATTCCGCAGGCAACTATCTAATTTAAAAAAGGAAACGAATATTGAAACAGCGATAAGCGATGGCGGTTATAATTCTGAAGACCTTCGGAATGAGAGCGGCGAAGACGTTCAACTGGTAATGAGCGCGATACGCGGCGTCGATCTGGAAGGGATAAAAAACAAAGCGAAACTTTCTGAGTATACAGACCCAAAAACCGGCAAATATGGGATGTGTCCGGCGGGAGAAATCCCGAATAGCATTATTGAAAATGAAGATGGTTCCGTGGTATTGAATTTTGATGTAAAAAAATGTGCCGCCTGCGATAAGAAAGAAAATTGTCTGGCCTGTGTCGGCAAGAAGCAAAGTCGGCTGGTAATAGACGCCAAAAGGGAATGGATGGATGAATTTTTGGAATTGATATGTATGGATGCAGGAAAATTTCTGATGGGACTACGCCCTGCCGTAGAAGGATTGATGAGTTTATTGAAACCAAAGTATTTGAGCGGCAGGATTTTGTTCCGTGGTCTGGTAAAAGTCAAAACCCGCATGCTTTTAAGGGGAATCGGGATTAATTTCAAGAGATATCGGGGCTATTTGGCTGATAAATCGAAGGCTGCCGCCGACATGGCCTTTGATTTCTTAATCTTTTTCCTTGTGCGGTTGAAAATTTGCCGGAATATCCCCTATGCTTGTGTTTGAATTTTTTCAGCAGGGCCATAAATTTGTAATTTGGATAGCAATGATTTCAAATAAAAAACAATCTGCTAAATAAAATACTCAATCCGCTAATAAAAATAGAAAAAATATCGAAATACATAATAGTAAAAGAGCAAATAAAATGAGGAGAGAGCTTTATGTTTGGAATAGAAAAAGAGATTTATGAACAAATCCTTCTGCTTAAAGAAACGTTCCATCTGGATGCTGTCAAAGCCGAATTTGAAGCCGAAGGTTCCTCTTTTAATGATCTTGTACGCTTAAGAAGGCTGACAACTCAAGCGGGAACAAAGCTTTATCTCAAAATCGGCGGAGTTGAAGCCCTCAGGGATATCAAGGATTCGCTTGAAATCGGCGTTGACGGACTCATCTCTCCGATGGTGGAAAGTAAATTCGGGCTTAAAAAATTCCTGGATGCCTATAAAAGTATTTATAAAGACCACAAAATAAAATTATCAATTAATATTGAAACAAAAAATTCCATTGGCCAGCTGGAAGAGATTTTACTGATGGGTAAGGGGATGCTCGACAATATCACGCTGGGCAGAACGGATTTAAGCGCCTCCTTTATGGACAGTGCCATTACCCCCGATTCCCAATTTTTAATGGACCTGATCGGATATGTCGGCAAAAGGTCCAAAATGGAAGGATTTTCATTTACAGTCGGAGGCAGCATCAGCGCTGTCAGTATAGACTACTTCTTAAAGAATCCGGCTGTATCAAAAAATATTGACTGCATTGAAACAAGGAAGGTTGTATTGCCCCGTGATGTCATGCTGACAAATGAAAGCGCGTTGAACGAAGCCCTCAGGTTTGAGGAATTGTATATCCTTTCTAAAAAACAGATCGGCGATATCATGATGGAATCAGAAATAAACAGGCTGACTAAATTGTCAGACCGCGCTAAAACAGTCATGTCCTGCGTTGCATAATAATGATTTTACAGGAAGATTGTTTTAGTTAAGTCAAGAAAAAAACAATCAAAATATTTAAAAAACCTCAGTAGTTCGATATAATAAAGGCGGAAGAAAATGGAGGTGTTGCTCGCGGAATATTTCCGCAGGGTTTCTAACCCACTTTTGCCACCCCGTTTTCTTCCATTTTCCTTATATTTTCAGACTCATAGTCCTTTAATATCCGAAATATCTTACGGACTAATGCTCTGGCAACCCTTTTATTCGCTTCGAGCCTGCTCATTCCATTTTTTATCAAATTCCTGTGCATGCCGGAAATATGGTGGTCCGGATTCCAGTGAACAAAGTTCTTGGCCGCGTTCATAAAGGCGTTTTTCAAACGGCGGTTATAATCGTGAGTATGTTTCATCTTCTTTCTTTCACCCCTATTTTTCTTTCCGGTTTCATCTTCCACCATACCGAATCCCGCATATAACGCCAGGCTGTCCTCTTTAACAAAACGATTGATATGAATAATCTCGGCTATCATCGTAGAGGCAGTGATCACGCCGATTCCTTTCAACCCATTGCCATTGGATTCGTCATAGGCTAAAACCCGGACAGCTTCCCTGGATTCAGCCAGATTATCCAAAATCTTCTTCATTTCTTCCTTATGGCCTTTCAAAAGAATAATATTTTCAGCAGATTGCCGGATCATCATGGAAATGGGGCCCGCTACACCCAAGATTCTTTGGGCTATTACCTGTAAGCCGGCGATGGTCTTATCCCGGCCTCTATAAGAGCCTCCACCCATCAGCTCTTTCATTTTCTCCGCACTTAATCTCCTCCATTGGCTTAAATCGGGACAATTACACAGCAAATTCAGTACTCCTGCGCTATTCAAAACATTATGTCTGTTATCCGTCTCCATATTCTTGCCGCTTAAGAACAGGTAAACATCCGGGGAAGCCTCGCATAAAAGCTTCCACAGCCCGGATATTTCCTCTGTGATCCTGCCGCTTACACTTTCATATTTCCGGGTTATCGTCTGTAATTCGCTGTCAACAGGATAGACCCTTCTCCATTTTTCCAGAGAACCGTTCATTTCACGCTCTAAAGCCAAAAGAGCGGCGGCATGAGCATCCTTTTCGTTGTTCTTTCCCGCCGGGAGCTGGCTTTTCCTCTTTTGTTCAACATCCCTTGCTTTAAACGAGTAATAGGTCATCGATTCCTTACGAAGCACTTTCTCTAAGGGCTTACTCTGCCCGTTGCTTCCCTCGATGGCGATAATCGGGTCATTTTTCGACCGAGTCCATTCGATCAGATTATCAAGGCCGCTTGTGGTAACCGGAAAGGCTTTCCGTTCCGTTTTCCAGTCTTCCGCTTTGACATACATACACACATACTGTTGTGAATCGGGATCAATCCCGATAGCATCCCGGATTAGCATTTTTTCCTCCAGCTTGCCTGTCGGTTATTTCATTTTCGGAGTCAAACCAGCCCCTTACAATAAGCGGGCAAATAAAAATTTTGTCAGCTTAGCTGATTTTAATAATAAATTTCGAATAATCGATACTCAGACTATACAAAATCCTCTCTATTTTCTCAAATATTGGGCATATTTCATAAAATTATGCGCAAGGGATACCCAGCATAGCTCCAAATTCACTTTCCGTTGACCTCTGTAAACTGTCTGAACATAACCCTTCTGTGTTTTGATGTTTGAAAATACGTGTTCTTTACCTATCCTGCGGTTGTATATCTTTTGCCCTTCTTCGCTGTAAAGTTTTGTTAAATAAGCATCAATCTTAGACCGATTATTCAATTCAAACTCACTGAAAATTACTGTCTTTTGCTGTGTTTTCGGTTTGATGTTTTTATAACACTCACTGAAAAATGGACATCTTTCACAGCCCTTCCGTGAATACAAAAATGTATATCTTTGGTTATTTCGATCTAAATACCCATTTTCCTTACGGCCGCCCCGGCATCCCAGGATATATTCGTCATCAATCTTTTCCAGTTTAAAGTCTCTTCGCTTCTGTGATTTATCACTGAAATCCCGCTCTTTCGTATCCACATAAAGGTCTTTTCCTTCCTCCACCATCCGGATTGTCTCTTCCATGTCCTGAAAACCCGAATCAAAAAGGTATTTGCTAGCCTTATCAACTTTTAATTCCGCTTTTTTCTGTTCCACCCTCTTTACCATTTCTTCCGTATGCTGTTTTTCCGGTGTTGTGATTGCTTCAAAATCTATAATCACATCATTATTACTGACCATCATCGCCGAATTATATCCCTGTATAAACACACTATGCGGATTTCCAGACATCAGCTTGCTTTCGGGATCAGTCAGGTTGGTGAATTCTTCGTCTGTCTTTTCCCCTCTCTCTACCTGTTTTTTGTATTCATCGATTTGGTTCAAAACACTATCGTAAATCTTTTTCCGCCTTGATACCCGCTTCTTCTCCGCTTCGTAATAAGGCTGCTCCAGCTTGCCTTCCCGGTAAGATTCTTCCAGTTCCAGGTCTTGTTTCACAATCTTTTCCGCCATCTTCTGGTAAGTGTCCATCAGCTTCCGGGTATGTTTCTTTCCCACATTCTTATTCTTACTCGCGTAGGCCTTGATCTTTGTGCCGTCACCCACTACCATGTCCCAATCTATAGACCCCATTTCGTTGAGTATATATAAAAGCTGGCTGAACAACTCCTCGATCTTTTCCTGAAAAAGTACCTTGAACTCGCAAATTACCGAATGGTCAATTTTCAGCCGGTTTGAAACATACATAAACCCAATGTGTTTTTTCAGCAAATCTTCTATCTTTCGGCTGATACGATTTCCCGTAATGTAACCGTAGAGTACCGCACAGATCACATCCCGAGGATTTTTAATCTCTCTGCCTCTATGGTCGTTCTTATAGTAAGCCGCGAAATCCTCCAGTTTAATACGGTTTTTGATGAATTCTTTTAGTATAAATTCTCTGGAATTCTCATCAAACTGCTCGCCTATATTGATCGCGAGGAACTCACCCTGCTCCAGGCTGTTCTTTTCAAATCTTGCCATCTTTTTCTCCCGTTTTATTTTAACGGGAACCCTGCCGTATGTCCATGAAGCATGTTATAAAAACCGACAGGCAACAGCAGATTAAAATATCAGACCGTTCCATTTCGGCACCCTTGTAATGAGCGACAGGATTATTCAAGGGAATATCCTGGCAATTGTTTTAAGAGACCAAAACGGTCCTTGTGGAGTTGGCAATCTTCCTGTGTGCCTTGGTTTCAAACCAGAAGGCAGGCGGGTAGTGAGCAACAACTTCCACAAGGAGGTATTCTACTGAAGAATTATTTTTTGTAAACTTTTTCTCCAAAATATAGCTTACAAGACGGGAAGACACGAAGTTTTGAGTAAATAAATCTTCATAATTAAAAAATAAATCAATATATGTCAAAATATATTTGATTTCAAAAGTGAATTTTAAATTGTAAAAAATATTATAATATAAATTAATATTAGAGTTGTATGAAAACATTTAATTTCAAATTTTAACCTTCTCGTCACTTCGGCTTTCGCTCAGTGCATCGCTTCGTGCCTTCCTGTAATTTAATTTCCAATAATATAATACCAATTCTTTTTGCAAAAACAGATGATATGCTGTAAAATAAGAGCCATTGTATCGAATCATGCAGCCGCTGAGTTCGCCTGGTTCGAAAGTTTAACAAGAATTAAAACTTATTTTATTTTGCGGACTCTCAGCGGCAGCAGAATTACAATTATCCAAAAAAATTTATAATTGAGTCATTTCCAAAAACCTTCAGTTTTTGGAAATGTTAGGAGGATTCCCTTGCCGGCAAAAACAATGGATTCATTAGTAGCGCTCTGTAAAAGGCGCGGTTTTATATTTCCCGGCTCAGATATATACGGCGGTTTGCAGGGCATTTATGATTACGGCCCTCTGGGCGTTGAGCTGAAAAATAATTTAAAAGCGTCATGGTGGCGCGCGATGGTTTATGACAGGGATGATGTGGAAGGACTGGACGCCGCTATTCTGACCCATCGCTTTGTACTCAAGCACTCCGGTCATGAAGCGACTTTTGTCGATCCCATGGTTGATTGCCGGAACTGCAAAAGCCGGTGGAGGGCGGACCAGGTCAAGAACGGGCGCTGTGAAAAATGCGGTTCTAAAGACCTGACTGAGCCGCGGCCTTTTAATTTAATGTTCAAAACGACGGTTGGCCCAGTGGCGGACGATGAGAATTATGCCTACCTGAGGCCGGAAACAGCCCAGGGCATATTCTGCAATTTTAAAAATGTCGTGGACTCCACATCGCGGAGGCTGCCGTTCGGAATCGCCCAGATAGGAAAAGCGTTCCGCAATGAGATAACGCCGAGGAATTTTGTTTTCAGGGTCCGTGAGTTTGAGCAGATGGAGCTGGAATACTTTGTGAAGCCCGGAACGGATGATGAATACCATAAAAACTGGGTGGACGCGCGGGTCAAATGGTGGCAGGATCAGGGGTTGACCAGCGATAACCTGCAGCTGTACTATCAAAAGCCTGAGGAATTGGCGCATTATTCGAAGGCGACGGTGGATATTCTTTACCGCTTTCCCCATGGCATTGAAGAACTGGAAGGAGTGGCAAACCGGACGGATTTTGATCTGGGCTCGCATTCTAAAAGCCAGTCTGAACTCGGTCTTAAGGCAAGGGTTGAACCAAATGAAGATTCAATCGCCAAACTGACAATACCCGACCCGGATACACAGAAACCGGTTGTTCCATTTGTCATTGAGCCGTCGGCAGGTGTGGACAGGGGAGTTCTGGCCGTTTTGACCGAAGCCTATACCGAGGAAGATCTGGAAAACGGGACGCAGAGGGTTGTGCTGAAATTAAAACCGCATCTGTCGCCGATCAAAGTGGCGGTCATTCCTCTGGCGCGTAATAACCCGGCCATTGTTGAAAAAGCCAGGGCCATAAAAGATAATTTGATGAAGCTCGGGATCGGACGTATTTTTTATGAGGACAGCGGCAACATCGGTAAAAGCTATCGCCGGCATGATGAAGTCGGGACGCCTCTCTGCATTACAGTGGACTTTGACACCATTGGAAAAAGCGAGCATCCTGAATTGCTTGATACTGTGACAATCCGGGACCGCGATACGATGAAACAGGACAGGGGCGCAGTCAGTGAATTGCCTGAATATTTAAAGAAATATTTTCAAAAATAAATGAGGCTGATCAGGATTTGAGTTCTTTCTGGAATCTCGCGGCAAGGGCCTGGAAATATTCGTTTAATCTTGCGCGTTTGTTCTGGTCCAGATAAACAAAAGACAGACCGTATTCGGAAATCCCATTCCCGATCATGAAGCTTTTTGAAATAACACATTCGATTTTATCAAAATCATAAGTCTTATCCAGAGTCATATCAATAAAAGACAGCGAATAAGACGCCTTTTTTTTCAGTATTGAAGGAGTCTGGACCCTGACGCCTTCAAAACTGATGTCTTTGATTGAGATATGGATGACAGAAGCGTTTTGAACATGATCCGGAACAAGGGTCCCGGTTAAATTCTCCACAGGAATACGGCTGTAATGGCGTTCGTCGGAGATTTTAAGATTTTTCGGATAGGAAAGAACAATACGTTTATCCGGTAATAAGTTTACAATACTTGATTCGCCGCAGATAAACGCGTTATTGGCAGTATAACAGACATTCACCGGTATGCCTTTTTGTACAGGGAATGGAAGTCCTTCCAGGTTATCGATGACAACCGCTCTATTGTTGGCGGCTAAAGCCGGCCTTTCCAGAACATAGAGCTTGTTATTTTCAAGGATTTCAATCTCGATTTTTGATTTTTCAGTGATTGGAAATATCTTTTTCGCCATAGTCTGCGCCACCTGATTGGAAACTTGGAGCTCCCCCAGATGATGATAAAAATATTCGGAATACCTTTCCAGAACTGAAGAAGGTATTGCCGCCGCGATCAACTCCCTTGTTTTGAAATCGGCAATGAGTGAATTGAGAATTCTCCTCTGCGCGGGATTAAAACCGGTAATATGCTTGGGCGGGATTTTGAACATAGGCTCGGTTTGATCAAGAAGCTTTTTCTTTTGAAGCGAATTTTGATAAGCCCTGTAAATATAATAAATGATCACAAAGAAAAGCCCCATGAGTAAAAGCATGATCAGAAAATATATTATGTGCTGAGGCGCGGAAAATGTTTCATTTAAACTATCAAAAAATCCCTGATACGGATCCATATTATAATCCTTATTAATACAAATATAAATTAATTAAATAAAAACGTCCAATCTTTAAATAAATTTTTGGAAATGCTTTTAAAGTTTTTTTTCCATGGCAATTTCATCGCACTGCATGATTTTTGGGCAGCTCAGGCAGTCCCTCCATATTTTTTGGGGGTATTTCGATTTATCCACTTTTAAATATCCGAGCTTTGTGAAAAAGAGTTCTGTCAATGTCAAAACAAAGGCGTATTTTATACCTTCTTCTTTTAAAACATCTTCGGCTTTTTTGATCAGATCGCTTCCGATACCCTTTCCCTTAAAGGTTTCATCAATAGCCACAGATCGGATTTCGGCAAGTTCTTCGGTGAAAAAAGATACTGCACAGCAGCCTATTATTTGGCCTTTTAAATCAGCCACAAAAAAATTGCGTATATCCTCAATAATATTTTCCGTAGTTTTGGAAAGCATGATGCCTTCCCTGGAGAATGTATTGATAAGGGATGAGATCTGAGGGGCGTCCGGAAGCCTTGCGTTTCTTATTAAATACAGCGGGGGATTATTTTTAGAGGGCACTGTCGATTAAACCTTTTAGTTTATTTTTTGAGACGGCGCCGACTACTTTTTCCATCGGAGTACCATTCTTAAAGAGGATGAGGGTCGGAATACTTGTAACGGCGTATTTGGTTGAGACATCCGGTCCTTTATCAACATCAAGCTTTGCTATAATCAATTTTCCTTCATATTCGCCGGCCAGGTCATCAATAATGGGAGCGATCATCCGGCAGGGAGCGCACCATTCAGCCCAGAAATCGACTAAAACAGGCAGAGGAGACTTGACCACTTCATTATCAAAGTTAGCGTCATCAACATGAATTACCGTTGACATAAAAAACTCCTTGCTTTTCATTTTTAGACTTTAAAAAGCAATAGTATAAATTAATCTGAAGAAATGAAAATGTCAATAAAGAGCCTTTAATATTTTAATTCGATGAATATAAATCCTGAACAGAGTGATTTATTTAGCAAATATATTTGCTGTAGATAAATATAAAATAAATCGCCCGGGCTTGGGATTAATGAGCAATTATCATTTTTTGACTATTATTATATAATTATATAAAATAAAACTAAATCAGTAATGAAAATATCGGTCAATTGTCAGATAATTTAAATCCAAAGTTTTCTATAAGTGCTGCTGTTGTAAAGAATATTAATTTTAAAGTAAGAATGGTGTTTTTCAATCAAGGAGCTTTTTATCACAACAAATGTCAGAAGCGATATTATTTATATCGAATCGCCGGAGCAAATCGAGATCCCATATAAAATTGCCAGTCCTTTTTCCAGGCTTCTGGCCGTGCTTATAGATATTTTTATTATGTACTCCATTATATTTATTATCTATTTGCTTCTGAGAATCCTGAATATCATCAATATATTTACCAATGCCGGATCTATCAGAGATCTTTTCAGGAACAATGCGATCGGACGCGTCAGCGTTTTCTTTTTTATGATATTGGATTTTGTTCTGCAATGGGGATATTTTATTTTTTTTGAGACACTCATGAACGGTAAAACGCCCGGGAAGGCCGTTTTCGGGCTCCGGGTGATAAACTATAACGGCAAGCCCCTGGATATCACATCCATCATTCTCAGGAATTTCATCCGGATTTTTGATCAGCAGACAACACTTTATCTGGGCGCGTTTTTCTGCATTATTTTTAACAGGGAGTTCAGAAGGATCGGGGACCTTGCCGCGGAGACCATTGTCATCAATGAAGATAAAAAAAGCTTTCAATTCCCGGATTTTTTCGTTGTCAATACAATTCAAAAACCTGTGCAGAAGTTTCTTCATAAGAAGCTCGGCGAGGAAGATCTGTATATCATCAGGAATTTTTTAAATAATTTGAGTAAATTCAGCCTTGACAAACAGCATGAACTCTCTGATCAGCTGGCATTAAAAATAAAAAACACGCTGCGGGATGATGAAGATTATACGGACAGCCTTCTCTACCTGCAGAAAATATACGAAAGTCATAAGGATCAGTAATATGGAACAGGCGGCGGCAATTTTAAAAAAAATGACCAGGTCTGAGCGCTTTATTGAGGAAAGGAAAGAATACTGGATAGCCCTGGAAAAGATCATTAAAAAGGCGCATAATGGAATGGTCCATTCCCTGACAAAAGAAGAAATAAGAGAACTGCCGAATTTATACAGAAAGGTCTGCACAGATTCTGAGCTGGCCAGGACGCTTGAATTGTCGCCGGACACTATTGACTATATCTCAAGGCTTGTCCAGTATGCGCACAATATAATCTATATGCCGCCGAAAAAAGAAATCAGGGATTTGCTGAATTTCTTCACAAATGATTTTTCCAGGGCCTTTATAAAAAATATTAAACCGATCGCGGTTATATTAATCCTGTTTTTCAGCGTATTAATAACGACTTTCTTGATCATATATAATCACCCTGACTGGGCCGGTTATGTTCTGCCGGAGGACCTGATCGATATGATGAAAAAATCTTACAGCGGCGATATAGCGGCGCAGAGGAACTTCTTTGACAATATTGTCATGTCCGGTTACTATATCCGGAATAATATTACCATTGGTTTTTTAAGTTTTGTTCTCGGCATAACATTCGGCGCCGGGACCCTCTATATTGTCTTCAGTAATGCCGTTTCCATCGGGGCTGTTTTCGGATTGGTAGTGTCGGCCGGTTATGGGAAAAACCTGATCGGGTTTATTACCGCCCATTCGGCTTTTGAGCTCCTGGGTTTATGCCTGACGGCCGGGGCCGGTCTCGCTATAGGTTTGTCTTTAATCTACAATAATGAAGAGAAGAGAACAACGGCGCTTAATAAAAAAGCGCGGGAAATCATCCCGGTATTGCTAACAGGCGCGTTATTTATATTCTGCGCCGCGTTTGTTGAAGGATTTATTTCGCCCTCGAAATTAAGCTATTGGTTTAAACTGGGTATCGCGGCGCTGTCGTTTTGTTTGATCATTTTCTTTTCTTTCAAATATATTATTGTAAAATCTAATAAAGACCAAATATCGTAAGGAGGATAAAATGAGTGTGGAGTTGAAACCCATGGGTGTAGGCAGCCTGTTTGACAAAACTTTCCGTATGAGCTTCAGCAAGTTCAAGGATGTTTTAAAGATCAATCTGTTGTTTTTCCTCTTTTTATTAGTGCTGTTCGGGGCAATCGGCGCTCTGTTGTATTTCGGCGGTTTTTACACAAAAATCACGGGGCAGTTTTCAAACATTGTAAGCGATATTTCAAGCATGTCCAGCAGTCAGGTTATGTCGCTGGCCGGACCGATTATGGGCTGGACTTTTGTTCTGATAATTCTTTTACTGATTCCGGCCATGTTTTACAGCGGCCTGATGAGCCATCTCTTTCTCCAATCCTTTGTCGGAGAAAAATGGACATTAAGGGAATCATTCAAAGTCGTGGGGAAGAAGCTGGGCTCGCTCATGTTCAGCCTGCTCCCTATGATCGGGATCGGACTTGCCATCGCCATCGGCGCCGGAATAGTTCTTGCCATCTTAATGCTCATATTAAAGATCGCGGGTATTATCATCGGATACATCGCGTTAATAATCTTTATGCTGTATGTCGCCGTTGTTTACGCGATGGTTTGCCCGGTTATTATCAAGGAAAATCTACCCGGCGGACAGGCCGTGATGCGCGCTTTTAAGCTGGGAAGTTATAATTTCTTTGGTTTGGTCGGGGCTTATTTACTCCTTTTCCTTCTATTGATTTTTATCGCGATCATTTTCGGAGCGGTCTTTCAATTATTCAACTTTATTTTCAGCGGTTCGGCCATGATTATGATGATCAGTGTCGGCGTTTATGCGTTATTCTACATACTGCTCGAATTATTTTTAGGGGCCGTTGCCGCCGCGTTTATCGTATCGATCTTTTACAACCAGAAAATCAGGTATGAAAGCTTCGGAGTGGAAAGTCTGGTAAAGGATTATGTCCAGGAAATAAAAGCTCCTGAGAATAAATAAAGCCGGGGCTCTTCAGCAGTTAATTTATAATGTTATATGCCCCCCGTATTTTTAATACGGGGGGAATGGTTTTATTTTTTTAATAAAAACAGATTGTTTTAATTTTTAATAGTTTACAAGATATAACTAATGGCTGAAGCAATTAACTCATTAATTTAAATTCAAGGACTTATAGATAATGAAATTTTTAAAGCCTGTTCTTTTGTTGTTAACCGCTTTGATTATCTTAACCGGCTGTAATTTGTTTCAAAAGACGCCGGACCAGAAAAAAGTAAAAAACACTGCCCAGGAAATGATCAATACGCTTGAGAAAATAAATAAAGAGATGAATCAGCGGCCTGATTCGGCCCAAAAGATAATCATTGACTGGAAGAACATAAAAAATATCACGACAGCCGTCATTATCCTCATTATAACGATCATTGTTGTCACAATCATCTACTTTATCTTCAGCAATATTTCATTCAATGTCTACGGGACAATAAAAACCATTGAAACCGGGGAAAAACTGGAGCTGATTTCTTTTGATCAGGAAATCATTGACAGCTATATCAAAGACAGGAAATATCCGGAAGCTGTGGTTTATCTGCACCGGTGTTCCGCCCTGGAGCTTGTGCGCCTGGGTGTGAATTATAATAAAAATATGACGAACCTGATGCTGTTTTTCAAGATTAAAGCGCCGGAATTACAGCAGGCGTTCAGAAATATTTATGAGATAGCTGAAAAAGTGCTGTTTGATAATTATCCGGCCGCAGAGAAAGATTTTGCCTATTGCTACAAAGAATTTAATTTGATCAGGGATTATAAATTATGAGAAAAGCGGTATTGATCCTTTTTATATCCGTCATTCTCAGCGCGATCATATTCTTGATTTATATTTTATCACCGCTTTTTAAAACAACGCCTTCGAATGAAAAAGTGCCGTTTGATAAATATCTGCAATACAATCAATGGAATCTTATGTTTGAAATGCTTCAGAAAATGGGATATATGATTTCCATTCAGCAGTATGATTATCTGATGGATCCGGCCGGCTGTATAGTTATTGAGGATGTCTGGAATGAAGAAAATTTTATAAAATTTAAAAAATGGTTTAAAAAAAATAAGAGATTGATTGTTTTTCTTAAAGAGAAACAGGCCGGCACGTCGAATGAAAATGAAAATAATTCAAGTGATGAATCGCAGGATGAAACCGGGAAAGGCGAAGGAAATTCAAATTTAAAAACAATGAATACTATAAGCGGCCCCCGGGATTTATTGAATATCTCTGTTAATTCGTCCGATCCGCTCTTAAAAGACGTTCATAGGCTTAAAATAGATGGAAAAAGTGTCATCGACAGCAGTAATTTTGAATATACTGATAAAGAAATGGAATATTCAACAATCCTGCGGGTAAACGGGAACAGCATCATCAGAAAAGCCGTTTATCATGAAGCGGAGATCCTGTTTATCAGCGATGGTTTTATGTTTTCTGACAAGAACATCTTGAAAGAAGATAACGCGGTACTGCTCAATAATCTTTTCAAGGATTATTACCATAGTCTCATTGTATTTGATGAGACAAAAGCCATGAAGGAACAGAAGAGATTAATGAACCTGCATAAAAAAGAAAGTTTTCTCACAATGGGCAGTTTTCCCTATATTGTTCTTCAGCTCCTTATCCTGGGAATTGTTTTTTTCCTGGCTCATTACAAAAGGTTCGGCAACATCCTGGATTTTAATCAATATAAGAAAAGGTCCGTCAGAAATCATATCCAGGCCGTGGGCAATTTTTTATTGAACAGCGGCAGCAACAGGGCCCTGGCGGACATTTTCGATGAATACTTTTTTGAAAAGCTCGCGAGGCTTTTCCCGGGAAGGAACCTGGAAGAATTGATCAGTGAACTCAGGAACCGTTATAAAGGCAGCGGTGAAATCGATATATTCCAGCGGAACCAGGTCTACAATCTGGCGCTGATTGAAATGGAAAGATACAAGTTTATAAAAATAATAGAGAAGGGTGAAGATTATGGAAAGAAAGCTGCAGAAAAAAAGTCCTGAGGATTTCAGGAACCTGTTTCAGAAAATCACAGCGGAGCTTAAAAAGGTCATCAAAGGCCAGGATGAAGTGATCCAGTTTATCGTTCTGGCCCTTTTAAACGGAGGTCATGTCCTGATCGAGGGATATCCTGGCCTCGGCAAAACACTCATTGCCAACGCGCTGTCGCGCATTATCGGCGTCAATTTTAAAAGGATCCAGTTTACGCCCGATCTTATGCCGGCGGATATTATCGGAACGACAATATATGATAATATCAAGAACCAGTTTTATATCCGGAAAGGCCCGGTTTTTACCAATTTCCTCCTGGCGGACGAAATCAACCGCGCTCCCGCCAAAACGCAGTCCGCGCTTCTGGAAGTGATGCAGGAAAAACAGGTGACTATCGACGGCGTTGTCTATAAACTGGAAGAGCCGTTCATTACCATCGCCACGCAGAACCCCATAGAGTATGAAGGGACATATCCGCTTCCCGAGGCGCAGATAGACCGCTTTATGTTTAAGGTGCTGGTCAGGTACCCGGCTTATAATGATGAAAAGGATATGCTGATCATGTTCCGGGACGGATTTGAATCGGAAGAGCTGGACAAGGCCGATCTGCAGAAAGTCTGCAGTCAGGATGAGTTCAAGGCCTATAAAAGCTCGCTTAATGTCGTCAATGTGGATGAGAAGATCCTGGAATATATCATGCAGATCATCGACGCGACCAGGAAAACGTCGGGGATCAGTATTGGAGCGTCGCCGAGGGCAACAATCGCGCTCTTAAAGTCCTCCAGAGCCCTTGCCGTTGTGAACGGCAGGGATTTTATTGTGCCAGACGATGTCAGAATGTGCGCTTATCCGGTCCTGAGGCACAGGATCATTCTGGAGACCGACGCTGAAATCGAGGGGAGGACCACGGATGATTTTGTACAATCGGTCCTCGGCAAGGTAGTGGTGCCCAGATGAGAAACGGAATTATTCCCGGAAAGGCGGTTCTCTATCTATTTATAGTTCCGCTTGTCCTCTTAGCCGCTTCTTTCTGGATCAAAATCCTCCTGCCGGTCAGTTTTATGATGGACGGATTGATTGTCATCTTTCTATTCATCGATCTCGCTTTCAGCCCGGGTTATAAAAAGGACCTGCGCCTCAATCTGGTGATGCCGCATATCATGAGTGTTCACTCTTATAATATCTGTACGCTTCAAATAGAGAACAAAAATAAATTTCCTCTCCGGTTTTATTTCCTGCTGGACCTGGACAGTTCATTCAAAAGGGATTACGGAAAGGAATTGATACGGATATTTCCCGGGGACCTCTTTGAGCATAAATTCAAGCTTTACGCCGGCAGAAGGGGCGAGTACACCATAAAAAATATTTTCATCAAAGGCTTTTCTCTTTTCAGGCTTTTGATATTTTACAGGAAGCACCCTGTTCATATAACCTTCCAGGTTATTCCTTCATTAAGCACGCATTCCTCGAGCTTTAAGCTGATACAAAAAGAGATCAGGATGTCGGAAGGCAATCAGAAAAACCGCATTTACGGCGACGGAACAAATTTTGAGATGCTGAGAGACTATATAAAAGGAGATGATTTCGGCAAGATAGATTGGAAGGCTACGGCGAGAATAAAAAGGCCCGTGACCCGGATTTACAGGATCGATAATAATCTGCATCTCTCTATACTTTTAGACAGCGGCAGGCTGATGGCGTCCGAGGTGGACGGGATGTCTTTGCTGGATTATGCCATCCACTCTGCGCTTGTTTTAGCCTACGCGGCGGCAAAAAACAGCGACAGGATCAGCCTGACGGTTTTCGGAAAGGAAATCATAAGGTATATGCCGCCTACAAAAGACATGAAAATAGTAAAAAAAATGAACGCGCTTCTTTCCGACATTCAGTATGATTTTTATGAATCGGATTACCAGAACGCTTTCAGCTTTCTGCAGTCAAAATTGAATAAGAGATCGCTGATTATCGTTTTTACGGATATAATCGACGATTCCAACAGTAAAATTTATTACAAACATTTATCCATCATCAAAAAAAATCACATGGTTTTATTAGTGCTGTTAAGGGACAAAACTATTTTCGAGATCGCGGACCAGAATATCAGCGGAAGCAAGGATATCTATTTAAAGGCGGCCGGCGCCGATATGATCCTGAGAAGAAACAAGACCATAGCCGGTTTGAGAAAGCTGGGCATAGAAGTCCTGGATCTCTTTCCCGAGCAGGTCTCGGCGGGAGTTATTAACAGTTATTTCAGGTTCAAGAGGAAGTGGTGAAATCTTCCGCTAAGCCACGCGAATGGACGCGAATAGGAAACGGTAAAGATTAACAGGAAGTCGGGAAGTCGGGAAGGGTTTCGGGGGTCGGCCACGGAGTTCACAGAGAACACGGAGATCGCTTTCACTTCAATTCTTTATAGCTATAAAAAAAGATTTTATAAACAACTCTTTTAGATAATATCCGATTCTGCACACTGATTTTCACGGATGAGGGCGGATTTATAGGATTTAGTTTTACACTATGCCGCCTTTTGATTTCACCCGATATCTGGCTGATGCGGAGAAGGTTGGCGGGGAACCGGGGTTAAGGAGTGGCTATGCCTGGCGGACAAGGGATTATGATTTAGAAATTCTTTCTTGTTTTATTAAAGCGGGTTGTTAGACCCCAATAGAACAGGATTCTCAGGATTTAACGGGATTAGCAGGATTCAAAATTTATTATAAATATTGCATAGGCGGGGGTTAGTGAAGTATAATTTTTATGATGGATATTTAATAATCTCACTTTTTGTACGAAATAACTTTGCAAAGGAGAAATAATGAGTACTAATGAAATGCAGACAATTGGATCAAAGCCTATAGGAATTAAAGGACGATTTGCTGGAATAATAATGAACTTGATTCATAACAATCAATACAAAAAGATCATTAAAAAGCATCTTATTGATAAGATTGACATAAAAAATCAGATATCAATACTTGATGTTGGATGTGGTGGAGGAAAAACAATAAGCATCTTTTCTTCTTTATTAAAAAATGCAAAAATATTTGGAATTGATCATTCTATGGATATGGTTAGTCTGTCAAAAAAAATTAATAAAAAAGGTATTCGTGATGGTAATGTTAATATTATCCAAGGAGATGTAAGCAAACTACTTTATGAGAATGATTTTTTTGATATTATTACTGCTTTTGATACTATAAATTTTTGGAATGATTTTGATAAATCTATTAATGAAATTAAACGAGTTTTGAAACTGAATGGGATATTTTTAATAGTAAATGGATATCCAAAAAAAGGAACAAAATGGTGGGATTTTGTTAGACTTAAAAATGATAAAGAATATAGAGAAGCATTATCTAAACATAGTTTCAAAGAAATTAAGATAATGATAGAAAAGAATACAATTATATTACAAGCAAATAAATGAAACCGTTTGCAACGGTTACTTCACACAACGACCCTGTCGAAAAAGCCAAAAACGAGAATAAAAACTGTCTTCTGAAAGCCGGATAGAGTATCATTTTTCATTTCTCTATCCGGATTTTCCATTTTTCCAATTTCAAGCCGGTATTATGGCTATGAACACCCCCTTAAATCTTACCAAATATCTGGATTTTACCAATATTATGCACTATACAGAACAAAAGCCACTGGATATTAACCTTACTCTTACCCCTGAGCGTAAAACGGTCCATACCTTTACAAGAACGGATGTTACCGAATACCGGCTCAATTATTCCCATCCTCCGGCTGTACAAATCCCTGATTTCCGGCAGATCAATTTTATTTACCATTTCTTTTGAATAGTTTTTATCCCCTCTTTTGTCCACCAGATATAATGTTCTTTGCCTTGTCTTATCGGGATGTTTTAAGCATTGTCCCCTTTTCCCGCATTTTGAACAATCCGCCTGCCTGGCCTGATATTTATGGCCGAAATTACTCAATTGCCTCTGGTATCCCTTATAGCTTAATATTTTTCCATTCGGGCATATATAAGTATTATCAGCTTCATTTTTTTCAAAATCGTGTTCCCGGTATTTCATCGGTTTCGGCTTGAACCTTCCCCGATCGGTAAACCGTTCATCCCTCCCTCGAAATTGATTGTCCGGTATCACAGCTTCCATCTTCTTTTCTTCCGCCAGATATTTTAGATTTTCTTCGCTGAAATAATTCGTGTCCCCCAGTATTGTTTTTCCTTCCAGCGGATTTGTTTCTCCTTTTATCACGCTTAAATTTTCCTCCGTTATTTCAACCATCGGCTTCAATACTTCCCCTTCCTGGCCTAAACCAAAAGCTTCCGCCGCGGTAATCACCTGATGCTTTGAATCCACTACCGCAAGTCCATTATAACCTTGTATCACACCGTGGGAACTCTTGATTTTCGCGCTTTCGTTATCGGTAATATTCGATTGGTTTTCACGTCCCCGCTTGCCGTATTTGGGATTCTGGGATTTGAGAAAGGCATCGATTTTCTCCGCTTTCTTCCGTATTTTTTCCGATCTTTTTTGAAGCGCTTTAGACTTTTCATTTTCGCCGGAGCAGTCAGCTTGCGCGTGTTTTTCCAGTAGAAATGCCGCCAGCTTTTCAAACTTTTCCTGTTTCTTTTTCAGGTCTTTGAATGTACCGCTCCATTCTTTAGAAGCGTTTGAAGGCAATTTACAGCCGTCAACGGCGAACATGTCCCCGCCGATCAATCCCGCAGAAGAACAGACCATCAGCACAAACTGAAATACTATTTTAATCCGGTCTTTCATACCGGTAACAAAAGCGGCTATAGTGGAATGGTCTGGAACGGTATTCCCGGACAGGGCTTTGAAGATGACATTCACCCGGCAAGCTTCCTCAATCCTGCGTGATGTAGTAATACCTTTCGAATAGGCAAAAAGGATTATTTTCAGAAGAATTGCCGGAGAAATCGCTTTCGAGCCTGTTTTATCATTTTTATAATTTATATCAAAACAGGAAAGGTCAGCCTTTTCCTCGATTAGGAAATTGAGTGTGTGTTCATATGTTCCTTCGATCAGCTGATCTGAAAAATTGAGCGGTATCATTTCCATCTGCTCATAATTAACTGTCTTGTATCTTGCCATATAACCTTCCGCTATTGATTTATTTCATTCATTATTTTAAGCTATATCGATAATAATTTACATTAAATATCACTTTTTCGACAGACTCAACGGGCTTTTAGAAAAATTCATTTTCAAATGCTGATTTCCCTGTTGTTCAACCGGGGAAGTATTTCCGGTTAAACCGTCATAATTTTGATTGAATCAGCCTCATTCAGCCGTCAATTCCGCTGCGGATGCTTTACGGCATCATAATCCTCCTAATACATGAATTTTACTTATATTATGCACTATATTATATAACACCCATTGTATATTGCATTTTTCTTTTCCTCTCAGCGTAAATCTGTTCATACCTTTGCATGACCGCAACAGTTAAACGCAGCACCGGTTGGACGGAATGGTGATGACAGGGTCCCTTGCCGGGCAAAAACTGCCATTAATTATTTTTCCTAACCTTATCAAAATTACTTTAATATTTTATTTCTGGCATTTGACAATAACCAAATTTTTAACTATAATTAGCATATGCTATTTATAGGAGAAATAAATTCATGGAAAATACCAGTCAGATAAAAAGCATTTTCGGGGTCATGAGCGGGAAAGGCGGGGTCGGTAAATCCACCGTTACTTTTCTGGCGGCAAACGCGCTGGCCCTGAAAGGTTATAAAGTCGGCGTACTGGACGCGGACATAACCGGCCCGAGTATTCCACGGTTATTTCAATTAAAACTGGGCAGAATTCTCACCGACGGCGGCAAACTCCTGCCTTTTCAAACACAGCAGGGGATATCGGTTGTTTCGATGAATCTGCTGCTGGAAGATGAAAACAAACCGGTTGTCTGGCGGGGGCCGCTTCTGACAAAAGCCATCGAACAGTTCTGGACGGATGTGGAATGGGGAGAACTTGATTATCTTGTAGTGGATATGCCTCCCGGTACGGCTGATGTGGCGCTGACCGTCATGCAGAAAATCCCGCTGAACGGACTTCTGGTAGTGACCACCCCTCAGGATATGGTTTCCATGATCGTGAATAAATCCGTCCAGATGGCGGAGATGCTGAGTATCCCGATACTGGGTGTTATTGAAAATATGAGCGCCATTGTCTGCCCTGAATGCGGCAAGAGCTTTTCATTCTTTCCGGAACCGGAAGAGTCCATTCTGCAGGAGAATATATTGATGCGTCTTCCAATGACAAAGGAAATAGCGTCCATACCTTCACAGGGACTTGACTTATCAAGCGAAATAACGCGAGGATTGCTGGGGGAATTATCCGAAAAGATTGAAAAAGCTCTTGATCAGACTATTAAATAAATGTTTGAAGTATTATTGAAATGCTTACAAATACATCTTCTGCCGGTTTCAGAAAAGGAGGGAAAAATTGGGATTGATAAAAAAGAGAAACGAATTTTGGTTTTATGAAGACCTTTATACGGATATTAATTACGGCTTTAAAGTTTCCAAAGTCCTTGTCCCGGAAACGGACACCGGCCATCAGAAAATAATGATCCTGGAAACTGAACGGCTGGGCCGCGTTTTGATACTCGACAATATTGTTCAGCTGACGGAGGAAGACGAAGGCATTTACCACGAATGGATCGTACACTGGCCCATGTTTTTGCTCTTAAAGCCGGCCAGAAATGTTCTGATCATCGGCGGCGGCGACGGTGGCGCGGCCAGGGAAGTCCTCAAACATAAATCTGTAAAAACCGTCACCATGGTCGAGATCGACAGGATGGTGATCGATAAATGCAGGGAATTCATGCCGTCTGTTTCGGAAGGCATCTGGGATGATAAACGCCTGCGCCTGATCATCGGCGACGGTGCGGAAGACATCCGCTCCATGAAGGGCAAATGCGACCTGGTGATCATCGACTCGGCGGACCCGATAGGACCGGCAAAAAGCCTCTTCAGCACCGATTTTTACCAGTGCGTTTACGATGCCCTGGTGGACGGAGGAATAGCTATTCATCAAACCGGTTCTCTCATCCTTCAGCCTTCGGAATGCCCCGGAAGCTGGCGGCAGATTGAACGCACATTTGACGACGTCAGGGTCATCCAGTTGTCAAACGTCAGCTACATCGGCGGGCCTTTCAGCCTGACGGCCGGATCAAAAGGCCGCAAGGTCTTCACGAAAGCCGCTCAAAACGCCAGGAAGGCGTATAAAATCTCAGGGATCAAAAGCAGGTGGTATTCGCCGGATATTTCCACAGTTGTTTACCCGGAATTCCAGGGCCGGCTCGAACAGGACAAATACGGCGAGGAAGTCGTTATGGACATCGCACTGAATAGCAAAAAAATCCCTTCGGTTTCAAAAATAGCCAGATGGAGTAGGGAAACCTGCGAGGCCATCAATATGATCGCTTATGGCGAACCGATGGTCTCAAACCGGGACTTCGGCGAGGGCGATACGCTTGTCCAGTATATAGAAACCAGCGCAATCAATTACAGGCAGTACGGCGCGACAGGATGCGCCAATTGTTTTACATGCGCCTCTCTTCCGGTGGAAGACGCCGTTTCCTATACACTGTCTTATTACGGGGCCGTGAACAGCGTTTGCTGGCATGTCCCCCGCGGGTCATTTTCCGACATCAGGGAGATCCGCAGGAAAAGCCTGATCTATCAAGCAAGGCTGGCTAAGGACAACAGAAAGCTTCTGCCTTCTAGCGAGGTATTGCTCCCTAAAATGACAGAATGCTCAAAAATCTTTTTAAAGGATTTTAAGCTTCCGATGGAAGAGGGTTTTTCGTCAGCTTTTGAATTGATCATCGATATCTACGGCTGTAATTATTCAAAAATCGCTTCATCAAAAGCAATTGCACGGTGGGCGACTGTCGATTTCTGCAGGGCAACCAAGCTCAACCCTGTCGGAAAAGCGGAAGCGCCTGATTTCGGCCACGCGAAAAAGAAGACGTCCGGCCCGTCCGTCACCCAGCTTTTAAAACAGGGCTCCAATATCAGCCACTATTCCGTCAACTGGCTTATGATTATGATCAATATTGTTTCAACAAAGCCTTATTCGATTAAAAAAGCCCTGGCTTGCGCGATGAAATATTTTAAAGGCGAAAGGGCTGTCTGCTGGATGGTCCCCCGCGGCTGCGAGGGCAGGAACATCAGGCAGATCGCTGAAAAGACGCTGATTTTTGAGGTGAATAAAAAGACCTGGAATGACCGGGTGTATTGAATGAAGAACAGGATAAAGAGCTGTGAAATAAATGATCATGATCTTTCACAGGAGGTATAAAGTGCTGAGTCTGAAAAGAGTTTATAAAGCGTTAAATTTTTTAAAGGGTTTCTTTTACGGATTGTCAGGGTACGGCATGGCCGGTTTTGCTTTAAAAGCCCGAATAGACTCGGATCACCTGTTTATGCTGATAAATGCCGGGAATATGATTGGAATACCTGTCATTCCGTCCTATTATTCCCTCCGCCTGCTTCCTTACAGCGTTCCGGGAATATCAGCCTGGAAAAGAAGGATGCTTCGTGAAAGGGATATGATCGACTTTTTAATCTGAAATATTATATTAACATAAATTAAATAGGGAGGCAGTATGCCGAGACCGATGAAATGCAGAAAAGTCGATTTCAGTCCCGATACCCTGTTCTTCAAACCTGCCGGAATTCCGGTATCCAATCTTGATATAGTTGCATTAAATTTGGATGAACTGGAAGCCCTGCGCCTGGCCGACCTGGAGGGCCTGTATCAGGAAGAAGCCGCCCAAAAAATGAATGTTTCCCGGCAGACTTTCGGCAATATTATCGAATCGGCAAGGAAAAAAGTCGCGGACGCTCTCATTAACGGCAAAGCCGTAAAAATCGAAGGAGGTCATGTCAATATGTCGGAAAGAAAATTTCTCTGTTATGATTGCAAACATGTATGGTCTTTACCTTTCGGCACGGGACATCCTGCAATATGCCCGCAATGCCGGAGCGCCAATATTCACCGGCACCCGGATGATAGGGGATGCTCACGCCAGGGCGGAAGATGCGGCCACCGGCAAATGGAAAAATCAGAATAACAGGGTCGCAGATATACATACAAAATAATTTCCAGGGAGGCATAATTCTTATGATTGGAAAAACAAAAAAGTTCGCCATTATCCATGATGAAACGACAAAAAGCTTTTATTGCGACCATGACGGGTATCACTGCGAAGCGGTTTATGAATTTATCGATTCTTCGACCGTTGATTTGTTCCAGACCTATGTCCACCCGGACCTTCGCGGGCAGGGGATCGCCGAAGCCTTATTGACCGGATTTTCCGATTTCGTGCGGGAAAAAGGGCTGAAGGTCAATCCGTCCTGTTCTTACGCCGTCACATTTTACCGGCGTCATAAAGAATATTCCGGAGTTCTTGCAAAAGGAACGGATTTAAAGGATGACGGCTGCTGCCGCCTGCCGGAAAAACCGTCTAAATAGGAACCTGTATGGGATTATATGAAGAAATAACAAAGGCCAGGCAGATTCTGGACATTCCGGAACAGGCTAGTATCAGCACCGTAACCCAGAAATATAAAGACTTGCTGAAAAAATGGCATCCGGACAGGTGTGGGGAAGATAAAAGACTATGCGAAGAAAAAACAAGGGACATATTATACGCGGGTAAATTATTGATAAATTACTGCAATCAATTCCCCATATCGTTTTCAAGGGACGAAATAGAAAAGCATATTCCGCCGGAGGAGTTCTGGACGAAAAAATTCGGAGCCGATCCTTTGTGGGGAGACCCGAATGCCGGGAGTTGAAGTTTTTAATCAATACCCAGACGATTATGAGAAATGGTTTGAAAGGAATGAAGCCGTTTTCCTTTCCGAACTGGGGCTGATTAAAAGTTTTATTCCCGATGGCTTAAACGGGATTGAAATCGGTAGCGGCAGCGGCAGGTTCGCCCTGCCCCTTGGAATTAAAATGGGCATAGAACCTTCAAAGGAAATGGCGAAACTCTCTCTAAAAAAAGGGCTGAAGGTCATCCGGGCTTACGCCGAGAACTTACCCCTGCCGGATAATGCCTTTGATTTCGCGGCGCTGATTACGACCATCTGCTTTCTGGACGACCCGGCGCGTGCTTTAAAGGAAGCTTTCAGGGTAATCAAACCCGGCGGTTTTATCCTGATTGGTTTTGTACCGCTGGAAAGTAAGATAGGCCGGTTTTATTTTGAGAATAAAGATAAAAGCCGGTTTTATAAACAGGCGAAATTTTACCGGGTCCGGGAGGTCATGGGACTGTTAAAATCCGCCGGTTTTACAGGACTGGAGTCAAAGCAAACGCTGTTTGAATTTAAAAACAAAATACAGCCCTTTAAAAGAGGGCATGACACGGGCGGATTTGTCGTATTAAAAAGTTATAAAAAATAAAAGTATTCTATTGGAGGAATATATTATGAAAGTCGCAATCCCCACAGAAAACATGAATGGATTGAAATCCATTGTTTACGGCCATTTCGGCAGCGCTCCCTATTATGCCGTTTTTGAAGCTCAAACCGGCGTTTTAAGCTTTATTGACAACGGCAATAAGGAACATGAACATGGCCAATGCCAGCCGGCGGACGGATTAATAGAAAATCAAGTCGAAGCTGTTGTCTGCAGCGGCATGGGAATCCGCGCCGTTGAAAAACTGAACGCCCTTGGAATGAAAGTTTATTATGCCGAAAACGCGCTGTCCGTCGATGAGATAATTATGAAATACAAAAAGAATGAACTCGGTGAATTATCGGCGGAAAACGCCTGCCAGCACAGCCATTGTCATTAAGACGGGCATAAGGATCACGGGGAAAATCCGGGCACCGGATCCCCCGCGGTGTTTTTATTACACTCATTTTTATCAAATTATGAAGGAGATATAACTATGTTCAGACCGGAAATTAAAGTGCTCGACTGTTCGATCAGGGACGGCGGGCTCATCAACAAATGGCAGTTCAGCGACGAGTTTGTCAGGGCCACTTATAAGGCGTTATCGGAAGCCGGGGTTGATTACATGGAAATGGGTTATAAAGCGTCAAAAAAACAGTTTGATCCGAATGAATTCGGGAAATGGCGTTTTTGTGATGAAGAAGATGTAAAAAAAGTCATCAAAGGGATAGAGTCCAATATGAAACTGGCTTATATGGTGGACATCGGGAGAGTGTTAGAAGAGGATATCCTGCCGGTAGACAAATCCGTATTTGATATGATCAGGGTGGCCTGTTATATTAAAGATATTGATAAAGGAATCGCTCTCGCGGAACATTGCATGGGTAAAGGTTATGAAACAACGATTAATCTTATGGCTGTATCCACAAACCTTGAAAAAGATATCGACGAAGCCCTTCTTGATTTAAGCAAAACCGGAATCCCTTATGTCTATGTGGTGGATTCATACGGCAATATGTACAGCGAAGATGTGACATATCTGATAAAAAAATACAGGGAGGCTCTGCCCGGTAAAACAATCGGCATCCACACTCACAATAACCGCCAGCTCGCATTTGCGAACACCATTCAGGCCATCATAGACAATTCGAATATTCTGGACGCTTCCGTTTACGGGATCGGGAGAGGCCCCGGCAACTGCCCCCTGGAACTGCTCCTTCATTTTTTAAAAAACCCGAAATTCGATTTAAGGCCCGTATTGAGGCTGATCCAGGACCATTACCTGCCCCTCAGCAGGCAGGTGGAGTGGGGATATATCATTCCCTATATGATATCGGGCATGCTCAATGAACACCCCCGTACCGCTATCGCCTTCAGGGATTCCGCCGAAAAGGACAATTTTGTGAAATATTACGATACATTAACGACGCCGGAACCGGATGATAAATAAACAAACATAAAGATATCAATAACATAATAGAGGCTGATTATGATAAATATCACTAAAATCCGCTCGCGCTTTTGTGAGACAAACAGGATAAAATTAGTTTATAATACCTGTATTCTTCTGCAATAACGATATGGGCATATGGCGTTGGCTAGTCTGGGAGGATTGAAAGTGAGAACCTGCCGGTTCTGTTAGCTCTTTATGTCGCTTTTCCCCAGGTGTTCTCACAATCAAAAGGAGGAAATTATGCATCCTGAAGCGGCCAGGGCAGGTGCGGCAGTTTCAAAACCTTATATTGATCCGCCGCAGTGTATTCCTTTTTATTTACAGCCATTCATTTGTTTGAGTGAACAGAGCACCGGCAGAACTATGTTGCCGGCCCGGCTATTGGCATGGCGCCCGATGGCTGGTATAGCGTCCGGACTTTTGGAGACATCGGCGGAGAATGGCGGCAAGAAGCTTGGTAAACGTATAACCGCGCTGATTCGGCTTCGTATCTCTTTTGAAGTTTCCAGTTCCTTTTTAATTGACATCAATGCGCACCGGAGAGATAAATATAATATAACACCCGATGAAATGGCTGTTTTGCGCGGCGAGCGGGATCTGGAAACGGCGGCATCTTTTACTGAACGCGAACGGGCAGCCATTCGTTATGCGGCCATGCTTTCAAAAACGCCTATTCAGGTTGATAAAAATGTGATTGCGGACGTGAAACGGCTTTTTTTGCCGGAAGAAATAGTGATTTTGGCTGTGCTGGTGGGGAAGGTGAATTATTGGGGCAGATTCGCGGAGGGGCTTGGCATACCGCCTGCAGGTTTTCATTTACCCGATGATCCGGAGTTGAAATTTTCTGATTTTGATTCAAGGAGATGGTATGATTAATCAGGCTTGAAGAAAATAAAGCTCCCGCGCCGAAAATGAGCGCGAGAGCTTGAATAGGACAAAGACCGAATCATTTTTATGGGGTAACACCCCGTTAGGAGTATGATCGAGTCCTTGCCCGAACCGCCATAATGGGGATAAATCCCCGGATAGGAGTGCGGTAACTCAAACCTGATAAAACCGAGTATTTTCAAGCCTCTCAAATAAAATCGAGAGGTAAGTTATGGAAGCAAAAAAGTGGGTCGGCGTTGACATCCACAAAAAACAAATGACTGTCTGCATTATTTTAGAGACAGGTCAAAAGGAAGTCAAACGCTATGAAAGAAATTCGGCAGGAGTTTCGGATTTCTTGAATGAAATTGACAAAGACACAGTGATGGGCGTGGAATCAACGACCTAGACATGGGACTTGGCCAAAAAAGCAGAACGGTTGGCAAAAGATGTGTTAATCCTAAACACCATTGAACTTAAAAGTTTGATGGATAAGACCAAGAAGACAGACCGTGTAGACGCGGAAAAAATCGCAATCATATTGCGACGGTTTGAAAAAGAAGAATTGTCTTACTGTCTGGTCAAAAGCGAGAAATGGGCGGAAGTAAAAGGGCTATTGAAGATAAGAGAAAAGCTGGTTCGGCAGAAAGTAGAGACTAAGAACCTGATTATAGCGATGCTGGATTATTGGGGACTTGCTCCTGAAAAAAAGCTGTTTATGGGACAGAAAAGAGATGAAGCCTGGTTGGAAGGTCTTGTTCTTTCTCCAGCGCTCAAAGAAGGGATTAAGAGACAATACCAATTGGTTATAGAATATAATGAGATGATAAAAGAACTGGACGATCAGATTTTCGGGCTTTGCGCAACTGATAAGGCATACCAGACCATTACGAAAGAGATTGACGGGATAGGTAAAACGTGCGGCGCATATCTGGTATCGAAGATAGAAAATATTGAGCGTTTTGACAGCCATAAAAAACTGGTGTCATATCTCGGATTGGCGCCCAAAGTCAATGAAAGTGATGAGAAAAACCGTGGCGGGCACATTACAAGGAATACAGATAAAGCTATATTAAGAGTGATAGTACAGGCCGCGTGGGCAGCGGTAAGATTCGACCCTTATATGCGGAAATACTACGATGACTTAAGAAGCAGAACCTGCAAGCAAAAAGCAATCGTTGCGATTGCCAGGAAGTTAGTAGTAAAAGTGTTTTATTATTTGAAAAATAATAAGGCTTGAAAATATTTAGTCAAAATACTTGAAATTATACATAGGAGTAAATGATGAAGAAAATTATTAAATTAGGCATCATTACTTGCGGCCGCTACAGGTCATGCGCCGGCGGTAAATGCCTGAGAGCGCTTCGTGAAAGACATGGGGCTTTCAGCGTTTACGGCGATGATGAAGAGCTGGAACTGGTTGGTTTTGCCGATTGCGGCGGATGCCCGGGCGGGAATATCGAATACGCCCCGGAAGAAATGAAGAAAAACGGCGCGGAAGTCATTCACCTGGCCACCGGACTGCTTGTGGGTTATCCTCCCTGTCCGTATCTGGATTATTTCCGCTCCTTTATACAGAAACGATTTAATCTCAAGATTGTAATGGGAACGCATCCCATCCCGGCAAAATACCTGGAAACACATGAAAAACTTAGAAGCTGGGAAGCTCCGGAATGGAAGGAAATACTGGCCCCTGTTATGTCTGACAAAGAGATTAGAATACATTATGATTAATAATATATTAAGAAATAATCAATTACAGGAGGAAGAACATGCCTGAATTCAGTACAGCATTTTCGGGCCTTGCGAAGGACCGCAAATTAACCCATGAAGAACTGGTCCGCGCGGTGAGATTTATGATCGCCGCGGAGTACGAAGCCGTCCAGCTTTACATGCAGCTTGCGGAATCAATCGACGATAAGCTGGTACAGGGAGTGTTAAAGGACATAGCGGATGAAGAACGGGTGCACGCCGGGGAATTCTTAAGGCTGTTGAAGCACCTTGAACCGGATGAGGAAAAATTCTATGACAAAGGCGCCGCTGAAGTGGAGGAAGAAATAGAAAAAATAAAAAAGAGTTGAAATCTTCAAATAATTTATTTGAAAACTTTCCCCGAAGGAATTGATATGAAAGAAAAAGTGGCTGTAATTTCCATATTTATAAACATAATCTTAGCCGGCGGAAAAATCACAGCGGGAATAATAACTAAATCCGCCGCGGTTTTGGCTGAAGGGCTGCATTCATTCATGGATATTTTCGCTTCAGCCATTGGATTTATCGGAATTAAAATCTCCAAAAAACCGGTCGATGAAAAACATCCTTACGGTCATTATAAATTTGAAGTTTTAGCCGGCGCCGTTATCACTTTGATATTGCTCGGTACGGGTCTGGGGATCGTTTATGAGGCCTATCAGGGATTTATTAAACCTCAAAAAATAAAAATAGATTATCTTGCATTTACGGTTATGGTGTTTTCGGCGGTCATTAATGAAATTATGGCGCGGTTGAAAATACATTTCGGGAAAAAAGAAAATTCCATAGCCCTGCTTTCAGACGGCGTCCATTCCAGAGTTGATGTTTTTGTTTCCCTGGCGGTCTTATGCGGTTTGTTCCTGGCTAAATATTGGATATATGCCGATCCTTTGCTGGCTTTACTGATCGGCCTTTATATAATCAAGGAATCTCTTTCGCTTGGGAAGGAAGCGGTTGATTCATTGCTGGATGTTTCCGCAGGCGGGAAAATAGAGCAGAAAATAAAATCGATAGCCGGAGAAAATAAGATAGAAATTGCCTCTTTAAAGACGCAGAAAAAAGGTGCGGTTATAACCGCCAATTTAGGGATAAAACTGCCGGGCAATTTAAACGTGGAGAGTGCGGTAAATATTTCCAACAAGTTAAGAGAAACACTTATTAAAGAAATCGGAAACCTTGTTTATGTCGTGATCCAGATAGAAAGCCATGAAGTGTCGACAGGGTTTTATAATCCTTTTTTCGGCAAAGGGTTCGGCTGGCAGAAAAAAGGCAGGTTCAAAAAAGAAAACGAAGAATCATCCGGTAAAGGTCCGGGCGGTTATTGCGCCTGTCCGCAATGCGGTTATAAAATCGACCACCAGCCCGGCATACCCTGTTCTTCATTGAAGTGTCCGCATTGTAATGTAAATCTGGAAAGACAGTAGTGAACTCCAATGTAAAAGCCATAAAAATCATATAAGGAGGTGAGAAGTATGAAGTTTATCAATTTATCCGGGTATTTTACCAATTCTCTGGATAATGAAATTCATCATAAGCCGGGGAATGATTTAAAAACAATCCCGCACGGCGTCAGTGTATTCGCGGGTACCACATTTGACGTAAACGGAATGATTCAGCTGTCGGGAAGTATTTCAAAAGAAAGGACCGGCTGCGATTATCCATCGGGAATCAAAGGAATAAAAGTGAATCAGAAGGCAGAAAAAATCCATTTTCTTCATGGAGCTTCATGGCATGACCGGGAAGGAACAAAAATAGGAGAATATAGAGTATTTTATTCTAATGGAAATAAAGAAATGATACCAATTGTCTATCAGCGTTATGTTGTCGACTGGTGGTTTTACCCCGGGGATAAATTGCCTACTGACGCGGAAATCGCATGGAAGGGTGATAATGAAAGGACAAGGGCCCTTGGCAATTCCATTCAGTTATATAAATATACCTGGATCAATCCTTTCCCCGATATAGAAATCGCAGAATTTGATTTTGTTTCTGACGGAAAGGAGTCGGCGCCTTTTCTGATCGCTGTCACATTGGAATAATAAAGGCGGCCGGCGATCAGATTTCCATGAAACGCCGTCTCGCCGGAATAAAACTCCCGCATCAAGTCGGTTTTACGGCGGGCATTTTTACCATGACGTTAATAATAAATTTGAGGTGAATTATATGATAAATATCACTAAAATCCGCGCCCGCTACGAAGAAAGCGACCAGATGGGGTTTATACATCATTCCAATCATACCATCTGGATGGAACTGGCGCGTATGAATTTATTCCGTGAGTGCGGGATCAATTACAGGGAACTGGAAACAAAAGGCATCCTGCTGCCGGTAACAAAAGTGTTTACAAAATATGTTTCTCCGGCCTACTTTGATGATGAAATCCAGATTCACGCGGCTTTTACAAAAATCACCCGCGCTAAAATCCGTGTGGATTATCTGATTTATCGAAATGAAAAAGATTTACTTTGTTACGGCTATACTGAACATTGTTTTATTATGAAAGACAACAATAAGCCGATTAGAATTCCGGATGATATTTTAAATAAAATGGAAATTTCCGAAGACGCGAAAAATTGGATTACAAAAAATATGCTGTAATATATTCCGTTATTTGAATTGCAGTTGTTTAATTTTTTGACAAAATTTAAGGAGAATAAAATGGCAGACTGGAACGATTTATTTAAAAACCGGGACTTGATCATCAGCACACCTAATGAAAACCTGATTGAATGTTTTGAAAATATAATGAAGCAAAACGATATTAAAAAAATAATAGATTTAGGGTGCGGAACCGGGAGGTATTCCATCTATTTTGCCGAAAAAGGATATTTTGTGCATGCTGTCGATTCATCTGTAAACGCCCTAGAAATTCTAAAACAAAATCTTAAACCTTCTTATAACGTGAAGGTTTCTCAATTCGATTTAAGGGACCTGACCGGTATTCATGAAAAATATGATTTCGCGGTATGCATTAATGTTTTGAGCCATGGAAAGTATCAAGAGATAAAGAAAATGTTTTATGAAATCGAGCGCATTATTAAAGATAAAGGGATTTTGTTTATAATCATCACCCCTGTCGAATTTTACAAATATGTCGCCGGGCCGGATATTATCGAGGTGGAAAATAATTCTTTCCTGCACATCGACGCTCCCGACGGCGATATCATCCACCATTTTTTCACTGAAGAAGAGGTCAGGCATTTATTGAGAAATTACAGCGAGGTGTCCATAAAAAATATTATGGAATACAGCGCCTGGCAGAAAAAAGAAGTGGAACATATGATGGTCATTGCCAGGAAATAAACGGCTCCAGAGGAGGTTTCTTGAAGATCACCGTCTTAATAGAAAATACTGTTTTCAGTAAAAATTTGACAGCGGAACATGGATTGTCGCTTCTGATAGAAATGGACGGTAAAAAAATCCTTTTCGATACCGGGCAGGATGGAAATTTTATAAAAAACGCGGAGAACCTCGGCATTGATATGTCGCAGGTTGATAGGGTCATAATAAGCCATGGGCACTACGACCACGCTGGAGGGCTTGAGCCGTTCTGCCGGATAAATCAAAAAGCATCGATTTATATCAAAGAAGGCTTTTTTACCCCAAAATATAAAAATAAAGAAGAATTCATCGGTATAAAAAATGATAAGGCGCTATTCAGTCATAGAATCAGGTTTGTAAAAGATGTTACCGAAATATACCCCGGTTTTTTTGTTATTCCAAATATTGATATAAAAAACGTCTGGGATACACATTTTACAAATATGTTCATTAAAGACGGCGATGATTTTCTTGAGGATACTTTTACTGATGAATTGTTTATTGTGACCATCAGCGATAATAAAATGAATATCATAAGCGGATGTTCCCACAGGGGGATTTCAAATATTGTTCTATCCGCCATGGATATTTTTCAAATCCCAATAAACCTTGTTCTCGGAGGCTTTCATCTGAAAGACGCGGATAATGACCTGACCGGAAGATTAATAAGCGAATTACTAAAATATAATATCAATAAAATCGGTGTCTGTCACTGTACAGGCATAGAAAAATACGCAATTATGAAAGAATCCTTCAAAGATAAAGTGTTTTATAATTTTACAGGGAATACGATCGAAATTTAAAAAGCCTCTGCCGACCTGACTACGGTAAACGTGAAGGATAATAACGGCGATACGGCTTTGTCGCTTGGTTAAAAGGTAGAGAATTACTATATCATCAATCTTTAGAAAAAAGCTGGGATTAAATAACGCCTGAACGGAAATTGAAAATTAGAAGTATCATATTTATTCTGTCCCCAATTCAACAGAATTTACTTGATACCACAGGATTCACAGGATCATAAAATAAAATCGAAGATTCTTAATAGTTATTATGATAAATCCCGAATAATCCTGGTAATCCTGTAAAATTGGGGTCAGTACAACAGTTTCAATCAAATAAAATTGATCACTTATATAAGGGCGGTTTGAAAAACCCACGTATCATATACAAATAGTATATAAAAACATATAATCATAGTCAAAGAAAACAGAGGTAAGGCTATGACAAAAATTAAGCGGAAAGACCGTAACTTGTTTGAATATCAGGAGCGGATGGAAAAGCTAAGCGGCGTAAAAACACCGCTGGATAAGCTTAACAGGGTTGTAGACTTTGAGATGTTCCGGCCGCTGTTAACAGAGATTTTGGCGCCGAAAGAGCAGAAGGCGCCGGGCGGAGCGCCACATTATGACTATGTTTTCATGTTCAAGATACTGATATTCCAGAGGTATTACAATCTTTCCGATGAGCAAGCGGAATTTCAGATCAATGACAGGTTATCCGTTCAGCGATATCTTGGGATAACACTTTCGGACAAAGTTCCGGACTACAGTAAAATCTGGGAATTCAAGGAAAAACTGATGAAAGCGAAAGCAATAGAGAAACTTTTTAAAATATTCGATGAGAATCTTGAGAATAAAGGTGTGATAGGGAAAGCGGGCGTTATGGTAGACGCAAGTTTTGTGGATGTTCCCCGGCAGAGGAACAGCCGCGAAGAAAACAAGAAAATAAAAGAAGGCGAGGTTCCGGAAGATTGGAAAGATAATACGCATAAGCTTTCCCATAAAGACACGGATGCGCGCTGGATGACCAAGAATAAAGAGAGGCATTACGGATACAAAAACCATACAAAGGTTGATGTGAAGTCAAAACTTATTCGTTCTTATGTCACGACAGATGCGAGCGTTCACGATTCACAGGTAGTTGAACCTCTATTGAATGAGAAAGACAAAGGGAAGCCGTTTTACGCGGACAGCGCATATGTTGGCCCAACGGTAGCAGGAATATTAGAAAAATTTGAGATGAAAAACCGGATTCACGAAAAAGGATACAGAAATAAGCCATTGACGGAGAAGCAGAAAGAAAAAAATAGAAGAAAGAGCCGCATCCGAGTTCGTGTTGAGCATGTTTTTGGTTTTGTTGAAAATAGTATGAACGGCAGTACAATACGATCGATAGGAAAAGAAAGGGCAGAGAGCCAAATCGGGCTGATGAATCTGGTTTATAATTTAGCACGGTATGTTGTGGTAAAAGGTCGAATTGCGTCTTGTGCGGCTTAAAATACAGAAGATATGGATAATATTGCCCGTGTTTGGCTGAATTTTGGTAATAGAAACAGTTTTTAACCTGTTGGCAGAAATATTTTGAAAATATTTTCTATTATCAGGGAAGTGTTGATAAATTAGGCGGTTTTTAAAACCGCCCATAAAATATTTTGTCCAGCGGGCATAGCCCACCTTTTCTTCCCTCTTGCCTCTGCGTCTTTGCGTGAATTAATATCTCTCGCAAAGTCGTAAAGCCAGAAAAGTCAATAAAAATAAAATCCGCCGCCAATCCGTCTAATCCGCGTCATCCGCGATGAATTGGGGTCGATACATCGGCTTTTATAAAACAATTGAAGGTTTTTTTATTTGATTTCTTTTGTATAACAGGCGTAGCCTACCTTATCAATTATCTATGCTATCGAGTAACGGATTAAACAATCTGGATTATTCAAAACAAAAACTCTCCGTGCTCTCTTTTTTCTCTGTGCCCTCTGTGTTTTCAATTACAGAAAAATTATATTAAAAGGCTTGTTGATAATGATAAAGAAAAGAAAATAAAAATGACACCCAAAACTATTCCCCGGTTCTTCCTGACCTCCTGTCCTCTTAAATTTAACCGAACTTCCCCCATTCGCGTCTATTCGCGTGCCTTCGCGGATTACCCCGTTGGTGACTCGGAGCCTGTCCTGAGCGTTAGCGAAGGATGCTCTTGGTGTTCTTCGTGTTTAAAAGAAGGTCGGCGGATTTTATTCAAGAAATGAGTTTCTTTATTATCATCAGGCTTTCATCCAGCAGGGCCTCATCCACTGATTCGCCGATGACGCGGACAACCGGCTCCGTATTTGATGGCCGGATGTGCAGCCATATTTTATTCCCTTTCTCATCCCATTCCAGGCGGAGGCCGTCGGCTTCGTTGATGACAGCTTTTTTGAATGAAGCCTTAATATCCTTATATAATGTATTGATATTGCCTTTGAATGTGAATTTCTCTTTTTTCATCGGATAAGAGGGAAATTCTCCTGCTATTTTAGAAATGCTTTTCTTTCTTTTTGTCATTAATTCCAGAATAAGGGCTATGCCCACAAGGCTGTCCCTAGCGCAGTTGATCTTCGGATAGATCACGCCGCCGTTTCCCTCGCCGCCGATGCGGGCTTTCCTCTTTATTATTCCATCGACTACATTGGCTTCGCCCACTTTTGTCCGGTAACAGCGGACGCCGTATTTCCGCGCCAGCCATTCGCAGAGCATGGAAGTGGAAAGATTCACGACAATATCCCCCGGGTTTTCCGAAAGGATATGCTCTGCCGCCAGAGCTAACGTCATCTCCTCACTCAAAACGGCTCCTTTTTCATCGATAACGACAAGCCTGTCGGCATCAGGGTCCTGGGCAAAGCCGATATCGGCTTTTGTTTTTCTGATGATGGCGGTTAAATGAGTTAAATTGGCCGGGTTCGGCTCCGTTCCCCTGCCGAATGTCCCGTTTATCTCTCCGTTGACAAGATGGACGGAACAGCCCAGCTCTTTAAGAAGTTCCGCTGTGATCCGGCTTCCGGCGCTGTTAACCGGGTCCAGGACAACTTTAAATTTCTTTTTCCGGATGAGAGGGGCCGAAACATTTTTAAGGATTTCCTGAATATGCATCTCTTCAATCAGCGATGTCTCCTCGTATTTCCCGATCTTATTGTAGAGATTTTCTTTTAAGTCCTTTCCCAGATTTGATTGAATAATTTTTATATCTTTCTCATTTGTAAAAGTCCCGTCATGCCTGACAAATTTCAGGGCGTTCCATTCTATGGGATTATGGGACGCGGTAATGATGATGCCGCCGCCGAGTTTTAATTTTCTGACCCCGTAAAGTATCGATGGAGTGGGGATTATCCCGCAGTCCAGAACATCGATCCCCATCGAGTTTAAAATACCCGATACCGTCAGAGAAATCATTTTTCCCGTAGGGCGCGCGTCCCGTCCTAAAAGGATTTTATTTCCGCCTGTTTTTTTTACAAAAAGGCCGAAAGCTTTTGTAAACTCAATAAGGGTTTTCAGATTAAGGCTCTCGCCCCAAATTCCCCGGATCCCGGAGATACTCACTTTTAATTCGGACATTTATTTCTCCTTAAAAATCGATTCCAATCAGCCAGAAAGATTGCCATGCGCTGAGCGGCGGGACCGGCGAGCAGTCATAAGGCACCGCAAAATTAACCATCAGTTTAATGGCCGGCAGGAGGACCAGGCGGAAACCGAATCCAAGGCCGCTTTTGAGATCTTTGAAATAAGTGGCGCCATCCCTCGTTTCGAATAACACAAGGGACTGTTCTGAATTCCATACTGAACCGAAATCCCAGAAAATCACTCCCCAGATAGTGGGCATTCTGAGCGGAAACGGGAAGCCGATGGTCCAGTCATAGATGAAAGGGATTCTGAGTTCAAAATTAAAAAGAAACATATTATCGCCCTGGAAACTCCAGAGGTCATAACCGCGGATGGAATTAAATCCGCCCAGATAAAAAGGATATTTATTTTTGTCGGTATCGAAAACTTTACCGGCCACAGCCCTGAAGGCGAAAGAATAGCCTGATATAAGGTTGGGCAGTATCATAAAGTAGCTTCTGAAATCCAGGACCGCCTTTTCATAATTAAGCGAATTTTGATAAAGCGGGAATGATTTGGAGAGCGTCAGTTCATAGCGGATTCCGTCTATCGGTCCTGTAATATCCCAGAGAGTGGAATCATGAACAAAGGATAAACTCACCAGGTTTCTATTTTGATAATCATAATCATAGAAGATGTTTGTGCCGTCTGTCTCAACATTGGTTATAAAATTGAATCCTCTGTACCCTAATTGCGCTTCTATTCTGTCAAAGGTCGAAAAAGGATAGCTGTAAAGGATAAAGCCGCCGTAGGTTTTATCGTAAGCCCTTTCCATATTATAAAATTCCTGAAGCGTATTGAGTTCATAAAAATAATTGCTGTATTGAAAGATCCTTATGCCGTAGTTATGGCGGTTTTTAAGATTGAGATAGGTGAAGTCAGCGTTCAGATAGTCAAGAAAACTGCTGTTCAGAATGATGGTTGTATCAATCAGCAGCTGATAACGTTCATCACCCATAAGATCGCTGAACTGCAGCATACCGAGCGCCGCCGCCCCGAGTGAGGTATTAAGGACAAAACCGCCGAAAAGCGCGTCAATGGAAAGCTCCGTTTTATATGGCTGAAGTGAAATGCCCGGATAGGGAGAAAAAGTTTCGGCGGTTTCCTGCGAAAATATGCCGGAATGATAAAAATTAGTTATTGTTTTTTTGCAGGAAGGAGTATATCTGAAAATATTATAACGGTTTTTATTATATGCTGTAAGAAGGATATCTCCATTTTCATCATAAGACGGAGAAAAAACACCCCCGGTCGGCACAATTTCCTCATAGAGCTTTTTTTCTTTCAGGGAATATATCATAAGGGAAGGATGGATGTCCATTTTAATAAAGGCTATGCTTTCCATGTCCTTTGACACGGCCGGGTATTCATCGGAAAAAGAAGTGTCCAGCACCAGCTCATATTTATTATTATCGAGGTTATAGATAAAGATATCCATATTCTGGCTTTTAATGCCGTTCTTCCGGTTGGAAACAAAAACGATCCGGTTTGTCCCCAGAAACCTGGGCTGACTGTCATAGAATTCGCCGCTTGTTACGGCTTTCGTAGTTTTTGTCTGCCTGTCATAAATAAATATGTGCGCCTGCTGGTTCTGAACGGCGGAAAAAACGATTCTGCCGCCGTCCGGGGAGATTTCCGGAGAATTTATGATCCTGAAAGGAAGGCTTATTTTTTCCGTATTATTCTTTTTAAAGGAATAAAGAAAAAGAGAATCCTCTCCGCCGCTTCTCGAAACAAAACACAAAAGGCCGTTTGTGCTGACGGAAAGATTGTTTCTCTTTCCGTACTGGAATTCCAGAAAATCCTCATCAAACCCGCCTTTGACTATTCTTGTTAGAGAATCTTTTTCTCCGTCAAAAATGACGATAGAAGGGTATATTTCCCTATCGCTGATAAACGCGGTCCTGTTCGAGCCGAGCGACACAGGATTCATGTTGAATCCTGTGTCTTCTTTCATTATTTTTCTCGCGGTTAATTCAATACTTGCCAGATTTGAAATATTCGGGAGATATTTTTTACGGAGATAATCAAAAAATTCCGCATTAAGCTGATCGAAACGCTCCGAGAAAAAATTGGTGAGGACCTGCTCAAATGTTTTATTCTCAGAAATTGAGTCGTTGAAACGGGAATAGACTCCCCTGCCGTATTTGTCCTGAATGAATTGGTAGAATATCTGCCCTTCTTTATAGACATAAAAATAATCATTGGGTCCGAGCCGGTATAGATCAGACAATTCCTGAAGGGAAGGAAGAATGCCGTTAATCAGGCCGTCGGCGATGATCATCTCACACTCCTTATCAACGCCGATGGAGTTGAATTCGGAGGCGCCTTCAATCAGCCAGAGCGGTATATCGATGTCCTGTAATATAAAACGGTTCATCTCTCCTTTGCCCCACCTATAACCCTGAAAGGCGTGATTGATTTCATGGGAAAGCACATGGTAAAAATCAGGATAAAAAGAGGAGTAGGGCACAACAACGCGCCCCTTAAGAAATTCAGTAAAGCCGCCGGTGCCGGGGCTGGTCCAGTCCATAATGTTATTCTGCTGAAAATCAATCTGGTTGTTATAGAGAATAATTTTTATTCTGACCCTGGGAGTATAGCCGAATGCTGTTGAATGATGGGCGAATATTTCCTCCGCGGTAGAGAGTATTTCATTGGAGAGAAAAAGATTGTCTTTAGGCAGATATATTCTGAAATGCTGTGATTCCAGAATCTGCCACTCTGAAGGATAATAAACGACTTTATTTTTACCGAATGGATGGAGAAGGTTCGCGCAGAGAAAAAAGACAGTAATACAGAGTAATTTTTTCATCTTTTTATCGGTCCTTATTTTATCAGACTCATGAGTCTAAAAGTTTAAGGAAAACAGTGAATATATTCAAGGAATGAGGGAATTGTGTTTCACAAAACGATGGAGAAGGATCTTAATTCTTGTAATGTCTGCCGCAGAGGCATCCCTCGCTAAGCCCGGGACAGGCGCCGGTCACAGAGGATTTCCTATTATTTGGATTTCCTCTTTATCCTCCGTATCTCCGTGGATTTCCCTCCGCGTTCTATTCTCAAAATTACCTTTATTCAAAAAGATAAAGAATTGATAAACAATTAGATATTAAAAAAATATTTCCCAGTTCTCCGTGGCTCCGTGGCTATACCATTGTGATCTATTTAAATAAATGCTTGTATTAACACCTAAACTGAGCGATTCTTTATTAGCCGAATTATAAAAAACCATGCTAAAATAGAATGGGGTAAGGAAATGGTTGCCGCCATCCTTACCCCGAAAAAACACCCATTGGGTGCAAAAGCAGGTTAATTATGGCTGAAAAAAATAAATATTGCAAAAATGAGATTTCTGAAATTGGAATAACGGATGATCTATTAAGCGGCAGGGGAGGATTGGCATTTTTTTGCAGATACCTCAAAGGGACACACGTATTATCGCTGATTACTGGAATATTTGACGGCCTGCGGAAAAGTTCAAAAGGGCAAAAGATCGAGAATATACTAAAGCAGATATTCTGCTTTTTCGTTGACGGAAGCCAAAATACTATGACGAGGTTTGACGATCTGAAAAACAATATGGGGTATGCCGGGACAATTGAGTTCTCAAAGAATGAAATGGCATCCTCACATACAATGAAACGGTTCTTAGGCGCCGTAACGGAAAAAATGGTGAATGCTTTAGGTCATTTTTTACTGGAGTTGTTTATCTGGCGGCTCAAAATAACCCGGCCAAAGGTAATTGTACTTGGTGTTGATTCGACGGTATTAGACAATAACAGCGCGCGAAAACGGGAAGGCGTAACTCTGACATATAAAATGGTAAAAGGGTTTCATCCTTTATTGTTCTATTGGGGGCCTTATGTGATTTATTCGCTGTTTCGGGAAGGGAGCGCACATTGTAATCACGGGAATGACCTGAACGAATCGCTTGAAAAAATCATCGGAAAGATCCGTAAAGAATACGATAAAGACGTGCCGGTTATTGTTGTTTCAGATAGTGGGTTCAATGATCAGAAATACTATGAATGGATGGAAGAAAACGGACATTACTATATCTGCGGCGGTACAATGTACAACGACATCAAACTGGATTTGATCCGCAAGCTTCCGCAAGGCTGGAGCAATTTTGAGAGAAAAGGCGATGTCTGGGAATATTGTGATTTTAGAGACAAACGGGAGAAATGGAGCAAAGGCCGCCGGGCGATTTACTGTAAAAGGGCAAATAATGGAGATGAGTACCTTCTGGATTTTGCGAAACCGGATAATTTAATTTACACAAATTTATATAATCAGGAATTACTAAAAAAGGCAGGACTGGAAAAATACCTGGCGGCTAAAGAGATTATCGAACTTTATCTCTTAAGGGCGAAGGATGAATTGGTAAATCGGAGCGTGAAGGAGTTTGCGGATGAAACACTCCCTTTCAAAAGGTTTATCTCAAATGCCGCATACTATTTTCTGATGCTGATATCCCGCAATTTATTGATTGCTATGCAGGAAGACGCGCTTTCAGATAGCTTCCCAATTGGCAGTTATCCGGACACTGTAAGACGGCTTTTTATTGACATAGCCGGAAAGATCGTAAGAAGAAGCAGAAAAATTGTATTGAAATTTCGGGCATGAAGTAATAGACGAATTGGGGCTATTTAAAGTTTGGGACAAATGCCTGTTCGTTGTCCCAATATAAATTATTAAAGCTAAAAAACCGGATAAGGGGGTATTGCGCTCAAAACTAAAATTTCAACAAATAAGGACCTTTTCTAAAGGGTCTTGTACTTTAAATTGGATGGGTAATATCTCACTCCTTAAAATTTCTAAAACCCCACCCGTTTAACAGGCCGATTTTTTGAATTAATAAAAGAATCGCTCAGTTTAGGTAACAATCAAATTATGAAAGAGCAAAAAATAATTGATTTTATTCCAGGCCTTTTTTATAATGAGTATTCTTATTTTTTGTTTAGGAGCAATGAAATGGCTGGAAGATATCTTTTCACATCGGAATCAGTCAGCGAAGGCCACCCGGATAAACTTGCTGACCAGGTGTCGGACGGCGTGCTTGACGCCTGCCTGGCGCAGGACCCGAATTCGCGCGTCGCCTGCGAAACTTTTACGACAACGGGAATGGTTCTGGTCGGCGGTGAGATCACGACGAAAGCGCAGGTGGATTTTCAGACTGTTGTACGGGACACGGCAAAAAAAATCGGTTATGACAATCCCGAGTACGGCCTTGACTGTCATTCAATGGCGGTGCTTAATACAATACATTCACAGTCTCCGGATATATCCCAGGGCGTATCAGGCGCCGGGCTGGAAGAGTTTAAAGGCCAGCAGGGCGCAGGCGACCAGGGAATGATGTTCGGTTTTGCCTGCAGGGAGACGCCGGAACTCATGCCGGCCCCGATCATGTACGCTCATAAGATTTTAAAATTTGCCTCTGAGCTTCGAAAAGAAGGAAAAATCAAATGGCTCCGCCCGGATTCAAAGAGCCAGGTGACAATTGAATATGAAGGGAATAAACCGGTACGGATTGACACGGTTGTCGTCTCCCATCAGCACGATGATTCAATCAGTTATAACGATCTCAAGAGCGAGATTATAAAACAGATTGTCATGCCTATTCTTGAACCGACCGGTTTGCTTGATAAGAATACAAAATATTATATTAATCCCACCGGCCGTTTTGTCATCGGCGGCCCTCATGGCGATTCAGGGCTGACAGGCAGAAAGATCATTGTCGATACATACGGCGGCATGGGCCGGCATGGCGGCGGGGCTTTCAGCGGGAAAGACCCGTCCAAGGTTGACAGAAGCGCGGCTTATATGGCCCGTTATGTGGCAAAGAATATTGTCGCCGCCGGACTCTGTGAAAGATGCGAGCTGCAGGTGGCTTATGCGATCGGCGTTCCGTTCCCGGTTTCAGTAATGGTAGAGACTTTCAATTCCGCAAAAGTGGAAGAAAAAGCCATAGAAGAAGCGGTGAAAAAGGTATTTGACCTTTCGCCGGCCGGCATTATAAAAACGCTGGACCTGAGGAAACCTATTTTTCAGGCAACGGCCGCTTACGGGCATTTCGGCAGGGAAGGATTCAGCTGGGAAAGGACCGATAAAGTTAAGGATCTTCTGAAAGAAATTAAATAAACGGGGATAAAAAATGAATATCGGGATAATCGGCACCGGCTATGTGGGTATTGTGAGCGGCTGCTGTTTCGCAGACGTGGGGAACCAGGTAATCTGCTTTGACGTGGATGAAGGTAAAATTGAGGCCTATAAAAAAGGAAAATCCCCTATCTATGAACCGGGCCTGGACAAGCTTCTGAAAAAGAATATTACTAGTAAGAAAATATCTTTTACCCTGGATATTAAAGAGATGGTGCATAACTCCGACATTATTTTTATCTGTGTCGGCACGCCTCCTATGCCCGACGGTTCTGCCGACCTGTCGCAGGTTGAGACCGCGGTCAGAAATATAGCCGAAAACGCTCCGCCCCATTCTTATAAAATCATTGTGGAGAAAAGCACCGTTCCGGTCGGCACGCATAAACATCTTGAAACAATAACAAAGCTTTATAATAAGGGAAAATCACATTTTGACTTTGTTGTCAATTCCGAATTTTTAAAGGAAGGTTCGGCCATTCCCGATTTTATGAATCCGGACCGGATTGTAATTGGTGTAGAGACGCAGCGCGCAAAGGACATTATGCTCAAACTTTACGAATGTTTTGAAACGAAAAAAATCCTTGTTGACCCCTCAAGCGCTGAAATTATTAAATACGCATCCAATTCTTTCCTGGCTCTAAAGATCTCATTTATCAATATGGTGGCCGACCTTTGCGAAAAAACAGAAGGCGACATTGAAAAAGTGGCAGAAGGGATTGGCTTTGACGGACGCATCGGAAGGGCTTTTCTGAACGCTGGAATAGGTTACGGCGGAAGCTGTTTTCCGAAAGATGTAAAAGCCTTTATAAAAGTGATGGACGAGCATTTTGTCGATAGTTCATTGATGAAAGCGGCTGATACATTTAATTTCGTCCGTTTTAAAAAGATTATTACAGTTCTGGAGCAGGAGCTCTGGATTTTAAAAAACAAAGAAATAGCTGTATGGGGCCTTGCTTTCAAACCGGAAACGGATGATATCAGAGAGGCGCCTTCACTTAAGATCGTTCATGATCTTATAGGAAAAAAGGTCAATGTCAGGCTGTATGATCCGGAGGCGGCGGAAAATTTTAAAAAGATATATCCTGAATCAGGGAATATAAAGTACGCGGAATCACCGCTGAAAGCCGCTGAGAATTGCGAAGCGCTGGTTATATTGACGGAATGGGAAGAATTTAAAAAAATAAAGCCTTCAGACATCTATAATACATTAAAACTGCCCGTTATAGTAGACGGAAGAAACATTTTTAATCCGGCCCAGATGAAAGAGCTGGGTTTCCGGTATTTCCCAATCGGCAAGGGTGATATATTGAAGGAAATGAACAACGGGCGGGGTTAAAATAATTTATCTTTTCTGCATTCTTCTCCGGAGCATCAGTTCAATTCTTTTAAAATAATCCATTTCGCTGTTGATTTCCGTATAGTCTAAAGAAAGCTTCTTGAAAATATTTCTATAATATTTACGGTATTTTTCTATTTCAGTCGCCTGCGATGATTCAAGGTCAATGGTTTTTTGTTTTTCCGTTTCCATATCCTCTATATCAAAAAGTACAGGCAGAGGAAAACGCTGTTTTAAAGTGAGCGGCAGGCTCAATTTTTCTTCCAGAGGGTCGCTCGCGACAATTGGGATGGTTTCGTGCTTTTTTGACAGTCCGAGGAGAGGTTTTTCATAACCTGTGTCCATAAAATCGCTGAGAATAAAGATGATGGCCTTTTTTTTGAGAAGGCTGTGTATGCTTCCGAAAGAACGGGTAAGAGAAGTGCCTTTATGCCCTGCCTCGTAATACCATGTGTCCCGTATGATCCTTAAGAGATGCGAATAATTTTTTCTGGGCGGAATGACCTTCTCGATATCTTCTGAAAAGAGGATAAGGCCCGCCTTGTCATTATTAAAAAAAGACGCGAACCCGAGCAGGGCGACGGCTTCCGCCATAATTTCCCTTTTTGATTTGCCGCTGCCGAAATAACCTGAAGCGCTCACATCCACGGCAAAGATGACGGTCAGCTGGCGTTCCTCAATATAAGTTTTAACATATGGTTCATTCATCCTGGCCGTCACATTCCAGTCGATATCCCTGACATCATCTCCGGGAAAGTAATTCCGTACTTCGTTGAATTCAATGCCTCTTCCCTTGAAGACGCTGTGATATTCGCTTGACAGAGTGTCCTGCACGATTTTACGTGCGCGGATTTCCAGGTGCTTGACTTTTGAAATGATCTGCTGGATCGGGATTTCTTTCTGTTTTTTCATTTTTTTGTTTCTTCCTGAGACTCTCTGTTCTCTTTGTTTCCGAGGTCTTTCATTTCGATAACGGAGGCCTTTATCTTCCTGCTTCCATGTTCGTCATATTTTGAATGGGGATTCTCCGGATTGTTAATTTTAGATCTGATATACTGGTATAGAAAGGAAAAACCTATGCCGCAGGCGGCTATGATTATAAGAATTATAATAAAGGGAAACATACCGATGAAAAAAGAAATGAGCAGCGCGCCGAAAAGAATATAGAGAAAAACAGTCGTTAACGGATTGGAGATATTGCTCTGCCGCATTATTTCCTCCTGTGGAATATTATAACCGGAAAGAGACATAAAATCCAATTTTAAATTTTGCAAAAACATATTTTAGATCTATTGCAATTAAAGAATATTGACTATCATTTTTTGTTTAAAAAAAATAAATATCGCAATCTTTTTTACTGATGCCGATGGATTCAACTACGATCGCCATAAGTAAGAAAACAGAATCAGCATGCCGCCGTTTCCCTCGATTTAATAGGTGACCTGGGCTGAACAATTGGCGTATATACAATAATGCAGAGCGGGGTTATTCACAATTCATACTATTGATCATTAAATTCTGCCAGCTGCCGGCCAGGGTTTTATATTTAAGCCCCTTTTTTAAATATTCAAGGTATTCCATCCGGGGAATTTCCCGTGCGCCGATTCTTTCAAGATGGGGTGTATGAATCTGAGAATCAATGATTATAAAATTCAGTTCTTTTAATTTTCTTGTCAGGAATATCAGCGCCGCTTTTGAGGCGTTGCTGACGCGGGTGAACATCGATTCGCCGAAAAAGCAGCGGCCCAGAGATACGCCGTACAGGCCGCCCGAGAGCATATCCCCCTGCCAGGCTTCGACCGAATGGGCATACCCGAGCTTATGAAGCCGGATATAGGCGTCAATCATATCAGGGACGAGCCATGTGCTGCTTTCTTTTTTCCGCGGCAGGCTGCAGGATGTGATGACTTCTTCAAAACGCCGGTCGAATGTGAAATTGAAAACATGTTTATTAAAAACCCTGTTCATGCTTTTCGGGATTATGAGTTCTTCGGGAAAAAGAACGAAACGCGGATCGGGCTCTCTCCCATATACCAGGGAAAGATCCCCGATTGATAGGCCAGAATCAGCCTTTCAGGAGAAAGGTCTCCGCCTACGGCCAGTATTCCTTCCACTTCGGCAAGTTCGACCGGAGGAAAAATCAGTTCATCAATTAATTGAAATAGCGGCATTGCAAATTACTCCATTATTACTGTCTTCAAATTTTATACAGGGAAATGTAAAAAGTCTAATAGAAGCTTCAAAATTAAGAGCAGTTCTAAAAATCGACAAAATAGTCAAGAACCAAGAACATCTTGTTCTCTAACTGTAATATTTTTTTGACATTTCCATCCCTCACCAGTTTGATTGCTCCTCAGGTTTACCCTGACAAACTGGTGAGGGATTGGAAATGCACTTGATTAATAAAAAAAATAAATTTATAATTATTGAAGGACAGTTCCAAAAAACTTAACTTTTTGGAACTGTCCCTATTATAATAAATTCCTTGTTTTTGTAAATAATGCTGCCGCGAGGAGTTCGCCGCGCGAACTCAGCGGCTGCATGATCTAAAACAAAGTCGGCAGTTCTAAAACTTGTGGTGAGTTTACATGCACTGAGCTTGTCGAATGTGGCGAACCAATATGAGTTTTTAGAACTGCCTTAAAATAAATTAAACGGCAGGCGGTTATGGGTTATAAAGAAGATTTTATGGAATTTATGGTCAGGTCGAATGTTCTGACATTCGGGGATTTTGTAACAAAGAGCGGAAGAAAAACCCCTTTTTTTATTAATACAGGAAATTATAAAAATGGGGAGCAGATAGCAAAACTGGGAGAGTTTTATGCCGATTCCATTATGAAGCAGATTGGGGCCGAATTTGATATATTATTCGGGCCTGCCTATAAAGGCATACCGCTTTGCGTTTCGGCATCCATAGCGCTTTTTCAAAAATATAATGAGAGCAAATGTTTTTGTTTTAACCGTAAAGAAGCGAAAGACCATGGCGAAGGAGGCATTCTTATCGGCTGCAGGCCGAAAGACGGGACCCGCATTGTTATCATTGAGGATGTTGTAACAGCGGGAACTTCCGTCAGGGAAAGCATACGGCTTTTAAAATCTATCGCGGATGTTGCGCTTAAAGCCCTGGTTGTTTCGGTTGACAGGATGGAAAAAGGCACCGGCAGTAAGACAGCCCTTCAGGAAGTGAAGGATGAGTTTGGAATGGAAGCATATTCGGTCGTCACTCTTCAGGATATAGTCGAATATCTTTATAACCGTCCTATTGATGGAAAAGTTGTTCTGAATGATGAGATAAGAGAGAAAATAAGCGCCTATTCCCGTCAGTACGGAGCTATTCGAATTTTATGACATGCAGGCGGTTTTTACCCTGTGATTTGGCGTAATAGAGCGCTTTGTCGGCAAGGCTTAGTATCTGCCTGCTGTTCTGGCAGGCTTTATCCTTATTAAGGACCGCGATACCGCAATTTCCCCTGATGACGGCTTCCGGTGCGGATGAGAGTTTGATAGTTTGAATTCTCTGCAATAGACGTTCGGCGATCTTTCTTGCCGATTCTTCTGTACAGTATGGTAATACAACTCCGAATTCATCGCTTCCATACCTTCCGGCGATGTCGTATTTCCGGATCTCTCCTATATTTTCCTTCTCATCATAGGATTGGCCCGGGATATAGGGAGAGCCTTTCAGAATCTCCGCGATTTTTAAGAGGACTTCATTGCCGGTATCATGTCCGTATGTGTCGTTCAATTCTTTGAAATTATCAATATCAATGATCATCACGCTGATGGGAAATGAATGGCGGCGGGAAGCTTCAAATATTTCCTGCAGGCGCTGCTGAAGTACAAAAAGGTTATAGAGCCTGGTCAAACTGTCCCTTTCCGAAAGTTCTGCCGACGCGGCATTTTTATTCTGTTTATCGTCGGAACTTTTTTTCAATTCAGATATCATGGACTGCAGCTGATTGGTCCTTTCCTCCATTTCATTTTCCATGTTTTTGATCATATTACGTGCTTTTTCATTCATATTGCGTTTTAATATAAGCGAAAGGACCACCTGTTTTATTTCCAGCGAATTAAAAGGCTTTTTTACAAATAAAAGGCGCTCGGCGCTTCCGACCTTTCTGACTATTTCCTCCCAGGTATAATCGGAAAAAGCGGTGCAGATGACGATTTCAATGAATGGATTTATTTTCCAGATTTTTTCAATAGCCTCAATCCCGTTAATGCCGGGAGGCATTCTCACATCCATGAATATCAGCGCGTACTGCCTGTTTTTTGCCTCGGACTTCTGGACCATCATGACCGCTTCTTCACCCTGATAGGCGTCTTCAATCTGGTAATCTATTTTAATTTTATCCGGTATGTTTTCAGTATTTATTTTTTTGTCGAATAAAATATTTTCAAGATTGGAAATTTCTAATTTTTCCTTGGAGGGTTCGCTTTTAATAATTTTTTTGATATCTTCATGTATCGCTTCATTATCATCAACAATTAAGATTCTGTTGTTCTCAATATCACCCAGAGAAAAATCCATAATAGCCCCTTTTTTAAATTTATATTCATCAAGCCGATTTATTATCCGCAGCTATCATAACGGTTTCCTTTAAAATATCAATGGTTTTCAGGTTTTCAGTAAGAACTTCCTTGATATGGTCTATGGCGTCCCGTATGTCCGATTCGCTTTCAGTCTGGCCCCGGAGCAGGTTCGCCATATCCTCAAAAGACTTCTTTAAACTGAGCAATGTTTTCTGCAGCTTCTCGTTCTCCCTCTGGTCATCATCCGTCATATTCTTGATCGAAAGCGTATCCTTAAGCAGGATCCCCGATCCTTCCAGAATGGCGTTCGATTCGGCTTTATGCTCGTTCATCAGCGCCGTGATATTGCTGATCATAGCGGCGGAGCTCTGCGTGTTCTCGATAATCGTCAGGAGCTGGTTCGTGACCTGTTCGGAAAGCATAAGGCTTTCATTGATAAAGGAGATCATCTGCTTGAGACGGCTCTGGCTCATTTCCAGCCTTTCCCTGGATTTATTGGCAAGCTCCCTGATCTCATTGGCCAGGATGCTGAATCCCTTGCCGGCTTCCCCGGCATGCGCCGATTCTATGGATGCGTTGATGGAGAGGAAATTGCTTTCCTCGACGATTTCCTGTATGTTCTGCAGGACCTCGCTGATAAACTTCGAGTTTTCCGCCACCTGGCTGATCGAGTTTTTTGATTTGAGAACGATGTCCTTGCTGTCGGTGGCGATGCGGGAGAGTTCCTGGGCTATATCATTGGTCTGTATGGTCGATTGCTGGATTTTATCAATATGGGTATTCATGCTTGTGACGGTGCGGTTTGTCTCCTCGACGACGGCCGTCTGGTTGGAAATGGCTTTCGGGATTTTATCCACGGCGGTTTCCATGCGCAAGGCGATCTGGGAGGTGACTTTTTCGATTTCCTGGAGCTGTGAAATGAGCTGGCCGGAGATTGCCTTGTTGTTTTTGCTGGAATTCATAATGACGGAAATGGCGGTGCCGATGTTGTCTTCCAGGTTCCGGCTGGAATGGACAAGATTGCCGGAGACAAGCTCTATTTTCTGCAGGATTTCCTTCATCGATTTGTTCTTATGGCTGATTTCATCCGCGCTTTTAAGCGATTCGGTATAGATGGAGGATTCCTCAATGGCGAGTACGATGAAAATACTGATAACCAGCATCATGTAGCTGTAAGGCACCAGCCAGCAGAAAGGCGTCGCGGAAGACATGACAAAAATCATATCGTGGATACTGGCGCCGATATTAATTATAAACCCCGCTAATATAATAAAATATTCTTTTTTCCTTTTTTTGATATAAGATATTATCAGCAGGATTAAACAGAACAGCAGCAATGGGGTAAAATAAAAATTAGTCATGATGGAATAAAAAAAAGAATCAATTGAGGATTTTGTTTTCTGCTGGAGAATATAGACGGCGCTTAAAACCGGCGGAATACATAATATAATGATTATCCAGAATTTTTTGGCAAGCTTTGTAAACTCCCTGATGAACAAAGTCAGAAATAAAACAGTGAAGGGAAAGGAAAAACATGATATCTTTTCAAAAAGAATCTCATCAGCGGAAATATAAGTAAACGCATTATTGAAATAGCTGAAGCTGAAAAAGAAGCACATCAGGGCAAAATAGAGATAATGATTGTCTTTGAAGCGCCTGGCGGCGAAGTGAAAGAGAAAATAAAGCCCGATCAGGATGCCGATGACGCATGACGCCTGTATGAAGTAAACATTAAACAGGTTTCTAAAGAATACCATGCGCGCGATCATTTTTTCCGAGGAAAATACCGGCGCTTCTAAAGGAGCGGTTTCATCGATAGTATAAGCCTGGACTGCGATCTCATTAGGGATTTTCCCGTAATGCAGGAATTCACCATTGATCTGTATATCAATAGTATCATAGAAGGTGGATTGATAAAAAATGCCGGGGTTGCCCCGGATGAGAATTTTCTTTCCATTAAGATATATATCATAAGGATAGCTGGATGGTCCTAAATAGAGAGAAAACGGAGTATTCTGGAGTGAGGGATCGATATAAAAATTTCCCCTGAAAGTATACATTCTTCTTATTCCTTTTAAAGTTACCGGCAGGGAATTGAACAGGTAGGGTTTAAAACCGACGGATGATAGATCGGATGTTAAATACCATCCGGGATGATATTCGCTTTCCAGGATAAAAAAATTCGTGAGATTCAATTTTTCACCCGGGCTTTTGAGGATCATTTCGCCGAAACAGTCCGGTAATATAAAAATCAGAAAAATGATACTAATAAAAAAAGAAGACGCTTTGGTCCTTTTTATTAAAGTCATGAACTTGTCCTCCAACAGAGCGCCTCTACTCAAAGAGATAGTAAGGTCATCTATTTATCGATATTAGGGTATTAAAAATTAAAAACTAATATATCCCTGATATTCATCAAGCCGATTTATTATCCGCAGCTATCATAACGGTTTCCTTTAAAATATCAATGGTTTTCAGGTTTTCAGTAAGAACTTCCTTGATATGGTCTATGGCGTCCCGTATGTCCGATTCGCTTTCAGTCTGGCCCCGGAGCAGGTTCGCCATATCCTCAAAAGACTTCTTTAAACTGAGCAATGTTTTCTGCAGCTTCTCGTTCTCCCTCTGGTCATCATCCGTCATATTCTTGATCGAAAGCGTATCCTTAAGCAGGATCCCCGATCCTTCCAGAATGGCGTTCGATTCGGCTTTATGCTCGTTCATCAGCGCCGTGATATTGCTGATCATAGCGGCGGAGCTCTGCGTGTTCTCGATAATCGTCAGGAGCTGGTTCGTGACCTGTTCGGAAAGCATAAGGCTTTCATTGATAAAGGAGATCATCTGCTTGAGACGGCTCTGGCTCATTTCCAGCCTTTCCCTGGATTTATTGGCAAGCTCCCTGATCTCATTGGCCAGGATGCTGAATCCCTTGCCGGCTTCCCCGGCATGCGCCGATTCTATGGATGCGTTGATGGAGAGGAAATTGCTTTCCTCGACGATTTCCTGTATGTTCTGCAGGACCTCGCTGATAAACTTCGAGTTTTCCGCCACCTGGCTGATCGAGTTTTTTGATTTGAGAACGATGTCCTTGCTGTCGGTGGCGATGCGGGAGAGTTCCTGGGCTATATCATTGGTCTGTATGGTCGATTGCTGGATTTTATCAATATGGGTATTCATGCTTGTGACGGTGCGGTTTGTCTCCTCGACGACGGCCGTCTGGTTGGAAATGGCTTTCGGGATTTTATCCACGGCGGTTTCCATGCGCAAGGCGATCTGGGAGGTGACTTTTTCGATTTCCTGGAGCTGTGAAATGAGCTGGCCGGAGATTGCCTTGTTGTTTTTGCTGGAATTCATAATGACGGAAATGGCGGTGCCGATGTTGTCTTCCAGGTTCCGGCTGGAATGGACAAGATTGCCGGAGACAAGCTCTATTTTCTGCAGGATTTCCTTCATCGATTTGTTCTTATGGCTGATTTCATCCGCGCTTTTAAGCGATTCGGTATAGATGGAGGATTCCTCAATGGCGAGTACGATGAAAATACTGATAACCAGCATCATGTAGCTGTAAGGCACCAGCCAGCAGAAAGGACTGTTATGTATATTTACATAATAAATATCATGAAGACTTGCGCCTATATTGAAAAAGAAGGCCGCCATTATGATCAGGTATTCTTTTTTACGTGTTTTGACATAAGAAATAATCAGCATGATAATACTGAAAAGCAGAAGAGGAGTAATGATGAAATTTGTCACAGTTTGATTGAAAAAATTATCAATAGCGCTTTTTGTATTCTGAAAAAACGGGTATATGGCGGTAATGAATGAGGGTATGGTAATGATGCCGAAAACCCAGAATTTTTTGGCAAGCTTTGTAAACTCCCTGATGAACAAAGTCAGAAAAAGAGTGGCCAGCGGGAAAGAACAGCGGGATATTTTTTCCAGAAATACCTCGTCCACTAAATTATAATTAAAGGAAATATTGAAATAGCTGAAGCTGAAAAAGAAGCACATCAGGGCAAAATAGAGATAATGCCTGTCTTTGAAGCGTCTTGCTGAAAAGTGAAAGAGGAAATAAAGACCTATCAGGATGCCTATAATAAAAGAAGCTTGGATAAAATGGACATTAAAAATATTTCTGATAAAAGCCATACGTGCCGTATTATTTTCAGAAGATAGAACAGGCGCTTCAAATGGGTCCCTTTCATCAAATGGAAAGGCCTGAACGGCGATTTCATTCGGGGTGTTCCCGTATCTAAGCTGTTCATTATTTAATTGAATAGAAAGGGTCTCATAAGATGTGGGTTGATATATCCCGATATGGTTCCCTCTGCTGAGGATCTTTTTCCCGTTCAGATAAACGTCATAAGGATAGCCGGACGGACCTAAATAGAGCGAGAGTATGGAACCGGACAGAGATAAATTGAGGTAAAAACTTCCCCGGAATGTATACATCCGTTTTGAGGTTTTTAAATTGACCGGAAGAATGCTGTAATTATAGGGAATAAATGCGGATGATAATTCAGTTGTTATCAGCCAGCCCGGATGATATTCGCTTTCCAGGATAAAAAAATTTTTCAGCGGTAATTTTTCATCAGGGCTTTTGAGTATCATTTCACCGAAGCAGCCCGGCATGATGAAAAAAAGTAAAATGATGATATTAATAAAAAAAGAAGACGCCATACCTCTCTTTTTTATTATACGCATTTGCTGTCCTCCAAAAGCTGAAATACAGAGCGCCTATAAGCAATTCAATGTATGTATTATCTATTTATCGATATTATTGTATGCAAAATTAAGATTTATTTCAAACTATTCGGCAATTAAAGAAACAATTGATTGCCTGAAAAGAGGTTATTTATTGACATTATAAAATTCACTATAAAAATTCGATAAAACTTTCATGCATAGTATGGATATGATATAATAAAAACATTATATATTTGGATGTTGATAAACGATGGTATTAAAAAAACTTTTTTTAATCCCCATTTTCATATTTCTGTATTGCCCGCTGATGGGGACCAATTCAATTGATGAGGTAAAGAACAGCTCCATCAGGCGTCTTTCGAGTTATTCTTTCGACAGCGGCGCTCCTTTTATTTCAAGGATCAAAAAGGCGCCGGGTTTTGTGTTGAAATATCTTAAAGCCCTGGCCAGCAACAGGAGCTACCTACCTTATTATCCTGAAGAAAAAGAGCTTGAGCTTATTCAAAACGCTTTTTTAGAGCTTCCACCGCTCAATAAGAAGATCATAATGGAAAAGGTTGCCGGCATCTATTTTGTCAGCAATTTACTGGGGAGCGGAATGGCTGACTGGCTTATGGATGATAAAAATAATGTATACTGCACCCTCTATTTTAATCCGTTTGTTCTGAAAATGAGCCTGAGCCAGTGGCTGACATATAAGGAAAACACATGCTTTCTGACTGCCGGCAGCAATTGGAGCCTGCAGATCGATGCCGGAAAAGAATACAGCGGTATGTTCGGGATTCTGCTCCATGAATCGACGCATTGCGCGGATTATGTCGAAAACATCTGTCCTTTTGTTGAAGATATCATATTCAAGATCAGAAAAGAAAAACCGCGGGAAACACCGTTTATAGTGAACATCTGGCTGAGCAATAATCTCCCCATACCGGCTTATGATTTTACAATGAGAAAAATGATCACGTTTTACGGCTTTCATGGTGGTCCGAAAATCAAAATGTCCAATGCGCCTGAACTCTATCAGGAATTGTCCGGAACGCCGTTTGTCTCATTATATGGAAGCAGATACTGGATTGAGGATCTTGCCGAAACAGAGCTTTTCTATCATCTAACCCAGGTATTAAAACAGCCTTACCGCATCATTGTCATGAAGGACGGCAAAACGGTTTTTACTTACGAACCCTTTCTAAACGGATTGGTCAGATCGCGGTTTGAAGCGCTCAAGGTCTTTTATCAATAAAAAGGCTGATCTATCATAAATAATTAATAATAAGGGCAGTTCCAAATACTTAAAATAAATCAGATATTTCCAACATAGGTTTTGGAACTGCCCCGGTTGTAGAATCTCTTGTAAATTTAATTGCCGCTACCGTATAGAGTTCGCTGGTTGATGATCTTTTCAGACAGCGAACTCGGGCGGTAGCATGAACTCATATAATAGCGGCAGTTCTAAATATTTGAGTTTTTAGAACTGCCCATAATCTATAATTTTAGAATATTTTGCTTTTCTTTGACAAAGAAATTAACATCGGCAGGAATTACTTATATTTATGAATTAGATAATTAAAATGAAGAAATGGAAATATCAACAAGAATCAAAAATTAATTATTATGCCCACCTATTTGTTTATTAGTTTTAGCTTAGATTGCGCCTCCTGTTCAATCTTTTCTTTTGACCATGCAATGTGCACGCCTTCGCCTTTTTGCCAGAAAGGAAGAAGATCACTGTAGTGTATAGAAAGCGGGTTCCCGGATTGTCCGCCCGGTATGGAAAAGCGGTTTTCATCCCAATTCCCGACATCCAGTACCATCCTGAGCGATGCCATAAAGATGGTGTTGGCTGCCGGATCAAGCAGGTCGACCGCCGCCTGTCCGACTGTCGACGTGTCGCCTCCCCAGGCAAATGGTCCCAGATTGAAAATTTTATCGAGCGGGGCTTTTCCGCCGAATGGATGGGGTATGGTCAGCGGACGGACACTGCCCCAGGCCCAATTATTTGTATTATTTCCACACCGCTTTCGGAGCGTTTTTACCGCGGTTCCCAGGGCATCAGCCATTTCCTTCGCCCAGGATATCTTAAACCAGCCTTCCGGCTGATTCCGGATGAGCCGCACCATGTGACCGAAGCGCCGTATGGCCAGCACGGAATGCGGTGATAAAAGGGTGAAGCCTTTGCCGAGAGCCCATCCGGCAGTGCGGGGAGCTTTAGCTTCAACTATACGCCGCATCATGTCGGAAGTAAATAATTCGTAAACGGCGGCGGCCGGCGAATCCGCTGCTACCATGCCATTCCAGGCTTTTAAAAAATCGAGGGCCTGACGCGCCTCATCAGTATCTGCGTTTACAGCCAAAACTATATCCCTTAGCTCACGCCAGGGTATGGACTCCTGGTCCATTTGAAGCTCCTGTGTTCCGGATTGATCCCAGTTTTTCCGGGTTTTAATTACCTCCTTAATGCGGTCTGCCCGGTAGCTGTCCACCCAGTCAACACCCAGGAAAGGCTTTTCTTTTGTAAGAGCCGGTTTATTATTGGCTGTCGCGATAAACCCTGCTTCCGGGTTGTATAAGTACGGCATTAATTCAAAAGGAACGGTTTCATTCTTCCATCCAACATCCGGATCGCTTCCTGGCAGGGGAATAGTGCCGTATCCTTTTTTCCGCTGAGGCGCTTCCCCCACCAATTGCCATCCGATCGCGCCGGAGGTATCCGCATAAACCATATTAAAAGAAGCCGCCGGCCATTCTTTAAAAGCCTGCCTGAATTCCTCAAAGGAACGGACGCGATGCATTTGAAAAAAACCTTTTAACGGCCGCGCGTCCAGCCACACGGCCCGCATTGATATCGCGCCGAAATCCCCCTCAAGGGCCGGGCTGATAATGGGCCCCCGGGGAGTCACAAGAACCTTTTCCTCGATAGGTTTTTTACCCTTGATATGGATGATTTCCTTCCTTATATCACAGGGAACAAATTGATCGCCTTGCCGGACGCTTTGACCGTCGGGACCGATTTCTTCTATGAAAAGATCGGTATTGTCCACCAGGCCGGATGTCATTCCCCATGCGCCGGTACCGTTGAAACCCGAAGGAATGCATGGAGCGCCGACGAAGGATGCCCCTGCCAATTTCCACTCCGGCGTTTGTATATTAACCAGATACCAATTTGAAGGAAGAGAAGGAGAGAGATGAGGATCATTGGCTAAGATGGGGCGTCCTGTGACTGTCCGGGAAGGGGCGATGACCCAATTATTAGAACCTCCTCCGTAGCCGGCCGCGGCTGTAAATATTGCCAGATCTTCAGCGAGCCTGTCCATAGCTTTACCGGCGGGAACTTTTTGAGGAAAAGCGACAGCCTGCCGTTCAGGATATACCGGGTCAATCGCTTTCAAAGCATAGGGACCGTCCTCTATAAGGACTTTTAAGCGGGCAAGTTCTATATCCCAGTTGGACGCAAGATTGAACGACATGAGCTTGAGCACTCCCAGAACATCGGCGCCGCTGTAAGGAGCAGGTTTTATTCCCAGCAGGGAAAATTCATGCGCGGTTTTAGAACATCCTGCCCTGCTGCCGCTGTTTACACCCTGCGCGTAAGCATTTAGCATCACCCGGATTTCGTTATCCAGTATTTCCCATTGCTGACGCGCGGAATGAGCGAAGCCGATCCGCCTTGAAAGGCGGTCTATGGGCAGCGTGTCAGGCCCTGCTAATTCCGACATGGTGCCATGGACGATCCGGATCAGGCCTTCCAGTTGAAAGGCGCGGTCCTGACCATGGCAGAACCCGAGGCCGTACCAGGCATCCCGGTCGTTTTGCGCTTCAATGTAGGCTATGCCGTACCGGTCTCGCCGGATCGACACCGGCGCCTTGATGCCGGGAACTTCCAGTGTCCCGGCCGTGATCGGAAGACGGCGCCCCAGTAATAAACGAAAAATAAGTTTTGGTATATTCATAAATAATGCCTCTTATTTGTCTTCTTAACTCTTCTAATAGTTACGGTCGTGTGCCGGTTTGATTATTCGCGGCTTGTGCCGCGGGAAGCAGGCCGGTTTTGAGCATGCCGCAGAACTCATGACGAACGACCCGAAAACCGGCAATCAGGTTCTGGAAAGACGGCTGGACGTTGCCGCGCTTCACAATCGCAGCGTCGGACGCAGGGCCGGCCAAACAGCTGCCATGAAGGACGCGGAGTGCGCTCGAAGCCGCTCCTTTATAGTCAGTCAACGCTCCGCCGGGATACGATGCATACCAGTCCCAGCACCACTGCCACACGTTTCCGCTCATGTCGTACAGGCCAAGCTCGTTAGGCAGTTTTGATCCTACAGGATGGGTTGTATTGCTGCTGTTATCAGTAGTCCAGGCATAGTTATCAACGTTATTAGACCCTGTGCTGCCCGCAAAGATCTTGAGGCAGCCTGTGGTGTTAATCTGTCCTGGATTCGCCGTATCGGCGCCCATAGCCGCCCACATCCATTCCATATCTGTCGGCAGGCGATAGCCGCCGGCGGACCAGTTTGCGGTAACCGCATCCCAGACCGCATTGTCGCTTGTTGGAACAACTCCCCATACGGCTGGATCAGTACTGCCGCCGATGGTGTACACAGGTGCCAGGCCTTCATACATACTCAGTTTGTTGCAGAATACAAGGGCCTGATACCAGTTAACCATCTGAACCGGATCATCTTTTCCAGTAGAAAAATTGGTATCGCTGGGATCAAACCCCATCACATTAGAAAATTCAGCGCGGGTGATGTCGTATTCGCTGATATGGAAGGACGATGATATCCTATTGGTATCGCCTGGCGTACCGTCATACTGAAAAGTTCCGGCGGGAACAAGTATCATAGCGGAAACATAATCTGATGAAAATGAACCGGAGGACCCTCCTCCATATGAACCTGGTGATGCAGAACAAGACGCGATCAAAACATTTAAAGTGATCAGTATTCCGGAAACAATCCAGTTCTTTTTCATAAAATTCTCCTTTTTTATTTTATGCTTGTAATACAAAATACAATAGTGTTCCGGCCCATTGGTCCGCAAGAGCTTTAGCAGATTAAAATTACGGCAGAAAAGAATCGAATTAAAACCATCTTAAGGACAGTTCTAAAAACTCAAATATTTAGAACTGCCGCTATTATATGAGTTCATGCTACCGCCCGAGTTCGCTGTCTGAAAAGATCATCAACCAGCGAACTCTATACGGTAGCGCCAATTAAATTTGCAAGAGATCCTATAACCGGGGCAGTTCCAAAACCTATGTTGGAAATATCTGATTTATTTTAAGTATTTGGAACTGCCCTTAAATAATGATGATAAAAACGGATATTTAATATCATTGGTATTAATTCATAAAAAGCGCAGGCCGGGTTTCCCCGGCCTGCGTATGAATTGCCTTTTCAATTAATTGTTATAGGTCCAATGCAATCATATGCGGAGCTGAAACGGAGAGGCTGAACACCCGCGCTTAGAGTTATAGTTGTGCTAAAAGTTTGAACGGATGACGAATTGGGAATAGGCCCTATTTTACCCAGCAGGTTGCTTCCGGAAGTAATGGAGATATTGTTGTTGGCAAAATAATTGTTGTAAACCGGTATGCTTATGGTATAAGTTCCGGCAGAGGGCGCGTTGACATCATATTCCACATACGGTGTACCGGAATAAGGAGCTCCCATTGAAACAACCAAAGGAAGTGATGGACAATTCGGGTTATTTGCAGAGAGTCCGGCGCTAAAGCACATTATGTAATTGTTCAGATCTATAGTTCCGGGAATTGTCTTGTATGGGGAATCCTTCAGATAAGTAAAGTTTATAGATTTTAAATAAACATAGGCATGACACTCGAATGTGATTGTATGCACCCCGGGAGTAAGCTGAATAGTTGAAGTTGATGCCAGTACTCCGTCAACATAGCAATAATAATATGGATAGTAGGGGCTTGCATAGGTTCCGGGAGGCATTTTAGGATCCAGCATGATGCTTGGAGTTATTGTGAACATTGAATATGGGGCGGCTTCTGTATTGCTGACCAGGAATACCGCAGTACACCCGGCTTTTATATAATCGACTCCGCCGATATTGGTTGCCAGGTAGTTGACTCCGTTTATGGTATAATTATCATCGGCGTAAATGGTCCCGGGAACCGGGTGTGTCGGCTTTGCAGTATAAGGGTTTTGCTCATATAGGTTGACAAAATTGCCGGAGAGATACAATAGCGAGAGAAGACGCAGGGTATTTCCGAAATAATTATATTGAGCCGTGTAAGGGATCTTGCAGTTAGTGACGGCAATATAAAACGCGTTCGCGTAGCTTACGTCCATGCACGGCAATTCGGCGGGAGCGATCATGGATACAAACACCGGCGGGTTAGGGTTTTGCCCGCCATTAGCTGCGCTGCCGGGATCGGCTTTTGAGAGCTGCCAGGCTCCGCCGGTAATAGAATAACCGTCTAAAATATTATTGGCATTAAACGTAGTCCCCATTTTCTGCTTGAAAAACACCGCATTCTGGCCGGCTATGGCAAGGGCCTTCTGGTCGTTAAACCAACTCGCGGCCACGGCCATTCTCCACGGAACACGGACGGCGTCATAATAGAAATTATAACTCTGAGGGCCCCGGTCGCTGCACCATACAGTTTGCTGGCAGGTGCCCGAGGAAGTGTCGCACCAGTCCGGAAAAAGACCGGTCCCGCTATTTGCGGCGCCGACTATGGCGCACTGCTGCCACATAGTATTCGTTAATTGGTCCCACAGCGGGTCGCCGGTGAGCTGTTTGAATATGGGATACCAGGCAGGCATATAATAAGATGGATCCCAGCCGGCTTTCTTTCCGTTGTTGGCTTCATATTTATAGCCGCCCCATGTGCCGTTGGCGCTTCCGCCGTTATCATAATCCCCGGCGCCGAGAAATACGGTCCCATCGGATGCCGGGTCGGTATGCTGCCAGCCGGGGTGCATATCGTATTTCATAATATTGCCGATCCAATTGAGGGCTTCCGTCTGATAATTATAATTGCACCAAGTGCCCCAGACTTTGGCGGCCATACAGAGGGCCAGGGCAATATCCTCATCGGCGTCGGAAGCGGAAGTAAGGCCCCTGGAGTTTTCATAGAGGCCGTACCCTGCCGGAGCTGTCGTACTTTGAAGAATGGAACTCTGAACAACCGTGCCGTCCGAATTTGTTGCGACAGGCGTCCCGTTTGTATATAAATTCTGGTGCGGCGGAGGAGAAGGGATGTTGTAACCCATTTCGTCAATATTATTGCCGTACCGGTCCACCCTCCAGTGCATCAAACCCTGCCCGTTGGTATGCATTAATACATAACTGTATAAACGGTAAAAATTATCGTGATCACCAAAGTAAACAGACAGGAGCAATCCGTAGCCCATTCCTTCGGATACGGTGTCGTAACCGGTCGCAGCGTCTCTCTGGACCCTTGACCTGTAGCCGTCAGGGCATATGACGTAATGGTTTATCCAGTCGTTATATTCCGAGAGCAGACTTGTGTTGTTCAAACTTGCCGGGGCATACGGCATGCCGTATTTGTACGGTTCGTTAACCGGCAGGATGAAGCTCTTTTGAGCGGATGAATCGGGGCTTGTGATTTCTGAAGTCCCGTTATTTCCGTTATTCCCGCTTTTTGGACTGCTATTTCCCGGGGCCAGAGTGCATCCTGAAAGAACAAGGGTAAAAAGCGCAAATGCGGCCGGCAGAAAATAAATTTTCCGTGTCGGCCTGAAAAAGCTTTTGATCATATAGACCTCCTAATATTTTGCGAAGTTGATGCAACATTATAGCTTTTTAGAAGGTTTATAAGACTATACCGGCGGGCGGGATTATACTATACCAGAGGTAGGGTATTTATTGGCGGGAAAATTTCACTCTTCCTTGATGAGCTTGCTGAGAATGGAAAAAATAAAGGATTCGCTGCCCAGGCTTTTGCGCTGGTAATTTTTCAGCAGCTCAAAAAACTCGATTTTATTTTTTACTCCTAATTTTGCATAGATGGCGCTTAAATGCCACTTTACCGTCACTTCCGCGATAAAAAGCTTCTCCGCTATTTCCTTTATTTTATAACCCTGCATCAAGAGGAGCAAAACCTCTTTCTCCCTTTCGCTGAAACGGTAGTTTTTAAAAAAGGATTCTTCCGGAAGAATAACAGAGGAAAGAAGCGGTTTTAAATCGATTGCGTTAAAGCGGATGCCGGTTATGGAGCCGTCTTTATAAATCGGCGCGGCTTTGCTCAGCAAAGTGGTTTTTGTGCCGTCTTTTTTTATCAGGCGTATTTCGCTGAAATTGATATTTTCTTCCTTTATGATCTTTTGACAGTATTCGGCAAACCTTTTCCTGTCATCCGGATGAACAAAGCCGTTCAGCAGATTTTCCCCGGAAGACAGTTTTCCTTCTTCTAAACCCAGTGTCTTCAAGCCGGCCTGATTAGAGAATGTTATTCTGAACATACTGTCTGTTTCTATGATTATAGTAGGCAGCAGGAAAGCCATTTCCCTGTACCTTTCCTCGCTTTCCCTGAGTTCATTGGCCTTTAATTCCAGCTGCCTTGCCAGGCTGTCGATGGAAGCATCCAGGTCCAGGCGGTCAAAATGAAGCTTGCCGGAAACTGTCTCAATGGCCGAGATCGAACGGGTAAAGCGGGAAGCCAGAACGTAAGACTGAAAAAGAATGAAAACTGTAAGCCCGATTCCCGTAGAATAACGGATTGAAGGAATGACCATCTCCGATACGGCAATATCAAAAAAGGCTGAAAATGTGAAAAAGATCATGCTGACAAGATAAATCAAGGCGCCTCTTTGCTTATGCCATGCCGCGGAGATGAGGGAAATTATCATATACAATAGAGCCAGGATGAGCAGGCTGTGAATAAAAGGCAAAATCAAACCCAGTATCTTTACGGGCAGGATGATCACTGTAAGGCATAGGAGCAGTCCCGCCCAATTGAAAAAATAAGGAATGATCCGGTTTTTTCCGAGAGGATAAAGAGAGTGGATCAATGAAATAAAAGCGGGCATAATGGCGCAAATGATCAGAAATCCTGATTTTGTGATAAAGTTCCAGTCAATCCTGGAAAGCAGAATCCCCCTGAACTCGCTGTGATCGTTTACAAACATGTAAAGAAAAAATAGAAGGCAGACCAGTCCGAAATAAAGATAAGAGGGGTCTTTTCTCCTGAAAAAGTATATGCGGATATAGTATAAGGCTATAATGAACAGAAGTCCTAAAATGAAGCTGTCCAGCGTAATGATACCGTCGCGCAAATGCAGGATTTCATCTCTTGGTCCGATGTAAATGCTGTTCCAGGGGCCGCCTTTGTCGGAATAAAAGTTGGCGATCTGCAGCGTCAGCGTCAACTGTTTTTTTCCATCTGTCAAGTCAATGGTCTGCGGGATGTACCGGGCGACCGATTCTTTTTCCGAAGATGCCGCAATACCGTTTGAGGCGCAGGGCTTCAGATCAATCCACAACCGGTAGGATGTGGCGAAATTCTGGATATAGAGCGCGAGATCGGGCTGCTTTTCCGGTAATAGAATCCTGAGGCGGAAAGTGCCGTATCCGTCACCCCCTAATTTTTTCCCTTTGATTTCATAATTATTCCAGATACCGGGAATTTTGAAAAAGAGAGGTGTTTCTGTTGTTTTACTGAAATCATCGGGAGTCAGAAGTTCATTCCAATAAAACTCCCACTCGCCGTCCAGCCGGGTAATTCCGTTTTTATTAAAATCCCAATCCCTAAGGTCCAGCCGCCCTTTAACGGCCCCGGACGTTTTACCGACTTGAGTAATGCCGGCAAAGAGGCTTTGAGTATATAAACAAATGAAGGAAAGGAACAAGGCAATAAGCAAAACAGGCTTTGTTTTAAAAATACGGCGCATTTTCAACTCCGATTTATACATATCTGAATTAAGCGCTTATTTTCTTGTTTAGTGTTATACCTTTTCGATTCGGAAGATTTTGGAGGAATTTTACCGGTGCTTTTTAATTATTCCTTTTCTATATTATACCACAAAACGCTTTACTTGTGAATATTTATCGGTATGTTATAAAAAAAAGTTTTATGCGGGTGATTCATTATGAAGACGCCGATATATCAGGGCAGATTATGCTGAACAATACGTTACTGACAATACGATGAAATTCCTCTGTCATAATTTCAGCGGCAAGAATATAATCAACAGCATCATTGGCCAGTCCAACACAGGAGAGGCTACTTCGGCGGGAAATACTTGTTCAGTAATGATTATTATTGCGTTTAATACAAAAGCCGTCATTGCGAGCGTCCGGCACTGTACTATGGTACTGATTATAGCGCGAAGCAATCTGTCTGCAAATAAAGATGGCTTAATGAGTTAACAGATTGCTTCGCACTGAATTCGGCGGCAAAGGAAAAAACCGGGTGCTCGCAATGACGGCTTTTGTACTGAAATTCTAAATATTCAACAAACTCTATGTAATAATTCCATCTCTCTTCCTGACGGATCCGGTCCTGAACAGCGTGAAGGACACCTTCCTGTTAATTATAACTTTTTAAATGATATTCGCTTTAGTCGGATGAGCCAGAATTTCTTACCGCGGTTTGATGAAGGCTATTTTAATATTCTCTTTTAAGATTATTTGAATTTTATTCCCGTCCAGGACCGTACCCGCTTTAAAAAGAATATTGCCTGCGGGCGATAGAATGGGAAGCCCCAGTTCCATTTCCGGTTTTAAATCCGCCGCCTCGATTTTCTGAAAAGATGAGGTCTGGGCGGAAGCTTTTTTTGAAGCTTCGGCGCCGGCCTGAGCGCTGTCAATGGTTCGGGAAGCTATTTCCGATTCATTTATATTCAATATTTTGAGTATTTTACTGAGGAGCATGCCGGGTTCAACAGGCTTGAGAATGTAGGATTGGGCCCCGGAGATGTGCGCTTCCTCGACATCCTTTGCCACTCTGCTGACTGTGGTGATTATGACAGGTATATGGGCTGTCGTAGGGTGGCCCCGTAACTTTTTGAGCACTTCAAAACCATGAGTGTCGGGCAGGTTCAAGTCGAGCAATATCAGGTCAGGGAGGGAGGTTATCGCCTGGGCGAATCCGTTTTCCCCGTCGGCGGCCTCAACAAATTCAATGTTAAAATTTCTCAGATTTTCCTTAATGCTTTTACGCGCCACTGTGCTGTCGTCTATAATAAGGATTTTAATGGATACTATTCTTTTCATAAGATCTCCGTTCAGTCAAAAACCACGGTTTTATTACCGAAAACAAGCGTCTTATTTTCCAGGTGGTATTTTACAGCCCGCGACAGGACAATTTTTTCGAGTTCTTTTCCTTTCTGCATAAAATCCGAAAGAGAATCGCGGTGGCTGACGTGTATTACATCCTGTTCAATGATCGGGCCGTTATCCAGCTCTTCCGTTACATAATGGCTTGTGGCACCGATTACTTTTACGCCCCTTCTGTAGGCCTGGTGATAAGGCTTGGCTCCGACAAAAGCGGGTAAAAAGGAATGGTGGATATTGATGATTTTATTCGGATATTGCCTGATAAATCCGCCGCTGAGTATCTGCATATACCGGGCAAGTACGATCAGGTCTATTTTCAATTTCTTCAGGAGCTCAATCTCTTTTTTTTCCACAGCTTCCCTGCTGTCCGCATTAATCGGGAACACTTTAAATTCGATCCCGAAATAATCCGCAATGGGCTTCAGCTCGGTATGATTGCTGATGATAATTGGAATTTTCGCCCTGATCTCGCCGGATTTATTCTTTAATAGAATATCATAGAGGCAATGGTCCAGGCTGGAAACGAAGACTGCCATTCGGGGAACAGTATTGGAGAAATGCAGTTCCCAATTCATGGAGAATTTGCCGGCGATAAAACTGAAAGCGCTGCGGATTTTTTCTTTTTTTATCTGAAAGCCTTCAAGCTCCCATTCGATCCGCATAAAAAAAGTATTGCTTTCATGGTCTGTATGCTGGTCGGAATGAATGATATTTCCGTTATATTGATAAATAAAACTGGAAATTTCCGCCACTATTCCTCTTTTATCGGGACATGAAAGGAGAAGAACAGCGGTATCATTATTATTCATAAAAACATTTCTTATCCTTCACTTATTCATCATAGAAATAGGATTCGTAAATATCCGGGAAATTCTTTTTCAGGTCATCTTTCAGAAGCGCCTCAATTTCAGCCGCGGTGCTCATTTTCCGGGCTGTTTTCCAGAGCTCATTCGCTTCCGAGATTTTAGATTTTAAAATGATTGATTTTACAAGCGGGATATAAGTCGGATTAATGCTGAAGTTTCTCAGGCCCAACCCCAGGAGAAGCCTTATGTATAAAGGGTTCCTGGCTATTTCGCCGCAGACAGAAACAGGTTTGTGATTCAGGTTCGCGTTCCGGACTGTGAGGCGCATCAGCATAAGAACGGCCGGGTTCAGCGGCTGGTAATATTCAGCGACAACCTGATTGTTCCTGTCAACCGCAAGCGTATACTGGACAAGATCGTTCGTGCCGAGGCTGAAAAAATCCACCTCTTTTGCCAGCACATTGGAGAGCAGGGCGGCCGATGGAATTTCGATCATGATACCGATGGGGATATTGTACTTAAAGGGCTTGCCTTCTTCCTTTATTTCCTCTTCGCATTCCTCAAATATTTCCTTTACACGGCGGACTTCATCAACGCTGGAAATCATTGGAATCATGATTTTGATATTATCATTAAACACGCTTGCCCGGATGATTGCCCGGAGCTGCTGTTTAAATTTCTCGACTTCCTTTAAAAACACCCTGATGGACCGCCAGCCCAGAAATGGATTGGGGTCTTTGTTCTTTTTGTCGCCGATGAATTTATCGCCGCCCATGTCAAGCGTGCGGATCACAACTTCTTTATCCTGAAAAAGAAGGAGGTATTCTTTATAAAGTTCAAACTGCTCGTTTTCATTCAGGAATTTCTCATTGGCAATGAATACCAGTTCTGTCCGGAGCAGGCCGATCCCCTCCGCGCCATGGCGGCGGGCGATATTCAGTTCCATTGAGTTGGATACATTGGCGTAGATCTTTACATCTACGTCATCCATTGTTTTGGAAGGGAGGTTCACAACGCTGAATATTTCCTTTTCCTTGAGGTTATAGCTGTTCTGCAGGTGTACGTAGTCATTAATCGTTCCTTCATCCGGGTTGACAATGACGATCCCTTTATATCCGTCAACGATTATCTTATCATTCTTTTTAACATAATTGAGAATGTCCTTGATGCCGAAAACCGCAGGTATTTCCAGTGATTCCACTATGATCGCGGCATGGGAAGTCGTGCTGCCGGATTCGGTGGCTATACCCCGGACAAATTCTTTGGGAATATGCAGTACTTCGGCGGGAGAGACTTCCTCGGCAACAATAATGACCGGCTCATTGACGGAAAAGAGGTCAATATCGCCGTACATTTTCCTGATAATCCTGTCAGCAAGGACCTTGAAATCCAGAAAACGGCTTTGAAAATAATCGCCTTCCAGTTTATCGAATTGTTTTTTCAGAAGGTCCAGTTCATAGACAAGGGCCACGTCAGCGGGGTAGAAATCGCTCTTAATCCTTTCCACAACGTTTTTTGTGAAAAAATCCTCATTGATGAGCATTTCATAATAGTCCACGATCTTTTCATTTTCGATATTGAGAGGATTGTTATTATTCGATTTGAGAAAGTTGATTTCTTTTTTTGTTTCCTCCGCTGCGTTACGGTATTTGGAGATTTCCTTGTCCTTTTCCCCTTCTTCATCAATCCTGTAAAAACGGATCATTTTTGTAACGTCATAACGGATTAGTATACTGCAGATCGCAATCCCTTTTGAAATAGGTATGCCCCGGAGAAGGTACATAATTTCCCCCCTGCTTAATGCCGGTCTCGTAATGAAATTATAAGAGGTTTTATAATTTTTATCAAGGAAAAAAAATAAAGGAAGCTTTACAAATGCAGCAAAAGTATTTTAATAAACTTCAGTAAATGGAATCAAAGTCTGTTTTAAGCGGCCGGAGCCGGCCACAGACAGGGCGATGTAACTATATATGCTTCCGATGATTAAAAAAAATAATTATTCTTATCAGACAGCATATTAATTTCCCGGAGGTGTTTGTTTATTTGACAATCAGGCTTATTTCTTTTATCCTATTATCCTCAATTTTAAGGAGTAATGTATGAGGGTATTTTTATTTCCCGGGCAGGGATCACAAAAATTAGGCATGGGGAAAGACCTTGTCGAGGAATTTGCGGCCGCCGATGAAATTTATAAAAAAGCGGATGAAATATTGAAATTTTCATTATCCAACATGTCTTTTGAGGGTCCTGAAGAGGAATTAACTAAGACGCAGAATGCCCAGCCCGCGATATTAACATACAGCCATATAGCGGCGACGCTTCTATTTAATAAAGGACTGAAACCCGACTTCGCCGCGGGGCACTCGCTCGGTGAATTTTCGGCGTTATTGGCTGCCGGAATGCTTTCTTTTGAAGACGCCCTTGTGGTTGTCCGGAAAAGAGGGGAACTGATGGCCGCCACGGATCCTGAAGGAAAAGGCGGGATGGCCGCGGTTCTCGGCCTTGAAGACGAAAAAGTCAGACAGATATGCTGGGAAGTTTCTAAGGAAAAATATGTGGAGCCTGTCAATTACAACAGTCCCGGTCAGGTTGTGATATCCGGCTTGAAAGAGGGAATAGATCTTGCAGAACCGAGACTGAAAGAAGCCGGGGCAAAAAGAGTGCTGAAGCTTGCTGTGAGCGGGGCTTTTCATTCAGAATTAATGGTAAAAGCAGCCGAAGAGTTCGGCCGGTTTATTGAAAATATTCCCTTTAATAAACCTCAATGTAAAGTTGTATCGAATGTCACGGCTTTATTTGAGGATGAAACGAATGTCAGGGACCTTCTTGTCAGGCAGATGAAAAGCCCGGTCCTCTGGTCTGACTCAATCCGTTTTTTAAAAAAACAGGGTGTGACCGAGGCGGTTGAGGCCGGTTTCGGTAATATCATTTCCGGTCTTGTCAAAAAAATAGAAGAGAGCATTGAAGTTAAATCCTGGAACCAATTGTTATAAAATAGAAAAGATGCCCCTTAAGTACGGAAATAATTTAATTCCGTAATCATTTTAATTTTAATGATATAATCGCAAATAATAACAGTGATAATAAAATGAGGAGTAATTTATGCCATCACCTGAAGTAAACAAGGTTTATGATGTTATTGAGATCAGCAAGTATCTCCCTCACCGTTATCCATTCCTGCTGCTTGATAAAGTGACGGAAATTACGGAAACAGGCGGCAGGGGATATAAAAATGTGACAATGAATGAGGAATTTTTTCAGGGACATTTTCCCGGGAAACCTATTATGCCCGGAGTTTTAATAATAGAAGGAATGGCCCAGTGCTCCGGTTTTATCGCTTTAAAACTGCAGGAAAGGGAAGCAGGAAGCATTAAGGATAAGATAATCCTTTTTATGATGATCGATAAAGCCAAATTCAGAAGGCCGGTTATGCCGGGAGACAGGCTGGATTACGAAATTGAGGTTTTAAAATTGTCGACAAAGCTTGCCAGGTTTAAAGGATATGCCAGGGTCAATGGAGAACTGGCCGCGGAAGCGGAACTGACCGCGATGCTGGACAACCGGTGATGCAGAAAAGATTAACGGCCCTTGTAACCGGGGCTTCCTCAGGGATCGGTTATGAATTCGCGAAATTACTGGCCCAAAGGAATTACAACCTGGTTTTAGTTAGCCGGAACAAAGAAAAACTGCGGAGAATCAAGAGAGAGCTTTCAGAGGAAAACAGAGTGGAGATTTCACTATTGCCTTATGACCTTTCAAAGCCGGCAGCGGCTGAAAAACTCTATTCGGACTGCAATAAAAAGAAAATCAATATTGATGTTTTAATTAATAACGCCGGGTCCGGATTATTCGGGGAAAGCGCCGGCTCCAATCCTCAGGTTGTCGAAGCTATGCTTAATCTGAATATCCAGGCCCTGACTGCGCTTTCAAGTTTTTTCGGTCAATCGATGCGGAAAAGAAAATCCGGCTGGATATTGAACGTCGGCTCATGTATAGGTTTTTACCCGGCGCCGTTCTTTTCATCCTACGCGGCCGGCAAGACATATGTTTTTAATTATACAATAGCATTACGAAGGGAACTGAGAAAAGATCATGTCGAAGTGACATGCCTCCTGCCGGGCTTTGTCAAAACTAATTTTGATAAAAACGCCGGGATTACAAGCGCCGCGTTCAAAAAATTCTCAGAGAAGAGCGGAATGACAGCCGAAAAGATCGCGCGCATAGGATTAAAAGGGTTGTTCAGGAAAAGGGCTTTTATTACAGCCGGATTTCAGTACCGCTTATTATATTATATAGGCAGACTTATACCGCCTGTATTTGCGGCCTGGATCATTCATTTCTTTTTTAAGCTTCTTACTGGCGGGCATAAGAAGCCTTAGCGAATTTGCCTCTTTTCCGGCCGCAGAGCATCAGCTGATAACAGCGGTTGCAGGCAGGGAAGAGACCATAGGGGCTCTTTTTCAAAGCCTTTCTAAATTTGACGGCTTTTTCATTATTATAAATATTCATCAGGGAGTCATTTTTAATATTGCCGACTATATAATCCGGATAATCCGCGCAGAAATGCACATCCCCGTTATAATTTATATTAACGGAAAACCATGGCGCCGAACAGCGGTCATTGACGATGGTCTTCAGGTCGGAATAGTAAATACCAATCTTATTCGGTTTTATGACAGGAACGGTAATAATAGGATAGCCGTTTTTATAGCTGTGGACCTTGTCCAGGATTCTGGAGAATTCATTGCCGTTAATGCCTTCATTATAGCCGCTGGTAAATCCCTTCCAGTATACAGGATCAATCCCTAATTTTTCTTTCAACCATTTTTTCTGCTCTTCACCTATGTCTTCGGTAATATAGGTCCCCAGGTTGATGATATGCCATGCAAGGCCTTTATTGGCGAGCGCCGCCGCCAGTTTGTCCAGGTATTTATAGTTCAGATTGCTGACTGTTGTCACAATGACCATGTACGGCATGGTGGCTTTTTGTTTTTCCTTTTCCCTGTTAATGGCCTCAATACCGTTTATGACTTTCTGATAATTCCCTTTGCCCCGGATTGTGTCGTTGACATCCTCAAAAGCGTCAAGTGAAATAAATATGCCGTGCCATTTATCACGCACGATCCTTTCGGCATTGTCGACAAGGTGGGTCCCGTTTGTATTAACCGTAAAGAGGACTTTTTTCGCCATATATTCCGCAAGGTCCATAAAGTCCGGGTACAAAAACGGTTCGCCGCCCCACATATAAAACACATTGGTTTTTCCGGCGACTTCGTCGGTTAATTTTTTGTATCTTTCCAAAGAGACAAGGGTTTCGGCTTCTTTTGAGGCCCTGTCTTTGAGAGTTCCTTTCACGCCGTTCTGCCCGCACATAACGCAATGAAGGTTGCAGAGCGGGGTGATCTTAAAAGTGATGAGGGGAATGACGCTGGATTTTCCATTGCCGAAGCGGTAGTCGATAAAACGGGCTCTATTTAAAGAGGAAAAACCTTTCATAAGCTCTAACCCGACCAGAGGGTGATATCTAATTACCTGAGGTATAATGGAGGCATTATTCTTCATTTGAAGCTCCTGAATTTAGATTATAATATACATTTTAATTACGATATGCCTAAAAGTCCAGTAATAATTTTAAATAATAAAATATGCCGAAACAAAGAAGCAAAGTTATACAATTGCTTATGTATAAAATATTTAACCAATTTCAGCTTATTCCTTTTATCCCTCACAAGTTTGTCCGGCCCTACCCTGGAAACAAACAAACTGATGAGGGATATTAACTAAAGAAAGGATTTGATATAATTCAAAAACCGTTTTAAAATGATTATGTATTAAAACCAGTGAGGAAACAGGAAATGAAAAAACGGATTGTTTTATTTCTTTTATGTGCTTTTTTCTTCGCCTGTTCCCGCAACAGCTTCAATATTGAGAAGGATAATGTCAGCGGAAATCAAAAAATCATTGTTTGCCGGGATGAGAGTTCAATGCCGATATTGGAGGTCGCTTATTCCGGAGATAAAGAAAACGCTTTGAAGCTCGTACCGTTTATTGACAGTACCCTTCTGCGGTTTTATCCTTATGTCAATCAAAAAGAGATAAATACTCTCCGGGTACCGTTTAACTCTGATTATTACAGTTTTTTTTATACAATAGGGACTTATCTGTTTGCCGATTGGAAAAATGAACTGTTGAAATACGGGGTCATTGAAATAGAATGGGCGGATCTAATAAAAGATCTAAAAAATAATAAAAATCTTCAAAATGGACCTTTGACGAATGAATTCAGTCAGATTTTTAAAATTAAAGAAATTGATGATGTGCTGATGAAATATCAGTTATCAGACGATGATTTGCGGCAGGTGTATGCCTATACGGTCAATTATCTGTTAAAAGAGATTACATTCGTGTCAATCCAGGAATTTTATTCAAGGGAAGAAAGGTATTTTAATTTAAGCGAGCTTGAAAACATATTCACAAGAATTGTTATCATACCCGAATCTGAGGAATTTACGCGTTATCTGATAGGAAAGTATGGTAAAAACACAGTTATAAAACTGGCCGGTTTTGAATTTAATAATGATAACTGGCAGAAAACCGTGGGCGAAAAAATTAACGATACCGAAGGCGATTTTTCAAAAGAAATTGAAAATTATTCATTCAAAGACATTTTTAAAGACCAGTATTTTATGAGAGATTTGAATAAATACCTCAAGCTGTATAATAAAACAACGAAGCAGACACTCTTCAAAAAATAGGAGTATGTTATGACAGGAACAAAAACAAGCGGAAGAATTTTAATGGGTCTTTTGCTCATTTCAATTGTAATAGGCGTCCTGATACTTGTTATAGGCCCTTCAGATAAAGATAGAAAAGAGGGCGTATTATTTAATAAAGACAAGAAGCGCGGTTTGATCGGCGCCTCTCTTTACCAGGCGGATACAATTGCCGTTCTGAATATTTTTTCGCCTATTTCTTACGGTGATGAAAGCGATTATTTCGGTATAAGGAGAAGCGGGGCTATATACTGGGTGGACTTGCTGAAATCTATTGAATATAATCCCAATGTCAAAGCGGTGATTTTAAGGATCGATTCACCCGGCGGGACAGTGGCGGCTACCCAGGAAGTTTATAATGAGATCAGGCGCTTGAGGGAAAAAGGGAAGGTGGTGACAGTATCGGTTGGCGACCTTGCGGCTTCAGGAGCTTATTATATTTCAAGCGCCGCTGATTATATTGTTGCAAACCCGGGAAGCATTGTCGGCAGCATAGGCGTCATTTCAGCGGGCCTTGATCTGTCTGAATTGTTTAAAAAGATAGGGATTGGATATAATGTCATTAAAAGCGGAAAGAACAAGGATATGATGTCCAGCTATAGAAAAATGACCGACGAGGAGCGGGAAATCATGACCCAGCTGATTATGGACGCTTACGGCCAGTTTTTTCAGGCCGTATCGAAGGGAAGAAAAATATCTTCTGAAAAGCTTGCTCCTATTGCGGACGGCAGGATTTTTACAGGAAGGCAGGCGCTAAAATACAAGCTTGTAGATGAACTGGGCGATTTTGAAGACACTGTCAGGATTACAGCGGAAAAGGCAAAGATAAGCGGTACGCCGAATGTAGTCGAACTGAAAGCGGATATTAATAATATATTCAAATACCTTGGTTCTTTATCTGATATAGCTCTCAGGACTCAGAAGGTCAGCATTATCAAGACTCCCATTGAAGAGCTGGACAATAATAATTGCCCGGTATTTTATCTTTATACATATTAGGCAGGTGCATTATGGATTTCTATAATTATTTGGCTTATTTACCCAGGCTGTTTTTTCATCCTTTTAAGACCTTAAGAGAAATGCTGGAAGGAATCAAAAGCGAAGAAAACAAAAAGATTCTTGTTTTTTCTTTCTGGATATCCCTCCTGGGGAATGTCTGTCTGCTGCTGTCCAACAAGTTATCGGTAAATACTGCCGGGAATAGTTTGTCAGGTATTATGATTGATATATTTTTTTATCTCCTGATAATATATCTTTTATATTTTATCTCGCTGGCGATCTATTATTTTTTACTTACATTATCCAATAAAAAAACGGAATTAAGGGAATTGATCGGGCTTTTTCTGACATCTGATTTTATTTTTGTCGTCTTACTGCCTCTTTCAATTATTTTTTCTTATTTTCCATCTGTTTTTACAATTATTTACGGGCTGATTATCCTTATCGTTACAGTATTCAATATAATATTAAAAATAAAAGCGATAGCGCTTTGTTCCGTAATAAGTAATTTCGGATCAGTAGTTCTTTATTTCACGCCGTTTTTGTTTTCACTCTTTACTTTAGTCATAAGCATTGTCTATATTATTATGTCTATTTTTAAGCATATTGCGAATTAAATAACGGGGGAATTGGCTTGGAAAAGCTTCGAAAAACATTAAAGCGCCTCTTTTTTTCTAAAATAGATAATTATTTTTATCAAGAACTTATGCCGAATTATTTGTTCGGGCTGGTCTTTTTCACTATTCTAATGATGCTGAATGAACTGTTTTTTCTTATCCGGTTTTATATTGAATACAATGTTCCCCTGGGGCAGGTATTCATGCTTCTTATTAATGAGGTCCCTTTTATCTTATCCTTAACCATACCGTTCGGCATACTGCCGGCCTATCTGCTCACTCTGGGCCGTTTTTCACAGGACAGCGAAATTACTGCGATGAAGTCCTGCGGTATTTCAACAATGAGGATTATAAGGCCGGGCCTGGTCGTGGGTATTATCATCACTCTCTTTTCCTTTGTTTTTATGGATAAAGTAGTAGTTCCCAGCAACCTTACTTACATTAAACTGAGAGCTAAATTGATCGCTCAAAAACCGGCCGTTGAATTGAAGGAAAATAAATTTGTTGAGATCGGCGGATATAAAATAGTTTATGAAAAAAACACAATAGAAAATAATATGGATGTACTTTATAATGTGCATATAATTGACATTAACGGAAGGAAAACCATAGAGGCTGAAAAGGGCAGGATTTTTACTGATCCCGAAAACCCGGAACACTATATTTTTAAGTTTATGAACGGCAGTATTTCGGAAGTGATCAAGTCAAAATTGGGAGGAGATAAGGAAGATGAAAAGTTTTTTCTGGCCTCTTTCAGGTTTCTTTCAATACATACTTATCTGAGTCTGCCGAAGGAATATTATACTAAAGGTCCGGATACGATGACTTTCAAGGAATTGGCCGTGGAAATAGCCTCACAGTCAAAAAGTTCTCTCAACCAGATCGATACCTATATAAAGGATAAAGATAAGCTTTTAAAGGATGTAGAAGATTTTAAAAAGAAATATTCTCTGGATACGGTTAAATTATCAAAAGAAGAAATACTTCAAAAGAGCAAAGAATTTGAGGAAAAATTAAAAACATACAAATCCGAATTAGATGTTATTGACAAAAACATCTCAAATTACAGAAAAAATCTTCCTAATTATTACATTATGAAACTTTATGAAAAATTCGCCCTGCCGATCGCGTCGCTTGGTTTCGCTCTCATCAGCCTTTCACTCGGTATGTTTTCCGCAAGAAGCGGAAGAAATGAAGGGCTTGGGCTCAGTATTATTATTATGCTCCTCTTCTACGGGATGAAAGTCGGAACTGAGAATTTGATTTTGAAACAAATACTGCCGCCTGTAACTGAATGGATCCCCAATATAATATTTGTTTCCGCCGGTCTCATTCTCCTCTTTATAAAAATAAGGGAATAGCAATTATGGATATAAAAATCCCGGAGATGATAACAATAGATTTCCCGGCTATGCTTGATAAGATAAAAGAGAAAATGAAATATTATCGCTTCACTGTATTAGACCGTTATATCCTCACTGTATTCGTTTCATCTTTTATAGTTTCATTGTTCTTTTTCATCTCCATTTATATTCTGACCCAGATTTTTACCGAATTAAGATGGCTTCCGCCCGGGACGGATGTTTTTCTTATATTTCAATATTATTTTTTTTACGGTGTTTACTGGACCTGTATTTTGCAGCCTTTTTCCTTTTTATTCGCTACTGTCTATGTCTTAAGCAGAATGGCCCAATTTAAAGAATTAACAGCTATTGTCAGCACCGGCACAAGTATTTACAGGATCAGCTTTTATCCCTTGCTTTTTACTGTAATTTATTGTTTATTCATGATTTTATATTTTCAAAATGCAATTATCTTTCCTGCAAATCAGAAAAAAAACATTCTAAACCAGATTATATTCCATAAAGTGGATCAGAAAGCCCTTGTATCCTTGAAGGACAATCAAAATTTCTCAGTATTCGGCTCGAATAATCTGATCTATATTGTCGGGTATTATCATGCTGTATCAAGCGAGATGGAAAATATTACAATTATCCGTTTAAAAAATGATAATAATGATAGAAAAGCAGAGGAATACATTTCTAACCAGAATATGTGGCTTATAACCAATGCGGAAGAACTGACAAAAAAAAGGAACCTTGTCTATCCGGAAAATGTCAACATATCTTTACGGATTGATGCGAATAAAGCCATATGGGATTTAAATGCAAGAAAATGGATTTTTGAACATGGTATTATCAGGACTATAGAAAATGCGGGAGAAAGCTTTATTGTCAGGGCTTTTACAAACGAAACGTTTGATTTCATTTCGGATCCCCCCTATTATTTTGAAAGGGTCTGGTATGCGATAGACGCGATGACATATGAGGAAGGGGCCAGGTATATTGAAAAGCTTGTTAAGTCTAAACAGGATTATAAAGAACAGAAGGCCAGGTATCTGTCGAATTTCACCTATCCTCTGGGCATAATATTTGTTGTGCTGGCCGGGATCGGGATCGTGGATATGTCCCGCAGAAAATATTCCTTTATCATTAATCTGATGCTCAGCATGGCCCTTTTTGTTGTGTATTACCTCTTTTTCTCAATAGGTATTTCGCTGGCCGGCAAAGGAAATATTACACCGGAAATGGGGGCATTAATGGGCACGGTATTTCTCGCGATCACTTCGATTTATATTTTTAAAAAAGCGAAAACTTAAACCGAAAATAAAAAACCTGCCAAATATTCCTCTAATTCCAGGCGGATGGACACGAAATGGGAAAATACCCGCTAATGAAGCTAATAGACACGAATAGGTAAGAATGAGATTAATTTGTGTTCGTTGTAAAACCTGCTCATAATAACAAATATAAATTTGACCAGATTCGCGTGATTCGCGGGAAAAAACCTATTTAGTTGGTGTTTCAGGGTGTTATTTTACAGCTTATCCCCGAAGCAGGTATCGATCAGGCGGGCTTCTTTGATCAGCGGATCATCAAGAGGGACTGTTTTAATTTTACCGGCCACATCTTCCAGCGGTACAGATGTAATATCCATGCCATTCAGCGCTACCATACGGTTATATTTTTTCCTGGCGATCAGTTCCGCCGCATGAGTGCCAAGACGTGTGGCCAATATCCTGTCCCGGGGCGAGGGCGTGCCGCCCCTCTGAATATAACCTAAAATAGTTTCTCTGGTTTCCAATCCTGTCATGCTTTCAATTTTACGGGCGATGTAGCCGCAGGGGGATGTCCTGAAAAAACATTCCCCTTTCTGGTCTTTGTAGACAGCGGTATCCGGAATGGAAACCCCCTCCGCTACAACTACGATCGAGTAAGGTTTTCCCGTGGCAGCTCTTTTTTCCAGGTATTTTGCAATGATCTGAATATCATACTCGATTTCCGGTATGAGGATCACATCGCCGCCTCCGGAGATCCCGGAGTAGAGTGCAAGCCAGCCGGCATGATGGCCCATTACTTCCATTACCATGATTCTTTTATGCGAATTGGCTGTCGTATGCAGTCTATCCAGCGCTTCCGTGGCTATGCACATCGCCGAATCAAAGCCGAACGAGAAATCAGTGCCCCAGACATCGTTATCAATTGTTTTCGGGACTCCAATAATATTTAAACCCTCTTTTGACAGCTTATAAGCGGTTTTTTGCGTTCCATTGCCTCCGATGCAGACCAGGCAGTCAAGGCCGAGCAGATCATAATTTTTCTTGATGGTCTCCGGTTTGTTTAAAGCTTCCTTTGAGTCAGTTGTTTTAAAGGGTTTTTCCCTCGATGTGCCGAGGATTGTTCCTCCGACAGTTAATATACCCGAGAGTTTCCTTTCATCAAGCTCGACGGTCTCGTTATAGATAAGTCCGTGGAATCCGGATGTAATGCCTATGACACTCATTCCATGATTGAGCAGGGCTGTTTTTCCGACGCCGCGGATAGCGGCATTGAGCCCCGGGCAATCCCCGCCTGATGTCAGGATACCGATCTTCATTTTTTTTGCCATAAAAACCCTTTTTATAAAAATTACAGCCTGTTCCAAAAATCAAAGCTTTTGTAACAATCCTGAAAGAAAATTAAACTATATTATTATGCTAAAGCAGAAGTTGAAAGTCAATAGCGGGAAGATTATATTCTGAATTTATCTGCCAAAGGGCGGATTCAGAAATAATCAAATCATATTTCCATGTTTTTTATTCTATGATAGGCATTCTTTAACAGACAGGTTATTTCTTGAAAGTTCTTGTTTTTTATCAATTCAGTTTTAAATACTGTATTGCCCATTCCAACCGCGATAGCGCCGTAAGAAAGGAACTGGATGGCTGATATCAAGTCCAGACCTCCGGTCGGGAATACTTCGATAAAGGGGAAAGGCCCTTTGAGTTTTTGTATGAAAGTCGGCGCCATTTCGCTGGCGGGAAAAAGCTTTATGATATCGGAGCCGGCTTTATAGGCGTTATATATCTCCGTAGGGGTGAACCCCGAGAGCATGATCATTTTGTCCTTCGATTTCACAACATCTACAATATCGTAATTGAGGATCGGGCTGACTATAAAATCGACGCCGTTTTGAATGGCTTCTTCGGCGTCTTTCTTCTCCAATACTGTTCCCAGCCCGATGATGAGATCAGGGTATTTTGATTTGACTTTCCCTATTTCCTTGATGATTCCATGAATTGTCATTGTATATTCAAGAATGCAGCAGCCGGCATCCACAACCGATTGAGCTATGGGTAAAACAACTTCCGGCGAGTTGGTCCGCAGGATCGGAACAAGCTTTTCCTGCTTAATCAATTCCTTCATTGAAGTTGTATTCATACCGGCCTCTTTTTCATTCCTTGAACGGATTATAATTTAATGATTTTCAGTTTAGTGATTTCCGGGACCTTCTGCAGGAGTTTTAAAATTTCTTCTTTAATAGCAGAATCAATATTCAGAATTGTCAGGGCAATGCCGTCTGTACTGTTTCTTGAAACATGCATGCTGGCGATGTTGATCTTGTTTTCGCCCATGATTGTGCCGATTTTTCCGATAACGCCGGGCTTATCCTCATTTGTCAGAACAATCAGCGTTCCCTTCGGGTTTATTTCAAAGAAATAATTGTTAAATTTCACTATCTTTCCATGATTTCCTGAATAAACAGTTCCCCAGAGGTTCATGGTTTCTTTATCGCTTTTAATCGTAATTGAAAGAAGATTTGAGTATTCGGTTTCAATCTCATCATTTTCCTGTCTGACCTTTATACCCCGTGATTTGGCAGTTGCCGTTGAATTAACATAATTGACTGTGTCGCCCAGAAAATTCTGAAAGAGGCCTTTTAAAGCCGCTCTTGTGATAAGCGACAGATCTTTTTCTTTTATATCGCCGGCGGCGGTCATGGTCACTTCCTCAATCTGCCCTTCAATACACTGGGATATCATTGAGCCCATTTTTTCAGATAAAATAATATAACCTTTCAAATTTTCAAATTCTTCCTTGCTGATTGAGGGCATATTGACCGCATTGACCACCATTCCATGAAGCAGGAAATTTGCCACAGTCTGGGCGCTTTCGACAGCGACATTAAACTGCGCTTCGGAAGTTGAGGCGCCGAGATGGGGATTTAAAATACAATTGGGAGCTTCAAAAAGCGGATTCAGCGGATCGAGGGGGGGTTCTTTTGAGTAAACGTCTATTGCCGCTCCCGCGACCCTTCCTGATTTTAAAGCTTCCGCGAGGGCTGTCTCATCAATAATCCCGCCGCGTGCGCAGTTAATAAGCCGCACGGATTTCTTCATTGTCTCTATTTCTTTTTTGCCGATCATTCCTTTTGTCTGCTCTGTCAGGGGAGTATGGATCGTGATAAAATCGCTTTCTTTATAGATTTTTTCCAGCGTGCACAGCTCTATGCCCATCTGCGCGGCGAATTCTTCAGAAACAAAGGGATCATAGGCAAGAATCTTCATTTCAAAGGCCCGGGCTCTTTTCGCCACTTCCGTTCCGATTCTGCCTAATCCGATAATACCGAGCTTTTTTCCAAGGAGCTCGACTCCTTTAAAGCTTTTTCTATCCCATTCCTTCTGCATAGCTGTTTTGAGGTGGGCAAAAGGGATCTTTCTGGCAAGGGAAATCATCATCGCGAATGTATATTCGGCTGTCGAGATCGTATTCCCCATCGGGGCGTTCATCACGACAATGCCTTTTTCTGTGGCAGTCGGCACATCAATATTATCAACGCCGACGCCCGCTCTTGATATGACTTTTAAACCTTCAGAAGCCTGCAGGACATCTTTAGTTAATTTTGTGTCGCTGCGGACAATAATGGCATCATAACCTTTCAGCTCAGCTTTCAGCGCATCGCCTTTTAATGTTTCCTTTTCTATTACTTCCAGGTCTTTATAGGATTTCAACAGCTCTACGCCTTCCTTATCCAGTTTGTCTGTAACAAGAACTTTAAAAGTCATATATTTCCTCCCTCTATTAAATGAAAACCGGACATCAGTTAATAGATGGCCGGTTTTTTATTCTAGCTGATAGTGATGCAGTTTACAGGGCATTGATTAGCAGCGTCCTGCGCCAGAGCTTTGTCATATGCGGATAGATTCTTAACTGCGGCTTTTCCATCACCGGTCATTTCGAAGAGATCGGGATATACGCTTTCGCAAACGCCGCAGCCGATACAGGTTTCCTGATCAATAACAACAGCCATAACCACCTCCATATTGAATTATGAAGATTTTAACATAAAGTCATAAAATAATCAAAGAATAATATGAATTCTCAATCCTAAACCGAAAAATTTTTTGAGAGATTTTCAGTTTTTTCAGATTTAAACAAAGCTGAAAAAAAGTATCAATTCATTTCCCTGCTGGTTATAGAAAATGGCATCAGAGAATTTCTTCATGATATAAATCCCTCTGCCGGAAATTCTTTCTAAAGCTTCGACGCCCACTGGAACAGATATATTATTGACATCAAACCCGTCCCCGCAGTCCTTGATGATGATACGGAGGCCTTTTGTCCCGATTTCATAGCTCATGAGCACCAATTTATTTGAATCCAGTTCATTTCCATATGTAATGGCGTTAACAAGGGCCTCATGAAGAACAGTTTCAATTTGCCATATTTTTTTAGAGTGATATTGGAGCACTTTGTTTTTTATCATGTCGATTGTCATGTTAATAGTCTTGAGTGAAGATTTAATTGAAAATGTATGAGCGGAATGCGGTGATTTTTCTATTATAATAAGGGGAATAGTATTATGTTTGGCAGTTTCGAATAGAGAGGAAATGTTTTTAATCAGATTATAAGTTAAACACTTTTTCTTTTGGATTAAATTTTGTATATTCTCCATATCATGCGGTGATATTTCCCGGCTGAATACGATAAGAACATCGTCTTCATCATTATTAACCCGGGAGTTTTCTTTATTTAAGTTGACTATGGATTTTTGTTCGTGTTTAAAAAGAAGGAAATGAGCATCAAGAGGAGAGCTGCAGAGGAGGCGGTTTTCATCTGAATTCATATATAAAAAAGAAGCCTGCGGTATTCCGTCAGACATTCTGGTATATAGATTTTCCAGATTGTCTGACGGTAAGGTGATATCCATAGAAGTATTGGTGTTGAGAGTTAATCCGATAAAGAGTTCGGAAATGTTGTCTTTTTTAATAATTGAATAGTTGCTTTTTTTATCATTAATTGTCAGCCAGAGATTATTAGTTAAGATAAAATCTTCATTAGCATTTTTTATGGGAATGCTAAATTTTTTCATATATTCCAATGCGCCTCTTCGCTTTTATGTTGATGGTTTTATTATAATCATTTAATAAAACGCCGTTCCCGGGCCGTAGAAGTAATATATCGCTCTTTTTGATTTTTTCATTTTTTGATATTTCCTTTGCCGCGTACATACTCCGCATGGAATTGAAGGATATATCTTTTTCAAACTGGGTGATTTTTTTAATACCAGACCCAAGGGTTTTTTCTAAAGTTCTGATACTTTGGACCATTTCCCTAAAGACCTCCGGATTAAGCGAAATGGAATGGTCCGCTCCTTTTAAGGAATTATCCGTCGTAAAATGGCGTTCAATGAGTTTTGCTTCCAGCGCCGCGGCTCCGAGTGAAAGAACAATGCCGGATGAATGATCGGAAAAACCGACGGGTAAATTAAAGCTTTTTTTTAATGCTTTGATGAAATTTAAATCCATATCCTCAGGAAAGGCCGGGTATTTTGAAACACAGTACAACAGGGCCAGAGGTGACCGGAAGAACCGGACAGCTTTTTTAATTTTATTCAAGCCGACAAAACCTGTGGATAGAATAGTCAGGAATTTCCTTGCTTTAGCTTTTTGGGAAATGCTGAAGAGAAAAGGTTCGTTTGTTATATCAGAGCTGGCCACTTTAATGATCGGGGACTGGATGCTCTCAAGAAAATCAAGAGAATCGGGATCGAGAGGCGTGGCGTAAAACAGGATATCAAGCGACCGGCTGAACTCATTTAATTTATAAAAATCATCATAGCTCATTTCAAAGCTTTTAAAGAGTTCGAATGCATCAGGGGCAAGGGATCTGTTATAAAAATTTTCTGTTTTGTAGATCTGAAATTTAACGGCATCCGCGCCGCTTTTTTTGGCCGCTTCGATAAGACGTCTGGCAAAATCGGGATTTCCTTGATGATTTATCCCGATTTCAGCCGTTATGAGCACTGAACCTTCTTCTTTATTGCCTGAATAGAAAGAATTAATATTATACACAAAAGCTCCCTTATATTAGGCTCGAGTGTAGTTTACCCCTTTTATTTTTCCAACCCAAGCAGTGAACTGACATTAGACATTTCTTTGAAGAGAGAACGGCTGTTGTTCTTATTCAATGCCTGTGTTATGTCCCGAACAGTTTTATCGGAAGAAAAATCACGGGCCACTTCAAGGTTTTCCTGCTTAACAAGGTATTGCGCCAGGTTCTTTCTTTCGTCGGCCAGCTTGGTTTGAGTATTGGTAATTTCAGCGTCTAAATTGGATTTAAAGGTATACAGGGATTTCCTGTCCTGAATATTCGTGCTGAGGTAGCTGATGATGTTCTCACCGTTATATTTTGTGGAATTGACAATCGCGCTCAGTTCATGAGATAATTGATTATAATCCGGCGAAGAAATGCCGGCGCTGCTTTCAAAGGCATTGACTTTATTCTGGAGTTCAAAAAGCCCGTTCAAGCTGAGATTGTCTTTTAAATAGCTCTTTTCTAGCTGATTGATCTTAGTTATATCCGCAGAGATTTTCTTGTCTGAATTAAAAATATCCTTGAGATTTGAATTTTGATTTGAGTCTTCCGATATAAGCGTGTTCCGGGCCGCTTTCTTTTTATAAGCCAGGTTCTCTAAAGCCGTTTTTTCCGTTAAAATATCCGCTATTTTCATAAATCCCTCCTCCTAAGAAAAAACAAAATCCTTTTTCCCTCTATTATTATAAAAGAATTATAAAAAATGTAAAAGATTTAAAATATTATTATTTATATATAAATATATAGCATAAATTCGCGAATTTCGGGCATTATTTTTCTCAAGACAGAAAAAAATGAAAATATCTCAAAGGCAGGCCCAAAAATCTATTTGGTTCGGAAATTCCGCTGTAAAGTTCGGAACTGAATGAAATATTAAAAAATCAGTGACAGATGTTCTCTGTTATCGAGAATTTTGCCGATTTTTAGAAATGTACTGAATTACAGACTATCATCTATGAGCGTTTCAATTTCCTTCCGGATAGGGACAGGGTTTGTTACGGCCGGGTTCTGACGGGCAATATTGAGTAAAATCCCGCAGGAAACGGCCATTATGAGTATTGAAGAACCTCCGTAACTGATGAAGGGAAGAGAAACGCCGGTAGGCGGAAAGATGCCGGCCGCTATGCCCATATTCAGGAAAGCGTGAGTGGTAATCAGCATTGTTATTCCATAGGCAAGGAGCTGGCCGAATTTATCCGGGCATTTTTTTGCTGTCAGGGTCCCTTTAATAAAAAATATGAGATAAAGAAGCCCGATAAGAAGCGCGCCGATAATCCCCGTTTCCTCGGAAATAATTGAAAAGATAAAATCAGTATGAGGGGTCGGAAGCCTGCCCATCTTCTGAATGCTGTTTCCCAGTCCGACGCCAAAAAGTCCGCCTTCCGCGAAACATTTTAATGATTGAATGATATGGTACCCGTTTCCGGTCATATCGCTCCAGGGATTTATAAAAGAAAGAATGCGTATCTTTCTATAAGAAACCTGAATAATAAAGGTAATAAGAACGGGAAGGCTCATAATGATTATTGAAAATATATGTCTGAGGGACGCTCCCCCGGCAAAAAAAACAAAAAAAGCGACCAGCAGGAGCAGGGCCGCTGTGGAGAAATTGGACTGCATCAGAATGATGAAGAAAATTGCGGCAACAAGAAGTAAAGGCGGTAAAAGTCCGAAAGTGAAGTTTTCGAGTTTTGACTGCTTTTTTGTCAGGATATAAGCCAGGTAGATAAGAATGGTCAATTTTGCCAGTTCTGACGGGTTGAAAGAGAAAAGTCTGAAGTCAATCCAGCGCCTTGCGCCGCCGCTTTCCCTTCCTATTCCGGGGATAAATACAATAAGTAAAAGAATAACGGTAATAAAAACCATCGGCTTGACATATTTTTTTAAGTTATGATAATCAAAACGCGCAAAAAAGAGCAGAAAAAGGAATGATACTGAAGACCATAGAATCTGCCGGACCGAAAAATAATAGGGATTCCGGGTGTATTTCTGGGCGATATAATAACTGGAACTGTAAACAAAAATAATACCTATGAGGAAAAGAAAAATAATATCATAAAATAATGTTTTATCAATTTTATTCATAGATCAATTCAGATGTTCGTGATCATTTTTTGCTTGAATTCTTCGATAAACCTCTGCAGGGTGGTGCGTTTGACAAGTTCATTGTCAAGAGCGGGCACTTTCTTTTTTATGCTTCTGTTAATCATGAATTTGATGTTGTATTCCGCGAAGTTATAGATGGAATTTATTTTATTCGCGTTGTCTTTGGCCCGGTAAAAATCCAGCAGGGCATTCTGGTCGAATTGCGTCGCTTCATTCTTATATTTTTTTGCCATAATGGCATAAGTCACGCCGCGGTTATTATAGCATCTGGCAAGCTGAGTATAGATTTCCTTATGCCTGTCCAATTCCGGGTTTATGTAGCCGATTTTATCGGCTATAGTCTGGTAATATTCGATGGCTTTATCAAATTCTATAAGGGCAAAGCTGTAATTTTTCCAATAAAAATAAATATTGCCTATGTTGTAAGATAAAACCGGGTTATGAGGATCATCAACATAAATTTTACCGAATTCATTATAAGCGTTGGTGTATTCCCCGTATTTATAATACAGCCAGCCTATGTTGTAGGAAAGAAGTTCATCGGTTTTGTCCTTTTCCAGAAGTATCAGGGCGGTTTTATAATAATCAAAGGCTTTTTTAAGCGCTTCTTCCGGACGGTCAAAATTTAATTTGTTATAGAAATATATATGGCCGAGATTGGCAAAGGGCTTATAATAATTCGGACTGAACTGAATGGAATTTTCAAACTGCTTGATGGCATTGATGATAACATTTGTATTGGATATGCTGGCTGTCACATAATAAATCTCGCCGAGCAGATTGTATGCTTTACCGTTCCTGCTGTTAAGAATAATGGAATTTGAGATGGCCTGAATTGCCCTGTAAAAATCCAGATTGATGGTCAGGAAGCGGGCATACTCATAATAAGCTTCATCGTATTGCGGCTTTGTCGGTATCATTTTTTCAAAAACCAGCTTTGCCCTGTCAAGCCTTCTGTTATCGATATAATATCTGGCCAGACCTGTGAGAGAATGAGTATTTACCGCGGTTTTGTTATAATGGTCAATTGTGTCATAAAGAATATCGATTCTATCTTTATTTGTCACACGGAGCGCAATGTCCATAAGGCGGTAATAGCTGTCCACATGCTTTTTATGGCTCGGTTTCTGGACATAGTTTTCATAAAGACTGTTCGCATCCACATAATGAGCGGCTTTCTCATTGGGATCTGTGCTTCTGTCCCCCCATTCGATTTCCGTTGTTCCGATTTTGTCCAGATATTCAAAATTGTCAGGCCATTTATTGGTAAGAACGCCGTATAATTTAATGGCGGTGTCAAAACGCGGCGGATAGTAATAATTCTTGTAAAAATCGGCATAATTATAAATAGTTTCTTTGTGATACGGGTTATATGCCAATGCGTCTTCAAATTTCTTTCTGGCATCGTCGTAAAGCTTCTGCTCGATATATCTGGATGCGTAAACACTATTCCAGTTTAGATCGGGCCCGCCGATACGGGAATCATCAATTCTTTTCCCCGCCTCAAATTCGAGCTCGACGGCATTATAATTATGAATTTTAAAGTAAGTGATGCCTTTTTTAAAATGGATACCGGCAGTATAAGGAATCCAGACCAGCTGCCATATTGAAATAACTAAGGCAACGATAAAAATAATGAAAGCCAGCATATAACGGGTGGCTCCCGTGAATTCTCTACGGAATTCCTTTACCCGTTTGGTTTCCTCTGTATAGATCACTCTTCTTCCGGCTCCGGGGGCTCTTTCTTTTTTCGGGGCTTTTTCGCGGATTATTTCATCAGGCATATGCATATCGACAATAGCCCGGATTTTCGCTTCATTTTCGTTGTTCAGGAGCAGAGTAATGATCTGCTGGATGACATCGGCGGGAATTTTCGATTCCAGTATGATCTGTCTTATTTTCCTTCTGAGAATATGATCCGAAAGTTTGTTGATTTTTTCCCTGACCTTCAGCGCTTTATCATGATCCAATTCGCTTTTTCCCTTAGGCTCTTCGGAAGGCTTTTTTTCTGAAACCGGAATATTTTCAATAACAGGCATAGCCCCGGCTTTTTCTTCTGGAATCTGCATCTCAATGGGCCTTTCAGACGGGGCTGTTTCAGTTTTAATTTCTGGTAATTCGAAAGGAGGCGGCGCCGCGGGTGTTTCCGGAATCTTTATTTCTTCAGACGGTTTAATTTCGGGCATCTCAAATTCGGGAATTGGGGCTTCCTTTGTTTCTGACGGCTCAAAGAATTCGCTTAATGACGGCATTTCTTCATCCGCCGCGGCCGGCGCTTTTTCTGAAGGAGTAATATCCCTAAGCATTTCGGAGATATCCGGCAGAACGCTTTCTTCAGTCTTTTGAATTTCAATCGGCGTTTCAGGTTTTTCTTCCTGCAGGGTCGGTTCTTCAAATGAGGGCATTTCCCTGAATTGAGGCTCCATAATGGGAGATAGATCCTCGCCGCCTTCAGGCGTTTCCATAACTGGTGCGGTTTCCGCAGTTTCAGCGCTTTCAACAGGCCCGGCAGCTTCCGGCATTGCTTCATAGTTTTGCACCTGCAGCCTTGCCTGAAGTTCGGCTATATTCGGCGGCTGAGTATCCAGGCTTTCTATTTCTTTTATAACATCCGGGTCTATTTCTATAATTGAGGCTGTCCCTGATCCTTCGGCGGCCGGCACTTGCCCGGAAATGTTTCCTCTAATCAGGTTTTCCATATTGTCGATATTTTCCTGGGGTAAATTAGTCAGATTATCAAGATTTTCCTGTACTTCAGCGGAATTAATTCCTTTTAATACCTGTTCCGGAGAATAAGAATCTTCTTTTCCCAGGTATTTCAGAATATTATTATATTTAGCCATTCGGCCGACCTCTCATATACTATACCTTGAAAATATCGGAAATATTTAAGTTTTAATTAAGGGCATTTCCAAAAACTGCCATAAATATCAATCTGGTGTTTTTGGAAATGACTAAAATATTGTACTTTGAGAAAAATATGTTCTTAATTCCAATGTATTTTGTTGGTTTTTGAACTGCTCTTAAAAATCAGTCCTTGAAAAAAGTCAGCACTCCTACAGAAGAAGCTCCGTTTAATGTCAGAATCCGGCTGACTTCATTAACTGTGCTGCCGGTGGTAAATATATCATCTATTAATAAGATTTTTTTGTCTTTTATCATATACTTTTCATTTTCATTAATCTGAAACTGGTTTTTTATGCTTTCTTTCCTTTCATCGGCGGATAATTCGCTCTGATGCTTTACATGGCTTTTCCGGTAAAGGATATCAGTAAAAGGAATATCGCACAAATTGAGGATCATCGAAACCTGATTGAAGCCTCTTTTTTTAAATGATTCCCTGGAAAGCGGCGTCACAAGGTGTAAATCATAAGTGTTCCTTAAAAGATAATCCCGGATATTATCCTTGAGCAGATGAGACAGATCATAAGCGGCCTTTTTATTATTGAGGAATTTCATCCGGCGCACCAGTTCGCGGATAACCGGCTCCTTATAATAAAAAAGCGATGTATTGTGAGAAAAATAATACCGGTTCTGAAGACAGGAATAACACAGGTCTTTAATTGAATTATATAAAAAAGTGGAACATGTTCCGCATTTTTTCCCGGGTATTTTTGTGAGGGGGTGAAGCGATGAAAAGCATTCAGGGCAGATATAATGATGCGAATCGCCTTCACATGTTTTTCCGCATGAAACGCATTTTTGCGGAAAAAGATAACTCATGATTTTACTCAGCATAAAATTCCTTAAAACAAGGCCTGTCATGTATGCTGAATTAATAATATAATTAAACGGCTGTTATGTCAAAAAGAGGGATGCAATTATTTAAGGGCGGAACCAAAAACTATGAATTTTTGGTTCCGCCCCGGTAATAAAAATCTTCAAGATAATAAAAAAGCGCTGCTCCGCACTATTTTGTCAGGCCGGCCGCACCGGTGAAGCACACAAAATGGTGTGGGGCTGCAATATTCAGCATAACAGCGAGGTTCCAAAATATTATTGATGTCAGGTTTTATTTTAAATTCAATTCTTTCTTTATCAAAGCCTCAATTTGATCATCCACGCTCCGGATTTTTTTTAATTCATTTCTTACGGCGATATCCCTTATCGGTTCCTTGAGGTTTTGAATATTTTGTCCGGCCCAGAAATCATTATAATAGGAAGCTCCTTCAGATTGTTTGAAGTAAGAACGGTTGAGAAGGCCTTCGGCGATGCGGTAATTATCTTTTCTATAATCATCCGGAATGAAACGTTTGATCCGGCAGGGCATATTGTGTTTTCCGCATAACTCAAAAAAGATATTTGATATTTTAATTGCATAAGACGCCGCCGGCATATAGCTTCCGGAATAAAAATTCCCATTGTATTGAAAATGATAAAGCTCTTCATAGAACGGTATAAGCTCCGGGCGGGCCCCATTTAAATGTTTTAGGTACCAGCCCGCCTGCAGATCCCTTAATGTTAAACCTGCACCGAAGATAATATAACCGGCCCCGGCATCTTTTGCCTTTTTTATCAGATCTTCCATTTCTCCGTAATCATCGGTAATGCCCGGCACTGCAGGCATCAGCAAAATACCGGCCTGGACATGACTAGTTTTCTGTTTCAGTGTACTGAGGGCTTCCAGACGTAATTCCGGCCCAGGAGCGTTTTGTTCAAGAAAGCGCGCTTTATCAGAATTCATAGTAGTGATGGTAAAAGAAACTGTGCACCAGCTTTTCCGTCCTATTTCTTCCAGCAGGTTCATATCTCTTGCGACGAGACGTGATTTAGTACAGATGTGGACAGGGTAGCCGTATTTTAGGAGGATTTCAAGACATATCAGCGTGTTTTTATATAGAGTTTCAGCCGGCTGATAGGGGTCAGTTGTTCCTCCGATTCCGACTACATCTGCAGGCAAAGTCCGCGCATTCTTAAGGCGGCTGTCAAGAATTTCTCCGATATTCTTTTTTATTACAATGGTATTTTCAAAATCCAGCGGCAGGTAATACTTCTGACTCCGGGAGTCGCAGTAAACGCAGCCGAACTGACAGCCGTTATAGGGATTGATGCCGTACTTATCCCAGAACCAGCCGTCGATCATCTTCCGGACATTGAGGATGGATTTAAAATCCTTTTCAAAATATTTCATCATAAAGCTATTGTTAATATATCAAGTTAAAGTATCTAAAAAACAGGAGTAATCCTGGAATAAGTTTTTGTTGAAAACAATGGAACCATGGCTGTCAGGATAAGAATGGACATTTTTGATTTTCCAGGATCTGGCGAATTTCAATATTGTTTTTTCCGGGCTCAACTGATCGTATTGACCGTAAAGCAGCTGAATACGCGCCGGGTCGACCAGCGACCGGTAGTGAATGGGGCTGATCAGACTGTAGGTAAAGTCAATCATCCCTTTTGAATAACCGGTTTTGATGTTCGCTTTGATGACTTTTTTTAAATAAGGGTTAAAGAGAATTGTGTTCCAGTCGACAATCGGGATTGTTAATGCCATGTGATCGAACATCTCATAAGTGGATGCGAGGAGGAGCAGAGTACCGCCGACTGAACAGCCCCACCCGCTGAATGAGGCAACTCCCTGCTTTTTGAAATATGCCAGGGCTGAATTAATTTCCAGAAGTGAATTGTAAATGGTTTCAATATTTCCTATCGCGCTGGCCGTAAATAAGCCTTCGCCGTTATGTTTTCCCCGGAGAATACGCTCAAGATGGCAGGGGATATTATAAAAGAGGACATTGTAGTCATGATCCAGGGCTATATTAAACCATTTTTTTATAAAAGGGAAGAAAAAATCGGAGACAGTGAATCCCGGGATCCACAGCACCATTTTTTTTCCTTTTAGGCTTCCTTTTGAATAGAGGTAAAAGACCGCCCTGTCCTCAGGATCGTTCGATTTTCTGAAGAATGATGGAAAAGTCAGTTTTTGCTGATTCAGGTGATGATGGGCCAGTTTCCAGTGCCGGAGCTCTTCAAAATGGAATTGTGAAAAATCCGGAGGTGTGGCCGGATGAAAACTTCTGATATTCTGCATGAAATTGAGAAATTCACCGGGTTTGCTCAGATTGAAATCATCCTGCATCATCTGTGTGATGGCCGAAAGTCCCGCCTTGTCCAGTTCGGCTTTCAGATTAAAACGGCCTGAGAGAATTAATTTCAGCAGCATAATAATACTAATATTACCGTTAAGCATAGACTCCTTTCCTTCTCTTCCTTAAAAAATAAATTTTGGAATAGACAAAAAACATTCTCAAAAAACTATTCGGGTTTTTCAGGCCTTGAAAAGGCACTCAAGGTAAAACATAAATTTATTGATATTGACAGAATTGTTAATATTTCATTCCGGTATATTTTAATTTTAGCACTTTTTTTTCATTTTTCCAAGAGTTTTTTGATTTGATTTTTTGAGACAGGAAGGAAAAATGATTTTTTTCATTATGAGCTTTTGTTTGTCGGGACTATCCAGACGCCGTCTGTCGAGATTTGTTGTTTTTATTGATGATAAATCGAATATGTTCGTTTCGGACAAGATATTAAAGCCTGCAATATAATTGGATAAATCACCGGGAGAACCGGGATTGAAATCTCGCTGCATCGATTGATGATAAATATCCTGTAAAACCGATAGGTCCAGGCTTTTCTTGAAATCAGCGCAGGAGGTGGTAACGACAAGGATAAAAAATACTAATGGGAACTTCATAAAACCTTCTTTGAGCATTTTATATAATAATAAGAATATTAATTTGAAAATTCAACAAATGGGTCTTCCGCTAAGCCACGCGAAGTCACGCTAATGAATAATATTTTTTAAAATACTGTTTCCAGACTTCAAATTCGCGTCCATTCGCGTGAATTAGCGGATTATTAAATTCCTCAACCGATCTTTTTCAGGAGCTTTTGGACCCTTGCCTTCTGAGAAGGCGTCAAAATTCCCATTCTGTCTTTTAAAACCATTACGAGGTCATTCTTATTATTCTGATTGACCGCAGTAAAAATGCTTTCGGAATATTGTGCGACGCTCTTAGGGCGGCAGGTTTTAAGAAGTCCGGTTAAATAAGGAAAAATCTTTTTATTATATTCCGGACCGGCCGCCGCCGCTTGTGAAAGAGCTTTGATCCCGTTATCGATAGTGATGACAGAACCGGATTCTATCGCCTTTTTTATAAGCTCGAAATGCTCCATGATCACATCCGCTTTCCGTCCGGCGATGACAGCCAGTGTGATCATCGCGCCCCAGACCATGCGGTTATTCGAGCCGCTTAAATTTTCCTTTAAAAGCCGGGCTATATCTTCGGCAAAATCCTCGATAAATTCAGGCTTGACAGAACCGGCCTCATAAAGCGTTTTGATGCAGTCGTTGGCGATATTCTTATCTTTATTCCAGAGATTATCGACAATTTCTTTTATCCCGGTCCAATCATTTTTTAAAACAAGCTCTTTTGCCAGCTCCTGGTTGGGGACTTCGTCCCTGTGTCCGAGAGCACAGGCCAGTTTGTTCAGGACGCTCATGATTCTCCTCCATATTTTAACCCCGTTTTTTTACTCTATACCGGATGATCGTATAATAATCTTTCGGGCTGGAGAACAGCATTCCGGGACCTTTGATGTATTCCTCTTCATGAAGGCCGGCGGTCTCATAGCCGCTGTCTTTGATGAATTTCATCAATTTTTCAATCGTAGGGGTTTCTTTATCATACGGGCCGATATGGAGAATTTCGGCTGTTTCACCGTATTCCCAATTGGTCAGGACAACTTTCATGCCTTCATCATTTGTCATTTCAGGAATAGATGAAACCGATTCGGGGACCGGCATGGCGATATAACCGATCATGTTTTTTTTCGGCATTTCGAATGTGAGCACCCACCGGGCGCGGGGAGCGGGCATGGAAGGTCCCTTCGGCGTCTCCTTCAGGCTGAAATATGTTTTAAATAACAAAGCGAATGCCTTCATGCCGGTGATGTTCGGGTCGCCTTTTGCTTCAACGAAAAGGACTTTTTGATTGGGAAGTGTTATAATCCTGGGATTTTTGAGAGATAAATATTTTGTTACATACGGACCGGAGAACAGAAAAAAAGCTGCTGTAATGACCGCGGCGAGTATAATGATACCGATAATGATCAGGGTTTTCTTCATAAAAATCCTTCTTAAGAAATTTATTGTAATGATTATTTATAATTTCATAGTTTCGCCGATTCCCAAAATTCGAGCTTTTAATTTTGTGGTCTTTTCAAGTTCCTTCTTAAATAAAAGCGGATTATTTTTCCCGACATGAATAGGCACAGTAATCATCGGCGATACGGCAAGAGCTGCTTGAACCGCTTCATTAATACCCATTGTAAATGTACCGTCTATCGGCATAAAAGCGAGGTCCACGTTGCCGAGATTGTTCATTTCCGGTATAAAACCGGTATCGCCCGGATGATAAATGACTTTTTAGTCTGTTGAAATCAAATAACCCAGGCCGGTGCCTTTTTTATGAACTTTTTTTTTGGCGCTGCCTCCCGGCGTATTATAGGCAAAAACTGCGGAGATAATAAAACTTCCGGCGATGAATGTCTCTCCTGGTTTTATAATTTTTAATTTCCCGTTATCTATTACTTTCCCGCATTTCTTAGGTCCATATATGACTGTTCTTGAATGAGAAAGCCTGTTTATTGTAACGTATTTGCAGTGATCCTTATGCTCATGCGTGATCAGGATAACATCAGCCTTCGGTAAATCTTCAGGCAGACCGTCTGTTTCATCCGGCCATGAGGAGTATTCTATTCGGGATGGATGATGAATATAATATTTTTTTAAATAAGACGGATCAATGTAAAGCAATTCATTGTTATATGTTATTTGAACCCAGGATGGAGGGAACCATTTTATTTTTACCATGGAAAACCTCTTAAGATATTATTCCAAGTCTTCTTTCAGATAATTCTTTGATTTTACGGTTTTGAGAAAAGATAAATTTAGACAGGTTTAAAATACTCCTCCAGAATTCGTCAAAGAACAATGCGATCAAAACACCGGCCAGTCCAAGGCCGGCCGGCAATGCAAGAAGTCCGGCCGTCAGGATGATGATTACCGTTCCGAATACCTGCGTGAGCATCATCCAGACTGTGTTCCCGGTACCGCGGATGGAATTTCCCGTAACGACGTTGACGGCTTTTGGGAAAATCACCAATATAATGATAAACAATAGAGGGGCGAGTTTTTCTATGGCGGCGGGACTATTAATAAATAATCCCACAACAGCTTTGGGAAACAGGGAATAAATAACCGCAAGCGCTATGCAGAACATGAAAGAATAAAAAAGGCAGACCATGTTGGCGTACAGGGCCGCCTTCGGTTTTTTAGCGCCGGTGGCATGACCGACAAGGACAAGGGACGCTATTCCGAAACCGATATAAAAATTAAAGGAAAGATGATTGAGCATATTCATCACGGTAAAGTAGCCGCTGGCCATCGGGTCTATCTTATTCAATATGACGATCAGCGATGTCTGGCCGGATTCCCAGAGAAAGGCCTCAATTCCCGCTGGAAGGCTGAGGGAAATGATCCTTCTGAACAGAAGAAAATGCGGTCTGAAAATTCCCCTGATCCTGAGGGAAAAATCTTTTAACGAGAATACGATCAATATGGTAATGATATCTCCCAGGAAATTGCTGATCAGCGTACCCAGGGCCGACCCGGCAATACCCAATTCGGGGAAACCCAGCTTCCCGAATATGAGGACCCAATTCAGAAAAACGTTCAGCGCCGTTTTAAAAATACTGACAACCATGATCGGAAGCGTCCTGCCAAGACCCTGGAGTATATAGCCGGCGGTAAAACCGGAGCCGAGAGTGAGAAAGGAAAAAGACATTATCCACAGGTAGGTCCTGCCCATGGCCAGGATCTCGTTTTTTGAGCCTACAAGCTGCAGGATCATTCCTCCTGATGCCAGCCAGAAAAAGAGAAAGATAAAAGAGATTGACTGATTAAAAAAGAAAGCCGCTTCGGCGTAGCGCACAGCGTTTTTTTTCTTTCCGGCGCCTATGGACTGCGTGATAAGGATGGTTAAACCCTGGCCGAGGGCAAAGAAAAAGGAATTCAGTATGAAAAAGGGCGCGACGGCGTTCTGTATAGCTGAAAGGCCTGATATTTTATAATGGCCGATAAAACCTATGTCAGTCATGATCAGCGCGAACTGGACAAGAGACTGAATGATGATGGGAATTCCGATGACGAAAATTCTTTTCGAGATTTTTCTAAAATCATGCATTTTTATCCCCATTTTGATTTTGGATTTCCGGGCAGTTCCAAAACATTTGTCCTTGGAACTGCCCTTGGTATTATTTTTGATCCCTGAACGCCTTTAAATTTTCCTGGGCCTGCGGAATATGAGCGACAAAAGCAGACAGAGTGCCGCAGCTATAGCCGCTGCAGAAGGCGCAGCTTTCAATGCCTTTTTCTAAAGCGCATTTTCTTATATTACAAGTCAGGCAATAGCCTGAAAGCGGTTTCCCGAGTGATGTACAGCCGAAGCAATTGATGGACTCAGGCTTGATATCCATATTAAACTGCTTAGACCACATTTTTGCCACGATCTCCTTCTCCTTTTCATCATTCTTGATAGTTGCCTTATATGCGGGACATTCGCTGCATGTGATGCCGCAATAACCGATGATTTTTTCCATGGTCATTCTCCTTTAAATTTATTTATATTATTATAAATCATATACCCTGACGTAGTAAGTCAGGGTATATGAAATGATAAATTTACAGTAGAATTTTATTTTTTTTAAAAATATGATTATTTTACTTCATAAGTGTATTATAATATAATTAATTGTTTACTGAGGTCAAGTTATGGTTAAAATACCTTTAATTATTTTTCTATTTACACTGATATTTACTACATCACTATCGGCTTCTCCTAATGACAACCTTATAACAGCTGTCCAAAAAGGCGATACGGCCGGAATTATTAAAGCATTGGATGCCGGCGCGGATGTTGAAGCTAAAAATGAAGCCGGATTGACAGCTTTAATGATTGCCGCTGATATCGGCAGGATTGAGACGGTTAAAATCCTGATCGAAAAAGGCGCTAATGTCAATGCAAAAACGAAGGAAGGCTGGACGTCTTTGATAGAGGGTTCTTTAAAAGGCAATCCTGAGATTGTAAAAATATTAATCCAAAAAGGCGCTCAGGTAAATGATATGAATGAATTCGGCTGGACCGCTTTAATGTGTTCCTCTTATTACGGGAAAATCGAAATTGTAAAAGTCCTTATTGATAACAGCGCGGATGTGAATTTGAAAGCGAATAACGGCATGACGGCTTTGATAATGGCGGCATATGACGGAACACTCGAACTGGTAAAAATCCTTGTGGAAAATGAGGCCGATATTAACGCGGCGGGTCTTGACGGAAAAACCGCCCTGGGTATAGCTATTGAAAGGAACAATACCAATCTGATAAAATACCTGAAAAGCAAGATCACAGAATGACTTTCTATTTTAAAAAGTCTGGGAATGGTTGATAAAATGAAAATCAGCATGAACAGGATATGGCCTGATATAATCGATCAAAACTTTTTAAAACAACTCCAGAAATAAAAGTCCCGGTTTACTTTCTTGCCGGAAGACATGATTATGACGCTGTGTCCGCTCTGGTTGAAGAGTATTACCAGGTTTTAAAAGCTCCGGAAAAGGAATTGATATGGTTTGAAAACTCGGCCCATTTTTGTTTGTTTGAAGAAAAAGATAAATTTATGGATATTATGACTAATAGGGTTTTAAGAAAAGCGGAGGATAATTGATTATGAAGGCGGGTATATAACTAATGGTTTTTAAATGGATCGGCGGGGCGACATGGATTTTAACGGTAAACGGTGTGAAAATAGCATGCGATCCTGTTTTATGCCCGAAAGGATCCGTTCAGGATTATAAATATTTTAAATCCAGACGTCTTGAAGCCCCTGTCTATAATGAAAGCGATTTCAGCGGTGTTGATCTCTGGTTATTAACGCATAATCATGAAGATCATCTGGACGCTTCAGGCAGAGAAAAAATCAAAAATTCGATAGTGATCGGAGATAGGTCGGTATATAAAAAATTCAAAAATATGACTGTTCTTGATTGGAAAGAGAAAAAACAAATATTTATTAAAAACACAGAGATAATAATAAAAGCAGTTCCCGCTTATCATGCCGGAATAAAAGCGTTTAGTTATTTAGTCGGGAATGGGAATGGATATTTACTGGCTTTAAAATATGAAAACCGGCAATATGATATTTATATTTCCGGCGATGGAGTATTTTTTAATGGAATGAAAAAGTATTTAAAGAAGGATATTGATTTAGCAATAATCAATGCCGGTTCAGCCGGAGTAGGTTCAGGCTTTTTATCTAAGATTATAGGCCGGATAACCAATAATACAGAAGATATTATCAGATTAAATAATATAATAAAACCCAAAATGATAATCCCGGTGCATTGGGGTACTTTTACCCATTATAAAGAAAAATTAAAACAGGAATCTTTTTATGGGCGGGAAGAAATAATTTTACTTAAACCCGGTAATGAAATTGAAATATAGGGAAACTCAACTCCTGCAATTATAATAATGTCTTAAATATTAGGATCTTTGTAATGATAGTAAAAAAATCGATTCTGCGCGCCCAGCTGCAGGATTATATTGATAATAATCAATAATTAATTCGATTCAAAAACATTCGAGGGAACGCCCGTGTTTTTTTTAATACACTAAAAAAACTTTCTATTCTATTGGATTTATATTAAATACTGTTTGGATCAGAAGTGAGAATCATTTATTTAAACTTGTATTGACAACTTTACATCTTTATGATATAATATTTTTATAAGGAGTTTATAGTGCTGAATACGGAATCTCCGCTTCCTCTCTATCATCAGCTGGCGCAGAAATTGCAGACAATGATTGAGAGTAATGAATTGAAGACAGGTGATAAAATCCCCTCGGAAAATGAGCTTGTTAAAGAATATAAAATCGGCAGGCCGACCGTGCGGCAGGCATTAGACCTCCTTTGCCGGAAAGGCCTTCTTGTCCGGCGGAAAGGCGCCGGGACATTTGTGAATGACAGGCCGAAGGAAGTAGGCCTTTTTTCGCTGGCGGGAACAAGCGCGGCTTTTCAAAAGGAAGGGATAAAAGTTGAGCAGAAAATTATCAGAAAACTGGAATTAATTAAAATAGAGGAAGAGACACATCCATATAAGGGCAGGATGATGTACCATTTGTCAAGGTTGAGTATGGTCGAAAAAGAACCGGTCCTTTTAGAAGAGATCTATCTGGATATGGAAATCTTCAAGGGATTGGAAAAGTATGACCTTCAGGGTCAGTCCATTTCCAATATTATTGAAGATCATTTTTATTTAAAACCGGCCGGCGGCAGGCAAAGCTTCGGAGTAGTCAGCCTGGACGGCGGGAAAGCTGACCTGCTCGGCTTAAAAAAAAGCGAGCCGGTCCTTCTTGTTAAAAGAGAGCTTTATTTTAAGCAGAAACATGATGCCTTTTATTCCGAGCTTTACTGCAGGACGGACAGATTTGTCTTTTATCAGGAACTGGGCGGGGAAATATAATTGAAGCTATTATTAAAACCTAAAATTTAATAAAGAGGAAGAATGGAAGGCGGGAAGAAATAATAAGAAGGAAAAGAATTGAATAAGGGCAGTTCCAAAAACTCAAAATCAATCAGATATTTCCAACATAGGTTTTGGAACTGCCCCGGTTATAGAATCTCTTGTAAATTTAATTGGCGCTACCGTATAGAGTTCGCTGGTTGATGATCTTTTCAGACAGCGAACTCGGGCGGTAGCATGAACTCATATAATAGCGGCAGTTCTAAATATTTGAGTTTTTAGAACTGCCCATAATATTGATTGCTAAGAAAAATCCCAATAATTCTTTAGATTTAGAAGTTGTGTTAAGAAACTGTATAAGGAGGCTTGCTATAAAAAGATCTTCATTACTTCCCGGATTCCTGTGATAAAAATTGTTGAATTGTTTTAGAATAGAAAGTTTTTGATATGGTGAAGATTTCGAAGGAGAACTTTATGGATAAAAAAGGGTATTATGGAGAGTTCGGCGGCGCATTTATGCCGGAAGTCCTGATTGCCACCATCGGGGAATTGACAAAATATTTTGAAGAAGCGAAAAAGGACCTGTCATTCTGGAAGGAATATGAAAATCTGATGTCAAATTATTCCTGCCGCCCGACGCCGCTCACATACGCTGAAAATCTGACAAACTTATTCGGCGGCGCGAAGATTTACATCAAGCGCGAGGACTTGAACCATACCGGGGCTCATAAGGCGAATAACGTAATGGGCCAGGGCCTTCTTGTAAAAAGAATGGGCAAAAAACGCGTGATCGCCGAAACAGGCGCCGGCCAGCATGGCGTGGCGACAGCCACAATGGCGGCCAAATTCGGATTTGAGTGCACGGTCTATATGGGCGAGGTGGATGTGATGCGGCAGCGCCCGAATGTCTTCTGGATGGAACAGCTCGGCGCCGAGGTGATTCCGGTGACGACCGGTGCGCGCACGCTGAAGGACGCCATTAACGAAGCGCTCCGCGACTGGGTGACGAATATGGACACGACGCATTACGTGCTTGGCACGGCATGCGGCCCCCATCCCTTTCCGGAGATGGTGATGTACTTCCAGTCCATCATCGGAAAAGAGGCGAGAAAGCAGATTATCCAGAAGGAGCAGAAGCTGCCTGAAAGGATTTACGCCTGTGTCGGCGGCGGGTCGAACGCGCTCGGCATCTTTTCCGCCTTTCTGGATGATAAAGTCGATCTTATCGGGGTGGAGGCCGGCGGCGAAGGGCTTAAAACCGGCCGGCATGCTGCGAGACTGGCATCGGATGACGGGAGTATCGGCGTCGCGCAGGGGTACAAAACATTCTTTCTGCAGGATTCCGACGGCCAGATGAAGGAAACGCACAGCATAGCCGCCGGGCTGGATTATATCGGCGTATCGCCGATCCTTTCCCATCTTAAAACAAGCGGCCGTGTCCGCTTTGAAGCGGCGACGGACAAAGAAGTCGTCGACGCGATGGCTCTGGCGATTAAAAAGGAGGGGATCATTCCGGCGCTGGAATCTTCCCATGCCTTTGTCCAGGCCTTTAAGGAAGCGCCTTCTTTATCAAAGGATGAATGCATCATCATAAATCAGTCGGGCAGGGGGGATAAGGATATTTTTACCGTGGCGGACGCGTTCGGGGACCCGAAGTGGCAGGATTTTATAAAGAAAAAAGCGGAACAGTACGGCGGAGGCAGATAATGCTGAATGAATATATTTTAAATGAAAGAAAGACAAAGGATATCCTCCTGATGACGCATATCGTCATCGGTTACCCGTCGCTGGAGGGTTCTTATGAACTGGTCAGGACAATGGTTGAAGCGGGAGTCGAATTGATGGAGCTCCAGATCCCTTTCTCCGAGCCGATTGCCGACGGACCGGTGATACTCAAGGCCAATCACGCCGCTCTTGAGAAGGGGATGACTGTGGCGAAATGTCTTGAATTTGCCTCCCTGGTATCTAAAGAATTTCCCATCCCTTTTCTCTTCATGAGCTATTATAACATTCTGTACAGGTATGGAGTGGAGAAATTCGTAAATGAAATGACGGTCAGGGATGTCAGGGGCGCTATTGTGCCGGACCTTCCGCCCGAGGAAGGCGCGGATTATCTTGAAGCAATGAAAAGGCGCAAGCTGGACCCGATTTTCATTTATTCGCCGACATCTCCGGATATGCGCATGAAAATGATCAATGACTTCGCGTCGGGCTTTATTTACTGCGTGGCCAGAAAGGGTGTGACGGGACGCAGGACGGAATTTTCCGGAGGACTGGATGAATATCTTTCCCGATGCCGTAAGGCGACAAGCCTGCCTCTTGCTTTAGGCTTCGGGGTAAAGGAAAAAACGAATGTGGATTATTTAAAAGGAAAAGTCGATATCGCCATCATCGGTACACAGACGATAAAAGTAGCGGAGGAAAAAGGTATTGAAGCCGTCGGCGGTTTTATCAAGAGCCTGAGGTAGGATTTAATTAACAGGAAGACACCCCCGATCCAGTCGGGGGAGGCGCGAAAGCATTGGTATAGGGTAAGGAAGATACAATGTTATTTTCAGGAATTTTGCGAATTGCCCTTTTTAGCAATGGTTATCCCTGTTAAACGCGGAAAAGTTTGGTATGATGGAAAAATTTATAAAGGGCAGTTCCAAAAACTCAAAATCAATCAGATATTTCCAACATAGGTTTTGGAACTGCCCCGGTTATAGAATCTCTTGTAAATTTAATTGGCGCTACCGTATAGAGTTCGCTGGTTAATGATCTTTTCAGACAGCGAACTCGGGCGGTAGCATGAACTCATATAATAGCGGCAGTTCTAAATATTTGAGTTTTTAGAACTGCCCTAAATAGATAGGATACGCCAAGAAAATTATTGTTATTCTTTATTGAAAAATCTATTCAAACCATTTTGAAAGATTTTACACAGAAATTATGACCTTGATGGTACTTTTGAAATTGTTTAATTGATTAAATAAAACATAACCCAATAAAATTACTTCCCGTCTTCGTGCCTTTCTGTGAAAATTATCCTTATAACAAGGAAATGTTTAAATTTGAATCACATTAAAACAGAAAATTAAAAACATCCATCTTCCTGTAGATGAGCGCGACATCGCGGGGATAGGTGCCGGCAGGGATCAATTTAAATTTCGCTGTTGTCGTGAGATATTTATTCGCGCCGTTCTTCATAAGAAATTTAACCGCTTCCAGCTGGCCGCCGGACGCCGCCCTGTGGAGAGGGGTCCAGCCGTAATAATTTGTTATATTGACATTAATTCCCTTATCTAGGAAAAACTGCAGGATGTTGGTATAGCCTTTATAGGAAGCCTGATGGATCGGCAGGTCGCCGTTTTTATCGGCGGCCTCTAGCGAAGCGCCTTTTTCGGACAAAAACTCTATGATGTTCAGCCGGCCTTTATATGCCGCCAGCGCGAGGGGAGTGACGCCGCTCGAATCCCTGGCTTCCAGATCGGCCCCTTTGCCGGCAAGGTACTGGACAATTTCCAGACGGCCGCTGCCGCATGCGTAATACAGTGGCGTCCAATCATTATTGTCCTTTGCCTCAATATCAACCTTTTTTTCTATCAGGAATTTGACAATATCGAGGTATCCGTAATCACAGGCGACATGGATTGCCCTTCTTCCGTACTGGTCGGCCGCTTCGGGAGTGAGCCCCTTTGATAGGACAATCTGCACTTCTTTCAGTTTCCCTGTTTTGACGGTACTCAGAAGGTCCTGAACTATATCTGAAAATAAAAAAGCGGGGAGAAGCAGTAATAGTATAAAAATATTTAAACGTTTCAAAACTGGCTCCTTATTAATAGAATTATCGGTTTCTAAAAAATAAAATACATTTATAGAATGGATGAATTATTCACTTAAGAATATATCATAATGGGCGGATATTTTCCATCAGATGTCATAAATGCCAAAAACCGGGAAAACGGATTGCCCGCTAATCACGCTAATAAACACGAATAAATGTGAAAGGGTGTGAATTGATACTAAAAAGATATGGAGAATAATAATGAAATAAAAATTATTAGCGTTAATTCGCGTGCATTCACGGGAGAATACTAAACTATTTAAAGCCCGAGCCGGTTAATGGCGCTGACGATCGCGTTCAATGACGCTGTTGTAATGTTCTGCGCGATGCCGACCCCGAACAATTTTTCGGCCGCCTGGTTTTCCAGGCAGATATAGGCCACGGCTTTGGAATCGGAGCCTTCGCTTAAGGCGTGCTCTTCGTAGGAAACAAATTTATAATCGGGGATGCCGATGCCTTTCATTCCATGGAAAAATGCGTCTATCGGGCCGTTTCCCTGGCCTTTAATTTCCTTTTCCTTTCCGTTTACTTCCAGTGTCGCCTGCATATGGACAACATTTTCCTTTACGGCAAGATACTGATTTTCCTCGATTTTGTACTTGAGAAGCTTGAGCGGTTTATCAATGTCGATATATTCCTTCTTGAAAAGCTTTAAAATTCTTTCGGGTACCAATTCCTCGCCTGTCTTATCCGTTTCCAGCTGAACGGCGTGGGCGAATTCGGGATGCATGTCTTTGGGCAGTTTATAGCCGAAATTGTGTTCCATAATATAGGCGACGCCGCCCTTGCCGGACTGGCTGTTAATGCGGATGATGGCCTCGTATTCCCGGCCGACATCCGAAGGATCGATCGGCAGATAAGGCACTTCCCAGTATTTGGGTTTATCGCGCTCATAGATGCTCAAGCCCTTCCTGATGGCGTCCTGATGGGAGCCCGAAAAAGCGGTATAGACCAGCTCGCCTGCGTAAGGATGCCGGGGATGCACTGTCAATTTTGTGCATTTTTCGTAAATATTGATTACGCGGTTGATATCGCTGAAATCCAGTTCAGGGTCTATGCCCTGCGAGAATAAATTCAGGGCTACGGCCATGATGTCTGAATTTCCCGTTCTTTCGCCGTTGCCGAAAAGCGTTCCCTCGACCCTCTGCGCTCCGGCCAGCATTCCCAATTCCGAAGCGGCGACGCTTGTGCCCCGGTCGTTATGCGTGTGCAGGCTGATAAGCAGTGAATCCCTGTTTTTAATATGGGTATGGAACCATTCGATCTGGTCGGCGTAAATATTAGGCATGGCCATCTCGATCGTGGCCGGCAGGTTAAAAATGATCTTATTCTGCGGAGTGGGCTTCCATACGTCCATCACCGCCTCGCAGACCTCCAGGGCGTAATCCGACTCCGTACCGGTAAAGCTCTCGGGGGAATATTCTTTCATCAGGTGTTTGACTTTGGTTTTTTTTGCCAGCTCGTTGATCAGATTGGCGCCTTCCATAGCTATATCTATAATGGCTTTTTTATCTTTATTAAAAACAACCCTTCTCTGAAGTTCGGATGTCGAATTATACAGATGGACAATGGCCCGCTTCGCGCCGTCGATGGCCTCAAATGTTCTTTCTATCAGGTGCTTCCGGGACTGTGTTAAAACCTGGACGCTGACATCATCAGGGATCAGGTTTTTATCGATAAGCTCCCGCAGGAAGCGGTATTCGACTTCAGATGCCGAGGGAAAGCCCACTTCAATTTCCTTGAAGCCGATATCGACGAGGAGTTTAAAAAATTCAAGCTTTTCCGCCACATTCATGGGGATGGGGAGCGCCTGGTTCCCGTCGCGCAGGTCCACACTGCACCAGATGGGCGCTTTTGTTATGGATTTCGACGGCCACTGCCTGTTCGGTAAAGTAATCGGCTGAAAAGTCCTGTATTTTTTGTAATTCATCATATCGGTAAACCTCTTTAATAAAAATTCGATTATATTTTAATACAATCAATGAAATTATACAAGGAATTCGGAATGACGCCGGCATTAACTGGAATAGAATATTTATACTTTTAATGAATAGAATCAAGGAATTTAATTTGTTGTTTTATTTCCCCATGTATTAAAATCCGTCCATCCGTCCGGGGAAGGAATTGTCCCTTTATTGTATGAATCGATCATGATATCTTCGAAACGGTCCTTTTCAACAGGGAGGATATTCCCTTTTTCCTCCATCCAGCGGATCTGCCTTCTGAATGTCTCCACAAGCGGTACGGTCGTTTTAAAATCGAGGTCTCTTACCGCTTTGGAATTATCAAAAATAGAATCGTGTTTATAGATATACTGAATTCCGACGCTGCGCCGCGGTGCGACACTGTAAAGCCAGTCCGTCGGGATATGGACTATCTCCGGTCCGGCCCCGGCTGCTTTTCCGAGTTCTTCATACACGCCGTCCCATGTGGTATGCTCGTCGCTTGTCAGGTGGTAAGCCTGGCCGAAAGCCTTCGGATTGAGGAGAGAATTCACAAAACCCCTCGCGACATCCGACGCGTGCGCGATGGCCCATTTCGTCTTTCCGCTGTCATGAACTATCACTCTCAGTCCTTTCCGGATGCGGTTCACCAGGCTGTCGTCAAAAAGAATGCCGCAGGCAGGCGCCCCCTCGCCCGTTGTGTGGGATGGGCGGAGAACGGTTGTATTGAGGCCGTCGCGGCCGTTCGCTTCCAGGAGGATCGATTCGATACCGGACTTGTTTCTGCCGTAATCGGAAACAAAGCGGTGGGGCTCATTATCATCGGCGGGCAGTCTGGTAAGAGGTCCGCCGTATACACAGACGGTGGAGCAGACGGCGATATGCTTTACTCTTCCTTTAAAAGCCCTCAACACAGACTTCGCGTTTTCAGGGTCGAACGCCACCATATCGATCACGGCGTCAAAAGTGAGTCCGTTCATCTGATTCTCAAATTTATTGTAATCCCAGCGGTCGCCCAGAATGACCTTTACGGACTGAGGGATCCTTTTTTCGGTCTGTCCCCTGTTGAATACTGTCACATCGTCGCCCCGCTCTACAAGCTGGTTCACTATGGCCGTTGAAATAAGGCCCGTTCCGCCGATAATAAGCACTTTCATGATTTACCCCGATAACTAAAATATAATATTATTTTATGAGACCGGGTTTGTAATTGCAAATAATAGATTATTTTTTTGGGAAAGGGGATGAGGCAATATAAAAAGCGCAGTCAACTGACCGCGCCCTTGGTTAAACTAATTTTCTAATGAAGAATAAACCCTGTTCCTTACCTAATAGGCTAAAACACGGTCCGGTATCGGAAGAGTAAAATCGGATTCGGAAGGATCAAGATTGAATGTCGGGCCGCCGGGTACACCGGCATAAATATGCAACTCACTTGAATATGTCTGGAAATGAATGGTCCTGGCGCTGGTATCGAACTTCATCAGCCTCAGTCAGACGGTAGTTGGTTTGTGACAATAAACGCTTGAGTAAGTATAAGAAAAAAGCGGCTTATTAACCTTTATTATCCGGTCCGGAAATGCGGGCAGCCAGCGCAGAAGCAATAAACGCTACTGCCGGGACTGTCAGGATGACCGAGAGGCATCCTGTCAAAGCTTCTATAATTTCTATCACGATTGTGTTGGAATTCAGGATCTGGTAATAGGAATGTTCCAGCGAATAGATCAGAATGAGCGCATTGAGTGATGCGCCGGTGAAGACCATGATCAGAGTGTTTGCCATGGTTCCCATCATATCGCTTCCCACGTTCATACCGGAGCGAAAGAGCTCAGACCGGCTCAGACCGGGGTTGGAAGCATAGACCTCGCAGACCGCGGAAGCCACTGATATCGCTATGTCCACGATAGCTCCGAGCGAGGCGATCAGAACTGAGGCAAAGAGAAGTTCCCCCACTTTCATGCCTGTCTGCCCGGCGATCACGAGCAGGGAATCAGCCTCGGAAGTCGTATAACCGGAAACCATCGTCAGGTGTTGGAAAATAAAAGACAGAATGGCCGCAACAGCGAGACCTGAAATGGAACCGAGAATGGCTGATATGGTCTTGACTTTAAAACCGTCGAGAAAAACAAGCGATACGCAGACCGTTATTGTAGTGATGAGAATGGCCGCAAGCGCCGGAGAATATCCGCGGTAAAGCATCGGTATAAAGATAAAAACAATGCTGTTAAATGTAAAAACAATGGACAATACCGAACGAATTCCCCGCTTGCCGCCGATAACGCATAGAAGGATGATAAAGAGGAAGGCAAGAAAATAGAGGGCCGGCCCGCGATCGATGCTATACACGTAAACAGTTAAATTCCGGTTATCAGTAAAATCCATACGAACGATGATCCGGTCCCCGGCCTTCAGGCGAAAATTGGACATCAGGTTGAGAAAATTCCTGATCTCAAGGATGGTTCCGGATTTCTCGCCTGTGAGGACCCTGATAGTAAGGTCTTGGAAACCTTCAAAGAGGCCGTTATGTTCGGAATCCGGCCCGAGTGCTTCATTATTTATTTTCATGACAAGGGCTTTTTCATAACTGACATGCGCGCCGGCCGGAGAGCTGTAAGTACTATGGGTTTTCATTTGCCCCGAAAACCAGATGGCCCCTGCAACATAAACAATCAGGGCCAGGATCGCGATGGACCATCTCAATAAAGAACGCATAATTACACCCTGCAATTTTTTGAAAAGGAACGGATATATAGGTTCGCGGTAATAAATGCCACGGCCGGAACTGTCAGAACGACGGCAACACATCCCATCAACGCCTCGATAACATCGATCACAATCGCGTTGGAATTCAAGATCTGGAAATAGGAATATCCAAGCGAATAAATCAGAATGACCGTATTGAGCAATGCTCCTGTTAACGCGAGGATCAAAGTATTCGCCATCATGCCCATCATGTCCCGTCCTACGTTCATACCGGAGCGAAAGAGCTCGGACCGGCTCAGACCGGGGTTGAAAGCAGAGATCTCGCAGACCGCGGAAGCCATGGATATCGCTATGTCCATAATGGCACCGAGCGAGGCGATCAGAACTGCGGCAAACAGGAGCTCTCCCATTTTCATGCCTGTGTGGCTTGAGATCGAGAACAGGTAATCCGCTTCAGGAGTCGTATAACCTGAAACCATCGTGAGGTTTTGGAAAATAAAAGCCAGAATGGCCGCAACAGCGAGACCTGAAATGGAACCGAGAATGGCCGATACGGTCTTTACATTCAGGTCGTCGAGCAGGATAAATGACACACAGACAGTCAGGGCTGTGACGAGAGCAGCCGCAAGCATAGGGGAATATCCGCGGTAAAGCATCGGGATAAAGATAAAAACGATGCTGATAAAAGTGAAGATGATCCCTGGAACAGAACGCAAACCCCGCCTGCCTCCGACAACGCAAAGGAGGATAAAAAAGAGGAGGGCCAGCCCATAAAGGGCCGGCCCCCGGTCAATACTGTACATAGTTACATTGTAATAACTGTTGTTGGCAAAATCCACACGAACTACTATTCTATCCCCTGCTTTCAGAGGGAAATTGGACGAATAGTTGAGGAAGTTCCTGATTTCCAGTTTTGTCCCGGATATCTCGCCAGTGATTATTTTAATATCAATATCCTGGCTGCCGGTGATCACGCCATTTCCGTTATCAGGGTGAAAAGTTTCGCCCTTTACATCAAGGACAAGGGCTTTTTCATAACTGACATGCGCACCGCCGGACGATCTGAATAATCTATAAACTGCCGTATGGCTTGAATACCAGAGCGCGCCGGCAATGTAAATTCCAAGGGCAATAATCACAATCGCCCATCTCAATAAAACCTTCACTCTGAATACCGGTCTTTAATTGGTTTTCACAATGGAATACTGGTCGATCAATGCCATTGTGTCCACCCGGTAAACACTCAGGGTCAAAGTACCCCCGTTGATCGAAATATAACTGAAAGAGGGAACATTTCCCTGCCAGCGGAACGCGCTGTATACCGAGGGAGTTTGGTACTGAAACTGGTAATACTTGCTGCCGCTGCCGGAATCAAGAGTCAAATAGAGAATTCCCAACGGATTGGTAACAACGCTTGTGCCGGACTGGCTTACCGGTACTCCTCCCAGCATCTGGTAGGTTCTGGTATAGGAATGATCGTGTCCCATAATGACCGCATCGATATTAAATTGTTCAAAAACCGGCGGATAAGTTGCCCTTCTATCGATAATATCCGAATCAGTCATATGGTTCGCTTCGCTGTATACCGAGTGGTGGAAAGACACGATGCGCCACTTGGCATTGGGATTAGCCGCGACTGCGTTAGAAATGAACAATTGATGGGCCGCAGCGCCTTCTACATTGCTGTTCAAAATAATATAAAGGGTATTTCCATAGGTGAACCAGTAATCCCCGTCATTACCAAATGCCACTCCGAGGCTGGACGAAACATTCGGCTGGTTGTAATGAAAGCCGTAGTACTCGCCCATCGAGAAATCATGGTTCCCATCAACGTTGGCTACAGGAATGTTCTTTAACTGGACGGGGCTGAAGTAACCGAGATACTGGGCCATCTGGTTGGTAACAGAGGATGTGGAATCAACTTCGTCCCCGGCCGATAGGAAGAAGCTGGCATTCGGGTACATTATAGTCGCATTGCTGACGGTTTTGCCCCAGTTGGCCGTATCCGCGGCGTTGTTTCCGCTTGCGCCGATCTGGGGATCCCCGACAGCCAGGAAACCGAAGTTATTCTGGTTTCTCGTTTGTAATGTATAGGTCTGACTCCAATTTGTTCCGTCTCCGATGCGATAAATGTAAGCGGTGGAATCGGCAAGACCGGTTACAGTGACCTTATTCGCGATTTCGCCTGTCGGAACGCTCCCGTTGACATTAGTGGTTGCGGTAACCACAGACTGAACGCCTGTGAACGACAATGCCTGCGCCACGGGAAACACGTCGCCCACCTGGGCGGAAGCCGCAGCGATCTGAACAACAACTCCGCCTTTTATAGAGGTCAACCAGGCAAAATTGAGCTGGCTTCCGCTGCTGCCGGGCGCTATGTTCAAACAAGATGCGCTGTAATTCGTTCCGCCGGCATAAGTGCCGTCATCCACGACGATCTGCAGGTCGCCGCCGATTGTCACCATGACTTTGTAGTTATAACCTTTCTGAATGTTGATGTCTTTCGCGTAGGATTTTGCATAACCGGAGTCATCCTGTTCGGTAATGGTCAGGGTATTCACCCCGAATTTTCTGTCGAGAAAGGAGAATACAGGATTATTTCCAGGAAGCCAGTTTGTTGTAATCGTGCCGCCTGTAGGGTCGGTCAACTGAATAGTCACCTTGACTATTTTATTGCTGATCACTGTAATGCTTCTAGTAGCAGAACCATCGTCAATGGTAACGCTGATTGCAGAGAGATTATTTAATGTCGAGACGACCTGCTTATTATCATTACCGTTCATCATTGAGGCGCAGGATGTCAATACAAATGCAGCAAAAAGAAGCATCAGAACAAAAATCTTTTTCATGTGAACCTCCATTTACTCTAATTAAAAACACACCGCCATTCCCTGCGCGCCCGCCTGTCTTATTCCTTTAAGACAGCGATTTAAACCATATAATAACCTTCTTTTTTTGTAACTATCCAGCCGCATATTTAATAGCGGAGCCGTTCAACGCGTCAATAAGGGCTTGATAAACACTGACGCCCATCTTTTTTACTGTAGATATATAACCCCTGATTCTGCAAAAGGCAGCCGCTCCATTCCAGCTTCTGAATGTACCTGATATTTTCTGCTGGACTTTTATCATTCTGATATCCCGTTCCGCCAAATTGTTGCTGAATGGAACATCTTTTTCCCGCATAAATAAAAGGACAGATTCTTTATATTTTCTTAATCGGTCTAATAGGCATAAAACCTTGCCCCGCTTTTTTCTGCCGCGTTTAACAAGTCCTTCCGGCTTTTCAGGCGTTGGATTTACAGCAAATCCTTTCGCGATGATCCGGTCATATTCCGTATCATATTCTATAATCCTTTCCGCCGGTATTGGAAAACTTGCCTCTTTATCATTCTTAATCCTTATAAGAAGATTACCCATCTCCTTAGCCCATTCCTGACCCATTTCCTCATGTATCCAGATTAGCTCTCTCAAATGGTGTACATTACACAATCCATGACGGCATAAGAATTCCAGATAACTTTTCCATCCATCGTGGATAATAATACCGGTAAATCTTGTGAGAATGTCCATCGCACGCATCGCCTCTGTGCCGCGTTTGTCATGAGAAAAATAATAGGTAAAACGTTCATTCGAGGCAACATGGAGCCATTTTAATAACCCTTTTATCCGAATACCGGTTTCATCACAGTGAAGAACCACTTCTTTTAGTATCAGTTCTATGACTTTCTGTTCATACTCTTCTAATTTATTGTAGGTCTCCCGGATAAATCCTTCAATCGTTGCCTTGCTGAGCGGCACTCCCAATAAACATTCGGCGTATTCCGAAAGCCTTTCATAGGGTATCAACCCATATGTTTTCATATAGACCAGATGCGCTTTAATGTTTTTTCCATACTGTGCCTTATTGGTTATGCCTTCCGGAAACTCCGCCGTTACTCTCGCACCGCAATGCGGACAATCTTTTACTTCCGAGCGATGTTCGGTAACTTCCACTTTTATCGGAGGTATATCGAACACCTGCCTTCTTTCCGTCCGCTTAACTGATTCGGAACTTAAATCAATTCCACAACAGGAACATTTTTCAACCTGATGTTCTATGATCTTATCAGGGCTTTCTACTTTCTTCAGAGTATTTCCCTTATGTCCAAACTGGCCGCCTTGTTTTTTACCGCTCTTTTTCCGTAAATTCTTTACTGTATTTTGGAATGGATTATCGGAAGACGGCGGTTTATTGCTGTTATGGCTGTCCTTATTAAGCTGTTCTTCCAATTTCTTAATCTTTTCCGCTTGTCTTTGAATGATTAAACCCTGCTCCTTTATCTGGTTTTGTAAATCAGCAATGATGCCTTCAAATCGTTTTAAGCAGGCCGCACAGTCTTTTTCTCTTCTATCTTCATTCATGCTATAGAATAGCATGGTTTCATGCTCAATGCAAATATTTCATGTGACTATTTTTTAGTGGCTGGATAGTTACCTTTTTTTATTGAAATACCTCCTTTTTTTTTATTTACCGATAACTGACAGGAAATAAGAAAAAACTTATTAATAATAAGTGCTGTTTTTTAATTTCTGATTAAATCCAGGTTTTTTTTATATTAATAATCAATTAAGAAGTTTTGGAATTTTCTAAATCTGAAATATGGTGAATATCCTGTTGGATAGAGTGGATCATACCCGGCCGTTCTTTCTTGAAATTATTTTTATTTGCAGTTACCATAGTCTTTCAATGTCTGAATAAGGATATATTATGAAAAAGTATGATGTGATAGTTATCGGCGGAGGCCCTGCCGGATACAAAGCCGCGGAAAAACTGGCCGCCGCAGGAGTCAAAACAGCCCTTGCCGATTATACGGAAAGCAATATCGGCGGTACATGCCTGAACGAAGGCTGTATACCGGTTAAATCATTCGCCGAATCGGCCCATTTATATGAAGCCATGAAGAAAAGCCTGTCATATGGGATCCAATGCGGACAGATCTCTATCGATATGCCGAAGGTGATTGAAAACGCTGAAAAAAACACCCTGCAGTTACGACAGAGTGTCATTTCAGCGCTGAAAAAGGATGGAGTTGAATTGATTTGTGGAAAAGCGGTATTCAGCGGACCGCATACCGTTGAAGTGGTGACCGGGGACGGGAAGAAACAGTCTTTTGAAGCGGATAAATTTATTATCGCCGCCGGCTCGAAGGTCAAGAACATTCCGGCTTTTCCCATAAACAAAAAAAATATTGTTACCAGCCGGGAGATTTTGAAAATGGAAACTCTTCCAAAAAGCCTTTTGATCATCGGGGGCGGCGCGATCGGGTGCGAATTCGCCTCGATCTATTCCGCGTTCGGTTCATCGGTGACCCTTGTCGAGGTCCTGCCGGACATCCTTCCGGGCGAGGACGAGGAAGTGTCCCGGACTCTGAAAAGGGAATTGGGTAAAAAGGGAACGGAAGTTTATACAGAATGCCGTATAACAAGCTTTAAAAATGAAGGCGGAAGCGTCAAGGCCGCATTTGAATCGGAAGGCCAGCGCATCGAGAGAAGTTTTGACCGTGTCCTTGTAGCGGCGGGGCGAGTCCCAAACACAGACGCTCTGGGGCTTGAAAACACCGGCATTATAATGGAAGACGGCTTTATCAAGGTCAATGAGAGAATGCAGACAAATATTGCCCATATCTACGCCGCGGGCGATGTGGTCAAAACGCCGATGTTCGCGCACACGGCCTACCGCGAGGGGATCATCGCGGCGGAAAGCTGTCTGGGAATAAACAGGCTGTCAATTCAAAAAGATAATATCCCGAGAATAGTCTTTACAAACCCGCAGGCCGCTTCAGTCGGCCTTACGGAAAAAGAAACCTCTCAAAAAGGGGAAGTGAAGGTTAAGAAAATATTCTTTAAATCGAGCGGCAAGGCGCTGATAGAGAAAAACGACGCCGGGTTTATCAAGATCATTACCGGCAAAGACGGAGTGATACTCGGCGCTTCAATGATCGGCCCTTCCGTGACGGAACTTATTCATGAGGTCGGCCTTGCCATTGAGAATAAGCTGACTGTTTCATCAATTGCGAATTTTATACATGGGCATCCGACGCTGTCGGAATTAATAGGCGACCTGGCGCTGGAGTGGTGAATTATTTTAACAGGAAGACGGGAAGGCACGAAGAACCACGAAGGAAAGGAACGGGAACCGCGAATAAACGCGAATGGGAACACGTGTTTCAATATCACTCAGCATTCACATTATTCAGATTAACGTGGCAGTAGCCGCCCGGGTTTTTCACCAGATAATCCTGATGATATTCCTCGGCTTTGTAGAACGCCGCGGCGGGTATGATCTCCGTCACAATCCTGTCTTTATATTTGCCTGAAGACTGAAGGGCTTTCTTTGCTTCCTCGGCCAGCTTCTGCTGTTCGGGAGTGTGATAGAATATGATGGAGCGGTATTGCGAGCCGACATCATTGCCCTGCCGGTTCAGTGTTGTGGGATCATGGATTTTCCAGAAGTGCTTGAGAAGCCTTTCATAGCTGACCTTCGAGGGATCGTATTCAACCAGCACAGATTCGGCGTGCCCGGTCAATCCGGTGCAGACGTCCTCATAGCTCGGGTCTTTGATATGTCCGCCAGAATAGCCGGCGGTTGTTTTAATGACCCCGTTCACTCTGCTGAAATAAGCCTGAACTCCCCAGAAGCATCCGGCGGCGAATGCCGCGAGTTCTGTCTTTTTACCGGCTTTTTTCTGGAATGCCGGGAAAAGAATGAGATATTTCCCGTAGCCTTCCTGTTCCATCTTCTCGACGGGGATGAAGCGGAGCGACGCGGAATTGATGCAGTAGCGGAGGCCTGTCGGGTCGGGGCCGTCGTTAAAAACATGGCCCAGGTGGGAATCGGCTTTTTTGCTGCGGACTTCCGTCCTGACCATGCCGAAGGTTGTGTCCGTTTTTTCCACTATCCCGCTTTTATCGATCGGTTTTGTAAAGCTCGGCCAGCCTGTACCTGAATCGAACTTGTCCGTTGAACTGAAAAGGGGCTCGCCCGATACGATATCCACATAAATGCCTTCTTTATGATTATCCCAGTAAGCGTTTTTAAAAGGCTGTTCCGTGCCGTTTTCACAGACGACGTTGTACTGCTCTGGTGTCAGTTTTGCCTTTAAATCCTCCTTTTTGAGGCCCAGAGGCGCTTTAGATTTATTGCTATCCATAATTACTCTCCTTTCTGTATTTGCGTTGGCTCCGGAACAGGAGGAAAGTATCACCGAAATACAGAGAAATAGTGAAAAGATCCACAAATAATTTATATTTTTTTCCATAATATACTCCTTTTAATTAATTTAATCATTAATTGATAGTGAGTCAACAGACCTGGCAACGTGATACAGATGAAAATATATTCTTTATTTGCCACGGAGACACAGAGAACGCAGAGATTGTAATGTATTGTAAGTATTCTGTATGCTGTTATGAGGTTTTTATTGATCTTTTTAATCCGAAAAATTAGAGTTAAGATGGCTTCAAACCTAAGTTTGGAATTACCGCATTATCGGTAGGCTTTTCTCCGCAACTATTTTCCTTTGGCTTATTATTCCCATTTGTTAATTTATCAACTTCAGGACTCGTAATTATTTGAAAAACATCATTTAAACCGGCTGAAGCATTCATTATGTTTATTGAATCTATAGGGGTATAATCTTTATAAATAGCAAGATGATAAAAAGTTGTAAATGCTGTTATTGAATCTGTCCAACTAACCTCTTTAACTGGACCAATTAATATTGAACAAGGGGATATATCTTTGTCTAAATACATTTTATAACCATTATATCCTTCACACACAGACATACATAAAACAATTGGGCTTAAATTATAACTCGGTTTCCTTTCATAATACCAAAAATTAATTATATCTAACAAAATGGAAAAGCATTTCCAATCAATAAAATCTTTATTTGTTAACCAAAATCCATTTTCATTTCCATGAGCAGAAATATGAATAATTGGAGCTGTAAGTAATGAATCTTTTTCCATTGTTTGTTTTATAGCATCTAGAATTTCCATAAAAGCTCTGTTGAAACATTGTTGATTGATTGCATTCCAATAGCTGGAATCAATATTTGACAACAATAAACTTTTTTGTAAAATCTTTCCTTCTTTCCTGTTCTCAAAAATATCATCTGCGTGTTGGGATTCTATTATATAAACTTTATACTTAATATTATTCATTTAAAGCCTCCATATTGTTCTTCTCCCCGGTTGAAAGATTTACTGGGCTCGCATCCGGGTATGGGAATTTACCGATTAATCTCTATTAAAACAATGCTTAAACAGTAGAAGCTATTTTAAAGTTGGTCTTCTGGAAAATCCGGACGAAACATGCCGGGGTTCCGGGTGAAACATGCCACCCAATCCGTGTGAAACATGCCGGGTAATCCGGATGAAATGTTACCACCTACCATAAGAAAAAGCGAATCAAACACGAAGAATTCCTCCGAGAATGTTAAGCTAATCCTTCTTGAAAAAATAAGAAGGAGTTGGTATGCCGAACAGGAGGAAGCCTATGAAGAAAATCCGGGAAGTGATCCGGATGATCAAAGAAAACGGCCTGAGCTGCCGTGTGACATCAAAGGCCCTGGATATTTCCAGGCCAACCGTGCAAAGATATATATCCAGGTTTGAAAAAAGCGGCCTAACCATCGCGGAAATTTATGAAATGAGCGATTCTGCTTTAATTGAAATTTTCGAATCGATGGCAGAAGGTGACAGTCAGGAAGAAACCGAAAAGGATAATCTGTACAATGAATTCCCCGAATACAGTAAGGAACTACTGCGTACAGGCGTCAATCTGAGATTGCTTTGGGAAGAATACCTGAGAAAATATCCAGGAGGCTATCGCTATTCTCAATTCTGCTATCACTACGGCATCTGGAAAGGTTCTCTTGAAATATCCATGCACCAGGAATACAAGGCCGGAGACAAGCTTTTTGTTGATTTTACCGGCGCGAAATTTCCGATTGTAGACCGTTCCACAGGAGAAGTTATAGAGAAAGAGGTATTCGTAGCCATTCTTGGAGCAAGCCAGTATACATATGTGGAAGCGACGGATAGCCAGAAGAAAGAAGACTTAATCAGGGCTATCGAGAACGCGTTGTATTACTTCGGAGGATCACCAAGAGCCATAATACCCGATTGTTTAAAAAGCGCTGTAACGTTGGGCAATAAATATGAACCTGCAATTAATTCTGAATTTCAGAATTTTTGCAGACATTATTCTATGTGTCCCCTCCCTGCAAGACCATATAAACCGCGAGATAAAGCACACGTTGAAAACGCCGTAAAAATCACCTACAGCTGGATATTTGCCGTTCTCAGGAATAGAGTTTTTTATACTCTGGGAGAATTGAATATTGCTATACGGGAACAATTGGGAATCTATAATTCAAAGAAGATGCAGAAGCTCAAAGTCAGCAGGCGGGAATTTTTCGAGGAAACAGAACGGAAAGAGTTAAAACCGCTTCCGAAGGAAAGATACAGTTTTAAAAGCTTCTCAAAAGCTAAGATCCAATTCAACTATCATGTCTGTCTCAAAGAAGATTCTCATTACTACAGCGTTCCATATCGATATAGAGGCAAAATGGCAGATATTGTTACTTCCGATCGGACAGTGGAAATATTTGTTGATAATATCCGCATTGCAGCCTATCCACGGGACCGTAGAAAGCAAGTTTATACAACCACACATGAACATATGCCGCCCCATCACAGGTGGGTCGGAGACTGGAATCCGGAGAAGTTAACACATTGGGGTAAGTCGCTTGGTCCGGATGTTGAAGAAATGATAAAGAGAGTCCTGCAAAGCAGGGATTATCCAGAACAGGCATATAAGGTCTGTCTGGGCATCTTAAGCCTGGCCAAAAAACTCGGAAAAGAAAGGCTCGATAAAGCCTGTAAACGGGCGCTTGATTTTCAGTATTATTCATATCAGGGAATAAAGCGGATTCTGGAGAAAGGCCTGGATAATTTTGAGGAAGAATCGGTACTGTTTCCGGCCGTTAAGATGCATGAAAATATCCGCGGAAGAGAATATTTTGAATAGGAGGAACTGAATATGACCAATGAAGCAACTATTGAAAAAATGCAGAAGATGAAACTGCATGGGATGTCCAGGGCGTTTGAGGATATCATTGCCGGTAAAACGCCTGACGGCCTGACTGCCGATGAAACAATTGCGCATCTTGTGGATTCGGAATGGGACGAAAGGTATAATCGGAAACTGTCATCTTTAATCAAAAGAGGGCGTTTCAGATATCAGGCTGGTCTGGAGAATCTTTCTTACCGTGCGGATAGAGAACTGGATAAAAATCTGATATTGAGGCTTTCGAATTGTGATTGGATACGAAAGAAAGAAAATATGATTATTACAGGCGCTACCGGCAGCGGGAAAAGCTATCTTGCATCAGCTTTCGGTAATCAGGCTTGCCGGCAGGGCTACAGGACCCTTTATTTCAACTGTTTGAAGATTTTTACCCGGTTAAAATTCGCAAAAGCGGAAGGTAGTTACTCAAAAGAAATGAATTTTATCCAGAAGCAGGATTTATTGATACTGGATGATTTTGGTCTTGAAATTCTTGATACACCCTCAAGATTGTCTCTTCTGGAAATGCTTGAGGACCGGCATGGTAAAAACTCTACTTTGATAACTTCTCAGCTGCCGGTAAAAGATTGGTTTGAAAAAATCGGTGATCCTACGATAGCTGACGCAATCTGTGACAGGATAAATCATTCTGCTATTAAAATCGAATTGAAGGGGGTTGATTCTATGCGTAAAATTTATGCTAAAGATTCTGGATGAAACATGCCACCTGCCTTAAAATGTTTTGGGAATTTTAGTGTTTTGAAAAGTGGTAACATTTCGCCCGGAACCCCGGCACATTTCACCGGAATACGCACTTCTAATCTGCCATATTTATCATAAAAATATTGAAGCAAATCAATAGTTTTATTAGTCTGGATTTTATTATCATGTTTATTTCTTAAAATATATTTTTCTATTGGAATAATTATGTTATTTAAAAAATCCAAATCAATTGGATCGTATATTTCTCTAATGTCATACTCAGATAAAAAACCTTTTTTTTCATATTCAGCGATTTTACGGAAAAAATGAGTTATAAATCTTCTATGAGAATCTAATTCTATATTCAAAAAACCGGTATAATAATTTAATTCATTCGATTTAGTATCATTACTCATTTTTATCTTTAGAAGTTCCCCAATTCCATCTCCATTCTCCTTATAATACTTTATTATATATTTCAAGCTTCTATGCATTTCTAATGTTCGATATTCACTTAATATTTTATCCAAAATAGTATAATCTATCGTTCTTTTTGCATTTTTTGAAGAAATATATATAGCAATAATTGAAGATATTAAAGCAAATAAAGCTATTAAAATATTCAAAAGAGTTATAATAGAAAGTTGTGTATAGGAATAAATATTATAAAAAAGATGGCGTACCCTCTATAATTTATTTACGACAATAAACAAAAGGAGGAATACGCCATATGCCGAAGCACAACGAAGATTTTAAGCTCTTACAGGCTTTTAATCAAGATGAAACAGTAGAATTTTTATGTCTTGAAGAATTGGCAAGGATCGGGGCCAGGGAAATAATCAAGAAGGCTCTGGAAGATGAAATTAATGGGTTTCTTCAGGAGAGAGAGCATTTAACTATCGAAGACGGGAGAAAGGCAATAGTAAGAAATGGGTATCATAAAGCCCGTCAGATTCTCATTGGTGGAGGGGCTATTGATGTATGTATTCCGAGAACAAGGAACCGACTCGGAGGCGACAATTTTCAAAGCCTAATAGTACCGCCGTATATGAGAAAAAGCCTGAGAATTGAGGAAGCCATTCCATTGTTGTATCTCTATGGAGTCTCAGAGATGGATATGGAGAATGCCTTGAGAGGATTGCTTGGTGAAGAAGCGAAAGGATTATCAGCCTCAAGTATAAGCAGAATGAAACAAGGATGGGGTAAAGAATATGATGAGTGGCGGACATCCGATTTAAGCGATAAAAAGTATTGCTATATATGGGTTGACGGCATTTACTTCAATGTACAGGGCAGCGAAGACCGTTTATGCACTCTTGTAATGATCGGAGCCAATGAGAATGGTGAAAAGGAGATTATTCTTGTTGAAGAAGGTTACAGAGAGAATTCCGAGACTTGGTTAGGGATATTAAGAAACCTAAAAGAAAAAGGTTTGAAAGGTCCTATTCTTTTTATCGGAGACGGAAGCCTTGGATTCTGGAAAGCAGCCAAAGAAGTATATCCTGAATCCAGATGGCAGAGATGCTGGGTTCATAAGATAAAGAACATTCTAAACAAGCTGCCCAAAGTATTACAGTCAAAGGCAAAAGAGATGCTTCATGAGATATGCAATGCTCCTGATAAGGATAATGCTATCAAAGCTTTTGAATTATTCCAGGCGGTTTTTAATCCTAAATATCCAGCAGCTGTCGAATGTTTAGAAAAAGATTGGGAGCTTATGATCGAATTTTATAACTGTCCGGCGGAACATTGGGTACATATCCGTACGACAAACGTAATAGAATCTACCTTCTCTACAGTTCGATTAAGAACTAAAAAGATGAGAGGCTGCGGAACCAGGGAAACGATTCTAATAATGGTCTATAAATTACTGGATAAGGCATCCAGGCGATGGAGAAAATTAAGAGGTTATGAAAAGATTTGCCTTGTATTGGAAGGCGCTGTTTTTGAGAACGGAGAGCTTGTAAAAAAGGCAGCATAAAAAAATGAGAGGGTATGTCATACACAACATTTGACAAAAACTCATTCAAAATTGTTATCCAGTCTGACTTTTCAATTGCTTTTAACACAACATTTGTTACAATTGAATTTAATAATAAAATGTGGTTTGTAATCATAAATCTCCTCCAATTTATAGCTATCCTTACAGTTCGAGATTAAGATTCTTATATAGTTTGTTTTCACTTTTATCAGTATCTATATTATTATAGACTAAAATGCTCGGAATTGACTGTAAATTTTGAAAATATTTTTTCTTTTTCATAAGATAGCTTATAATAAAGCCATATTAAACAGGTAATGTCACTATGATTAAGAACTTCTTAAGAATATTATTCCTTTTATTATTTCCCGCGCTTTTATTCTCCGAAGCGCCTTCCGTTTCCGTCTCTATCGATCAGGACGAGATAGGACTGAACGAGCAGGCCGAGATCACGGTCGAATTGAACCAGCAGGCTCAGAAAATCAAACCGCCTAAGTCCAAGGGCTTTGATCTTGCCCAGGCGGGGCAGTCCCAGAACTCTCAGGTGTCTATCATCAACGGAAAAGTGACGCAGAAAACGAGTTTTACCTATACTTTTCTCCTATCACCGAAAAAGACGGGGACGCTGGAAATTCCCCCGTTTGAGGTCACCATCAATCAGCAGTCTTACTTTACAAAAAGCCTCGCATTGAAGGTGGTTAAGGGAGCGAAGAAAAAGAACAAGGGCAGCGGCGGCATTTTCTCTCCTTTTGAGGAATTATTTAATGAAAAGGAAAAAGTGCCGGAGATTTTCGTCAGGCTGGTCCCTTCGCTGAATTCGGCGTATCAGAACCAGCAGGTTGTGGTGGATGTCTATCTGCTTTCTTCCGATAAGGACGCTTTTGATTATGAATACAAGGAAACGGTCCCCGTCAGGACCGATAAGGCGTTTTTAATCGATCTGACCCCGGCCATACCTTCCAATCAAATGCAGGTTGTCAGGGACGGAAATTTTTACCGGAAGCTTTATGAAAGAATTGTCCTTTTCCCGATAGAGGCGGGCCAGGTGGCTGTGTCGCCTCCCTCTCTGATTGCCGTAACTCCGTACGGCCAGCTGAGGGTTTTAGGGGATGCCGTTGCGGTCAATTCGGTGCGATTGAAAGAGGAATCGGGCATTTCCTATATCGGCAATCTGGAAGTAGAGAGGGATAAGCCCGCCGGCCGGATTGATGCCGGCAAAGATATTGAACTGACGGTCAGGATGAAAGGCGATGGAAATTTAAAATCTCTGTCAAATCCCTACGGCGATTTAAAAATCGACGGATTATTTATATCCTCGCCCGAAACCCAGTTGAAGCTCCAGTCTTTTAAAAACGGCACAGCCGTTTTCGAACAGGAGATAAAATATAAAATACTCGCGCAGAAAGCGGGAGACTATGCAATCCCGCCCGTTAAGATAAACTATTACGATAGAAACATCAAGCCCAGGGCAGCGGAAATCGGTTCTTTCTCTCTAAAAGTTCTGGATAACAAAAATATTGCGGCTCAAAAAGAATATCATTACAAAAATATCGGCAGGCCGGAGAATTTCCAGTTCCTTCTCTTTAATCCTCTGGTTATATTAATATTGGTTCTTTTTATAATGTTGCCGGTCGCCTCTTGGTTTTACGGCAGGCACAAGACCAGGATGCGGACCGATCTTGATTACGCGAGAAATTTTCTGGCGGGAAAAAAGTTTTCCCGCTATCTCTCCGATGCCCGTAAAAGTTACGAGAAAGGCGATTATCCTTCTTTTTATGTTGCCCTTCAAAAAGGTGTTTTTTATTATCTTACTGATAAACTCCGTCTTCCTCAGGGCATTCCTTTCAGGGAATTATTAACATGTTTAAAAGAAAGGAATTTTCAGGATGAGGTGATCAGCGCGGTAAAAGAGATCAATGAGGAATGCATGACCGGCGCTTACAGCGGGAAAATAATCAAGGCCGATCTTGATATTCTTTTAAAAAAGGCAGAAACGGTATTTGGAAGCGTCCATTAGAGAAAAGAAAAAGGCGGCTTTTTAAAGCCGCCTTTTTTATAAAAATCTTTAATACATATCGCCCATACCGCCGCCGCCGGGCATTTGAGGCATCTTTTCTTTTTCCGGCTTGTCTGTAATCATAACTTCCGTGATAAGCAGGAGGCCGGTTATACTCGCGGCGTTCTGAAGGGCTGTCCTTTCCACTTTGGCCGGGTCAATGATGCCGGCTTTGACCATATCAACCCATTCATCCGTCAGGGCGTTATAGCCGATCCCTTCTTTTGCTTCCTTCGCTTTGTAAACAATAACCGATCCATCGATGCCGGCATTATCGGCGATCATTCTCATCGGAGCTTCCAGGGCTTTCCTGATAATGTCTATACCGACCTGTTCTTCAGGATTATCGGCTTTTACATTATTTAGAACTTTCTGGCACTTGAGCAAAGCAAGGCCGCCGCCGGACACGATGCCTTCTTCTATCGCCGCTTTTGTGGCTGATAGAGCGTCTTCAACTCTCGCCTTTTTCTCTTTTAATTCTACTTCAGTGGCCGCGCCGACTTTGATAACGGCGACGCCGCCTGAAATCTTGGCAAGTCTTTCCTGAAGTTTTTCTTTATCATAATCGGATGTCGTGTCTTCGATCTGCTTTTTGATCTGTTTAATCCGGGCTTGGATGTCTTCTTTTGATCCGGCTCCGTCTACGATAACGGTATTATCTTTATCAACTTTAACTTTCTTGGCATGGCCGAGATCGTTCAAAGTCGCGTTTTCTATCTTCATGCCTTTTTCATCAGAAATAACCTGGGCCTTGGTCAGAACGGCGATGTCTTCAAGCATTGCCTTTCTTCTGTCTCCGAAAGCCGGGGCTTTGACAGCGACGCAGTTCAATGTGCCTCTTAGTTTATTGACGATCAATGTCGCGAGGGCTTCGCCTTCAACATCCTCGGCGATGATCAGAAGCGGCTTGCCGCTCTGAGCGATCTTTTCAAGCAGAGGCACGATTTCCTTCAATGAAGAAATCTTCTTGTCATAGATCAGGATAAAAGGGTCTTCCAGTTCAGCGGTCATATTCTCAGCGTTGGTTACCATGTAAAGAGAGAGGTAACCCCTGTCGAACTGCATACCTTCGACAACTTCGACAAATGTGTCCATTGACTTGGATTCTTCAACGGTAATGACGCCGTCTTTTCCAACCTTGTCCATCGCGTCTGCGATATATTCGCCGATCGCAGGGTCATTATTGGCCGAAATAGCAGCTACATCGCGGATCTCTTCCCTTCCTGAAACAGCCTTCGAGTTCTTTTTAATCTCATCAACAACTTTTGCGACTGCCTTATCAATTCCCTTCTTGATGAGGGTGGGGTTGCTTCCGGCCGTCACGTTTTTAAAGCCTTCTTTAATAATAGCATGGGCCAGAACGGTAGCGGTCGTGGTCCCGTCGCCCGCGATGTCATTTGTTTTTGTGGCGACTTCTTTGAGAAGCTGGGCTCCCATGTTCTCGAACTTGTCCTCAAGCTCGATTTCTTTCGCGACTGTAACGCCGTCGCGGGTAATTGTCGGGGCGCCGAATTTTTTATCGATGACGACATTCCGCCCGCGGGGTCCTAATGTGGCGCCCACTGCCTTTGATAATTTCTCTACGCCGGCAAGTATCTTCTGATGGGCATCACTTGAAAATAATAACTCTTTTGCCATATTTCTTCTCCTTAATATTATAATAATTTAATGGTAGAATATAATAAAAAACCGCTAAATCGTCAAGATAAATGATGAAAGCAGGACACTAAAGCTGTTTATGTTTTTTTATTAATTCTGTAATAAATGGCAGGCACCCTATATCAATAGGACCTGATAAAATACAGATAAAATTATAAAGCAAAATATTTATTTTGTGAAATATCCAGTGAATGATTTTAGGGCGGTTTGAAAAACCCACGTATCATATACAAATAGTATATAAAAACATATAATCATAGTCAAAGAAAACAGAGGTAAGGCTATGACAAAAATTAAGCGGAAAGACCGTAACTTGTTTGAATATCAGGAGCGGATGGAAAAGCTAAGCGGCGTAAAAACACCGCTGGATAAGCTTAACAGGGTTGTAGACTTTGAGATGTTCCGGCCGCTGTTAACAGAGATTTTGGCGCCGAAAGAGCAGAAGGCGCCGGGCGGAGCGCCACATTATGACTATGTTTTCATGTTCAAGATACTGATATTCCAGAGGTATTACAATCTTTCCGATGAGCAAGCGGAATTTCAGATCAATGACAGGTTATCCGTTCAGCGATATCTTGGGATAACACTTTCGGACAAAGTTCCGGACTACAGTAAAATCTGGGAATTCAAGGAAAAACTGATGAAAGCGAAAGCAATAGAGAAACTTTTTAAAATATTCGATGAGAATCTTGAGAATAAAGGTGTGATAGGGAAAGCGGGCGTTATGGTAGACGCAAGTTTTGTGGATGTTCCCCGGCAGAGGAACAGCCGCGAAGAAAACAAGAAAATAAAAGAAGGCGAGGTTCCGGAAGATTGGAAAGATAATACGCATAAGCTTTCCCATAAAGACACGGATGCGCGCTGGATGACCAAGAATAAAGAGAGGCATTACGGATACAAAAACCATACAAAGGTTGATGTGAAGTCAAAACTTATTCGTTCTTATGTCACGACAGATGCGAGCGTTCACGATTCACAGGTAGTTGAACCTCTATTGAATGAGAAAGACAAAGGGAAGCCGTTTTACGCGGACAGCGCATATGTTGGCCCAACGGTAGCAGGAATATTAGAAAAATTTGAGATGAAAAACCGGATTCACGAAAAAGGATACAGAAATAAGCCATTGACGGAGAAGCAGAAAGAAAAAAATAGAAGAAAGAGCCGCATCCGAGTTCGTGTTGAGCATGTTTTTGGTTTTGTTGAAAATAGTATGAACGGCAGTACAATACGATCGATAGGAAAAGAAAGGGCAGAGAGCCAAATCGGGCTGATGAATCTGGTTTATAATTTAGCACGGTATGTTGTGGTAAAAGGTCGAATTGCGTCTTGTGCGGCTTAAAATGCAGAAGATATGGATAATATTGCCCGTGTTTGCCTGAATTTTGGTAATAGAAACAGTTTTTAACCTGTTGGCAGAAATATTTTGAAAATATTTTCTATTATCAGGGAAGTGTTGATAAATTAGGCGGTTTTTAAAACCGCCCTTTATATATTATTTTTGACAGAAACCGGGATCGGCTTTATCTTTTTTCATATTTTTATATATTAATGGCGGCTATATGGATGGTTTAAAGAAAGATTTAACACTTATTATACCCTGCGCAGGAGAAGGCAGACGACTGGGCTTAAAAACACCTAAAGAGCTGTATGAAATAATCCCGGGGCTGAAATTAATCGATTTTTCTCTCATGCATATTAAAAAAGCTGTTGAAAAAAGTCCTTCTTTTATGGAAAGAGCAGGGATTGCCGTTGTCGTCAGGAAGGGCAAGGAAGATGTTTTTGAATATGTCAAAAGCCGCTTCAGCGGCATGAAAGCGGCAATGGTTTATTTTAACGACAGTTATTATGAATGGCCGGGATCGGTTTATTCGGCGGAATCGGTATTTTCAGATAATAATCTTGTCCTATTACCGGACTCTGTGATACTGCTTTCTAAAGGCTATCCGTTTACTGATAATAAAGGCGATTGCCTGGTTGAAATAGCCATGAAAAGGCTGAATAAAGGCGCCGCTGTGTTCGGCTATGTGCCCTGCGCCGATACGGAAAGGCTGAGAAGCCTGGGCGCTCTTTATTCTAAAAACGGACGGGTAATCGCCTTTCAGGACAAACCGGAGAGGAATTTTTCCCGCTATAACGGCTTCTGGGCATGCTACGGTTTCAGAAGAGAAGCGGCGGGCGGGCTGTATGAATTCCTGAGAAAATCTGTTTTACATCAGAAAGCGGTATTGGAGAAAACAAATTTTTATCCGCCCTTATCCTTCAAGCTTTATGATTATTTTGACCTGGGCACATGGGAAGCGGCAAATGCTTTTAAAGAGAATCCAGTTCTTTATGAATTTCGGGAAGGTATTTTATCCGGTTTGCATCATTTTTAATTCTCCACTTTTTCTCGAGGGCATCAATCTCTGCTTCAATCAGCAGCCGGGCTGTTTTTCTCTGGGTTCCTTCAAGGTAGCGGCCGCAGAAGCGGACCCGGTTCCTTTGAAAATAAAAAGCTGTATAGAGAGGTTTTTTGTGGCATGTCTTGCCGACCGCATGGCCGATTTTGGTCCCGTAACTGCGGGCGATTTTTATATTATTCTGATGGGCGCGGAAGCAGAAGTCCGCGTCCTCCCAGTATGTAAAGAAGGATTCGTCCATACCGTTCAGGCTTTCAAAGGCTTTTACTGACAGCCATAAAGCGGTGCCCGGGGCATAATCCTGAAATGGGATTAATAATTCAGGCAGACCGGGTTGATGGTAATGCCGGAGCGTAAAGCCGTCAATATCAAAAAAGCCGCCTATGGAATCAATCTCATTCTCCCGGTTCAGGTATATTATGCATGGAGCGGCTATTTCCGCTCCGGAAGCCTTTGCGGCGGCCAGGCTCTCTTCTGCGGCGCCGGGATAGACGATCGTATCGTTTGTACAGAAGAGAGCGGAATCAAAACCCCGCGAAAAAAGCCATTGAAGCGCGCGGTTAAAACCGCCGGAATAACCTTTATTCTTCTCAATACGAAGATGATTAATATCTGGAAATTCTTGTTTTATTTCTTCCGAGCATTCAAGACTGGATGCATTGTCAAAAGCGAAGACGTAACCCAGCCGATAGCCGGCTTTCAGGATTGAAGCGATACAGCGCTTTGTAATGGCCGGCTTGTTGAAATAGAGAACGGCGATCCCGCAGGAGCCTTGATTCATTTATTTCATCCATAATTCTTTGGCGCCGGAAATGATGAACTGAACGGCTATGGCGCCGACCATCAATCCCATAAAGCGTGTGAACATATTGATGATTGTTTTTCCCAGCAGGTTCTCAAGCTTTTTCGCGTAGGAAAGAATAAAGAAAAGGATAACACAGTTCATAAAGACGGCTATAAAAAGAGCCAGAAAGCCTGTCCAGTCCGTCTGGCTCCGGTATATCAAAAGGGTAGTGATTGTGCCGGGCCCGAGTGTGCCCGGTATGGCCAGGGGAATAATTGATATATCGGCTTTTTGTTTGGATTCGTCCGCTCCCTTTTCAGCATAACGCGTTGTGCTGATCTTTGCCTGGACCATCTGAACGGCCAGGAGGATCAGTATGATACCGCCCATCACTTTAAAGGATGCGATATCAACGCCGAAAAAATGAAGGACTAAAGTCCCCAATAGAATGCAGACCGCGCTTCCGATCAGCACGGCCAGGGAGGATTTAAAGGCGATCCGGGCCGTGTTTTTATCCTTCGACTGAGGCAGAACGGAAAGAAGAATGACAAGCGAGACGGAAGGATCGATGATGACAAAAAGGGTGATGAAATAATCAAAAATCATTTTAAGCATAGGATATTTTATTTTATCGCCTTTATTTAATCAAGAAAGAGTTTTTTCTATTTTTTTATGTCATTGGGTTTTCACGGTCACGCTCTTTTTCATCTGATCCATGATGATTGAGTTAATATTTCCGGCTCATTATTGAGGATATTCGATCCGTCATCATAAGCCCAGATCCATTTCGGGATCATATTCTTTGAAATGGGGTATCCAGCGCTGGTTGCGGCAGAAAATGTATAATCAAACTGATAGCATCTTGACATAATGGCGCTATAATCAACAGTCAAAACATAATTTCCATGCTCATCCAGAACCGGATTCCCATTCTGATCCAGCTTGAGAACACGTGTATCGTCCGGATGATGCAGACCGAAAGTATGACCGAGTTCATGCATGGAAGCTCCCCCGAAGGTCGCAAAACGCTGGCATGCGGTGCCGGTTGTTCCCATTATTTCATCTATAGGATCGATTTTATTATTCGAAAATGTGTTTATTAATTCCGAATAATCTTCAGGAAAAGTATATATTGCGAAATCGTCCACCATTGCGAGATCACCCCCGCCGAGCCAAGCGATACAATAGTCGCCGGTATTATCCTTTTTACTCATTCCTGAGACCACAAAATTCTTAATATGACTTGAATCGGAACGGACCTGGCTCACGATATAATCATAAAAATCATAGGATGTATCCACGGTTTCAGTGATTTTGTATTGATCCCGCATCTGCGCCAGGGTTTTAGGGACCCGTTGAACGACAATAAAGTCGGCTCTATCCTGGCCGGCAGGCCGGTATATCGTGAATGTTTTCCGGCCGTAACCGCTTTCGTAAAGTGTTTCAGCATAGGCTGACTGCATCATTAATGCGAAAAGCGCCAGTCTTTTTTTAGCTGACGACAGTGAATTGTCCATATCGGCAAGGGAAGGGAATGAACCGTCGCCGTCGGAAGCCAGGACATAAATGAATTTGATCTTATAAGCATAACTGTCCTGCGGAATATATTTGATGTTGAATACTTGGGTTTCATGATGCTGGGCCGTAATAGTAATTAAAGACCTTTGCATAATTGACTAATCCCCTGCTATCCGCCCCGGATAAAAAATTTAAATTCAGATTTAGCATAGAATTTGATGATTTCTATCACCGTTAACCCGAAACATTAAGGATTTCCAGGTGTTTTTCAGCTTTATCCCGCTGAAAAAGGGCTTTTGGGCGCAGTTCACCCTATACCTCAAAACATATTCTTGCCGCTTTTTTTAAATTTAATGCCATTGCTTTTAAATAAAACTCCATTTCTCCTTTCTCGCATCCCAGATAACGCATTCTCTTAAAACCGTAGTGTTGTTTGAGTATGCCGGTTGTCTGTTCTACAATATAGCGAAACCCGCTGATTAAACGATTGAATATCTTCTCTCGTTCTGTCAAAGCCCAGCCTCGAGCCGCTTTTCTCATAATCCTGCTTTTCATCTTTTTTTCTTTAAGCATGTCCCGATTTTCCTGGCTTGCATATCCTTTATCTGCTGCTACTGATGATTTTTCCTTTAATCCAATTTCTTCTACAACCTGTTTTATTTCGTTCATGTCTGAAATATTCGCGCTTGTTACATGACCTCCAAGAATAAATCCGTTCTGATCGTCTACCGCCATATGCAACTTATAACCATAAACAACTTTTTTCCCCTTGACCAGCCATTTCGCGTCTGTGTCATCAGAGTAAGTTATATTTGGATTGGAAGCTTCTGCTTTTTCTTCCTCTTTGCGATCTAGAGGAATACTTTCCGTTTCCACTACCTTTCGCGGTCGTCTTGCCGACTCTATCACTGTAGCGTCTACAATCGCACCCTTTTTAATTAGTAACTCTTGTTCCTCTAACTGGCGATTGATTTCGTTAAAGAGCTTTTCGTAAACTCCCAATTCCTTCAATTCATTTCGAAACCTGCAAATTGTACTGTGATCAGGCACATCACTTGCAAGCGATAAGCCTACAAAGCGTGACGCTGGTATCCAGTTGAGCAGATATTCTTCTGTCACAGGGTCTGAGAGATCATACCATGTCTGTAAAAGTAGAACTTTAAACATCACAAGACTCGGATAAGCAGGGCTCCCTACCGCATTAAAGTACTTCTTGTATTTCTTACGGATTATCTTCTCGATTTTTGTCCAGTCGATCAGTATTAATACTTGGTCTAAAAATGTGATGCCTTTCTGCTTTCGGGAATTGATCTCATAATCTGCCCAACCGTCAGGCTTTGTTTTTATCGCCATATTAACCTCTCCCCTAACAGTATATTATGGCATATATTGAAATTATACACTCCTTTTTATCAATTTACCGTGCAAAGGTCTCAATTTCATTATTACCCGGAATTAAATGAACTAGACCGCTGAATGAAAGAGTATATTTGGCAGCCTTCCAGCAGCTTGTTGTTCCATTCGCGGTAATACTTACCTGATCAGAGTAATACTGTAATTTTCCTTTAATTATAGGCAGCTCGTAATTTATAGCTTCGCCGTTAGTCAGATTGGAAACGGTAATTATGCCGTTATCGGGTATTGAGCTGTCAGCTTGATTTGAATCGGGTATTAGAGAGCATGAAGTACATAATGAAATAATACCTGTGGCCAACAAACTAATAATCAGGTTGAATTTTAATCGTATATGCATTTTTATCTCTTCTCAGAAATTTAAAATATTTTTTATTTCTATATTATTAATATAATACGATTTTTGTGGCTCATTTTTGAAATGGAATGAAAAAATATTTTTTCAACTCTGAGGTCTCTTTCATAAGTTTAGAGCAGTTCTGAAAATAACAAAAGAATCAAAAATAGATTATACATAAAGAACAGCATTACAAGCATACCAAAAACCGATTTGATATTTATAGCGGTTTTTGGAAATTCCTAGAATAATTCTTTGACAAAGATAAGAAATTTTTTTTAAATTGGGATGAAATTTGATGAAAGAGTCGAATAAATTAAAACCGGCATCAAAACCTGTCAACAGAACTGCAGCCGACTCATTTCAGATCAGGAACCTTTAGACAATGTTTTTATTATTCCCTGAAGGTTTCATTGTCCTCTTTAATCTTATTTACCGCCTTTTCATTTGAGACCATTATTGTGTTCCAGACAGCTTCAAAATCAGGCGTACAGTCATTAAAGACATTAAGTTTGAATAGGTCCTCAAAATCATTCATATCCACCTGCATTTCTCCTTTTTTTATTAAAAACCTTTTCTTATATATATACTACCTTTTTATCTATTACATTTAGGAAATATTTTAAAAAATAATTTCTATCCTGTTACTTTCAAGTTAAATTTGAATTAATAATTCAAGACCTTTGCACGGTTACTTCATGGAAACATGAGATTAACTTCAATCTATGCCATAATATATAAGTTAAAGAGGTAAAATTATGGCAATAAAAACAAAGCCGGATAGTTGGGCAGATTACGAGATCAGCTGCCGAAAAGAGAAAAAAGTTACATTTTTAGAACAGATTTTAAGACTGATTAATTGGACAAGGATAGAAAGAATTATCAGGAAGAAATACAAAAAGTTCTTCAACGCAGTAGGAAGTCCGGCTTAACCGAGTCTGGCTATGTTCAAAATCCTGTTATTACAAACATGGTATGATCTTTCTGATCCGCAGATGGAAGAGGAATTGATTGATAGAATATCTTTTGTCCGCTTTGCGGGCTTATCACTTACGAGCGACGTGCCTGATCACAGTACCATCTGCCGGTTCAGGAATGAATTGAAGGATTTGGGAGTTTACGAAAAAGCTTTTAAATGAAATCAATATACAGTTAGAGGGAAATCAAATATTAATCAAGAAAGGCGCAATTGTGGATGCGACAGTGGTGCAATCATCACGCCGTCCGCGCAGGGTTGTGGAAACGGAAAGCATACCGGAAGATCGCAAAGAGGAAGAAAAGCAGGATGTTTCATATCCGGAAGTCAGCTATTCTGATGATACAGACTCAAAGTGGCTGGTTAAGGGGAAAAAGGTATTTTATGGATATAAAGTGCATATGGCGGTAGATGACCGGAATGGTTTTATTCTGGGCGGGCATGTCACAGGAGCGAATGTGTCAGACATGAACGAAATCAAACAGGTTGTAGAGGAAATCGGATTGAATGAAAAATCATCGGTGGCGGCGGACAAGGGGGAATGCAAGCCAGGATAACCGGGATATGCTTAAAGAGAAGAAGATGAAAAGCAGAATAATGAGGAAGGCCGCGCGAGGACGGGAATTGACGGAACGGGAAAAAATTTTCAACCGGTTGATTAGCGGATTTCGTTATCTTGCGGAGCAGACCATCGGAACACTCAAACATCATTATGGATTTGACCGGATGCGTTATCTGGGATGTGAAAAAGGTGAAATGGAGTTTTATTTAAAAGCGATGGCGTTCAACTTAAAGAAAGCCGCAAGAATCTGTTTTGAGGTATAGGGCGAACTGCGTTCAGAATCCCTTTTTCAGCGGGTTAAAGCTGAAAAAAGCCCCTAAAGAGGGGACCAAAACCCGTAAGGCCGGGGCATTGGCTATAAATGTTATTATTTTGAGTTTAACCCATCCCAAAAATTTTTAATTTATGTCGGATGGCTGGAATTTATATAATTGTGCAAAGGTCTTGATTTTATATGTAAAATACCCTTTCAAACATATTTTTATCAGGCTGCTGTATATTGTAAGCGGCTTAAATCAAGCTGTAAATATGAACATTAGTAGAAAAAGTTGGATTTTTAAAGGAATTGCCTTAAAATATGAATGGGGTTGTTTTTTATTAAAGCTAATAAAGAGTAAGTAATAATAAAAAATGATTTTAAGAGGTTATCATTATGATATCAAAAAGAGCGCTGCGTGTAGATTCTTCGGGAATAAGAAAAGTTTTTGAGCTAGCGGCGAAAATTGAAAACCCGATTGATTTCAGCATCGGCCAGCCGGATTATGATGTGCCTGAAGAATTAAAGAATGTCGCGATTGAAGCGATCAGAAAGGGCTTTAACCGCTATACTTTGACGCAGGGAATAGGTGAATTAAGGGAAAAGGTTTTGGGTCATATAGAAAAAACAAGGAAGAGGAAATTCGGTCCCAATGAAGTGATTATTACTTCCGGCACATCGGGCGGATTATTCCTGGCATTGATTTCCATACTGGACGCCGGGGACGAGATTGTCTTTTTTGACCCGTATTTTGTTATGTACAAGCATCTGATCAACCTGATAGACGCGAAACCGGTGATCGTCGATACATATCCTGATTTTCAGATTAATGAAGATAAGCTCAGAAAAGCGATCAGCGGTAAAACAAAAGCCATCATTATCAACAGTCCGACAAACCCGACAGGCTATGTCTATTCTAAAAAGGACCTTGATACTGTCATTAAAGTGGCGAAGGAAAAGAATATTCTCCTGATCACCGACGAGATTTACGACGGCTTTGTTTATGACAGCCCTTTTGAAAGCCCAGCAACCTATTATGATAATATATTGATCCTCGGCGGCTTTTCAAAAACATACGCGATGACGGGCTGGAGGCTGGGTTACGCGGTCGGCAACAGCGACCTGATAGCCCAGATGATCAAGATACAGCAGTATTCTTTTGTCTGCGCGCCGGCCCCCTTCCAGTACGCCGCGGTCGCCGCGCTGGATATGGACACGTCGCATTACCGCGAGAGCTATAAGAAAAAGAGGGACATCATTTATGAAGGCTTGAAGGATAATTTTAATATAGTCAAGCCGAAAGGCGCTTTTTATATGTTCCCCGGTCTTAAAGCGGGAGATGTTTCCGAATTTGTAGAACTGGCGATAGAAAAGAAGGTGCTCATTATACCGGGCAATGTGTTTTCCGAGGTCAATACGCATTTCAGGATCTGCTTTACCACAAAGGATGAAGTCCTGAAAAAAGGAGTGGATGTGTTGAACAGCCTGGCCCTTGATTATTATAAAAAGGTGAAATAATGAAAAAATTAACTTTTATCAGTCTGTTTTTAGCGGTAATCCTGGCCTCATGCGGCAACAGGCCGAATTTTATGCAGTATGAAGTTGTGTTTTACGCTCCGCTGGGCGACAGCATAAATGATATCGGGAGCAATATTCCTTTGTTGACCAATTATTTCACAAATTCCTCCGATTTTATCATCGGGGATTATCTGGATGTGCCGCATGCCGTTGATATTTTTAAAAACAAACTTTACATCGCTGATAAGTATAATAAGAGAATAAGCGTTTTTCCTCTTTCTCCTGAAGGAAGCTCAAATACGTTTTCATTAGGGACTTCAGGCGACGGCTACAGCTTTAATATTCCTTTTCAGGTTGTATTGAATAAATACGGTGAAATTTATGTTCTGGCTTCCCTGTCCAATATAGATATAAAATACAATTCAAACGAGATTGAACAGGATGATATGAATTATGTCGAAACGAACCAGATGAAGGGTTTTAATAATTATTACATCTATAAATTCTCACCGGACGGTAAATTTGTTTACGCGATAGGGAATAACGGCATACATTCCGAGCCGATGGATTATCCGGAAAGGATCGATATCGATTTGTTTGATAATCTGTATGCTTTTTATAAGACGTATGAAAACGATAAAGAAATATGGATGGTCAAGAGGTTTTCACCCTCCGGAGAACTGTTGTTCGAATTCAGCACAAAATATATTTCTTCAACCAACACGAAGGGTGACAGGGTATTTGTCGGGAGGATCAGCGATATCTATAATTTAAAAAATGATGAAAGGCTTATGATTTATACCGACTATTACAGCGTCAAAAAAAATAATATTCCCATTGAAACCCCGGATGAAACGTATCATTCGCTGGACGTATACAGCATTCTTCAGAATGCCATTACAAAAAATATTTTTCAGACAAAAAAATACGTCGACCAATTTATTAAAATTACGAAGGATGATATTCTTGTCCTTTATTCTTATGATGAAAAATATCACGGCATCCGGTTCCGGTTTATAGACATCAGTTCGCCGATGAATAATGAAGAGGTTTATTACGCGCCTATATTATCCGATAATAATGCGAATTTCGGATTTTATGTTGATGATTACGGGCAGATTTACAGCATATTGGTAAAAGATAATGCTTATTTTGTTCTTGTCCGATGGAAAAAAGTAAAAAGCAAGGCGCTTTCATGAAAATCCTCTTTGGAATAACCGCCGGTATTTCACTATATAAGATTCCCAATGTCATCAGGATGCTGAAAAGAGAAGGGCATACTGTTAAAGTCATTATGACCGGCAATGCCGCGAAGCTGGTGAGTCCGCTTCTTTTCAAAGCCATATCAGACGAAGAGGTTTATATCCGGGATTTTGATCAGCGCGAGCCTCTTGCCCATATCAGGCTTGGGGATTGGGCGGATATTCTCGCCGTTGCGCCGGCTTCCGCCAATACGCTGGCGAAAATAACTGCTGGAATTGCGGATAATTTACTCACTTCTACAATACTGGCTTTTGATAAAAAAAAGATACTCTTTCCCGCTATGAATACAAGAATGTTCGAAAATACCGCCACTCAGGATAATATTCAGAAACTCAAAGAGAGGGGCTTTCTTATTGCCGAACCGGAGCATGGCGAACTGGCATGCGGCGTGTCGGGCTGGGGAAGGCTTCCATCGGAGGAAAAGATTTACGGTCTGATCAACAGGGATATTAATGAGCCGCTGAAAAATTTTAAATTTATCGTGACGGCCGGCGGCACTATCGAGAAGATCGATCCGGTCAGATATATATCGAACTTTTCATCAGGCAAAATGGGAATAGAAATAGCGAAAGCGCTTTTTAAAAAAGGGGCTGGCGTCCTTCTCATTCATGCCCGTACATCAGCGGCGGTCCCCTGCTATATTCCTTCAATATACTCGGAATCGGCGGAAGATATGCTCAAAGCCGTAAAAACAAATCTGGAGTCTTATGACGGCCTTTATATGGCCGCGGCGCCGGCGGATTTTAAAGCTAAAAGCTATTCCGGAAAGAAGGTAAAGAAAAGCCCGGAATTAAACCTGGAGTTCATTTCAACTCCGGATATTCTCAAGGAAGTTTCCGCAATAAAGAAAGAAAAATTGATTACCGGATTTGCCCTGGAAACTGATAAAGGATTGGAAAACGCGAAGAAGAAACTTCAGGAAAAAAATCTGTCATTTATTGTCCTCAATCAGATTGAAAAAGACTTTCAGCCTATGGGAAGCGATGATAATAAGGTCATTCTGATATCAAAGGACGGCGCAGTTATCGGACCGAAAGAAGGCGGCAAGAAGGAAATAGCGGAATGGCTTGTGGAGAATACAATGAAAACCTTTATTAAAGCGGGTGTTTAATCAGATGATAGTTCTGGGAATAGATCCGGGTATAGAAAGGCTTGGATACGCTCTGATTGAACTGAAGGGGAATGAGTTAAAAGCCACTTCATTCGGCCTTATTTCCACAAAAAAGGAAGATGATAAAACTGTCCGCTTTTTTCAGATATATGAGGACCTGCAGTATCTTATCAATAAACATCAGCCTTCCTATATATCTATGGAAAAGATTATTTTCGCGAAGAACGTAAAAACAGCGCTTACTATCAGCGAATTGAGAGGGGTGATTATTCTTTTATCCGCTATTCACAAGCTTCCTCTTTATGAATTCACTCCGATCCAGGTTAAAATGGCCACTACCGGATACGGCCGGTCAGGCAAAGGTCAGATACAAAAAGCGCTCAAACTCATTCTCTCAATTCCGGATATTCCCCCGCCTGACGATATATCGGACGCCCTCGCAATAGCCCTTTGCGGGATCAACGCGATTCAGTTCCGGAAGAAGCTTACTCAATAAAAAAACTATCCCATTTTCCTTTTTCTTAAAAAGGCCGGCGTTTCATAATCGTCTTCCACAGGAGATACAACCCTGTGAATGGAACGCGTGCCTTCACTCTGAAGGCCTTTCATCTTATTTCTTTCCTGGCGTATTTCAGCCAGGGAGACCACTTTTCTTTCCTCAAAAATATTCTCCGCTGGAATGGGAATATTTTCTTTTTCTTTAGTATTGCTTGATGTAAAATCGGTCGCGATGATGATAATTCTGACCTTGTCTTTTAAATTGTCGTCAACATTAAGCCCGATGATGATTTCAGCGTCCGGCCTGCAGTATTCGGCGATCGTTTTGGCCGCTTCATCGTATTCCACCATGCCGAAGTCCGGGCCGCCGATAATATTGACGAGCATCGCGCCGGCGTTTTTAAATGACGAATTTTCTATGAGAGGATTTTCGAGAGCGCAGCGTGCCGCGTCAATAGACCTGTTATCGCCCTGCCCGATGCCTATGCCCATAATGGCCTCGCCGCGGTTGGACAGGACGGTCCTGACGTCCGCAAAATCGACATTGATGATGCCGACTTCGGTGATGATGCTGGAAATACCCTGCACAGCCTGCTTGAGCACTTCATCGATCTTATGAAATGCCTGCTTGACTCCGGCTTTTCTTTCGATCACTTTGAATATTCTTGAGTTGGAAATAACCAGCATTGTATCGACATGCTCTTTGAGTTTATTAATTCCCTGATAGGCAATCTCAATTCTTCTCTTTCCTTCAAAATCGAAAGGGATGGTCACAACAGCGACAGTCAGCGCGCCGATTTCTTTTGCCGCTTTCGCGAATATCGGGGCCGCGCCTGTACCGGTGCCGCCGCCCATGCCCGCCGTTATAAATACCATATTGGTTTTGTCCAATAGATTTCTGATTTCCTCAATATCTTCCTGAGCGGCCTTTTCACCCACTTCGGGCTTGGCACCGGCGCCCAGTCCCCGTGTTGATCGGGCTCCGATTTGAAGGGTCCGTTTAGACAATGAATTTTTTAAAACCTGAGCGTCCGTATTGACGGCGACAAACTCAACATTGCTGATACCGTCTTCAATCATACGGTTGATGGCGTTGCAGCCCGCGCCGCCGATGCCGATTACCTTGATCTTGGTCAGATGTTCTTCATTAGCGTTGTAATCTAAAGCTTCATTCGGATACCTTTCGGCATCATACTTTTCATATACCATAGTCCTTCCCTCCCAATTCGAAATATTAATATATGCGGCAATAATTTATTCCGTCCCTCACCAGTTTGTCGGGCTGCACTGGAGAAGCTAACAAACTGGTGAGGGACGGAATAAACTCAATGCCTTAGAAAAACTCATTAAACCATTCTCTTATTCTTTCCACTATGGATTTAAAATTCTTCTCATCATCGCGGGAATTTGTAGGCCCCAGTTTCGGCAGATTGTCCTGCGCGTAAAGCGCCAGGCCGACGGCGGTCGAATAAACAGGGCTGTCTACAATATCTTTTAAGCCTTTGATGCCGAGAGGCCTGCCTATCCTTACAGGGAAGTTGAAAATTTCGCCCGATAATTCAACGATATATGGAGTGAGGGCAACACCGCCGGTCAGAACGACGCCCGCTGCCAGATAATCCTTTTTCCCGGTTTTAACGATCTCATTATTAACAAGCGAAAGGATTTCCTCAATCCTGGGTTCTATTATTTCCACCAGTTTCCGCCTTTTTTCAATAACCGGCATCCTTCCGCCCAGGCCTGGCACTTCTATTTCCTCGGTTTCCGCGATATATTCGACTATGGAAGCGCCGTATTTTCTTTTAATTTCCTCGGCGGATATAATAGGAGTTTTAAGTCCGAAGGCGACATCATTGGTGATATGATTGCCGCCGATTGACAGAATGCCCGTCTGACGCGAGCTTCCTTCCTCAAAAATAACGTAATCCGTTGTTCCGCCGCCGATATCTATGAGCACAACGCCCAGCTCTTTTTCTTCTTCCGTCAGGATTGCCTGGGCTGAAGCGAGCGGCTCAAGAACAATATCGAGGGCTTCAAACCCGGCCTTGTTGACGCTTTTTACAATATTATTGACGGATGTTGCCGCGGCCGTGATAATGTTGACCATGGCCTCAAGACGGATGCCGGCCATTCCGACCGGGTCTTTGATGCCGTCCTGGTCATCCACGATAAATTCCTGAGGAATAATATGAACAACCTCGCGGTCAACAGGTATAACGATAGCTGTCGCGGCGTCTATGACCCTCCGGACATCGGCTTCGGTTATTTCTTTATTTTTATCTGAGATGGCAATAACACCCTTGCTGTTGATCCCTTCGACATGTCCGCCGGAAATCCCGATATAAACGCCTTTCACTTCATAACCCGCCTGGATTTCGGCCTTCTCCACGGAAGCCGCTATTGAAGCCGCTGTGCTGTCGATATTGATCACAACCCCTTTCCGGAGACCTTTTGAGGGAGCTAAACCCACACCCATAATTTCCAGTTCATTTGATTCATTTATTTTGGCGATTACAGTGCAGACTTTTGTGGTACCGATATCCAATCCCACAACAATTCGTTCTTCCAAATTTCCCTCCTTTTTTCACTGCGCATTTAAATTGCTAAAAAAAGGGCAATATCATTGATAACCTATAGCGCTTTCCCTATTCATATCAATGTATTTTATTTTAATATCTTTCTGCTTTATTTTTGCGGCAATGCTCAGCATTTTATTAAAAAGCTCTTTATCCGGAATACTTTTCCCCAGATAAAATAGGGTTGAATCCAGGCCCTTCATTGTTATATAAATACCTTCTTTTCTTTTAATATAGATCTGTCTGATCTCATTTTTCTGCTCGAATTTTGAAAGATTGGCTATTAAAATTAATAGAAAATCATCTTTTATTGAATCCTCTTTGGGAATATTATAATCCAGCAGCAGAATGGGAAGACGGGACATAAATCCTTTAGCCAGGATTGTTCCGTTTTTATCGCAGACATAAGAATTTTTCATGCCGTCAATAATGACTGCGGTCGGAATTCTTTCCGTTACTTTTATCAGGACCTTATCCGGCGGAAAACGGAATATTTCAGCGTTTTCAATCAGAAAACTCTTTTTAACATTATTCGCAGCTGTACTGAGGTCAAAGTCGAAAATACCGATTCCCAGGCTCAGCGCCGAAGCTTCGATAATATTTTTTGACGGCAGCAGCTGATTGCCTTCGACAATGATAGAACTTAAATTAAGTTTGCCCTGTCTGACGAGCAGATAATAAATACTATAATGCAGTCCAATTAATAAAGCGCCAAAAAAAACGAAAATAAAAATTGCTGACACTGCCTTTCCCATTTTTCTCCCTATTTTATTGAGCTATTCAGGATTCCAATCATAACTTCGTCGTAACAACCGGCGGCATGGGCCATGGCCGGTATATCGCTCGTTTCGGTCATTCCGGGTATCGTATTGACCTCCAGAAAATACGGATTTTCATCTTCATCCAGCATGGCATCAAACCGCGCAACGCCGCTCAGGCGCATTTCCTTAAAAGCAATCTGAGCGTAATGCCTGATTAAATTTTCTTTTTCTGCCGATATTTTTGCCGGTAATTCAAATTCAGTCAGGTCTTTCGTATATTTTGCCTCAAAGTCATAAAACTCGTTTTTCGGCTTTAAACCTAAAATTGGAAGGATCTTTATTTCGCGTGAATTGCCGACTACGCCGATCGTTATTTCTTTTCCCCGGATGTATTTTTCTGCATAGGAAGACGGATACTGCTTAATGTGTTTTTGAATAAGACGGTCAAAATCTTTATTGTCTTTAATAAGAGAGATACCGATGCTGGAGCCTTCTGTATTCGGCTTAAGCACAAAAGGGAAACCTATTTTTGACTGGATGGATTCCAGTGTTTGAAAGGGATCATTGGTATTGATGGGAATAAAATCGGGCACCGGTATGCCGTTTTGGGCCAGGAGCTTTTTAGTAATGAGCTTATCCATTCCTATGGCGCTGCCCAGTATGCCGGAACCGGTGTAAGGTATGCCCATAATTTCAAGAAGTCCCTGAATGGCGCCGTCTTCTCCGAATTTTCCATGAAGTACATTAAAAGCGATATCTATTTGAGATTTTATAAGGTCGCCGGTCAGGGTAGGTCCAACGTCAATTTTAACAGGGTTTAAACCCATACGGGTGAGAGAATTATATACATTTTCACCGGAACGGAGGGAGATTTCTCTTTCGGAAGAAAGGCCTCCCATTAAAACGCCGATTTTTTTGCCATGATAGCGCTTTACAGCATTATTTAAGTCCATTCACTTCCCCTCTACCAAATCCTGATAGCAAAAAATACACAATAAATTTTTTAAAATATTTAAATTATCTCTTTTTTTTTCAATTCTGTCAATAGTTTTTGGGCTTTTTTTTTAAATAGTAGTAAAATAATACCTACTATTTTTTTTAGTGAAAATTGCCGCATTTAGGAAATCAGCCTTGACAAAAAATTCATTCGCGAATAAAATCATTGATTATTTGGACGGAAAATGAAAAATAAGGGCGGAATAATCCAGAAACAGAATGTTTTTTCCGATTTTAGTGGTATAATAATCATAGCGCTGGTAGAAGTTTAATACATCCTTAATAGGGGAGGTATTTAATGAAAGTTAGAATATTCCTTTTAATATATTGCCTTGTTATTTTTTTTACAGTGGCCTCTTGCGGTTTTAATCTTTTTTCCGTATTTAACCCTGCAAACATAGACAGCACAGCGGATGTTAACACCCTGATTTCAATGGGAGATAATTACCTGAATAATCTTGATTATACAAACGCCTTCAAGGCTTATTCTAAAGCAATGGATTTATCCCCGAAAAATTCCAGGGCAATTGAAGGTTCATGCACATCCTATCTTTTTATGAAAATTTCAGTCACGAATTTAATACTATCGATTATTTCTTCTTCTTATACCATAAATGGAATAAAGAACATTTTGTATGATGTGAGCGATTATATTCAGACCAATCTTTTTACAATTATAAATAGCGAGGCAGACGGTGTTATTCCCTATAATGACTCAAGCGTAAATCTCAATTTTTATTTTTTTAATACTATTTATTCTGTTTTTTATCTCGCTGATACTGACGGAAATAGAAATGTTGAATCGGATACGAATGATATGATATTCATAGGCGATAAATTCATTCCCGAAATAAATCCTTATTTAACAAATACTATTGACAGGGCAACAAATGTTACTAAACCCAATCCGTTTTCCCTTTTAATGATAATTCCATTAAGCCGATCCATCAATCAGAGATACTCCTTTTTTACGAATAATATAAACAGGTCTTATATCAGTTTAAAAAATGTAGAAAGCACTCTCACTTCTGATGAGGCAAAAAAGGAACTCAATCAATTAACTATCATGATGAATGATTCTCTCACTAATCTGACCGCATCAATTTCAAATTTGACGGCAACAAATAGTAATCTGCAAATGAATCCGATGAATATCACCAATTATTTTGAAATTACAAACGCGAATCCGCTCTATATTCCACTTTGTTTTGTGGTAATTCAAGATGATGATTCAGCCACTAACTCACTGGCCGGTTCGGGTTACGGTACCAATGATTATATGAGTTTTACCAATGATATGCTCAATTCGGGCGTGACCAATGCCAATGACATGACGAATGTCATTATCGGCATTACGAATATGTTCACTGTGATGACCAAATACTTCGGTAAGCCGTAGTTTTTTCTGCTCCAGGAGGGCCTATGAAGGCTAAGCTCATTTTCTTATTATTGATTTATTTTTTGTTTATTACAGGATTGACCTTCGGCTTATTAACAGAAAGGAAAATAACCCGTCCCGTTGATATCATGGCAATAGGAGGGGCCGGGATAACGAGCTATGACAAATTCGGGATGCTTTTTATGAATCCGGCCGCATTTGCGCTTTATGATAACCTGAAAGTTTCATTATTAAGAGCGGGTGTTTCAGCCAACTGGGATTGTTATAATCTCTATACGGTTTATGATACATTATCAAAAAACGGGAATGATTTTTCCAAGCTTTCTTCCGATCAATGGAAAACCCTTCTTAATTCCAGGGCGACCATCGGAGTTACCGGGCCGCTTGCGCTTGGGTTTATCTGGGAGGGCATAGGTTTTCTTTTTTATAACGATCTATTAACATCAATTGTGGTCAAACAGGCCCCCGGTCTGCCTTATGTCGATTTCGGCAGCTATACCGATATAGGCTGCCTTGCCGGATTCGGCTTCAAAATACCCATACCTGTTTTTCTGGGAAAATTTACAATGGTGTATGGAGGAGTCACGGTCAAGTATATCGATAGAATTAAGTATGAAAATCACAGGATGAGCTTGTTAGAAGCTTATGACCAGGGCATCAGCGTTATGGATTATAAAAAAGGCTTTTTATGGGGGCAGGCGATCGGTTCAGACGCGGGTTTTATGATTAAAAGCGAGGACCTGGCTTTTGGTCTTGTTCTGAGAGACTGGTTTAATACTCAGTTTTCATGGAGGGAATATTCCGCGGATTTAAAACCCATTGATGCTACCGCCGGGAATAACCCACCCACCTATTTTCCGTTCCAGCTGGATATCGGGTCCAGTTACAGGATCCAGAATGTCCTTCCGAAATATTTTATTTCCGATTTGACTTTTTATCTTGATCTGGATAATATTCAGGATTTCAGCCAAAATTTCTTTCTCAAAACAAGAATCGGGTTTGAGGTCGGATTTCTTGCCTTTATGAAATTAAGAGGTGGAATATATCAGGGCTACCCCACAGCGGGGTTTGCTCTCATATTTCCGTTTATTACTATTAACGGCGCATATTATACAGAGGAGCTTGGCGACATCCCGGGCAGTATTCCTGAGCAGAATTTAGTTTTAGAAGTTGATATTGTAATATAAAGAGGAGTTTTATTATGGCAGAAGCTCAGTTTTCATTAAGAATGGATGGCAGCATCGGTATTCTTGGCATAATCGGTTCTCTTGACGCGCATTCCACTCCGCAGTTTGATAAGCAGATGAAAAGTTTTCTGGCAAAGTCAAAAAAGCTGATCCTGGATATGAAGCAGGTGGACTATATAGCGACTGCCGGGCTGGGCGTGCTAATCGCTTCATTTAATGAAGCCAAAACAGCCGGCGGCAACATCATACTGATCAATATGCCTGACAAGATTAAAAAAGTGTTTGAGACGATGGGTTTTACAAAGGTTCTGAAGATCGCCGATTCTCTTGATCAGGCTAAATCTTATCTAAAATAAAAAAATGCTGGGGAAATCAGTACTGAGAATTCCAGGCGAAACAGCTTATCTTGAAAGGGTCCGTTCTTTTGTCATTGATTACGCGCGGAAAATAGGCTTTAATGATGATGGGACGGGTGAAATAGAGCTGGCTGTGGATGAGCTCTGTACAAATATCATCCGTTATTCTTACAATCAGGACCCGGATATCCCGCCCGAATTGAAGCAGATAGAAGTTGAAGTGGAAGAAATAAAAAAGGGAATTCAAATTACGGTTAAGGATCATGGAAAGCCTTTTGACCCCGGCCGGTTTCCGCTTGTAAACCTTGATGATCACATTTCAGAACTCAGGACCCACGGCCTTGGTATTTATACTATGAAGAAATTTATGGATAAATTAAAGCATGAATATAAAGAAGGCCGCGGAAATAATATTACGCTCATAAAAAAATTAAAAAAGTGATTGATTAAGGGCACATCTCAAAATCCGGGTTGATGGAACTGCTTTTCTTCTCTTTATTGCGTTTTTATCCGGAATAGTATAATCTAATTGTCTCATCTGATTAAGGGCGGTTCCAATCCCTCACCAGTTTGTCAGGCTGAATCTCCGTAACAATCAAACTGGTGAGGGATGGAACTGCCTAATATATTGTACTTAGAGAATAAGATGTTCTTAATTCTCTAATATTTTGTTGGTTTTTAGAGCTGCCCTAATTTTAATGAAGAGTATGATATGAAATCTGAGAATATATTCCGTGTTATGGCGTTTGGAGATATTGTCGGCGATGCAGGCCGGCGCGCTCTTTCTTCAGTGATCAATAATCTGAAGATAAAATATATGCCGGATATGGTCATCATAAACGGGGAAAATTCGGCGCATGGATTCGGCATTACAAACCAGGTTGCAAAGCAGATATTTGATATGGGAGTTGATGTTATTACTACGGGCAACCATGTCTGGCAGAAGAAGGAAGTGTTCGAGTTTATCGACCGCTATCCGAATCTTATCCGTCCCATCAATTATCCGCCGAAAACTCCCGGCCATGGGACATACATTTATGAAAACAATGGACTTAAAGCCGCTGTCATAAATGTTATGGGCAGGATTTTTATGGATGCCATTGACTGCCCCTTTCAAACAATTGAAGCGGAAATAGAGCGGCTTAAGAAAGAGGGTGTTACAATTATACTGATTGATTTCCATGCCGAGGCCACGAGCGAGAAGCAGGTTTTCGGATGGTATTTTGACGGCAGAGTCAGCGCGGTCTGGGGCACGCACACGCATATTCAGACTTCCGATGAAAGAATACTGCCGAAAAAAACGGCTTACATAACAGACATTGGTATGTGCGGTTCCATTGACTCGGTTATCGGGATGAAAATTGAAGAGTCCTATAGAAAGGTAATTCAGCATCTCCCGGTCAGGTTTTCACCGGAAGAGAGAGGAATTATTGAAATACAGGGAATTATCGTCGATATCAATAAAAAAAGCGGTGAAGCGGTCCTCATCAGCAGACTAAAAGAAGCGATTTAAGAAAGCTCTGAGACTACAAACCGGGCAATTTCCTCGCTGCCTGAATTTAAATGGAGCTTTTCCAAATTCTTCTTATATTCATTAAGTATATCAGTAGTAATAATCCTGTCAATTACTTCAAAAAACTCTTTTTCTTTCGGCGTATACCATCCGACATGATTTTCAACGCAGAAATCCACATTGGGCTTTTCATTCGGGGCGGCATAATGTGTAAATATTATGGGATTATTCAAAAAGAGTGCTTCGAATGTGGTCGATGCGCCGGCCTTCGCGACAGCCATATCTGAGATGGAAAGCAATTCATTCATGTTATTGACAAAACCCAGAGGGATGAGATTTGTCGGCGAAGTCCCGCTTTTTTTTAAAGAAATAAGCTCGTTCTGAAGGGTCTCATTTCTGCCGCAGACCGATATGATGTTGAAAGGAAGCTTCTTTTGAAAGATCTTTTTTATATATTTCCCGATATTGCTGATTCCCTGACCGCCCGCGGTTGTGAGGATGGTTTTAAAGGCTGTATTGATCGAGTATTCTTTTATCAAATCTTCTTTTGATCTCTTTATATCGAAAAATTTTTGATTGACCGGAAAGCTGAATACTTTTATTTTTTCAGCCGGGACTTTTTTCTTAATAAGCATTTCTTTCGCCTTTGCTGAAGAAACAATAATAAAATCCGCTTTTTTATCGGCCCAGAAATAAAAGCCGTCAAAAGGATCGGTCACAAAGCCGATCACTTTTATGGGCAGCTTAAGATTATCCCTTGCCATTCTGGAAAGAGGAATGCAGAAATAATGAGTTGAAAATATGATGTCCGGCTGGTATTTATGAATATAGGCCCGGCTCTTTTTTTTCATCTCGGTCAAAAAAAGATTTATAAATCGGCCCGGATAGACATGAAATAATTCAACCAGGCTGTAACCGAATCTGGCGGCAAAAGGATGAGCCAGAGCAAAATCCCAGATTCCTTTAATGCTCTTATCGTTATTCAGCGCGCCTGCTTCTTTAAAAAAGTCTATGACATCGATCTGGAAACGGCCGGGATATAATTTTTCCATGGCATCTTTGACGGCTAACGCGGGCATTTTATGGCCCGCACCGGCTTCAACAACAGGTATTAATATTTTTTTCTTAAGGCTCATTAAGCACCTTTCTTATAATAATTATAATTTTGGAAAACACCTAATGGGATAGAAACTCCATCGCTTCCTCAATGGTATCGAATACCTTTATAATATCAAGAAGATTGCTCATTTTTAGAAGCCGGGCCACATTTTCCTTCGGCTTTATTACACAGATTTTTGTTTGATTGAGAAGCGAGGACTTGATAGCCATTGCAATGATGCCCAGCCCGATGGAATCAATCCAGGTCACCGTGCTGAGATCGAAAATAAAACGGAATTGATTAGCCTTGATTTTTTCCTTAACATACTTGCTGACATCTTCCAAAAAAAAGAATATCATTTCACCTGCCGGCTTAATGATACAGATGCCATTTTCTTCATAATAATCTATTTTCTTCATTAAAAAGAATCCTTTCTTTTTTAATCGGGATATCACTCATTCATACCGTTTTATTAGTTTACCATAGGTTTAAAAATGGTGTCAAGCCATTTGTATGTTTTTTTCGAAAATTTCCCTTTTATAATCGGCATCTTTGCTCCAATACTGGAAGTAGGTCATACCGAAAACAACAGGGGCCCTTTGGAAGAGTTCCTTCCAAATCAGGGTAGTTAGTTCACGGATTTCCCACTGGGCCTGGAGGCTTACCCTCAGATCGATGATATGAAGCCATTCACGGAAATTCGCGGTAACCGCGACTGTTGTATGGCTGGCGTTTGGAAGAATAAACCTCGCGTCCTCTTTCCTGATGCCGAGGTCAATCAGCAGATTATAGGATTCCTGGATACGCAGAACGGCCTCTTCATATACCTCCAGGGCTTCCGGGTTATTTTTTATGAGAGGCGGGACAGTATAGCCGAAATTATTATCTTTAACATAGCGCTGGGATTTCTGTGAAAAGCTGGCGTGTCTCTGCCTGACAAGCTGATGGGAGCATGAGCGGGAAATCTCATCGATCAAAAAAGACGCCGAAGCATGCTCAAAAAGAGAATGATGGCCGTTTTTTAAGAGATTTGCAAGAAGTATCTCATGAGATTCATCAGTTGTCTTATCAAAGGAATCATAGCAGACGCGGGAGCAGAACTCGATATGCTTTTCGGGGTTTCCCGTGATTGAGAGAAGTTTGATATTCATGAAAAAACTCCTGATAACTCTCTTTAATTCTAATGCTATTAATAAGATTTGTCAATTGACTTTTTGATCAAATTGTCTAATAAACCCGGCCTTTTTTCATAATGAACGACTTTGTTAAGAGGCTCCCGGTCTTTGTTTATATTATTATTTTTTATTTTATCTTTCCATCCCGTCCGCCGGTGGTTGAGGGCCACATTGTTGTTATTACTTTTGAGCCACAAAAATTACCGGTATACCCGGATGCGATGGAAGCTATCCGGTAATTTTTGGGGCGATTCTGACTTCCGCCAGCAGAATGCCAGTTTGGGCCGATTTAAAGGAAAATGAAAATTAAATTCCGGCCGCCGCTTATCGCCGGCGGTCATGATTTGTGGACAGGCACTGGCGCAGCCAGTGCCTCCCTTTCCCTTTTTCCTTTGACACTTTTGCTCTTTTCCCTTATTATATTTAGCTGTAGAATGAGCAAAAGGGAATGTATGAAATATAAAGAGAACTGTGAGATCATTAAAAAAGAAATCACCGGTCATTATCTCTATTTAAAAATGAAGACATACAAAATAGCCAGTGAAGCCCTGCCCGGACAGTTTATCAATATCAGGATTTCCGATACATATGATCCGCTTCTCCGCCGGCCGATGAGCGTCTGTGATGCCGGGGGCGATGAGCTTTCTGTTCTGGTATTGATCAAAGGAAGGGGGACAGAGCTTCTTTCTGAAAAAAAGGCGGGGGATAAACTCAACATCATCGGGCCGCTCGGCAACGCTTTCCCTCTGACCAAAAAGAAAGGCCTCTTTATAGCCGGTGGCACGGGAATAGCCCCTTTTTTATTCCTTTCAAAAAAGCTGGCAGGTTCAACGCTGCTGTTCGGCGTCAGGAGCAGTGAATGGCTGCCCGATTTGAAGCCGTTTGAAAAGAACTGCAAGATTATCATTGCTTCTGAAGATGGGAGCATAGGGGAAAAGGGTACAGTTGTGGATCTGGCAATGAAGTATGATCTGAATGAATACGCAATCTATGCCTGCGGACCTAATCCTATGTTTAACGCGCTGAATGTTCTATTAAATAAAAAACCGGGATGCGAAGCATATTATTCGGTCGAGACAATAATGGGATGCGGCTTCGGCGTCTGCAAGGGATGTTCAGTGGAAACACATGAAGGCGGGTATAAATTAGTTTGTACGGATGGACCGGTTTTCAGCTGGAATGAGGTGAAACTGTGAACTGGAGAAATTTCTTTATCGCGGGCTTATTACTCAGTCTTTCTCCGTTTTATTTAAAATCAGAAAGCTATTTCTTTCATTATTCCCTGTTAGGGTTCGGCTTAATAGGCATTTCTTATGTTTATAAAAAAGCCGTTTCAAAAGTGGACGTTGTTCTTATTACCTGCCTGGTTTTTCTTGTCCTTTCGGGATTATTGAATTTATTCCTGCTTTTTAATTTCTTCGAATACCTGTTTTTACTGTTATTTTTTATCAATGTATTAAGATTGACTGATAATGATATTGTCAGGTGGATATCCTTTCCTGTGATCGGGATAATGGGAGTATTGTTTTCATTTTTCGCCGGAAGCTTTTTCGGTTTAAAAGGGCTTGCCGATATTGCAGTCTTTTTATTTTATTTTGCCTATTTCATGACCGGTTCTGTTATCGTACTGGATTATAAACAGCTGGAAAAAAAATAGAGCGCTATTCCAAAAACTAAATATTTTGTTATTCTTTAAATTTCAATTTCCGTTTGATATTGAAGTTAGATCAGGTTTTTCTTTGTTTTCTTTTTGCTGCGGGAAAGAGGACATTATTCAGTATCAGCCTGTATCCTTCAGAATTGGGGAAGAGGTCAAGATTCGTCGGCGGGTCGCCAACTTTATGGGCGTAATCCTCCGGGTCGTGCCCTCCCAAAAACGTGAACGTCCCCTTGCCCATGTCGCCATGGATATATGTAACCCAATCGCGGCCATCCACAGTATTAAGAAATGTTACGCTGCTTTTTATTCTATTCGTATGGAATGCCGTTGTCTGTCCCAGGAAGCCTTTGACGAGATTATTATGATTTTGAACGAGCATGCTCGGAATAATATCATATTTCGCTGAAAATTCATTCAGCTTGAAAAAAAAGGGCTGGGTATAAATCCCTTCAGAAACCGGGTCAATATCGATATCAGAAAATTCATAAACATAAGGATTGGAAACGAGCTGAAAATTTTCAAATGCGAAAGTATTCTGATAATTCAGCTTTTTATTGACATCCGGGTCGATGGGCGTGCCGTCTATCTCGGGAGGAATGATATCGATCCCGATGCTGGCCAGCGCTATGTCCAGAGTATCCGTCGCCGCGCACATGGCGAAAAGGAAACCGCCCTTTGCAACAAAATCCTTGATTTTTGATGCGACCGCTTTTTTTTCTTCCTGAACTGTTTGAAAACCAAGCTCATGCGCTGTTTTCTCAAATAACATCACCCGCTCGATATACCATTTCTCGCCGGAATAACCGAACCAGAATTTTCCATGCTGGCCGGTAAAGTCCTCATGGTGCAGATGAAGCCAGTCAAAATTATCGGTTGAAAGCGTTCCTTTCAGGACTTCCTCGTCCCAGATAGTCGTGTAGGGGATTTCAGCGTACTTGAGCGCCAGTGTAACGGCGTCATCCCAGGGCGCGTTCCAGGGCGGCGCGTACACGGCGATACGGGGAGCGGAATCGAGATTGACAACATTCATGTTTTCCCCTTCCATCATTTTCTGGATGGAAGCAAACTCGTCCCCGCTGACCGTCACATTAATGATATTCCTTGTCAGCGCCCAGTCTTTGAAACCCGCGTCGTCCGACATGATCAGAAAACTTCCGCCCCTGTAGTTCAAAAGCCATTTGACTTGAATTCCCTTCTGGAGGGCTTTATAAGCCAGGCCGTATGCCTTGAGATGATTCTCCTGCATCGTGTCCATGGGAATCAATATCAATGCCGTGCAGAATTGCGGAACAATAATTATAAGAAAAAAGATGATCTGGAATATCCGATAGAATGCCATTTTATTACTTTCCCGTATCAGCTGATTTCTTCCTCAATAATAGACAGAATTTGCTTATTTGTCAAAAATCAGTTAATTTAAAGATATGGATAGTGATAAATTGATTGAAAAAGCTTATCTTTTCGCAAAGCTTAAACATAAGAATCAAAAAAGGAAATTCAGTAATAGGCCTTATATTGTTCATCCTGAAAATGTCGCTCTAAGATTATCTTCTTTAACGGACAGTCCCGATGTCATATGCGCCGCTTATCTTCATGATACTCTTGAGGACACAGACACATCTTATGAAGAACTGGCTGAAATCTTTAATAAAAAAATTGCCGATCTAGTGTTGGAACTGACTAATAATAAAGAAGAGATAAAGATCCAGGGTAAAGACCGCTATCTTGCCGGGAAGCTGAACGCCATGAGCGGCGAAGCCCTGTTGATCAAATTAGCCGACATGCTGGACAATCTTTTAAGTTTAAAAGAGACTTCCGATGAATTCAGGAATAAATTCATAAATGACACTATTTATATGATCAATTATTTAAAAAGGAGTTTAAGCCTGGAGCAATCGGCATTGCTGGCCAAAATTAAAAAGTTATTGAAGATATAAAGCCGGGGTTCTTTTCGTTAATAACGTTTTTTGACAATTTTCATCGTCTATAATAAAATAATAAACAGGCAGTTCTAAAACTCGAAAATTTAGAACTGCCAATATTGTTCTGAATCATGCAGCCGCTAAGTTCGCTTCGCGAACTCCTCGCGGCAGCGGTTTTAGAATTTCCCAAAAAGTATTTATTATAAGGCAATTCCAAAAATAAAATTTTGGAATTGCATAATTTGGAGGAGTGTCCGAGCGGTCGAAGGAGACGGTCTTGAAAACCGTTGTACCGCAAGGTACCGGGGGTTCGAATCCCTCCTCCTCCGTATTTGTACTTTTCTAAAACATTACCGTTCAATAAGATAGAAAACACACCCTTTCATTGGTACCGATTTGGTACCACTGATTTTGAACCAATATTACATTGTGGGGAGTGTTTCTATGGGATTAATCAAAAACAGAAACGGCTTTTTATTATGTCAAAACAGTTCAAAACCATCAGGTGATTAAATTTTCCCTGAAAACAAAAAGTCTCAGCCCGTCCTTGTGAAAAATTAAATTAAGGCAAAAAATTGGGATAAGGGAAAGCAAAAGGAATAAGATTGGAATAATTGAAACAGAAAAGATGGCAAAGGAAGAAATAAAAGAGAAAAAACAAAAGAATAAAAGTGGGTTATAGAGAACTTTTAAGATTAAAAAGACATAGTTCGAGTAAGGTTGGCTTTTGTCAAATGTTGTGTATGACATACCCTCTCATTTTTTTATGCTGCCTTTTTTACAAGCTCTCCGTTCTCAAAAACAGCGCCTTCCAATACAAGGCTAATCTTTTCATAACCTCTTAATTTTCTCCATCGCCTGGATGCCTTATCCAGTAATTTATAGACCATTATTAGAATCGTTTCCCTGGTTCCGCAGCCTCTCATCTTTTTAGTTCTTAATCGAACTGTAGAGAAGGTAGATTCTATTACGTTTGTCGTACGGATATGTACCCAATGTTCCGCCGGACAGTTATAAAATTCGATCATAAGCTCCCAATCCTTTTCTAAACATTCGACAGCTGCTGGATATTTAGGATTAAAAACCGCCTGGAATAATTCAAAAGCTTTGATAGCATTATCCTTATCAGGAGCATTGCATATCTCATGAAGCATCTCTTTTGCCTTTGACTGTAATACTTTGGGCAGCTTGTTTAGAATGTTCTTTATCTTATGAACCCAGCATCTCTGCCATCTGGATTCAGGATATACTTCTTTGGCTGCTTTCCAGAATCCAAGGCTTCCGTCTCCGATAAAAAGAATAGGACCTTTCAAACCTTTTTCTTTTAGGTTTCTTAATATCCCTAACCAAGTCTCGGAATTCTCTCTGTAACCTTCTTCAACAAGAATAATCTCCTTTTCACCATTCTCATTGGCTCCGATCATTACAAGAGTGCATAAACGGTCTTCGCTGCCCTGTACATTGAAGTAAATGCCGTCAACCCATATATAGCAATACTTTTTATCGCTTAAATCGGATGTCCGCCACTCATCATATTCTTTACCCCATCCTTGTTTCATTCTGCTTATACTTGAGGCTGATAATCCTTTCGCTTCTTCACCAAGCAATCCTCTCAAGGCATTCTCCATATCCATCTCTGAGACTCCATAGAGATACAACAATGGAATGGCTTCCTCAATTCTCAGGCTTTTTCTCATATACGGCGGTACTATTAGGCTTTGAAAATTGTCGCCTCCGAGTCGGTTCCTTGTTCTCGGAATACATACATCAATAGCCCCTCCACCAATGAGAATCTGACGGGCTTTATGATACCCATTTCTTACTATTGCCTTTCTCCCGTCTTCGATAGTTAAATGCTCTCTCTCCTGAAGAAACCCATTAATTTCATCTTCCAGAGCCTTCTTGATTATTTCCCTGGCCCCGATCCTTGCCAATTCTTCAAGACATAAAAATTCTACTGTTTCATCTTGATTAAAAGCCTGTAAGAGCTTAAAATCTTCGTTGTGCTTCGGCATATGGCGTATTCCTCCTTTTGTTTATTGTCGTAAATAAATTATAGAGGGTACGCCATCTTTTTTATAATATTTATTCCTATACACAACTTTCTATTATAACTCGCGGCAGCCTCGAGCGGGAACTTAGTTCATAGTTATTAAATATCATTTAATATTTTATTTAATTAATTGACATGGAATAAAAAAGATGATAATATCATTAAAAATTAATTCAATTGCAGCATAAATTATGAATCCGATTATTTACAATAATGTAAAATTTTTTATGGAGGAATATTTTATGAGGAAATTGTTAACAGTAGTGGTTGTTCTTTTTGTAGCAGCCGGGCTTTTCTCATGCGCCAAAACAGGCGGGAAGTATATAGGCGTCGCGATGCCTGAAACCCATGTCCTGCGCTGGTATAAGGACGGCGCTTCACTTGTTGCGGATGCAATTGCCAAGGGTTACAAGTCGGAAGTTTCCTACGGTGACGCTGACCAGAGCAAGCAGAATGGGCAGATCCAGGATTTCCTGACAAAAGGCGCAAAGCTTCTCGTTATCGGTGATATTAACGAAGGCGTGGATCCTGTCGTTGCGGACGCTGCTAAAGACGGTGTGATCGTCATTGCATACGACCGTTTAATTACCGGTTCCAAGGATTATGACTACTATATCACTTTTGATAACTTCAAGGTCGGAACCTTACAGGGTAAAGCCCTTGAAACGGCACTCGACCTTCCTAATGCGACGAAGGCCAAACCGAAGGTCATCACGCTGTTCTCAGGTTCTCCAACGGACAACAATTCGAGGATGTTTTTCGACGGCGCTATGAGCATTCTTGCCCCGTATGTACAGAAGGGAGTTCTTAAGATCGCCGGACCCGCTCCGCTCAAAGATACCGATCCGACTTGGATGAAGATCACGACGGAAAACTGGATGCCGGATATTGCAAAGACCCGCATGGAAAACCTTCTGAGCGGCGATTGCAAAAATGTAGTTCTCGACGGTATTCTTGCTCCTAACGACACACTTGCCCGCGCGATAATCGAAGCATGTTCTTCAGATGCAAAATATGCGAAAAAGCTTCCTGTGGTAACAGGCCAGGACGGTGAAGCCGCTTCTATCGCATTCATCCGCGACGGAAAGCAGTACATGACGGTTTTCAAGGATACGCGCAGCCTCGCAGCCGCGACCATTGATCTTGCCGACGCATTGCTGAAAGGCACGACTCCTGACATCAAAGGTGCGCGTCTTGACACCAATACCTATAATACCGGAATGAAGTTTGTAAAAGCTTTCCTTCTCGAGCCTGTTGCCGTCACTAAAGACAACTGGAAGGCTGTCATGGTAGACAGCGGATACTACAAAGAAAGCGATATAAAATAATCAATTAGAGTAAGCCGGCCGGGCCTTAACGGGCCCGGTATGTTTTATTTTTTTTATTTTTCAATTGACAGGTTATAAATATAATGAGCGAATATATACTGGAAATCCAGAATCTAACCAAGGATTTTCCCGGGGTGCGCGCGCTTGATTCTGTATACCTGAAAGTTAAAAAGGGAGAAATACATTCGATAGTAGGTGAAAACGGAGCCGGGAAATCCACTCTCATGAGCGTAATCAGCGGTGTGTTCCCGAAAGGGAGCTACCAGGGAAAAGTTTTTTATAAAGGTAAAGAAATACACTATTTGAGCGTTAAGGACAGCGAAAAAGAAAATCTTGCCATTATTCACCAGGAACTTGCACTGAGCCCGTACCTGTCTATTTACGAGAATATCTTTCTCGGGCATATGAAAACGATTATGGGCATTATCAACTGGGATAAATATATTGAAGAATCGAAGAAATATCTTGACCGCGTCGGCTTGAAGGAAAACCCGGGTACGATCGTGAGCAAGCTCGGTGTCGGAAAGCAGCAGCTCGTGGAAATCGCCCGGGCGCTTTCAAAAAAAGTCGAGCTGCTTATTTTAGACGAACCGACGTCTTCTCTTAACGATGATGAAAGCGACAAGCTGCTTGATCTCATCCGGGACCTTAAAAAGCATGGGATCACCTGCATAATGATTTCACATAAACTAAGGGAAGTTCTCAGCATCGCCGATTCCGTCACGGTATTGCGCGATGGAAAATCGATATCTTCATATAACGTGAAAAAAGATTCCCTGAACGAAACGATGCTCATAAAGGATATGGTCGGCCGGGATCTCGATACGCGCCTGGAAAAACATCCCATAGAGACCGAGGAGAAAGTACTCGAAGTCAGGAACTGGACCGTCTATCATCCCGATTATCATTTGCTCAAGGTCGTCGACAACGTTTCATTCTATCTTCGAAAAGGCGAGATACTTGCATTCTGCGGGCCTATGGGCGCCGGCAGGACCGAACTGATGATGAGCATTTACGGCCAATCCTACGGTTCAAGCTGCAAGGGAGAAATATATATCCATGGAAAGCGGGTCCACACCACCAAGCCGATGATGGCCCTTAAAGCGGGGATAGGATATGTCACCGAAGACCGCAAGACCTTCGGTTTGATACTGATACAGAGCGTCAAAACAAATATTTCCATTTCCAGCTTAAGCAAATTGTCCAAGGCCGGCGTCGTCAACACGCGTGAAGAGATCATCGCGGCCGAAAAATACCGGGATTCATTGCATATAAAAACCCCTTCAATAAACCAGCTGGCGCGCAACCTTTCCGGCGGAAACCAGCAGAAAGTCATATTGAGCCGGACCCTTCTCGCCAATCCGGATATTTTTATTGTGGACGAACCGACTCGTGGCATCGATGTGGGCGCAAAGTTCGAGATCCATTCCATATTGAATGACCTGGTGAAAGAGGGAAAAAGCATAATCATAGTCACATCAGAATTGCCCGAAGCCCTTTCGATGGCCGACCGGATCTATGTGATGAATGAAGGCAGGATAAAAGGTATGCTGATGCGTGAAGAAGCGACCCAGGAAAAAGTAATGCGTATGGCATTAGTTAAGCAGGAGGAAGAACTTGTATGAATGACGGCAGACCGCAAAAAACAACATTAAGTTCATTGCTGATAAGTAATATCCGTAATTATTCGATGATCATTATGCTGGCTCTGATCTTGATCGCCTTCGCGTTTTTAACAAACGGCATCAATCTTGATTCGCGCAACATCACGAATATCTTCATGCAGAACAGTTATATCCTTCTGCTTGCCGTCGGAATGATGATGGTAATCATCATCGGGAATATCGATCTTTCCGTCGGTTCCTTATGCGCCTTGACCGGAGCGTTCAGCGTCATGATATACAATACCGGGGTAGGCATGATCGCAACCGTATTCCTGACTATCTGCATCGGTATTGCTATCGGCGCGTTCCAGGGTTACTGGATAGCGTATCTCAAAATTCCGGCATTTATCGTGACCCTTGCGGGAATGCTGCTTTTCCGGGGCCTGACATATATCGTAACCAATGTTACCCCGATTTCCCTCAAGGACGACCAGTTCAAGCAGATTGCCACCGGAACGGTAAATATAGACGCCCTGACGATCGGCGGCATATATTATACGGCGCTACTTATCGGGGCATTGGTTTTTGTCATTTATATCATTTCTGAAATAATTTCGCGCAATAACAAGAAACGCTACAATTTTGAAGTGCTGTCGATGAGATTGTTTCTTGGAAAAATTCTTCTGATCGGTCTTTTTATCGGGGCCCTGTCTTGGGAATTCGCAACATACCGCGGCGTCCCGATCGTTGTAATAGTCCTTGGAATAACCATAGCCCTCTTTACTTTTATCACCAATAATACGATCCTGGGGCGCTATATCTATGCGGTAGGGGGTAACGCCCGATCCGCCAAACTGTCGGGCATCAATACCGAGAGGGTGACCTTCATTGTGCATGTCATAATGGGCGGCTTATGCGGACTTGCCGGCGTCATATTCGCGGCATATATGAATTCCGCCCTGCCGCAGGCGGGAAACCTTTTCGAACTCGATGCGATCGGCGCATGTTTTATAGGCGGCGCTTCGACTTCCGGCGGCATCGGCACAATTATCGGCGCTATGACCGGCGGTCTTGTTATGGCAGCGATCGACAACGGCATGTCGCTGAAGAATATCATGGCTCAATGGCAGTATGTCGTAAAAGCCTTGGTACTGCTTTTTGCCGTTCTGTACGATATTTACACCCGCCGCAAATCCGGATTGGGATGATTATTCTAGATATTCCTGGATCGGAAGAATGGCGGCTCCGAGCATCGGCGCATGGAAACCGAGCTGTGAAGCGGCAATCGAGACATCTCCCGCTCCTTCGAATACAACCGGTGTAAACACCCTTTCCTTGAGAGGTTCAATAAGGGTATCGCCCAACAATCCAATTTTCCCGCCGATTATAATCATTTGAGGATCCAGCCCCAGCATTATGTTTTGAATACCCAGAGCAACGTAGTCCAGATATTCGTTCCATAAATTTAAAGCATTCTTTTCACCGGCTTTCAGGGATTCCAGGAAATCCGAAACAGAATAAACAGCCGGATTTTTACCGCCTTTTGATTCGCTGTAACGTCCTAATAACGCTTTTTCCGAGGCGTAGAGTTCCCAGCAGCCCTTTCGTCCGCAATTGCAAAGTTTTCCCTCAGGGACTATTGTCATATGGCCGAACTCGCCCGCACGCTGGTTTTTTCCCTTGTATAATTTTCCATGGATAATAATGCCTGTTCCGATTCCTCCGGTAATCGAAATATAAACCAGGTTTCCCGATTTTGATTGATTCCCGAGTTTCATCTCGGCAAGAGCGCCGGCATTCGCCTCATTCTCAATAAAGATCGGATAGCGGAAAAGATTTTCAAACGGTTTAAAAAGGATGCCCTTCATTCCAAGATTGGGCGCAAGCTCCAGCGCCATCTGTTTCTGGTTCACAGTGCCCGGCAATGAAAAACCTATCCCGAGCACCCTTTCTGCAGGAATCTTCAGCGATAAAAGTATACGCTCAATTTCTTCCGAAATGCGGATCATAACATCATCTATGCGGGCGAAAGGTTCCGTTACAAGCTCCGTCTCGAAGCGGATTTCCGAATCCAGATTCGAAAGGAGAATCCCGACTTTTTCCGGCGTTATTTCCACGCCGAAAGAAACCTTGGCATCCGGCAGATAGCGGACGATAAGCGCTTTCCGGCCGCCGGTCGATGCAGCCATACCGGCTTCTTCAACCAGACCTTCTTTGATTAGTTCATTTATATTTGCAGCGACCGTCGGTATGCTGATGTTTGTCATTAAAGAAATATCCTGTCTAGTTAATTCCCTTTTAACCGAGAGAAGATTTAAAATCTTATGTCTATTGTAATTTTTGATAGCCTTATGGTTGATGACCTGGTGGTTCATTAATTCGCCTTCCTGGAACTATTTTGTTTCCAAAATATACTGGTTGATAAGGGCTTGGCGCATTTCCCATAACAAGGATTATTTTATTACTTGGCCAGCTATTTGGCAAATTAATAACGACTTAATAACAAAACTCCGGCTCGTCTATCAACTTATCTATTGTATTTTGTTTTTGTATGAAAAAAAGTGATGTGAATTCCTTTTCCCGATAAAATTTTAAATTCATTTTTAATCTTATCAATTATATTTAATATATCAAAAAGCTCTCCATTAAGCAACTCATCCCTTAATTTACCCATCAAAAGATTCAATATACCCGTTTTCCCAGGGACTCCCAGGTTCACCTACTCCTGAAATCATTATCTACTAAAACCTGGGGCACCGCTAAGAATACAAACGATGATGAATCGTATTTGAATACCTTTATAGGTTTAATAGATCACATTATAGGTTTAATAGATCACATTTTTTCATTCCAAAAGTTTAATCTATGGAGGATATGAAAACGCATGGGGTCCCTCTTTATCATCTGACGGTTCAAAATTGGGATTTTCATATAAAACCAACGGGATATGGTATTTCAACATTAACGGGCAAATCTATGGTGAATACGATTGTGCTTTAATAATGGCCCCAGCATTTTTTGGAGACGTTTCAAGGTGGGGTATCAGTATAAAATTTACAAAAAATGCTATATTTAGGGAAACCAACGGCGGGTACGAAGATGTATGGCGTCCTACTTTTTCACCGGATGGTTCCAAGTGGGGATATCGATACAAAAATGACGGTAAGTATAATATTAATATTAATGGTAAAACTTACGGTGGGTACGATTTTGCCTGGGACCCTACTTTCTCATCAGACAACTCAAAATGGGGATTTCAATACATAACAGGATTGAAGAATTATATCAACATAAAAGAAAAAATCTACTGCGGGTATAGTTTGTCTGGGATATGAATTTACTCCTGAAGGAAACTTTTTAATTATAATGGTAATAACATGAATATTATGGAAATTGCCGTTCATCCCTAAGATTTTATCACTATATCAGTAATAAAAAGCTTCATTACCTTTTAATAATTAATTTCGCTGAAGTTGTTCCAAATTTGAACACTTATATCTTTTGAAAACTTATAAAATAGAGTTGAAATATAAAAAGATAGGCCTGCCGCGGGACAAGTCCTTTGGATAGCCTCTCATCGTGATCTATTATTATCATATGATTATTTAAAAAGTAAAGGCTGGAGCGCTCCGGTATGTAAAATATTTTTGTATTTATCTCACCCTATCTGATTTACATACAGCGACTTTAGCAAAACCAACATCGTATTTCTTTTATTTTCAAAGTGTTTCGTTTCTAAACATATCGCTATTTTCTTTCAATTTGCTAAAACTTGCCAGTCAGCTGTCAGTAGATTATACTAGTTTATAGGCTTTACTGACACTGGCAAAACTATTGACTGGAGAAGGATTTATGGCATATTGGGACAAAAATAGTTGCGCTTATTACACATCGATAACTTTAAACGAAAAACGGAAGCGAATTAAACTTCCTAGTGTAACTCGACAAAGGAAAACGGATGAGATTGAGTCAAAAATTCGCTTACAAATTATTACAAGGGAGTACCAAAACCTTAAGACAAAAAAGCCTGTCAAGATGACGGATGAGCTGGCCCGCTTGTACTTCGATAACTACCCCAGAGTAAACAACAGAGAATGCATAAAGACAAATAATATCAAAAAAAGGGGGAAATATTCTCCATCTCCTCTCGGCAGATATCAGAGACCTTTAAAACCATCTACCTGCTTTTAGTAATAAAGAACTTAAAACTGCATAACTTAAGGTATATTTACGCTATAGCCATCAGTATGACTAACATAGAAGAACAATCCATCGATCCGTTCGTTCTATCTTCCTTGTTTTGCCGCAAGAGCATTTATAGAACCCTTATTTATGTGAACCCGATCGATGAGTACAAAAAGTTTTTTGTAGATAACATGGACATTTTCTATATTGAGTATGATCCCTTTAAGAATTTGTAATATTACAAATAAATATTTATTGAGGTAGCAATAATGCAAAACATTAATTTATGGAATAAACCGGGCGAAAATATTCAGCTTACCGAGGATAGTGTGCATATCTGTTTAGTGAATGTTGATGATGAAAAACATAAACAAGAGTATTTATCAACTATTATATCAAATGATGAATTAGACAGAGCAAATAGATTTGTTTTTGAAAAAGATACTGAGCGACACATCATTGCACGAGGTATACTAAGATTGATAATAAGCCAATATATTCACATGGAACCAAAGATAATTAAATTCTCAATTGAAAAAAGGGGGAAATTAATTTTAAATCATCCTGAATATAAGCACTTAAAATTTAATTTATCCCATTCAGGGCAATATATTATATATGCTATAACTTATAAAAGAGAAGTTGGAATTGATATTGAGTATATAAAAGATTTTATTGATTCAGACCAGATTGTTAATAGATTTTTCTCTAAGAAAGAGATAGAAGAATATTTTGCTTTACCAAGTGAAATAAGAAAAAGAGCATTTTTTACTTGTTGGACTCGAAAAGAGGCTTTTATTAAAGCCATTGGGGAAGGTTTATATATGCCGCTAGACCAGTTTTCAGTATCACCCAATCCGAATAAAAAATCTAATATAGAAATTCATAAGAGTAGCATTGTAAAATGTAATTGGCTTCTCGAAGATATTGATGTGAATGATAGCAATTACGTGTCTGCAGTCGTTGTAGATCAATGGGTTAGTAAATTTATTTATTCTAAATGGAGTTTCATAGATAAATAGTTTAGCCTGAAAAAGCCATTTTTCAGTAACTTTACTTTGATGTAACATGGAGACTATGCTTTTTAGGGCGAGCCTGATTCAAATCTTCTCATTATAAAATTTAGTTTTTAAATGATTTCAAATTATAATTCTTTTTGAATTTTCTGAATTAATCCACTTAAAACTTTGCCCGGTCCAATCTCTTCAAATTCGTTAACTCCTTTTCCCATTAGATATTGCACGGATTCAACCCACTTTACTGAACTAGAAATTTGCTCACTTAGATTTTCTTTAATGTTACTTATTTCATATGGACAAGCATTCACATTTGCAATTACTTCGATTTTAGGTTCATTAAATTCAAACTTGTTTAAGTATATTTTAAAACTATTTTTAACTTCTTGCATGTAACGGGAGTGAAATGCTCCACTTACATTCAGAGGAATATACATTACAGCACCTGAACTTTCAAAAACTGATTTTGCACCATCAATATCTTGTTTCATTCCAGATATTACAATTTGCTTTGGTGAGTTATAATTAGCAATATCAATAGTATTAAAATAATTATCTTTTAAAATTTTACTTATCTGTTCTGCATTTAGACCAATTACAGCTGCCATTGACCCGCCTTTAGCATAAGCCATTAACTGTCCTCTGTATTGAACTAATTCTATACCTGTTTTAAAATCAAAGACATTTGCTGCAAATAAAGCATTATATTCACCTAAACTATGCCCTGCCACATAATCAGGTTTAAGTCCTGATTCTTCAATATTTTTTAAATAGGTAAGTGCACTAATAGTTTGAAGAAGGCTTTAAACTCGTATATTTTCCAAACTCAAGGTAATTATTAATATATCAAAAAATGTTATTTCAGGTTCCTCTTTTATATTTAGGGCGGTTTGAAAAACCCACGTATCATATACAAATAGTATATAAAAACATATAATCATAGTCAAAGAAAACAGAGGTAAGGCTATGACAAAAATTAAGCGGAAAGACCGTAACTTGTTTGAATATCAGGAGCGGATGGAAAAGCTAAGCGGCGTAAAAACACCGCTGGATAAGCTTAACAGGGTTGTAGACTTTGAGATGTTCCGGCCGCTGTTAACAGAGATTTTGGCGCCGAAAGAGCAGAAGGCGCCGGGCGGAGCGCCACATTATGACTATGTTTTCATGTTCAAGATACTGATATTCCAGAGGTATTACAATCTTTCCGATGAGCAAGCGGAATTTCAGATCAATGACAGGTTATCCGTTCAGCGATATCTTGGGATAACACTTTCGGACAAAGTTCCGGACTACAGTAAAATCTGGGAATTCAAGGAAAAACTGATGAAAGCGAAAGCAATAGAGAAACTTTTTAAAATATTCGATGAGAATCTTGAGAATAAAGGTGTGATAGGGAAAGCGGGCGTTATGGTAGACGCAAGTTTTGTGGATGTTCCCCGGCAGAGGAACAGCCGCGAAGAAAACAAGAAAATAAAAGAAGGCGAGGTTCCGGAAGATTGGAAAGATAATACGCATAAGCTTTCCCATAAAGACACGGATGCGCGCTGGATGACCAAGAATAAAGAGAGGCATTACGGATACAAAAACCATACAAAGGTTGATGTGAAGTCAAAACTTATTCGTTCTTATGTCACGACAGATGCGAGCGTTCACGATTCACAGGTAGTTGAACCTCTATTGAATGAGAAAGACAAAGGGAAGCCGTTTTACGCGGACAGCGCATATGTTGGCCCAACGGTAGCAGGAATATTAGAAAAATTTGAGATGAAAAACCGGATTCACGAAAAAGGATACAGAAATAAGCCATTGACGGAGAAGCAGAAAGAAAAAAATAGAAGAAAGAGCCGCATCCGAGTTCGTGTTGAGCATGTTTTTGGTTTTGTTGAAAATAGTATGAACGGCAGTACAATACGATCGATAGGAAAAGAAAGGGCAGAGAGCCAAATCGGGCTGATGAATCTGGTTTATAATTTAGCACGGTATGTTGTGGTAAAAGGTCGAATTGCGTCTTGTGCGGCTTAAAATACAGAAGATATGGATAATATTGCCCGTGTTTGGCTGAATTTTGGTAATAGAAACAGTTTTTAACCTGTTGGCAGAAATATTTTGAAAATATTTTCTATTATCAGGGAAGTGTTGATAAATTAGGCGGTTTTTAAAACCGCCCTTTAATCAAAATGCTTCAATCCGGGCCAAGTTTCATTAATAGGGCGCTTCAAGCCCCTGCATATGTAAATAGGCAGATTCCTCCGCCATGGCATGGAATATTTTACATTGATCCTTGCCATTTCCGAAACATGATCATACATTTTATCCAGTTGTTTTACGGGAATATCGATCACAATCGCTGTTTTTCCTGTATTATCATGGAGGCCCCATAGTGCATAGCTTAAATGGCCGCAGACGGTGTCCGGAAGGTTATATTTCTTACCCAGCAGGTCTATCGCGCCGGCATCGCCGTAATCTCCTGTAAAGAGCATGCATCCGGCTCTTTCTTCAGGGGTAAGATTATAATATATATCAGCTATCTTTTTTACAGTCTCTTCCCATCCGAACCTGTAAGCGTAATACAGCGGAAGCTCCTCCAGTTTGCTGTTATCTGTTTTGACGCTTACATTGCCCATCATTTTGGACTGACCTGAAAAATACCAGGCCATCCCGTCGGGGGAAAAAACAGGAAGTCCATTCGGCAGAGAAATTATCCCCATAGCGATCACCAGGGATAAATAAGCGAACTTAATCCATGATTTCAATCTTCCATGCAGGGTTCTTTCCAGTAAAATTCCTCCTCCTGCGAAAAGTATGGGATACAAGGCCGCCGACATATACATTTTCGAGTTAGTAAAATAAAAAATAACCAGGGAAGTGATATAAATTATACCGAAAAGACGGAAGTCTCTTGCCTCCTTCATAAAAAAGAAATAGATAATTCCGGACAGCCAGAGAGGAAAACTGAACGGATTATAGGCCATGATATTCATGCCAATAAATTCTATGGGTGAAGAAATAAAGGTCCTGAATTTGGAGTAATTACCCCAATATTCAAGTAGCGGCCAGCCATGCTGGTATTCCCAGATAATTTGAGGGGCCGTGATAATAAGAGCAGCTAATCCGCCCAGCCAGAAGAAAGGGCTTAAAAAATACTTCCTGTTTTTTGTCAGGATCAAGCCGATTACCAGGGGAATTCCGTAAAACAGCATTGTATATTTGGTCAATACAGCGATTCCGGCAGCCGCGCCTATAGCGATCCATAATTTTTCATTTCCGGTTCTGAGAAGCCTGGCAATCAGGTAAAAGAATGTGATAGTAAAAAGCTGATCAAAACTGTCATAGGTGAACATTGCGTTGAAAGCTAGCCATACAGGGCCTAATAAAACAGTTACGGCTGTAATAAATTGAGCGAACCGTCCCCCGCCCATTTCTTTGGCAGTCAAACCCGCCATAAAAACGGTTAAAGCGCCGGCCGCGGCAGGAAGAATATGTATAGAGAAAAGTGAATATCCCAATGCTGACCCGCTGACAATAGAAAGAAAAGGAACGATGGGCGGCATGTCCACAAGGCCGAACATCAGATGCTTGCCGCAGGCGATGGTATATAATTCATCGCAAAAGTAGCCGTATTTATTCGCTGTCAGGAGATGCATGATGAGTTTTATCATGGCTAAATACGAAAGCACGGCGATCTCGCCTATTAATGTCTTTTTCAGGGTTTGTAATTTAATCATCAAAAACTCCTTAAATTTAAATTAATATTATTATATAATAAATTATTATAAGGACAGGGTTTTTCAAAAGGAATCAAAACATGATAAGAGGATGTTTTTTGATAACAAGATGCAGGAATTAATTCACCACAAGGCGCAAAGGATGCATCCTCCGTTTCTTTACGGTGACATATGTTTCATGCATCCTTGACAAACATTAATTGTCCTTTAAAACGTTTGACTGATAGGAATTTTTATAATTCCCGACTGGAAAAATTTTACTTAAGGGTAGAAAAAACCACAAAAATTCGTTGTGTTTTTTTTGAGACGATTTGAATAAGGAATAAAAAAATGAACCGGCTGAAAATTCGTAAAGAACATCAAAAATCCCGGCAATTTCTTAACCCCAGCGCATAGTTACCTCTTGTTGATGCGGAAAAAAAGACATATTCTGAATATATATTGAAAGTCGTTAAGCAGAAAGCTTATGTCTACCCGGTGGAGAATTACTTTTCGGATGGTTGAATGGCGAACGACCTTTCTCTTCGAGATCCCTGAAAATAAATGATAGGTACAAGAGAAAAAAAACAATAAAGAGTTTAATTACTCATTGGGTATTTTTGTTAGAACAATTTATTCAATTTTTTTTAAAATTGCCGTTTTACATTTGTCAGGTATGTGTCAGTGGATTTTCTTCCATGTTCTGTAACTGATTGTCTTATAAAGAATTGTATTATCTATGTGTCCCACATCCTCCGAGTTTTTCGCGGCCAAACCAACTAATGAATCATTCCAATTTTGAATAAAAAAACGCCAGATAAATTAATACATCCCATCATTCCCATATCCCGGGTATTAATCTCCCGCACACCGGACAGCGGCCTTTCTTCAGGATATTCTTTTTGACCCAGTATCCCTCCCTTTCGATCAAAAGCGTGTGATCGTTTGGACAATAAGTGTTTTCCCCTTTCGCTTCCGGCGCATTGCCGATATAGACGAAATGGAGTCCTGCTTTCTCCGCAATCGCTTTAGCCCTGAGGAGGGTTTCCAGGGGCGTCGGAGGCAGGTTATTCAGCCTGTAATTCGGGATATACCGGCTGAAGAATATCGGCGTGTCCGGCCCGAGATTATCGGCCACCCACCGGCTGAGGTTTTCGAGGTCCTTATCACTATCGTTCCTCTGCGGAATAACCAGGTTTACGACCTCCACAAGCTTGTCCATTTCCTTTAATATTTTTAAAACATTGAGGACATTGGTGAGGTGCCCGCCGGTTTCCTCCTGATAAAATTTTTCGCTGAAGCCTTTAAGGTCCACTTTGATGACATCAAAATAGGGGGCTATCCTGCGGATAGGTTCCTCATTGATGTAGCCGGATGTTACCATGACATTCCTCAGGCCCGACTCTTTTGCCAGCCGGGCAGTCTCCAGCATATACTCATAAAATATGACGGGTTCGCTGTAGGTATAGGCAATGGATTTATTCCCGTTCCGGATCGCCGCCTGAACAATCCGGGAAGGCGGGATGATCATGCTGCCGCTGTCTTCTTTAAACTCTTCCGGATAGCATTGTGATAATGTCCAGTTCTGGCAGAAGGAGCATTTCAAGGGGCATCCGACCGTGGCGATTGAAAAGATCAGGCTTCCAGGCAGCATATGGAATACCGGCTTTTTTTCAATCGGGTCGACATGCACGGCCGCCGGCTGGCCGTAAACTTCAGTATAAAGGACATTATTTTTATTCATCCTGACTTTGCACTTGCCCTTTGCGCCTTCCGTCAGAAAGCAGTAATTAGGGCAGAGCAGGCATTTTACGCCTGAATCAACCCTTTCCCAGTAAAGCGCTTCCCTGTTATACGATTCATTGACGGGAATTGCTGAAAATATCAGCGGTGATTTTACCATAAAAAATAACGCCAGGAACACGATAGAAACAAAAAATGACAATATAAGGCAGAGATATTCGAAAATGGAGAAACTTTTCTTTAAATTATTCATATTTCATTTTCCAGATAAAGATGTTTATAATCAATAATATAACCAGCATGAAAAATACGCCGCCAATAAATCCAAAAAAAGGAAATATTATGGAAGCGCAGAGAAGCGAGCCGAGCGCCGAGCCGTACAGATCATAGGAATAGGTCTTTACGGCCGTAACGGCGGCTTCATGTTTTATTTCAATCCTTCCGGCGATGAGATTGAAAATCGCCCCGTTCAGGAACCCGCCGATTAAAAGCAGGATATAAAAAAATGTTCCGGTAATAAATCTCGGATTACTCCTGATTTGTAAAATATCATAATCGTAAGCATAGAAAAGCGCTCCGATTAATATGAACCATGCCAGAGTGAGAAGGATATAAAATTTACGACCTGAAAGAAATTTATTTCTCCGGATGACCCAGCCGGAGCCCAGGCTCATACCGAGCATAAAAAAAGCCACCAGCATGGCAAAAGCCGTATAGACATAGCCGAAAAGAAATTGATAGAGATAGATAAGCAGAAGCTCTCCGGCAATCCCGCAGAACGCGGTGAGAAAGAGGATTACTCCTTCTCTGCCGGGCATGAAGAATTTAACAAGACGGAACCGGGTCCTATATATGATAAACCCGGCCGCTGCCAGAAGAATAATAAGGGGAAACCATTTGCCTTGAATGCTTGTCTTGAGCCATTTTTTGAAGGTATTTTGATAAATCCGGAAATCGGCATTTTTGCTTTCTTCATACGGATATGCCCGATTGGTTATTTCTCCTGTGATCTGCCTTTGTCTATTCTCATCCAGATTATAGCTGATATAAGCAAAGTTTAATTTTTTGAAATTGAAAGCCTTCTCTCTTTCAACAATTGATTTTTTGAGGTATTCCTTTGTAATATTCATTTTCAGGTCAGAAGCCAGAAGATAAATATTTTCCATCGGAAGCATTTCAGTGTATTGATAAACAGCTTCCAATTCTCTGTATATTAATCTGATATTATTTCTGGTTTCGGTTGATATAAAATTTTCCTCATAGAACAGGGGTATGGCTAGAACTCCTCCGCCTTTCAGGATTCTTTTCAGATTTTTAAAAAAAGCAGGCATGTAATACCGGCTGTCCGAAATGGTATCCGGCAGAGGCATGTTGAGCAGAATAAGGTCATACTGCTCTCCAGCCTTTTTGACCCAGATTGAGGGATCGATTGAAATCAATTTAATACGGCTGCTGCCGTTGAAATATTTACGGGAAATCCCGGCAAGCTTTTCATCAATGAATAGATTGACGATTATTTCCGGCTGATATTTCAACAGCTCCTCTGTCAAACCGGGTTCGGCATAGCCGATGATGAGAATGCGCGCCGGTTTACCCTGGACCATTGCGGGGATATTGGCCTTCTCTTCGGAAAGCAAAACGGCAGGTTCGTTCGCGAGGACCTTTCCGTTATAATACAGTGTTTTTAAGCCCCGGTTATCTACAAGGGCTATATTCCCGTATTTTGAATCTCCGGAATCCAGAAGATTTGAACTTCTCCATTCCAGGCGCCTTGAAACATCAATCAGGAATTTGCTGTTAATAAGGAAGGCAAGACTTAATATAAAAAGGATCCCGGAAAGAATAAACAGTTTCCTGTTCACTTTATTTATAAAGAAAAGAGATGATGTAACTAATACAGTTATTAAAATAATGTCTGCAACCAGGATGGAATCGAAATTACCGGCGATCCAAAGGGAGAAGATCATGCCGCCTGTAAAGAAGCCGGATGTTTCCAGAAAGTAGGAAAACGTTGTTTTGACCGGCAGGGAACTTACAGTCAGGGATGGAAAAGCCATTCCGATAAAAAAGGATACCGGAAGAAGGAATAAAGCCGGTAAGAGGAATAAGAGAACCATATCCGGTTCCGCTGTATACAGAAAGAAACCGACGGAAACGCGGACGGCATATATAAAAATAATCTGTAAAACAGAGGCGGTCAATAATAAAAGAAGTCCCGAATAGGGAGCCTTTCTTATTTTTTCCGGCAGGTTTTTGTATAAAGCGCTGCCGAGGCCTGAGCCGGTTAGCCACCAGAAAAAAAGTATGCCGATAACCGCTTCGTTATTCCGGAAAACGACGGAAAGTTCTTTTAAAAAAATCGATTGTGAAATGATGGAAATAAATCCTAATAAAAAAAGCATCATTTGAATACCCCGATAATTCCCTGTATTATAAACCATATTCCGGCCAGTATGCCGAGATAGGAGCCAAGCCTTTTGAAGAATTCCGTCTTAAAAAAGGGGACAGGAATAAGAGCGGGAAGGAGAAAGACCGTGGTGGCCGTAAAGAAGCTTATAAAAAAAACAATGCTCTTCCAGACGCTTCCCAGGCCTGTTACCCGGGCCATTCCGGCAATAAACGGCGGGCAAAGATTCAAGCCCAGAAGGATGCCGGCAAAGAACGGGAAATTTTTCAAACGGCCGCTTTCAATCCATGGTCTGCAGAATGGGCTTTCGGGAGAGAGATGGAATATTGAGAAAAAAATCATGCATAGGGATGCGATGATTAGGAAAACTGCTGATATTCTTTTTAAACCGCCTTCCAGGAATATTCCGATAAAACCCGCGATTACAGCAAAAACCATATAAGAGAGAAAACGGCCGGCAATAAAGCTTAAAAAAGAAGATATCCTCCTGGTCATTAAAACATACGGCAGTAAAAATGGGGCGCATGTGATAAAGCAATATCCTCCCGTAGAAAGCCCAAGTATAAATCCCTCCAGCAGGATCTGCAGGGTTTCTTTAAACATTTTCACTCTCCTTTTTAATCAACCTGCCTTCGGCAGTTTGAAAAACCATTCTATCAGGTTCATCAAAGCTTTCGGAATAATAAAAATCGATATACCGCCGCCTATGGCCAGGGAAACAGTTGCCATTAAATCTGATTCCTTCTTATTAAAAAGGGTTGTCTTGATCGCGCCTTGAGCGCATTTTTCCAGGCATTTCCCGCATAGGGTACAGTAACGGTTTATTTTGATCTTATCCTGAAAATTCTCAATGGCGAATGAGGGGCAGGCTTGCAGGCACTGTCCGCAGCCGGTGCATTTTTTTTCATCCAGGCTCATTTTATAGGGGTTGATCCGTGCAAGCAGAGGAGGAATTGCCCCGAACGGGCAGATAATACTGCAGAAAGTTCTCTTTTTTGTCAGGATCGGCATGACTACCAGGGAAGCCAGACCGATTGAAATGTAAAGGATATTCTGAACGAGCCATGCCGGGGATTCCGGGTTCAGTATCGTGTTTGTTGTTTTAAGCGGGCACACCCATAAGCAGAAAATGGGTTCAATGGAAGTAAAAGAAATAAAGGCAAAGAATATGAGAGAAGCGATTTGAAATTCCCTGAATTTTTTAGAGGGGGGAAGATGAATAAGAGGTTTTTTCAGAAGTCTGGAAAAGCCCTCGTCGATCCCGCCGAAAAAGCAGGTATAGCTGCAGAAACCTCCGCCGTTAATGACGATCACAAGAAGCCAGAGAAACCCGATGCTGAGAGAGCCGAACCTTGCCCATGTGGAGTTGATAACGGCTAAAAACTGGTTATAAAGAGTATGGATGATATTCCCGGCAAGGCCTATATGGCAGTAAGGGGACAATGTGCTTTCATTAGCGGTCAGGCGGAAGCCGAGGATGAAGGCGGCGGCGAGAATGATAAAATAAAAAGAACGGTACATGTATATCCGGCCTGTGTTCAGTATCATATAATGTGTGCCGGAAATGAATAGAGACCAGAGGAGCGCAATGATGAGCATTTCGGTCCGGTTTAAATAGGAAATAATAGAAAGGGCCGCAAGGATCGCCAATAATAAAATGCTGGAGAGCCATCTTCTTTTTTTAGGGCTCATTTTTCACCGAAGACCTGCGCTGAAAAACGGTAAATAACTGTATTCTTATCCTTGTAAGCGTTGGTTGACATACCCGCCTTAAGGCCGAGCTCTTCCAGGTATGTCGTTTTGTCCCAGTTCCATTCCAGCGGGACCTGGGGCAGAAAAACACCGCCATAACCGCCGTTTATAAGATAAAGTCCGTCCCTGCCGACCTTGATTTCATCCAGTGAATTTATTTTGACCAGCGGCGTCATGACTGAAATTTCGATTTTAATATCCTTTAATTCGTTTTCCGCCACCTGCGGAAAGCGGGGATCGTTCGCCGCCGCGTTTATGGTATTGGCAATCACCGATTTATAGAGTTCTTCCCGGCCTGTAATATATCCGATGCAGCCCCTCAGGTCTTCATGCTTTGTCAGCGTCACAAAAACGCCCAGGTTCTGCCTCAGGCCGCCGGTAAATTTGAAATTCTTTAATTTTTCATCTGTAAAGTTTGTTATGCCTTTTTTCACAAATTCAAGGAGGACATAACGGGAAAGATTAAGAAGAGTTTTTTCTTCCTCTTCATTAATAAGTTTTTCATCAATCGAAGGTTTTTGCGCCTTTTTTTCATTGATCGTCTGGACATCGCCGAAGAGTATAGCGGCATAGCTTACACTGTTGCTGAAATCCTTTGTGAGATCGCCGCTCCTTGTGTATTTGAGAAGATTGCCTTTATAAGGATAATCCTTTTCTTCCAGCGTTCTGAGGAGCAAAGCGATCGGGTTGGCCCCGCAGATGGTTGACTGTGTCTTTTGAATATATTCCAGAAAACCCCTGGAATCCCTGTTTGTAATGAATTCGATCGCTTTTCCGTCCAGATTTGAGATCCCTTCCGGAACGCTCTTCCTGCCGAAATCGGGCTTATAATTGAATTGATCGCCGTAATGTGTAAAATCCGAACTGACGACAATGACCGTCTTATCATCAATGATTTTATTGAGGGCTTTTGCAGTTTCCATAAAATCTTCGTCAGTCAGATAGCCGACAATAATAGGTACAAGCAGGGCATCCGGCAGGACTTTCTGCAGGAAAGGGATCTGAACTTCATCGCTGTGCTCCTGTGTGGAAGCTATTGAGTTGGTGACCCGGCTGAATTTCTCATTTTTTAATATGTTGATCGCTTTGGTATCCACTTTATAAATACCCAATGGCGTTTCGTAAGGCTTTTCATTGATGACTACGCCGTTCAGATAGGCATAATGCGATGTGGCCAGCAGTATGACTCTTTTGATGCCGCGGCCTTTCAGCGTGGAGTAGGCGTAAGCGGCTGTTTCACCGCTGTATACATATCCCGCATGCGGAACAATAATTGCGTCCGGCCTGCCTTCGATTTCAATTTTTACGCGGCTTAAAAAATAATCCAGCATTTTCCGGAGCTCTTCACTGTCGGAGGGATAAAATGAGCCCGCATGGGATGCAGGCCTGGAGTCCTCTTTTGAACTGCAGCCGAACACGGCATAAAAAATTAAAAAGAATAAGAACCATACTTTCTTTAATATATAACTCATAAAAGCCTCCCTTTTTTAAATTGAGCTGATAAAGGAAATGATGAATTTGAGCTTCTAATGAATTGATTATGGGCGGTTCTAAAAACATAAAATAATATTTTTTGTCAATGCAATTCGAGAAACCAACATGGTATTATAAAGCTTAAAGTTTAAAGCGTAAAGCTGAAAACAATAATAAATTGTGATAAACTGACTGATAAGAAAAATTATAATTACCGGCAGGTAAAAATGCAAAAGAAAAACCATCAATTTTGTGAAACAGATCAAACTTAATAGAATGACTTTTAAAAATGAAGTGGAAGGAGCTGCTGTTTTTCATCATCCCGGTTGTCTGTCCGGCAGACTGCGGAGGCGGTTGCCCCGGATACCGGGATATTATTCCGCCGGAAAGCTGTTCTTTATGATGCGCCGGTAATGTATATTCTCGAAGGATCAATGTTGAAGTATTCCAGCGTATTATAAATCATAGCAAGCGCAAACACTTCATGGCGGCGGCCGTCAGCAAAAGTTTTGTGTTCAATTTGAAAATAAAAAAAAGAAATTCTTACCGCGGCTTCGGTCGAGTATAGAATTTCCAGATGAGATGTATCTTAACCGATCATTTCTTTTTAGCGTCACGAAAGAACTCAATTGTTTTCTCCCATGAATCGGCCTGTAGATGCGCGTTTCCTTCCGGGGTGCCGCCGAGAGAAAACGAAAGCCTGGGGGCAATCTTAACCGTTGCCTCTCCGTATGGTATCACGTATGGGACATAAAACGTTTCGCCTGCGTCTTCATAGACAACCAGATTATATTTATGCCGGTAATTGCTTTTCTGCAATGTATTCATTATCTGGACACAGCCGTCGTAAGAATTCCACATGTTGTTTTGCTTGTTGGTAAACAACAGCAGATCGGCCCGGGCATTTTCTATCTTAATTCGCGCGGCTTCCTTGTTCTTCGCAGTGTTCAACCCCCTTCTGTATATGTATGTGAATCCGAAAGGTTCGTTCTTAATGATGCAGCTGATTATATTTGTAAATAGCCAACGGCTCTTCAACCGTATATAAGGCAAAGATTTTCCTTTGTATGTCCATGATGAGACATTCTTGAAGGCAAGCCCTTGAAAGCAATACGCATGCGGCGCCCACAATGCCGCCTTGGTAATGAATGGATACCTTGACGCGAGGAGCATTGCCAGCTCACCGCCTTTGGACATTCCCAGGAGATTGATCTCTTTTCCGCTTGTAATTGGATTTTTTGAAAGCCATGAGAATACCCTTTCAAAATATTCGAGCGGAATCTCTGAAAGCCGGGCAGGCAGCCCCTTTTCATTAAAATAGGGCAAGGATAGAACATTAAAACCATGAGAGGCTAATAAGGCGGCGATCGGTGAATTTACACCGAGGCCGCTTCCTGAACCGCCCAGAAATATAATTGTTTTATTGCCGGAATTTTCAGTATAGAACAATTCGCCGATAAATTCATCTGATATTTTTTGGCTTTTAACTTCCTTGGCCATAAACAACCGTTCCAATTTTACGCATTCCCTGTCTTGTTCACATTCTGCTATTATATCAATGAACATACTATTACTCACGGAAATATTTTGCCCTATGTTTTTAATTGCGTTTTTATCCTTGCTTTTCATGGATGCAATCAAGCCCATACTATCTACAAAATCATAGGTCCCGGAATCCGGTTTCTGCTTTGATAAATCCAAATTACCGCTTGAATCCGCGGTAAACCAGGCAAATGATTCATATAGTACGCTTTTTGCCCAGGGCAGACACATTGAAGCGCTTATTTTTACTTTACCGAAGGGCGGCAGCCCGGAAACAGAAATGCCGACCTTTTTGTCACAAAGCGCCGCCAATGGTTCAATCTGTAATTTCATTGAAAAAACCTCCAAATTTAATATTGTATAAGCCACTCACAGTGGATTTTTTATATATTTTGATTCCCGTCCGTTTCAGAACGATTATTTTGTTTTTCAAATTCATTTAATACTCTCGTTTGAGCTTCATTTTGAGCTTCTCCCATATTCAAATCAATTTCTTCTTCAAACCCATCCTGCTCAACTCCGTCAAAACGATACAGTTTCTTCAGCAAGTTCCACAATATTTCCATTTCTTCCATTGTGAGATCTTTAAAAAGATCTAAAAAAAAGTACATACCTCTTTCACCGCATTCCAGTATAACCTGTTTCCCGGACTCTGTAATTTTAGTATTGACCGCGCGCTTATCATGCTGACTGGGGATAGTGGAAACATATCCTTTCTTTTCCAGGCATGTTATTATCTGCTTCACATTCTGTTTGGTCGTACCCAGCTTCCTTGCTATATTATTCAATGTTGTCTCATCTTCCGGTATATGAATGATTGCCATCATCGACATAAACTGCCTTGATGTCAGGCTTTTCAGGTATTTATCGCCTTTTACCTGGAGCTTATTGGTAAGGGAGAAAAGCGTCGCGGCAATCTGCTCCATTAAAAAAATCTTCCTGGAATTCTCCATAAAAATATCCTCTTTTATTAGACATTATATTGTCTAATATAATAATAACATGCCGTGTTAAATAAGTCAATATGTTGTCCAATATTTTTTTAAACGATGTTTTTTCTATTTTTATTCCGCAGAGTAAAACGGTTTATTTCCTTGTTAGAACTATATATTCTAACAAATAAAACGGTTATTTTTCATACATATATTGGAATACTCACGAGCTTTTGATAATTAAAGGCAATTCTTTTGCTTTTGCTTTAGAATTAACAAAGAAAAGTAAGGAAAGCATTAATAAAACCCCGATGCCGATGGTTATAAAACATATTCTAATCCCAAAAACCTGGCTCAGTCCCCCAGCTGCCAGGTTTCCTATAGGTGTTGTCCCGGCATTGACAAGCATATAAACGCTTATCACCCTGCTCCTGTATTCATCTTTTGAATTTATTTGAAGGGCTGAATTAGCGGAAGTCATAAATAACACCGTTATAAATCCGGAAAGGGCAAGTAAAATAGAGGATAAAACTAAATTGCTTGTCAAGCCTATTATTATAAATATTACTGAAACCACGAACCCTGCCCCGGTCAGTACAATATTTTTAGGCCCATGTTTACTTCTTGCGGATATAACCAGGGCACCAATAAGAGAACCTACACCCATGCAGGACCATAAAAACCCAAATCCCTGTTCTTTCAGGTGCAGGCCGGCTTTAGCGAGAACAGGCACCAGCACATTAAAATTCATAATAAAGGTGCCTATGATAAAAACAGTAATAATAGTCTTCAAAAGAATGTTTTCTGAAAATATATACTTTATCCCATTGTAAATATCACTCAGAATATTGGTATTACTTTTCCCTTTTATGTAACTGAAAACCGGCTTGATAAAAAACAACCCGGTAATCAAAGGCAGAAAACTAAGGGCGTTTATCAAAAAGCACCACCCGATCCCTAAACCGGCCATTAATATCCCTGCGATGGCCGGGCCGACGATACGCGCCCCGTTATGGACGGCGGAATTAAGCCCGATTACGTTCATTAAATCGTTTTTTCCAATCATTTCAACAATAAAAGACTGACGGACAGGAAAATCCAGGGTATTAATCAAACCAATTGCCAGCGACAAAATTACCAGATGCCAGTACTGGATCAGATGAGAAAAAACAAGGAAAGCTAAAACAAACGCAATTAGTGTCAGGGCGCTCTGGGTAAAAATTAGTATTTTCTTTTTTTCAAACCGGTCAATTACAGCTCCTGCAAAAAGGGAGAAACACAGAATAGGCAAATAAAGCATCGCCCCGATAACTCCCAGAAGTAAAGCAGAACCGGTGATTGAATATGCCAGCCAGGGAAGGCTTATTGTCTGCATCCAGCTTCCGATCTGGGAAATTATCTGCCCTGAAAAAAATATCCTGTAATTTTTGTGGCTTAAAGAATGGAATGATTTCTTCAATTTTCCGATTAAAAAATCTATATTAATCATAAAATATCTCACATATTTATAAAATGCCCCATGGCTTATTGAGAAATACGGAAATTATAGAAATATGAAAAAGATTATAAAGATACTAATGAATCAAAATGTATTGTTTTCACTTTTTGGATAAATTGATTAAAACAGGCATATAATATATATTATTTTTTTGAATTTATCAATTATAGAAAATAACAAATCAGGCGATTTGTCCGTTATTTTCGCCTTATCAGTCCATTTAATTCTCTCAAATAAACACCTCAAACCTTTTTGTTTTTGATAATGATTTAGGCCGCTTTTGGGGAAATATAAATTTTGCTTAAGAAAATAATATTTCCAAAAGAATGCTATGAATAAAGGGCAGTTCCAAAAACTTAAAATAAATCAGATATTTCCAACATAGGTTTTGGAACTGCCCTGAATATATTGCATTTTTATCAGAACAAAGAACCACTTTTATTATTTAGTCAAAAGGTTGATGGGATTAAAAATGCCGCCATTTCAGCCGCTGTAGAGCGGATATTACCGGTACGCTTTATAAAATTTACATAGAGAAACGCTGTTATTCATAATTCTTCATACCAATCCGATGCGCCGGGCCGGTTCCCGTGGTTCGGCAATCTTGGTTCCCGAGCAATGTCGAGGGACACCAACCAGGCCTGCCGGGGGTCAGGGCATCGCTTTCCGGCTTCCTGTGAAGAACAATTTTACGGTAAGCCGGGGAGAAGACGGGAAGAAATTTCACATCCGAGCGTTTTCCCGGCGAATATTGAAGACTTTTCTAGCTTTTACTTCGCCACGAATGTTATGCTGTTCGAAGCACAGTAAGCCTGCACCGTCCCGCCCGCCGGCGCGGTTACGGCAAGTCAGTCACAATCGAGCTAAATATCGATGTTGTAGTCCATGGAGCGACATTGTAACCCGTAGTCCCCGAATGAATGTGCAGCGTACAACTGGAGACAGACTGAAATGATGAGTCGCCGAGAGTTGGAGCGGTCAACCTGTCCATACTTAAACTTTTCAGTGCGATGCAACCTGCGAATGCATAATTATCAATATTGACCACCGAGTTCGGAATGACAACGTTGGTGAGGCTGGCGCAATTGATGAATGCACGAACTCCAATGCTGACCACTGAGTTCGGAATGACCACGCTGGTGAGGCTGGTGCAAGAGTCGAATGCACCCACGCCAATACTGGTCACCGTGTTTGGAATAACAACACTGGTGAGGTTGGTGCAATAATAAAACGCGTTACTCCCGATACTGACCACCGGATATCCGTTAATCGTCGAGGGAATGACGATATTCCCGGACGGGCTGCCGTAATTGGTGATGGTAATCTGCCCGCCCATAACGGTAAAGGCCAAACCGGTTGAATAGACGCTGACCAGGTTGGTGTTGAAAGTATTGGTAAAATAAGTGTTGTTGGTGTACGAATAGAACAGAATCCAAGCATTCGTACCGGCCCCGATAGTGTTTGTTACGGCATTGGTGATGGTACAGTTGGTGATATTCTTCCAGAGGTTGGTGACCGTTCCGCTGACTGCCGCAAAGTTCGATACGCAGGTCCCGTTGGTCGTGTTAAAATACGTTGAGACAATGTTGGTCCCCAGCACATTGGTAATATTGACCGCCTGATAATTGGTCGAATAGATATCCTGAATGGTCTGCCAGCAGTTTGTCAGGCTGAAAGAGTTGGTAAAATAAATGTCATTGGTCTCCGAACTGGTGATAACGCTGGAAATATTCGTGTAGCCGATAATAGTAAACACCAGGTTGGTAATCAGCGTATTGGTATATGTGGTATTGGTAATATTCTGCCATAAAAACATAATCTCTACATTAGAAACGATCATGTTTGAAAAGTAAGGCAGGTTGGTTGTGCTGAAATTCGTTATATTGAAGCTGAACCCCTGAACGTTCGTGGCATTGATGACCATATAATTGGTAGTACCGGCCATGAAAACATTCGTGGTTACCGAATTGGTTGTCCCGCCGCCCGGCGAACCGCCGCCGGAAGAGGAATTGCCCCCGGAACCGGGATTATTGGAACATGACAGCATAACCATAAGAACGGAGGCCGAAAACATGGGAAGAACGGTTTTCATGAAATTTTTCATTATGACCCCCTAATACGATTATTGTCAGTAATATTATACCAGTGATGAAAATATTGCAAAACAAAGAGTGATATTTATCTCGAACCGGAACCAATAATATTTACTAATGGTAATTATTCTATCGTTAATAGGTTATTAAAACAACTATCTGGAAGCTGCCAGGACGCTTTTGTTTTAAAACGCCTACCGGAACGCCTGTACGGTTATCCTACCGCCGCCGTAAAAAACATCCACTGAAGCCACATAAGGGGTCCCATCCGGCGCGATGTCGATGGAAGGCATTTTGCCCGTTATCAAATCGCCGCCCAGCTGGGACCAGGCCGAACCGTCGTACATATAAACCCTGATATAATTAGTAATTATGGTGCCCCCCAATGCCTCGCTGACCGCGACATAAATATGGTTCGCGTCCTGTATTGCTATCGACGGGCTGCTTTTCGCTCCTCCGTTCGTAATGGCCCCAATCAGGTTAGTATTACCGTTATAACTAAAAATATAGAGATTAGTCTGGTTCAAATAGTCTACATAAGCGGCATAAGCCAGGCCGTTCGCGGCTTTCATGGAGGGGTAATAGTCGTAATTCGTTATTATTGTAAAAGTACTAAGTACCAATGAGCCCAGGTCTGCTCCGGTTCCAATTGCCAGGCTTGATGGAGTTTGATATAAAAGATAAAAGTTATTGCCGGTATACTGAATGTCGGCGTAATTTACGCTATTAGCAGACATATTATTTTGAACCCATACTGAATTATAGATGTTTAGATGTATACTCGTAGTATCGGCACTGGCGATAACAGGCTGACCATTCGAGGATGTGATGGATACCGGACCTGATAAGTAAGAGCCGGTGCAGTAAATGGATTTGTTATATTGGAAAAAATAAAACCCTTTGAAGTGCTTGTTTCAGAAATTATGATAAATGGTGTTACCCCATTATTAAGGATCATTCCCGCATTACTAATAGGATTGGCCAAATTTGTCACAACAATTGCATTCCATGAACCGGAGTTATAGCTCCAGAAAGTCGCGTTGCTGGCTGCGACATCCAGCACGCATGGAACCCCCGAGGAATTGATTCGGAGTATTGGCGCGACCGTTGTATAATTTGTAATTGCATATTGACTTCCGACAACTTGCCATGACTTTGGTCCGCTGGGACCGGAGTTAGTGTTATTGGAACCCTGATTCACAATCTTATTATAAAACGCAGGTGGATATAACAGATCACATGAAACCAGGGAAAGAAAAGCCAGAACGCTGAAAGTCATTAACATTCCCGGGAATATTTTTTTCATAGATATTCTCCTCCCCTTGTTATATAAAACCGGGCCATTCGCCGGATATTTAAAACCGGCTAAAGAAATTATAGTTATTCCAGGATATAAAATCAAATAAAAAAATGAATGGAATATTGTTTACATACTTTGTTTTCTTGAAGGTGATTCAATGGAATTTCCGGCAAAAACCCCGTTAAGGAATTTAAAACTCATAACAGGGGCCAATTCACGAAACGAATGTTTGCGCGTTAAGGACCAGGATCCCGTACTCGGCCGCGTCGAACCGCCGCGAGAGTATCTCATTCAGGGGATATGATGCCGGGTTATTATAAATGCTACAGGAGAATCGGCAGGAACATCAAACCGAGCCAGAGTAAGGTCCCGAGATAAAGGAACCGTTCGATCAATCCTTCGATCTGCCGCAGAGGGCGGACCGCATAAACGGCGGCAAACAGTATCGCGGACGCCATGGTCAGCAGCGCGGCGGCCTGGAGTTCCACACTTATTTTTGACCAGATGGGTATGATTATCAATCGGGGAGTGAGAAATCCCGCCGCGGCGGCGATCCCCCCGAAAGTGAAGACGTCGAGAATTACGTGAATTGTTCCCTTGAAGGTCCGGGGCGGTTTTACATCGGTTGGAAAGAAGATGATCACAAGGCGTGAGAATGAATACAATATCAGGGCGGCGGTTTCTAAAAGGCTTAAAGAGAGCCTCGACCCGGCCAAAAGCGCTAAAAGGCAAACCCCGCTGATACCTGAAGAAACGGCCTGAAGGCGGAACAGGAATCCATAGCGGCCGGACGCATAATTACAAACGGGATCACGGATGGGGCGGAATCCCGTCGGGAGAATATGCAGGACGATTAAACATGAAAACAGCTTGCCAGCCCGGCAGCTCCTATGACGGTGAATATTTTTAAAAGCGGCATAATAGACTCCTCAAGCGGCTGAATAGGAAGAATTATAATGGGCTGAACTGGAAAAAGCAAAACAAAATAAAAAAATGCATAAAAAAGCCGATTTTTCCCGGGAATTAAATATTGGATAAAAATCGACCAGATTTTTCTTGAACAGTATTTCAAATCAGAAATTTTCAGTGAGTAGATGGCCTGAATGCTCTCAGGGGCTTCCCTGCTTTTATATGGGCCGCCAGGCGCATCAGTTCAGGTCTGGAATAGATAAAGAAATTTTTATAAGCAGGGCAGAGATAATTCAGTCCGACCTGTCCATCCGGGGCTTTTGATATGCGGTCCTTGGGGCAGCCGCCGTTGCAGGCCGGGAGAACTTCGCATTCAAGGCAGAATTGCGGGAGGGTATCCCGTTTGGCTTTTCCGAAGCGGACCATTCGGGGATCGGCCGCCATATCGGCCAGTTTTTTTTCTTTTATATTCCCGATGAAATGGTCCGGATCGACAAAATGGTCGCAGACGTAAAAACTCCCGTCATGTTCAAGAACGGCAGCGTCGCCGCAGGTTTCCCTGTGAATGCATAAAGCGTGGGGGATGCCGTAAACCGGCCGCAGCGCCTCGTCGAATATCTGGACCACAATCCGGCCCGCGTCTTCCCTGATCCACAGGTCGAACACACGGCATAGAAAATCTCCGATCACATCAGGTTTCGCTGTTGCTTCACTGACGCCATGTTCTTTATCCGGCATGACCAGAGGAAGGAACTGGATATATGCCGCTCCCAGGTCCCGGAAGAAACCGTACATCCTGTCCGGTTCCGCCGCGTTTACCGAATGGAGGACACAGAGTATATTGGTGAAGACATGGCTCTTTTTCAGCAGATGGAAAGCCTTGACAACACGGGCCTGGGTAGGGCCTAGGCCGGCGGTTTTTCTGAACCTGTCATGAAATTCAGCAGGGCCGTCCAGGCTGAGCCCCACGGAAAAACACTCCTCTGCAAGGAACTCCGCCCATTTTTCATCGATCAGAAGGCCGTTCGTCTGGAGTCCGTTGGATATTGTCCTCCCGGCCGGTTTATATTTATGCTGTAATCGCGTAATCGTATGGAAATAATCCAGGCCAAGGAGGGTCGGCTCCCCGCCATGCCATTCGAAATGAGTGCTGGGGCCGGGTGAAGCCTCGATCCTCTGGGCGATATATCTTTCCAGGAGATCTTCGGACATCAGCATAGGGCCTTTTGGAAAGAGGGATTTTTTTCCCAGATAGTAACAATAACTGCAGCGCATATTACACTCCGGGCCGCCCGGCTTGGCCATAACCAGGCATTCTGAGAACTGGTCCATTTAACGGTCCTCAGTCTGACAGTGTTTTATGAAAGAAAGTCAGCAGCCGTACGAATGAATCCCTGACCGCCCTGACATTGTAGGCCTGACCGTCGTCATTGAAGAAGGCGTGGTTTGCCCCTTCATAGACAAAGTGTTCGTAAGACTTGCCAGCTTTAAGCAGGGCTTCTTCGAAGATGGGAATCCCGGGATTGACACGCTGGTCATTTGCGCCGTAGAAGCCTATTACAGGGCATTTTATGGATGGTATTTTATCCGCGGGAGGCGTATTCCCGTAGAAGACTGCGGCGCCTGAAATTTCCGGCTCTTCACAGGCAAGAAGGGCCGAAAGTCCTCCGCCCATGCAGAAGCCGACACAGGCAACTTTTTGTTCCTTCGTTTCCGGCTGTCCGGTCCTGAGATGATGAACTGCGGCCCTGAGCTGAGGTATATATCCCGCCATCCGGCTTGGACCGGCGAATAGCTGACCGAAGGTTTCGCTGAAATCTGTCCGATCGGGTTCCGGAAGCCTGGCAAGCTCTGCTTCCCTCTCCGCCGGGTTTCCCCAGACAGCGGGAGAAAGCTGTCTCATAAATTTCATGGCCTTCCCGATCCGTTCCTGGGTAAGCGCCGCCGGCCTTTTGCCGCCGACCGCGAAGAGATCGGGAGCGAGGGCCGCGTAACCCGCGGCGGCGAACCGCCTTGTAACATCTTCTATGTGTTCATTCACACCCCATGCTTCCTGGATTACAATGATACCCGGCAGCTGAGTCGATGTCTTTTCCGGAATTGCGAAGTACCCCCGCTGGTCCCCGTAATCAATCCATTCGCCTTTAATTGCCATTGTTTTCCTCCTTATTCCCGTAGCGGTTGTGATGTGTAAAATCCTTTATATCCCTGCGCACACGGATATAACCGGCCGGTTTTGCGGCCGGATACCCCAGCCGGCATGAAAAAGCGATCACCAGATTGTCCGGAATATTGAGGACCTTTCTTACTTCCGGGTCCGTACTGAGCGAACTGACAATGTGCAGGCCGATACCCAGGGATTCGGCCGCGAGCCAAATGTTTTCCATCAAACATCCCAGGCTGACGATCCCGAGGAAATCCCCTTCGGAAGCCGGGGCCCTTCTGTCCGGATCATAAACCACAAACAGTAAAACAGAGCCTGACGGTAATGGCCTCTGCATCGCCTCGATCTCTTCCCTATTGACCTTATCCAGTTTAAAATCCGGGTTTCTCCAGGACGGCGGGAACATTGTCCCCAGTACCCCTGTTTTTTTCCTCTTGAGCTCTTCCTCTGAAAATGATAACTGATGATAATTTTCCCTGATAAATATCTCGGAAACCGGCCTCTTTATATTGCCGATAGATTCCAGGACCTTTTTATCATCCACAACGATTATTTCAAAGTTCTGCATATTGTGGGCCGTAGGCGTCCAGCGCGCGGCCTCAAGAATCTTCATTAAATCCTGTTTTTTAACAGGCCGTCCCGGGTTGAAAGGCATTCTTAAAGACCTTCTTTCCCGGATCATTTTTAATATATCCATAAAGACCTCCTCAAAATTTTGTTTTTGATATTCGGTCAATCACTTCGACCCGGCTCAGCGGGGCCCGGCTTGTTAAGCGCCCATTTTCAGGACCGATCTGAAATGGACCTTTGATGAAATCATCTTTTCATAAGCCAGGGCCGCCTGCTCCAGCGGGAAAACCTCGATCATGGGAAGGACCCCGGATATGACGCTGAAATTCAGGGCGTCTTCATTTTTATTTCTTATGGGACCGGATACCCATCCCCTGATCGACCGCCTTCCGCCCAGCAGCTGACCGGGAATGACCTGCATAGGTTCGCCCTGCCCGGCCACAATGATGATCTGCCCGTCAAAACCCAGGCCGTTGATCACGTCCTGTATGGCTTTTCCGCTGGGGGCCGTGGCAAGGATTACTTTAGCGCCGCCCAGCTTCTTGAGCTCTGCCGCCGGGTCCGATCCTTTTGTATCGATATAGACATGCGCACCCAGTTTATAAGCGAGTTCTTCCTTTTCTTTTCCGCGCGACAGTGTCACAGTATGGAAACCAAGCTTCCTGGAAAACTGGACCGCCAGGTGCCCGAGGCCGCCCAGTCCCAGTACGGCTACTATGTCGCCGCCTTTTGCGCCGCTGTTGCGGAGGGCGGAAAATGTCGTCCTGCCGGCGCAGAGCAGCGGGGCCGCTTCCAGCGCGTTGAGATTATCCGGGATAAGATTGAGGGCCTGCATGTGAGCCGTCATGTACTCCGCGTATCCCCCGTCAAAGGAAATACCGGTTGTAAGAAAATTCTCGCAATTGGAGTAATCTTTTTTCCTGCAGGGGCCGCATTTCAGGCAGGGGCCCCCGTACCAGCCGACGCCTACGCGCTGGCCGGTCTGCCAGACGGAAACACCGGGGCCGAGCTTATCTATAATCCCGATCACTTCGTGCCCGGGGATCCTCGGGTACTGTATGCCGGGATAATGGCCTTCTTTAACGACCGCGTCCCCGTGGCAGATACCGCATGCTTCTACTTTAATCAGGACTTCGTTCTCTTTGGGAACGGGTATTTCCAACTGGACCAGTTCAAAATCCGCTCCGGGAGACTTAACCTGTACTGCTTTCATCAATGCCATAACAAACTCCTTTTCTCAAATTTTCTATTACTCTTTAAATGGTTTGATTTCCTGGTGATGAACATCATGCTGCCAGTCAGGCATACTGCCCCTCAGGTAAGATATAAAGGCGGCAAAAATGCTGATCCCAAATGATACTGTAAATAGTATTCTCAGGCCTGAAATAAATTCTTTGACGGCAATACCCTTTGAACCGATCTGTGTCCCTGTAATAAGTCCTGAAAAGGCCTCCGGTGTAATGCTTGAGGTAATGACGGCCATGGATAGCGCCATGCTGATGATCATTCCCAGGTTATTCATCATCGTACGGACCCCGCCGGCGATTCCCCTTTTTTCTACCGGTACGGCTGCCATAATTGCCTTGTTGTTGGGTGAAAAGAACATACCGGAACCTATACCGATGATTATCATCCATATTGTCAATTCCAGGTAAGAAGTTTCAGGTCTTATCCAGATCAGGCCTATAAACCCAAGGGCGGATATGAGCAGCCCGGCCGAACTGAGCATTCTTGAGCCAATCCTGTCCGAAAGCCATCCGCAAATAGGGGCTATGATCATTTGCGGCAGTACAAACGGTATCAGCATGACGGCGGCCTGGATAGGGTCTATCCCTTTTATCCCCTGGAAATAAAAAATAAGAAGAAAGGTTACGGCACCGCGGGCAATACCGTTCAGGAGATTGGAACCGTATGCAAAGGAAATGGCCCTCGACTCAAAAAGCCTCATGTCAAGCATGGGTTCCTTTGACTGGAATTCCATGTAAACGAAAAGCGGCAGCAAAACGAGCGCCGCGGCTAAAAGGATATATAATTCCGGCCTTTGCCACCCGTAAAGTCCTCCGAAGGTTAAAAAAAGCAGCAGGGCAAGCATGCCGGCTGTGAAAAGAATAGCCCCGGCCCAGTCGAATTTCTGTTTTTCAGGAAGAATATCGAGTTCCTTAAGCTGTGTCGCCGCCCAGATCGTACCGATAATTCCTATAGGAACATTGATATAAAAGATCGACCGCCAGCCCATGTTTATCAATAAGCCGCCCAGAATAGGGCCGATAACCGCCCCGATACTTATGATCATGCCGTTGATGCCCAATGCCATACCGAGTTCCTTCCTGGGGAAGGCGTCTGTGACAATCGGTACGCTGTTCGCGGCTAACAGCGCTCCTCCTACCGCCTGGACCATCCTGTATAAAAGCAGGTCTAAGCCCGACCTTGAAAAAGCGCATAGTAAAGAACCAAGTGTAAATACAACGAAACCCGCGATAAAAAGCTTTTTTCTGCCTATCATGTCCGCGATCCTTCCTATCGCGGGAACTATTATGCTCAGTATGAACATATAGCCCATCATTGTCCAGATAATCTCCTGAAAAGACGCATTCAGGTCCTTCATGATGACCGGTAAAGCTACAATGAGGGTATTTCCGCTCATAACCGCGAAAAACGCCCCTAATGAGGTGCATGAAAGCGCGATCCACTTGTAGTTGATTCTCTTCATTTTATCTCCTTTAATTGCTGCAGAATAGCATGATATTTTTCTTTGACCCTTTTGAGAGTGGCTTCCTTATTTTCAATCAATTTGATTTGCCTGTTAATTTCATCAATGGACCTGCCGATCAAAGCCGCGTCATAATTCTTATCTTTTTCGATAGTCATCAGATTTTTTTCCAGTTCAAAAATATCTTTGATCTCGCTTAACCCGAATCCCAGGCTGTCCTTGATTTCCTTGATTCTCATGACTTTTTCAATGTCTTCACCGGTATACATCCTGTAGCCGGACCCGCCGCGTACCGGAAAAATGAGTTTTAATTCCTCATAATACCTTAAGGCCCTTTTTGTCAGACCGGTCTTCACTGCCGCCTCTTCAATTTTAAATAATCCGGATTTGTTTCCCATAATTGTTTCTCTCTTATTATACTTCCGATCACTGCCATATTATTCCATAATATATTATAATAATCCTTAACCTTAACGTCAAGGTTAATGTTTTGCTGTGGAGATTATTGAGCGGTCAAAAAAGATAAATTCAATTTGGCAGGTATTTGAAAGTGAATTATTTTCGATGTTTCTTATTTAATTATCATATAAAGAATTGTATAATCTATGAATTCCTCCTCCCCCCGCCGGGTTTGACAACAGTGCGTTGAAGTGCTGCTACTGGATTGGAACGAACGAGATCACTGGAGAGGGGGACGACTTTATCTATGTAACGCCTTAGGGGATAATTAAGGATCAACTCACTAGCGGGGTCCGTTTGGTGAGTTGATCTTCTATACGAATCTAAAATTGGATTTTCACCTTCTCCCGACCTTTTTGTAGAATGTTCTTCCTCATGAAATTGATTTATATTCAAAAATAACGAGTAAAATTGAATCATTATACTCTTTGATTTTTAAAAAATTGATAGTTTTAATTTGGCAGGTATGCGTCAGTGAATTATTTCCGATGTTCTGTAATTGATTGCATTATCTATGAATCCAACCTCCTCCGATAATTTAGGATCTAGATAGTTTTACAGAATATGGATTTAAATGAACATCGATCTTTAAACAAAACCAAAATCATCCTTTTATCACCTGCAGTTAATCTGTTTAAATCCAGTGGACTGGAGGCTTTTTTAAGCGATTATTGACATGCTTAACCGCTGTTTGTCTGTATTGATTACAACATGCCATTAATATATTTTATCAATAAACCAGTCGATTCCATTCCTGTAAGGCGTGTAACAGCTGGAGCATAATTTGAGCTTTCTTGCGTCTCCGTTTAAATGGATTTTCCTGATATTTTCATATTCTTTTGAATAGAAGATATCTAATATTTTATTATCCCTAACGCTGCCGAAATTAAATGAACCTTCATAATCCAAGCAGCATAAGAAAATATCGCCTGTAACTCCGAAAATGATGGAATTAAAAATAGCCTTGCATGGATTTAGTCTTTTTTTCTCATAATTAATCTTATACTTTCCAGATACGGATTTAACTGAACCGCCGTAATCATGAACTTTATTTATACTGACAGAATCAACCTTATTTCCCCATTTTTTTATAAACTTCTTTTCATCACCGTCATTACTATTGACCAAAGCCATAGACATTCTTATCTTCAATTTGCTTTTTTTATCATTCCTGGATTTTATTAATTTTAAAACATTGGCAATAGTTTTATCATAATTAATTTTCATTACATCTTCATAACTTTCTTTGTTAAACCCATTAAAACTGATATTAATTTCATCTAAACCTGAATCTACCAGTTTCTCAATAACAGAATCATCAGCAAGTCCGAAATTGGAATAAAATTTAAGGATTGACTTAGGAAACAGCGATTTTATTTTATTCATTCTGGGTATAATATTTTTATCTGTTAAAGGCTCGCCAAATCCATTCAATATAAAGGCAAGGGGGCTAATCCTTTCTTCCTGTATTTTTTGAATTATTAAATCAAAAATCTCATCACTCATAACACCTTTTTTTCTTTGCATCTTAACATGAGGGCACATAACACATTTTGCATTGCAAAGATTGGATGTTTCCAGTACGATATTATAATTTTTCTTCTTTTTTATCTTTTTAACATATCTTTTTACATTAAAATCTACACATATTCTATATAAAAAAGAATTAGTAACTTTTTCAAACAAAACTGAAAAAAAACTGTTAACTTCTAATAGATTCTTTATTTTTCTAACAATATTCATATTGCTCCCCGGCAGATAGGCATTTAAATAAACTTCCAGATCATTTTAGTATATAGGAAAAGTGTTTAAATTTCAAAATAATGCTGTTTTTTTCAAGCTCCGCAATAGTAAAAATATGTAGAAAAGTCATAAAATCGGCAGTTCCGGTCCCGCCCTACATATCATGCACCAGGTTGTGGATCCATTTCCGCGACCTGAACCGCCAGGTGAGGAGAATCGCTTTGAAGACTTCCTGTATGGAAATAAACCCGAACACCCACTCCAGGGGCAGTTTCCAGACAAACCCCGCCAGGAGGGCGAGCGGCAGGCCGATGATCCATACGGCGATGGTATCCATGACGGCGCAGAAGAAATTATCGCCCCCCGGCCTCATAACGCCCATGACGGCTACCATATTGTAAACGTAAAAGAAAAATGAAAAACCGTAAAAGAGCATGACCCCGGCGGCGCCGGTAATAACGGAATTTGAAACTTTATACGGCAGTAAGAACAGGTATCTTGTGAGAATGATTATTATCCCGAATATCACCCCCAGGAAAAGCGTGATTTTCAGGAATTTCGAGGCATACTGATAAGCTTTTGCCTTATTGTTGCCCCCGATATTATTTCCTACAAGGATCTGGCTGGCGTTGGCTATCCCGGCGAAAAGTACTATGGTCAGCTGTCTGACAACACTCGTGATATTGATCGAAGCGGCGGCGTCTGTACCGATCCTGGCGTATATGGCCATATAAGCGGAGATACCCAGGACCCAGATGAGGTCTTTACCGATCATCGTGCCGGTCTGGACAGTAAACCTTTTAACAAGGTCCCTTGAAATTTTAAAGACCGTCTTCGCGCCATGGAATAATTCCGGCATTACTCTGTAAGAGCGGAAAACCAGGAAAAGCAGGGCAATGGTTTGAGCGATTACCGTCGCGACAGCCGCTCCCGCGACGCCCATTACAGGGAAACCCAGTTTTCCGAATATCAGCACATAATTGAGTGAAGTGTTTACCGCTATGCCCAGAATATTAGCCTGTAAGGGAATGTTCACTTTGTGCATGCTCCTGAGGGCGGCCGCCAGGCAGAAATTAAGCGCCATTGGAATATAGCTGAAGGCGTAGATTCTTAAAAATACTGAGCCAAGCCGGATAACGCCTGTATCAGCTGAAAACAAACCCATTATGAACCGGGGCACGAAAAAGGCAGAGAAAAAAAACAGCAATGAAGAAATTAACGAGAGGGTCAGTCCGAGGCCGATAACGTTCCTGATCCGCTTTATATTTTTTTTGCCCCAGAACTGGGACACAAAAAGCGCTGTCCCTCCCCCCACTCCCTGCATTACAAGAAACAAAATAAAATAATACTGGTTTGCCAGCCCCACGGCCGCGACAGGGATGTCGCCGAGCTGTCCGACCATTATATTGTCGATAAAACCGAATGAGGCCGCCAGAAAATTCTGAAGGGCCACCGGAATTCCGAGTTTTATAAAAGTTTTGTAGAAATCCCTTTCTTTTTTAAAGTAGGCGGTAATCAAACGTATCATAAAATTCCTTTATAATCATAAACAGAGGGGAAAAATGATTGTAATGTAAAATGATAGGGAAAATTATAAAAAGCGGTTAACAAAAAGACAAAAAAGACTTAAATACAAACCGGCAGTTTTTAAAGGAATATCCTGTTCATTTTACAAATTATAGCAATGACGCGGCAATGAATTGTTATAAAGAGATATCAAAATAATCAATCTTTTCTTTCAACCATGAATTTCTTGAAATTATACTCAAATCCCTTACGGAGTTCGAGGGCCGGTATGTCTTTTTCCTGCATTTCCCGGGAAAATGCCTGACGCTTTGATATGTATTCCTTTGAAAGAGGGATCTCGATTTTCGCGATGGTCTCTTTATATGTCTCGCTCGAATAAAGAACGAATGAATGTTTGGATATGCCGGACTGGTCCAGAAGGATCCCGACCAGGGTCAGGCCCATCCCGGCTCCTTCCGTTTCATCTCCATATTCGGTAAAGAATTCAAAGAGATTGGAATAAACGGACGCTTTGCCGAATTTATCCCGGATCCTCTTTTCTTCAACAGGCAGGAGGGTAAAGTTGTTCTTGACTTTTATATTCAGAACAAAAGGGCTGAAATAAATTGTGACTGTGATCGGCAAATTATTTTGCTTGAAATTATTCTCATATTCCGTCAGGGTTTTTTCATTTAGAAAAGACTTGAAAAAAACCATCCCCTCCCTGTAATCACTATCCTTATTGATATTCAGGCCCAGAGTCTTGAAAACAAGGCGTTTTAAATTCGATTTTGTGGCGTTTATGATCATCTCTTTTGTGGATGAATAGACTATGTCAAGCAGGTCCTTGCGGCCGTATTTCTCAAGGATGAGTTCGAGGAGGCAGTTGATCGATTTTTCCTGTTCATCGGTTAAATTATATAAAACGAATGAGAAAGCCAGTTCTTTTGACAGGAGTTCGGGCAGCCTTTCCTTCAGCGCGGCATCATTACAGTCAAGGATAATCTCTTCCATGGTTTTCCCCTGCCCCCATAATATATTATATCAATGACAGTTAATTTGCAAGTTGTGAAGGTCTTGCGGGGGAAATGTCGATCGCTGTTCTAAACAAGCTTTAAAACATTTTTTGTATTTTTGCCCTCCTGACTCTCCGCCAAAGCTTTTATAAATTCAAATAGCGGTCTGTCATGGGAAATACTGTAAGATTTCTATTTAAAAATAAAAATTTATAAGGAAAATTCTGAATGACTACCGGAATTCCGAGTTTTATAAAGGTTTTACGGAAATCCTAAAACAGGCGGATATCAAACGTATCTTAAAAGTCCTTTATGGAAAAATGATAATCAGAAAAAACTGACAGAAAAAAATTATAATCGCCTGTTGTTAATAATGCATTAAAAAACCCCGATTTTTCATGAAAGAGAATCTAATCTCTAATAGAAAAATAAGTGCCTTCCGAAAAAGTAACAGGATACATTCGGCCTTACTGATATTTTACTTCTTTTTTATTCCCAGCAGGTTGACAGCTTTTTCAAAATAGGGGCCTGACAGAGGGCCATGGTATTTCCCGGGTTCCTGGATATAATAAGTATTTTGAAAATCCCTGTCCAGGAAATAATCATACATGGCATATGCTTCCGGGCGGTTATAGTCATAATCCCCGGTCGTGACCATGACAGTGTTTTTTTGAGCCAGATAAAGGCAATCGCAGTACTGCTGTTTTTCATCATCCCAGTCGTCTCTTTGGCAGCCCGCGGAGGCGATCGCCCCTTTAAACACATTGGGATACCGGGATATTATTCTGCCTGACAGCCGTCCTCCCCATGACGCGCCGGAAATATATATCCTCGAAGGATCGATGTTGAAGTATTCCAGCATGTTATAAGCCATGGCGAGCGCGAACACTTCATGGCGGCGGTCGCTGGACAGCGGCTTGTATTCTATTTATAGCAGTCGAACCCGATCCACAGGATATGGTTTTTATCCAGTATTTTCCGGTATTCTTTATCGGGGTAATTCCACGATAGAAAAACCATCAGGCCGAACGGCGTTTCTTTATTATAATCCCTGGGAACATAAACTCCGACCGGTATTTTCATGATTTCCGGTTTCAATTTTTCAGCGGTATAAGGGGACTGGTCTTCCAGAATGTATTGAAACGATCCCTTTTTATCAGCAATATTTCCCGTTTTTTTCGGAGCGGACAAAGGGGATGAATTAATTTTCTCATATTCCTGGAAACGGACCCTGTTGGCTTCGGCTTTCGCTATCCGGCTGTCCGCCTTTTCATGCAGGGCGGGCATCATACTTGTGAAAAACCTGGCGATTTCCGTCCGGCCGGAATCCACGGCAAAGTCGATGATGTTCGTATTCAATCCTTTTTCAAACAATGGATAGAGCCGCTTAACCATATCCAGTCTGCCGTTCATCGCTGCGATGTATATCGGATCGCTGTTGTACGGTTTTTTCCCCGAATTTAAAAGCATTTCCAGGAGCCCGGGATACTTCCCCGCGGCGAAAGTAAAGGGCGAAGTCCCATAGGTATAATAAGCATCTGGATCGGCGCCGTTTTGAAGGAGAAGGCTGGCTATGTCTTCCCGGTTTTCCATCACGGCCAGGAAGAGAGGGGGAGCTGTGATAGCGGTCGGGAACATTCCAGTCCACCTTGAGATCGCAGAGGGCCTTTATCACATTGATGTCTCTCTGTTCCACAGCGATGTGCAGAACGGTCGCGGGCACGTCGAACGATGTCCTGGCCTGCATGGATTTATAATCGCTCAGAGGAAATTTACCCAGCGATTTGATGTCCTTATTGAGGACCGCGGCGCAGATCGGCGAATCATTTTCAGCGGGGACCACATAGGAAAACATCCTGCCGCCTTTGCTTTTCAAAAACTCGTAGATTTTCTTATGCCCTTTTGCCAGGTTCATGGAAGTGATTCCGTCATCATCGCCGATATTGATATCCACGCCCTTTGAAACGAGGTATTTGACTATGTCAATATATTTGTCATCCTCGACGGCCTGTGAAAGAACCGTATAGCCGTTTGTCAGGCTGATGCCCGCCCCGTTATCGATCAGGAACTTCAGCATCTCAAGCCACTTCTGCGGATTGTCCCTTAAAAATACCGCGCATGATAGGGGCGTGGATCCGTCAGCGTTCTGCAGGTTTATTTTTTCCGCCTTTTTTCAGGAACATTCCCACCACGGTAAAATTGCCGTCTTCAATCGCTTTCATCAACGGGGAGGTGCCGTATTTATCAAAAATGTTCATGTCCGCGCCATGGTCCACGAGCGTTTTTACCATGTTCGTCACTTCATCAATGGGCCTTTTTTCGTAGTTGTTGACCACCGATTGAAGAGCCGTCCGGCCTTCATTGTTGGTGATATTGGGGTCCGTGCCCGCGTCCAGCAGTTCCCGCATGATTTCACTTTTATTGCTGATCTTGATATAACTTTCCATCAGCAGGTTGAGCGGAGTATAGCTGTTGTAGTTCATCACGTTAAAGTCGGCCTTGAATTCATGAAAAAGCCGGATGAATTCTATTCTGTCATCCGTTGATAATTTTTCATTCTGTATTATGTAGAACACGAGGTATTCCTTGATAATTTTTGTTTCATCCGGTTTTCCATCTCTCCTCATGATCATACGGGAATCGTAAGGTTCATCAGGGTTCGCCCCTGCTTCCAGCATCATCCTGGTCCTTTCAATGTCATTTCCATAGATTGAAGATATAAAATCAGAGGAAGTATAGCTTTTTATGCTTTCTTTTGACGTGATCAATTGGTCCTTGATATAGCCGGCGGTATATTTCGCTATATTTTCCGCCAATGCATTCTCGTTATTCAGGCCGCCTGCGCTGTATTTGTATTCCATTTTTATGGCCCTGCTTTTCTTTGAATAAATTTTAATTTTCAAGCCGGTCATATCAATACCGCCCGATTTCTCCGTCAGCGCTTTACTGTATAATACAAAATCAACCGGGGAGTTTTTGAAAATTTCATTGCAGTTATCCGCATTAAATTCTGAATATTTTAATTTTTCAAGAATGGCAGTTGAAAGCGGATTTTCATTTATTTTAAACGAGCCTGACTTTCCCAGTTCATCCGCCATTTTGTTTTGTATCATCTGAAGAAGTAAGCCGCTGAATCGTTCCTTCGTGATTACCGGCAGGACGAGTATTTCTTTTTACGCTGTTGCCTGTCGGTTTTTATAACATGCTTCATGGACATACGGCAGGGTTCCCGTTAAAATAAAACGGGAGAAAAAGATGGCAAGATTTGAAAAGAACAGCCTGGAGCAGGGTGAGTTCCTCGCGATCAATATAGGCGAGCAGTTTGATGAGAATTCCAGAGAATTTATACTAAAAGAATTCATCAAAAACCGTATTAAACTGGAGGATTTCGCGGCTTACTATAAGAACGACCATAGAGGCAGAGAGATTAAAAATCCTCGGGATGTGATCTGTGCGGTACTCTACGGTTACATTACGGGAAATCGTATCAGCCGAAAGATAGAAGATTTGCTGAAAAAACACATTGGGTTTATGTATGTTTCAAACCGGCTGAAAATTGACCATTCGGTAATTTGCGAGTTCAAGGTACTTTTTCAGGAAAAGATCGAGGAGTTGTTCAGCCAGCTTTTATATATACTCAACGAAATGGGGTCTATAGATTGGGACATGGTAGTGGGTGACGGCACAAAGATCAAGGCCTACGCGAGTAAGAATAAGAATGTGGGAAAGAAACATACCCGGAAGCTGATGGACACTTACCAGAAGATGGCGGAAAAGATTGTGAAACAAGACCTGGAACTGGAAGAATCTTACCGGGAAGGCAAGCTGGAGCAGCCTTATTACGAAGCGGAGAAGAAGCGGGTATCAAGGCGGAAAAAGATTTACGATAGTGTTTTGAACCAAATCGATGAATACAAAAAACAGGTAGAGAGAGGGGAAAAGACAGACGAAGAATTCACCAACCTGACTGATCCCGAAAGCAAGCTGATGTCTGGAAATCCGCATAGTGTGTTTATACAGGGATATAATTCGGCGATGATGGTCAGTAATAATGATGTGATTATAGATTTTGAAGCAATCACAACACCGGAAAAACAGCATACGGAAGAAATGGTAAAGAGGGTGGAACAGAAAAAAGCGGAATTAAAAGTTGATAAGGCTAGCAAATACCTTTTTGATTCGGGTTTTCAGGACATGGAAGAGACAATCCGGATGGTGGAGGAAGGAAAAGACCTTTATGTGGATACGAAAGAGCGGGATTTCAGTGATAAATCACAGAAGCGAAGAGACTTTAAACTGGAAAAGATTGATGACGAATATATCCTGGGATGCCGGGGCGGCCGTAAGGAAAATGGGTATTTAGATCGAAATAACCAAAGATATACATTTTTGTATTCACGGAAGGGCTGTGAAAGATGTCCATTTTTCAGTGAGTGTTATAAAAACATCAAACCGAAAACACAGCAAAAGACAGTAATTTTCAGTGAGTTTGAATTGAATAATCGGTCTAAGATTGATGCTTATTTAACAAAACTTTACAGCGAAGAAGGGCAAAAGATATACAACCGCAGGATAGGTAAAGAACACGTATTTTCAAACATCAAAACACAGAAGGGTTATGTTCAGACAGTTTACAGAGGTCAACGGAAAGTGAATTTGGAGCTATGCTGGGTATCCCTTGCGCATAATTTTATGAAATATGCCCAATATTTGAGAAAATAGAGAGGATTTTGTATAGTCTGAGTATCGATTATTCGAAATTTATTATTAAAATCAGCTAAGCTGACAAAATTTTTATTTGCCCGCTTATTGTAAGGGGCTGGTTTGACTCCGAAAATGAAATAACCGACAGGCAAGCTGCTCCGTAAAAATCAATTGAAAACATACAAAGTAAAATTGAAATAATCACCTTTTTCATGTAATCACTCCTGTAATTGAAGAATTATAATTTCAGGGTTTTGTTATGTCAATTAAACAATTTGCCTTATGTAACCAATGTAATAGAAATAGCCTGATGGGCTGAATATACAAATTAAGATACTTCGATAAAAAGTATTAGTTTACCTAAATTGAAAATTATTTTAGGCATATCATCTTCACAATAGGGAAGTAATAAACGACTCTTTTAATATTTCATGTAATTAATATTATACCGGAAACTGCGGTATGTGTTCTAGCATAAAAATCAGGAAACAGGGATATTTTTTTGGCTTTTCCCATTCTATACTTAACAACATTCTGATAATAATACCATAAAATTTATTAATCATAAAAATATTTTTTAAAAACACTTGACTGATTGTCAGTCAATGAGCTATAATATTATTGACTGATTGTCAGTCATAATAAGGAGGAAGACAATGATTTTTTTATCCTTCTGGTTAATCGGGATCATTTCAGGGGTTATTTCAACTATTATTGATCCGTCACTGAGAACTGTTCAGTCAATAGCATATAATTTACTTTTTTATCAAATAACGGTTACTGTGACTTTGTCAGGACTGGTATGTTTTATCGGTCAAGTGTTTAAATCAGATATGATTGCCGATAAAAACGGCTGGCCAAGGGGAAATTTATTCCAGAAGGAACTCGGGTTATCTCAAATAGGTTGGGCATTTGCAGGAATTTTATCGATTTGGTACAAAAGTGTATTATGGATCGGCATCATCGTGATTTTCTGCCCGATGATTATAGGAGCCGCCATAATCCACATAATGGATTTGTTAAAAAACAAAAATCATAAACCCGGCAACCCGGCGATAATTTTTACAGATCTGATAATACCAATAACGCTTATAGTTCTATCGATTTTCGCTAAAATCTGGTAATCTTTTTATGAATAAAAGGAGGTCCCATGACCAGGACAACGAAAGATCCGGAAGTGAGAAAGAATGAAATTCTGGATACTGCCCAGAGACTTTTTATTGAAAAGGGATATATTCAGACTTCGGTCAGTGAGATTGTAAAAGAGATTGGCGTTGCTCAGGGGACATTCTATTATTATTTCAAAACTAAAGAGGATGTCATTAACGCAATAATTGGCCGTTACACAGATGAGATCATAAAGGATGCCGAAGTCTGTATGAACCGTCAGGATTGGGACATGAAGCAAAAACTGGAGAATCTGGCGAAGGCAGAAATAAGTGTAAATATGAAAAATTCAGGCTACCTGCATAGTATTCAATCTGCCGATATTCACACCCGTATCCTGACGGTTATGGCGCAGAAATTGACGCCTTTCTATACACGGCTTATCGAGGAAGGTATTGAATCGGGGATTTGTAAAACAGAATATCCGAAGGAATTCGCGGAGTCAATGTTTGTGACATCTCATATTCTTTTTGATCCGGGTTTGTTTCACCGTACAAGAGAGGAGTTTGAAAAGTGCGTTTCCGCATGGATAGATTCGGTTGAAAAAACGCTTGGATTAGAAAAAGGAAGCTTGATCAGCTTTGAAAAAATCATGATGCAGATTTATAAAAGGTTATGATACAGATATTAAAATTAAATATAAGGAGATTGTTATGAAATTCTGGAAATTGATGCCGAAATTTTTAGTTAAAGGAATATTACTGCTTAAGCTCCATGCTTATAGAGAAAATCAATTATTATATATAGCGGCAGTTTTGGGGATTTCGGATTTTTTGGAATATGGTGAAAAAACAGTTGATGAGTTGGCCGAATTGACAAAAACACATAGGGATTCACTTTATCGTATTTTAAGAGCATTCGCAGGAATAGGTTTATATGAAGAAAGAGATAATAAATTCCATTTAACAAAACAGGGGAAATTATTAATTTCAGATAATCCTGATTCAATCAGACCGGTTGCGATAATGAGGGGAGAAGAAGCGAACTGGAAACCATGGGGTGAATTACTTTATGCCGTAAAAACTGGAGAAAGCCCTTTTCTGAAGGTCTTTGGTATGGATTTATTTGAATACTATAATAAAAACCCTGAATCGGGAGAGGCATTTAATAAAAGCATGAGAATATTTACAAACTATGAAATTCCAAAGATATTGAAAGAATATGATTTTTCAAAATTTAGTAAAATAGTCGATATTGGCGGGGGAAACGGTTCTTTATTAACAGCTATTATAGAAAAATATAGGAATTGCCATGGTGTATTGTATGATTTAATTGATGTGGTAAAAGAGGCGGAAATATATATTTCTATATCAAAATTAAGAAACAACATCAAATCCGAACCGGGAGATATGTTTTTAAATATTCCGAAAGGAGGTGATTGTTATATTTTAAAAAGGATCCTCCATGACTGGGATGACACTAAAGTAATAAGGATTTTGGAAAACTGCAGGAAATCAATTTCACCGGGAGGAAAATTATTAATTATTGATCATATCATAACAAGAAATAATCTTTCCGGAATAAGTAATGACATACAAATGATGGTCATGTGCCCCGGCGGTAAAGAAAGGACAAAAGAGGAGTTCGGGCGCCTGTTAAACCGGACAAATTTTAAATTAAATAAGATTATAGGAAATAAAGGGGTATCAATCATCGAATGTCTGCCGGTTTGAGAGAATTCATAAGCGCCAAACCCTCCATTTGGCGGCCCCTTTAATTGTTTAAATAGCCCATTCCTTATTACATTTTATCTTTATTCTTTTTCATTATATTTCTTTTTTAAGGGATGTCTTTTTTCATCTGATATTTTTTTTCTGTTCCCCTGTCTTTTCAGGATCTTTGCCCTTTTCTGCTTTAACTGCTCAAGACGCTTTTGTTTTAACAGCGGCCTTCTTTGCATGATGGTCTTTCTTTCATCCTGATGTTTTTTCAGGATGGCAAAAAGCTTTTCCCTCTCCCTGATTGGATGGAGTTTAGTAAGGGCCAGTTTCCTCTGGTCAATCAGGATCTTTCTTAATTCATCCGGACGCCCTTTATTTTTTTCGATTTGAGAAATGATTTCTCTATTTTCAGTTTTAGTATACTCTATCTGCTGATTTTCTCCGGCATTGGCGGTAAAGGCTTCTTCAGCCTCTTTACTGAAACTTTCGTTTTCTCTAACAGTGATATTTCTTTTTACAGCCACCTGTCCGCGGACGACCGAGCAGCTTCCTGTTTCCGCATCACTCTCGACGAAGAACTCCGTACCGCGGACAGCTACAACGGCGGTCTCCGTCTCGACCTCGAAAGTTTCTTTTGTTCCCAGTTTTTTAATAATATCAAACAATACTTTTCCAATGCTGACTTTTGATCTGAAATTCAGCCCGCTTTTAGCTATCGAAACCACTGTATTTTCCATCACACGGATGCTTCCATTATCATTGGGTAAGGTAATCTCACAGTATGAATCCGGGCCGGTTTTAATCAGGTCTTTTTCCGAGAGTTCCATATAGACATATGTCTTGATCCAATTACTCCCGCCGTTATGAGAGACGCTGATGTCCCCAACCAGAAGTTCAACCGTATAATTGGTAATCAGATTATCTTGAGCAAAAAGAGAAGTTATCAATAACAGGTTTGACAGCATGATAAAAACCGTTAGAATACATTTTTTCATAAAATTCCTCTCATAAAATATGAATCCCCTGAATTAAAATTAATAGAAATAAAAAATAAAAACATTTGAAAGGATTAATATTTACCAAAACAAACAAAACGGGCTGTCCCACAGAAAGCCTGCACAAACTGTGAGACAGCCCAGAGACATAAAAAAGGTTTCCATTCAATTGAATTAAAATTAAGCTATCTCTTTTCCGGTCTGTTTTTGTTAGCCGCTTCCGCGGCCTGTTTCAATTCAATATTGACCTGGTCTAAAAGCTCTTTTGCTTTCTGCGCATGGCCGTCCATATCCCATTCATTGGCTTTCTGGGCCATGACGATTCTTTCATAAGCCTGCGCTGCCAGCTTCTGGGCCGCGGCTATATTAGGATGGCGTCTTGCGCTTACATCCTGCACAGGTTTTTTCGCCTCGGCAAATGATACCATTAAAGTGACCGCTGCCACAACCGCCATTAAACCAAAAAGTTTCTTCATTTGAACCTCCTATACTTATACTAAAATATTCCAATTAATAATTGGTGACTGAAGTTGAGCCGTCGCAATTGATCGTTAACGTACCGTTGCTGTGAAAACTGATTGTTTTTGTTTCATCAATTGCCCTGACGGTCCCTCTGTAATTAGTCCAGGTACCGTTCAGTGTGAAAGTAACATCCCCGTATATCCCCGCGTAGTAATTGCCCGCGGAACCCTGCCTGGTCAACAGCAAATTATTAAATACATAGCTGATCGTACAACTGCCGGTCCGGAGAGTATTGGTAACTGTTATGCTTTCTGTGCGTGAACCGGTAAGTACGGCGGAGTAATTGGAAGTGCCGGTATCCACCGTAATATTTGTCAGGCTCCAATTACTGAAAACAGCTCTCCGGCGGTCTTCCGTAACTATCAGATTGGTGTAATAATTGGTAAGCGTACGGATATGGCGGATTGACCGGACCGTTCCGTTCCAGATATTTGTCCAGATATTCCCGCTGTAAGCGATCGAAATGCTGTTTGTGTCAGGGGTGCTGTAAAACCTGTTGGTGACTGTGAAAAAGTCCAGGCTGTCTTCAAAATAAGCGTTTGAATAGCTCATGGGAGAACTGACCGCTCTGAGGTAATAAACACCGTCTCCATCCGAACTGCTGGTAAAACCATTCAATATGCCCCCGTTATAGACGGGCCATCGGCCCTTTGTATCCAGGCTGGGCAGCCCTTTCATGATAACTCCGCTGTATTGCGCTTTGAATTGCATATTCTGCCCGCCGCTCAAAGCCCCCGACTGTTCATTGATATCGCCTGCGATTCCGGTCTGGGGATTCAAAACGGAATCTGCCATTTCATTGATCCCGGTGGTATCGGCAGTTGAATTTTTATTGTCTCCCGGCGTGCCGGAGCAGGAAATGTACAAAAGGAACGCAAAACCTGTTAATAGCAGCTTCGCAGATTTATATCTCATAAATCCTCCTTCATACATCATTTTATTTTTTATGAGAATGCTGGATCAGCGCTTTTTTTTGCTCCTGAAGGCTCTTTATCTGGTCCAGGTCCTGTTTTATCTGAGCATCCAGGGCTTTTATCTGGTCCAGTAAAGGCTGAATTTCCGGGTCCGCCTGCGCAGAAGTCGCAGCCGGTGTAATATTGGTATTTACCGTTTTTACAGCCGGCGGTTGATTGGTGGCGGGCGGAAACAGGGCTTTTATTGATTCACGGTCATTTTTGATCTTTTGTTCCAAAAGTGAGGTCTGATTGGTGTCCATCTGCTGGTTTGCGGCCGCCAATTGTCCCAGGAGCCCTTTTATATCTGTCAGAAAGCCGATTTCACTGTTTATCTGGCTTTGGCGGGATGTCAGCTGCTGAATTTGCGCGGAGTTGGTTTTTGCCTGGGCATTTGTGAGCTTAATGGACAAATCGCTCAGGCGGCCGTTCAGCTGGTCCAGACGCCGCTGAGTTTTGATCGCTTCGATCTGATTATACAGCGATCTTTTTTTCCCTTCCAATTGCCGTATTTCATTTTTTAAGCCTTGTATCTGCTGGTCAATCTGCAGGATCTGCAATTGAACCGTAGTTTGATTGGTTGAAGTTTGATCGCCAGCGGCCGCATATCCATGAATACAAACTGCAATATACAAGAAAAAAACTATTAGAATTACACCATAAACCTTCATTAACTTCATTATTAACCTCCATTTTTGATTAAACACTCACCTCAACCGGTGGATTGAAAATCAAAACTACTATAGCTTATTGAATGCATTCAATACAATATATACCTTCTTAACGGGATAAAAGTTACAATAACGCCGTAAATAGTAAAAATAACATTACTTTCGGCAAATCTGAATCTGCGTCATAAATATATTAAGTTACTATTCAGCCGGATAACCGACTGTCTGCCCGAAGAGTATACGCTGGTCTTTGCGCAGTTTCAGTTTTGCCGCCAGGCCGGACCTGTCGCAGTTATGGAACCAGGATGCGAGGCCCCGGGAAGCGGCAAACAAATATATATTGCCCGCAATCAAACCGGTATCAACGTAATAATATGATTTCTGGACTTCCGGATCATGCAGCCCGGGTTCCTGAAAACCGGAGGTATGCGTCAGTTTATGCACATCTGCGACGTAGATGATATGGAGCGGGGCACCGGCCGCGAAATCCGGCTGGCCTTTTCCGATTGCCAGGCGCCGAAGGTCTTCCGCCAAGACCGGCGCCAGCCTGTGCTGAAACGCGTCATATAAAAAAACACCTTCCTGAACGGCCATATAAAGATCGATTTCCTGTGAGTTGCTGGCTGACGCGGCCGTTCTTCCGGCTATTCCAAACGGGTCTTTTCTGCGGTTTACTCCATTGGCCGCCCAGAGGAGATTTGAAAGTACCTGCAGGGGAAGTTTTTTTTCACTTATTTCACGGATGGTTTTTCTCTGCTGTAATGCGCTGAATACTGATTTGCCCCTGTCAGGTCCGGGTTTCGGCAGTTCGATCGGCTGAAGGTTTGCCGAATTGTCGCTGTCTCCGGTCTTGAGAGAAGTTTTTGTTTCTTTTTGACTTTTACGGGCCATAAGGACCTCCTTTTTAAATAGGGAGCTGATTGATCTTCCGGGCATCAGATGGCTTAATATTGTAGTGCGCCTGGAAATCTCTGTCAAAGCATTTCTGTCTTATAATATTATATTTATGATAAGAATTCAAATAAGGGCAGTTCCAAAAACTCAAAATCAATCAGATATTTCCAACATAGGTTTTGGAACTGCCCCGGTTATAGAATCTCTTGTAAATTTAATTGGCGCTACCGTATAGAGTTCGCTGGTTGATGATCTTTTCAGACAGCGAACTCGGGCGGTAGCATGAACTCATATAATAGCGGCAGTTCTAAATATTTGAGTTTTTAGAACTGCCCATATTTTTTTAATAATTTCAACTTACCATTGGATAAAACTATCAGGCGGGATTTACTCAGCCATTGACACAAGGAAAGTGTTTCACTATAATTTAAAGACAGTTCTAAAAAAACAGAATTTCTAAAACTGCCGGGTGCAGACTGGGCAAGTCATCAAAGTCTGCTTAGATAGAAAATAAATATTAACCGGGACAGATCCAAAGACCCGCGGTTGCCTGAACCTGTCCCTATCAAAAAAAATTGGGGAGGAAACGGACCTTATGAAACAGCAGAAAATAAAGACTTATCCTTACAGATGGATTATTCTCGGGATTTTTATGCTGATTATGGCTGTCCAGCAGCTTCTCTGGATAACCTTCGCATCCATTACCATGGAATCGGCGGCTTTTTATAGGGTTTCCGATCTGGGGATCGGGTTATTGTCCATGGTTTTCATGATCGTCTATATTGTTGTGTCGATCCCTGCATCATGGATGATCGATACATACGGGTTCCGGACCGCGGTCGGGCTCGGCGCCGCCCTGACAGGTATTTTCGGTCTTCTGCGGGGGCTTTTTGCCGGAAATTATAACACAGTGCTTTTTTTTCAGATAATGATCGCAGTCGGCCAGCCATTGATTCTCAATGCCGTGACGAAAGTCGCCGCGCGGTGGTTCCCCCTCCAGGAAAGGGCGACGGCCGCCGGTCTCTCATGGCTTGCGGGCTACCTGGGCCTTATTATCGGACTGGCCCTGACACCCTTTCTGGCCCAGGCGGCAGGCATTCCCGGGATGCTTGTTTATTATGGAGCAGTCTCAATCGCCTCGGCTGTTATTTTCATTATCTTTGCCAGGGAAAAGCCGCCGACCCCCCAGTGCGCTCCCGGAGAGGAGGATAGGGCGCTGGTTTTCGACGGGCTGAAACAGCTTATGGTAAAAAAAGAATTTGTGTTTTTGATGCTGATCTTTTTTATAGGCCTGGGCGTGTTCAATGCTCTGGCCACATGGATCGAAGAAATTCTTAAACCGCGGGGGTTTTCACCGGCGCAGGCAGGGATCGCAGGCGGCCTGATGATCGCATGCGGCGTAATCGGCTCGGCAGTCATTCCCTTCCTGTCGGATAAGTTCCGCAGACGGACCCTCTTTATTTTTCTGGCGCTCGCCGGCTCGGCGCTCGGACTGATCGGCATAACGTATGCGGCGGACTTCCGGATTTTACTGGCCTCTTCGGCCGTATTCGGGTTCTTCCTCCTGAGCACGGCCCCTGTAGGGTTCCAATACGGCGCTGAAATCGCTTATCCCGCGCCTGAAGGCACATCCACCGGGATGCTGATGATGATGGGGCAGGTTTCGGGTGTTCTTTTTATTTTAGGGATGGACCTTTTCAAATCGCCGAAGACAGGTTCGATGACGTTTTCCATGAATATATTGATCGGTTTTATGCTTTTAATGGTTTTGGTCAGCACAAGGCTTAAGGAATCGAAATTCATGAGAGTAAAAGACTAAAAAAGCCTGATAAGATTTTCATAAAATGGTTATTTTGAAGAAATATCTGCAATAGATCAAGAAACTGCCGAGGCGGCGGATAAGGCCGCGTTAATAAAGAATCACGGAATAATTCGATATAAACACCATGCCTGCGCCTATCGCGACTTCCGTGCCGAGTTCAACGGTGGCGACATAATCTCCGTTAACAATAACTCCTCTACTGACAAGATCGCTTAAAAACGGGGTAATGTCGAAACCTCCGGCCGGGGAATCAAATACCGGCGTTACAGCGTCATAAGCAGCATAAGTCCAGCCATGTGGGCTTCCTCCCTGACCGGTTTTCATTACATATCCCCATGATATTCCGTTAGCCGGTATAAAAGTAGTCGGGGTCACTCCATCCGGTTCGCATCTTTCGCTTGCGAGCCAGATCATGATCTCGCATTTAATATTAGTTGAAGTAAAATTATTAGTATCGCTGGTATTTGATATGACCCAGATATCGTAAGCAAGATCGTATGTGTTTCCGCGGGAAAGCGACTCATTTATTGTCTGGATGATATTGAAGGTCGATTTTACATTCGTCGATCCGATCGCAAAGGGAAATCCGGAGGAATGGATCAATGAGGGGGACCATGGGCTCTGGCCGCATAATACTTCGGGATAACTCAGGACCGTCCAAGTATTCGCGTTGTTCCAGGACCACTGCCAGCCGAAGTACGTTCCGCCGTTTGTATCGCCTGTGAAGATGACCTCGCTGTAAGGCGGTGATGCCTGCCCTGAGTTCCATTCGTTGTTCATGACAACGTAACTGCTTCCGACCGGAATATTGTCGTTATTGTTGGGTTTTAATGTTGTTACGCCTCCGGGCAGCGGCGGAGCGTCGTTTGTCTATGCGGAACCGCCGCTGTTCGAATTTATTGAACAGGAACTGTACAAAAGCAGGGCCGTGAAAACTGTTATAATTGAAAAGGATTTTATTGCTTTCATATTTTCCTCCGGTGTTTAATGAATAATTACCATTAAATCATAATCAGCAATAAGTAAAAATTCAAAAAAACAAAACAATAAAACCGGGTATTGTTTAATTTCTTTAAATTATCAGTTGTTTTTTCCTCTCCTTCTGCCCGTTCCCCTTTTTTTAGGCTGGGAATTGGTCGTTCCTTCCTGATTATTTTGCACATTGGAAATCCATATTGCGCTCCTGGCTTTCTCAATTTTTTGAAAAACAGCGTATTGATCCGTTTTCAGGCAATTCGAAACTTCAAACCCCGAATCAATCAGGATAGCCTGCGGATAGGAAAGCGGTACTTTGACCATCAGCATCAAGGCATAGTCTTTTAAGGAATTGACCTGTGATATCACAGTATTTAATTTTTCTGCCTGACCGTGATCGATTATGCCTTTCAGCTTTATTGCGGTCGCGTTCCATCTCTGCCTGGCCCTGTCCGCTATGACCTTATCAAAGATATCCGCACTATAATTGCTGTATATATCCCTGTCTTCAAAGGTCCCGTAATAATCATCCAGGACAATTTCAGATAATTTGCCGATTGAGTTTTGCCGGATTCCCAGATGGTCCGTCAGCCAGGCGGAATTCATTTCATACGGATTGGAATAGACCAGATAACTCTGCAGATCCTTTAAAGACTGGCTGTCGCTTTTAACTTCGCCGGAACAGCCTGCCAGGACGGCAAGAAAGATTAATCCGGAATAGTATATTATTGATCTGATCACAGGAACATTCCCCATATTTTGATTATTCTATGGCTGACATTATAAGTGAAATTCATCTCATTTGGATGCAATTCCGGGATATATATTTTATTGAAAAATAAGAGTAAAGACTTTTGCACGGTTTCCGCAAACCATTAACGGATAATTAAATAGAAACCGTGCAAAAGTCCAGTTTTAAGCGGCAATTTATAGCCTAAAGTTTTATCAGGCAGCGAATTAACTTAAGTTTACTGTGCAAAGGTCATGAGTATAATATTAATGAAGAAACAGGCATGTCCATTGAAATACAATAAAATACATTTTGAATATGATTTTTTCCCGAAATTCAAAAATAATTATTAGAAATTTGAAACTATTTAACCGGTTCCAGCCTTTTATAATTGATTTTAATAAAAAATCGAGGCCGGGCGGTGGACAGATCAAAAAAGATTTTATTGTATATAACGCTTTTCCTTTTGGCATTAACGGCATTTCTGTTAAATTTTATTAAATTCCATGATATTGGTTTCGGGAACAATTATTATGCCGCGGCTGTGAAAAGCATGCTCGCCAGCCGGCATAATTTCTTTTTTGCATCTTATGACCCGGGCGGATTTGTCAGTGTTGATAAACCGCCGCTTGCCCTGTGGCTCCAATGCGCGTTCGCTGAAATATTCGGCTTTAAAAGCTGGTCTATTCTTCTTCCCCAGGCTTTATCAAGCATTGCGTCCGTGTTCATTATTTTTAAATTAGTCAAAAAGCCGTTTGGAAATGCTGCCGGTTTGATCGCGGCCTTTGTTTTAGCGACAACCCCGATCTTCGTGGCTGTAAGCCGTACCAATGAACTTGACCCGGTCCTGGTAATGATCATTCTATTTGCCGCCTGGGCTGTTAATACCGCGGTACAGAAAGGGAGCCTGAAGTGGTTATTAATCTCCATGGTTCTCGTCGGGGCAGGGTTTAATACTAAAATGGCTGAGGCCTTTATGGCGATTCCCGCTTTTTTTATTTTGTATTTCTTTTCATCAGAAATCAAAATGGGCAGAAAATTAATAAATATTGGGGTTTCAATTTTTGTACTCATCGCAGTTTCCCTTTCCTGGCCAATCGCTGTGGATCTGGTACCGCCCGAAAAAAGGCCCTATGTAGGAAGCAGCCAGCAGAATTCAGAGCTCAATCTAGCCGTCGGTTATAATGGGATCAATCGAGTTCTTCCCAGAAACCGCGGAAGGAGGGAATTTGGAAACCGCGGTAATTTTAGAACGGCCGGGGCAGAGCAGAATACGAACCTGATGCGGACTAATATTATGCCTTCTTTACAGATGACCTCTATCATTACGCCTTCCAATACTCAAACGGCTGTCAGTAATGTCTGGGGAAACCGCGGCAGAAATCCAGGCGGGGAAGGAGGCAATCCGGGTGTAATGAGGCTGTTTAATCAGCAAATGGCCGGACAATTAAGCTGGCTTTTACCCTTTGCGCTCATCAGCATACTGGTCTTTTTTATCAGGAAAGACAAGTCCGGTTTTGATCTTCAAAACCCGAAAGTCCGCGGAGTTTTATTCTGGAGCGCATGGATACTGCCGATGATCGTTTATTTCAGCATTACCGGCTTCTTTCACAGGTATTATCTCAGCATGCTTGCTCCCGGCATCGCTGCCCTATGCGGGATCGGTGTTATTGAATTATGGGAAAACCTCAGTGAAAAGGGCTGGAGGAGCCGGCTGTTGCCGTCTGTTTTTTTAATAAGCGCGCTTTTTCAAATCTATTTTTTATACCGCTACCCGGATTGGAGAAACTGGATGATTCCGGCGGTTTTAAGCCTCACCCTTATCTCCTGCGGTATGATTTCCGTTCTGAAATTACTCAAAATAACGGATAACATTAACCTGCAGAAAATTTCTGTCATCATCGGGTTTATGGCCTTAAACATTTCTCCTATCATCTGGAGCCTTACTCCCATGCTTTACGGCGATCAGGCATCCATGCCGTTTGCCGGGCCGGAGCTTAAAAACCGGCGGAACTATGCCTGGGTGACGGAAAATCCCAATAATCCAGTCAATATTGACGGCTGGAATTCACCGTTTAATGAAAATTTTAAAGTTGACAAGCTTATCCATTTCCTGATTTCCAACAGAAAAGGGGAGAAATTTCTTATCGGCGTTCCAAACGCGGCCATCGCGTCTCCCATCATATTGGGAACCGGCCAGCCGGTAATGGCAATGGGCGGTTTTTCAGGAAGAGATAATATATTGACTGTCGAAGTACTTAAGAATATGGTCGAAGAAGGGCAAATACGCTACTTTATTGTTATGACAAACAACTTCGCGGTTTCGAATTCCTTCAGGCCGAGAGGCAATAATTTCATGGGAACCAACGGCTCGCTTAATGAATTAAACAAATGGATCACAAATAAAGGAAGGATAGTCAAGTCTGAATTATGGCTTGATATTGACAGCAGCTCAAATACGAATAGCGCCAATACTTCACAAACAGCGGGGTCCCGGGGAAATCCGGTCCTTTACGACTGCAGGCCGCAATAAAGGAAAGCAGGATAGTTTCATTGCGTGCGGCGCGGCAGCTGAAAAGGCCGGAAAGGAAGCAAGCTTCATTTATATCAAAATCCCCCGGCCCGAAAAAAGCGGCCATTATAAGCCGATCTTACTTAATACGGGCCTCTTAAATCTTGAAATCATTTTGTTAATATTGCGCATTCCGGCAGACATTTTCAAAAAAACCGGATTTATTCTCTTTTTCCCATTTTCTTATCAAATAAGTTATAATATTTATCAATTTGATCGTGTGAATACAGACTCATTGAGGAGGAATTTTATAATGGATATCAAAAACTGCATCGACTTCTCGAACGAAACCTTATTATGCTTTCTGGCCACAGCCGAGAAAGACCAGCCGAGGGTCAGGGCACTTCAATTCTGGTTTGCCGATGAGACCGGTTTTTATTTTGAGACCGGGGATATTAAACCATTATACCGGCAGTTAAAGGAAAACCCGAAGACCGAGGTCTGTTTTTATAAACCCGGGCCGGATAATACGACGGGAAGGATGCTCCGGATAGCCGGGGAAGCCGAATTTATGAACGACAGGGTCCTTAAGGAAAAAGTGCTCATAGACAGGCCGTTTTTAAAAAGTTTCGGTTTAACAGCCGACAGCCCGGGATTGATTATATTCAGGATAGCCCATGGCCAGGCGCATTTCTGGACAATGGAATCGAATCTGAAGCCGAAAGAGCTTATAGATTTTTAAAAAAAATAAAAGGACGGCCGCAGCCTATCAACTCAGCTTCAAAGTCGAAATAAGATATAAGAGACAACGCTTCAGGAATAATAAGGATATTTATATCCTATAAAGTAAGAGAACAGGCTGCGCGCGTCTGACTGCTTTTCCATAAAGGCATTCTTATGCGGTTGAAGGAGCGCTAGTGTGCCATGCCGCTTTCAACACCGGCAGGCGTACTTACTGTATATTTGTGCTGGACTGGTCGCCTTCAGAAGCTCCGGGGTTATAGGGGTTTCCATTGCCGTCAAACATATCAAAAGACTTATCATTAAGCTTTAAGATTATCTCGAGCGGCCTTCCATTGTTCGGATCAGAAAACATGACATCCTGAACCCCTGAGGCCAGGTAAACCGGGTTGAATGCCGGCGGATTTGCCGGATCATACAGGAAAGCGTCCTGTGTATCCATAACCACTTTTACAATACGTGAATTGTCCGGGCTTGTGAAAGTCTGGGTATTGTTATTATCCGGCACGGTCACTGTAACATTGTCATCCGCCGAGTTGCACGGTATATAATCGGCGTCGTTATAACAGTACAGGTCTCCCATGTGATAGGGGTCCTGCCACCACCAGAAACCGTCATTCCAGAAACACCAGCGGTCATAATCCGCGTCATACCACCACCAGCGGTTGTTGAAATAGCGGGTCCAGAAATATGTGCTGCCCGCATACCAGCCGTACCAGTGATAACCCGAATTGTCGATGTAATGGCAATAGTTGAAATCTTTATCTTTATGCCAGTAATAAAAGTTGGCGCGGGTTTCAGTCTGATTGAAACCGCGGATCCTGTTCTGCCAATCGATAGCGGTTATCAGCGACATATGGCCCCGGACCGCTTTATCATTGAAATGCCGCGGTGAAAAAGCCGCAGCGTTCAGGGGGCGCTTATCAAATCCTTCCTTTGGATAGGCAATTATGGAATGCGCCCTGTCGGTATGGATAACCTCATCCCTGTTTATAATATAACCCGGCGCTGATACAACGCCGAGTTTCTGCAATTTTTTGCGTACATAATTCGGCTCATACGGGTGATGGTGGGTTACGCTGGCGGTATTGACACCCGGATGCGGGTTCGCAGTTTTGACTTCATTTTGACCGTTCTTTGATTGAATGGGCCTGCTGACGGGCTGCAGTTGGGTGTTATTCTTGATCAGCCGTCTGCCCTGGTTAACAGGCGTCAATTGCAATTTACCGTAAGCGGGGTTATTGTTTATCTGCTTCTGTGCGGGTTTTTGCGATGGATAATTCCGGTTATGTCCGCCGCTTGACGGACGGTTCATATTAATTATCACCTGCTGTTGAACAGAGCCCTTTTGTTTCCCCTGACTGTTCTTCTGGCTGCCGGTTTTGGAAGCCGCAGTTGTTTTACCTTTATTATTATTATTATTCTGGGAATTCTTCTGGTTACTTGCCGTAGCATTTACAGCAAACGCCAAAAGCGCTGTCAGGATCACGGCTGTTAATCGTTTCATATTTTACCTCCCGTGTTTATTTTAAATATAGATTTAATAATCATGCGGCAAAAACAGCTTGAATAGTTTGCCGAATGAAAGAATTATTTTACTGAGAAAAATATAATCAGAAGAGGGTAAAAAAGCAATAAAAAAAGCCCATTTTTTCTGAAAGCTAATCTGACTCAATAAAATAACTTGCAACTTCCGAAAAATTGACTGAACAGAAAATAATTTACCCATGTATGCAAAATAAGTTTATCAAGCCTAATCGAGCTCTTCGACCATAACATCGGAGAGCCAGATGTCCCCGTAGGAATTACCGAGGTCGAACTCTAATTGAGCTTTGGTATCCGTATGCTGAACCATCCTGAATACGAATATATAATTTTTCATAACTTTATCTACTGATATTTTTTTTGGAGCGCCTTCGCCGCCTGAGCCTGTTCCTAAAGGACTGCCCCAATAGGATAGGGCATCATCAGAAGTGCCATTTCTGTTTGATTTGTCCATCTTTGCGTAGATATTCTCCCCCTCGGAAGCCCTCGCGTCAAAAGAAACACGGTAACGCTTCCCGGCTTCGATTTTTACCGGAAAAGCGATCAATTGATGGTCCCAGGTATTTCCAGCACCGCTGTATTTAAATTTAATATGGCACACTCCATTTTCAATCGACAAATTGAGACCATCGGAGTGGGTCCAGGTCCCCTTTTTGAAAGTATCCTCATTAAAACCCGCGTTCTTAATAAGATTTATCCGGTAATTTGTGGCGCTGAAATTCATCGATTCTCCGGGTTTTAAGTTCGCGACGGCGCCTGTAAGGAGTTTGCCGTCGAGAAACCTTCTGATGCTGACCTTGTAGTCTTTTCCGGATATTATTTTCATATTAAGCTGGAAATTATTTGAAACGGGTTCGGCTACAAGCCTGTGATTGATGAATATCCCGAGTTTCTCCTTTCCGGTGTCGATATTGTTGAAATTCAGATACGCTATCTTCATTTCTTCATTCAGCATAGTCCTGACCATTCTGGACAGTAGCGTATCAATGGCGTCAAACAGTTCGGCTTCTGTAGGAGTCGTCAGGCTGTTTGTCATAATCGAGCCTGAGAATTTATTCCATATCTTCAGGTTTACAACCGCGTCCGGTTTCAATTTGGGGCCTTTAAGGCTGTAATCCCCGAATACGATGAAATCGCACTGGTATTGTTTTGCCAGAACCGGAATGGTATCCTCAGAAGGGTTCATATTTAAAAGTACGCTTTTATCGGGAAGATCGATCGATGGGAGGACTGAAAATAAATTGTAGAATGAAGTGAAAAATATTGTCTTGTAGATTTCAGGGTTCGGATATGCCCCTCCCTTCGCTTTGTATTCAAAAGGAGCTATCAGTATCTTATGTTTAACTGTAACGTCCGCCTCGGTTTCCTGCTTTTCCAGGAACATGGCGTTGACATTTGTTTCCAATCCTTTTAACTGGTTTTCTTTTGTCAATGCCGACTGTTCGGCGCAGGATGCCAGAATGAGACTAAATAGGAAGAATAATACAAAAAGAAAATTAACTGGTTTCATATAAAAACCTCCTGATAAATAAAACATGATCGGGTTTTTCGACCATGACATCGATAGGCCGGATATCCCTGTATGATTTTCCTGGATCGAATTCAAATTGAAAAGGGTCATCTTTATAATTAATCATCATAAAAATGAAGCCATGCGCCATCCGAAAAACAGACGGAAATAACAAAACCCGTTATTTCCGCAAATACCAGTTTACAGTTTCATTTAACGGATCAGTCAAATTTCCCATACACCCCTTTTCTTAAAACCTGCAGCCCAATGATGCCATCGGCTTGAAGCCGCCTTCTTCGTAAAAGGAATAGCGTAGTCCCGCTTCTATAAAAACGTTCCACATTTCAAAACCCAGCATAACAGACGGCGAAATGATGACGCTTTTGCTGAAATAGCAGAAACCGCCGGCGCTCGCGTATAAACTGAACTGGGGCGTTTTCCAGAAGGCAAAGGTCACTTCCGCCAGAGCGGTTGGAATGATAGTATTGGCTGCATACACAGCGCCGCCCATGGCCGTGACGCCCAGGCTGTCTGTAAAGAACCAGGTTACGCCGACATTGCCTCCCAGCCCGCCTTCAAGGAGCTTGACCGGAAAGCAAACATATCTTCTAGATCTATTTTTAAGATCATCCGGATTAAAAGATATCGTATAAGTTTTATTCTCGTCCACTTTAATGAACTCGCGGTAGACTTCCTGCTCCTTTTTATCGTTGTCGATGGAACGGATGGAGACTTCCGCATTCTCGCCGGCCGCCACTTTATCCAGAAAACCGTCGCTCTTTTTAATTTCCTTCTGGAGGTTCGCGTTGATGTAAAGCCGGTACGCGCCCTCGCCGAGAACGGCCACTTTCAAACTTCCCATGGTGATGTTCCTTCCGACAAGCGTTGAACTGGTACTGCGGATCAGGTTGTCTATAGTATCGAAGATGTCCCTTCCGCTGGAGCCTTCATACTTACGCTTCATGATCAATTCGGATGTGACTGTATCGTATAAATAAACATTGATGACAATGCTTTCCTTTTTCTTGTTTACTTTGTAGTCGCCGGTCACGATGCGGCCGGATTTAAGCTGGAGGCCGAGGGCGGAAGCGGCGGTCACATCGAGCTTTTTCAGCTCCCAGAAGCCGTTCTGCCGGGCCGCTTTTTCCACATCATTGTAGGACGTTACTTTCTCTCTTTATTAATTCTAACGCCCCCATTCGTGCCAATTCGCGTCATTAGCGGGCAACTTTCCCTAATCACTGTTTCACATTACTTAGACTAATATCATATTGCTGTTACAAATAAAATGCAATAGAAAATTTATAATTTCTGTGAATCATGCGGATATAAGTTTTTTCCTGCGAATCACGCGAATGAACGCTAATTGGGATTGGTTTATTCGTGTTATTAGCGGGCTCTATTCCCCCTTTATTTACCTTTGACTATGCTTTCCGCCCACTTATAAATAGATTTTGCCTGGTTAATCGCTTCTTCATATTCTGCTTCTGTCACAGGCTCCCAATCACCGGGATAACGTGAAGTAATTGCATAATCGGTAAGGCCGACTGAATTCATGATTTCCGCAGGAACGGAAAGAATAGAAGAAAGCTGTTCCAGTAATATTTTCAAGTTATGAGTTTTTATCAACGGGATGGCATGTTTAATTAAAACGGCTTTAATGCTTTTTTCCGCGGCCTGTTGGGCATGAAAGCAAAGCGTCTCTAATAAAACTTCTTTCGTTTTTGTTTCAGAGGCGACAGATAAATCGCTGAGGGCATGACGGAGCCAGTCCCGGGGCGAACCCGGCAGATATTCTTCAGGCGGCATAAAGCTGTTTTCCTTCTAATAAAACGGTGTGATAAATTAACCCGGTATTATCTTTATATTTTTCGAGGTCGCTTGATGTTACAACCAGAAACTCAAAAGGAATGGTAAAACCTGAAAGAGTCCGGTACAATTTCTGGGCAGTAGAACGGCGGTGGACACCATCGGGCATAACTACCATAATGTCCAGGTCGCTATCCTGCCGCATTTCACCCCGGGCGCCTGATCCGAAAAGAATAATCTGAACGGGGTGGACTTCCTCTACAATCCGTGATATTAATTTATTAAGCGCCGCTTCATTCGGATACATAAACTTATCCTCTTTTCACATTTCAGTTTATTTTAAAGTAGTTTATTAAATGACTCAAGCATTGCCGGTACTTTTTTCCCGCTCGAATGAATCAATTTCATCCGTACCCATTCGCGTCAATTCGCGTGATTAGCGGGCTTTTATTCCCCATGAATGAACGTCAATATTTATTCGTATCTTTTTGCGTCATTAGCGGGCTTTTTAAGAAAAAACCATCGTTTCCACTTCCGTATCCGATTCTTCCGGTATCGCCAGGCCTGATTTTACCATACCTTCCAGATGAAAAATAATGGCTTCATAAATCATTTGTTCCACTTCCTTTTTCGTGTCTGCCATTGCCGTGCATCCGGGCAAAGCCGGGACGGAAGCGCAGTAACCGTCAGCCGTCTTTTCGATAATGATGGTATATTTATGCATATAAACCCCGCTATAACTCTATTTGCGCATGTGTTAATATACTTTTAAGCATTTTCGGCGCAACGGTTTTTGCAACACCATGATGCGAAATCGTCACCAGTCCTTTTTTTGAAGGATGTTTGTACTGCCGGTGACTTCCCTTCTGTCTGTCCAGGTACCAGCCGTCATCCGTAATAATCTTAAGGGCAGTTCTAAAAACTCAAATATTTAGAACTGCCGCTATTATATGAGTTCATGCTACCGCCCGAGTTCGCTGTCTGAAAAGATCATCAACCAGCGAACTCTATACGGTAGCGCCAATTAAATTTACAAGAGATTCTATAACCGGGGCAGTTCCAAAACCTATGTTGGAAATATCTGATTGATTTTGAGTTTTTGGAACTGCCCTTAATAATGTCCTTGTAAGTCATTGTTACTCCGACAGGTATATTTTTCCTCAATAATCACGTGACTGCCGCTTTTGTGTTTATTCGCGTCTATCGCGTCATTAGCGGGCTTTTCCCTGTGGATTGTGAGATTTGTAATAAGAAATACCTTACCTTTCATAAAGGGATTCTCTGGTCCATTTGATTTTTCCAATTCTTACTGATTTTTCTTTAATCAATGCGGACAAACCTTTCCAGACATCCTTTTTCTTTATTCCTGTCTGATTCGAATTATCAGTAATTTTAATCTCGGCTTTTGCTTTTATATGAGGAAGGTTTTTATCCAGCAATTCAATCTTTCCGTTGTTATATATTCCGTGTAAAACCAGCATAAAACTCCCCCAATCTAATTTTTATTCATTAATAGATTAATTTATATCAAATCTTTTGTCAAACGAAAGAAATCCGCCGGGAAGAGGGATTTCAACCCGCGAATCATGTGGAAAAAAGTTTTTCCCGCGAATCACGCGAATACACGCTAATCGAAATTGATTTATTCGTTTTTTTTATCGTCATTAGCGGGATTCTCCTACGAATACTCACCAATATCATTCGTCCCTATTCGCGTCCATTCGCGTTATTAGCGGGCAGCCTCCGTCTCCATCAATAATTTTTAATAATATCTAATTTGTACTTTTTCCGCAGGCGGTTTATTATATTTTATTATGAAATGTACAATAGCACAGCTCGGGCGCATCGATTATCAGGAAGCCCTTTCGCTCCAGGAAAAGCTGAAGGAACTAAGACAGGAAAATAAAATCAGCGATACGCTTCTGCTTCTGGAGCATCCGGCCGTCATCACACTCGGGAAGCGCGGCAAAGTTTCGAATATCATCGTCCCGGATAAAATCCTCAAAAAGGAAAACATCAAAGTTTATGAAACGGCAAGGGGCGGCGACGTGACTTACCACGGGCCGGGACAGCTTGTCGGTTATCTGATCTTCGATTTAAAAAACCTCGGATTGGGCATCAGGGATTTTGTCTGGAAGATACAGGAGGTTTTTATCCGGCTTCTCCATGATTCCTATAATATAGAAGGCCGCCGCGATGACGGCGTTTATACGGGCGTCTGGGCCGGCAATGATAAGATCACGGCCATAGGGATCGCTGTCAGCCGCGCCGTCACGATGCATGGCTTTTCGTTCAATATCAACACGAACATGGACCATTACCGCTGGATCAATCCCTGCGGGATTACCGACAGGGGTGTTACATCGCTTGAGAAATTAACGGGCCACAAGCAGGATTTCAATAAGGCCGTCAACAGGGTGATTGAGCTCTTTTGTGATATTTTTAATATGGACCCGGAATTTATTTCCAGTGCCGCCCTGGAAGAATCGATTGGAATGAGGTGAATATGCCTAAACCGGACTGGCTGAAAATAAAAGTGATCAATTCGAAAGACAAAAGAGATGTTGAGGAAATACTGAAGCGTTTCTCTCTGCACACCGTCTGCGAAGAAGCGCTCTGTCCCAACCGGATGGAATGTTTCAATAGAAGAACGGCGACTTTTATGGTCCTCGGCAATGTCTGCACGAGGAACTGCACATTCTGCAATGTTGTAAAAGGCAGGCCTTCCGGCGTTGATGATAAGGAACCGGAAAATATAGCCGCCGCGGTCAATGAGCTCGGTCTGCATCATGTAGTCATCACTTCCGTCACTCGGGACAACCTGCCCGACGGCGGGGCACATCATTTTGCCCGTGTTATCAGAATAATAAAAGATCTGCATAAGAAGGTTGTCATTGAGGTCCTCATACCCGATTTTATGGGAAGCCTGGATTCATTAAGGATTATCGCCGATGCTCTTCCTCAAATCATCAACCATAATGTGGAAACTGTACCCAGGCTTTACCCGGAGGTGAGGCCCGCCGCGGACTATCAAAGATCGCTGGAGCTCCTGAAAAATGTCAAAAGTCTGTACGGCAATATTCATACAAAATCCGGCATCATGGCCGGGCTTGGAGAAACGGAAGATGAGGTCGTTCAGGTCATGAAGGACCTGCGGCAGGCGGGCTGCGAAATGCTGACGGTCGGGCAGTATCTTGCCCCTTCAAAAAACCATCGCCCGGTTTTCGAGTATGTTCATCCGGACCAGTTTGAAAAATATAAAAATAACGGTCTCGGGCTGGGATTCAAATCAGTCGCATCGGCCCCTTTTGTCCGGAGCTCCTATCTTGCCGGGGAAATTTTTGAGATGTTGTATTGTTGAACTTTTAACAGGCACCGCCATCCAAATTATAGAATTGTATCTGATGTTATTGCTGAAAATTATAAAAAAGTGACCACCCCGCAGGGCGGTCACTTATGATATCTATAGTTTTATTTTCCGGATGCGGCTGTTCCTTTCAAGACAAATACCGCATTTTCCATCTTAATCGGCGTTTACTGCACCGTAATAGAATGGACTCGGGAACTTACATTGGTGAGAGTGGTCAAAACCCCGTTTTTCCAGTAACATGCGAGATAGATGCTGCCCGTGTAATAATCCCCGCCTGCATATAAGTCTGTTCCGCTCACCGCCAGGGAATCAACTTCAGAACCCACATTGGTGAGAGTGGTCAAAACCCCGTTCTTCCAGTAACAGGCGACATAGGCGCTGCCGTTGTAATAATAACCGCCTGCATATATGTCTGTCCCGCTCACCGCGAGGGAATAGATATAGGAATACACATTGGTGAGAGTGGTTAAAACTGTGTTCTTCCAGTAACAGGCTACAGGTGTTCCGCCGTTGTAATAACACCCGCCGTTATATACGTCTGTCCCGTTTACCGCGAGGGTATAGACTGAGGAATTAATATTGGTAAGAATGGTTATACTCCCGTTCTTCCAGTAACAGGCGTTATAGCCGCCGTTAACACTATAATTACCGCCGGCGTATACGTCCGTTCCGTTTACCGCGAGAGAATAAACGATGGAACTTATATTGGTGAGAGGGGTCAAACTCCCGTTCTTCCAGTAACAGGCAACAAGGCTGCTGCCGTAGCACCCGCCGACATATACATCCGTCCCGCTCACTGTGATGGATTTAATAAAGGATTCTACACTTAAGAGAGTGGTCAAACCCCCGTTCTTCCAATAACAGGCATAATCGGTGCCGCTGATGTTATATTCCCCGCCGGCGTATACGTCCGTTCCGTTTACCGCAAGGGAATAGACATATGAAGTCACATTTGTGAGAGTGGTCAAACCCCCGTTCTTCCAGTAACATGCGAGATAGATGCTGCCCGTGTAATAATCCCCGCCGGCGTATACAGTTGCCAGACTACTGCTTGAACTGCTGGATGAACTGATGATAGAACTGGATAAAGAAGTCGAACTTAAACTGGAACTAGCCGTGCTCGGTGAACTTGATGTGTTACCTCCACCTGAACCTCCCCCCGAATCCCCCGGCGTCTGTGAACATGCTGTCAGGATGCATAAAGTAACAATCGTCAGAAGCCCGATAAGATTATTTTTCATATATCCTCCTTATAGTCATTTTCGTTTTTTATAATGTTTTTCGTTCAACAGTTCATTACAGCAGGTTCAAAACCCCGTTCTTCCAGTAACAGAATACAACGGCGCCGGCTTTATTATATTAAACCAGCGCCGTTTGTTTACTCCCTGCTATAGCATAAAAACCTTTGGGTTTTGCATTTAAAATATCCTCTTATTGTTAATATCCGCTGGTGTCATTTCGGACACAATTAATTATGCACTGCAAAAATATTTTATTCAAAATCCTTTGCTTTTTGACCTACCGGGTCGTAAGTTTCATTAAATATGAATAACCCGAATCACTTCCTAAGTAGAAAAGATTACCGGAATTATCCAGTCCTAGATAGCGTGGACACATTAAAGAAGTGTAATAATTAACATTACCATAATAACCCGTAGAAGAGATATAACCGCACCCATTCTGGTTCGCAAAAGTTGATACCATACCGCCGGATGTAATTTTTCGTATTTCATTGTTTCCAAGGTCTGCGACATAAAGGTTGCCCTGGCTGTCAACTGTAATGGCTTCCGGAGCTTTAAAAGACGCGGAAGTGCCGTTTCCGTCGGCAGAACCGGCTGAACCGGAACCGGCCAATGTTGTGACAGTATATGGGGAAGTTGTTGAAACTTTTCGGATGCGGTTATTGCCGCTATCCGGAACATAGATATAACCCGAGTTATCAACTCCAAGCTCTATAATAGAAGAGTAGGGAATATTGAAACTGGCGGCCATGCCGTTTCCATCCGCGTATCCGGTGGCTCCGCCTGCGATGGTCGTTACGACGCCCGACGAACTGATTTTCCGGATTACGCAGCGGTTGGTGTACACAATCCAATCATCCATTACATATACATTGCCGGAACTATCAACAGTAATGCCTGCAATCTCATCGAATCGAGCGCCGGTACCTGTCCCGTCATTTGTTCCCTGTATGCTGCCGGCAAAAGTACTGACAACCCCGGCCGGTGTTACTTTTTCAATCAAGCAATCTTCAGCGACAAACAGGTTGCCGCTGGCGTCGATAGCGATACCCTCGGGATATTCGTATAAATTAGCGAATTCAGTCATAGTACCACTTGAAGAGATTTTATAAACTTTGTTACTGGTTTCACTCTCTGGTATGTAGCTATTTCCTGCGGAATCCACAGCCAATCCCATGGCGGCATATAGCGAACTCAAATCCGCCAGAAAACTCAGCGATTTGAAAAAGAAATGACTGGTCTGGGACGAACAGGCGTTGCCGGCGTAATCTATACAATACGCTGTAATTGAGTTTGTGCCGTTTGTCACATAAGTATTGCTGGAATTAAACCACATCGCAGGATCCCAGGCGTTCCAAGTGATTGAGTTTGTGAAAATATTATAAGAATGACCGTTAATCGAGTAATAAACAAACTTACAGCCGCTGAGATTGTCGCTTAAAGATCCGTCTGGAGGCATTGCTGCATCCTGCAGATAATCCAGGTTGGATCCTTCGGATAAAGCCGGCGGAAAAGTGAAAGCCGGAGCTATAGTATCCACAATTACCGTACGGATCGCGGATTCTATGGATTTACCGCTATTAGCCGTGGCACGGACTTTCAGATTATTGGTCATGTTAGCGGTAAGGCCGGCGCCTGTTTTATTCCATGCGGTATTTCCCACATCCGCGTAAGCGCCGCCGTTAATGGACAGCTCAACTTTTGTAATAGAATAAGGCGATGCAATAAAAGCTGTCCCGCTCAGATTGATAGTTGTCTGGTTAGTCAGGAAATTATCTGAAGAAGGGCTGGTAATTGAAACCGACGGCGCGGGAATATTCACAACAATATGGTAAATCGGGCTTTCCGCCGTATTAAGATTATTCCCTGTAACACGGAAGCGCACTGTGTTTGTCGCGTCGGGATTCAAACTGATGGAACTTGCCGACCATGATGTTGTGCCCGATATGCCCGAATAAGCGCCGCCGTTTACCGAAATCTCCACTCCGGTAATATTATAAGGCGGATCAATTGACGCAGTTCCGGAAAAATTAAGCGATGTCACATTGGTCTGGAAATAATCGATCAAACCGTTTACGATAATCGATGGAACGGAAGTCCTTTCGACCCAGACAAAATTGGTCAAGGAAACATTAGCTGCATTGTCTATCGCGTAAATATAATTTGTATGTTTCCCGTAGGCTGACACTGTCAAGTTTGTAGTCCAGGTACCTGATGAAATGGAAACCGTTCCGAATAAACCGCCGTCCAGGGAAACATAAACATTCGATACCCCGCTTCCGGAATCTGAAACCGTGCCGGATAAAGTATAGGTCCCGCCGACACCCTGGCCGTTCGTCAGCGAACCGACCGTCAATACCGGCGGGGTTGTGTCCGGCGGAGTCGGGGTCGGGGTCGAGGATGAACTATTTCCGCCGCTGGAACCTCCATCCGGCGTCTGGGAACATCCTGTCAGGACGCATAAAAAAGTAATCGTTAAAAGCCCCATTAAAATTTTCTTCATATTATACCTCCAATAATAATCTCTACGATTATTTTAATATAATAAATTTAAGCTGTCGTCCGGCGCTACCCGCACGGACTAAAATATTTCCGGCCGGCCTGATGTTCAGACCCGGCGGCCGGTAAGCCGCCCCAGGAAGTAGGGGCGGCTAAGCGTCTTTCTATAAGTCAATACAAAGATTGAGTTTGCATATCCCGCTCGCCGTTAAAATGGTCTCGTTTGTTCCCGTCCAGTAGCAGGCTATCCCGCTGTCATCGTTACCAGCGGTATAGACCGTGCCGTTATACACAAAATAGAGTCCGGGATAAGCACATAATCAACCCAAGGTTTATAAGTTTATGGCGTAACTATTGTTGAAGCTGAAGGGATCCACCCTGTAGGCCATGCTGCCAAATTATTCGATGCCCAAGTTATGTATGATGATACACTGCCAGAGGGAACATGGATTGTTAACGTAACGGGGCTGGATCCAAACATACCAGAGCTTAATACAAGGTTTGTTGTAGATGAAAGAAGATAAACATTAGAAAGTTTGGTACAGTCCCCAAAAGATTCATTTATGCTTGTGACACTGCCGGGGATGGTTATGCTGGAAAATGGTACGAATCGAAATGCAGCCCATCCAATGCTCGCGAGATTAGAGGACAGGTTTATGTTGGTCAGGGAAGTACAACCCCAAAATGCACTGTCCCCAATGCTGGTGACACTTCCCGGTATTGTATAATTGCCAACGCTTGTCTGTCCAGCGGGATAGAGGATCAACTCGGTTTCATCATAATTGAACAATACTCCTCCAGAAGATGAATAGAAAGAATTGCCTGGATCAACCGTATAGTTAGTAAAAAGGCAATACTCAAACACCCCTGAGCCAAGGTTTGTGATACTGGCGGGAATGTTTAGCATACCGGTAAAGCTGCAACAAAAAAATGAAACCTGACCGATGCTGATGACGCTTTGCGGAATAACAAGAGTTCCTGTAAAGCCGTTGCAATAATAAAATGCCCCATCACCTATGCTTGTAATACTGGGTGGTAGAGTAAGATCGCCGCTAAGTCCGGAACAATCATAAAATGCAAATGCGCCTATGCTTGTGACACCGCACGGTATAATCAGCGATCCACTCTGAGATGAGTTAGTACCGGTTATTGTGATGCTCGTTCCGGAACTGATAAATGTAAGGCTATTGGTAATCCAGACAGCAAAGAGAGAAATATTCGATGAAGGCATCAAAAAAGTCGCTCCGGCGGCATAGCTTGACCCTGGACCGTTGGTGCTGGTGGTCCATCCGGCAAAGGCATAACCTGAAATTACCATGTTGCAGATATTGCTGCAGACTGTGACTGTCGCTCCCTTGTTGTATTTGTTGCTGTCAGTCGGGACACTTCCACCTGTGGATCCATTAGCATAATATGTTACAGTGTAGGTATTATAGCTATTTGTTGGGGAACTAGACGAACCAAGACTAGTCGAACAGGATGAAACATAAAATAAAACGACAAAAACTATAAATCTGAAAAATAGACCTTTCATATTTTCAATCATTTTACACCTCCATAAATTTAGTGACTTTCCGCGATTATTTTAACATAAATATTTTATTTGTCGTCCGGCGCTACCCGCCCGGACTAAAATATTTCCGGCCGGCAATCCCGGCAGGTGGTATAACATCTATCTTCAAGGTGTTAAAATTATTGATTTTACGTTTCAGCCGTATCCTCCGTAATTGATCACTAAAACTTCAGGAGGGGATAAATTATGGTTTTATCCAGAAGTTGGTGCTGTTATTATTCCCCGTACCGAGCTGCTCATAAAGGTTATATCCTGTACCCATAATGAGCCGTCGCTCTTCAGCGCCAAACTATGCCCCATACCTGCAGCAATGGAACTGACGCCGGTTAAAACCTGTACCCAGTTATTGGTATTATTAGTATTCCCTGTGCCCAGTTCACCACATCCGTTATATCCTGTCGCCTATAACGTACCGTTATTCTTCAATGCCAGGCTATGCACCCATCCTCCGGCAACCTTTATAAAGTTACAATTAAAATTAACTGAAGAACTTGACGAAGAACCTGAACTGACATTGCAACTGGTGGAAATATTACCGGATGAATTTCCATTGGAATTCCCCGGCGCCTGGGAACATCCAGTCATTATGCATATATAAACAATCGTCAGAAGCCCGATAAAGATTTTATTCATATATCCCTCTCCTCATTCGTACAAAAAAAGTAGCATTCATTTTCCTTAATGAAATAGTGCCGTCCGAAGCCATCCGTCCGGGCAAGAAAGTCAGAAAAGACGGAACATAAACCCTCTTCATTCCGTTTAATGGAAAATGCAAAGGGACAGTCGCCGGGACGAAAAGGCCCGCGCCGCCGTCTCTCCCGGAGGCATATCCCTATCCGGTTAAGGATGAATGATTATAAAGTTGCCGTATGCGGTTTGTCATTACCCCTTGGCGGTGTTTTTTTTCACCCCTGAGGGGTGAAACGGTTGATATGGAAATAAGGTTAAAGATGAGTCTTGAAATGAAGTGTTATAATCAGTCAGTTTATAAATTCTTCCAGAAAATCGCCGAAACCGTACCTTTTCCGGTTATGTTCCCGTAAAAGCTTTTCGAGCCCGCCGCGCCCTTCACCGGATATTCCCATCTTATCATAGGCGTTTTTCAGGTAAACCCTGAGGGAGTCTTTCGATATGCAGAGTTTTTCCTCGATATCGCGGTTGGAAAGCCCGGATATGACCAGTTCGATGCTTTGCTTTTCCCTCTTTGTCAGGCCGTAAGGTTCAAAAAATATTTCATCAGGCTTTCTCAGCGATTCAAAAAAAGGCCTGACGTTGATCGCGATGATCCGCATCCCTGCGAAACCTTTCCGCTCTTTAAAGGAACAGAATTTTAATAAAACAACAGTTTCCGAGGAATCCTTCCGGCGGAGCCGGTACGGCTTGAGGTCCGTATCTTTTCCGGCGGTTTCCGTTTTCCATCTTTCCCGATCTATCACGGATATGAAATCGGGAAAAGCGGCATAAGGCAAATCCCCGGCGCCGCTATAGCCGAGCATCTCTCGTCCCGCCCTGTTGATAAACGTGATCCTTCCACCGGTATCCGTTTCGATAATGGCGCCTGGCAACAGCTCGGCTGTCTCCTGAAACCGTTTTTGGGCGGCGTCCCTGTCTTTCAGCGTCTTTTCGAGCATGGCTTGCCTTTGAAAGGCTTCATCCCTCAGACGCTTCATCTCCAGGCAGGCACGGATTCTCGCATGGAGCTCGGGCGATGAGAACGGCTTTATCACATAATCGTCGGCTCCTTTCTCGAATCCTTCCAGCTTCATCTTTTCATCGGCCTTGGCGGTCAGGAGGATTACCGGGATCCCCTTCAGTGAAGGCTCCGATTTGATCCTTGCCGTCATCTCATACCCGTCCATGACCGGCATCATCACATCGGCCAGGACCAGGTCTGGTTTTACCCGGAGGGCCAGCTCGAGACCGAGTTTTCCGTTTTCCGCCGTATGGACGCCGTAATCCGGGGATAGAATTCCGGACAAAAACTGCCGCATTCCGGAATTGTCCTCGACTACGAGAATTTCTGGTTTGCTGTCCGGTGGGGAGCCCGGATTTAAATCTGCGGCCGGAAGGGGAGGGGCATCGGACATCATGGCTATGTCCGCAAGGTTCCATTCCCTGACAGCAAAATCCTCCGGTTCATTGTCTTTTGTCTCAATGGAATCTTTATAAGGGAATGTCATGATAAAACAGGCCCCTTTTCCTTCCGCGCTCTTCACGCTGATCCTTCCTTTATGCATTTCCGCTATTTCCTTTGCCAGCGCAAGGCCTATCCCTGCCCCCTCGAATTTCCTCGATACGGAACTGTCAACCTGAGCGAAGCGCTCGAAAATATAATCCAGTTTGTCCTCAGGTATCCCGATGCCCGTATCCTTGACCGAAACGGAAAATGTTCCTTCTTTTCCGTCCTCCGGAATCCGGGCATCCAGCTGGAGGATGACCGTGCCGCCGGGGGGAGTGAATTTGAATGAGTTGGAAATCAGATTGAAAACCGCTTTTTCAAAAAGGTCAGGGTCCAGTACGGCGTTTATGCCTTCCGTCCTGTCGTCGTAAACAAAAGATATCCCCCTGCTTTTTGCAGAGGATTCCACCGACGACGCAAAAAATTCGAGAAGCGACGAAACATCCGTTCCGACTTTCCGGGGCTGCATTTTTCCCGCATCGATTCTGGAAAAATCCAGGAGATTGTTGATCAACTTCAGGAGTCTTATGATGTTGGTCCGCATGACGGAAAAGATTTCATGATCCCGGCGCAGGGCTTGACCGTATTCTCCTGCGAGAATGGAATCCACCGGTCCCAGGAGAAGGGTCAAAGGCGTCCGGAATTCATGGGAGATGTTGGAAAAAAACTCGTTTTTTGCATGGTCGAGGGATTTGAGCTTTTCATAGGCCTCGCTCAGTTCCGCCGTCCTCTGCGCGACCTTGTTCTCGAGGGAATAGTTGAGCTTTTGCAGCTCCGCCGCCAGGGTCCTGTTGGTAAGGCTGATATTGGCAAACTGCGCTATGATGACTGTGGAAGCGATCAAGATGACAATGGAGATGTTGACATTGAATATATAGGGCATATCGATCAGATGGAGGTCGGTCAGAAAATCCGAAATGCCCGATAAACTCGCTATTATGAAACAAGCCGTTATGATGATCCCTTCTCTCCTGCTTTTTGATAATACCGTTCCCCTGACCGAAATGGCGCACATATAAATGATCAGCAGGAAAAAATAACCGATAAAATATTTGTAAATGTCGTTGATGACTTCGAAATCGCCGATTAAAAAGTAGGAGATTATAACGGAAATGCAGATAACGTGGCTTATTTTAGTGATCAGGTTGGTTTTTTTTAGAAAATACCACTGTAAGAAATACAAAGATGCAACGGCAATGAAAGAAATCGAAGAAAGCAGCAGCCTGCTGAGAAGCCGGAAATCCGCGAAATACCTCAGGAAAGAGGTGGAAAAGACCAGATTGAATAAAAAAGCAGAAAAGACCAGGACCATGGCCGAAAGATATTTGTATCTGTCGGGGGATGTCCATTCGGTTATGGTAAGAAGCATTAGGATAATCAGGATAACCAAGCCTGCTAAACTGATGCCGTACTGGAAGAAACTGTAGACGAACCTGCAGTTTTCATAATACGGCTTCAGGTATTCGGCATTTCCGAGAAGCGTTCTCGGGTCCACCAGGTCGTCGTAGCCCGGCGTCTCATTTTCGAGCTGCAGGGCCAGCACGTTCGTTTTGTCCTGAAAGAGAAACTCCCTGTTGATGAAAAATCCGTAAAATCCATTGTTTTCATGCGTCTTTTTATTGTTGACGATATATCCCGTCTCGCCGATCATATGGCCGTTCATGGCTATAGCGCCCATCAATCCCGATGTGATCCCGATCGTAAAGAAGAGATCCTTGTCCTTAAGATTTTCGTTCAGAGTAAAACTTTTTCTGATCGTCGCATGGATGTCCCTGAAGCCCTGATCGTAGTAGCTGCCGGGAAAATTGAAATCCTTCCAGCCCGCGTCCCGGACATCCGGGCCGGTCCATGCGTCGTTTGTCCCCTCATGAATCTTCCAGGAACCAGTCAGATCGATCGTGTGTTTTCTGTACTTTTCAGGAAAGTGGTAGGAAAAAGTGATAATGGCTGTGACAAAAATCGGAATTAGACAGACAATGAAGGTGATAATATTCCGGCTTACAAAACCGGTAAATTTCGGAAAAATCATAAATATGTAAAAATACTCTATCTTAACATGCATATTGAGTCAAGAAAAACGCACGAGTTTGTGTCAATGACAAGTTGTCAACTAATCCCGCCCGGGCTTATTTTTCAGGCTGGAAAGGAATTCCAACGGGGTCGTCCCGGTGATTTTCTTGAAAGCCGTATAAAAAGTTGTTTTGGAATTGAAGCCGGATTCGAATGCGATTCGAAGAATATTGCCGGCATACAGATCTGTCGTCATCAGCCGTTTTGCTTCCCCGATACGGTATGTGTTGAGAAAATCATAGAATTTCTGTTTCCTGTATTCATTCAATATATAAGAAAGGCGGTTGCGGGGGATTTTTAGCTGATCGGCAAGTCCCGGAAGGGTCAATTCCGGGTTGAGGTAGAGCTTTTCCTTTTCCATGATTTTTTCTATTTCATTAAAATCCCGTGTCAGCGATTCCCGGTCGTAATAGTTTTTTTTATACTTTACAATGGTGTCATTTATCACGATGGTTTTCCCGGTTATCTGATCCGTGTGGTCCCGGATATAAAATACCTGTGACCGTAGTAATCGTGTGCCGTCCGGAGAATCTATTCTGATATCCGTCTGAAAACGGTCCGGAGATTCTATCAATTTCTGAATTTCTGGAAAACCGGAAGCAATATTTCCGAAGGGTGTCCCAATACTTTTTTTATTTAATTCCTTGAAGAGTTTCTGCGAACCGGGATTAAAATCGACAATGCGGCCGTCGTTATTCAGGATTATCATATGATTTGTGATGGTATCCAGAACATTTTTCCATGTCAGCGGTGCAGAATCGAACAAGCGGTACCTGATCAGTCCTAAAGCATAAAGCGGCCCGTCAATTGCCAGCAGGATGGGGATAAAATCCACCCCATGTAAAAAGTGAAATGATAGGTAAATGATAAAGGCGGCCCATGGGACCAAAGTCGCAATCAGCATGATCCCTGCCTGCTTCCTGTATATTGCTGCGGATTGGAAAAATACTATGATGACAAGGATACTCCCGATCAAAGCGCATGCGTTCGTGAATATTATCTGGACCCAGTACCAATAACCCCTTGTGAAAACGACAATGGGGAAAGGGCTTTGCATGTCGATGTCAACCGTTTTGTAAACAAGATGAAAAAAGCCGTCGGTATATTTTAATATCAATGTCGTCAAAGGTATCAGGAAAAGCAGTAAAATCGTTCCTTTATTTAGAAAACGCTGTTTTCCGCTATAAAGCAATGCCAGGGCCAGCCAGCATGGGCCGACGGAAACTATACCGATATATGCGAAATTATTCCAGAAAAGTTTGCCCGGCAGACCGGGGAAGATGAGTTCCATTGCCCCGCCGAAAAAGTAAATCGCGAAAGACAGCATCAGCAGGGAAAAGGCTTTCCTGGCAATGAGAAGTCCGCTCCGCCATCCGTAAAACGCAAGGCCTGACAATAAAGCCGATGAAAGGATAAATATAATAAAGGGATAAATCCAGGGAACCATCCCCCCCCCTGAAACAGGATATGATTATAATGGAAATTATAATCCTCGGGGTAAAAAAACACAATATTAAGGCTTCAATCCGAGTGCTGTAATTCATAATACCGCGGGGTGAGAAGGCATTTGATTTTACTGAACTCGGATCCTGCTTATGAATATATCGATTTTCCATCCGCATTGATTTTTTTCCCACATCATGTCAAACTTATTGGACCATGGTAAATTTAAGATAATAATAGGATGTTTTAATGCAGTTTGAAAAAGATTTTCAATCGGCGCTGATATCTATGCCGGAGGAGCTGATCCATATCCTGGGCATTGTCTACGCCCACCATAAGACAAGCGACGGCGGGGACATCTATCTGACCCAATACGGCCTGCAGTATTCGGACCTGCTTGAAATCGAAAACTGGTATGAAAAAGAATGGTTCGAGGCCCACCGGGAAAAACTGCAAGGCACGAGTTCGATCTATAAATTAAAGACAAAGGAAGTTGACGGGAAAAGCCTGGACCTGGTTGTCAGGAATTCGCGTTTCGGCGAGGATGTGCCTCTCGATACGCATACGCTGCTGGAATTCATCAACGCGGAATTCAACAGTCCCTGGGAAGAATTCGCCATGGTGATGGAAATGAGGGAAGGCGAATACGGCCCCGGCGATATCATGATCAGAACGCAGTACCCGCTGGCCATTTATGTCCCGCCCGAAAAAATGCAGCTCTGGCAGAGCGGGAGGTCCGTTTACAAGGTCAACAGCGTCATCAACAAACATCCCGGTATCGACATCGACATATTGAAGCAGTATAAATTGATTTACGGCTGGATAAAAGGGAAAAACATAGTGGAGGCTTTCAAGGAAATCGGGATCCAGGGCGCCGAGCTGGAGATGAACCTGGCCCCCATCACTCAGAAAGTCATCGCCGATCTGGATAAAAAGGGATATGTGGAAGCCGATATGAAGCCGTCCCATATCATCATAGGTGAAGAGAATATGCAGAGGCTCAACTTAATAGACTGCAAAAGTAATCCGGCGTCCCGGGAAAAACAGAGGGTATTTCTCATGGATTTAATAGAAAAGAGGGATTATTCCGTGGTGGATTACGAACTTCTGATCCGTACTCCTGGGCATGACGAATACGTGAAGAGCATGCGCCGGCATACCTATCTTGACGACCAGAGGGACAGGTTCAAGGAAGTCGCACTCCCGTCTTATTTAAGCGGCATGGAAATATTCGATGTGCCCTATATTTACGGGCATGTGGAAAGCACGGGAGGCCTCCTGTGGGTGGTGGGAAGGAACCCGAACCTGTTCGACTATTTCCTGCCCGAACGGTGGAGGAAAACGCACCACTGGAAATTATCGCAGAACAATGATATTTTTTATACCGTTACCAAGGACAATATCCATATCGTCTGGAAAGCCTCGCGTGTCGGGGAGATCCCGCATCCGGTCCCTGATAAAGAAGGATCCTCCTTGATGATCGAGCCAGGGTTCAACAGCCCCTTCGAGGAGTCCGCGATCGCGCTTTATTTAAATAATAACGGCGTCCCGGCGGTCTATATGCGCGCGGTCTATATGACGGGAGGCGTCAAGCAGGAGAAGTCGGAAGACATGGGCCGCTTTGAGTCCCACAGCGGCCTGTTCTGCCCGGACGGCCAGCCGGCTTTAAGCATGGAGCACAATTATATCACCATCCGCGGCTATTACAACGGCCCGGACGAATGGGTCGCACAGCAGAAGGGCCGGTTGTGCAGGCCGGTCGATCTGATGAAGGCGATCCGCAACGGAGTATTCAGCGAAGCGGAGGTTAAAAACCTCACCGGAATGGTCGTCGGGAAATTGAAAAATATAGGCTATGACGGCTCCTTCCTTCAAATAAATGATCTGATCATTGTCTATGATCCGAAAGGGGATATTGTGAAAGACAGCGAGGGGTATCCGGAAGTAAGGATCACCAATTTTGAATTTATAAGGAAGATTTAATAAAATTTTTTTCACAGGAAGACGGGAAGGGGTTCGGGAGTTAACCACAGATTTCACAGAAAGGTAACGGGGTTGGGGGGTGGGCTACGCCCGGGGGACAAAATATTTTTTATGAATGATCAATTTTTATTTGATTAAAATTGTTGTACTGAACCCAATTCGGTCAGGATTTTCAGGATAATATAGGATTCACAGGATAAAAAAAAACAGTTGAAGATTCCAAATAATAATCCTGAAAATCTTGAGTGATCCTGATAATCCTGTGGAATTGGGGTCGATATTTATAAGGTGTTTTATTACTCCTCCGTGCGCGGTTTTCTCCGTTTCATGAACCGGCCCCATCCCAGGTCTCTTTTCAGCAGTTCCTTGATGTAATTTGAGGCGCTGATCCCTTTATCCGTGCAATGCTTTTGTATATTATTGTAAAATGGGGTTTCTTCGGGAGTGAATTGGACCTGGATGGACATACCTTCTTCCATGATGAGCTCCTTTTATTATTCATAATAATAATGAGGGTTTACTTATTTGTCTAATGACGGGAATATTTCTATAAGGATCTATTTATATTTGATTGAAATTGTTGTATTGACCCCAATTCGGCAGGATTTATAGGATATGTCAGGATGAACAGGATTAAAAATAAAATTAATGATTCTAAAAATAATTTAACTCTCTTCTATTATACTATTCGCGGATAACAAGAATTTTATATTGAGTTATTTTATTTTTCATTCTTTATCAATTGTACAATATAATCTACTGCTATTTGTTTATAAATGCTAGGCGTTCCTGATGGTAATTTACCTGTTTCTTTAAAATTATCTTCATGTTTTTTACTTCTGAAATTATAGGCTGAATAGTCCAGGTTATTTTTCAGATCATTTTCTCGTATAACTCTATAAATGATACCTTGTTGACATTTTGGTAATTGTTTTCTTATTTCTTCTAATAGTTCCAACGCTGTTAAAGGATAGTCTTTGATCAAAGACTGTTTCACATGTTTTATAACTTCAACTTTATCAATTGGAATAACATTACCAGTTAGTTTGAAAGCAGGAGCACCTTTTTTTTCTGAAAATTTACCCTCAGTAATAAATTTCAGTTTCTTTGCTAATTCTTCATCAATAACTAGAATTTTAGTATCATCTTTTTCAATTACAGATTTTTCTGTATCAAGAATTGCTGCATTATTTGGTCCTGCTTTTCCAATTTTAGACATAAGGTCAAGCCATTGCTTATTGATATATTCAATTCTTTTATTAATTATATTTTCTAACTCAGAATACTGGATTTTCTGTGTTCGACCACCATATCTAAAATAAATTTCTCCATTTTTTATAACTTGATCTTTCCCTTCATCTTTTCTTGAAATAATAGGTTTTACAATTGCAGGGTAAACCTTAAATATTCCAAAATATCTATTATTGTGTTTTAAAATAGTCTGTTCCCAAGAAATCTGTCCAGAAAATATTTCTAATAAAAATCCTGTAATCTTTTCGGGATCTATTTTTTCAAATTGTTTTATGGAAGTGTCAGATAAACCATTTAATTTTCTTGGTGAATCTGTTACCCCAAAAATTAAGTACCCCCCTTTGTTATTTGCAAAAGCCGCAAAGTCTCTAAAATAGTCAGCAAGTCCAGCAAGATTGAATTGTTCTTTAAATTCAATTTCCTGACCTTCTCTATGATATAAATTACCGCTCGAGTTAGTTCGTAAACATTCTTTAATAAAATCTTCTTCAATCATAATTACTACCTGTTAATTTATAAATTAAATTTACTCTTTTTTAAAAAATGCATTAAACCATTCTATTTTTATAAACGTAATTCATATAGACGAGTATTAAAGTGGTAATCTTAAATAGCCTAGTAATAATTTCTGATATAATTTTATTATTTATTGTTTTAATTATTTCTTCGATTATTACCTTTACAAACATATCTTCAAATCGATTTGTTATTTCCATTATATATTCCTCATTTTTATCATTAATTATACGACATAACTTTACAAAGTGAAGTTTAACATCTCCCAAGTATAAATGGGAGTGCAGCAGCATCCCCAATAAGCTCTAAATCATTTAATCCATGTAATTTAATTTGACCACTAAAATCAACTTCAGTTAAATGTTTACCAAATGCCTTAGTGAAGATTGTAGATTTTTCTTTTCTTTTATTTGAAACACCACCCAGGGTTGTGAATATATATGCATTAGAGAAGTTTCCTATTACATCCGCTGCTTGAATAATATTGCTTTTTTCATCATCTAAAACTTGAATATTTGTATCTAGTATCTTTGGTGAATTTGGATAATTTAATTTTCGATATTCATTTGCAACTATAGCTATTGTTTTTCGAAGACTCAGACCTATTTCTGTAGTTAATGAAAAAACATGATTATTAATTTGAGATTTAAGTTGGTCACTATCAAAATAAACTTCAAATTCAGATGAATGATTTAAATTTCTTCCAATCTTTGAAAGCGAATATAATGGTGGGAGAAATAATTTCGCGATCTTTGTGGCATCTAGATTTTCTATACCAACTGTTTTTGTTGCACCTGATAATATTCTTTCTGAGAACTCATGAAGTTTTATATTCCAGTCTTTACGATACAGGTATGTTGAACAAATTGAAATAGGACAAGATTCGATGTATTTTTCAATAAGTAAAAGAAATTCTTCATATGCAGTCCTTTCTGAGTTTTGATATTCTTTAGCATGAAATTTAGAAATATTATGTTTCGATTTTATTACATTAGATTCTTTATCAAATGATTTTAAACAATCATTAGGTATCCCAAAGTAACACCATCCATCACAAATTTGTCTTTCGGTACCAGTTTCATCTATACCCACGACAATTCGCATTGTTTTCTCCTTTTTTAAACAAAAAAAGGCATGCCTTTCCGCATGCCCCAACGTTATGCTTCCATAGAGAAATAAGCCGGCTTAAAACAGCCCGGCTTTCTTCGCGAAATCCTGAGAACCTAATCCCCATCTCTTTAACACCAATCGATTCAGTGTAGCACATTAACCTGCCGTTTGTCAAATAACGGTGTTATGTCAAGACAGGCGCCGTTGTAAGCTGTTTTTATGTCCGGCCACTTCGGCTCCGCTCAGTGTCCGGGCTTTTGTATACATTTTTATTATTATTTTTTTCTCTATACCGTCCGCCGGCGGTTTCTCCCTGCTGGGGGCAGAGAGTAAAATTTTCTGGATGCGTCACTCAGTTAATAAAGGAATTGAAGTACAGAGCATCGCGGAGAGGGCGTAGTTTTGCTCCGCTCCCGGACAGCTTGAGAACTCGGATTGTCCGAGCACGCCCATTGTCGGAAATTCCGGAATCAAAACAGATTAATTAAGGATTCTTTAAAAAAATGCTTACAATGGGCGTGTGAGTTCCGAGTGCGTGTCCGGGAGCGGATTGCAAAACAAGCCCTCGGAGCGAAGCGTGCCTTTGTTAAAATTAACAAGGATGTAGATTATATATCAGCATTCAGAAAAGTTTACTCTCTGCCGCAGCTCTCCGCCGGGGGACAATCTTGCAGCGTGGCACAGCCGAAGGCTGTACCGCCCTTTTTCTTTCTCATCAGTCGCAGACATCTAAATTAAAATTGCCGATTTTCATCTATTATAATATAATTTAATGTTAAATTATATAAGGAGAAAACAGATTATGAATAAATCAAAAGTCGCAATTGTACGCTGTGAAAGCTATGACGAGCAGAAGGTCTATGAGGCTATAAAGAGGGGAGTGGACCTGATCGGCGGGATCGGATCGTTCGTTAAAAAAGGGGAAAACATCCTTTTAAAGTCGAATATTCTCGCCGCCGCAAAACCCGAAGATCTCGTCACCACGCACCCTTCAGTGTTTAACGGCATCGTCAGATTGCTGATGGAATACGGCGTCAATGTAACGTACGGGGATTCGCCGGGGTTTGAAAAACCTTCCGCGGCCCTGACAAAAGCCGGCTTGACGGAAATAGCCGGGCGCTATTCCATTAAATTAGGCGATTTTGAAAAGGGCAGAAGCATAGATTATCCGCAGGGTATGGCAGCGGTAAAATTCGATATTGCAAACGCATGTCTCGAAACAGACGGCATTATCAGCCTCCCGAAGATGAAAACCCACGCGCTGACCCGGATTACCGGCGCAATTAAAAACCAGTTCGGCTGTGTTTACGGTATGAACAAGGCCGCCTTTCATGTCAAGGTCCCTCATCCGCTGAACTTCGCCAAAATGCTTGTGGACCTGAATAAAAATTTAAAAATGCGCCTTTTTATTATGGATGGAATCGTGGCAATGGATGGGAACGGACCCCGCGCCGGAGATGCCGTCAAAATGAACTGTATCATGGTATCCGCCGATCCCATCGCGATGGATGCCACATTTGCCGGAATGATAGACATGAATCCGGAGTATGTGCCGACGAACGTTTACGGCAGTCAGGCGGGCCTGGGAACATATAAGGAAGAAGAAATAGAACTTTTAGGTGATCCTATTGATTTATTCATCAATAAAAATTTCAATGTTGTCCGGAAGCCTGTGGAAAAAACATATCAAAGAAACCTGGTTCCGAAGTTTATCGGCAATTTCATTTTTCCCAGACCTTTCATAATAAAAGAAAATTGCATCAAATGCGGCATATGCGTCGATGCCTGCCCTGTGGAAGGCAAAGCGCTTGATTTCAAGAACGGAGATAAAAAGCAGCCGCCAGTATATAACTACAATAAGTGCATCCGGTGCTACTGCTGTCAGGAAATCTGTCCGCAAAAGGCAATTGTTGTGCGTAAAGGGCTGTTTTAGAGGCCATCCTGTCTATTCGGTCGGGCATTACATACGCGCCTGCCGTTTGTCAAATAACGAGTGTTAATCTGCGGCGGAGTTGTTTTCAAACCTTCGAAATGATAGCTGATGTCTGGAATTGATTCTTTATAAAGGAATATTTTAAAAGGAAGTATTGGGTAATAATCAAAAAGAAATTCGATTCAATATCAGTACCCGAGGCCATTTTCCTCTAAACCATAATCTGCAAATCAAACTAATCGATTGAATGACGTGTTATCCGCTATAATAATAAAAGAGCTGAAGCCCATGCTTGCGGCAGAGCCTGCCCTGAGCGACCGTGAGCGAAGTCGAACGGGAGTCGAAGGGGATGCCGCAACCGACGCATAAAGCTATGGACAGCGATATAAGGAGGCTATTGTAATAAAGAAACGATTTTCTAAAAGCCGGATAACACATATCCATACAATCCGACCTCTTCGTATGAAAATGGCCTCGAAAGTCCTTTTCCCCTCGGCGGAGTTTACACTGAGCTACGCCGAAGTGCTCGGGACATCGCTTTCTGGTTTTTTGTTTAGATAAAAGGGTATTCGGTTGCCGAGCTTGTCGAGGCATTGGGACTTTCCAAAAGAAAAGTGAACAAAACCCCCGCAGGATGCCGCCGGTTGACATTTCACCTCTAATTTTATTATATTAATAAAAATAGCAGAAATGACATTCTGCGAAAATAAAAGGAGGAAATATGAAAATGATGAGGAATCTTTCTGTTGTTGCTTTTCTGGCGGTTATAGCTCTTTTTTTGATGTCGGCTTCGAAAGGTCCGTTCAAGCTTATGTCGCCGGCAGTGAAGGGAAAACCGCAGATAGGCTTCGATTCCGGTTTGAAATCGGACGGCAGGATCGCCGCGATTTATGCCGCTAAGGATAAGGGAAAAGCGAATCCCAGGTTGTTCCCGTTCACATGGAAAAACCTTCCCGCGGGAACAAAAGCGCTCGCCCTGGTCTTTGACGACCCGGACGCCAAGAAGGTGATGGCCGCCAATGGAATGAAGGGAGACTCGTTCATTCACTGGATCGCCGCCGATATCAATCCCTCACTCGGCGGATTGAAGGACAACGCCTCGGCCCATCCAAGAGGCTTCATACAGGGAAAAAACGGCCGCGGTGAGATAGGTTATACGGGCCCGCAGCCGCCGAAAGATTTTCCCAAGGACGCGAAAAGACCTATCATCCATGTCTACAGGCTTCAGGTTTACGCCCTATCGGCACCCTCGGGGCTTAAAGACGGGTTCACTCTCGATGAAATGATGGCTGCCATAAATGACAAGATCATCGGAGCGGCGGAGCTTAATATGAGCTTTAATAATTAATGAATTCACGTTGAAGAGTTTGTTTAATGCGTCCTTTCTTTCTTTTTTAAAAGAAAGAAAGGACGTTTACCCAGTCATTCTTTCATATGATATTACTTACAGCTTGTTTCTGTTTAATGATATCTGAAATTTTAATATCTGGATGATGATAAAAAAATTGATTTTTATAAGGAGAAATTCCACCCTGAATGGCTTTCATAGGACACCAGTGATAGCAAGCCAGGCAGGTCTCGCAATGGTTCAGCCACACTGGCTTTTTGTCTGCCATTTTTATGTTATTGACAGGGCAAACCTGAACGCATATCCCACAGCCGCTGCAGTTATCATTTGTACTGTAATCCTTGTCTAGCCGCCCGATCAGTTCTTCATTCGGCCGATCTGATATGCCGGATGCTTTTACGATCCAGCTTCTAAAAGCGGATTCGCTTAATATTTGAATGGGATAAAGAATGATCTGCGCCAGCGCACCGGATAAAGGCATTCCTTTTTTCTTAAGATTAATCATCCTGCTGATTGTTTTAAGCTTCTTTTTGCTTTTTTGAAAAATTACCTGATGCTTTTCCCAGGGTTTGAAAAATCCGTTTTGCGGCATATGAACGCCGAACATAGCGGAAAGTTCGCCTCTGCGCGATCGGATGATCCTGCTTAAGCTGTTAAATGAATTCCCTGCTCCGCCCCCATAGGTGCATACCGCGAACAGGTACTTATCTTTGATATTATCCAGTTTTTCTGCAAATTTTCTGATGATAACGGGAATATCCACATAATAGACCGGAAACACGATACCGAAACTATCGGCTTTTGGCATGACTGCTTTTTTATCAACCATGGAAGCGATTGGGATCAGTTTCCCTTTTGTTTGCTCCGCTATTCCCCGCGCGACAACCAGCGAATTTCCCGTCCCTGAAAAATAATAGATTTCCGTACTCATAATAAAATCCCCATTTAAATTTTCATAATATCTTATATTATTATTGAAGAGCTGGCAATAGGTATTTTATCCCAAATCCTATTATCAATAAAATTAAGAAAGTTTATTGAAATATTTTTGTCCGCCGGGGACTGTCACATGTGTGAGGCCCGGCGCAGTTGAGCCGCAAACTTCTCCTTGCGTATGTACCCGTGAGCGGTTGCAAAATAAACCCTCTGAGCGTATGTGTGATTATTTTAAAGGGCAGTTCTAAAAACTCACATTTTTAGAACTGCCGACCTTGTTTTAGATCATGCGGCCGCTCGAGTTCGCTGCCAAAAAAAATCACTTGCCAGCGAATTCTATGCGGCAGCGCCATTTACATTTACAAGGAATTTCTTAACTGGGGCAGTTCCATCCCTCACCATTTTGTAAGCCCACCTTGAAGCAATCCAAAATGGTGAGGGAGGAACTGCCCATAAATTAATTATCAGTGTCCAGAAAAGTATTTTATCTGCCATTGCTTACTACCGGGGTACAATCTGGCAGTGCGGCATAGCCATAGGCACTAGTTGTTGTTGTATGCTTTCTTTAAAGCATCAATATCAAGTTTAGTCATTTTCAGCATGACTGTCATGACCCTTTTCGATTTTTCAGGGTCCTTGTCCTTCAGAAGCTTGCCTAGAATAGTCGGAACGATCTGCCATGATATGCCGTATTTGTCTTTAAGCCAGCCGCATTGTACTTTCTCACCGCCTTCGGAAAGCTTTTCCCACAGCTCGTCAACTTCCTCCTGCGTTTTGCAGTTCACAAAGAAAGATATGGCCGGCGTGAAAGAGAATTGAGGGCCGCCGTTCAACGCCGTGAATTCCTGCCCGTCGAGCTGGAATGTGACTGACATGACCGTTCCCTTCGGCTTTCCGGAGACCTCCGTCCCTTCATCTCCATAACGGGAAACGCTTCCAATTTTTGAATTTTTAAAAATCGACACATAAAAATTAACAGCCTCTTCGGCTTGATTATCGAACCAGAGGAATGGGGTGATCTTTTGCATATATCTGCTCCTTTACTTATATAAAGGAAGCTAAATATTTAAAATACTAAAGTCAAGAGTATTCCTGCATATATTCAGATACTCACTTTACGTTTGTCAATCAACAGGTTTAAAAATGGTTTTTGGTATCTAAGAAGTGATGTGTCTGTGCAGACAGACGCCATGGTGAGCCTGCCGAACCATTGCTTCACACTATAACCAGCGGCGAAGGAAATTTTCATCTCTCTTGCACTGAGTTCATCGAAGTGACGCTTCTTAGATAAAATTCCTTTGTTTATTATTATTTTCATTTACTTTATCGTCCGCCGGCGGTCGCTCCCTGCTGAGGCCGGAATTGTTTTTTTTTAAATTTTGATCATCACATCAACATAATAAAGGATTGAAAATAATTATTAGCTTATTGCGGAAGCGGCGTAGGGCTGCCCATGCCTGCCCTGAGTAAGCGAAGCGCATCGAAGGGAGCAGGCCGGCTTAAACGCAGGTAACTCACCTGCCTCTTGTCGGATTGAAAGAATCAAGACGGGCAAATAAGAGAATCTTCTGAAAAAAGCTTACAAGAGGCAGGTGAGTTACCTGCGTGCGGCCGCGAATGGCTGCAGCCCAAGCCGCTGGAGCAAATTAGCGAACTGTTTTAAAAATAAAGATGCTCTATAATTTATCTTGATCAAAAATTAAAAAAAACAATTCCGGTCGTTGCTTCCTGCCGGCGGACGATCCTGCAGCGTGTCACAGCCGAAGGCTGTGCCGCCACCCTTTTCCCTTTCTTTTTAAAGAAAAAAAGCCTATTAAAAGTCAAAATATAAGGATTTATAAGGAAATTTCCTTATAAAAAATATTTTCCTGTTTTCTATTGCATTTTTAATTATTTAGATGTAGAATATTGAAAATTGATCAATAATATTTCGCGTCTATTAAAAATTCCGTCAACAGCAATTTAAAAAACAATCAGAAACTTTTATTTTTGATGAATTGGTTACAGCGTTTTATATTGGGGTATGTAATGGGGTTTCCCTCTTTATTCCGTATTGGAAAGATGTATTTTAATGGGGCTAATATGGAAACGGAGAGGCGGATATGGTAACAAAAGATAAGTCTTCGAGGAATCTCAGGGAAGTACAGGTCAGTGAATTGAAGCCTGGCTATGTTCTCAGCGAAAGCATCGGTCTATGCGGCTTATCCAAAGGTCACGTCCTGTCATTAATGGATATCCAGAAAATTATCTTGCTGAATATTCCAAAGGTCCATGTCTTTTTACTGGAAACGGAGAATATCAAAAGCGATGATGAATTGAATTCGTCAATCAAGGATATTCACAAGAACAGCATTAAAAAGGAAATCGCGCAGAAGGACCTGACTAAGGAACAAAAACTCTCATCGATGACGGACAGCAATGTCTCCGTTAAATTGAAAGAATTGGTGGAATTGAAAAAAGAGCTGATCAGAGGCGAAAATTATCAGGAAAAGATCAATGAAAATCAGGAAAAGCATAAGGCCAGGTTTAATAATGTGCTGAAAAAGAGCAGTATTCAATTTATAGAAGACGCTATGAAAGTCATTAATGATCATTCCATTTCTTCTGCGGACCTGGAAGGGCTGGAAAAAGTCGAAGCGTTGTCAGCCGCGGATTTAATAAAAAAAATGGAAAATTATGAAAAAAACACGGAGATATTTTTAAACGCGGTCATTAACAACCAGATGGTTTACAGTTCTTTTGTGGAAGATATTCTGGCCGATTTACTAAGCGACATCGGTTATAAATTGTCCTGCGGACTGCTGGCCAGGGTTTTTAAGGAAGAGAATTATAATGATTTCCTGTCCAATCATTCCCTGCAGGTGGTCATTGTCGCCCTCATCACGGCCATTGAATTGACAAAAATGGTGCAGGAAAAAACATCTGTTATGAAAGATAACGATCTTGAGATGTTTACGGCGCTCGGTAAAAAATTCTTTTCACTGGAAGATATGATCAACGTCGGCATAGCGGCTTTTCTTCATGATATCAGCTTTAAAAAGAATATTCCGAACCTGGCTTCAAGTTATAAATTCAACCTCCAGGACCAGACTATAAACGCTCTTCATTCCAGCGAAGGTTTCCATATTTCAAAGAAGCTTGATGTTAATTTTGAAGTTCAGAGCACGATATATCAGCATAATGAGCGTTTTGACGGTTCCGGAGTGCCGAACGGATTGCTTCCCCGCTTTTTTTCCAGATACACGCCGGTACTGATGTTTGCCGAATATTTTGTCGAATCGACAACTGTTAACCCGTTTTATGACAGGCAGCAGAACCCGCGGGCTTTTTTAATGAACCTATTGAATAATGAAAGGAACAAATTTGACGGGGATGTGGTTTACGCTTTTATCCGGGCGGCCTCCATGTACCCGGTCGGGACCTGGGTGTTTCTTAAAGATGAAAAGATAGGAATGGTCGCCGGAGTGAACAAATCTTCTTTGGATAAGCCCGTGGTGATCGTGTTCCTGGATGAAAAGCTGAATAAAATAAAACCGTATAAACTGGATTTATCAAAAGAATCCATGTCCATTGTAAACCCGGTCAGTTTTTCAAAGATCCGGAACCAGTTTGAAGATCCGAAAAAAGAGATATGGTCATATCTTTATGATTACATTTAATCAGCCGGCAAATATTTGTTCCGCCTGCCGCCGTCGGGTGATCAGAGGGATTGATAATTCCATTTAAAATTGGTGAAAAGAAACTATTTTGTCCCTGCCGCTTTTTTTCGCCTCAATTAATGCTTTATCAGCCATATCTATGAGTAATTCCCTTATTTCTTTCTTTATTTTATTGATAAATTCCCAATCGGCGCTTTTTATATCTTCCGCTTCGAATATATTCCTCAGATTTTCTATTTTCAGCGATTCGCAGATGGCCCTGCTGTTGTCCATTAAAGATGATATTCCAAAACTGACAGTAACAGTTTTCTTTTTATTACCAATCGTGACCGGGGAACTTTTTAACATCGACTGAAGTTTTTCAGCGACTGAACAGGCTTCATTGATGCCGGCTTCAGGCAGTATTATCAAGAATTTCCCTCCTCCATAGAACCCGGCCCTGTCATAATTTCTGATTGAATCCTTGATTAATTTTCCTATATGAGAGAGGAATATGTCGCCCGCCGGATAGCCGTAAGTTGAATTAAACATTTTGAACCGGTCAATATCCACAAAAATCAAAGAAAGGCTGTGATAGGCGCGGATCATCAGCTGGTCTGTTAAAAACTGAAAAATGGCAGGTTTATTCGCCAGTCCTGTCAATTCATCTAAAGACGCCTGGCTCAGGAGCTGTAAATATTCCATATGTTTCTTCAAATAGATTTCCACATTAACCAGCAGTTCATATTCATCCAGCGGTTTGTTCAGGATCGTGAGCGCGCCTTTTTTCTTGCGTTCAAGCATCAGGTATTTATCGCTTATAGCTGTCAGGAACAGGACCGGTATTCTTTTTAAAAACTGGTTTGATATGATGATGTCCTGCATTTCATCCCCATGCATTTTAGGCATATTATAATCGCAGATGATTAAATCCGGTTTATATTGGTATATGGCTTCCAGGCCGTCTTTTCCGTTAGACGCGGTAATAAAATTTTCATAACCGGCTTTTTTCAGGTACTCCTTTACAATCTCCAGGATGACGGGATCATCGTCGGCTATAAGTATGACTCCTTTTTGTGGATTAAATTCATTTTCGCCGTTCAGATTAGTAAAATGCGTCGAGATTTCTTTTATCTGGAGGTTATCTTTCAGATTGGATTCAACGATTGTTTGAAATTGGTTCCGTTTTAGTGAAACGGCATTTTGGATTTCATTGTCTTCTATGATTTCCAGGTCGCTGTAAATATTTTTGTCTTTTTTCAGTTCCAGAATGAAACTGGCGCCTTTGCCGGGCCCGTTCGACTCCGCCCGGATGGAACCCCTGAGATATCCTGTCAACTCCTTGGCAAAAGCAAGGCCGATGCCGGTGCCTTTATATTTACTGTTCCTGCCGTCTTCAAGCTGTTCGAATCTTCCGAATATGACGCTGAGTTTGTCCCTGGGTATGCCGATCCCGTTATCCGATACGATTATTTCAATCGATGATCCGTTATCTATGAGTGAAATGGTTATGATGCCCTTATTCGGATCAACAAATTTCAAAGCATTGGAAATCAGATTATGCATGATTTCTTCCAGTTTATCGAGATCTGTATAAAAATTATCAATATCATTGGCGGGAAGCCGGCACTGTATTTTTATCTGAGAAGAAACGCAGGCCGATTGATAGAAATGGACTATATTTTTTAAATAAGATTTAACATCCAGCTTTTGTATTTTTAATTTAATCCCATGCGCGTCCATTTTCGCCAGATCGAGAAGCCTGTCAATCGTCATCTTGAGTTTCAGCGACGCGTTATAAATGGTATTATAACGCTGGATGATTTCGGTGAAATTGTCCGGGCTGTCATACCGCATTCCTAGCTCGGCCGAATTGAGGACAATCGTGATATGCGACCGGAAATCATGAGTGATATTGGCTATGAAATCATTCTTAAGCCTGTCCAGTTCGGAAAGCTCTTTATCTTTTGCTTTCATTTCCTGCATCATTTTAGAGGCTTTTAACGCGCTTCGGATCTGTTCGCTCAAAGCAAGGCTCTGAATACCTTCCAGAGGGTTCATCTCCATGGAGATAAACCCAAGCTGTTCATTTCTGAAAATAAGAGGCTCAAGGATGATATTGTAACGTTTTTTAGGTTTGATTTTATTGCGGGGGAATATATGCCTGGCCGGGTAAATATACCCGTCTTCACCAATTTCAAGCCTTTCTTTTTCATTATAAGCCATAATAAGCCGGGCTTCCTGGAACATCTTGCTTTCGGATGTGTGCATGGAAAGGGAACAGCTTTTAACGCCGATCCTGGGAAGCTCTGCCGCCAGATTATTAAGAAGCGTCTGAATATCAAAAGAGCCGATGAATGTATCAATGACGAACTGCAGGGTCCTTGTTTTTTCCGCCAGGCTGAACCTGATATTGGATTGAACACGCTTCGCCATATCTTTTATCATGACTCTGGCCTGGTGAAATAAATTTTCAGCTTTGATAAGGACAGAGTATTGTCCGGCATAATGAGGAACAACAGTTTTTCTCAAAACAGATATAAAATTTTCCCAGATAGAATCATCTATGCCCGCAAGTGAAGACTGTCTGAGGATTTTATCCAGCAGGGGAAGAAAATTATTGTTCTGCCGGCTGCCGCTGATTTCCTTATAAAACGAGTCGAGTATGGTTTCAAACCATAATCTTTTTGTTTTCAGGAGATTCTGTGAACCGTTAGTGAGAATTTCTTTTAAAATTGTTTCCTTTATTTTAGTAAAATCTTTTTTAGTTATATTTTCCGTGGATTTTTCTTCGGTAATTCCCGCCTGGATTGCCTCATTGGAAAAACAGCCGCATGAACGACGGATCACAACCTCGGTTTTAAACATCTCCAGTTCAGGGATCTTTTCTTTCCTTATTTTTTTTAACAGCAATTCCATCGCTTTTTTCGACATTTCAAATGTCGGCTGACGGACCGTCGTCAGAGGCAGGACCATAAAACGCGAGCTTTTGATATCATCAAATCCGGTTATGGCCGCATGCTCGGGAAGTATAATGTTCCTGTCCAGAAGGGCTTTCATGGCCCCATGCGCCATTTCATCATTTGCCGCTACTATGGCCTCAAATTCGTATTTCTGATCAAGAAGCTCGTTGATGATCTTATAAGCGGGGCCCGGGCGAAATTCGCCCTGCTTTATCAAATCCTTATTAACCGGAATATGGTGCGCCTTGAGTGAGTCGATGAAAATCCTTTTCCGCTCGGCGGCGTCCGCGTTATTCGCCGTGCCGGCGAGGAATAAAAACTTGCGGTAGCCATGGTCCTCGATAAGATGGTTCATAATCGCTTTAAGCCCGAATTGATTATCGACAATGATGGAATTCATGCCTTTCAGGCGGAAGCCCAGGCTTACCATCGGGAGGGGTTCAAACCTTTTACAGTATTCCCTCAGCCTTTCATTACCGATATAGGTGGCCAGTACGGTCGAGACGACAATAAGCCCGTCAAGGCTTTCAGGGGAAATAAGATTATATATGGAATTATACAAATGGCGGGTTTCATAAGTGGATTCAACCTCGCCGCCTAAAAAGCAGATGACATTGACATCGGCTTCTTTTGCGGCTTCCTCAACGCCCGCCCAGATTGTCAGCTGATAATCACCGTCCAGATCGTCAATCATGAGTCCGATTGTGGGGCGTAAAGGATCTCTTTTTCTGACTGAGCCCATAACTATCTCCAATATACTAATAGCTCTTTAGTTATAGCATAGTCTGATATATAAACAATTAAAAATCAAGAGCATTTAACCCCTCTAACTAAAGCCCCTGTAAATAAATATCTTATAAAGATGTAATTAACCCTGTTTATAATTTTATTTTAAATGGGAGTAAAACTCCTTTCTGAAACGGTATTTGTAAAAGCGGTAATAGCGTGCCGTCAATAATATAATTGAATGAAAAAACGAATCCCCAACTGAGGAAATTCTATTCCAGAATTAAAAAAAGCGCAATAAAAGGAATGGATTATTTTGCGTTCATCTGAATACTTTTATAACAATTTCAATAAAATATTTATGGTTTTTAGCCTTTGCAGAATTTCCTTCGTTTTGACAAAAACCCCGGTATCATCTATGATATAAAGCAGTTCCAAAAAAGCCCTGTATGAATTCAATGTCATTAAAGGATTCTTAAATGATTGATTTCGAATTATTGAAAGCAGTAATGATGACCTATCTGGCTCAGACCCCTTTATATATTGTCTGGATAATGGGTATTGCTATATCAGCATACTTTTTTAAAAAACGGTCTAAAAATTCAATTCTGGCGTTAATCGGCATATGTATTTTATTTTTTAACAATTTACTGTTCACATTCCTGAATGTTTTATTCCCAGTCCTGGCATTCAGCAGGTATCATCTTGAAAGCCATCTGGTGCGGATAATTACTTTGGTGATCTTTTTCATTCAGGTCATTTTTTCAACAACCGGATGGATATTCATTATTCTGGCCCTTTTCAGTGGTAAAGATAAAGACCAATCGTAATTGTCATAATAATGACATCGGCAGCCGTCTTGAGGACATTTTACAGGACGGCGGCTTAATATAGTAATATCATTAGATAAGGAAACGGTTATGATAAGATGTCCATGGGGCTCCAAAGACCCGCTGCTATTAAAATACCATGATGAGGAATGGGGTACGCCTGTTCATGATGAAAGAAAGCATTTTGAATTCCTGCTGCTGGAAACAATGCAGGCCGGATTGAGCTGGATGACCATTTTGAGAAAGAGGGAGGCTTTCAGGCAGGCCTTTGATAATTTCGAACCGCAGAAAATTGTAAATTATACTGATAAAAAAATAATGGAATTACTCAATAATCCTTCCATTATCAGAAACAGAAGAAAAATAGAGGCCGCGGTCCATAACGCGCGGCTGTTCATTAAAATACAGATGGAATTTAAAAGCTTTGATGCCTATATCTGGTCTTTCACGGGAAATAAGACAGTCCGTAACGGCTGGGAAAGGCTGGATCAGCTTCCGGTAACGACAGAACTATCGGACAGGGTGTCGATTGATCTCAAGAAAAGGGGATTCAAGTTTGTCGGATCGACAACGATCTACGCTCATCTTCAGGCCATCGGTGTCGTGAATGACCATATCAGGGGTTGCTTCAGGCATCGGGAATTAATAAAATTATCAGAATAAAGATAAAATTGAACTGATGATAAAAAACAGGATTTATACCCTGGATAATATCAATAAGGAATATTTCTTATCTGTAACCAGCTCAAAGTTTTTGAAGCCGGCTTCATCTGCGATTTTCCTGAAATCAAGCCGGATGAACCGGTCATAATAACTTCCCTCGATCCATTCCATAAAAGCCATAAACGGATGCCATTTAAGAGTATGATCGATGATGATGACCTTTTTAGAAGCGGTTTCATAGAGCTTTTTTAATATGGTTTTGATTTTATCTTCAGGGAAGAGATGCAAGGCGAATGAAACGAAGGCATAATCAAAAGACCGAGGCTTTTCCTCAATATTGAGAATATTCCCTTCTTTGAATACAATGTTTTTCTCCGTTTCAGCCGCTTTTTCGTGCGCTTTATTAAGCATATTGACGGAGGCGTCCCTGTACTTGATTGATAATTTTCTTTTTTTGTTTTTTATTAATATTTACACGGCCTCCTGTTTTAGGCTCAATATCTCTCAATATCTTAAAAAATATTTTGGAAATACTGCATCATATAGCGGTGGGGGTGGGGTAACGCGAGAAATAACACCGCGGCCGAGGCAATCACATTGTAAATTATACAATTCAATAACAGGATATTCATAATTCTTCCTAAGATATTTTTCTATTTCAAGCCGATACCCGTTCGTCCGGTTTTATCTCTTTATTCCAGAGAAATAAACTATTGATTTCTTGTTGTCATAATGTTTAAAATCTATACGTATACCCCATATGTCTTTTACTTCTTCAAAGCTATAGAACGGAGGGGAAAAAGAACCATGTTTTCGAACTATAGAATTAATGATGAAATCAGTAAATTTCCTTTCGCCTTTTATATAGAAACATCCCAATAATAATCCTTTTGGTTTAATCACTCTTATGATTTCACTGAATGCTTTATCCTTATCGGGAAACGCATGATACCCGTTCATAGTCAGTAATAAATCCACAGCATTATCCGAAAAAGGTAAATTGTTAATATCGCTGCGAATATAGGTGATGTTATTGATTCCGTTCGCGGTATATCTTTCTTTAGCTTTTTTCAGCATCCCCATTGAATAATCGATAACAATTATTCGCGACGTTTTTTCAAATTTTTTATATAAATCCACAGTAAAAACGCCGGTTCCCACCGGAACATCAAGGATTATCTTATTGGAAATATCCGGGAAAAAAGACAATAATTCCGGCACATAATCAGAGTCGTATAATCCCCATACCAGCTTATTATAAATTCGAGTTAGTAAATTCGCACTGGTAAGAATTTTATCATAGAATGGCGATAAAGAGTCGTAAGATTTCGACACCTGTTTATTATTCTCATGGCAAAGATCAATAATTCCATCTACAATTGGATACATGATCCTATTGTCTTCGGTTGCCATTGTTTGATTGTGCGGGTCCGCTTTTAACCGCTTTTTTGTTTTTGGACAAATCAGAAAATCAACATTGTTATTCATAGTATTATGCCTCTCGTTTTATTTTAACCTGGAACAGCGGCGTTTGTTTGCTGCTGCCGGATCGCATAGCTTGGCAATTTTGTATATCATTTTTACTTTTTTAAAAATAAACCATAAGGCAATATACAAGGGACCTTGTTTTTATATTTTAAATATTCTGCTCCAAACCTGTTTTCCAAATATATTTCCTCTTTTTTAACTAAAATACGTGCTAGGAAGTACATAAATATGGGCGTAGTTAAACAAATCCAGCTATTAAAAATTAAAGCAGCACCCGGTACAATAAATACTATCCAGGACGCGTATAAGGGATGACGGCAGCATCTATAAACGCTTCCTGTAATCAGTTTGTCAGAATTGTACGCTTTCGTTAACGCTATTACAGAAATAATAAAAAATGGAATGCCGATGACTATAAGAACTATGCCGGCAATCAGCAATGTTTGGCCTTGAATGAACCCTATCTTAAATAATGGATGATAATATAGACTTATTACGATTGATACCAATCCATACAGAATTGATAAAGCGGCAAACATTGGACCAATGCCCCATCTGCTCATTCTTTTCATTTGAAAACCTCCTTTTAAAACCCGGCTAAGTTCTGCGGTTCTATATATGCGTGATGCTTATTCAAGTTAAATAAATCTTCTCACTCTTCTTTATGTATTCAAGATATTTATAGCCGATCTTTTTTATAAATAATTTCCTTTACCCATTATTATTACAAAGAATCAAAATTAGGCGTCATCAAACCCGAATCTTTTATCATCAACCGGAACTGTTTTTCCAACGCCGCCATTCCATCTTTAGCGGTTAAAACAGGTTTTGCCATTGCAAATTCAGCTATTTTCGAATTCATTACCAGCATATACACCGGGACAATCAAGAACAATGGGAAGTAATAAAAATTTAATTTGCGGGGAGTGATCCTGGTATTCATTTTATTTAAAACTTTAAAACATTCTCTTGTAGCCAATACCATTTTCTTTACAGCGCCGTATGATTCTGAAAGTTTATAATTATTTGAATCAAACCTGTAAAGGGCTTTGCCTATCGGTAAGATAACAGCGGCATGCGTTTTTTGCCATGCTTCCATGTTGTTGTTTATGCATGGAGAAAAACCCGAATTTTTAAATATTTTAACCAGTTTTAACAATCTTTCTGTTTTTTTTCCATTCAATTCCCCAAAAGTTGTCGCCTGGAATAATTTTGATGGATCTTTCCCGAGAAAATAATGAACAATGCCGTCTTTTTTTTCGCCGGCCGCGGATGGAAAACCGATAATAATTTTTTCATACCCTACGGCGTTAATCCATTTTTTATAGCCAGATGGATTGTTGACAACAAAAACTATATTTTGCGACTTGTTTTTTGATAAAATGGGCAATATTGAATCAATCTGCGTGTTCTGAACCGCTGCGATAATGTAATCATAAGTATCGTCCGCGCTCAGAATGTCAATAGTTTTAACCCTGAACTGCAGTTTTTTATTTGATAACCAGCTGCTTAAAATCAATCCTTTTTGCCGAAGCTCGTCATAACGTTTTCCGCGGTCTAAAACCGTTATATCATAACCCGCTTTTGCCATCATTCCCGCGAATATACTTCCGATCGCGCCCGCGCCATAGATTAATATTTTCGTGTTGTTATTCATAAAAGTTTTCCTTTAAAATTCATTTATAAAACTGATGACTTTTGTAAAAATTATCCATAAATAAATTAAATATATCCGGATAAATATACATACATAAATGTGAATTCCCAGGTATATATCTTAATTCTCCTTTTGCTAAGCTATCAATAAAGGCTTTTGCGGATTTATATTTAACAATCGGCGATGATTGTATATTTAATACCGGCATTTTTAGTGACTCGATATGCGGATTATAATTTTCATAAAGCGGAATAACACCGTTTTGCATAATATTTTTCGCATTTACCGCTAATGACCATAAATAAGCCACCAGGAAAGAATCAACGGCGCTCGATATAAATGTTTTTATTATTTGACCTATGGCCCAGCCGCCGGGGTCTATTGGAAAATATTTGCCTAATTTAAGCTGGAATTTTGAGAATAAATTATCTATTCCTATGCTGGTACAAACAATTGATTTAACCTTTGACCGGTCAAGCTTTGACAGATTGAAAACAGCTATAGCGCCTTCGTTTAGACCGCAAAAATGTGCTTCTTTAATATTAAGGTGATTCATAAGAACCACTATTTCTTCAGCCCGTTCAACCGGGGTTATCGGACCGTTATTTGACTCTTTCCTTCTATAAACTACTACGCGGAACTTATCCTGAAAATATTTGATGTTTGGCACATGGATTACTTCAAACGGCGGTACTACCGGCGCGAATATCAGGACGTCTTTTCCTTTCGGGCCAAGGTCTAAAATATGAGCTTTTTCCCAATCCGGTAAATCAATAACTTTATACCTGCTTTCCAGCCATTCCAGGTCAACATTTACTTGATTGATAATTTCCTTTTTTTGTTTTTTATCCATATTTTTCCGGTCTCCTGTTTTATGCCTTAAATTCTTTTAACTTTTCCGGCGGCCAGCCTTCTACAGGTTTTCCGTTCCTGATAAATTTAAAATTACAAATTTCATCCCCATTGCCGATAGTTTTGCTCCGCTCTAATCTGACTTTTAAACCTTTAAATAACGCGTAATCCGTTAAACATAAATACGGCACATATTCTTCATACCCCATTTTTTTGTAAAATTTATAGATACCGCATTCCGAATAGGTGTTTGTGAAAGTAAAGTCTGTATCCTTGCCTATAGTTGTCTTGTAAACCCAATTTTCAGAGTATTTCTTATCCTGCGATTTTAAAGACGCATTTTTCATTTTTTTCAGCCGGGTCTTTGAAAAAAACATGATACGGATGAAAAACAGTAAAACCGGGTTGACCGAACGGATTCGATTTTCCGCTATTCTATAAATTATTTCACCGATTTTTCCCTTGCTTTCACCGAGGTCTTTCAATGTGATAATCATGGAAAGAGCCTGTACGGAACTGATCAGCATTTCCGTTAAATGATTTTCTTTACCCCCGACATAAGGTATTTCCGGAATTAATCCCGAATAGTTTTTAACTGTTTTATTTATAATGTCTTCAACGGTTTTATCATTATAAAATCTTTCAAGGACGATCTTATTTTTCTTTATCAATCCTTTAAAATCTTTAATCAGTTTTTTTTTGTGTTTGAAATAATAATTAGCATTCATATCTGTTTAGGCTCCTTTATAACATATTCAAAACTAACGGGAAGCATAACCGGCATTTTCAGGCCTCTCCGGCGATAAGCGCGTTTTATCGTTGAAGAACCGATCGACATAAGGTTTGAAACTTTCAAAAACCGGAAATTCAATATTCAGTTTTTTCCCTTCCTCAAAAATATTATAATACATAATAAGCACCCAATCGCCGCCCTGAATAAGATCCCCTTCACAAATCCTTCTAATGGTTTTATTTTTGAAAGTAAAATGAAAAATAGGGGCCAAAAGCCATATCGGATAGTAGAACAATTTTGTTTCATTCATTTTTCTGGTTTCTATTCCTTCCTTTCTGCATATTTCAAAAACTTCCCGCATTGCCAGAATGGATTTTTTAATATAAAACAGCTTGATTGTTTCATCATAGGATCCTGCCATAAAATAAGGCGCTAATAAAGCGGCTATAGTCAGAAAATGCGTTTTTAAAAAGGGGATCATTTCTTTTGATATTCCGGCTTTTAAATTCGCCGATTCCAGTATTTTTTTTACTTCCTCCGTTCTGCCGGTAATTGTTCCATCAGCTTCGCCTAATATTGTCGGCAAGCCCAATATAACGGATTCAATTATATTATTCCTTCTCCCGCCGCCTATAGGAGGAAAACCCAGAAGATATTGGGATGGTTTTAAATATTTCTTTATCAGATCCAACTCGATAAATGATAAATTCTGTAAAATGAGAATTGTTGAATTTCCAGCATGATCCCTGAGCGTTTCGAGCATCGGTTCAATTTGCCCGCTTTTAAGGGAAGTAATAATATAATCGTAGTTATCGGAAGATTTAAAACTATTCACAAACTTTGGTTTATAAACCGTATTGATGATTCTCTTGAAAAAATGTCTCTGGTCCCAGCAATTCATTTTAATACCATTTGTTTTGTAATCATTTAATTTTTCTTTTCTAACGTAGTGAGTCATATCATTGTTTGATTGAGATAAAAACCATGAATAAGTTGTCCCGATTACACCAGCGCCTATTACCAAAAATTTCATTTTAAACCTCCTTTTAATAATAATGATAATCATTATCACTTATATTTTAAAATTGCTGTCTCTATTCAGACCATTCATACAGTTTCACAACTTTCATTTGCTTCACAAGAAGCCTCGATGCGAGGCGCTATGGTTTGATAGGCAGTGCATAAGTCTATCGAACGGGTTCACCAATTAAGCTTCAAGGCAACATCAAGAAAAATGTATAAAATATAATGGACACAGCCCCAAAATAAAACGTCTTTCCCGTTCCTTCGATGCGCTTCGCTTTCTTTCACCCTCCTTCAGGACAATGATTCTTGGCATCGCTTTGTGCCTTCCTGTGATAATATTTCTTATCCGCAACTTATTTCATTTTTATTAATCCATATTATTTCTCAGCACAGTCTTTACAAATACCGAAAATCTGCAGGCAGTGGCTGACCGGCGTTAAGCCATATTCCTTCGCCATCTTATCCTGGAGCTGCTCTAATTCAGGGCACAATGCCTCAATCACTTTTCCGCATTTCACACATAACAAATGGTCATGGTGCTCATGTCCGTAGTTGTGCTCAAAGCGCATGATGCCGTCTCCGAAATCCACCTCCCGCGCTAATCCGCTGCCGCAGATGACTTTCATAGCCCGATAAACCGTAGCGTATCCTATGCCGGGATTCTGCTTTCTCACCAGTTCATATAAATCGGCCATAGTGACATGTTTCTCAGCGGCTAAAAAAACACCCAGTATTTTCTGCCGCTGTCCGCTCTGCCGGATTCCTTTTTCTTTCAAATGTTTTTCAAATACGTCCTGAGCTTCCATAAATGGTCCTTTTCTTAATAAATGCAAATGATTATCATTATCATTTATTATAGTAGGTTTTCTATTTTGTGTCAAATAAAATTTTATTATAATTCCTGGATTCTGCTATTAAGACAGATGGTGATTAAATATTATACCCTTTTTCCGGCCCTAAATAACGGGCATAAATTGACGGGTCTGCATACCGTCCGTTATACAGAATGGCGGCTTTTGGACAGAAATTATAACAGCGGAAGCATGATGTACAGTCCGGCTTGAAAATAAAATCTTTCCCGTTGTATTCAATACAGCCGGTGGGACAATTATTTAGACAGATCATGCAGAGGCTGCAGAGCGATAAATCAACCTTCTGTCTTTTATAAAAATTATCCTTACTTTTAGCCGTAGTTTTCCGGATAATAATTCCGGGTATTAAATACGGCCCGATGCCTCTAATATATTTTTTTCCGTCAGCGAGCCTGTTTAATAATTTTTGGAGCTCTGAAACAGCATTTGATTTCCGGCGTTCCATCTCATTTTCTGAAACGGGATTTGTTTTTAATAATGGAGTTGAGGAATTATTCGCTATGCGGAGAAAGATATGGCCTTTAAGTTCCAATCCAAGACGTTTCAGCGCTTTCGAAGCCTCAATAGGACCGAAACCGTTGATAAACCCGGCTGTTGTAATGACATATACGGGCTTGCCTTTTATTTCATCAATGTGTTTTATGACTTCGGCAATGCCGGCCAGGAAACGCTTCATAACAGCCGGCATATCGGCCCCGTAGACCGGGTAGGCTATTCCTATATAGTCGGCGGCATTCATTCTTTTAATAATGGAATGGACATTGTTTTTAGAATTTTCCTCAATGGATATCATTTCCGCTTTATGACCAGCCGCTTCGGCCAGGCTTGTGAATTTCTCGACAGCCCATCGGGTATTTCCAGTACCGCTGAAATAGTATGTGATGAAAGTCATGAGATTCTCATAATATAATTATCAATTTTAATAATTTATGATTTCCTCAATTTAGGCAGAGGTAAAAGTTCATTAACTCTCTTTTTGTAATCAAGGTATTCCTTCCCGAAAATTGACTCCAGAATGGTGTTTTCCTCTTTGATCAGGATCTTGAAGTTGAGATAGAGGGCCACAGCCGCTGACAGCAGAAGCCAGGAACGGAAATATACAGCCAGCGCGGGAATAAAGAAAATGATGAAGCTTGCGTAAATAGGGTTTCTTGAAAGGGCAAAAGGGCCGGTGGTGATCAGTTTATTCTTATAGAACACTCTGAAGAATGTGACGGACGTTATGATATAGAATATAATCCCTATCGCGCCCCAGATTATACTGATCAAATTCGCATATGTTTGCGGTATGAAATTGATCTTCAGAAAATCCGGATAAATGACCATAATTGTGATTACTAAAGCCAGATAGGGCAGCATAGACAGCGCCAATTTAGGCCCGATGCCTTCCCAGCTCATTTTTTTCGCCATAAAGAACTCCTTTATTTTTTATTTGCATTTTTTATGTTGATTATAGTTTCCCTGACGCAATCCTCAAGCGTATTTTTATCATCAAAATAAATGCCGATGATAATGATCTGCAGGACTTTTCTACCGGCTCTTGTGATGATGTAATTGCCGATTTTATTTTCCTTACTAGTAATAAATGAGTGATAGTTGTCGTCGCCGAGCGTGAATAGTTTATTATCGGCTTTTAATCCGACTTTTTGACCGGCCAGGCTGAATCCGATTTTGAATGCCAGGTTTTGAGTCAATATGTTATTCTTAGCCGAAAACTCGGATGGGAAGGACTGAAGTGTTGAAGTAATTACGAGATATTTTGAATTATGACTGTCCTTAAATGAATCAAAGTCATAAGAAATCTGATTTATGTAATACAGGAACTCTGTTTTTGAAATATTTTCGCATTTCTGAATGTTTTTGAATGTGAAAGAAGTGTTTTTAATAATATTATCGATAGTGAATAACTGCTTTCTTTCATCATCGGATATTTTATTTGCGGAACATGAAACTATAATTACGAAAAAAAGTAAACTGAAAAATAAAATAGGACTGCGCAAAAGTCATCTCCTTTTTCAATTATTGGAAATTACTTAAGCGGAAATATCGCCGATTTCTGCAGTTCATTGATAATTTTTTATATATTTCCAGGCTTCCTGAATATTCATATTCGGCTTCCTGCAGATATAAATCGGGACATTATTGCGGGGCATTGTGTAGGGATTATAAAACTCTTTCGCCAGGGTAATTTCCTCGTAGAAACTTCTGAGCTGTACGCTTTTTACGCCGGCTGTGATCAAAATCTCGCCGGTATTATCGCCCGGCCCCCATATATAATAACTCAAGTGACCGCTGACGGCCTTCGGTAGGCCGTACTGTCCGCCCATGAGGTCAACGGCTCCGGCGGCCCCATAGCTGCCTCCGAAAATCGTGCATTTCTTCTGGTCTTCCGCGGGAAGGGAATGGTATACTTCCGCGATGTCTCTGACCAGTTCATCCCAGCCGAAGCGGTCGGCCATTGTCTGCGGCAAAACAGAAATCTCGGAGTTTTCAGTTTTGACCTGGCCCGTATATTTATTAAAAATCTTGTAATAATGAACCAGCTTTTCCGGTGAAAAAAGCGGAATGAAAAGAGGAAGAAGTTTTATGCCTACAAAAACAAAGACACAGACGACAAGGGTTTTTAACCACAGCCATTTCCTGTCCGGAATCCATTTTCCCAATAGTGCGCATCCGCCCGCTATCAGGGGGATAAATACCGCGACTATCATGTAGGCCTTCGCTTTCAGGATAATGAAAAGGATAATAAACATAAACAACGGTATAATGCCGAATTCGGAATATTTTTTACCTTCTTCATCGAAGAAATAATAATAAAGGCCCAGAAGCCAGAGAGGGAGGGTCAGGGGATTGATCATCAGCGTGATCATGCCCAGATATTCCAACGGTTTGGCATGGTAGGTGCCGTACTGCGAATAATTGTTCAGGTATTCAATAAGAGGCCATTGGTGGGAATACTGCCAGAAGAGATAAGGTGAAAAAATAACAAGGGATATGAGCGGCGCGAGCCATAGCCAGGGCGAAGCATAGTATTTCCTGCTTTTTGTCAGAAGCAGCGCTATTGCCAGGGCTATGCCGGCAAAGGCCAGGGTGAGTTTTGTCAATAAACAGACCCCTCCGATGATTCCCAGGATGAGGAACATTTTCGGCCTGTCCGATTTGATCAGCTTTAACAAGAGATAAAAGAAGATCATTGTGAAAAGCTGGTCGAAATTATCATAGGCAAGCATGGAATTCATAGTAAGCCAGACCGGGGCCGTTAAAACGGCCAGGCATGCCAGCAGCACGGCAAACCGGCTCCCTCCCAGTTCCATCACGAACAATCCCGTAAAAACGATCAGCAGGGCCCCTGATAGAGCGGGAAAAATATGAATGCTGAACAGGGAATATCCGAACATAAGGCCGCTGATTTTCGATAAAAACGGCGCCATCGGCGGGATGTCCACATAGCCGAAAGATAGATGTTCTCCGCAGGCGATGGTATAAAGCTCGTCGACAAAATAACCGTAATTGACGGCCGTCGCCAGATGAAGGACGAGTTTTACCAGGGCAAAAATCAAAACAATAAAAAGCGATGATCTCAAAAATAATTTTATCCTGTCCTGTAGTATTTGCATTTCTTTATCCTTTATTGCCGGTCACTGTTATTCAAATTAGAAACAGATAAGAAGCAATTAGGTCTTCCGCGAATCCACGCGAATACACGCCAAGGAAATTAATTAATTAGCTTTATTTAATAATTCAAATATATTACAAATAATTCTATAACTTATATTTTTTTGTATTGCCGAGTCTTCTAAAAAAGCCTTACTTAAGCAAAATAAAAAATACAATTCGCGTTCATTCGCGTGAATTAGCGGATTACTATTCTCCATACTTGAACTTTCTCAGTGCCCTTCTGTCCTTTTTATCCGGTTTGCCTTTCTGGTCTTTTCTGTTTTTTCTTTCCTGCTTTTCAAGCAGACGGATCATCTCCTCCATTTCGGGTGTGACTCCCTGCGGCTTTTCTTCCTCATAAAGCTCTTTTGCCAGTGAGGCTTTCATCGGTTTATCGGTAATCTTTTTTATTGTGATAGTTCTATATTTTGTATCGACTCTGACAGTCAGGACATCGCCTGCTTTGACCAGCTTTGCCGGCTTTACCCTTTCGCCGTTCACTTTCACGCTCCCGCCGTCAACGGCCTCTGTCGCGTCGGACCTCTTTTTATAAAGCCTGGCTATTTTAAGCCATTTATCCAGGCGGATTGTCGAAAGCTCAATAGGCATGTGTTCCTCCAGAAATTTTATAAATGATTATTTTTAGGATTTTTGCCATTGTGCAAAATCCTGCAGCCGCTGTGTTTGCTTTGTTAAACAGGCTTGGATTATTGACCTCTCTTTTAAGCCGTATTCTTTGCCCTGGTAAGCTGATAATGTCATATTCGTATTTATATTTCAATAATATTGACGAAGTAATTTAAAGAATATTATCGCCAAAGAATAAATACTTCAATTCTAATATTATAGAATTGCAATTAAGCAGTTTTCTTTTTTTAAACTTAACGCTCCGACGCTGTAAACAATAACCTTCGGTTTCGAGCTTTCCTGCAAAATTTTAGAAATGATCCCGAATCCGATCAGGCAGGCAACAATCGCATCGGCAATGACTGCGAGTCCGCTTCATATATTTCCTCCCGGTTATCTTTATAGAAAAGAAAATCAAAAATTTATGCATTAAAAAAAATTGAGAAGTGAGATAATTCATTGTTTATTTATAATAACTGTAAAATTAAATTGAGCTAATTATAAATAGTTCAGGCTGTTAAGTCAAAGTTTTTATAAAATTTATAATAAAATTCAGGTTTCAATTGTTATTATAAAAGAAAAAATATTTTAAGATTTTATCAAAATTGAGGCCACTAAATCGTAGTATATGTAAAAGTGTATTTGTCAAAAATAATTTTATTTGGAGGATATATGAATAGGATCTGTAATTCAGTATTGCTTGCGGGAATGATAGCGGTCATTTCCATAATTTACTCATGTTCTACTGCGCCCGGGGGCGGGGGCGGCGGCGGCGGCGGGGGGACTTCCAGCACAGGCGGCGGCGGGAGTTCAAGTGTATCCAGCATAGTCTCATCACTTTCAGGAGCGGAATATGTGGCAAATAGCAATATATATGCTGTAACGACCGCCGCAAACGGCAACACGTATATCGGCGGCGCTTTTACCCGCGTCGGGCCTTATACCGGAAGCTTTTCAGAAATTGACGCAACTTCCGGTTTGCCGACTATTGTTTATCTTAAAGTGAACGGTACAAATTGCGCTGTTATTTCAGACGGCGCCGGCGGATGGTTTATTGGAGGAAACTTTACTTATATCAAAGACGGCTCCAGCGATTATTTTCTGACCAATATGGCGCACATCCTTTCCTCAGGACATGTTGATTCAGCTTTTATAGCGAATACACGTGGTGTGGGAGTAGTTCAAACTCTTGTTCTGAGCGGGAATACGCTGTATGCAGGCGGAAGCTTTACCAATATCAACGGCACAACCAGAAACAGGCTTGCCGCACTGGATTCGGCTTCCGGCAGCGTAAAAGCATGGGATCCAAATGCTAATAATATCGTGAATACGCTCGCATTGAACGGAAGCACGATTTACGCCGGCGGCACTTTTACAACAGTTGGCGGGCAGACGAGGAATTATATAGCTGAGATTGATACTAATGATAGCTTTGTCACAACCTGGAATACAAATGCCGGCGGTTCTGTTTATTCTATTGCTGTCAGCGGGAGCGCAATATATGTAGGAGGAACTTTTAATACAATAGGCGGCATAGCGAGAACTAATTTTGCGGCTTTTGATACCGACGGGACTCTCAACGCATGGAAACTCAATGCCAACTCTAATGTTTGCAGCATAGCGGTCAGCGGGAATATTGTTTATTTAGGCGGCGCATTTACTACTGTAAGCAACCAGGCCAGGGGTTACGGGGCCGCTTTTGACTCAACAACGGGATTGTTGACAGCATGGGACCCGGCTGCTAACGGCCTCATAAGAAGTATACTTATTAACGGCGGCACTGCGTATATCGGAGGGAATTTTACAGCCGTCGGGGGAAATGAAAGGGATTATATCGCCTCTGTGGACGCATCAACGGGAAGTTTGAATACCTGGGATCCGAGCGCCATTTCCACAGTCTATGCCCTTGCTCTTAATGGAAGTAAGGTGTATGCGGGCGGTACATTTTACAGCGTAAGCTTTGATCAAAGAAATAGTTTAGCCGCTTTTGATTCTTCCGGAAATTTACTGTCCTGGAATCCCAATGCCAGCGCCAATAGTAATGTTTATGCTATTTATTCCTGCGGAACATCTGTTTATGTAGGAGGTGATTTTATAACAATAGGCGGCGTTTCTATCAGCAGGATCGCAAAACTGGACGCTTCCACTGGAAGTCCCGATACAGGCTGGGCGACGAATGCGAATAATACAGTTAATACTATAACTGTGGATGAAGCAAATAATCTTGTTTATGCGGGCGGTTCTTTTACCAGCCTGGGAGGTTTTCAAAAATGCCGTATTGCTCAGATCGATTTGAACAGCGGTGTGCCGACGGCATGGGCGCCGGCAGTCAGTAATACTGTCAGGGCAATAGCGCTGTATAATGGAACGAATGTTTACATCGGCGGCGATTTTACATATATAAACAGCACTTCCAGGAATAGAATCGCTGTGTTGAGCAGAAGCACCGGGGCCATTTTGCCATGGAACCCGGGAGCAAGTGATATTGTTTATTCTATCGTTATAAGCGGTGATATACTCTATATCGGCGGCCAATTTACAACGATCGGCGGTTCAACCAGAAACAGGCTTGCCGCGCTGTACACAACATCAACGGTCCCGGCCACTTGGAATCCCAACGCAGGCAGCACTGTGAGGTCCATGGCTCTCAGCGGAAGCACACTTTATGTGTGCGGGGATTTCACCAATATCGGCAGCGGGACTCCGCAGTTAAGGAACTGCATAGCCGCCATAGATATTTCATCAGCGGCGGCCACGAGCTGGGACCCGAATGCGGGCAGTTCGGTTTATGCAGTGGCAGTCAACGGCAGTTCTGTTGTCATTGGCGGAATGTTTAAAACTCTGGGGTATGAAAACAAATATTATTTTGGATGGTTAAGCCAGTAACACAATAAAAAAACAATAAGGACCGGGCTGTCATTTCTGACAACCCGGTCCTTATTGTGCGCCCGGCAGGGCGCACGTTCTTGCGGGTGAAAGTCCCGTATGCACCCGGTAAGGGGAATCCCTCACCAGTTTGTGAACTTCTCCGGGCAGCCGGACAAACTGGTGAGGGACAGACGGCAAGGGTGTCCGCCGTGAGGCGGAATCTGAAGGAAGCTGCAGGCAAAGCACTGGTCTGACGAACAGAAACCGCATAGAGGCGGCACTGCTGGGTGAGACGGCAATTATCGTTAAAGCCCGATACTTACACAGAAAGCAATGACGTAGATGCGGCAGACATAAGTGTGAAGGAACGAGCGCATTACCGGGGAGGTCTGACAGCCTGCCACATATTGGCTATTGTCATCGAAAGGTGATAAGAGGGGTTTTCAGAAGTCAGCAGAAGCCATAGTAACCTCTTGACCGGAGGCGAAGGGCAGAACCAAACTATAGGAGTACCGCTATGAATCCTGACACGGTAACTTACGCAGAAGCGGAAGGAAACTTTCCGGCTTTGACAAAGGATAGGGACGGAATTCCGAAGAATAGCCAAAGCGCGTGTATCCGTGCAGAGAGTCAAAGAAGGAGTACACCGGATGAAACAAATTTAATAGAGCGTCTGGTCAAACGCGAGAACATGCTGGAAGCTTATCACAGGGTGGTAAGCAATAAGGGGGCGGCGGGAGTTGACGGAGTCACTGTAAAACAGCTAAAAGGCTTCATCAACAAACATATGAACATCGCCTTTCCTAAGAAATTATTCGACAGTATGGGACTCGTATCGATGCTGAACAAGATTTGTATTTATCAGAAATTATATTTTGGAACCGCCGTATACGGAACCGTACGTACGGTGGTGTGAGAGGTCGGCGGGTGTAAACCCGCCTCCTACTCAATTAAATAATTACCGGTTATATTTTACGGCAAGCAGGGTGAAATCATCATGCAGTGTTTCTTTTTGCGTAAATGTGATAACATTATCAAAGATGTCCTGACAGAACTGGGAGATGGAAGAAGATTTTACAGCGATATTTTTCACCCAGTCTTTGAATTTCTCATCATCGGTTCCCAGCTGAACTTTATCGGGATTTTCCGCTTCGGTAATGCCGTCGGTATAAAGGATTATCATATCGCCCTTTTTCAATTTAACTTTTGTTTCCTGGACATTTAAATCTATGAAATCGCTGATGAGGCCGCCTTTTGATTGGACCGATTCTATATTTTTATTGTTCCTGATAATAAAAACAGGAGGATGCCCCGCGGAAGCGTTGATCAGCTCTCCGTCAGCCAGATTTAAAACGCAGATGCTGGCGGTAAAAAAATTACCTCCCATTTTTTCCTTGAGGTTATTTTTCATTTCCATTAAAACTTTAGAAGGATGGTCGATTTGCTTTTTCCAGAAAAAATCAAGCGCCATGCTGATCATGGAAGCCGTGAGGGCGGCGGGAACCCCATGACCGGAAACGTCGCAGATAAAAAGCCCGAGTTTCTGGCCTTTTTCATCATAGAAAACGCTGATAAAATCGCCTCCGATACCCGTCATGGGAACATATTTAAAAGCGATTTCAACATTTTTTATATCCGGAATATTGGCCGGTAAAAGAGAATTCTGTATTTTCTGCGCCATTTCTATCTCTTTCTGCAGAGCGGCGTTTTGTCTTTCCCTTTCCACCAGCCTCGTATTATTAATGGAAATGGCCGCCTGAGATGAGAGAATGCGGAGGAGTTCGAGCCTTTCCGGCGTGAAGGCATTATTCAGCAGATTATTTTCAAGATAAATGATGCCGATTATGCTGCCTTTATCAATGATTGGCGCGCAGAGAATGGATTTAATCTGGTTATTTGAAATATAAGGGTCCTGCAGAAACGGGCCTTTCCGGCAGGCATCTTCAAGAACGACATTTTCAATTGTTTTAGCGACAAAATTGATAACTGAGACAGGTAAATGATTACTTTCTTCCACCGGGAGAGATTTAAAAGGTTCAATTTTTTTATCAATTTCACCTTCCGCCTCGATATAAAACTTATTATCATTTTCATTACAGAGAATAAGGACGCCTTTTTGAGCGCCGGCGTTTTCGATGGATATCATCATGATTTTTTCGAGCAGAGGCCCCAGTTCAATTTCACTGGATAGAGCCTTTGAGGCTTTAATAATGGTTGATAAGTCGAGGGTTTCCAGTACAGCTTCATTGATGCTTAAATCCAGATCGGTTTTTCTGGTTCTTTTTCCTCTCCGGAATGAGGCAATCAGATTGGGATATTTGTTTTCCAGTTCCTTGGATTTAGCATAAGCTCCCCACCGGTAATAGTTATTGTAAGCTTCTGTCATATAGAGCCTGGCGATATTCTCTTTCTTTATTTTCAAATAGAACCGGGCCGCCAGTTCATTGGCGACGGCTTCATCATTAATATACTCATTTTGTTTGGCCCCCTGGACCGCCCTGTCGTAATAATCCATAGCCTTCAGGTCATTCCCTTTCAAACCCGCTAATTCCGCTTCCACCAGGTAATATTTGTGCAGGAAATTCATTGGGGCATGATCAGACCATTTTTTTAAAATTTTTTGATTCTTTTTAATTTTCTTTAAAAACTGCTTCCGCTTATTTCTTTTAACTTTTTCAAGATTACTAATTCTTATTAAAGAATCATAGAAATAAAAAGGATTTACCTGCCCTGCCATCGCATCGATATATTTTTGAGCTTCGACGGCGTATTTTAATGCCTCCTGATCATTTTGAAAAAAATAGCACAAAATCATTTTATTTTGATATAAAGAAAAAATAATGTTTCTATCTTCTGCTTTCAAGAGGACTGGTAAAACTTTGTCCTCATCAAAACATTCGCCCTTTAATTGACATGGGTCCTGAGAATGTACCATTAAGTTCAATAAAGTCTGCTGAAGCATTTTCATCCATATCAGCAGAACCTCCTGTTTTAACTTTTCCACAATATTACCATACTTAATCGATTGCTGATAAAACAATTCCAGATTTTGTCCAATAAAAAAAGCATGTGAACAATAATTTCCTATTGAATGCGCCGCGAACTCAACATCCCCTGTTTCAAGGCCGATTTGGTAGGCTGATAATAACGGTTCCATGGTTTTCCGGATATGTTCTTTCCAGTGATTAATAAAAGTATTGACAGTGAAGATGGTTTTCGATTTATATTCCTTTTGTTGTATCTTTTCCGTCAGGTTTAACGCCAATTTTCCAAATTGATAACCATGATCAATATCACCCAGACTGCAGAGTGCCAGACCATAACCAGCGTAAACGAACGGAGATATAAAAGAATTTCCATATTTAATTGAGAAAAAGATCGATTTAAAAATAATTAAGGAAAGAAAATTCGGTAAGGAAAAATAAGCGGCTGAGGATACCGAGGACAAAATCCGCATGATAGATAAAATATTATTATCCATCATCATAGGAAGATCCTGTAAACTTTCTATCTTTTTACCGGCTAAAAGGATTTTTGTCCTGATAAAACCGGATAAAATATTCAATATATTCGGCTTTATTGGAAATCTGACGCCTAACAGCCGCAATACTTTCAGGCCTGTCATAATGGCATCGACCAATCTGTTCTGTGCTAATAGAGTATTGATCTGAGTTGTATAAATTCTGATCTCATCCAGCCGCGAACGGGTATGCTTCAGGGCTTTTTCAGACAGGCGTTCCATTTCCTCATAGTAAGTACTCAGATAGGCTGATTCCACTGCTTCAAGATAAAGCGATAGGATCAGATCATATTGTTTTTTCCAACCGTCTTCTCCCATCAGTTTAATGCCGGTTCTCAGGTAATTGAGTGCGGATTCATAAGCCGCCGCTGATTTGGCCTTAACGCCGGCCTGTAAATTCAATTGGGCCGTCTCAAACTTTCCTTCTTCCGAGGCGATTAAGCTAATCCCCGCGTTGAGCTGATCGACTATGTAAAGGATTTTATCCTTGAGGTCCTCCTTTTTAGTATGTTTCAGCGTTAATTTTCCTATTCTGTAATGCAGTTCCGCTTTTTCCTTTTCAGAAATTAATGAATAAGCGCCTTCCTGAATCCTGTCATGATAAAAACGGTACAAATTGCCGTAAAGATAGACCAGACCTTCTTCAATAGCTATAGAAAGGTCATGAAGCGTTTCTTCTATTGATTTCCCAAATATTGAAGACAGGGTTTCCAGTTCGAAGCGGTTGCCGATGCAGGAGCATATTTTTATTATCTCCTGAGTTGGTTTTGGAAGTTTATTAATTTTTCCGGCCATCATCTCCACAACATTATCCGTTACCTGCAGCCTGTTGATTTTTTCCAAGTCCCATATCCACCCTTTAAGAGAATCCAGTTCAATTAAATTTTCATCATAAAGGGTTTTTAAAAACTGATTGACAAAGAAAGGATTGCCGTTTGTTTTTTTATAAATGAGCTCGGAAAGTTTGCGGGTTAAATTCTCATTGATCCGCATAAAATTCATGATCAATTGAGTCACATATTGAATATCCAACGGCGGAACCGATAAACTATTAACAACTGCACCTTCCTTTTTAATTTGATCAATGATCAGCATCAACGGGTGGGAAGAACTGACATCAGTATCCCGGTATGATCCGATCAATAATAGATAATTAATATCCGGATCTGTTATAATCGATTTAATAAACAATAAACTCGCGTAATCCGCCCACTGAATGTCGTCAAAAAACAGGACAAGGGGATGTTCTTTTGTTGCGAAAACACGGATAAAATTTTTGAATACGATATTAAACCGTTTCTGTGATTGCTCCGGCGTCAGGACCGGGATTTCCTTCTGCTCTCCGATGATAAGCTGGACCTCCGGTATCACATCTGTTATGATCCTGCCGTTATTTCCCAGTTCTTTTAATAACATTTCTTTCCATATATTGATTTTTTCTCTGGATTCCGAGATTATTTGCCTGACAAGGCTTTGAAATGCCTGGATAAGAGTGCTGTAGGGCACATCCCTCCGGAATTGATCGTATTTTCCCGAAATAAAGTAGCCTCTTTTTTCCACAATGGGTTTGTGAATTTCGTTAATAAGGAGGGATTTCCCAATGCCCGGCTGGCCGTAAACCAGCATGATTTCGCTTTTTCCGGAGCTGATGCGTTTAAATGCGTCCATAAGAATTGAAAGCTCTTTCTCTCTTCCGAATATTCCCTGAGGTATATTAAATTTTATGGAAACATCCTTTTTTGCCAGTTCAAATGTCTCGATTTGACCCTTATTATCAAGCTGATGCAAACAATCCTGCAAATCCGCATGGAGGCCGAAGCTGTTCTGATATCTTTCTTCCGCGCCCTTTGATAATAATTTAATGACCATTTCCGAAATAACCCCAGGTATGGCAGGATCGATGTTTGCCGGGTTTGGAGGAGCTTTCGCGATATGCGAATGAATGATCTCCATAGGATCAGATGATTTAAAAGGAGTTTTGCCGGTCAACATTTCATAAAAAGTAACGCCGAGAGAATAGAGATCCGTTCTGTAATCAACAGTCCGGTTCATTCTGCCGGTCTGCTCCGGAGAAATATAAGGCAGCGTTTCTTCAATGACAAAGGGATTATATATCTCCTCGTTTTCATGGGTCAGCAAATTTCCAATATTAAAGTTTGTTATCTTTACTTTTTTTTTCTTTTCATCAATCAGGATATTTTGCGGTTTTATATTCCTGTGAATAATGTTGTTTTTATGAATGCTGCCCAGAATATCGGAAAGTGGAACGGCTATTTCAAGGAATTGCCGTATGCCGAGTTTATTATTTTTAATGAGTGCTTTCAAAGTAGTGTAGTTTGTATCTTCCTGTATGATGTAGTATTTATCATTTAACTCCAGTATATCAATGACTTTAATTATTCCGTCAATATCCAGTTTCCTGACCAGTTCGAATTCCTGCTTGAACCGGGCTATTTCAGAAGCTGAAGGATAACTGATATTCAAGGATTTGATGATAACGGTTTTGTCTTCACTATCTTTTTTTGCTTTATAAATTGTTGATTTACTGGTTTCGCCGATTTGTTTGATAAGAGTATAATTTAATACTTTCTCCATAAATACCTGTATATTTAAATTTGAGTGTATTTATCGGAAAATATTATTAACTAATAAAAAAATTAATAATGGTATGATCTTTTATTAAAGCCATTATTGATTATAATCATTTCAAGAAAAAACACAAGGGTTTTAGAGATTTTAATAATTATTTTAAATTTGTTTAAAAAACGTATGGTATTTTTGCTAAAAAAATAAATTTTTAATATAATGTCAATAGTAAAGATTAATTATTTTTAAAAAAGTGATCTTAGCCTTATATGGTTTTTAATATAGATTAGGAAAAATATCATTATGCCGAATATCATAGGTATTATCGCTCCTGTTTCTGATCCGAAAATGAATAATATAAATCTGGAATTTAATCCGAAGATCAATCAGGATGAACTGAGCATCCGGCTTCTTTTTAATCTATGCAAAAACTCATATGACTTATATAAAATACCTGCTCAGAGACTTATCACCCTTCAGGAAACAGTCCCTTCTGCCGGCTATTATCTGGAAGGGCTCCTTCATTCACACGGATATGACACTATGCTATTGTCTGACACTGAAAAAGAATCTCTGGAACAACTGCAAAAAAAAGGGGCGGCTGTAGCTGCATTTCAACGACCATGATTAAGAAGAAAAGATACGCTTTCTGAATTAGTCAAAGATGTTAGAAAAACTCTTCCGGATGTGTTTATAATAATCGGCGGTATATTTTTATGGAAAAGCTACTGCATATACGGGGAATTTCAGTCCTCTGACGAAATAAATAATTGGTCTGATGAAAACAAAAATTATGTCCTTTTTCCATGCGACAAAAATGAAATTCCCGCAGATATTCTCATTGTTTCTCCTCATGGCAGTTCCAGTTTGTTTCCCCTGCTGGATGAATTTAATAAAGGAAAAAAAGCGAAGTATGCAGATATACCTAATATTGCAATTCCGGATAAAAGCGGAATATTTTTTTTTACAAAGCATGAAAACGAAACTGTAGACTATAATGAGGATATTACACGGTGGGACCTGGTTGAAAATCTTCCGCTCAAAGTTCCCATCCGCACTTCCATCGGTTGTCCATATAGATGCAAGTTCTGCGACTTCTGGTTCCTGTATCCGAAGCTGTTTTTAAGGTCGGTTGAAAGCATAAAAAAGGAAATTGAACTGATAAAAAACAGGAATAATTTAAATAATAAACCCAATATATTATATCTGACAGACGACAATTGTTTATACAATCAACAGCGAACTAAAGAGCTTTGCGGGGCTTTTATCGACTTGAAATGCTCCATTATGTGGTCGGGATTTATGCGGGCGGCATCAATTAACAGTGATAACATTGATCTGATAAAAGAATCCGGTTTAATGACTTCATGGATAGGGCTTGAATCCGGAGACCAATCCCAGCTTGAGAGAATGAATAAAAAACTGGACCTTTCAGCCGCAAAAACGGGGATTGAGCTTCTGGATAAAGCCAATATTGCCGTATTTCTATCATTGATTGTCGGATTTCCGGGTGAGAATGAGGCTACAATTAAAAATACGGCATTATTTCTGAACAGCCTAGAAACCAGGATGACAAATTATATTCTTTTCCCATTAATTATTTCACCTGTCAGCGAACTTTCATTACCCGAATACCGATTGAAATGGAAAATCGAGGGTATTATGGAAAATTGGTCTCACTATTCAATGAATTCCAAAAAGGCCCTGGAATATTGCTATAAGCTTTTTGAAATGGTCACCGAGATTCCCTATGCTTATTCAAATGAAAATGCTTATTTCAATATCAGTCTGGGAGATTCCAAACTTAAAGCAATTTTCCGTTTAAGGCATAAACTTACTCTCAATCTTTTAAAAAAAGGCTCGGCTCAGGAAGCGGCTTCTCTTTTGAGCGAAATTTCGGCAGGATTTGGTTTTGAGAAAAAAATACCGTCAGAAGAGTTTGTAAAACAAATTCATATCTAAAAACTCATGGTTTTAAAAAACCGGTCTTCTGCATATATTGAATGATTTTTAAAATATAATCCCTGTTAACTTCAGGCCATTCAAAACCGGTTCTTTTCAGGAATTCCTGTGTGATTCCGGATTCAATTTGCACTTTATAATGGTCGTCAAGTAATTTTTCATATTCAAAAACATTTTTCAGGTAATTGACTTCTTCCTTTTTATCACCGGTTTGAGAAAGGTCGCGGATATAATTTTGAAAGCCACTTTTTTTTAATATTTTCACTTTATAATTCAATTCTTTTATCATATTCAGGAAATTAATGGTTGTGATGTAATGATGGTTGAATATATGGTATTTTTTCCCATAAGATTCTTTTATTGTTGATATTTTCAATATAGCTTTGCTGCATAAATCAACTGGGGTGAATTCCATGTCAATTCCGGATAATTCTTCAGGGATAGCTCCCAGTATCAATATGGATTTTATGACATTATAATTCATATTATCTTTTATATTCTGTTGAAATAGTCCGTCCGAAAATCTGCCTGTAAGATTTCCGACTCTCATAACAACAGCCTGCAGGCCGGTATGTACAGCATCCGCAACTATTTTTTCCGCTTCAAATTTGCTTTTCACATAAACACTTTCTTGATAATTCTGACCGATGTCGAAATCGTTTTCTGTAAAATGAAGGTTATCGGTTTTCTGCTTTAATAAGGTTCCCGAAACCCTGGTTGTAGAAATATAAATTATTCTCTTATGGAAATTGTTTGAAAACCGGACTATATTTTCTGTTCCAGATACATTCACCTTCACAAATTCCGTGTATTGTCCATAATGCTTGACTAAGGCCGCAGTATGAAAAACAATATCTATTTTTCCGCCGATTTGATTATAATCAGCCTCAGATAAACCCAGACGATCCAGAGTAATATCCCCATTTAATACAAATATTCTATTATTAAATAATTTGTCCAATTCATCATTAAAATAAAATTTTAATGTCTTAACCAGTCTGTTTTCGGCATCTTTTAAATTTTCCCCCCGTACCAGACAATAGATATCGGCTTCGGTTGTGTTTACTAATTCATTTAATAAATGAGCGCCCAGTAAGCCGGTCGAGCCTGTTATCATAACATTCTTGAAATACAGTTTGTCTGAAACATACTCTATTTTTAATTGACTATCAACTCTTTCTATTGATTTTAACCGGCTCTCTTTTGAAACACAATGCTTGATTATTTTTAATAAATTCATTTTATAACTAACAACTAATTTTTGAATAGTCGTTTGATCGTATTCTTTTTTATTGTAATTAAAGTTAAATACTAATTTCTTTGAAATAATCATACTGTCGATCTCCAATTTTGACTGCCTGTCAAAATCCGGACTGATGGATTGCTTGGCGGGAACAAGAGATACATCATAAATATTTTTCATATAACTTTCCTGTCCGAGTTCCCCTAAAAAAAGAAAGCCGATTTCAGGAATAACTGTAAATTCCAGTCTTTCCTTTTTTTCTGCCGGTGTGAGATACTTCAGTATTCCATAACCGATCCCTTTATTAGGAATATTCCTCAGGTTTTCCTTTACTGATTTTATTTGTTTAGATAATCCATGCAGGTTCATTTTCAGCAAAACAGGGTAAATCGAAGTAAACCAGCCCACAGTTCTTGTAACATCCAGGTTTTTTAATATTTCTTCACGGCCATGTCCCTCCAGATTAAACAGGCAGAGATTTTCACCTGTCCATTCTTTTACGGCCAAACCTAATGCCGTCAGCAATATATCGTTTATTTCCGTTTGATAGGCTTTATTGACCTTTGTGAGAAGTAGATTCGTTTCTGTTTCGGACAAAGTTAAATTTATTGAATGAGAATCCTTATATTTGTTTTGCGATGCGGCATGATCTACCGGAAGAGGTCTTACTTGAACCTCTTCAATCTGCTTCCAGTAAGTTAATTCGTTGAGTATCTCATACCCTTCCGAATATTCCTTTAACCTGCCGGCCCATTCTTTAAAGGAAGTTGTTTTATTTTGGAATCGGATATCTTCATTTTTGAGAGCTTGTGAATAACCGCGCATGAAATCTTCCAATAATATCCGCCAGGAAACTCCATCAACTACCAGGTGATGGATAACTATAAGCAAATAATCGCCGGATACCGTTTTAAATAATCCGGCCATTAATAAAGGTCCATGCGTCAAGTCTATACTGGTTTGTATAATATTTGCTTCATCTGCGATCTTTTTTGAAAAATCAAGTTCTTTTCTTAAATCAAATTGTTTTAATGTGAAAAACTCTGCTTCTTCAAGGCCTCTATTCTGCTGAATGACTGTATCTTTTGTGTAATTATAGGTCATTCGTAAGGCATCATGATGTTCGGTCATTTTACTGAATAGTTTTCTTAAGAGCGCATCAAGAAATCCATCTTTGTTAAATATCATTACTGATTGATTAAAATGATTATTTTTGAATTTATTCTGGAAAAACCATTTCTGTATTGGAGTCAGTTCAACAATTCCGGTAATTATATTATCGTCAATCTTATTTACTTGGGATTTGTTTATTTCATCCCGGAGCCCCGCAATTGTAGTATGCTGGAACATTTCGTTTATTCTTAATTTAAAGCCGTATTCCTGAAGGCGGGAACTGATTTGAATTGCTTTGATGGAATCGCCGCCCAATTCAAAAAAATCGTCATTTATCCCGATTTTCTCGATACCCAGAGCTTCTTCCCAGATTTTTACCAATATTTTTTCTGTTTCATTTTCAGGTGCGGCATAATTTGTTTCTTTTAATGGAGTTTCCGTAGAGATTTCCAGTACTTTATTATCAATTTTACCGCTGGATGTTCTCGGGATATTATCAACCATAATAAATTTCGCCGGGATCATATAATAGGGTAGTTTAAGGGATAGATATTCTCTTAATTCTGAAGCGGATATATTATTTTTTGAAACATAATAGGCGATGAGAGACGTTTCTCCGGCATTATTTTCAACAGCAATAACAGCCGTCTCATTAACATTTTCATTCTTTAACAATTGGTTTTCTATTTCCTCCAATTCTATCCTGAAACCCCTTAATTTCACCTGGTTATCAATCCTTCCCAGATACTCGATATTTCCATCGCTGCGCCATTGTACCTGGTCTCCGGTTTTATACAGTCTTTCATTCTTCCTGTACGGATTGGGAATAAATTTATCGGCTGACAATTCTGGACGGTTTAAATAATCCCTGGCAAGGCGCTTTCCCGACAGGCACAACTCTCCGGCCAATCCTATAGGCTGTAATTGATTATAACGGTTTAAAATATAAATATTAGTATCTGCAACGGGTTTCCCTATTGTTATATTGTCCGCACTTTGCATATTTCTTAAGATGGTTGAAACGACTGAGTTTTCTGTGGGGCCGTATTCATTTACTAATTCAAAATGGAATTTTTTTTCTTTAAATTTGTTAATTAAGGAAGGATTTGTTTTTTCACCGGCGAGGGTGACAATTTTTAAATATTGTGTTTCTTCACGGGTCAATAAATCCAAAAGAGCCGAGAATAAAGTTGGTATTATGATAAAATGCGTGATTTTTTTTGCGGCAATATATTCTTTTATGCATAAGGGGTCCTTGACTTCGGAATTATTTAAAAGAAATACTTTTGAACCGGATATAATGGGAGTAAAAAAGCTGGTTAAAAAACCGTCAAACGAATAGGAAAAAAGCTGGAGGATAACGTCTTTCTGGCCCAGCTTGTATTCCCGACTTCTCCACTGGATGGTTCTGGAAATGCTTTTGTGCTCAATCATGACGCCTTTCGGATTGCCGGTTGTGCCTGATGTATAAATTATATATGCCAAATTATTAAGGTTTAGTTTTACCGAAGGCCTGTCAAAATTAAACCGGTTTAACTCTTTAAGTCCATGCCGAATTTTTATTTTCTTATCATTATTTACTGATTTTTTCTTTATTGACAGTATATCAGTATTATCATTTTCATCATCCAGACATAAATAGGCTTTAAAAGAGGGGCAATCCTCCTGCAGAGAGTTTAAAATTCCGATAAATGCTTTTGTGGAAACCAGAATACTGATGGAGGAATCATTGACAATCATTTTTATCCGTTCTTCCGGATTATCTGGAAAAATTGGAATATAAGCGCCTCCGGTTTTCAATATTCCCAGGATGGCTATGACCTGGAATAAGGAATTATCTGTTAAAATCCCTACAGGCATTTCCGGCTGAATATTATTCTCAGTCAATAGATATTGCGCCAGTTGATTTGCCCTGTTGTCCAGCTCACGGTATGTCAATTCCTGGTTTTCAAAAACCACAGCGGTATGATCCGGGTTTTTATCGGCGCATTCCTCAAATAACTGGTGTATTGTTTTACGTTTTGGATAATATGCCTCAGTATTATTAAAATCAAATAAAAGCTGTTTTTTTTCGGATTCAGAGAGCATCTCCAGATCGCAGGTTTTTTTATCGGGGTTTTCAATAGCGTCATTCATAAGATTTAACATATGTTGATACAATTCTTCTATTTCAGAAGGTGTGAAGAGTTCTTTAAGATAATCAATATTAATAATGAATTGATTGTTATCCTCACGGTCGTTAATATGTATATTCAATAATTCAGGCTGGTGATGATAGGGATGCCAGCGTGCCGTATATTCCTCCACATATTTGCCGACGGTAAATTTTGCGTTTTGATAGGACATAGTGACATCATACAGATTTTCAGCCAATTTGTGTCTGTCGCGGAATTCCTTTAAAAGCAGCTCATACGGATATTTTTGATGTTTGAGATATAAATACCATTCTTTTAGTACATACTGAGCGAATGAGGTAAAATCCATTTCACTTTTTATTTCCAATCTGACAGGAATGGGGCTGATGAACATGCCGGCGGTCTCTTTGTCCTTTGCGCTGGAACGGTTTAATACAGGAGTGCCGATTGAAATGTCGTTTTTCATAGTCACGCGGCTTATATATACTATGAGAATGGACAAAAAAAGAGTTTGAACAGAGATATTGGTTTTTTTGCAGTAATGATAGATATTATTAGCTAAATTACTTGGAATAATAAATGTTTTTCGCACAGCCTCTGTGCTTGTAAAATATGTACTTCTCGGTTTAAAGTGCATGCCTTCCGGAATTGATGCGAATTTCTCATTCCAGAATTTTTTATCGTCCTCAAATACTTTTGAATATTTATATTCTTCCTCTTTTAAAATATAATCAATATAAGAAGGCATATTATCCTGTGATATCTCTTCTTTATTTAATAATCTGGTACAATAACCGAAAACCTGTTCCGCCAGGAGCATAATTGTCCATGCATCGGCGATTAAATGATGAAATTTTGCATAAATACCAACCTCGGTCTGACTGATTTTAATCAGTGCGAAATAAAATAAATCCGAATTGATTAAATCAAATGGGATTTTAGTCATTTCATCTTCCCATTGATAAAGTTCGCTCTTATCTTTATCACAGAAATCATGAACGGTAAAGCTTTTATATTGATAATCCGCTATATACTGCTTTGGTTCTCCTTCTTCTCCTGTTATTCTGAGACGTAAAGCATCGTTTTTTTCAATCGCAATATTAAGAGCTTTTTCTATTATGCTGAAATCAAAATTACTTTTGAATCTTATTGTCCCGGCAATATTCCCGATACTGGTATTCGGATACATTTTTTCGATATACCAGATCCCTTTCTGGGGATGGCTGAGAGGGTAATACTTTGTGTAATACTCAAAATTAGCCTTCATCAGGTTTTTATAGAGAGAGAGACCATCCCTGTTCATTAACACTCTGCTGAGAGGACCTTTATTATATAATCCGGGCAGTTCAACCGGCTGTATTACTTTCTTTTGTATTTTAAACATGATATTAAAAATTCTTTTTTGATAATGACTGTAGAACTGTGAAACAACCGGCAGTACGGTTTTTAATACCTCTTGAATGTCCTCGATGCCTTCTATAAAATATAATTTGCAGGAATCCATTATATTATTGATTGTAATATCATTCTGAAATGATTCAGCCACGGCAAAAGCTGTCGTTCGGTTATTTTTTTTGATCCTCCATAATCTTCTTGTCAGATAAAAATCCAGGATCTGGTATATCTGGCTTGTCGCTTCAAGATCAAAATTATCAATATCATAGTTATAACTTTGAACTTCCAGGACCGGCATTTTCTCTTCGCAATAACGGATAAATTCTTCCGGATTGTCCAGAACTTCGGCTTCAAAATCCGCGGATTGGTCCGGTAATTCCATCTTATCCATATCGCATTCAAATAGCTGTAATTCATCAAAAATGAATTTGCCGCGGTTATGGATCAATCCGTTCATGTTTTTAAAAATATCGTGATGCCATTCATAATCCCTGATTATATAGGTAATATAATATCTAAAATAGGGATGGCTCAGTATGAAGTCCGCCAATCCGATATAGACATCGGTTTTTGCCCTGGGATTGAGAGTAACGCCCGGAGCGGTGAGGAGCGGCTGGCCTAAAAAACTCCGGTTATAGATTCTGATAGAGGAGCCGATCGTGAGCAGTTTACCGCTTTTTTGATACACCAGGTTGAACGCGAGCATGGGATTGTTTTTTATTTTGGCAAGGTTCCGGACTATATTAAAAAAGGATTGATCGGCTTCATCCTTCGATTTCAGGCTGATATGGCGGGATTCTTCATAGAGATGAATTACCTCATCATTTGAAAACTCGCTTAAAAGCTTTAAATTAGGATATTTTTTATTGAAAATAAAGGCAAAGATTTTCCTGTAGGCCGGCCAATCCATCTGATGAAAAGTCAATCCGTAAATTAATTCGCTTTTAATCGTTTTAATGTGTACCACGGCCGCGTCAGTATAAACCTCAAGGTCATCATTTATTTTGATCAATATGTTTCTGACGATTTCATTTTTATGGAGAAATTTTTCCTCTGAAATAAAGGAAATACCGCCGGTACTGATATCAATTAACTTGAATAATTCAGGACGGTTTGGAAAAGAAACAGAATTATTTACAGTTTCATCGAATGTATAGCGGCTGATCATTCTTTTAGATGAAGTATGGATCATGGAAGGCATCTGAATATGATAAGTGCTTTCGGATGAATCAATAATAGCTGTCTCAAAAGTAAAAAAGATGTCTTTATAAAAAAACGATATTTGTATTTTTTCACCGTTTGAAAACGGGATTATTTCACTATTGCTGTTTAAATAAGGATTGTTTCCCTTTTTATAATCAAAGAGCATCCTTGCATTGTACTGTTTGTGTTTAAAAAGGATGAGGACCGGTATTTCCTTCTGTTTGGAAATATTTTTAAACAAATTGTTTTTGTAAAAATCATCCTTGATCAAATTAAAATCTTTCATGTTCAGTTCCTTATCATGAACTAAAAAGCCCCCTTCTTTTTATTCATAATATATAGACACCTTAAATTACTAAAAAAACGAAACTTTTTTTCTTGGAAAAAGAACAAAAATCCGTAAAAAAACGAAAGGATTTTTTATAATCAACTGATAATATTATTAAATTCCATATCGGTTATACTTTACTCTTCGTTTCAATAATTGTCAAAAAAAGAAGTATTAAGCTTTGACCGAGCCCGCCAGGAGCCCTCTAATGAAAAACTTGCCCAGGACGATATAAATGATCAATGTGGGAAGAGCTGCTATCAAAGCCCCGGCCATCTGAACGTTCCATTCCACGATCTGGCTTCCGGCCAGGTTCTGCAGGGCCACAGTAATAGGCTGAAGGCTCTGGTTGGGAGTGATGGTGACTGCGAATAGAAACTCGTTCCATATGTTTGTAAACTGCCAGATGATGACGACAACGAAACCGGGCGCGGAAATCGGCAGCAGGATCTTAAAAAAGACCCCGTACATACCGCAGCCGTCAATCATGCTCGCTTCAATCAGTTCATTCGGGACCTCGGCGAAATAATTCCTGAAAATCAGCGTGGTAATCGGTATGCCGTAGATGACATGGGTCAGGATAAGACCAGGGATCGTCCCGTAAAGATGGATCATTCTGAGGAACTGGACCAGCGGGATCAGGATGCTCTGGTAAGGTATGAACATTCCAAAGAGGATAAAAGGGAAAATGATATCCGCGCCCCTGAACTTCCACTTTGAAAGTATATAGCCGTTAACGGAGCCGATGAATGCCGAGATAATTGTTGCCGGTATTGTCAGGTAGAAGCTGTTCATCAGGTTGGGGGCCAGTTTTTCCAGGGCTTTGACGAATGAATCTATGGTAATTTCCTTTGGAAGAGACCACATCGTCATGAGATTGACTTCCTTAAAACTTTTCAAACCTGTAACCAGAAGCACATAAATCGGGAGCAGAAAATAAAGAGCCGCTAATGTCAAAATCATATAAAGAATAGCCCGGGAGATAATCTTTTTAGCCTCATAGCCTTTCGGTTTCATTTACTTTTCTCCTTTTTCAGGCTGTTATAGAGATAGGGAACTATTATTACCGCGACCATAATAAACATAATGACGGCGATTGCCGCGCCTTCTCCGTAGCGGTTTCCCCTGAAGGTTATTTCAAACATATTGATACCCGGCACATCCGTGGCAAAAGCGGGACCGGAACCGGTCATTGTGTAAACAAGGTCGAATATTTTGAGTGAAATATGGCCCAGAACGATCAATACGCTCAGAGTGATCGGGCGGAGCATGGGAATAATGACATAACGGTACATCTTAAACTCCGACGCTCCATCTATACGCGCCGCTTCCTTAAGTTCAAGCGGGATTCCCGTCAGGCCGGCAAGATACATGGCCATTGTATATCCGGTTAATTGCCATGAAGCGGCTATGATCACCGGGATAAGGGCTACATGAAAGTGGAGAAATTGAAAAGGCTGAGTAAACCATCCCCAGGTCAGTTTTGAAAGACCTATGTTAGTTAACAGTAAATTTATACCTGTGGAGGGTGTGAAAATCCATTTCCAGACTATGCCTGTCACTACAAAAGATAAAGCCATCGGAAAGAGGAAAATATTCCTGAAGATACTCTCGCCCTTTAATTTCCTGTCTAAGAAAATAGCCAGCATCAATCCTGCGAAAACGCAGACAAGCAGAAAAAAGAGGGTAAAATAGAAGGTGTTCCAGAGGTCGATCTGGAACCTGCGGCTTGAAAAAATATCAATGTAATTGGATAAACCGTTAAATGTAAAATTTGGTTCAACACCCACCCATTTTGAAAAAGAAACCCGTATCGTCCATAGAATAAACCCGTAAACAAAGACAAGAAGCGTAACCACGGAAGGAAGAAGGGTAAAAAAAGCGGTATAGAATTCTTTTTTTGAACGGAACATAATCAGCTGCCTGTATATAATATTTTGATTTTAAAAAAAACAGCGGACATCGCATAAATGTCCGCTGTTTGTCTATACTGACTTACTTTAGAGATTTCTTGGCCGCGTTGACAAAACCTTCAACAGCCTTATCAACATTCTTTTCTGTAACGAGCAGAGTCATCACATCGTTTATCATCGTTACCCAGCTTTCAGCTGCGGCAGCGCCATGAGCACAACTCGGTACGATATTGTTATTTGCGAAATCGGCCATTGAAGACTGGAGATATTTGTCATAAAGGCTCTTATCTCCATCCATTCTGCTGGGGATGGACCCTTTCTTGGGATTGAATGCGTCCTGACCATCTTTGGAAGCGCAGACTGTCAGCCATTTAATGGCGTTATCCCTGTGGGGAGCGCCCTTGGGAAGGCCGAAAGAATCGGACAGCATATCATAGGATCCTTTTGTGCCGGGAGAAGGAGCCCAGCCGAAGTCCACATCAGGGTTGAGGCCTTTGGATTTAAAGTAGCCTTCAGCCCAGTCTCCCATAACGGTCATAGCGGCTTTTCCGTCGGACACATACTGCGCGGCTGCGTCCCAGCTCAGAGCGGCATGGTCTGCGTTGACATAGCCGAGCATTTTAATGAAAGCCGCGATTGCGTCTTTAACACCGGCTGAATCCCATGCCGTTTTACCGGTCCATAAACCCTTGTAGCCGTCCGCTCCAAGTTTTGCCAGTAAAACAGTCTCAAACAATTGTGTGGCTGACCAGATGCCGTTATCGCCCAATGCCAGCGGGGTAATTCCTTTCTTTTTCAGCTTTTCAGCGGCGGCAAAAAAGTCTTCCAGCGAGTTGGGGACGTTCAGCTTGTTGTCTTTGAATACTTTTTTGTTGTACCATAATACATTGGCCCTGTGAATATTCACCGGCACGCTGTAAATCTCTCCATTGAAGGAAATAATGTCAATGACGCCTTTAGGATAAGCGCTGAGGAAATTATTACTGCTGAATATGAAAGTAATGGGTTCCATTTTTCCAGCCGCTACCCATGAATCGATCAGTTCATGACCTGCATGGACCTGGAATGAATCCGGCGGGTCTCCGCCCTGCATTCTGGTCGCGAGTACGGCTTTCGCGTTCATCCCGGCTCCGCCGGCGACAGTTGCATTAACGATTTCGATGTCAGGATTTTTAGCCTTGTAAATCTTGAACATCTCATTCAAACCGTCAGCCTCTCCGCCTGCTGTCCACCAGCTGAAGATTTCCAGCTTCTTTTCGGTTTTCTTGTTCTTCGCACAAGAAATCATGACAGTCGTGACTAAAGATGCGCAAATAAGTAAAGCAACAATACGCCAAATTTTACTTTTCATGGCTGTTCCTCCTTATAAAATATTTATAATGACATAGATATTGTAACGCCCAGTTAAGCCTGTTTATAAAAAGATTAAAGTCCATGACAGATAATTTAAAATGATTTCAATTCTACCTCTAATTTAAAAAATAGTCAATACTATTTTGAAATCTTCATTAATAAAATATGACCGGAATAGAGCGGTTTTATTAGAAAAATGCCCCTAAGTATATACTGCAGATAAATAAAGAAAAAACCATTCAATTCAGGCATGAATATAATATAAAATTATATAACAGTATAAGCATAAAATCCTTAAACGGAAAGATTATTTTATCACCACATCGATAAAAAATAATTACTTTTTACAGGAGAGATATCTGTTGTGATAAATGTTTCAGCTTCTAAAAGCATTGCATAACCTTATATGTAAAATAATACAAAAGGATGATTTACAAATTAAAAAAATAATGATAAAATTTCATATTGCAATCGGGATAATTTGATTAATAAGAGCAGAGGTGTTTTATGGATAGAAGGGAATTTTTAAAAAACACAGTAAAATACGGTCTTGCGGCAGGCGCCGCCTTTCTTTTAAAGGACTTTAATCCGGTCTTCGGGCTGGAAGCCGATTCCCTGAAGAGCGCTTATGATATGGTGGCAGTAAAAGGCGGTGAACCGGAAGTCATGTTCGACGCGGCGATGAAAGAAATGGGCGGCATGAAGAATTTCGTCAAGGCCGGACAGACTGTTCTTGTTAAGCCGAATATCGGCTGGGCCGTTTCACCAGAACGCGCGGCCAATACCAATCCGAAACTGGTCGCTCAGGTCATCAAGCATTGCCTGGATGCCGGAGCTAAGAAAGTTTATGTTTTTGATAATTCCTGCGATTCCTGGCAGTCATGCTATAAATTAAGCGGCATCGAAGACGCCGTAAAAAACGCCGGGGGCGTGATGGTGGCAAACAGCCCCAGCTATTATAAAACAGCAAAAATTCCCGGGGCATCTCTTCTGCAGAGCGCTGATTTTCATGAGACCTTTATGGACGCCAATGTATTCATTAATGTTCCGGTGCTGAAAAGCCATGGTTCGACACAGCTGACAATCGGAATGAAAAACTATATGGGCGTGGTATGGGACAGGAGATTCTGGCACAGGAGCGATCTGGAACAGTGCATAGCCGATTGCCCGCTCATCCGCAAGCCGGATCTGACGGTGGTGGACGCTTATGCTGTTCTTGCGACAAACGGGCCGCGGGGATTTTCAAAGGGGGATGTCAAGCTTTTTAAGAATCTGCTGGTTTCCACGGATATGCTGGCGGCGGATGTCGCGGCCGCAAAGATATTCGGTACAAATCCTATGAATATCGGTTATATTAAAAGGGCGGCGGAAAAGAAGCTGCTCGGAAACAGCGACCTGGCCCAGTTGAAGATCCAGAAGATTTCACTCTGAAGGTTTTTTATTTGAAAAAAATTAGACTGTTGATATCTTTGATATTTCTAATCTTATATACATTGCTGTTTTTAGGCCTGTTGAACGGCATTACCTGGTCAATAGGTTTATTGGCAGGCCTGCAGTTTATTCCATCCATTTTAAAAATAATCGGCGGCGGTATGACCGCCTTAGCCGGTCTGGGTCTGATCCTTGTATTAACGGTTCTATTCGGCCGGTTCTACTGCTCGTCGCTCTGTCCGCTCGGCACGCTTCAGGATCTATTTATCTCTGCCAGGAATAGGGTCTTTAAAAAGAGATTCTTCTCTTTTCATAAAGCCCGGAATATCATCAGATATACTGTACTTACGGTCACAGCAGTTCTTTATGTTTCCGGCAGTCTTATTTTTCTTAACTTTCTTGAACCTTTCAGCTTTTTCGGCCGGATTGCCGCTAATCTTATCAAACCAATGGCGGTATTCATTTTCAATATGAGTTCTAAAATACTGCTCCAGTTTCATATCTATATTTCGTCAAATTATCCTCTTCATAGGATTGAAGGAAGCATTTTAATCCTGACAGGGGTATGCATCATTTTTCTTTTCTTTTTGTCCGCTTTCAGGGGAAGGTTTTACTGCAATATGTTCTGCCCGGCAGGCGCACTGCTCTCCCTCTTTTCACGTTTTTCAATCTGGAAGCTCCGGTTTGTAGAAAAAGAATGCACGGGGTGTTTACTCTGTGAAAAAGTATGCCCGGCCGAATGTATCGACGTCAAAAACAGGGCGCTTGATTTCAGCCGCTGTGTCCACTGCTATAACTGCCTGGACGCATGTCCTAAACAAGCCATCCGTTTTCAATTTCATGAATCTTTAAAAAAAGAAAAAGCTGTTGACACCGTCAGAAGAGAAGCCTTATCAACAATGCTCAAAGGCTCGGCCGTTTTTCTCTTATTGCCATTTATTTTTAACAGATCCATAGCGGAGTCTATAACACCCTTATTGCCTGTAAAAAGGAAATATCCTGTAATACCTCCCGGCGGCGGAAGTATCTCTCATTTTACCGAAAACTGCTCGGCATGCCATGTCTGCGTGACGGCCTGCCCGACCCATGTGATCAAACCGGCGCTGATGCAGTACGGTCTTTCCGGCATTTTCCAGCCCATGATGGATTACGACTCGAGCTTCTGCAATTACGAATGCGCTGTCTGTACCGGCGTTTGTCCCACAGGCGCGCTGAAGGAGCTTCCTCTTGCTGAAAAAAAGCTGACCCAGCTCGGCACGGTCAATTTAAACAAAAAAATCTGCATTGTTTACGCCGATGACAAGCATTGCGGGATCTGCGCGGAATACTGCCCGACCAGTGCCGTTTACCTGGTACCTTACAAAAAGGACCTTCATGCCCCTGAAACGGATACCAAGATTTGCATCGGATGCGGCGCCTGCGAATTTGTCTGCCCGGCCCGCCCGAATAAAGCGATTTATGTCGACGGAAATCCTGTCCATAAAATCGCTGAAAAAAAGAAGGAAACAAAGCTTTTGGAAAATAAAAAGGATTCTTCAAAGGATTTTCCTTTCTAATTCAATCATTAATTTCTATGGATAAGTAATTGCTTGCTCATATCATAAAATGAAAAAATAATTTGGCCACAGAATTTCACGGATTAACACTGAAATAGGACTTCAATAATAAATGTTATGAGGAATTATCTAAGCTAATAAGTGATTTTATAAATATTCAGTGTTTTTCTGCGTCATTCTGTGGCTATTTTTGAAGTGTTATTCTTCCTCTTTCTCTATCAGGTCTTCTGCATCGGGGTTTGAGCGGTAGCGGAGGACGTTCAGCATGAAGATATCGAGTTTATTGATAATTGTCGGGGGTAAAAGGTTGCCGTCAATTTCCACTGAAAGGACAGGCATTCTTTTTTCCCTGAAATAGGGCGTGATGAGACCTTCTATGACCCTTCCAATCAGGCAGGCGAAGGGATAGGTATTAACGATCCCGGAATAGTCTTCCAGCATGGCCGTAACGGCGGCGCCGCTTGATACTGAAATTTCTGAATTAAGCTCGCCCGCGACAAAGATATTATTGGCGTTATTCATGATCTTATACATGCTGCGGGGATAATGCGGCAGGAGCCTGCTTTCATCCAGGGCTTTTCTGATTTTATAATCAACAAAATGCTTATAAAGCTGTTCGATTTTGTAAAAAACCAAGTTCCTCAATGGTTTTGAAAATATTTTCCGGATGAATTTTTCTTTTTTCAGCTCTTTTTTTATTTGATATTCCCTGACATAATCACAGTAATAAATCCATTCCGTAATTCCGGATATTTTACCGATAATGCCTTTTTTACTGAAAAGCCGGATCAGTTCATCAACGGCAAAATCATCACGCCTGACATATATTTCGCCGACTATCAGGACCTTCGGGCATTCTTCCGGCTTCTTTTTAAGAGGGATTTTTTGCAGTTCCATCGCTGTTTTCTTAAGCGTGGGGATAATCTTGGACATATCTTTTTCAGCTATTGAAACCATGGAGCGCCAGAGTTCGTCATATTTTCTCATGGCATCAACAGGGTCCCGGGCGCAAGTCCTGAGGGTTATCTCTATATCCTTCATATAATCGGCAACGATCATTGACCACCAACCGTTTCTTGAAAAATTCGGGCCGAGCTCATTGTATGAATTATCTGAACTTAAGGTCAGGAATACGACATTGTCTATTCTGAGGTCCCTGAAAAGGTTTTCATAGAATATATAATACTGCCCTGTGCGGCATGGGCCTGTTGTGATCGGAATGAACACCAGGTATATTTCGTCTTTTTTGTATCCGGGGGAATTTATAAACTGCAGTACGCTTCCCAGCACGAGGAGGGAAGGCACGCATTCCTTGCCGGAGGCAAGGTTTCTTGCCAGTTGAAGCGTATGAATGTCGGCCACGGGCAGCGCTTCGGCGTTATAGCCGCTTCCTCTGCTGGCGGCCGCGATGAACTCGGCGGAAAGCCTGCCCATGTTCGGAAGAAGAAGCTTTGTTCCGGGATTATTCCTTATTTTAATTTTTTCGCCGGTTAGGATATTTTTTATATGAAACTCATCTTTTCCATTGTTTATAAATCTGAGCCCGTTATCGTATTTTTCATCCTTTAAATACTTCAACTTTGATTTGTAGCCGTCTATGATATCCAGAAAGGCTTCCACCCGCGTATCTACCCCGGCGTCGGCCGTGTGGGAGTCAAGCTCAAGCACCAGAAATGGCTTTACGCCCATGGTCCACTTTATATAATGCAGAAGGAATGAATCGGGAGCGCATGAAAAATTGGTGATATATGTCAGATAGATATTGGGTTCTTTTTTTATAAACCGGCCGGACTTGATGTTCTGCTGGCCGTAATACCAGTACATATTATCGTAAATTTCCTCGTCATGGAAAGGGAGTATGTCAAAAGGGACAACCGTAAAGCCGCGGCTGGTGAATTTCCTCGGTATGCTCATGTTGGCTTCGGGGGTGAAGGCGTTATAAGGCCTGCCGAGGACGGCTATTACAGGCTTATCCGATTTTCTCGATTCTTCCAGCGCTTCCAGGCCGAGGGCCGACGCTTTTTCTAAAAACTTCTTCTGTTTTTTAACGGCTTTCTGAAATGCTTTAACTGCTTCGGAAATGCCGATACCGAGATTTCCGGCCAATTCGATAAAAGAATCCTCACCGCTTTCAAGACCTTTATTGAATGAAATAACAGGGGAGAGTATTTTTCCAGAGGGTATTTCTGAAAAGGCTTTTTTAAGATAATAGGGCAGCGCCTGTGTGATCGGGCAGAAGTTCGCATGGACAGTCTTTTCATAACTGGGCATGAATTTAAAATGAGGAAGGAATATATAATCCGTTCCCTGGTCGATCATGTCCTGAAACGCGCCATGGGCGATCTCCGCGGGGTAGCAGTACGCGCTTTCAATCCGGGAAGTGCCTTCATGAGAGATGTTTTTAGAAAGGACCGTTTCAATGCCGAGTTCATGAAAAACCATGCGTAGAGCGGATAAAGAGTATGGACTGAAAAGACCTTCGGGATGCCGATGGTAAAACCGCGTTTTTTATTCAATTCTTCATGCTTCGGGGCGCATTCAAAGAATAAAAGCTCCGACCGCATCGCGATATAATCTTTCGCCGTGCTTTCATTGACTGGGGCGTTTTTCCTGAGATTGGTGTATTTATTGCATCTGCCTCCGAACATATATTTATGTTCGTTGACCTTCAGCACTTTGATCGGGCAGTAATTATCGCAGGCGCCGCACTTGAATTCCCTTTCATAAATGATTTCGGTATTGATTATTTTATCTATATCGAAAGAAGTTTTCTCCAGGATGCCGTCATTGTATTTCTGCTTTGCCAGAATGCCGACCCCAAAGCACCCCATCAGCTCAGGGTCCGGCGGCACAAGAATATCCTTATTGAGAAGCATCGCGAAAGCCAGCGGTACGGCCTGGTTCCTGGCGACGCCTCCCTGCAGGGAAATTTTACTGCCGATGGTCCTGTTGCCCACGACGCGGTTCAGGTAATTGGATACGATGGAAAAAACAATACCCGCGGTGATGTCTTCCTTAGTTGCGCCCTGCTGTATCGCTTTACGGATGTCGGAGTTGATAAAAGCCGAGCAGTGCTCGCCGAATTTCAGCGGGGCCTCCGCTTTTACGGCTATGCCGCCGATATCCCGCGCCTCTTTGATATTCAGGTCGCCGGAGGCGGATTCCTCCAGGAAAGACCCTGTGCCGGCCGAGCATGCCTCATTCATCGCGTAATCGATGGGCACCTTGTTCTTTAAAAGGGTGTATTTGGCGTCCTGGCCGCCGATCTCGAAAATAGTATCGATCTCCTGATTATAATAAGTCGTGCCGGCCGCGTGCGCGATGATTTCGTTATAGACGGCGGGAGTTTCCAGAAATACGCCCAGTATTTCCCTGGATGAACCGGTCGCCGAAGCCAGAGAGATTTTGATCTTTTTATCGCCGATATCCGCTTTTATCTGTTTATTTACCTCAGACAGGCATTTTTTGAGCGCGGCGACGGGATCGCCGTGCGTCCTGTCATAATGCGAGGCGGTTATCTCATTTGTCTCAATATCGATCAGGCAGATTTTAGTAGTAGTGGACCCGCCGTCGACGCCCAGGATGTATTCATGGCCGTCTTTAACTTTCCCTTTTCTGGAAGGAATGAAAGTGACCTTCCCGTGTGAGGTTAAGAGGCCGGGGTATCTTTCATAATAAATCCGGTTCTGTTTGATCAGCCTGCCGGCGGGAGGCATGATGCTTCCGGCTTTTCTGGCAAGGATGGCGGCCCCATAGGCTTCAAAATAAGGGGCTGTTTCCGGCACTATAAAATCTATGGTCGGGAAACGCTTTTTTATAAACCTGATGATGAATTTGTTGTGTGTAACACCGCCCGTTAAGAGGACCCGGCCGCTTGATACTCGGGCCCTTTTGAGAAAGTCGATCACCTTTGTCGCCATTACATCGGAAAGCGACACGACGATATCCTCTTTCGTCGCTTCATTTTTATTGAGTTTATGGGTGCAGTCGCTTTTCATAAAAACCGAACAGCGGGATGAAAGCTGGCATACCTTCGAATCATCCGGGATGCCGGGGATATCCTCAAGACTCAAATTCATCCTGCCGAGCTGCTGTTTAAAAAACTCGCCGGTGCCGGAGGCGCATTTATTGCCGGAGATGCTGGTAATGATCTTATTGTTCTTATCTACGGTATAGACGATCAGGTCCTCTCCGCCCAGTGATATCACCGCGTCGGCTGATAAGCCTGAATGGCGTAAAGCCTCTTCAATGCAGACCGATTCGATGACATTATTGACATTTAGCGAGAGCCTGCCTTCTGTGCCGGTCGCGATAGATTTTAAATCCTGCGGGAAACTGCGGCTCCGGAGAGCGTTCTTGAGCGCGGTTTGATAATTGCCTTCATGCGGGGCCGTAAAACTCCATATAATGCTGTCGCCCTCAAGAAGGACAAGCTTCAGGCTTGTCGAACCGATATCGATGCCGAGGCTGTGCATAGATGTCCTCTTTAATTCTAATAAGGAGATATTATAACTTTATTCCGGCGGTTTTTCCAAAAAATGCTGTAATATATGAAATTCATAAGCTCAAAGGCCCCTTATTATTAAACCCCAATTTAACACAGATTTTCGCAGATTCGAGTTTTTGTCAAATGTTGTGTATGACATACCCTCTCATTTTTTTATGCTGCCTTTTTTACAAGCTCTCCGTTCTCAAAAACAGCGCCTTCCAATACAAGGCAAATCTTTTCATAACCTCTTAATTTTCTCCATCGCCTGGATGCCTTATCCAGTAATTTATAGACCATTATTAGAATCGTTTCCCTGGTTCCGCAGCCTCTCATCTTTTTAGTTCTTAATCGAACTGTAGAGAAGGTAGATTCTATTACGTTTGTCGTACGGATATGTACCCAATGTTCCGCCGGACAGTTATAAAATTCGATCATAAGCTCCCAATCTTTTTCTAAACATTCGACAGCTGCTGGATATTTAGGATTAAAAACCGCCTGGAATAATTCAAAAGCTTTGATAGCATTATCCTTATCAGGAGCATTGCATATCTCATGAAGCATCTCTTTTGCCTTTGACTGTAATACTTTGGGCAGCTTGTTTAGAATGTTCTTTATCTTATGAACCCAGCATCTCTGCCATCTGGATTCAGGATATACTTCTTTGGCTGCTTTCCAGAATCCAAGGCTTCCGTCTCCGATAAAAAGAATAGGACCTTTCAAACCTTTTTCTTTTAGGTTTCTTAATATCCCTAACCAAGTCTCGGAATTCTCTCTGTAACCTTCTTCAACAAGAATAATCTCCTTTTCACCATTCTCATTGGCTCCGATCATTACAAGAGTGCATAAACGGTCTTCGCTGCCCTGTACATTGAAGTAAATGCCGTCAACCCATATATAGCAATACTTTTTATCGCTTAAATCGGATGTCCGCCACTCATCATATTCTTTACCCCATCCTTGTTTCATTCTGCTTATACTTGAGGCTGATAATCCTTTCGCTTCTTCACCAAGCAATCCTCTCAAGGCATTCTCCATATCCATCTCTGAGACTCCATAGAGATACAACAATGGAATGGCTTCCTCAATTCTCAGGCTTTTTCTCATATACGGCGGTACTATTAGGCTTTGAAAATTGTCGCCTCCGAGTCGGTTCCTTGTTCTCGGAATACATACATCAATAGCCCCTCCACCAATGAGAATCTGACGGGCTTTATGATACCCATTTCTTACTATTGCCTTTCTCCCGTCTTCGATAGTTAAATGCTCTCTCTCCTGAAGAAACCCATTAATTTCATCTTCCAGAGCCTTCTTGATTATTTCCCTGGCCCCGATCCTTGCCAATTCTTCAAGACATAAAAATTCTACTGTTTCATCTTGATTAAAAGCCTCTAAGAGCTTAAAATCTTCGTTGTGCTTCGGCATATGGCGTATTCCTCCTTTTGTTTATTGTCGTAAATAAATTATAGAGGGTACGCCATCTTTTTTATAATATTTATTCCTATACACAACTTTCTATTATAACTCCGCAGATTCAACGGATTTACACAGATTCCCTATTTAAGTTAATAAAATATTTTTATTAATTATCCGCGAGGCCTTCCTGTGAAAATTATTAGAAGGACAGCTATGATATGTAATTTGACGCTTGGTTTAAAATGCAGTATAATTATCAGTTAAGAGGTGACAATTGCCATGTGTTATGCCATACCGGGTAAAGTCAAGTCTGTTGATGGAAAATGGGCGTATGTCGATTATTTCGGCGAGGAGAAGAAAGCGCTGAACGAGTTTCATGACCTCACTCCGGGCGATTATATCTACGCTCAGGGCGGGTTTGTTATTGAAAAAATAGCGCCGAAGGAAGCGAAGGAGATACTCAAAACCTGGAGGGAACTGTTCTTTGAGCTCCAGAAAAAAGACGAGGAGCTTCTGAGTATTAATCGTAAAGGCAAATCAATAGATTCAAATGCCGGAAACCTGCTCGAAAAAGCGCTCCGCCGTGAAGAACTGACTTGGCAGGAAATGACGGTCCTGATGAAAATGAAGAAACCCGGTGCTCTGGAAGAACTCTATCATACCGCCAATCAGCTGAGACAAAAGTACCATAAAAATTCATGCTGTGTCCATGGCATTATCGAGTTTTCCAATCAATGTTCCAGGAACTGCGCCTACTGCGGTATTTCCATTGGAGTTAAAAACGTCAAACGGTACAGGATGACGGAAAATGAGATCCTGGAAAGCGCTCATGAAGCCATTCAGACATACGGCTTTAAAGCCCTTGTCCTCCAGAGCGGCGAGAATTGCGGTTATTCTTCTGACGCACTGGCTCTCATCATCCGGAAAATAAAAGAAAGGGACCCTGTGCTGATATTCATCAGTTTCGGCGAGACCGGCGTCGAAGGACTGAAAAAGCTTTATGAGGCCGGCGCGAGGGGACTCCTCCTCCGGTTCGAGACATCGAAACCGGAAATTTATAAAAAGCTTCATCCGGGCTATTCGCTCGGGACAAGGCTGGAACATTTGAGGGAAGCTTATAAAATAGGCTATCTCATCATCACAGGTTCGCTCATCGGCCTGCCGGGACAGACGGAGGAAGACATTGTGAACGATATCCTCCTGGCCAGGGAACTGCATACGGAAATGTACAGCTTCGGTCCGTTCCTGCCTTCGCCGGGGACGATCCTCGAAAGGCAGAAGAAACCTCCCGTTGAATTGATATTAAAAACAATCGCGCTGGCAAGGATCGCCGATCCGGAAAACGCTAAGATACTGGTCACGACAGGCTTCGAAACACTCAGTAAGGAGGCCCGGAGCAGAGGCCTGATGGCGGGCGCTAACTCCGTGATGCTCAACCTGACGCCTTCTCAATATAAAAAGGCATACTCCATTTATCCGTACCGCGCGCATATGAACGAGGATTTAAATAAACAGATTGAGGAAACATTGACTCTGCTGAAAAGCCTGGGAAGGGCGCCGACGGATATCGGGATTTCTTGATTTCTGACCACAAAGAAACAAAGAGCAACCCGGATCTCCCCGATTTAATCCGGGACCTGGGTCTAGTACAAGTTGCAGACCACTAACGGGGGTTAACCACTGAACACCGGAGGGAACCACAGATTTCACTGATTGCACAGATGGAATTTGGGAGTTAGGTTTAAGGAATATATCTGTATGGATAATCAGTGAAATCCCGATTTAAATTGTGTTTGGCCTATGAGCTTTAATATGATTGAAAAGGATTCTTAATTGAGTTCTTTTGTATAAAGGGTGGAGTCCATCCAATTAGACACTTTCGTAATCTGTGAAATCTGTGGTCGAATATTTCTCCTGGTTTTCTGCGGCCTCCGATCCCTTTAGTGTTCTTGGTTGTAAATGAAAAGATTGTTTAATAAAAAAATAAATTGAATTTTACAAAATCAAGGCCGGTTGTTATAATCATTAGGTTAAGACAATTATTAATAAGGAAGGAAAATGAGTCGAACCGTTATCACCGTAAATAATGTCAGCAAAAGCTATAAAGACATCAGGGCTGTCAAAAATCTCTCTTTCGAGGTTGAGGAAGCGACGTGCTTCGGTTTCCTGGGCCCGAACGGCGCGGGCAAAACGACCATGATGAAGATGCTGTATGGAAAAGCCGTCAGGGACGATTTAGTGCACAGCAAAATCAATGTTCTCGGGTTTGACCCGGCCGAAAATCAGCTCGAGATCAAATCGCTCTCCGGCGTTGTCCCGCAGGAAGACAATCTTGACGAGGAAGTCAATGTATTTTTAAACCTTTATCTTTACTCACGCTTTTACGGAATTCCCGACGCGGAGGCAAAGAAGAGGATAGGTGAGCTGCTCGATTTTATGGAACTTTCAGACAAAAAGAAAGCGAAGGTCCGCGAGCTTTCCGGCGGAATGAAGCGCCGCCTGATCATAGCGCGCGCCCTGCTTAATGATCCGAGCCTGCTCATTCTGGATGAACCAACGACCGGCCTTGACCCGCAGGTCCGGCACCTGATCTGGGACAAGATCAGGAAGCTGAAAAAAGAGGGCGTCACTATTCTCCTGACCACCCATTACATGGATGAGGCGTTTGAGATCTGCGATAATGTCATTATCATGGACAAAGGCGTCAAAGTGATGGAAGGCAATCCCCATGGGCTTATCGCGAAACATATTGAAAAATACGCTCTCCAGATCATTAATAAAGAGAACGCGAAATGCCTTGAGAAAAAAATAAACGCGGATAAAGGCCGGAAAGAGGAATCGGAGGAGATGATCGTTTACTATTCGAATGATCTGAGGTATCTTGAAGAACTGGCTGAATGCATGGGAGCGGGCGATTTTTACATCCGGCAGTCGAACCTGGAAGACCTCTTCCTTAAAACGACAGGGAGGAGCCTCAATGAGGAACAATAAGCCGTGCGTCCCTTCTTTTTTTCACAGGATATACAGCGTCTGGTACCGGCATATGCGCGTCTATACGAAGAATTTCATAACCAACGCCTTTCCGCCTTTTCTGGACCCGTTCATATTCCTGGCCGGAATCGGCATAGGGCTTGGTGTTTCCATCGGCACCATGGACGGTGTGCCTTATGTGCAGTTTCTGGCGACAGGCCTTCTTGTCTCAACGGCGATGTTCACTTCGGCCTTTGAATGCTCCTACGGCACGTATATCCGCCTTGAGTTCGACAAAATTTATGACGGGATGATCGCCGCGCCGCTGACGGCGGAGAATATCTTTCTGGGCGAGATACTCTGGGCCGGCGTCAAGGGTTTCTTTTTCTCATTGGCGGTGTTGATCATCATTAAATTATTCGGGTTTGTCCCTTCCCTTACCAGCTTTTTGACCCCTTTTATCGGATTATTAACCGGCCTGATGTTCGCGTCCATAGCGATGTTCATCACTTCTCTTGTGAGCGGTATAGACCAGTTCAATTTCTTTTTTACTGGCTTTCTCTCGCCGATGTTCTTTTTTTCAGGCATCGTCTTTTCCATCTCAAGCCTTCCGGGGCCCTTCCGCATCATCGCGGAGATAGTTCCCCTGACGCACACCGTCCGCCTCGCGCGCGCCCTCTGCTTCAATCGTTATGAAATCTCTCTCCTTTTCGATATTCTGTACATCATCGCTTTTATTCTCATCTTCGGCTATCTGGGGATCAGCCGGCTTAAGAAGAAGATTGTGGATTAATGTTTTTTATCGCCTTTGCAGGTATGGCAGTGGAGGGCGGCACAGCCTTCGGCTGTTCCGTACGACTGGCATGTCCGCAGGCGGACGGAAAGTAAAATAATAAATAAAAAAAAGAATAATTGGACGATGAATTACAGAAGCTCCAAAAAATCAGAAACGGACATAATTTCTATTGCTTGATATTTTTCAAGGGATAGGAGATGATGGTCCCCGGAAATGATATAATCGCAATCCGCGGCGGCGGCGCATTCAAGTATTTTATTATCATCAGTGTCTTCTTTAATTAAATCTATTTTTATTTCCGGTTCTACCACATTAGCTGTCGAGCTTAATTCGTTTTCAATTGCCAGTAGCGTCTTTTTTGAAAAATTAAATTTGATTTCCAGTATTTCCAGGATTTCATCGATTATTTCCTTTGAAATGTGTAAATATACCCTGCCTTCAATAATCAATTGGAGCAATTTCCTCGGTTTTCCGCCGAACACAATACCGAAAATAATGACGTTTGAGTCCAGAACAGCTTTAATCAATTTTCAGTCCTTTTCTGATTTCTGTATTGGTGTATTTCATTTTGAAGTTCTGGCTCGGGAATATTCACGGTTTTCTTTTGATTGTCACCGTAAGAAAAGATCTGTTCCCATCTTTTTTTTCTTTCAATATACATCCTTGCAGCTTCACGCAGTAAATCCGATCGGGTACGATCCTCTTCCTTAGCGATTTTATCGATTTTATTTAGCATTTCCTTATTAAAGGAAATGTTTACTGTATTGACGCTCATAAAATCCTCCGATTTATTGTATAATTGTAAATACAAAGTTTGTATAAGTCAAGGGGAAAAGAATACAACTCAGTTGCACTGTTCCTCAACATAGCATGTCCGCCGGCGGACGGAAAGTAAAAAAATAAAATATAATAAAATAGAGATTCCTCAATATAATCAGAGACGCAATGCTTCGCGTCCATGCTGATACCGGTTTATCAGTATTACCAGAGAAATTTGGTTTTCAATAAAGGATGCGCTGTTGAATAGTAAAAGGCCGAATCGATGATGAATAAAAGTCCCATACCGGCGAGGAGCAGGAAGGTCAGTACGACGTTCCAGCGGTTGATATGAAAGTGAAGCTTATGCTCCCAGTCTTCCACGTGAGACCGGAGGTATAGATAAAGCGGATAGACAATGAGCATCGGCAGGGCGTAAACGATATTGTATAAAACGATCATGAGGATCCTGGAATGAAACGCGAGCGACGAATGGTCCAGCTTTTCAATGGCGCCGATATAGGGCAGGGAAACGGGAAAACAGGAAACGGTGATAAAAACGCCTATCAAGAGACAGATAACTGGATTGATGCGCTTGAGACGGGCGATCAGAGAGTTTTCCGACGGCGGTTTTTTGGAATACTTCTTCCTGACGGCGTAAACAATTCCCCAGATCAGGAATAGGACCCCTGTGATCAGCTGTATTTTATAATAAGAGGTATCAGAAATCATGGAAGGCATATTGATGAAATTGCCCAGCAGAGCGTTCAGTTTGCCGATTTCCAGAAGTCCAATGATGCCGAGTGCAAGATAGGAAAGGGACAGACCGGCCAGGAAGCTGAAAGCGTTTGCCGCCGGACGGTTTGTGGCCAGGAGGAGCGCGAATATGATGATCTGCTGGGTAGTGGAAACGCTGTCAAAGAGCGAAGTTGTGATGATGAAGAAAAGCATGTCGAACATTTGTTCCTTCCTTTATTATACTGCCCCAATAGATCAGGATCAGCAGGATTAACAGGATATAATTTTAAAGGGAAGTGAGAGATTTGTCATGTTGTCGGAAGGTAATGGATAAACTCATCTAAAATAATATTTTATCCGTCGGGCATAGCCGCATTCCCAACCCTTCCATTATCTCAGCTCCCTCAGTTATTTATTATAACTATCTCAGATATCAAAAGCCCTGATTTGAATTAAAAAGCCGCAAAGCTTAAAACTAAATCCTTAAAAACTTGTGGTGAGCCCTTCGTTGCAAGCTCAGGGCAGGCTCTGCCGAATCCATTCACCCAATCCGTCTATGATAAAATCAGATTTTACAATAAAAACTCCCAAACATGAGATTCAATAAAATAATAGAAGATGTGTTAATACCTCCATTCCTTACTCCGCGTCCTAAGCTCCTCTGCGGCAAATATCCCGGCAGTCTTTAAATTAGAATATTTTATCTAAAAATGTTAAAATAACAGCATAGCTTTTTTAATAACAGGAGGCCCTTATGCTGGAGCATAGTCTTTATATCATCTACGGCACAGGCAGTGATTCCGTCGGCCTGGTCGGCAGGATAACGAAGGAAATCTCGAAAATTAACGGCAATATCGTCGATATGCGCCAGGACGTTATGCACGGCCTCTTTACCATATTCTTGGTGACGGATTTTTCCAATTCCGGCATCGGCCTGGAGGGACTTAAAAAGCTTGTGGAAAAGCTTTCGCTGGACACGAACCTGAACCTTATCCTGGACAAATATTATCCCGTTCCGAGGAGCTCCGACAAGAAGAATATGCTCCTTGTCCTGATCGGAAGCGATAAGCCGGGGATCATCGCCGCAATTTCGGAAAGCCTTTCAAAATACAATATCAATATTGAGTTTTCACAGAACATCGCCCGTGCCGGGATGTTCCTGATGGAGCTCCTGGCCGACATCAGCCGCTGTACCCTTCCGGTTCAGAATTTAAAGACCGAGCTGAAGAAGACAATGAACAGCCTGAATATCAATACCATGTTCCAGACGGAAGACGTTTTCAATAAAAAAAGAGGGTCATCCTCTTTCATATCAATAAAAGTTTTATCGAGCCCGCTGTCATTCAGGAATTACTCAAGCAGGCGGATATCAAGCCTTCAGTTATAAAAGCCATGGCTTCGGGCGGCAGCGCTTCTTTTATAAAAGAAGCCCTCAAGCGCCTTGATAATCTTCCGTTTGATGTTTTGAATACAGTCATACAATCCGTGAAACCCATGCCCGCCACTCTGGAGCTGCTCCAGACCCTCAAGGTGATGGGTTATAAAATCGCGATTGTCTCTAGCGCTTTTTCATGTTTTACGGATTATCTGAAATCGAAGCTGGGGCTCGATTACAGCTACGGCTTTCAGATCCAGACGGACAGCGATTCGAAAAGCGTTATCGGCGAAATGAGCCCTGTGGATTTCAAAGCCGCAATCGACGGTATCAATAAGGATAAGATTCTGACTGATATTATGCGTTCCGAATCGGTTGACGGTGAAAATATTACCATTGTTGATGATTCGGACGAGAATTACAAGCAGGTGCCCGGTTTTTCCCTGGAGTTCGATATGAAAACGGTCCTGGATTATATGAACCAGCATGTCATCAGTGAGGACAACCTGGCCGGTTTACTGGGAAGCTTCGGCGTTCCGGTAATACTGTAATTTAATAAGGAGTTTATGGATGCTTTCAGATATAGAAATAGCGCAGAAAAGCGTTATGAAGCCGATCGGCGATATAGCCGCCTCGATCGGCCTCACGGAAAATGATCTCATACCCTACGGCAGGTACATCGCGAAAGTCCCTCTGGGCATTATGGAGCGCTATGCGGACACTCCCGACGCCGGCCTCATTCTAGTGACGGCCATGACCCCGACATCGCTGGGCGAGGGTAAGACGACGAACACGATCGGGCTCGGCCAGGCGCTCGCAAAGCTCGGCAAAAGGACGATGATCGCCATACGCGAACCGTCTCTCGGCCCATGTATGGGCGTCAAGGGCGGAGCGGCAGGCGGAGGATATTCGCAGGTCCTGCCGATGGAGGACATCAACCTCCATTTTACAGGCGATATTCATGCCGTGACAACCGCGCATAACCTGCTTTCCTCCGTCGTCGACAACCATCTTCACCAGAAAAACGAGCCGGAGATCAATCCGCGGCAGGTGGTCTGGAAAAGGACGATCGATATGAACGACCGCTCCCTGCGGAGCATGATAATCGGTCTGGAAGACCGCGGCATTAACGGCGTGATGCGGGAGGACGGGTTCGAGATCACAGCGGCCTCGGAGATCATGGCCATTCTCTGCCTTTCCAGAGACCTGATGGATTTAAAGGAAAAGATAGGGAATATCATGATCGGCTACGATTATCTCAAAAAGCCCATCTACGCGAAGGACTTGAAGATCCAGGGCGCCATGGCGGCGCTACTGAAGCATGCCGTCAATCCCAATCTTGTCCAGACAATAGAGGGCACGCCGGTGTTTGTCCACGGCGGGCCTTTCGCGAACATCGCCCATGGCTGTAATACAATGATAGCGACAAAAATGGCCATGAAGTTTTCCGAATACACTGTGACTGAAGCAGGCTTCGGCGCGGACCTCGGCGCCGAAAAATTTTTCGACATCAAATGCCGGCTCGGAGGCCTCAAACCCAGGGCCGCTGTGCTTGTCGTTACACTGAGGGCTTATGCTGTGCATGGCATTGAAAATATATTAAAGCACGCGGAAAATATCCGGAAATTCAATGTCCCTGTTATTATTTCCGTCAACCGCTTCCTGGATGATAAAGAGAAAGACCTTCTGGAATTAAGGGATAAATGCCTCTCCGCCGGAGTGGAAGCTGTCATTACGGATTTCAGGGAAAGCGGCGGAGAGGGCGGCCTGGAACTGGCGGAAAAGATCTGCAATCTGAAACAAGGGACGAAAAAATTCCGCCCGCTTTATGAACTGAATGTGCCGGTTAAAGAAAAAGTTGAAACGATAGCGCGGGAGATATACGGCGCGGACGGAGTGGATTTTTCCGCGGAAGCGTTAACCCGGATTGAACAGATAGAAAATCTGGGCTACGGCGGCCTTCCCGTCTGTATGGCCAAAACTCAGTCGTCCCTTTCCGACAACCCGAAGCTCGCCGGAAGGCCGAAGGGCTTCAGGATCACGGTCAGCAACGCGAAGATCTCATCCGGGGCCGGATTTGTCGTTATTTATACAGGCAAGATCATGACGATGCCCGGCCTGCCGAAAGCGCCGTCAGCTTTGAATATTGACGTGGATGATAAAGGGAATATCAGCGGGCTGTTCTGAGGGGATCGGCCATAGGAAGCGTCATTGTGAGGAAAGGAATGTCTGCTTTGACGGTGGCTTTAATCTGAGGCAATCTCTTTAATAATTTATGAACCTTAATGTATAGACAGATTGCTTCGTATCATGGTATATCGGCAAACTTCGGGTCTTTGACTCGCAATGACTGTTATTAAATTTAAGGCGGTTAAAATGCAAAAATTATTTAAATTTATCATCAAAGACGGCTTTGAAAGCATGAATTTCAGCGAAGCGGCTGCAATGTTATCTCAGGCTTACTGGTGCAAGGGCATAAGCCGGGAAGAAGTGGAAAAAGGGGCAAAAAACTCGGCCCTTGTCCTGGGCGCGTTTCTTCCCGAAGGAACCCAGATCGCCTACGCGCGGGTCATATCGGATAAAACGAGGTTCGCATATATTCTGGATGTCTATGTCGATGAAAAACACAGAAAGAAAGGAATAGGGCAGAGTATGATGAAATATATATTAAATCATAAAGAATTGAGCGATGTTTACCAATGGATGCTCATCACAAAGGACGCGCATGAAGTTTATAAGAAAGTCGGATTTAAACCGCTCGGCAGGCCTGAAGACTGGCTGGAAATCAGGCATGACAGGCCGGTAAGGTAAATTTCACGCAAAGGCGCAAAGTCCGCAAAGGTGAAAAATTCTTTGTGAGTTTTGCGCCTTTGCGTGAGAAAGAAACCTTGTATTTAATTTTTTTACCTAAATTAACTGTATATAAATATTTAATTATTATTCATCAGAAAATTTCCTTTCTTTTTTCTTTTCTGATTTTTTATGTTTTTCCCTCAGGATCCTTTCCTTGACGCGGCGGGGTTTTTTACCGACCTTGTTTTTCCTCTTCTCTTCTTCAATTTTACGTTTGTTTTTTTCATTAAGTTTTTTAAGCTTCATACTCAGCCGTTCAACCGCGGTCTCCCTGTTCATGAACTGGCTGCGGGAGTCCTGCACGCGGAAGCGGATCCCGGATTGCGGATGGAATACCTGAATGGCGGATGAGGTCTTGTTGATATGCTGGCCGCCCGGTCCCGAGGCCAGAACTGGCTTTATGACCATTTCTTTTAATAATACAGCGGGATCGGTATTGAAAAGAGTAATAGACGGTTTTATGTCTTTATTTACACTGCCCGTTGATTTTTCCATAATCCTGTCCGTTTTCATTTCTGCATTGAATTGATTGTATTCTGCAATGACTGGATATCCTGTGTTCTGTCAATGCTCTGGGCCGTATTCAGCGCTTTTTTATAATAATAAAGCGCTTCATCAAATTTGCTCATTCGTGAATAAATTTGCGCGATTCTTTTTAAATCATCCAGGATGGAGACGCTTTTTTCGGCTATTTTATCATAATTCAAGGCGGATAAATAGTTTTTAAGCGACTCACTCAACAGACCTTGATCTTCATATGTCTGGCCGAGATAATAGTAATTATCTCCCAATGCGGCATAGTTCTTTTCGCCCTCATTGATCCGCCTGGCCTGATCCAGCCAGCGGACGGCCTCATCAAGTTTTTTCTGCTTTCTTTTAGTGACGCCGATGTTATTGTAGGCGCTTGCCCTGTCTTCGTCATCTTTCGCGGCCGTGGCCGCTTTCTGGTACCAGCTGATGGCTGTTTCAAAATCATCCGGCGTATCTGCGGTCCTGTCATAGTATTTCCCAATCGTAAGGTAAATAATGTAATTATAAAGAGTAATATTCTCTTTTTCAGCAATGAATTTTGCTGAAAAGATATAATTGGATGCCTCTGAGAGATTGGTCGAGCGTAAAGTAGTTATCGCCAGATTCTGTTCTATATTGATGATTTCTTCCGTATTGTCGATGCTGTACGCCTCTTTCAGAGCTTCGAGAAAAAAGCCTTTGGCGGACTGCAGATTGCCTGATTTATATTCTTTCACGCCGAGAGATATGCTCTCTGAGATACTCTTTTTGACCGTTTCGCGTATGGACGGATTCTTTACCTGCTGAGCGCATGAAAAAAGTATCACTATTGTCAGGATCAAAAATATAATAAATTTCATCAGAAACGTTCCCCCGCCTTAATGGTTGTTTCAAGCTCCTTGCTGCCGCCTACAAGGTTTTTAACCCCGCTCAATGTGCTCTTGAGCTCGACAAGATTTTCCCTTAGCAGAATAACAATGCTCCTCAGGTCTTCCGGCCTGTCTGTCGCGGTTTTTACGCTTTTTAATACGGAATCCAGAGAGGCCATCATGCTGTCGATTTTGTTGTATAATCCCTTTTTGTCTTTTAATATCGCCCCGATCGATGTGTCTTCCGAATTGATATTCGAAAGTATATCGCGTACTTCGGCCGTTATGGATTTAAGATTGTACATGGAGCTGTTAATAACCGGTTCCAGCCTGTCAATATTACCCAGTATTTTCTGGGCCATGGCGTTCAAATCGTCCTTCTTGACAGGGGTCAATCCGGCAAGTTTTTCCATCAGGCGGCGGCCTTCCGGCATATCTGAAGAGAGAATGAGCGAGCCCGGCAGAAGCGGCATTGATTTGGGATCGATGGACGGCACAAGTATCAGGTAGGAAGTTCCGATGATCGATGACTGCACCTTCAAAACACTGTCCTGCTTGATGAGATAACGGTATTCGGAATTGAACCAGACCGTTACCCGGATCACATCCTCGGATGTGAGCTTTAAGTCTCTCACTTTTCCTATGACAATGCTTTTATACCGTATGGCGCTGCCGCTGGCGAGGCCGTAGCCTTCATCAAACTCGGTTATATAATAATCCTTAATTGTAAATAGATCGCTTCCTTTTCCAATCAGTATAAGAACGGCTATGAATAAAAATACCCCGATGAGAAGAAAAGCCGCTACCGCTTTCTGGGCGCTTTTAAATGTGAAGGGCATAATCCCCTCCTATTCTTTTAATAAAAATTCTTTTACCGCATCATCTTTTGAGTTCCTGATCTCTTCAGGAGTACCGCTTTCTATAATCCGGCCTTTATGGAGGATGCCTATTTTATCGGCAACCGACGAAGCAAAATCAAAATCACCGGTCACTATAATCATGGTCTTTTTTTCTTTCCTGAAATCAGAAATTATATTTTTAACTTTTTTCTGATAATATAAATCGAGGTTCGATAGCGGGCTGTCCCAGAACAAAAACTCGGGCTAATGAGATACCGCGCGGACGATATTTACCAGCATTTTTTCGCCGGTGCTCAGGATGCCCGGCCTCTGGGAAAGGTCATCCTTAAATCCGACATAATCAAGGTATTTTTTAATCTTTTCATAAATTTCCTTTTCACTCATATTGGTATGATAGTTATAGTAAAGCGATAAATTCTCGTATATGCTCATATTGCTGATCAGCGCCGAATTCTGAAATACAAAACCGCAATTCTTGTGATATTCCAGCATCTGACGCTGTGAATATTTATAAATATTCTTCCCGTTCACTTCCACTTCCCCCGAATTAACCAGCGTGAGGCCGGTGGCGATCTTTAAAAGCGATGTTTTTCCGCTCCCGGAGAGGCCCAGTACGGCACAGACTTCCCCGTCGGATATCCTTTCGGTTAAACTATTGATTACAACTGTTTTATCAAATTGAAGCGTGACATCCTTAATATATATACTACCCATAAATCCCCTATAAATAAAAAACAAGCGTCATGAGAATATCTATAAAAAACAGGGCGAAAATAGAGCTCACAACGGACCTTGTCGTTACCTGCGGTATCTGAGTCGATGTAAAAGCCTGAAATCCATGATATATGGCGATGGAGGATATAAACAACCCGAATATGGCGCTTTTGATTATGCTGGTTAAAAGATCCAGCAGCGTGATCGAATTAATCACAAAATTGAGGAATGTATCAAAAGAAATACCGCCGATGATATTGCCGACTATAAATCCCCCGATCAGGCTGATGGCGTTAAAGTAAATTGTCAATAGAACGCTGGCGATAACCATTCCCGCAATCCTTGGGAATACGATGAATTTCAGCGCGTTGATCCCCAGCATTTCCAGGGCGTTGATCTCATCATTGACCATCATGGTGCCGATCTCGGCCGCGATGGCCGTAGCGGACCGGCTGAGGATGATAAAAGCCGTAAATATCGGTCCCAGCTCCCTGATGATGACGATATTGAGGATATCCCCGACCTGCTTCAAAACCCCATAGTTGCTCAATATATAATACGACTGAATGACCGTGACAATGCCCAGCGATAAAGCGACAAGGCTGATGATTTTCAAAGCCTGATTGCCGGTAAAATAGATCTGAAGGATAATGATCCTGTTGATCCTGGCCCTTCCTCTCTTATCGAGAAAATAATTGCTGGTAGAATAAAAGATAAGAGCGGCAAGGCCGCCGTAGTATTTAAACTTTTGTTTAAAGGAGTTCAATATACCGGCAAAAAATCCGGATACCCTGTCCATTGCCTCGGTCCTACTGCTTCTCTCTGGCTATGAATAAATTGTAAACAAAGCTGAATACGGCACCCAGTATAAAGCCGTCTATCATAGAAAAAATGAAGAGAAGCAGAACAGAGAGGATATTGGAACCCAGATTTTTCCAGATTGAAGAGAGCGGATTAAAGGAAAAATGAATGATATTGGCATAAAAAGCCGAAAGAATTTCCATAATCTGGCTTCCGTAACCTGTAAGGCTGTACCATAATCCTATTATCAGTGTGACAAAGCCCGCCATTACGGCGCAAGCCCCTCCAAAAGAACGGATACTTAATTTCATCTTTTACACTCCATTAACACTTTTTATTTTGCATCCATTGTTATCTGTCTTATATAATCCCCCAGTTTTACTTTTATCTTTACAAGAATATTATCTACTTTTTTAGGCGAAATTTCAAGCTCTGATGCGATTGTTTTATAACTCTGATGATCGAGATACATTTCCAGTATTTCCTGTTCCAATTCCGACAGATGCCGGACGCCCTTTTTCATCATCTCGGAATATTCCGTATTCAGAGTGTCATTCTCGGGATTATTGACCGATATGATCTCTTCAATATCCTGGTCCTTATCAATATTCTTTCTCTGCTGCCAGTATAAATTCAGGGCGTTCAATATTCTGTTTTTAATGCAGACATTCGCGTATGTTGAGAATTTAACGCCTCTGTCTTTATCATAGTTTTCTATGGCCTGGAAAAGACCTATCATACCTTCCTGAATAAGGTCCTCTCTTTCAAGAGACGGAATTTTATATCTACGTAATATGTTTTTAACTTTTACTTTATATCTTTTGTAAAATTCATTCTCGGCGATTTTGTCATTTTTTAAAAGCTGAAAAAGCTCATCGTCAGAAAGATTCTGATAGAAATCATCTTTCATTAACAATCCTGTTATTTTAGGGCAGTTCCAAAAACTTTAGGTTGGTTCGATAAACTCACCACAAGTTTTGGAACTGCCTTTTATTAATCCCCGATTATCTTTATTAAAACCCTTTTTCTTCTCCTTCCGTCGAACTCGCCGTAAAAGATCTGTTCCCATGGCCCGAAATCAAGCCTTCCTTCCGTAATAGCGATGACAACTTCCCTGCCCATCACCTGCCTTTTTAAATGGGCATCGCCGTTATCTTCGCCGGTCCTGTTGTGTCTATAGCGGCCGAGAGGCTCATGCGGTGCGAGCTGTTCCAGCCAGGCGGCATAATCCTGATGAAGCCCGCTTTCATCATCATTGATGAAAACGCTGGCCGTGATATGCATGGCGTTAACCAGGCAAAGCCCTTCCCTGACGCCGCTTTCTTTCAAGGCCTTTTCCACATCGCCGGTAATATTAATAAAGGCCGTCCGATCATGGGTATTAAAAGTCAATTCTTTTTTATATGATTTCATATTTTCCAGCCCGAAGTCGATTTATTAATAAAGGGCGGTTCCAATCCCTCACCAGTTTGTCGAGCTAAACCAAAGAAGCTTACAAACTGGTGAGGGATGGAAACGCCTAAAATATTGTACTTAGAGAATAAGATGTTCTTAATTCTCTAATATTTTGTTGGTTTTTAGAGCTACCCTAAAATTATAAATCAATTTATTTAAATTTACAATACATTTTAAGGCTGTTCCAAAATCCTTGTTTTTTTGAACTGCCCGCAAATTTGTAAGAAATATTATTTTGATGTAAAGTATACCCATATTTTTTATTTCATAAGATAATAGTAAGTATCTGGTTGAAATAAACCAATAAGGGAGGATTTCAGTGAAAGCGCAGGATTTAATGAAGCACATGATCATTATTAAAGATTGTCAGCTGGATAAAAAAGAAGAAGCGGTGGAATTGATTTTAGATAAATTGCCCGCCGGATATAAAAAAGAGATTTTGAATTTTAATGACATTATAGAAATGTCTGAAAATAAACTTTACCAGAGCGCTTTTCTTGAGGACGGCGTTTTTCTGATGTCTTTCCGGGTTGAAAATATAAAGGAACTGGTCATCGGCATCTGCATTCCGAAAGAGCCTGTTCCGATTGACAATAAAAACACCCATTTTATCGCGGTGCTGGTCACTTCATCCCGGCATGCCGAAAAATACGCCAAAGCGGTTTATGCCATAAATAAGATCGCTCAGGAGAATATTCAATTAAAGCTTTTAAACAGTATGAAGGGCCGTGATAATGTCCTCAATATGCTCATTTCAGAAGCTTTTGCCTTCGGATGGGAAAACTAGCGTAGTGTCTCTGATTTGAGAGTACAATCAATAGAATCGTTATTCTTTATATTGCAATATGTTATATTGTACTATTATATGTAAGACACTACACTAGCTGTCAGCCTTTAGCTCTTAGCCCACATTTCCCAGATGAAATATTGTTTTCTTAAAGGAATCATGTCATAATCATTTGTCAGGTTAGGAATTAGGCTACTTGAAAACTTTAAAAAGTGGGGAATTCAATGGGTGAAAGCCAATATCAGGCATTAAGGGTTGATTTTGATAGAAGTTTAAGGCTGGAATTTCATGGTGCATCCATAACTTCCGATGTCGGCCTTCTTGCCTACCGTGAACTTGATGACGCTTTAGGATTGACTGATATCGCAACAAGCAGTTTGAAAGATATCAGAATCGGGAAGAATAAACAGCATACTATGGCAGCTGAATTACGGCAATCAGTATTCAGCAGGCTTGCGGGGTATGAGGACACAAATGATGCAGAGCGGCTTTCCGTTGATCCTGCTATGAGACAGGTTGTCGGGGGAAGAGCGCTTACACATACGGCAGCGTCAACAAGCCAGATGGGAAGGTTTGAAACTGAAGTTCTAACCCTTCCGGATAACAGCAAAGCCCTTATGAATCTTTCAGGACAATGGATTGACAGGCTAAGAAAACAGGTTCCCATGAGATATCTTGTTCTTGATATGGATAGTTCTGTAAGCGAAACCTATGGCAGACAGGATGGGACAGCATATAACGGACATTTTGGATGTACTTGTTATCATCCTCTTTTTTGTTTCAACCAGTTTGGAGATGTCGAGTTTGCACTGCTGAGGGAAGGTAATGTACACAGCGCTAAGGACTGGAAAACAGTACTGGAACCAATAGTTTCCCGTTATCGTAATTGAAAGTTTCCACATTACTTCAGGGGTGATGCCGGCTTTGCCAAGCCGGAGATTTATGAGTACCTGGAATCAGAACACTTCAGGTATGCGATCCGCTTGCCAGCCAATGACGTCCTGCATCGTGAAATCGATCATCTCATGACAAGGCCGGTAGGACGGCCATCACATGCACCAGTTGTCTGGTATCATGAATTCCAGTACAAGGCTGCAGTATGGAATCGGAATCGCCGGGTAATAGCAAAAGTTGAATGGCACCAGGGGGAACTATTCCCCCGTGTTGGATTTATTGTAACAAATCTTCGATCCAAAAAGAGGAAAGTTGTCCGTTTTTACAATATGAGAGGAACAGCGGAACAATGGATCAAGGAGGGCAAGAATGCGGTAAAGTGGACACGTTTATCGTGCCATGACTTTATCGATAATCATGTCCGGCTCCAGTTATTTGTTCTTGCTTACAATCTTGGGAACTTCTTTCGAAAGTCAGCATTACCCAGGTCAATGCGACATTGGACAATGACAACTCTCAGGGAGAAACTGATCAAAATCGGCGCTAAAATCGTACGACATGCCCGATATATAGTCTTTCAGATGGCCGAAGTTGCGGTTTCGCAAGAGATGTTCGCCGCTATTCTTGGAAGAATTGGCAGACTACGGCTCCTTTTTGGAGTTGGCGAATAACAAGATTAAAAACAGAAAAAAGATAATTTATACAAGGGATTACTGTCGGGTTTTTGTAAAAAGGTTATCAGAAAATTGCCCGAAATCTGATATTATAAAAACTATGAAGGAATTTCATGAAAAAGAAAACCTGAAATTGCCATTGACAAGGTTATTTTGCGGTTTTATAATAAGAAAATCTCTCAAAAGGGAGAATACTGTAAGTCATTTGGGAAATATCGGATAATAACTTTGTTAAGGGTGTTTTGATTTTGAGTATTTTCGAAAAATTGAAAGGGCCCGGAAAATAATAGCAGAGAAAAAGAGCGGGCTCGGGATCGGTTATCCACCCACCTTTATCGGTGTGACCGTGACTACGCCTGCGGACGCCATCAGGAAAGCCATCCGCGCAGGTATTGATCAGATCGGGGAAAGCAAGATCCGGAAACCAATAAAAAAAATTTATAAAGGATATTATATGATTAAAGACAGTAAAATCAAGTTACTTTTAGTAGATGATGATGAAGAGGATTATATCATCACTAAAAATATCCTGTCGGACATCAAAAACCAGCAGTATTCAATTGATTGGGTTTCAACTTATGAAAGTGCTTTAATCGAAATGCAAAAAGATGGCTATGATTTATTTCTGATTGATTATAATCTGGGAGCTAAAACAGGCATTGATTTAATTAATGAGGTGACCGAAAAAAACAAAGCTATCCCGATTATCATTTTAACCGGTCAGGATAATCGGGAAATAGATTTAATGGCTATGAAAAAAGGGGTCTCCGATTTCTTGATAAAAGGCAAGATAGAAGCGGATCTACTGGAGCGTTCCATCCGGTACGCGATAGAGAAAAAAGAAATAGAAAACCAGATTTTATACCTTGCTTATTATGATCAGGTGACAGATCTTCCCAACCGGGTATTTTTTAAGGAGCAATTGAACTTTGCTTTAGCCCATGCGGTTCGATACGATAGGATAATGGCAATTCTATTTCTTGATATTGATAATTTTAAGATAATCAATGATTCTCATGGACATTATATAGGGGATTTGTTTCTAAAAGAAGTGGCAAAACGAGTTTATGCGGCCATTAGAAAGGGCGATATCATTGCCAGGAATAATTTAAAAACACTGATTGATACTGTCGCAAGGCAGGGAGGAGATGAATTTACCGTATCTCTTTCTGAAATCAAGAGTTATGATGATGCCTCCATAGTAGCCAATAGAATTATCCAGTCTTTCAATGAACCCTTTTTAATAGAGAATTTTGAGATTTTTTCCGGTGTAAGTATTGGGATTTCTCTATGTCCGGCAGATTCCAGTGATGCCGATACCCTTTTAAAATATGCGGATAATGCCATGTACTACGCAAAAAAGCAGGGTAAAAATAACTTTCAATACTACCAGAAGTCCATGAATAGAAATGTGCTGGAAATAATTAATATGGGCAATAATATCAGGAAAGCCATAGACAAGAATGAATTCCTGCTGAACTATCAGCCTAAAATGAACCTGAAATCGGGAAAAATAATCGGATTCGAGGCACTCATACGATGGAATCAAGGCGGAAAACGTATGATTCCTCCCATAGATTTTATTCCTTTCGCAGAGGAGCATCACTTAATGTCTTTTATTACAGATTGGGTGATCCATGATGTGTGCAGACAGTTTTGTCAATGGGAGAAAGCAAAATTGGTGCCCCTTCCCGTTTCCATCAATCTGCCTATTAATCAATTCAAAAGACCGGATTTTGTACAATACTTTGCAAAAATTATTGAATCTTACCATATTCCCTCAAAATTATTAGAATTGGAAGTGACTGAATCCATATTTATGGACGATATGAAAGCGACGAACCAGAAATTAAATGAATTGCTATCGATGGGCTTCCAGATATCCATCGATGATTTCGGGACCGGTTTTTCTTCCCTGAACCGGTTGAAAGAAATCCCCTGTAATATATTAAAAATCGATAAATTCTTTATCGATAATATTCAAGAAAACAATACCGACACAATTATTGTTAATTCCATCATAACCATGGGCCATGGATTGAATATGGAAGTCATTGCGGAGGGGGTTGAGACAGCGGAGCAATTTGAGATTTTAAAGCGCTGCAGCTGCGATAATATTCAGGGCTATATTTTAAGCAAGCCCTTGCCGAAGGAAAATATAGAAGAGATATTAAAAAAAGAGGCAAATGGAGATGGCATAGGCGCAGAACTGATAAAGAAGCTCAATGAAGGCCTGTGATATTCAGCGAAATTAACTATAAGGACCTGTATTTAATGATTAGAGGAGGCAGAGATTTTGCAAGTGAAACGCGGATTAACCGGCAAAATTTCCGGGGGATTTATTATGCTCCTGGGAGTATTTTTTCTCGGTCTGCTTTTGAGCCGGTGCAGCTTAAAGCCAAAGGTTTACCATGTGGGTATTCTAACCAGCTTTACTCCTATGATCAGTATAGCGGATAGCTTCAAGTCCGGAATGAAAGGGCTGGGATATATAGAAGGCAAAAATATTATTTATGTACGCAAATAAAGGACGATGATCCTGAAGGGGAAAAGCGAGCTGTCAAGAAATTTGTGGAAGATAAGGTTGATTTGATTTTCACCTTTCCAACAGGGGCAAGTGTTACGGTTTATAATTTAACCACGGGAACAGGGATACCTGTGGTTTTTGATATGTGCGGCGTAGAAGGGAATATTCCAGTAGAGAGCGTGCGCCATCCGGGCGGGAATATCACCGGAGTCCGCTACCTGTATATGTTGATACCCTGACCAGTGAACCGATGATCATTATGGCAGTCCCTGTAATAGACGTTTTTAGGGATTTCCAGGGCGTATTGATAGTAGAAGTAAACCTGAAATTTATGTGGGACCTGGTAGGAAGCATGAAGATTGAAAAAACCGGCTTAGCCTATGTGGTAGACAGGCAGGGAAAGTTGATCGCGTTTAATGATATCTCCCGCGTTTTACGGGGCGAAAATACCGGTAATTTAATGGTTGTTCATGAATTTATCGGCAATCCTGTATCTGCTGAGGAAACCAGGTCGGAAGTATTCAAAGGAATTAATGGAAAGATGGTCCTCGGCACCTATGTTTCTCTTGGAGTCCCTGATTGGGCCGTAATGATTGAACTGCCTGTGGCAGAAGCTTATGATGCGCTCAATAAGACCATATTTTTCTCGGCAATATTTACTATTCTTATGGCGGCGCTGGCAGGCTGGATTGGTATTAGCGTGGCGCGGCGGTTGTCCGTGCCCATAGTCAGCTTAATGGAAACGGCCACCCGGATTGCCGGAGGTGAAATGGAATTAAATGCGGAACCAGGCGGCCCGCTTGAAATCTCAAGGCTTGCGAAGGCTTTTAATAGTATGACTGGGCAGCTGCGGGAAGTAATAGGAAGACTGGAACAGCGCGGCCGGTATTTGCAGGAAACGGTCAAGAAATATGTTGACTATATGATTGAAGTAGAGAAAGGCAATCTGGATTCCCGTCTGGAACTGGGAGATGAAACGCAATCCGACGATCAGAATACCTCATTAATTATCCTGGGGCAGCAATTTGTTGATACGACGGCAAATCTTCGGCAGATGATCGAGCAAATTCAGAATACAACCGCGAAATTAATATATCGGATAATGGGATTGGATTTGATAATAAATATTCGGAGCAAATATTCGGATTGTTTCAACGGCTCCAGGGGCGCATTGAATATGAAGGTACCGGCATATGGCTGGCAATATGTAAAAAGATCGCAGAACAGCATAACGGCATTATAAAAGCTTTCAGTAAAGAAGGGGAAGGCTCGACTTTCTGCGTCCAATTACCGTTAAAACAAAATGTTATTCTTTAAAACAGGAGAACTTTCAACAATACAAAATTTTGTAACTATCCAGCCGCATATTTAATAGCGGAGCCGTTCAACGCGTCAATAAGGGCTTGATAAACACTGACGCCCATCTTTTTTACTGTAGATATATAACCCCTGATTCTGCAAAAGGCAGCCGCTCCATTCCAGCTTCTGAATGTACCTGATATTTTCTGCTGGACTTTTATCATTCTGATATCCCGTTCCGCCAAATTGTTGCTGAATGGAACATCTTTTTCCCGCATAAATAAAAGGACAGATTCTTTATATTTTCTTAATCGGTCTAATAGGCATAAAACCTTGCCCCGCTTTTTTCTGCCGCGTTTAACAAGTCCTTCCGGCTTTTCAGGCGTTGGATTTACAGCAAATCCTTTCGCGATGATCCGGTCATATTCCGTATCATATTCTATAATCCTTTCCGCCGGTATTGGAAAACTTGCCTCTTTATCATTCTTAATCCTTATAAGAAGATTACCCATCTCCTTAGCCCATTCCTGACCCATTTCCTCATGTATCCAGATTAGCTCTCTCAAATGGTGTACATTACACAATCCATGACGGCATAAGAATTCCAGATAACTTTTCCATCCATCGTGGATAATAATACCGGTAAATCTTGTGAGAATGTCCATCGCACGCATCGCCTCTGTGCCGCGTTTGTCATGAGAAAAATAATAGGTAAAACGTTCATTCGAGGCAACATGGAGCCATTTTAATAACCCTTTTATCCGAATACCGGTTTCATCACAGTGAAGAACCACTTCTTTTAGTATCAGTTCTATGACTTTCTGTTCATACTCTTCTAATTTATTGTAGGTCTCCCGGATAAATCCTTCAATCGTTGCCTTGCTGAGCGGCACTCCCAATAAACATTCGGCGTATTCCGAAAGCCTTTCATAGGGTATCAACCCATATGTTTTCATATAGACCAGATGCGCTTTAATGTTTTTTCCATACTGTGCCTTATTGGTTATGCCTTCCGGAAACTCCGCCGTTACTCTCGCACCGCAATGCGGACAATCTTTTACTTCCGAGCGATGTTCGGTAACTTCCACTTTTATCGGAGGTATATCGAACACCTGCCTTCTTTCCGTCCGCTTAACTGATTCGGAACTTAAATCAATTCCACAACAGGAACATTTTTCAACCTGATGTTCTATGATCTTATCAGGGCTTTCTACTTTCTTCAGAGTATTTCCCTTATGTCCAAACTGGCCGCCTTGTTTTTTACCGCTCTTTTTCCGTAAATTCTTTACTGTATTTTGGAATGGATTATCGGAAGACGGCGGTTTATTGCTGTTATGGCTGTCCTTATTAAGCTGTTCTTCCAATTTCTTAATCTTTTCCGCTTGTCTTTGAATGATTAAACCCTGCTCCTTTATCTGGTTTTGTAAATCAGCAATGATGCCTTCAAATCGTTTTAAGCAGGCCGCACAGTCTTTTTCTCTTCTATCTTCATTCATGCTATAGAATAGCATGGTTTCATGCTCAATGCAAATATTTCATGTGACTATTTTTTAGTGGCTGGATAGTTACAAAATTTTAAAGATAATGTCAAAAGTTGTATGAAAAAGAAGGGTTTTTAGGAAAATATTAGGAAGCAATAATTCCCCTCCTTGTGAAGGAGGGTCAATTAATCCATCCAAAGGATTAATTGAGGGGTGGTAGAAAAGTGTATGAAAGAAATCATTCACAATAAAAAAGAATTAAAAGATAAACGTAAATGCTTAAGTAATCATCTGACTCCAGAAGAAGCTAAGTTATGGAAGTTTCTTCAAAATAAAGGATTGGAAGGAAGAAAATTTAGACTGCCGGAGGCAGCAACATAGTGTAGGTTCATATATATTGGATTTTTACTGTCCTTCGGAAAAATTATGCGTTGAATTAGATGGTGAAGGTCATTACAGTCTTTCGGGCTATGATGATGATCAAAAAAGAACATTATTTTTGAATGATTTTGGTATCAGGGTATGTAGAATAGAAAATAAAAGAGTGTTTGAAAATATTGAGGGTGTTTTATTAGAGATTAGCGGGAACTTCTTTACCACCCCCTCAATTACACCTATGGATGGAGTAATTGACCTCCTAAAATAGGAGGGGAGTTAGGCCATATTTAAAAATTCATTGTTGATTATAAAAATAAAAGTTTTCGACAAGAAAACTTTTGACATTACGATTTTAATAGAAGGGAGAACTCTTATGGATGAAAAGGAAAGAATCAGAATCTTATTAATTGATGACGATGAAGAGGACTATATCATTACTAAAGACATCATTTCGGATATCGAAGACCAGGAATATAATATGTCCTGGGTATCAAACTTTGAAGAAGCTATGGAAGAAATTCAAAAAGACAATTATGATGTGTTTTTAGTTGATTATAACCTGGGGCCAAATACCGGCATCGAATTGATTACTAAGATAATCGAAAAGCATAAAAATATTCCCGCCATTATGTTGACCGGCCAGAACAGTCATGAGATAGATATTTTAGCTATGAAGCAGGGAGCTTCCGATTACCTGATTAAGGGTAAGGTTAATGCTGAGCTATTGGAAAGATCCATTCGATACGCTATCGAGAAAAAAAAGAATGAAACCCTGAGCAATGAAACTGAGATCGATTTTTCGGCATATATTAAGGAGTTAATCGGCTATTTGTTTGAAAGCTATCTATCTCCAACCCGTACCATAGAATTCAAAATAAGCGCGGAAAAAATGTTTATAACTATCAACACCGCGCTGTCATGCGGTTTGATCGTGAACGAATTGATTACGAATAGCTTGAAATATGCCTTTCCCGGCAGCAAACCCGGTTTTATCGAAATAAAGTTTTATCATAATGATGCGGGTAATAATGTTCTGGAGGTGATTGATAATGGAGTTGGTTTACCTGCTCATGTTAATTTGAAAGAACCGGACACTTTCGGCCTGAAACTGGTGAAAGACCTGGTTCACCGCCTGCAGGGTACCCTGGAAATATCATTTGAGCAGGGTACAAGAGTGAAAGTGGATTTCTCTGACAAAGATAAATAAAGAGCGTGGAAAGATAAAAGGAGTAAGTTCCAATGAATGTATTTACCATTACCACTTTATTATCCGCTTTATCTTGTTTATTAATAGCTGAAATTGTCTATCACAGCAATAAGAAAGAAGCTTTGAATCAGGTTTTTTCACTGTTATGTTTATCTTCCGCTTATTATCTATTTTTTTATTTTTTATCCCAACAGTCAGCCGATTCTTATACCGCTTTATTATGGTTAAAAGTTGCTTCTCCGGGAAGCAGCTCAACGGTGTTTCTTCTTCACTTCGCATTAGTCTTTACAGAAAAAAAGAAATGGTTGAAAAATAAACTCACTTATTTTATTTTGTATATTCCGGCATTGTTCTTTTCAATTATGGCTCTGACAACCGATTTATTGGCTGGTCAGCTAAAGCCTGGCGACATGGGGTATACAGCCTATGCCGTTCCCCATAATCCTTGGATGTCTTATATAATTGGTATATGGCTACTTTTAATCATTTCTCTATCTCTTATTCTTATCGTTCATTACTATTTAAAAACAACTAACAAAGCCAAGAAAAAAATGATCAAAATTTTCCTGATCTGTTTGTCTTTATTGGTTTTTGTGGTAGCACTTCCTATAATGAATAAAATCAAAACTCCGGAGATGGCCCCTTTTTTGATACTCTGGATGAATGCTTTTATCGGCTACGGAATCTGGAAATACGATCTGTTCAGAATAGATCCGGTAGTAGCGGTGGAGAATATAATCTCTACTATGTCCGATTCTTTAATCCTGGTTGATCTGGAGGGTAAAATAGCGGGAGTCAACCCCGCGCTGGTTAAAACATCGGGTTACCCGGAGGAAGAGGTTATTGGAAAACCAATGGATTTCCTGTTCGAAAATAAAGAAACCGCAAAAACAATAAGAACCAAGCTTTTATTATCTAATAGAATCATTGGTTTAGAGACTGAGCTTGAAACGAAGGCGGAAAGGACTGTTCCGGTCGTATTTTCCAGTTCGGTAATCAGGCATAGGGGCAGCAGGAATATCGGCTTTGTCTGCATCGTACACGACATTACCGAACTAAAGCAGTCTGAAGAAGCCCTTTTGCTTCTGAATAAAAGTCTGTCGCAAAGCAACCAGGATCTGCAGGACTTTGCTCATGTGGCTTCCCACGATCTCCAGGAACCTCTCCGGAAGATAAAAGCCTTCGGGGAGCGGCTGAAAGAAAAGAGTTATGACGTCCTTGAAGACCAAAGCCGGGATTATCTGGAAAGAATACTGAACGCCGCGATCAGGATGCAGAGTTTAATTGATGATCTTCTCACCTATTCAAGGGTCACCACCAAGGCAGAACCCAATTCCCGCATAGATCTTTCTCAGATAGTGAAAGATGTATTATCTGACCTGGAGGTGCGGATAGAAAAAGCATCCGGCAGAGTGGAGACTGATTCACTGCCGGTAATCAAAGCCGAGCCGACTCAGATGCGTCAGTTGTTCCAGAACCTGATCGGCAACGCGCTTAAGTTCCACAAACCGGACGTGCCGCCTATAGTGAAAGTCTATGAGTTATAAGGAAGCTCCGGAGGGATTTATCAGCATTGCCGTTGAGGACAACGGCATCGGCATTGATGAGATGTATTATGATCAAATATTCGGGGTATTTCAGCGTCTGCATGGAAGGGATGAGTATGAAGGGAGCGGCATAGGACTCGCGGTGTGCAAGAAAATCGCGGAGCGGCATGGAGGGACAATCCGGGTGGAAAGTAAGGCGGGAGAAGGAACAAAATTTATTATTTTACTTCCTGTTAAACAGGATAAATAAAAATAAAGGCATTCAATTGACTAAATAAATATTGATAACTAAAATGAGATCTGTTGGTAATGTTAAAAGTTTTATGAAACTTGTGCTGAGTAGCCCGCAGGCGTATCGAAGCAAAGGAGAAGATTTTAGGAAAATAATTCCCCCTTTTCAGGGGGAATAAACTAAATCAAGGGGAGTAAAAGAAAATAAGCATTATTTATATTTTATATATAGAGTTAAAAAGTTTTCACAAAGAAAACTTTTGACAATATGAACCTATTATTCAGGAGACGATATGATTAATCTTCCGGATTATACAATAGAGGTCAGGGACGGTGAACATCCAGTTTCGAATTCATACCATGGATATTCCAATTCAGATAAAAACAAAAAGCCGTTATTATTTAAGATTTTAAAAGACTTATATAACACGCCTGAAAATATCGCCCGGTTTAAATCAGTATATGGAAAACTGATGGATATAAAATCAGACAGGATCATTAAAATACTCGACATTCAAAATTCGAACGAAGGAATTGTATTGATCCGGGAAGATTTTAACGGAATACCATTAAAAGAATTTTTAAAAGAAGAAGAAATTGACCTGAAGACATTTCTTTCAATGGTCATTCAGCTATCGGAAGCGCTGAAAGAAATACATGCTTACAATATTTATCACGGGAATATCAGTTTATCATCAATTTTCATTGACAAAGAGAACAGCTCGATAAAGATGGGGGATTTTGAATTATCTTTTTTAGAAGCAAAAGAACTGGAATCTTTTTATGATAAGGATGTAATTGAAAACAGACTGCCGTTTATCTCTCCGGAACAAACCGGCCGGATGAACCGATCGGTGGACTACCGGACAGATTTTTATTCACTCGGGGTAGTATTTTATGCCATGCTGACCGGCATCCTTCCTTTTTCTTCCAGGGACCCTCTTGAGCTGATCCATGCTCATATCGCGGGAATACCTGAAGTTCCGCGGGAAGTGAAACAGGATATACCTGAAATGGTTTCAGCTATCGTCATGAAGCTGTTATCGAAAGGAGCGGAAGAACGCTACCAGAGCGCCGGAGGATTAAAGGCGGACCTGGAAGAGTGCGGGAGGCAGCTGAATGAAAAAGGTAAAATAGAAAAATTTCCACTGGGTAAAAAAGACATATCCGATAAATTCAATATTCCTGAAAAATTATACGGCAGGGAAAAAGAGATAGAAGCGCTGCAGGCGGCGTTTGAACGGGCCGCAAGCGGCGCGTGTGAAATAATGCTTGTCACGGGGAATCCCGGTATCGGCAAGTCGGCGTTGGTCAATGAAATTCACAAAACCATTGCCGCGAAAAGAAGTTTCTTTATCGCGGGGCAATATGAACAATTCAAGAGGGATGTTCCTTACAGCGCCATCATTCAGGCGTTTCAGGGGCTGGTGAAGCAGATTCTGGGACAGAGCGACGAGAATCTGCGGGTGTATAAAGAAAGGCTCGCTAACGCGCTGGGGAATATTGGAAAAGTCATCACCGATATTATTCCCGAGGTGGAGCTCATAGTTGGCGCACAGCCGGACGTACCCGAACTTGGCCCTGATGGATCACAAAACCGGTTCAATCTGGTATTCCGGAATTTTACCAGCGTTTTTGCGGCTGAAGAAAGCCCCCTTGTTCTGTTTCTCGATGATTTGCAATGGGCTGATTCAGCAAGCCTCAAATTGATAAAAACGCTGACCACCCAGCGTGAGAATATATCTCTTTTATTCATAGGCACGTATCGCGACAATGAGATCAATGAGTCGCATCCTATGATCATCACATTCGATGAAATCAGGAAGCGGGGCGTCGTCATCAATACCATCTCTCTTCCGCCGCTCACGCAGGAAGATGTAAACGCGCTCACCGCCAGCACCCTGAGGACAGATGAAAAAATGACTATGCCGCTTGGTGAACATATATATAACAAAACAAACGGCAATCCCTTTTTCGTGAACCAGTTTTTAAAAACACTGTATGATGAGCGGGTGATCAAATTCGATTATGAATCCGGGTGGAAATGGGACATCGGAAAGGCAGCTCAGATGCAGGTAACCGACAACGTTGTGGAGTTGATGGCAGGTAAGATATCAAAGCTTCCCGAAAATACCCGCAGAATACTCCAGGTTTGCTCCTGCATGGGCAACCGGTTCGACCTGGCGATGCTGTCCCTGGTATCGGACATTCCCATCGAAAAAGCCTTTGTGTATCTGGCGGCTGCTATAGAAGAAGGGTTGGTGAGCCTGCAGGGCGGAATCTATAACTTTCAACATGACCGGATACAGGCTGCTGCCTATTCGCTTATTCCCGATGAAGAGAAGTCGAAAATACACTACATGATCGGAAGGAAAGTGCTCGCCGCTGCCGCTGATGAGAAACTTTTAGATATGATCTTCTATATTGTTAATCAGCTCAATAACGGGAGGACCATGATAACTGACCGGGCGGAAAGGACTGAGCTGGCGCGATTGAACCGGATGGCCGGGATCAAGGCAAAGAAATCTACGGCGTACGGCTCTGCGGTGAGATACCTGACAACAGGGATCGAACTCCTTCCGGAGCAGAGCTGGGATGTTGAATATGAACTTACCTTTTCGCTTTTCCGTGAGCGGATGGAGTGCGAATATCTTACCGGCAACTTCGAAGTCGCTGTTTCGCTCTTTGATATTGTTACAAAAAACGCGAAGACCGTTGTTGATCAGACGAACGCATATACCATCATGGTCGTCCTGTATACGAACATCGGCGACTATAAGGAGGCCATCAGGCTTGGCCTTGAGGGCTTCGACATGGTTGGGCACCATATTCCGAAAAAACCGGGTAAAATACACGTGTTGCTTGAACTCATAAGGCTCAGGTTAAACTTCGGCAGGAGGAGGATTGAAGACATCATCAATCTTTCGAGAGACACGGATCCGGAGAGAATTGCTATCGGAGATCTATCCTTCAGCACCGGCACAGCGGCTTATTATGTTGATCCCAATTTGTGGACAGTAACCATCATTAAACTTATAAACATGATGCTGAAAAAAGGCAATGTCGAAGTATCGTCTCTCGCATGGGTTGCGTTGGGGCCCATAATCGGTTCAGGTCTTGGATTCTATAACGAGGGCTATCGGTTCGCCAGAGCCGCGCTTGAACTGAACGAAAAGTTAAATACCCCAAAAAACAGGTGTACGTTAAATTTTCTCACTGGCTATTTTATTCTTCACTGGACCAGGCAAGCGAGAGAAGACATCCAATACCTGCGGGATGCCTATAAGTATGGCCTCGAATCGGGCGACATGATTTATTGCGGCCACAGCATCAATGTCCTGTGCATGTATCGTATCATGATCGGGGACAATCTTGATGATATTTTTACTGAATACAAAAATTACAAGAATTTCCAACTGGGCGTGAAAGACCCCTTTGTGGCGAGCAATTATCATGAAAACACGCAGATGTATTTGAATTTTAAAGGCTTGACTGAAAGGAGCAATACCCTGAATAGCGGCGGATATAATGAAGAGAATGAACTGATAAAATATAGAGCAGCAAACAATCTTCTCGGCGTATTTTATCATCTCCTGGTCAGGATGAGGATTCAATTTTTTATCGGTAATTATACCAGATGCATAGGGATAGCGAAAGAAATGGAAAAAATCATTGAGATTGCTATCGGCACCCTGCACGTCGCGGAATTCTATTTTTATTATTCGCTCGCTCTGACGGCCGGATACAATTCCGTATCTGCCGGTAAAAGGCGCAGTCACATAAGACAGCTCGCGAAAAACCAGAAAAAGATACGGACGTGGGCGAAGTTCTGCCCCGAGAACTTCCTGCATAAATACCTTCTGGTCGAAGCCGAACTGGCTGTTATCCAGGGACAATTAAAAAAGGCAAAAAATCTTTACGGCCAGGCGATTCAATCTGCGCGTGAAAACGGATACAAGCAGAACGAGGCAATTGCCAATGAACGGGCCTCATTATTAATGCAGAGAACAGGTGATATGGAAAATATGAAGAAATATATGGTAGAAGCACGCTTTTGCTATATAAAATGGGGAGCAACGGCCAAAGTCAAAGACCTCGAGGAAAAATATCCCCATCTGCTGATGGAAGAAGCTAAAGGCGCGGTTCCTTCTTTAATGAGCCTTGATTTTGCGGCCGTATTAAAAGCGTCGCAGTCGATTTCACAGGAAATAGAAAGGGAAAAGCTGTTAAATAATTTAATGAATATTGTAATAGAAAGCGCCGGAGCGCAAAAAGGATTTCTCATTTTAGAACATGATGAAAATCTTTTTATTGAAGCTGAAGGCTTATTGGGGAAGGAAAAAGGCGGCTTCCAAGCCGTGCCGGTGTCAGAATCCCAGGGACTTTCACCCGCAATCATACAATATGTAAAACGGACAAAAGAAAATATAGTTCTGAGGGACGCGTCCCAGGAAGGTTTGTTTGTCTCAGATTCCTACATTTCAAAGAATCAGATAAAATCAGTGCTTTGCACGCCGGTCTTCAGACAAAGCGAACTGGTTTGTATTCTCTATCTTGAGAATAATCTGCTGACGGATGCTTTTACGCCGGAAAGGCTTGAAGTATTAAATATCTTATCATCTCAGGCCGCGATTTCATTAGAGAACGCCAGGTTATACGACGGGATGAGAAAATTGAATGAAGAACTGGATTTGAGGGTTAAGGAACGTACCGCCGAGCTGCTTAACGCGAATAAAAAATTGGAGAGATCAAACGCTGAATTGGAACAATTTGCCTATATCGCGTCTCATGATTTGCGGGAACCATTGCGTAAAATTAACACTTTTGGGGAAATGCTGAAAAAGAAGTATTATTCTACCCTGGAGGAAGAGGGAAGCGGCTACGTTGACAGAATGCAGAACGCTACTGTAAGAATGCAGGCTTTGATTGATGACCTTCTCACTTATTCAAGGGTTACCACTCAGGCAAAACCTTATACTTCCGTGGACCTGAATCTGGCGGTAAAAGATGTTTTATCTGACCTGGAATTACGGATAAAAAAGACATCCGGGAGGGTAGAAGCTGGCCCCTTACCCATAATTGAGGCGGATCTGATACAGATGATGCAGTTATTTCAGAACCTGATAGCCAATGCCGTAAAATTTCATAAGCCGGATGAGCCTCCGGTGATAAAAATCTATGCTTTGAAAGAAGCCCCGGAGGGTCACTGCATGCTGGCGGTGGAAGATAACGGCATCGGGATTGATGAGAAGGATTATGATAAAATATTCAAGATGTTTCAGCGTCTGCATGGGAAGGATGAATATGAAGGAAACGGTATCGGACTGGCGGTATGCAAGAAAATCGTGGAAAGGCACAAGGGTTCAATTCGAATAGAGAGTGTGCCGGGGAAAGGAACAAAATTTATTATTTTACTTCCTGTTAACCCAAATTGAGCGATTTTTTAATTATAGTGTTAATTTCCTTGCCACAGAGATTGTTTTAGTTAAGTCAAATAATTTCCAATCAAATATTTAACAAACCTCAGTAGTCTGATATAATAAAATCTGAAGAAAATGGAGGTGTTGCACGCGGAAAATTTCCGCAGGGTTTCTAACCCACTTTTGCCACCCCATTTTCTTCTTTTTTTATATATTTCCCGACTCTGCATAATCCTTCAACATTCGGAATACCTTACGAACCAATGCTCTGGCAACCCTTTTATTCGCTTCCAGTCTGCTCATTCCTTTTTTTATCAAATTTCGATGCATTCCGGCAAGATGGTGGTCCGGATTCCAATGAATAAAGTTCTTGGCAGCGTTCATAAACGCGTTTTTCAATCGCCGGTTATATTCGTGGCAGTGTTTCATCTTCTTTTTTTGACCCGGCTTCTTTTTCCCGGTTTCATCTTCCACCATGCCAAATCCAGCATACAGGGCCAGGCTGTCCTCTTTAACGAACCGATTGATATGAATAATCTCGGCTTAGCTAACAGCTAAAGGCTAATGGCTAAAAGCTATTCTTTGACCAGTTCGACAAACCTGACGCCGCAGATGGTTTCTTCTTGAACGGAGTTGGGTCTTTTTTTTGTATAGACGTTTAATAATTGAAGAGAAGGTTCTCCGACCGGGATAACAAGCCTTCCTTTAACCCTGAGCTGGGCAATCAGATCGGGCGGGAGCCTGGCAGGGGCCGCTGTAACGATAATCCCGTCATAGGGGGCATTTTCTTTCCATCCGGTGTACCCGTTTCCCAGGCGGTAATGGATGTTATTAAAAGACAATTTGTCTAATGTTTCTTGAGCATGATTGTAAAGGCCTTCAATCCTCTCCACAGTAAAGACTTCCTTAGCGAGGGAAGCCAATACCGCCGTCTGATAGCCTGAACCGGTCCCGATTTCCAGAATTTTATGATTTCCCTTGACCTGCAGAAGCTCGGTCATGAGCGCGACGATATAGGGCTGTGAAATAGTCTGCCTGTGGCCGATTTCAAGAGGATAGTCATTATAGGCTTCCTTCCAGTTTGATTGAGGAATGAACAGATGGCGCGGTATTATTTTCATGACATCCAGGATCCGTTTGTCCTGTATGCCCCTTGAACGGATCTGTTCTTCGACCATGGATTCCCGTATCGCCCCGAATACGTCATTATTATCCATTTTATTTCCGTGTATCAGATTATATATGATATTATAATACTCTCTATAAATATTTTCCATAAAAAAAGTGACTTTTATTAAAAATATTTTGATTTTTTCCACCGGCTGAAATATACTTGATATTTAAGATAGTTCTCTCTCCTGAAAGATGAAGAGAACCTCTTTGACATAAAAAAAGGCGGGAAAATATGTTTTGGAAAAGAATATTGTTTTTTTTCTTAGTATTGGCCGGCGGCGGAATTTTAACATACTACATCAGCCAGGGCCTTGTCGAGAATATGAAAAACATCCATGACCTGAGAAAAATCAATGAACCTGACGCAAGTTATACTCAGGTATATTCCATACCCGCCAGAGAAACCAATTTGATCGACCCGGTTGTCTACCGCTTTGACTTAAAACAGCCGGAAGTCGTCTATATTTACCTGCTGGCCCAGTATGACGGGGATAAATGGTTCCAGCTGAAAGGCGATCAGAACATCATAGGAGTGAACGGGCAGGAAATCGATCTATTGAAGGGCGACTACTGGATCGCTCAATCCTCCTTTCTACTGCGGAAAGGGCGTTATGAAATTATAGCTCAAAACCCTGATTTAAAGGGCGAATTTAATATTTATATCAGCAATGAAAAGCCGGATGTAAAAATGTTCTCGCGCCTTGCCAGAATTGATTCCGGCAGTCTGAATAACCCTCCCGAAGGTTATGAGAAGGTTTTTTTTACCAATATGATTAAGGTTGAAAGCACGAATCTTACTGTATATAATTTCAGCATTGATAAGCCCGGCGAAGAATTTTTCTGTGTTTACAGCAGTATAAAGAGGGGCAGTATTTCCGTGCGCCTGCGGGGAACGACGATCAAGGAGCTGGAGTTCATCAATGAAAAGCATCCTTTGAGCGACCAATGCTCGATCTCCCTGAGGAAAGGCAGTTATTCGCTCGTCCTCTTAAGCGATCAGCCCGACGGCGAGCTTTATATATTCAGGAAAAAACCGCTGCTCTAAGGGATCAATTCCTTGAGTTTCTTTTTGATCAATTCATAATTCTCGGGGACCTCGATATCGAGGAAATACCCGTCGCAGACATAGCCGTACAGCTTGCCTAATTTGGAGAGGAGGGGAAATATGTCCTTCTCAAGCGATATATTCTCATTCGGCTGGATCAGCTTGAGGGCTTCCTTATTAAAAATATAAATCCCGGTATTCACAAGCCGGGCGTAGTCTTTATGGCCGCGCCCGAGGAAGCGCGACACCTGCTTATTCTCCAGAAGCTCGACGGCGCCGTATTTTTCCGGGCTGGATGTTTCTTTAAGCGCCATGGTGACAAAACCCCCGTATGTCAGGTGGGCTTTAATGAGTTCATAAACAGGGATATCATGGAACGTGTCGCTGTTCACGACAAGGAACTGCTCCCCCTCGATCATATCCTCGGCCAGCTTGACGCTGCCGGCCGTTCCCCTCAGGAAATCCTCGTCGGTGTATTTAATCTTAAGCTTCCATTCTTTTCCATTGCCGAAATAGCTTTCTATAACAGGCTTCATATACCCGGTCGATATGATGATATTCTCAAACCCGTTCTTCCTTAAAAAGAGAAGCACAAATTCCAGGAAAGGCCTTCCGTTGACTACCGCCATGGGTTTGGGCGCGTTTCCCAGGTCCGATTTGATCTGCCGGCCCATTCCCCCGGCCAGTACAATTGCCTGCATTCTGTCCTCCGCTATTACTTAATGGCAGTTCTAAAAACATGAGTTTTTAGAACTGCCAATTTTGTATTAGTTCATGCGGCCGCCGAGTTCGTGGTTCGACAAGCTCACCAACCAGCGAACTCTCTGCGGCAGCGTCATTTAAATTATCCAAAAAGTTTTTTATAACCAGGCAGTTCCAAAAACTTTAAGGTTTTTGGAACTGCCTTTTATCAAGGCCCTCTTTGATCTTATCTATCAAATATTGATTATCTACCTGTGTCCCGACGCTGATCCGGACAAAATTATCTGAAAAGCCGAATGACGCGAGCGGCCGCAGAGTTATACCGCTTTCCTCAATATGCTTCATGATCTGGGCGCTGTTCCCGCCGAAATCGGCGAAAATGAAATTGCCGTACGGCTTCAGGTACCGGATGCCTAGTTTGTCCAGTTCTCCGCATAAAAAAGCCTTCCCGGCTTCCACAACATTAAGCGTTCTATCCAGGAAATCCTCGTCATTCAACGCGGCTGCGGCGCCTTTCTGCTGAAGAAGGCCGAGGTTGAAAGGAAGGCGGATCTTTTCCAGCTGTTCCGCGATCTTTTCATTCAATACGGCGTACCCGACGCGCAGGCCGGCCAGTCCGTAAGCCTTTGAAAAAGTATATGCCAGTATCAAATTGGGATATTCATTCAAAAAGGATATCGCCGAGTTTTCCAGTCCGGCGAAATGGATATACGCTTCGTCAAGAAGAACGGCCGTCGCCGGCGGAATTTTATCCAGAAAAGCTTTTATTTCATCCCTGTTCTTAAATGTCGATGTCGGGTTGTCGGGATTTGAAAAAATGACCATCTTGGGCTTATCAGCTTTTTTCACCGCTTCCGCTATGCCGTCCAGGTCCACGCAGTAATCCTTCCGCTTCACTTCGATAAGGGAAGCGCCTTTTGATACCGAAAGAAGTGTATATAGGCTGAAGCTTTTTTCGGAAATGATCACATTGTCGCCGTCGGTGACAAAAGCCGATAACAGCATATTGATGATCTCGCCCGAAGCGTCGCCGAAAAGCAGTTCCGTTTCTTTTATTTCTATTCCTTTCTTTTTCCAGAAAGTGACAACCGCTTCCCTGAGGAGCCTCATTTTGGAATCGGGATAAAGATTGACGGCGTTTTTCAGCTCTTCTTCCATCGCTTTGAGCGCCAGCGGCGAGCTTCCCAGCGGGTTTTCATTCGAGGACAGCTTGATCTTCCGCCCGCCTTTTGCCTGCGGGCTTTTTCCGGCCGTATAATAATAAAGTTTTATTATGTCCTTGCGGATCGATTTAAGAATTTCCATATTAACTCCAGACTGTTTATGATTATATCAAAACAAAGATTATTATAAAATATTTTCTGAAATTATTGAAGAAAAAAGGCTGTATTTTTATTATAATACATAAATTCATACTTACGGCGGATGGAAAAAGATTGAATTATATTTTATTATATATAAAGAAGCCGTCCCTTCGCAAGCTCAGGGCAGGCTATTGCGAGCATCCGGCTTAATACCCTGACGGAAATCTTGATGCGAAGCAATCTGTCGGCAAATAAAGATTGCTTAATGTGTAGACAGATGGCTTCGCGCTATAATCAGGTGCAAAGGAAAGAACAGGGCGCTCGCAATGACAGACTTTGAGGTGAAATTTTAAATCAGGAGACCAATATGAAATTAAAACCACTGATCATCCTCTGGCTCTGCTGGGCTTTCATCACGCTGGGTTACCAGGCGATTGTCAAGATGCGCTTTATTTTAAAGTCTCCCGATACGGCCCTCGGATGGACCGTTACAGAGACGTCAAAAGGCGGGCAGGACAGCCGGTATTATTTAAAAGAACCGTTCATGAATAATCATGTCGCCTGGGATTCGGAGTTTTACCTGTCCATCGCCGTCAAAGGTTATGACGACCCGGAAGTCCGGTATACATTCAGTCCTGATGGGAAAAGATATTCCCTGAATTACGCTTTTTTCCCTTTCTATCCCTTTATGATTAAAATATTCGCCTTTCCCCTGAAACTCAGCCCGTTAAACCCTGTCGCGGCGGCGTCGCTGGCGGGTGTAATCGTTTCTCTTTTAGGCGCGCTGGCCGGCATGATAGCCCTCTATTATATAGCGAAGCCTGACCTGGGAGAGGAGGGGGCTTTCAGGACTTCGTTTTATCTCCTTATTTTCCCGGGCGCCTTTTTTATGGCCCAGGTTTATACCGAGGGGCTTTTTATCGGGCTCGCTTTTTCTTCCATAGCGCTCTGCCGTAATAAAAAACTTGCCTGGGCCGCTGCCCTGGCGGCGCTGGCAGTATGGACCCGTGCGGTCGGCATACTCTTATTTATCCCGCTGGCTTACGCTTTTATCAAGGAAATTAACTGGAAAGAATTGTCCTTCAAACCGTTCCCATGGAAATTATTAAAAGGACTTTTAATAGTAATACCAATAGCCGCGTTCCTCATCTGGAAATTCTCGCTCCTCGGCGAGGGATTCGAAGCGGTGGAGTCAACCTTTTTTAACAGGGGCCTTCTGCAGTATTTCTCGATCGACCAGTGGCTTAACGGCTTCAGTCTGCTCTTATACGGCGGCAATCCTTCCACACGTGTATATTATGCTATGGAGTACGGCTCCATATTTCTGGGATTGGTCTCTGTCATTTTCACTTTCAAAAAATATCCTGATATCGCTTTATTCAGCTTTTTTGTTATTTTTATATCCCTGGCAAGCGGCCCGGCGCAGGGGATGATACGCTATGTCCTCGCGGCGCCGTCGCTCTTTCTGTACCTCGGGGAGTTCGGGAAAAATAAAGTCTTCGACAGGGCGTGGAGTTATGGGAGCGTATTGTTAGCGGCGATGCTGATGACGTTGTTTACATTTGATTTTTGGGTGGGGTAGGTAGCCATGGAATTTCACGGAAAACCACGGAAGGAAGATAAAGGATTTTTTTAAAAGACTTGAAAGTTCTTTTGAAAAATATACTTATCTTAGTAAAAAAGAAAGAAAATATATTGGATTATTGATAAAAACATTTAGAAGAGGGATTTATAACAAAGTTAATAATAAAAATGTTTTTATTGGGAATAAATATATATACCAAATTTCTGAAATCTCGAAAGAATTATATTCATTAATTGAAAAAAAACTTAGTTAATTTTATATATTGACAGTATAATCCGATTTTTGCCGGTTTAAAGCTACGATTAAGGGCAACAATCTTAAAATATCAAAGCTGCTATAGCTGATCAATCTAAAGCGGACTTGATAAGTAAATTATTGGGTCAAAGGTTTTACATGGATAGGGATTAGGACGCAGACTGCCGGGTAACTATTCCGAGGGCGCTGCTTCGGCCGTGCCGCGGGTGGGGTTTACATTGATGACCCCATTCGTGTCAAACCATAACCTGTCAATGGCGACAGACCGCGACCAGTCGTTTGCGGAATCGTCTTTTTCATGATAAATTATCCAGAAAGTCCCTTTTTTATCGGTCGTTACGGTGCATGAACCCGGGCCATAAACATTATTGGTCGCTTGAAGAAACGGATTTCCCCCGTACTTCACGAACGGCCCGACGGGACTGGAAGAGGTCGCGTATCCCACGGCATAAGTAACATATTCAGTGTTGTTTGCTGAAAAAAGAAGGTAATAGGTATTATTGTATTTGAGTAACCATGGGGCTTCCTGGACGGAAGTCTCCCAGGCCTGATCGGGACTTAGAACTAAAGTCGGGGACCCTTGCAAGTTTGTCGGGCTTGACATGGGCTGGACATAAATCCTGCTGTAATCAGGGTCTGAAAGGTTGGTTCTGATCCCGGAATAATACAGGTAATACGAACCGTCGTCGTCGCGAAACATCTGGGGATCTATGGCATTGCTAATGATATATCCAAGATCGGTGTAAATGCCGTCCGGGGTATCCGACCATGCGACCCCTATGGAATAATTCATGGCATAATAAAGGTAGAACTTCCCGTCGGTCGGGTTATAAAATAGATCCGGGGCCCAGAGATTAATTCCCCCGGCGGGGGTGAATATCTTATTGCCTTTAACCCAGTTGACAAGATCGCTGGAGGTGTAAATATCGTAGCTTACAGTGTCGCCGGTGCCCGACAGGTAGTATTTCCCGTTATAGTAGAGTACGCTTGGATCGGCCAGATTGGTGATCACGGGATTGCTGTAAGTGCTCGATTGATTGACTGGCTGTCCCAGCGGCGATGAAGAGCATCGGTAGAAAAGTATAATAGCCAAGAATAATATAAATTTCTTCATCGAACCTCCTGAAAGCCTTTATTCGGGATTTCCCATTTAGAATATTGAAACTCAAAAAATTCGAGTCCCAATGTATTCTACCAATATTTTATCAACCTTATCAGGATATTTCAACATAAATTTCATATCTTTCCAGTATAAGACGGACTGAAAAACAGTAAAATTCATCCGTTTCATAAAATTTGACGCGAGGGAACAGTTCCCAACGATTCCATTCAACCTTCGCGATCACACGACGTCCCCGGTTCCAGCTTACTGCCTTGTAGAAGAAATCATGGTTTAGCATAACAGGAACGAAGGACGGCCTTCCGACCGGGCGTTTAAGAAGATTTACATATTCTTTTGAAGAATATCGTTGGCTGGAAGCCGGATCGCGTAAAGGAAGTTCTCAGATTCAAGGTATTCATAAATATCCGGATTCGCGAAAGCGGCATCACCCCGGAAGTATCGGTCCAGATTTTGATCTCTATATCTTTCTACAATAGGTTTAAGCATTGTTTTCCAGTCATGAGCGCTATGGACATTCCCCTCACGGAGCATGGCCGATTCAAGGTCTCCTGACTGGTTAAAGCAGAACAACGGGTGGTAACAGGTACAGCCGAAATGACCGTTGTAGGCGGAACCTTCCTGATTCCCATAGGTTTCACTGACCGAACTGTCCATATCCAGCACAATCCGCTTATGGGCTTCAATGCTTCTCATCCGGTCAATCCACTTTCCCGATACTTGCATCAATGCTTTCAGATTATCAGGTATTGTTAGAACTTCAGTCTCGAACCTGCTCATCTGGCTCGTTGATGCCGCTGTTCGTTCCACAGATCGCCCTCCGACAATCTGCCTCATTGCGGGATCAACGTACAATCTGTCTGCATCGTTCGTATCCGGCAATCCTTGAGAAAACAGACTGTCGTAGTTGAGCACCAAGAGAATGGCGGGTATTTTTTCCAGGACGGATATCAAAAAGACAGTGTTCTGCGATTTGTGTGAGTCCTAATACGTGGTCAAGTTCACGGTATGCAAGTAAGCCTGCGTCTGAAGTGATTGTCGCTCCATGGAATTCGAGACGTATTGTGTTATCAAAATTTAGGCAAAATGCCGATTTTCTGCTTTCACCCATTGATTTCTCCATTTTTTGGCTGCTCATTATAACCTATCTCTTTCTCTGTACGTTAGTTATATCATGGTTTCAGATATTCTTCAAGATTTCATCTGGGAAATCCCGGATAAACAATGATGCTATTCACATGACAAAGCTTCCCCATTTCATTCTTCCCGCCGGAGTTCACCCTGAATAACATCGAAGGATGTTTTCCTGTTAATCCTGGCCAATCATACTGATCCTACGGAATTGCCTGCATGGCGCCATGCCTGACAACATGCAGGCAGATAGGAGGACAGCATAAAAAAGCTTTTCCGCGAAAATCTGATTTACCAAAACACTCAAAGTGCGTTTATATTATTATTTTTTCTTCATTATCATCCGCCGGCGATTTCTCCCTGCTGGAGGCCGGAATTAATTTTTAATTTTTGGGAAGAATATCGATAAAAATAAGAATTTTTAATTTATAAGCAGCTTATTGCGGAAGCGGCGTAGGACTGCCTGTGAGCGGCCAGTTTGAACGCGGGAAATGTTTGAACCTGCCTCTTGTCAAAATAGAAAGAATTAAAACAGGTACAAAATAGAATCAAAAATAATATGACTTTAAAGAGGCAGGTGAGTTTCCCGCGTATGGCCGCGAACAGATGCTCTGCCTGACTCAGTCAGGCAGAATCCGAGCCGCTGAAGCAGATAAGCGGATAGTTTTATTTTAAAGAAGCTCAATACATTATCTTGAGCTAAAATTAAAAATTAATTCCGGCCATTGCCTTCCGTCGGCGGACAATCCTGCTGTGGTCGTGCTGGCCCCCCGGTTTAACCGGGGGGAAGCTGCACGGCCCCGCCATCTCAGTGTGCTGAATCAGATCAGTACAATAAAGCGGCATTATTTCAAAACTTCAATCTCTTTAACTTTTCTTAATGAAGTGTCATTCGTGATAAGAACGGCTTTTTCCGAATACGCTGTGGAACAGATGATTGCGTCGGGAAGCTTGAGATGATATTTTTTACGAAATTGAATGGCTTTTTCTTTTATGATTTCGTTCATTTCAATAATATCAATGGAATTCAGGAATTTGCGTATTATTTTATCTTCTTTATCTTTTAACTTGGGATAGGATAATAATTCCATTTCAGTTATGAAAGATACGCAAAATTTACTGTCAGGAAGTTTATTCATATCATATTTATTACTTAGAATGTATAATACAATATTCGTGTCAAGCAGTACAAGGCTACCATTCATTTCTGATCCTCTTTTGATATTTGAGAGGATCACCCGGCAGACTTAATTTTCCAGCGAACTTTTTAAGGTCGTTTTTGGTCAGATTCTTACGCTCCCTGCCCAATTCTTTTTCAATTTTCCTCCAGCTTTTTTTTGATATGGTAACGGAATCTCTTGTTTCCTTTTCAACCGGTATTTCTGATATGAGCATATCATTATCTCCTATCATTAATTTTATATCATGATAACTCATTATGTCAAATCAGATAAATTGTGAATTTATAGATAATCCGTGAAAACTTGTGGTGAGCCGTCGGACTGAGCCTGCCGAAGTCTTGCCGAATCCATCCGCTTTCATCCGTGAAAATCCTGTGAAATTGGGGTCATTACGACAGCTTTAATCAAATAAAAGCGGGGCACTTCCATAAAATATTTTGTCCGCCGGGCGTAGCCCACCTGTCCAATCCTTCCGTCTCCCTTTGTGCCCTCGGTTTATTAAAGCCTGGATTGAATTAAAAAGCCACTCAGCATAAAACTAAATCCTTTAAAATCCGCTGCATCCGCGTCATCCGTGTGCAGAATCGGATATTATATGAAGGAGTTGTTTATAAAAATCTTTTTTTATAGCTGTAAAGAATTGAGGTGAAAGCGATCTCCGCGCTTTCTGTGCCTCCGTGGCAAATCCTAGAAAGAGCGTACCCACTTAAAGGCTTTCTTCGTATTAAATGCGCTGATGCCTTTTTCAAAAAGAAGCTCCGCCATATAAAAGCTGTCCGCGAGCGGCGCCTGCGTTATATAAGGAATGGCTATGCACGGCATAAAAGCCCTTTTTGCCGCTTCGACGCCGTACTGCGAATCCTCGACGACGGCGCAGTATTGCGGCTCTATTTTCAAGCGGCGCGCCGCATCCAGGAAAACGTCAGGCGCGGGTTTGCCCCTGGCAGACGTCTCGGCTGATACGACGGCTGAAAAATAGTCCTGAATCCCCGTCAGGGCTATGATTTCGTCAAGTATCCGGGGTGATGAGCCGGAGGCTATGGCCAGTTTATATCCGGCCTTTTTAAGTAGCTCAATGAACTTTTTCATTTCCGTGAAGACATGAGTATTTGTCCGGGCGATCTGAAGGTAATAGTCGTTTTTCTTATTCAGCATGTTCTCGACGGAATCTTTTATATCGTATTGTTTGCGGATGTCCTTGATCATCTCCAGGTTGCCGGTGCCGACGTACCTGTTTTTCATTTCCTTCGTGAAAGGGACACCGTAATCGGTCATCATCAGCTTGTCGGCCTCGTAATAATTCCCCTCGCTGTCGATGACGGTCCCGTCGAGGTCGAAGATGACAGCTTTGATGGGGCAGCAGGGGACGGGCTTAATCCTTCTGGAAATCTCGATAATATTCCCCTCGGGGTCTTTAAGTTCCATTTCCAGGAATCCGTCGCCTGTTTCTCGCGGTTCTTTTATACCGGCCGCTTCCAGGGATTTCAGACGGGAATATTCCGACCGGACGTCTTTCGCCTCGAGCGAAATATGAAAGGCTTTTTTTGTATTCATTTCATTTTCGGGCCTTTCCATAAGCTCAATATGGAATCCGTCCTTTTCGAGAATGACGGTCCGGAGGCCCTGCTGATGGACGCTGACATAGCGGTAGACGGTTTTGAATTGAAAATACTTTCTATAGAACAGTTCCATTTTGTAGCTGTCTTTGACTTCGATGCCGATATGGTGCAGTTTCATATTTTTTTCCTTCACTTACAATATTGTTTATTGAATTTAGATTTTAAAACTCTACTGATTATTATTCATTTTTCTCACAGAGCTCACAGAGATATTTTAAATTTTAAATAAAGAGAGAAATTTACCAAACGGAAACTCCGTGAACTCTGTGTGAAATTATTTGTTATTAAGTTTTTCGGCTATCTTACTGTCTTCCATTTTCCAGTTAATTTTATGCTTTTGAGAACGCCGACGCCTTTTTCAGGCGCTTTTGCGTTCTTTCTTTACCGATAACGGGGATGAGAAAATAGGTTTCCGGTCCCTGCGTCCGTCCGGTCAGCGCGGCACGGAGGGGGAGAAAGAGGTTTTTACCCTTGATCCCGGTTTCGCTTATGATCTTTGTGATGATCCCGGTGAAGACCTCCTCGGTGATATCGCGGCTTTCATTCCCGATCAGCTCGTCGAATTTATCGATGACCTTGCCCGATTCCGGTTTCTTAAGGACGGCCATGGCGTCTTCGCTTATTTCAAACTCGTCCGTCAGGAAGTAGCTGATATGGGCCTTGATCTCGGAAAGGTGCGAGCAGTACCCGCGCGTCAGTTCCAGCACGCCCTTGAGGAAGGCGCGGTTATCAAATGTATGAAGATAATTGTCGTCGATCAGTCCGGTTTGTTTGATAAAAGGGACGGCTATCTCATATATTTTCTCGATATCTTCATTGATGATATAATGCTTGGCGATCCAGTCCATTTTGGCGGTGTCGAAAACCGCCGGGCTGGGCGAAAGGCGGCTGATATCGAAAAGCTTGATAAGCTCTTCCCGGGAAAGTATTTCCTTGCCGTCCGGGCTGGACCAGCCGAGAAGGGCGAGGTAGTTGATAAGCGCGTCCGGAAGGTAGCCGAGGTTCTGGAATTCGTCGACGCTCGTCGCTCCATGCCTCTTGGAGAGTTTCTGCTTGTCAGTTCCCAGAACAAGCGCCATATGGGCGAACAAAGGCGCTTCAAAGCCGAGCGCCTTGTAGAGCATCAGTTGGCGCACGGTGTTGGAAAGATGCTCGTCGGCCCTCAGCACATGCGTGATCTGCATCAGCGCGTCGTCCACGACCACGGCGTAGTTATAAACGGGAACGCCGTTGGCCCTGACGATAACAAAATCGCCGACCATTCCTTTCGGGAATTTCACGAGCCCTTTGACCTTGTCCTCAAAACTGAAGTCCTCATCATAGGCGATGAAGCGGACGACGGGCTTGCGCCCCTCGGCTTCGAACTTTTTGACCTGCGCCGGCTTTAGATGCCGGCATTTGCCGTCGTAAACCGGAGGTTTGCCTTCGGCGGTCAGCTTCGCTTTTCTCTCCTCAACTTCCTCAGGAGTACAGTAGCAGTGGAAGGCGCGGCCTTCCTGGATGAGTTTCTGCGCGTATTCATTATATATGGGAAGCCGTTCGCTCTGCAGGTAGCTGCCGGCGGGGCCGCCTTTCCTCGGGCCTTCGTCCCATTCCAGGCCGAGCCAGAGGAGGTCGTTCATCAGCTTTTCGGTGTACTCGGGGTGCGAGCGGTCCATATCCGTGTCTTCAATCCGCAGGACGAATTTCCCGTTCGTGTGTTTAGCGTAAAGATAGGCGAATAAAGCGGTCCTGACGTTTCCGACATGAAGTTTTCCCGTCGGCGACGGCGCAAAGCGTGTTCTGATCATTCAATACTCCTTTTACAATCCTATTATTTTAGAGTGCCTGTGGAATTATTTCAAGTTCGGCCTGCCGATATGAACAATAATTGAGAAATCCTCGGGAATCATTTAAAATATTTATATAATAAATATTTTATGGATAATATTACGGAAAGTAATCTTAGAAATTCCGATTAAATCTAGAGTTATCATAAATGTTACATGTTTTAAGCGATCAGACTATGTGAAAGATCGTTCCCTGAGCGCCGCACTGAGTTCATCGAAGTGTGATTTGCCGAAGGCAAATTGTATCGAAGGGAACATTAACATATGCTCCCTTCGACGGATTCGGCAAGCTCACCGCAAGTACAAGCGTAAAAGCAGGGAGGACACACTCAGGGAGCGTTTTTAAACTTTTAATACAGTCTGGAAAGCCTAATCAAACTTAAGAATAATAGGATATTATAATAAAGAATTGCAGCATCAATTATTTTGTAAAAAAATAAAGGGGAAATAAGTTATGAATAAAAATGAAGAGTTTAATAAAAATGAGATAAAGCCGGAGGGGGAAAGCTCCCTTCCCACTAATTTTATTCAATTGATCATCAACGAGGATATGAAGAATAATACCTACGGCGGCAAGGTGCACACGCGTTTTCCACCGGAGCCGAACGGCTACCTCCATATCGGGCATGCCAAGTCCATCTGCCTGAATTTCGGCACGGCGGCCAATAATAACGGTCTCTGCAATCTCCGCTTTGACGACACCAATCCATCCAAAGAGGACATCGAATACGTGGAATCGATCATGGAAGACGTCAAGTGGCTCGGTTTCTATTGGCAGGACCGGCTTTTTTACGCTTCCGATTATTACGGCGAATTATACAATTACGCGGTGGAACTGATCAAAATGGGAAAGGCCTATGTCTGCGACCTGTCGGCCGACCAGGTCAGGGAATACCGCGGGACATTAAAAGAACCCGGAAAGGAAAGCCCTTTCCGGAACAGGAGCGCTGAAGAGAACCTCAAGCTGTTCGAGGGAATGAAGGCCGGTGAATTCCCGGACGGTTCGCGCACTCTCCGCGCGAAGATCGATATGGCGTCGCCGAACCTGAATATGCGCGACCCTGTCATATACCGCATCCTCCGCAGCACGCATCACAGGACCGGGGACAAATGGTGCGTCTACCCTATGTACGATTACGCCCATCCCATTTCAGACGCGCTGGAGGGGATCACGCATTCCATCTGCACCCTTGAATTCGAGGATCACAGGCCCCTGTACGACTGGACCCTGGACACGCTCAAGTTCAAGCCGAGGCCGAAGCAGATCGAGTTCGCCAGGCTGAACCTCAATCATACCGTTATGAGCAAGCGCAAGCTTCTGGAGCTCGTCAAGGGCAATTTTGTCAGCGGCTGGGACGACCCGAGGATGCCTACGCTTTCCGGCCTGCGCAGGCGCGGTTATACGCCCGAGGCGATCCGTGAGTTCTGCGACCGCATCGGCGTGGCCAAGGCGAACAGCATCGTCGATATAGCCCTTCTGGAGCACTGTCTGAGGGAAGACCTCAATAAAAGGGCCCTCCGCAGGATGGCCGTACTGAACCCGCTCCGCGTTGTCATCGATAATTATCCTGAAGGTCAGGTTGAGGAATTTGACGCCGATAATAATCCGGAGGACCCGGAAACAGGCAAAAGGAAAGTGCCGTTTTCTAAAGTCATCTATATAGAAAAGGAAGATTTCCGCGAAGACCCGCCGAAGGATTTTTTCCGCCTCGCTCCCGGGAGGGAGATACGCCTGAAGCATGCTTATTATATTAAATGCGTTGATGTTATCAAGGACAAAAAAACCGGGGAAATACTGGAGCTTCACTGCACTTATGATCCGGAATCAAAGGGCGGCTGGTCTTCTGACGGGCGCAAGGTCATGGGAACATCCCATTGGGTTTCCGCCGGACATGCCGTGGATATGGAAGTCAGGCTCTATGACCATCTTTTTATATTAGAAAATCCGGGCGAGGAAAAGGACGGTCAGGATTATAAAAATACCATTAATCAAAATTCACTGGTTGTCATAAAGAACTGCAAGGCGGAGCCTTCACTCTCAGAAGTAAAGCCGGGCGAACGCTTCCAGTTCCTCCGCCAGGGTTATTTCTGCGCTGACATGGACAGCGCGGAGGGTAAGATTGTATTCAACAGGACCGTCTCTCTGTCGGATACATGGGCCAAGAAAGAAAAAAAGGCAAAATAGAGGTTTAATTGAGAAGAGAAGAATTTAATGTGACTGATCAAACGGACATTAATGATTTCTTGAAAAAATGCAGGATAGGTATACTGGCCCTTATTAATGAAGAGAAACCGTACGCGGTCCCTTTAAATTACATCTATTTCCAGAAATCCATCTACTTTCATTCATCGCTTGAAGGGAAGAAAATGGATATTATCCGGACGGAGCCTTCCGTGCAGTTTACGGTCATTAAGGAATATTCCTACATTCCTTCCTATTTTCTGGATGCCGATATGGCCTGTTCCGCCAGCCAGCTTTATAAATCTGTTATGATAAACGGCAGAGCTGAAATTGTGGAAGCGATGGAGGAAAAGATCAATGTTCTGAATGAAATGATGCGGGTTTTTCAGCCTGAAGGACATTATGAAAAAATTGAAGAAGACAAACATGATTACAAGAATATGCTGGCGAGAACTGCGGTCATTAAAATCGAGATTACGGATATGACAGCCAAATTTAAATTCGGCCAGCAGCTCAGCGAGGGCAAGCTCCGCCTTATCATTAACAATCTGAAAAAAAGCGGCAACCCTCTTGATCAGGAAACGGTCGTCCTTATGGAAAAATACTGGAAAATGTACTGGAAAAAGGATAAGTGATAAAGCCGTCTTTGCGAGCAACCGGATATTTCCTTTGCCACTGACTACAGCGCGAAGCAATCTGTCAAATCATTAGATTGCTTTATTTGCAGACAGATTGCTTCGCACTAAAGTTTTTGGCAGAGTATAAAGCAAGGTGCTCGCAAAGACGGACTTTGTTTTGAAATTCATTGTTTTTCGATAAGTTTTTATTTATTTTACAATGAACTATCTATATCGCCCTTTTTTTCATTGAGGATTTTGAGCACAGACTCAAACTGATCCTTATTTAAAGCGATCCCTTTTTTTGTCGGCTTGAGTTCCTCATGATCATCAGCGAAATATTTCCTGATGTCGAGGTATCTTTTATCCTTGAACTCAATGATGCTGATAAGAATATTGCCGTTTTCCACTTTACCGATGGTTTTCCCTTCTTCGCTCATAATCCGCCCCTTATTCGCTATTGCTGGCTTTTAACCTGATTGTTCAGCCACTTCTGCTTATTTTCTGTTTCGGAAAGCACCTGGTTCATCCTGCCGTATTTCTTTCTTTGCTCTAATTCATAGCTGGCAAGGTCACTGTTCATTTTATCGATATCCCGCTGGTCATCTTTAATTCTGGCGTCATTAAACGCTATCCTTCGATCTATAAAACTGCCCGCGCCGATGCCTAATTTCAGGCTCTGGTTGGCCGCTACAGCGACGCCCGAGTCTTTTACAAGGTCTCCGTCGGTATCATTGGCGAACAGCTGTTCAACACCGTCAAATTTGGTTTTCAGGACCGTGTGGAATTTATCGAGCTCGACATTCAGAAGGCCCATCTTGGCTGAAGTCCATTCATCTGAACTCAAGCTGAAAGACCCGGTTTTCTTGGTATAAAGCCCGATCTGTTCAAGCAGGCTCAATGCTTTTTCATAAACCGTCTTATACGGCTCTGATGTGATTGATCGGAGTTTATTCCTGAGGATCAGTAATGTGGTTTCAGTCTGAAAAACGCCGTCTTTCATGGTTTCAGGGGTTCTCTGGCTGAGGGGCGTGCGGTCCTGGTTGGGTTTTGTGATGATAAAGAGAAATTCCATGGCTTTATTATAGCTGTCCACCCATGCCAGTACGGCATCCTCCACCTTTTTATAATCGTGGTCAATATTGACCATGACGGGGTCTTTCGATTCATTCTTTAAATTTAAAGTAACGCCGTCAACAAGGTCTTCAATGGTATTTTTGTCCCTTCTCACTTCGACTCCGTCAAAGCTGATGATCGCGTCGCAGGCCTTGCTGATGGTGTTTTTCGGCTGGAGCCCGCCTTCGGATATCTTTGTGACTATCCTCGCGTCTGAAATGATGAATTCACGGTCCGTGTTTTTATTCCGGACAACCGCTTTCTCAACTGTCTTTCCTTTATAAGTGGTCAAAGCGTTGCTGAACATGCCGGAAGCGTCTATGAAATATGTTTTGACTGTGCCGTCGGTGAAATTAAGCGTCAGGATTTCGGTAAAATTGCTGACCAGAGGCGGCAGTTCCTTTTTTTCCTCATAAAATGTAATGAGGCTTCCGCCGGCCACTGTGACATTGCTGACCTTGACCGGCTCCATGAGTGAAATGTCCAGATTGGTCAGATCGACGTTGGACAGGGCGGCTTCCGGATTAAACGGATCGATCCGGGCGTTAAAATAGAGAATGGAATTGTCTTCAACCTTTATATTTTCATCGGACAGGCCGACTTCGCCTTCATCGCCGGGCTTCAATTCAACGCTTCTCGCTGTAGCGTTGATGGGATTGGCGGATTTTGCCACAATACGGCTGAAATCAATCTTCCGGTCGTCGGTTTTCGCGTCGCTAAAGCCCAGCAGATTGATATCCATCAGGGCTTTGACATCGCCGTCGAATTTCAGCTTGTTTTTTTCACCGGTCTGTTTTCCGCTGATGACCAGTACGGCCGTGGAAGCGGTATCGTTTACAAGACGGATGTCCAGCGCGTCCTGGGCCTGCTGCTGAAGCGAATCGGCAAGCTGGATTATGGTGCCGCCGGAGAATTTGAATTTATAAACAGTGCCGCCTATACTGATCGTGAAGCTGCATGGCGGCAGCGCTTTATTTTTCGGGGTCGAGGCGCTCATAAAAGAATCCGGCTTGGCTGTCTGCATGACAAAGATTTTATAATCCTCTTTTTTCGCTTTTCGTCCGGCTATGACATCAAGCACGGAGGCGTCTGAAGAGTTTCCCACCATTTCGCGGAAGGGGGATTTAAAATCATAGAGGCCCCTGGATTTTTCATCCAGGTCCCTGAGGTATTTTGAAAAATCCTTGATCAGGTCGTTTTCCAGTTTGTAATCCTGGATTTCCGATTCCTTTTTCTGCATCGGCAGTTTTTTTATAAGAAGAAGTTTTTGAATGATGTCTTCAGTGTCGATTTTGTCCTTGGAGCCGGGTATGTTCATATAGATTTTCTTTTGTGTTTCCTGCCCGTAAAACTGGGTAAAGAAACACAAAATAATGAACAGGGATAATGTATATTTCATCTCTTTTCTCCCCTCTGATATTATACCATGATTCATTCTATTTTTCGGAAGTTTTTATAAAATATATATGAATATACCGGCTTTATTTATGAGATTTATTCTTTTAAAAACCGCATATCAGAAATCCTGGAATTATGCTGAGATCAAAGAGGGGGATCGGATAATCCGCTAATGCACGCGAATAGACGCGAAGAACAACTTAGGAATGGAAATCCACTATCAATACAAATTGGTGCGAATAAATTTGGAATAGCGAATAACATCGGAAGTCTTTTAATCAAATTTAAAATTAGCGTGACTTAGCGTGGCTTAGCGGAAGACCGGTTAATTTAATACGGGAATAAATAAGAAAATATTGAGACAACTCCTCATATTTTGAAAAATAGTGATTGCTCAGTTATAATTATCGCTCAATAATGTTGATGAGTATGAGGAGGCGTTTATGCTCGATAAAATGAGCGAGACCATGGTCAAATCGATCCTGGAGACAGTCCCGATGGAAATAACAGTGATAGACGCGGACGATGAAGTTGTGACATGGAATAAGCATGAAACACGGCTGTTCTTCAGACCGCTGACTTCCATGGGCCTGAATTTCAGGAAGTGCCACCCGAAGGAAAGCCTGGGCAAGGTTGAACAGATAGTGAATGAAATGAAAGCGGGGACAAGGGACAAGGCGCGCTTCTGGATAGATTTAACAGTTGGGAATGACGCGAAAAAACACAAGATTCTCATAGAATTCTACGCCCTCCGCGACGACAGCGGCAAATACATCGGCTGTATGGAATGCACGCAGGATGTGGAAGAGATCATGCATATCGAAGGCCAGAAAAGGCTGCTTGATTAAAGTCCGGTCGGTTTGGAACCACAGATTACACAGATTTCACAGATAGATCCGGGAAAATGATCCAAGAATATATATGAAATTATTACTGCGCAATTGAAATTCATAAAGAAATGGGTTCAAGTATTCTGGAAACGATAAAGAGGATGAAATAATATGCCCCAATAAACTTTAGTTTTTTTTGTTTTAAATAATTTTAGACTTTTTCAATTATTATTTTTTAAAAACAGAAATAATCAGTGAAATCAGTGCAATCTGTGGTTTCGTTTCGTTCTTCCTAGTTATTTTATATAATGAAAGGCCAGGCCGGTATAGCTGAGGTGATATCCGGCGTCTTCGGCGGCATGGATCAGGGTGGAGTTTTCGGCATCCATCCAGAGTTCCAGAAGGCAGTAGTCTTTCAGCCGGAACTTTATGTCGTTCAGCAGTTCCGTTTCAATCCAGGTTTCCTTGAATTTTTTTAACGCGATAAGGTCCAGGATTTTATAGACCTGCTTATCCGTCTGGATCGTTTTTTTCCCTATTTCGTCCTTGCCGATATGGATAAATCCGGCCGGCTTGCCGTTCATTTCATAAACATAGCCTTCGGTTTTACCTTTTAACAGGCTCCGCCGCGCGTTTTCGGACAGGTATTCTTTAAGCTTTTTATTATCGATGCCTCTTTCCTTCTGGATTGAAATAGGCCGGATTATTTCATTCAAAAATAGATCGATATCGTTTAAATTCAGGGGCTTGATTTTCTCGCTCTGATGTTTCATATGGCTTTCATGCTTAAAATAATGCCTGAAAATATGCCAGCCCATGCGGAGATGAAACCCGCAATCCTCATAAATATGGATCGCCGGATAATTATAGATATCCGTGCCGACGGTTATCAGACCGGCCCCTTTCAGAAGAAGCGATGCGAGGGCTTTTTTCACAAGGCTTTTTCCGATGCCGCGTCCCCTGTAGTTCTCCTGTACGGCAAGAAGGAGAATACTGCCTATGCTTTTACCCAGTGTCTGTGACAGGGGATGATTAATGCTGAAAGTGATGTATCCAACGGCTTTGTCTTTATCTTCCGCTATTATCGAAACGGCGGAAGTGCTGGAAAGCATGTCTTTGGCGAAAGCCGGATAAGTGGAATTGGTGATGCGGAATATATTTTTGTCAAAAGAATAGGGGGAAGTATCAAATGAGCGGGATAATTCAATTAATACCGGTATATCGGTCAGTTTCGATTCCCTGAATTCCATGTTTCTTCCGCCCTATGGATTAATAATATCGTTTTTAGACAAATCGCCTTTATTCAAAACAAGGATTTTTTTGTCTTTGCCGTTCACATAAATAAAATCGCTGTAAAAGCTGATAAAAGTATCGGGGTCGAGAGGCTCGGCGGACTGGGCGACTTTTTCGAGCTTCTCATTGAATTTGCCCAGATAATAAACGTCTTTGGATAAAATGATGGCGTAAATGAAGTCCTCGCGGATTTCGACAAAGCTGCGCCAGAATATATTATCTTTGCCCTGATCTTTGAGCTCCAGCGTTTTGCTGTCAAGAAGGACGAGGAAGTGGTCGGCGGCGTGATTATCGGAGCTGTAGCCGATGACGACAACGCCGTCCTTGAACACATCAAATTTATGGCCGCAGATATCCTTGAACGGCGATGTCAGATCAACCGTTTTCGTGATGGGATTGATGGTCATCAGGTTATTATTATAATGGCCTTCCGGCAGGTATTGAATTATTTTCAGGTAATAAAGCTTACCCTCGAAGATATTGCGGTCAGGCTTGCTCTTTTTCAGCTCTTCCTCTCTTTTTGTGAGCTCAAGCTCTTTCTGGTTCAGTTCGGCGCTTTTTTTCTTGAGCTCTTCGGGGCTTTTTTCAGTTATGACGGATTTTTCGTCCTTTTTTATTTCCGCTGTCTCTTTTTTGACTTCCTCTTCCTTTTTTGCCGTTTTCTGCTCTTCTTTATTGACTTTGACTTCTTCCTTTTTCAGGGTTTCCTTATTTTGCGCGGTCTCTTTTTCTTCTTTTTTTATCCGGGTTTCCTTATTCTGAGCTTCTTTTTTGCCTTTTTCCAATTCTTTTTCCTTCTGGGCGATTTCACTTTCTTTTTTCGCTTTTTCATCTTTATCCTTTATATTTTTAGCCGATTCTTTTTCCTTTTCCAGTTCTTTTTCCTTTTCTGTTAATTCCTTTTTGGTTTTCTCCAATTCGCTTTTCTTGACCTCAGTTTGTTTTTCCTTTTTTTCTATCTCCGCACTTTTTTCCGCGATCTCTTTTTTCTTTTCCTCAATGTTTTTCCCGGACTCTTCTATTTCCTTTTTCTTGATTTCAGTGATTTCTTTTCTTTCCTTGACGCCTTTATCTTCCTTATTCTTCAGTTCATCGACAACCTCTTTGCCTGAGATTTCACTGGTATCGAGAAGGCCGGCGTCTCCTCTTTTAAGGTCATCAGTCAGGGGAATGAGCATTTTTGTCCTGCCGGGCCAATCGGAATAAAGTGTTGAGATTCCGGCATTATCGCCGGATATGTTATTTAAAACTATCTTTTTATATTTATCGCCGAAATAGGCCGTATCCCCTCTATGAACGGCGTTATAGTAGGTGATGAAAACGGCGATCGTCTCGGCGTTTTTTGAAGAATAACCGTAGCGGCTGCTTAAATAAGAAGACAGAATAAGGCGGATGCTGTTGATATGGTCGATTTTAGCTCCGCGGAGGATTGAAAATATATCGGCGTCCATTCCGTTTGTGTCGTTTTTATCGACGGCATGAATTATGGAATAGGATAAATAGCTGTAGAATTGATTGTTCCTGTCTGAAATTTCGGCCAGCGACCGTCCGATCCCTCTCCGCTGGGAGGGGCTGTAAACGGCGGCATGTCTTCCCGCATAGTTTATAAACTCGATCTTTTTACTTTCCCTGAGTTCCGTGACATCTACTTTATAGGAATAAGAAGCGGAAAAGATAAAGATAAATAATATGACTAATAAAAATTTAATGTGTTTCATAAAGGCCCCTTAAAGAAAACTTAAAATATTATAATAAAATGGTTTATTTAAATCAATAGGAAATAGGATTGTTTAAATTACGGCTTTTTCTGTTATCTCAAAATTTATCAGGCAATTCATCCAATAAACCGGGGTGTAATTCCCTAAATTTTTGTCATTTTTGATAAAATGCTGTATAATGATTCAAGGACTATTTATTATAGTATGGAGGAAAGATATGGCAAAATCCATGAAGATGATGGATGGAAATAATGCTGCGGCCCATGTGGCGTACGCGTTTTCTGAAATAGCGGCTATCTATCCGATCACGCCTTCGTCCACGATGGCGGAATACTGCGACGAATGGGCGAGTGAGGGTAAAAAGAACATGTTCGGCGAAGTTTTAAGGATTACAGAAATGCAGTCTGAGGCAGGCGCGGCCGGCGCCGTGCATGGCGCTCTTCAGGCCGGTGCCTTGACCACGACATTCACGGCTTCCCAGGGTCTTTTACTGATGATACCCAATATGTATAAAATAGCCGGCGAGCTTCTGCCGGGAGTTTTTCATGTCAGCGCGAGGACTGTCGCCGCTCATGCCCTTTCTATCTTCGGCGACCATTCCGATGTGATGGCCTGCCGCCAGACCGGTTTTGCCATGCTGGCAACCGGCTCCGTGCAGGAAATACTGGACCTGGCCCCGGTGGCCCATATGGCCGCGATGAAGTCTCGCGTTCCTTTTTTACATTTCTTCGACGGGTTCAGGACTTCCGCTGAAATTCAGAAAGCGGAAGCGCTGGATTATTCCGATTACGAAAAGCTTCTTGATAAAAAATCCCTGGATGAATTCCGGAACAGGGCGCTCAGCCCTGAAAACCCTGTCACAAGGGGAACCGCGCAGAACCCGGATATCTTTTTCCAGGCAAAGGAAGCATGCAATAAATTTTATGATGCCTTGCCTGATATTGTTGAATCGTCCATGCAGCAGATGAGTAAGCTCACAGGCCGCGAATACCATCCCTTTGATTATTACGGGGCGAAAGACGCCGAGAACATCCTTATAGCGATGGGTTCATTAACCGACCTGGCAAAGCCCGTGATCGATTATCTTGTAAAGAAAGGCGAGAAAGTCGGAATGATCGCCGTGCACCTTTACAGGCCTTTTTCAGCGAAATATTTCTTTAATGTGCTCCCTAAAACAGTAAAAAGGATCAGCGTTCTGGACAGGACAAAAGAGCCGGGCGCCGGCGGCGAGCCTCTCTATCTTGATGTAAAGAACCTTTTCTATAATAGAGATAAAGCGCCCCTTATTGTCGGCGGCAGATACGGTTTAAGCTCAAAAGACACAACACCGGAACAGGTAATCGCTGTTTTCGAAAACCTTAAAATGAAGGAACCGAAGGACCAGTTTACAGTCGGTATTGTCGATGATGTGACCTTTTTATCTCTGCCTCTGGGCGAATGCGTCGATGTCAGCCCTGAAGGGACTTATGAGGCGAAGTTTTACGGAATTGGGGCCGACGGTACGGTCGGCGCCAACAAAAACTCGATTAAAATTATCGGCGAGAACACGAATAAATACGCGCAGGCTTACTTTGTCTATGATTCTAAAAAATCAGGCAATGTTACGATCTCGCATCTTCGTTTCGGCGATAAGCCGATCCAGCAGCCTTACTATGTCACAAGCCCGAATTTTGTGGCCTGCCATGTTCCTTCCTATCTGGACAAGTATGATATGCTGAAAGGACTGAAGAAAGGCGGGACATTTCTTCTGAACAGCATCTGGGATGAAAAGGAAACAGTCGACCATCTTCCGAACCAGATGAAGAAATACCTCGCGGATAATGATATTCAGTTTTATATCATCAATGCGACTGAAATAGCCGAAGGGATCGGACTCGGCGGAAGGACCAACACCATCATGCAGTCGGCCTTTTTCAAAGTGGCCAATATCATACCTCATAAAGATGTCATTGATCATATGAAAAAAGCCATTTATAAAAGTTACGGCAAGAAGGGCGACAAAATCGTCAATATGAACTATTTGGCCATTGATAAAGGCGGCGACGTTATTAAAATCAAAATTCCTTCGGAATGGAAAGATTTGAAAATAAAGGAAAAAGTGGAAAACAAGGATCTTCCCGAGTTTATCAAAAAGGTTATGAACCCGATAAACGCGATGGAAGGCGACAGCCTGCCTGTCAGCGCCTTTGTCGGCAGGGAAGACGGCACTTTTCCTCCGGCGACCACTCAGTATGAAAAAAGAGGCATCGCTGTTAATGTGCCGGAATGGATCCCTGAAAACTGTACTCAGTGCAACCAGTGCGCCTTTGTCTGTCCACATGCCGTGATCAGACCGTTCCTTCTGGATGAAAAGGAAATGAAAGGACTGCCCGCGGGGACAAAAACTCTTAAAGCGATCGGAAAGGGACTGGAAAATTATCAATACAAGATCCAGCTGAGCGTTCTGGACTGTACCGGCTGCGGCAACTGCGCGGATATCTGCCCCGGAAAGCAGAACCAGAAATCCCTGGTGATGAAGCCTCTCGAAAGCCAGAATGAGGAAATTGCGCGCTGGGATTATTTCGCTAAAAATATAACCTACAAAGATACTTTAAATGATAAAAAGACAATTAAAGGCAGCCAGTTCGCGAGGCCTTTATTTGAGTTTTCGGGTGCATGCGCGGGCTGCGGCGAAACTTCCTATATTAAGGTCATCACACAGCTTTTCGGCGACAGAATGATGGTTGCCAACGCTACAGGCTGTTCCTCGATTTACGGCGGCTCAGCGCCGGCAACCCCGTACTGTGTTAATGATGAGGGATTCGGGCCTTCATGGGCCAATTCCCTGTTTGAAGATAATGCCGAGTATGGATTGGGAATGGTATTGGCCGATAACCAGATGAAGGATAAACTTGAGATCATGATGAAAAAGGCGATACAGGACGGCGCTTCCGGAGAAATTAAAGCTGCCTTTGAAGATTGGATGGCTAATAAAAATGATAGTGAAAAATCAAAAGATGTTTCTAAAAAGATCAAAGAGCTTTTAAAGAAGGAAACTTCCGGTACTCTGGGTGAAATAAAAAAACTCGATAAATTTCTAATAAAGAAATCGCAATGGGTCATCGGCGGCGACGGCTGGGCATACGATATCGGGTACGGCGGATTGGACCATGTCATCGCTACCGGCGAAAACATCAATCTTCTCGTGCTTGATACGGAAGTCTATTCCAACACCGGCGGACAGGCTTCAAAAGCGACTCCGACGGCGGCCATTGCCAAATTCGCCGCTTCGGGTAAAAAAATCCGCAAAAAAGATCTCGGCATGATGGCCATCAGCTACGGCTATGTCTATGTGGCGCAGGTCGCCATGGGAGCGAACAAGGCTCAGTTTTTAAAGGCCATCGTGGAAGCTGAAAACTATCCCGGCCCTTCAGTCATCATAGCGTACGCTCCCTGCATCAACCACGGGCTTTATGCCGGAATGGGCAAGTCGCAGGAAGAAGAGAAGAAAGCTGTGGATGCCGGTTACTGGCACCTTTACCGTTATAATCCCCTGCTGATTAATGAAGGAAAGAATCCATTTTTGCTTGATTCCAAAGAGCCGGCGGCAAGTTTCAGGGACTTTCTGATGGGAGAAGTCAGGTATGCGTCGCTGGTGAAGACTTTCCCTGATAAGGCCGAAGCGCTTCTTAAAGCGGCTGAAGAGAACGCAAAAATCCGCTATCAGACATATAAGAGGCTGGCAGGTATTTAAAATATAATTGAAATTAATAAGCGGCGGAAAAAGCAATAAAAAGCTGTCCGCCGCTTTTTTTATTATTTTTGCATTATTAGCTAATGATTATTAGTATTTTTACCGAAAAATAGAATTAGGAAATTTGTGCAATTATCCGATTGAGGGGTCGATTTATGGCCAAGAAAAAAACGCTGCTGATTCTCCTGCTTATTTTTTCATTAGCATCAATGATTGTTCTTGTATTTTTTATTAAAAATAGATTGGGAATATTCGGGGAATACTACCGCCAGTATATTGAAAGAATGGTTTCGGCGTATTATGCCACAATAGAAACCAATATGAATAAAATTGATTCGGAAATCATATACCTTTCGAAAGATAATCTAGTTCAATCGGTATATAAAAGCTCAAAATCAGGGGAAAACACAGAAAAGTATCTGGAAGATTTTGATAAGATAAAAAATACCATCCCTGAATGCCAGAAGATCCAGGTCCTGGATTCAGAGGGAAAGATAATCTTTTCCAATGACACCAATGAGATTTACGCCAGTAAAATTATCAAACCTATTATGTCCGCAATTCAGAATCATTTTATTACCAACACGAATATGTATGTTTATTTTTTAAATAAAACTTCTTTCGCTTCTTTTTATCCGATTTCCGCGGAAGATTCGAAACCGGCTAAAAAAGGTTTTGTCGTACTGCATTATAAAATGGAAAAACTATTGCCCGGCGGGCCTTCAACCCATTTATCGGTTACTTATGCCATGTCAAATATAATTTTAATGAGCGGCGCCGGAATGGATACTAATAAAATAAAATTCATGCTGAGTTATATCAACAACCCGGAAAGTTATAAAAAGCTGAATAAAGGTTATAAAAACCTCGTCATAGCAAAAAAATATATCAACGGCACAGTCCAGGGATATTATCCCAATAATGAAAAATATATACCATTGTTTGGAATTATTGCGCTTATTATAAACCTCTGTCTCTTTTTTATGGTTGTTATAGCGCTGATTCAGATTATGCGTAATGAAAAAATGATTCAGGATATGCCTATAAAGCCGGTAAATGTGCCGCTTCGGGAGAAAAAAATTGCTGAAGTTAAAAAGGATGAAATAAAAGATCTTATTATGGATATCGAGGACAATAAGCCATTTGAAGACAAAGAAGCGAAGAAAGGCATAGAAGATATGATCCTTTCTAACGGTATTGATCTTACGGCGTCGTTTCCTGAAGCAGAGCCGGAAATAAATGAAATGCCGGAGATAGACCTTTCTCAAGAGGCTATGGGAGAAACACAGGAAATGATTGAAATTTCCGAACCTTCGTTTGAAATGCCCCAAGCCATCAATACTTATGATCATATTAAGCCGTCTAAGGAGACAGACCTCTTTGCTGAAGAGGAAAGAATCCTCAGCAATATAGAATCAAAAGCACCGGTTAGAAAAGAAAAGGAAATTAATATTGATGAAGATCTGAGCGATGAGGAAATAGTTCTCAGCGAATCTTATCATGAAGAAATACCGCATGAAATCCAGGAAGAACATAAGGAAGATATAGTTGAATTTGAGCCTTTTAGTTTTGAGATGGAACCTTTTAGCGGTGAGAACCCGGAAGAAGCGGCAAAAAAATCCGTGTCGGCTGAAAAAGGAGAGCTTCCCGAGATCAAAGTGGAAGAAATGATCCCGCTTACTGAAGAAGCGAAAACAGGCGTATCAGTGCCTATGGATGAGGGTGAGGCGGCAATGGCAGAGCCTCCTCAAAAAGTCAGCTCTATCTGTTCGGTGGAAGATTACGGCAAGGTAGCATTTGATCTTGCGAGAAACAGCCTCAATATACTTAATATATTAATTCTGAAGCGTATTAATAATCAGTTTATGTGTATTATGAAAGAAGGATTTCAGACTGATAAATTTGCCATTTCCGAAAAAGATCCTGTGTTTCAAATGTTCCTTTCACAGAATAAAGGCCTGGATATAAAAGGGGAAATAAAGAATACAAGATATTTAAAAGAAAGATTTTCGGCACAGGAATTGGATAGTATAGACGAAGTTTTTATAGTGCCTATTGTTAAAAAAGAAAGTGTCGTGGGCATGGCGATTTATGGAAAACAAAAAGGTACCGCTGAAGCCACGCATTTTCAAAAATCAGAGCTTCTCAACCTTGGTTTTCTTCAGGACCAATAGTTCTTACCGCAGATTCTTATAAAAAATTGCCTTTTTATTTCATAAGGAGAAAACGTGTTAGGTATCTTTACGGCCGTTGCTATTATCATTATTATTTCGCTATTTCTATTTTATGCTTATTTTATTGAAACAAAACAGATATCCGTGGAACAGGTAAGATTACGGTTAAAAAATATAAAAGGCAGATACACATGCATGCATCTCTCAGACTTTCATCTCTTTAAAAATATGAGCTCTTCAAGATTGAATAAAATGAAAAGCATGATTGACTTATGGGTTAAGAAAAAAAAGCCTGATTTTATTTTTATAACGGGAGATTTTATTGATAATAATTCGGGGATAGAAATGCTGATTCCTTTTTTATCAGGATTGAAATCCCGTTACGGAATATTTGGAGTAATGGGAAACCATGATTATTTTCAATATAACTTCCTTCATATTTTTTATCCGTTCTTTTTTTTCAATGAAAAAAAAGAAGCTGATGTAAAAACTTTAAAAAAGGTCTTAAATGAAGCCGGAGTTAAACTTCTAATAGATGAAACTTATGACATGAAAATAAAAAAGGATAAAATAAAAATTGTCGGAATTGATACCCGTTCACTCAAAAATAAATCTTTTCTTAAAATAAAATATGAGAAAGAAAAAATATTGACTTTATTATTGTCCCATTATCCGGAAGTGATAAATTATTATAAAGGCAAAGCGGACGTTGTGCTGGCAGGACACACTCATGGCGGTCAGATTACCGCTTTCGGGGTTCCTCTGGTTATTAAAAGCGAAATAAAGAGGAAAGAGGCCAGAGGGATTTCAATTCATAATGGCACCATACTGTCAATATCCAAAGGGCTTGGCGTCAGCCGTTATATTCCTTTCCGTTTTTTTGCAAAACCGGATTTTATTATCATGGAGTTAATAGGAGATTAGTATGAAAGGAAAAAGTATTATTTTTACTGCTGCATTTTTATTATTTCTGTATTCAAATATTTATTCGGATGATATCAATTCAGGATTAAATAATGTCAGAACTGCCTACCGGAACGGTAAATATAACAGCGTCTTAAAAGGCAGTGTCGCGATTGTTGATTCAGCCAGTATGGAATTATTAAAAAAAATGACTGTACTATTGCCGGATATTTCAAATTTTACAATTATTGAAACAAATAGTTCATATTCTTTTTCTGTTAATAATGGAATCGCTGATTTTAACCTCACATATGAGAAAATATTATCTAACAGTAATGAAATTATTTCATTGTCTCTGGATACTTCACTTTATAATATAGAGAGGTACTTGAATCTTATAAAAAGCTATGAATATCTGGATGATAAAGCAGATTTTGAAAGATATTACTTCTTGAATAAAAAGATAACAAATTTTTATATTATAGATAAAACTTCCGCCTATCTGGCGTACCCGGTTGATGTTAATAAGGAAACCGAAGAAGTATTATCGGGTCTGCTTTTTAAAATGAGTTTCAATAAAAGCATAAAAAATAATGAAAAAAGAAGGCTTATAGAAAACTATATAAAATCAGCTTTTTTAAAATTTAAAAGCAGCAGTCTAGATTATTATTTAAAGTAAATGACTTATATTTACTTGGATGATGATAGTTCTTTTAAGATTTTTTCAACGGTCTGGACCCTGTCCTTTTTATCCATAATGGACCGTCCCATAACTATATAGTTAGCTCCGCTCTTTTTAGCTTCAGCAGGGGTCATCACCCTTTTCTGATCGCCTGCCGCGTCATCTTCAAGACGGATTCCCGGCGTAACAAGAATTGTTTCGTTTCCAAGCTCTTTTCTGAGCAAACCCACTTCCATTGGAGAGCAGACAAAACCCCTGACGCCTTCATTAAATCCCATTTTTGCAAGATGTTTTATCATATCCTGCAGTTTTAATGTGATTTTCATTTCTTCGCGCATAATTCTATCATTCATACTGGTCAATATGGTGACTCCCAGAGGCAGAGGTTTTTCCTTAACTGGGCAGCGGGCAAGACAATCCCTGATGCCGTCAAGCATGGCCCGAATCATTTCCTTTCCGCCGAGAAGATGGAAAGTAAACATTTTAACATTCATCTGACAGACAACAAAGCTGACGCCTTTAACCGTGTTGGGAATATCAAAAAATTTTAAATCGAGAAAAACGGAACGTCCCCTGGAATGAATGTATTCTATAACTTTTATTCCTTCTGCAGAATAAAGGATGCTTCCCACTTTAAATATCTCGATATAAGTATATAGTTCATCTATGATATGCTTGGCTTCAACTAAATTATTAGCATCCAGAGCCAGGATGAGTTTTGTATTCATAAAAGGCCCTCCTTCAATAGCTTCACTTTTTTACTGGTTTATATTATAATTGATAACTGATGCAAGATTCAATATTCTGCATTAAATATTTTATATACTCTCTTCCGATAATAAATAAGAAATTTATATTAAGAAGAGAAAGAAGGCTGAATGAAAAGAATCCTCTATTTTTTATGTTCAATCTCATTGATTTTGACATTAACTTCATGCTTTGAAACGACAACAAAAAGAAACTCAAGGTCCAGGCAGCAGGCTTTTCAAACAAGGGATGGACAGAATTATTCTTATAATAATAAAAATAGATCAGGGAAAAAAAGCGCGCCGGTTTTTAATTTATTCGGCAAAAAGAGCTTCAAAAATTTCGGAAGAAACTTTAAATTTAATTTAAATGAAATTATCAATGATAATTTTGCCATTATTATTGTTGTTTTTGCAGTAGTTCTTATCGCAGGATTCGTATTCTATCAAAACCGCAAGAGTGCGAGAAAAGGTTCCTACCGTTAAGGTATATAAATGGTTCTTGAAAGAAAAAGCGGAATTTTACTCCATCCCACTTCACTGCCCGGCAGGTTCGGAATCGGAACGCTGGGAAAAGAAGCTTTTAATTTCATCGATTTTCTGGCCGCCTCGGGGCAAAAGCTATGGCAGATATGTCCATTAGGCCCGACCGGTTACGGCGATTCGCCGTATCAATGTTTTTCGGCTTTTGCCGGCAACCCTCTTCTGATAGATTTAGATAAACTTGCTGATGAAGGTTTGCTTTTGAATGAAGACATAGAAATCGGCGCGTCTTTTGATGAAAATCATGTTGATTATGGAAAAGTCATCAATATCAAATATCCGGTCTTGAGAAAGGCTTATAATAATAATATCCATATTCAGAAAGATGGTGAAAAAAGAGCTTTTACTGAATTCTGCCTGAAAAATTCATTCTGGCTGGATGATTATGCGCTTTTTATGGCTTTAAAAAGCCGCCATAACGGCGCCGCCTGGTCTACCTGGGAAAAAGAATACAGGAACCATCATTCCCATGAAATATTGAATTTTAAAAAAAAGGCTGTTGATGAAATAACATTTCAAAAATTCATGCAGTTTGTATTTTTTAAACAATGGAATGAAATAAAAAAATACGCTAATAGTAAGCATATTAAAATTATCGGGGATATTCCGCTTTTTGTGGCTTTTGACAGTTCTGACGCATGGTCCCATCCCGAGTATTTCTATTTTAATAAAAATAGAGAACCGGTCAAAGTGGCAGGGGTTCCGCCTGATTATTTCAGCGAAACAGGACAGCTCTGGGGCAATCCTCTCTATAACTGGAAGCGAATGAAAAAGCGAGGTTATTACTGGTGGAAAAATCGTTTTGAGATAACAATGGAGCTTTTTGATTATATACGTCTGGACCATTTCCGGGGTTTTGCCGCTTATTGGGCTGTTCCTTACGGTGATAAAACTGCGATCGGCGGTAAGTGGGAAAAAGGACCGGGTAAAGAGTTTTTTAAGTCGATGGAAAAATTTCTGGGAGAATTGCCGATCATAGCGGAAGATCTTGGATATATTACGCCTGATGTGATCGATTTAAGAAAATCGTTTCACATGCCGGGAATGAAAATTCTGCAGTTCGCTTTTGGTTCCGGCCCTGAAAATCCTTATCTGCCGCATCATTATCCTAAAAGCTGCGTTGTTTATACAGGAACACATGATAATGATACGATTACAGGCTGGTATAAATCTTTAGGCCAGACAGAAAGGGATTTTGTGAAAAGTTATCTGACTGAAGTCCGGGAAATTAATTGGGATATCATCCGTCTGGCATGGTCTTCAGTTACGGAGTTCGCCATAACTCCGCTTCAGGACGTTCTCGGATTGGGAAATGAAGGAAGAATGAACCTGCCCGGTACTTCAAACGGCAATTGGCAATGGAGATTCGGTAAAAAGGCTTTGGATGATGCTCTGGTAAAAAGATTGTTGGAAATGACAAAATTATACAGCCGGTAAAAGATTATCTTTCCAGCCATACCTTATAATAAAGATAGCGGAAACAATGAGGACACTGATAAAGATCAATGTTCTCCGATGGAAGGTCTTCACCCAGTTCGCCCTGCAGATTAGTAGGAAGAACGGTATAACAGCCTGAACAAGCATCCTGTTCAACTTCGACTATAGCCGTCCCTTTTGTCTTTTTCAGAAGGGATTCGTAATATTCGATGAATTGAAGATCAAAATCAATTCTCAACTTATTCTGGTCTTTCTGGGTTTTATCCAGTTCTTTTTTATATTCTTTCTTGATTGAGTTGATGTGTTCTTCCAGCTCTGCAATTTTTTTAATATTTTCTTCACTTTTGGTTACAATCTTTTCCAATTCGGTTTTCATTTCCAGCTGTTTTGTTGTGTCATAATCTATTTGAGCCTGAATAAGGCTCTGTTCCTGCTGCTGCTTTTCCATCTCCTTTTCCCAGGATTTGATCTGACGGGCTATTTTTATTTTATCTTTTCCCTCATCAAGACTATTTATTCTTTTATTAATCTCATCTCTTTTCCCCAGTTCTTCATTAATCTTCTTTTCCATTTCATTGATATTCATTTTAATCTCATTTTCTGTAACAAGAAGAGATTCATTTTCCAATTTCACTTTATCCATCTTCTTTTCTTCTTCAGCATAGAGGTTTCTGATTTCCTTTTCTCTGTTGAAAAGGACTTGCAACTGGACCAGATTCTTTATCCTGCCGATATTTTCCATTTTTATCTCCTTGATTAGAAAAGATGTGATAACTGATTTAAAAATTAAAACTAGATTTGGGCCCACCTGGGCTCGAACCAGGGACCCACTGATTATGAGTCAGTTGCTCTAACCGGCTGAGCTATGGGCCCTAAAAAAGCTCATGTATTTTAATCAGGATTTACATTTAAGTCAAATTTGAGCGCATTTCTAAAAACCAAAATAAATAACTGAAAATTCAGGAATAATTGAGTTATAATAGAAAGTTGTGTATAGGAATAAATATTATAAAAAAGATGGCGTACCCTCTATAATTTATTTACGACAATAAACAAAAGGAGGAATACGCCATATGCCGAAGCACAACGAAGATTTTAAGCTCTTACAGGCTTTTAATCAAGATGAAACAGTAGAATTTTTATGTCTTGAAGAATTGGCAAGGATCGGGGCCAGGGAAATAATCAAGAAGGCTCTGGAAGATGAAATTAATGGGTTTCTTCAGGAGAGAGAGCATTTAACTATCGAAGACGGGAGAAAGGCAATAGTAAGAAATGGGTATCATAAAGCCCGTCAGATTCTCATTGGTGGAGGGGCTATTGATGTATGTATTCCGAGAACAAGGAACCGACTCGGAGGCGACAATTTTCAAAGCCTAATAGTACCGCCGTATATGAGAAAAAGCCTGAGAATTGAGGAAGCCATTCCATTGTTGTATCTCTATGGAGTCTCAGAGATGGATATGGAGAATGCCTTGAGAGGATTGCTTGGTGAAGAAGCGAAAGGATTATCAGCCTCAAGTATAAGCAGAATGAAACAAGGATGGGGTAAAGAATATGATGAGTGGCGGACATCCGATTTAAGCGATAAAAAGTATTGCTATATATGGGTTGACGGCATTTACTTCAATGTACAGGGCAGCGAAGACCGTTTATGCACTCTTGTAATGATCGGAGCCAATGAGAATGGTGAAAAGGAGATTATTCTTGTTGAAGAAGGTTACAGAGAGAATTCCGAGACTTGGTTAGGGATATTAAGAAACCTAAAAGAAAAAGGTTTGAAAGGTCCTATTCTTTTTATCGGAGACGGAAGCCTTGGATTCTGGAAAGCAGCCAAAGAAGTATATCCTGAATCCAGATGGCAGAGATGCTGGGTTCATAAGATAAAGAACATTCTAAACAAGCTGCCCAAAGTATTACAGTCAAAGGCAAAAGAGATGCTTCATGAGATATGCAATGCTCCTGATAAGGATAATGCTATCAAAGCTTTTGAATTATTCCAGGCGGTTTTTAATCCTAAATATCCAGCAGCTGTCGAATGTTTAGAAAAGGATTGGGAGCTTATGATCGAATTTTATAACTGTCCGGCGGAACATTGGGTACATATCCGTACGACAAACGTAATAGAATCTACCTTCTCTACAGTTCGATTAAGAACTAAAAAGATGAGAGGCTGCGGAACCAGGGAAACGATTCTAATAATGGTCTATAAATTACTGGATAAGGCATCCAGGCGATGGAGAAAATTAAGAGGTTATGAAAAGATTAGCCTTGTATTGGAAGGCGCTGTTTTTGAGAACGGAGAGCTTGTAAAAAAGGCAGCATAAAAAAATGAGAGGGTATGTCATACACAACATTTGACAAAAACTCGGAATAATTTTCTAATAACTTTAATACTTTAGATATTTCTAAAAACTTTTATTTAATAATTATTTATAATTTATTAAAAAGACCTTAATTAATAAAATTCAGTATCCTGTCAAGTATCCGGTATTGAAGCGCCTCGCTAATGTGATAATCCGCTATATCTTTTTTTTCTTCGAGATCAGCGATTGTCCTGGCAATTTTTAATATTTTATCATAAACCCTGATGCTCAGCATGAATTTTTCCATGGCCAGTTTTAAGATACTTTCACCAGAGCTTGTTAATGGACAGAATTCTTCAATCTGTTTATGAGACATCTGAGAATTTGTATAAAGCCCGAATTTTTTAAGGCGGTCATACTGTATTTTCCTTGTTCTAATGACGCGGTTTCTAATATTAAGGGATGATTCTGATGGAGCTTTTAATTGGATTTGTTCATATTTAATCCGGGATACCTGGATCTGGACATCAATCCGGTCCAGAAGCGGTCCGGAAATTTTTTTTAAAATTGTACTGATATCCTGCTGGTCCCATTGGTCTATATCAGTATTCTTTTTTGAAGGATTGAGCGCTGCGATAAGTATGAAATTGCCAGGGAATTCAACTGATCCTTCTGCCCTTGATATGGTAACTTTTCTATCTTCAAGAGGTTGACGCAGTACCTGCAGGACATTGCTTTTAAAAAGCTGAAATTCATCAAGGAAGAGAACGCCGTTATGGGCCAGACTCACCTCGCCGGGTTTTGGAAATTTACCTCCGCCTATGACTGAAATATCCGATGCAGTATGATGCGGAGTCCTGAAAGGCCTTTCAATGATGAGAGGCTTTTCCTGATTAACCATTCCGGCCACACTGTATATCATTGTTGTCTCAAGAGCTTCATCCAGCGTCATTTCAGGAAGGATGGTGGGGATTCTCTTCGCAAGCATAGTTTTTCCTGTTCCCGGAGGGCCTATCATCAGTGCATTATGCCCTCCTGCGGAACAGATTTCAAGAGCTCTTTTAGCCGATTCCTGCCCTTTTATATCTGACATATCGATTGATGAATTGTTATTATTAAATTCGCCATTATTACCGGAATCATTAAGTGCCTTGTGTGGAAAGGATGAAATGTTTAGTTTTCCGGAAAGAAAATTAACCGTTTCCAGTAATGATGAGACTGGGATGATTTCAATTGATTCAATAATAGCCATTTCCGGAGCGTTCTTATACGGGCAGAGAATTTTTTTAAATCCCAGCTGTTTTGCTTTCAAAGCTATAGGAAGCGCTCCGGCGACCGGTCTTATCTGGCCGTCCAGTGATAATTCACCGACTATGACATATTGATCGAGATCCTGAAATGAATACTGCTCATTAAGTATGCCGACGGCAATTGCCAGGTCAAAAAGGGTCCCGACTTTTTTAATTCCAGCCGGGGCAAGATTTACAATGATCCTTTTACCGGGATAATGGAATCCGGAATTTTGAATTGCTGTTTCTATTCTTTTTGTGGATTCTTTTACGGCAGTCTCAACCATTCCAACAATTTCAAAACTCATGACTTTTGTCTGAATGTCTACTTCAATTTCTATCGGAATGGTTTTAAGGCCGTAAAAAGAGATGGAAAAAAGTTTACTGACCATATCTTTCTCCTTTATTGCTGTTTATTCAGATAAATTAAGAGATTATTTTAATAAATTTTCATACTAACCTTAATACTTAAATATTGTTAAATATTATTAGATATATGTTAAATATTAGATAAACATATTTAACATATAAATGACATACAATAAGATAACTAATTGGAACAGAAAGAAATGATAAGATATTGAAATTGTTTAGATGCAAATGATTTGAGTCAAAATAAGTAAAAATGATGAATGAGTTTTATTTTGTATTATAGAACTCAGAGATGATATCTTCGATCTCTTTTTTTGTCTTCTTACGGTTTTTAATCAGATTCATAACTTTATCGGCCGAGCGCATCACGGTCGTATGGGCTTTATTACCGAAAAAGTTGCCGATTTCCGTTAATGAATGGTTCGTATGCTCTTTAGCCAGGTACATAGCAATCTGCCTGGCGTATGTAATGTTTTCCAGCCTTCTGTCTGATTTTATATCGTTAACGGTAATATTAAAATATTTTGAGACAACACGCTGGATATCGGATATGGTAATATTTTTCGGCACATCCATTTTGATTTTATCTCTCAATATTTCCTTTGCCAGTTCCAGAGACACCTCTTTCTTTTTCAGGCTTGAGTAGGCGATGATTTTAGTGAGCGAGCCTTCGAGAAGACGTATGTCGTTTTCAACGTTCTGGGCGATATAGTCAATTGCTTCAACAGGAATATAGACTTTCTCTTCGGCAGCTTTCGAGAGGAGAATCGCTTTTCTGGTTTCATAATTTGGTGCTTCAATTTTAACGCTGAGTCCTGAATCAAAACGCGTCCGCAGACGGTCTTCAATCGCAGATAAGCTTTTTGCCGGCCTGTCACAGGCAAAGATAAGCTGTTTTCTTTCATGAAAAAGTTCATTGAAAGTATGGAATAATTCTTCGAGAGTGCTTTCTTTCTGCTGAAAGAATTGAATGTCGTCTACAAGGAGGACATCGAAGCTTCTGTATTTTTTCCTGAATTTATTTGTCTCTCCGTTTTTTATCGATTCGACGAACTCATTTGTAAAATTCTCGCTGGTCGTATAAAAAACGTTCAATTCCGGTTTCTCTTTAATGATTTTATGGGCTGTTGCCTGAAGAAGATGGGTTTTGCCGAGAGCCGCGTTGCCGTAAATAAAAAGAGGATTATATGACCTGGCCGGATTGTTTGCCACCTGTTCAGCAGCCGCATGAGCAAAATCATTGTTGGGACCGACAATAAACCTGTCAAAAGTATATTTTGGATTGAGGTATGAAAAACCCGATTTTTCTGCTTGCTTTTTACTGCTTTTTACTGTAATATTCTGATAAGACTGGTCTGAATAGGCTATTTCAATATGAAAACGGTATTCTTTATCAAATAAACTTTTAGAAAGACTTTTTGCCTGATCAAGGTAATTATCGCTGAACCAGCCCGAGGTCAAAGGATCAGGCGCGACAAGTACTATTGTGTCGTTATTCTGGATTTCTTTAAACTTGATTTTATCAAGTATGGCAGTATTAAGAGACGAATCAAAGCTTTTTGTTAATTCATTATAGATTTTGCTCCAGATTTCCATATTAAACCCTCCCCCTATTAATAGATTTGTTTTTCATTGAAAAAATTCTGGATTTATTATATATTAATCTGTCAATAGAATTCAATAAAAAAAACAATTGCTTGTAAGGACAGCAATTAATAGACTTAGCTTTTTGCACAAGAAGCTGATTTTCGGGAGCTTGAATTATGTATGTGTTTCATAGCATTTCCTTACATCTCTATCTTATTACGAATTCATCACATATAGGTTTGTCTTTTAAGCCGCCGGATGAAAGTTCTCTAAAAAAAGAACTTAAATGGTTAAAGATAAATAAGTTAAAAAAATTACCGGGAATACTTAAAAGTTTAGCACATTAATGCACAACCTGTGCTTTATTCATCGGAAGAAAATTTGGAGTTTTTCATGAATTTTAAAAAATATTTTTTAAGAGCGGTGGAATTGGCGGAATCGGTTAAAGGTACAACTTCTCCAAATCCGGCTGTCGGATGCCTGATTGTTAAAAGCGGCAGGATTATCGGAGAAGGGGCGACACAGAAAGCCGGATCTGATCATGCTGAAAAAATAGCACTTAAAGAAGCTGGAAATGAGGCAAAAGGTGGTGAATTATATGTTACATTAGAACCCTGCATTAATTACACTGATAAAAAAACAGCATCATGCGCCGGAGAAATTATAATAGCCGGAATAAAGAAGGTATATGTGGGTATGATAGACCAGAATCCTGAAATAAATGGAAAAGGCATTATGGAACTGAGGAAGGCCGGTATTGAAGTGATAATATTGGATGATTATCATAAAGAAATACAAAAACTTAATGAAGATTTTTTTAAATATATACAGACAGGTCTTCCTTTTGTTTATTTAAAATGCGCAATGACTCTGGATGGTTATATTGCGGATAAATATGGAAATTCAAAATGGATCAGCTGCGAGGAAAGCCGCCGTTATGTTCATAAAATGAGAAATAGGGTTGATGCTGTTCTAGTCGGAGCCGGCACTGTATTAAAAGATAATCCGGAACTGAATGTCCGTATGGTGAGTAAGTTAAAAGATCCATTAAGGATTATCCTTGATCCGCATGGCAGAACTACTGAATCTTCTTTTGTCATGGCGGATAAAGGCAGAACATTTTTTATTATAAAAAAAGGAAATAACAGGGATTTTAAGATAATTTGCGATAAATTTAAAAAAGAATGGATAGAATTTGATACTCATATGGATTCTCAATCAGGAAAAGATTACTTTAATTTTAAAGAAGTGATTGCCCATTTAGGTGAAAAGAAAAAAATCGAATCTATAATGATTGAAGGAGGAAGCAGAGTTTATTCTCTTGCCCTAAAAGAAAGAATTACTGATAAGCTTGTCCTGTTTATTGCCCCGAAAATATTAGGAGGGGACGGTATCCCGTTTTTAAACAGTAAGAATGACTTAACTATAGCCGATGCGCTTAACGTCAGGGATGTTTCTTCCGAAAATATAGGAGAGGATATATTAATCCAGGGTTATTTATAAATTATGGAAAACTTTCTTAAAAAAGATTTTTTTTACAGCGCGAAAGAGTCCTTTAACAAAAGCAGTTATGAGGAAGCGCTCTATTTATTTTTAGAATCCTATAAAGAAGAGAAATGCGATAAAAGTCTCGATTATCTCCTCTATATCTATCTGATGAAATCCAATTATAAAGACATTGCGCATATTGTTCAAACGAACAGTGATTTAAGCGGTTTTGCCTTGTATACGCTTTACTGGTATAAGTTCATGACCGGGGAACTGGATGAATTGACCGACATTCTCTACAAAATGCTCTCCGAAAACAATTATTTTCTCAGGGTCTTTGCCATCAAAGAATTGCATCGCTATGGAAAAATTGTCGATGCTCAGCAGATGATCAAGCAGAAAATCAAGTTTTTCGGATTGACCTATGAACTTCCTCTGGAAGAGCAAAGGGCATCGGTATTTATGGATTTTCTTTATGAGCGCCATCACCTTTCTCTATTGCAGGGGAAATCTCTATTAAAAGAATATCCGGCAGTAGGCGATGTTTATATTGATTTTATCGAAATTTGCCAGAATTCAGGTAATGCTGATTATATTAAAGATATCATAAGCCATGAAAGCTTTTTAAAGCTCGCTCATTCCGATTTGCGGCTGATGTATATTCTCAGCAGGGAGCTTTATAAGGCTGGAAAAATCAATGAATCAAGAGAATATCTGGAAAGGCTTATTGTCCATTTTAAACATAATCCGGTTTTTTATTATAATCTGGGCAATATATACTCTGCAGAAGGAAAACATTTAAAAGCCGTGGATGCTTTTGAAGAGGCCATATCATTGGCGCCTCTCTTTGAGAGGGCTTACTACAACCTGGGGTGCGTGTTTTTTCAACTCAGAGACCTGTCGCGCGCCGTTAAAAATTTTGAGGAAGCCATTAAAATTTCAAAGAAGCCGGACTCGCTCTATAATCTTTCAATCTGCCTGATAGAAAAAAAGGAACTTCAGGATGCCTATTATTATCTGAATAAAATCCCAAACTGGTATAATCCTAAATGCTCGCCGAACTCAATCAAACAGCAGATAAAAGAGCTGGTTGTTTTTACTTAACGGAGGGAGCTTTGGTAATCAGTGATAAAAAAATCGCTCATATCACGCAAAGGCGTCCCTCAATTGGACTCGGGACAGGCGCCGAACGCAAAGAAAACAATCTCATATTTACTGACCTTTGAGAACTTTGCGTCTCTGTGTGAAAATTAATTAAGAAATCACTTTCCAGGTTTTAATATATTGTTTAACTATAAAGGAAATAAATGACAATTTAAGAAAAATAGTGTATATTATATTATCTTGAAATTGTTGTTATGAAATGAAATAGGGCACATAAATCATAATGATTTTATTAATACAGCTTATTAGCCTGCTCCGGCCAGGAGGCATCAATCATCAATTCAATTCCGGAAATCAGGAAAGAATTAAAAAGGCTTGATTTGAAACGGAAAACCATCTTAACTTTGAATTTGACAGAGTATTTAAAACATTATCAGCTTAATATAAATGGTATTAATCATAATATCGGGTATGTTAAAATAGATCGTTATAAAGTATTTGTTCATGTTTTACAACCGGCTAAAATTAAAAGGACAGTTATTCTTGTCCATGGATATATGGTTCATTCAGGCATTTTCAGGTATCTTATTGAATATCTGATAGGAAAAGAGTACGCTGTTATTTGTATGGACCTTCCCGGGCATGGCCTTTCAGAAGGCCGGCGGGGAGACATTGATTCATTCGGGCTGTACGGCAGGATAATTAATCAAATCCAATCCATTATTGCAGATCATTTTCAAAAACCTTTATATTTTATCGGCCATAGCACAGGATGTTCCGCTTACCTGGAATACCTCTATCAAAATAAAAGCGCTTTTGCCGGGGCTGTATTCCTGGCACCCCTGATCCGTACCCAATTCTGGACATTATTCCGAGCTGCAAATAAGTTATTAGTTCCTTTAATTAAGTCTGTACCGAGGTTTTTCAGAAAGACCAGTTCGGATAAGGAATATTTGGATTTTATAAAACGCGATGATCCGCTTCAGGTCAAAATAATCCCGATGGGATGGGTCAGTTCATTTATGGAGTGGAATAAAAGTATTGTTAATTATCCGGAATCGGATGAAAAAATTAAAATCATCCAGGGAAATAAGGATATTGTTGTTGATTGGAAATACAATATTCCTTTTTTAAAAGATAAATTTAAAAATAGTGAAATAGCATACATTGAAGGCGGCAACCATGATCTTTGCGGAGAAAGCAGGCTTTTGAGAACAAAGGTTTTTAAAGAGATCCATTCCTATCTGGAGGGGCATGTAAATTAAAAAAAAAGTGGGAATTTTTCACAAAGTATTATAGAATGAATAGGTCATGGGAAAGGAGAAAGCGAGGGTGAATTGGAAAGAATTTATTGAGAAAGCGCAAAAGAGCCTTGTATTCAGCGACGGTTCCATGGGAGTGTTTCTTCAGAAATACGGGCTTGGCGGAGGGGATTGCCCTGAATTATGGAATATAACGCGCGGCGATGTTGTTTCTTCTGTTCACAAAAGTTATATCGAAGCGGGAAGCGATCTTATAATTACAAATACCCTGGGCGGGAACAGGATCAAACTTTCTGAATATAAGCTGGAAAATAGAATAAAGGAAATAAATGAAACTGCCGTCAGACTGGCAAAAAAAGAAGCGGGCAATAAAGCGCTGGTAGCGGGCGACGTGGGGCCGACGGGAAAATTCGTCAAGCCTCTGGGGCCGCTCACTTTTGATGAGATGAAGGATATCTATAAAGAACAGATTGAAGCTCTAGCGAACGCAGGCGCCGACTGCATATTCTTTGAAACCCATATTGATATTCTGGAATTGAAGGCTGGAATCATCGCATGCAGGGAAATCTGCGGCCTGCCGGTAATAGCCAGCGTCACTTTTGAAAAAGACGGCAGGACCGTTACAGGCAGTACCCCCGAAGCGGCATTTACGCTTCTGGAGGCGCTCGGTGTAGATATGGCGGGGACCAACTGCGGGACAGGCCCGGCGGATATGGTCAATATCATCCGTAGTATTGAGGGGCTCGTATCGATTCCCGTCATCGCGCAGGCAAACGCGGGTTTGCCGAGGCTTAAAGGCAATACAACAGTATTTAACGGCACTCCGGAAACATATATGGAAGACGCTCTTAAGATGATAGAACATGGGGTGAACGCGGTGGGAGGATGCTGCGGGACAACCCCGGAATATATCCGGCTTCTGCATGATAAATCAATGGAATTAAAACCTTACATAAAAAGAAAAAAATATCCGATTGATTTTCTCAAACTCTCAAGCCGGTATCAGATTCAAAAAATAGGCTTTGACCTGCCTTTTGCGGTGATAGGGGAAAGGCTTAATCCGACAGCGAGGAAAAAGCTCTCGGAGGATATTTTAAAAGACCATTATACGCTCTTCAGGGAAGAGGCGCTTGCGGAGGAAAAAGCCGGGGCGCATATTCTCGATATGAATATGGGGATAGCCGGGCAGGATGAAGCGAGGCTCTTTGAGAAGGGGATAGAGATCCTCAGCAATCTGGTTAAATTACCCCTGGCAATCGATACTGCGAACTCTAAAGCGGCTGTACTGGCGATGAAGCTTTATCCCGGTAAACCTCTGCTTAATTCCGTTTCTGCTGAAAAGGAAAGGTTAAAACTGCTCAAGGAAGTTAAAAAGTACGGGGCCGCGTTCATTGCATTGCCGATTGATGAAAAAGGCATACCTCAGACAGCCAAAGAAAGGATCATACTGATGAAAAAGATCATGGACGAAGCGGCGGCTCTGGGAATTGATAAAAAGAATATTCTGGCTGACCCGCTGGTGCTGACAGTCAGCGCCGAGCAGAAAGGGGCAGAGGAAACTTTAAAAACCATCAGAATGTATAAAGAAGAACTTGGGCTTTTTACAACGATGGGGCTCTCGAATGTTTCTTTCGGGCTTCCGGCACGAGGCTATATCAACCGGAATTTTCTTTCAATGGCAACAGCCTGCGGTTTGACATCGGCAATCGTAAATCCTTTCGATGAGGAATTGATGGGGCTTGTAAACGCATCTGATGTTATTTTAAGCAAAGATATAAATGCTAAAAATTATATTAATAAATATTCCGGACAGATCACTTCCGGACCAAAAGTAAAAATTGGAGTAATTACCCCTGATGATAAAATCGAAAAAAACAAGAATAGTGAAAAAATAATAGATTTGTCAAAAGAAAAGCAAATGCATCCAGGACAGGATATATCAACACATACAACAGCTGGTTTTATTACTATTGAAGAGAGATTACGCCAAGCTGTATTAAACGGAAATAAAGAAAGTATGGCGGAACTGGTTAATGAAGCGCTGTCGCAGAAGACAGATCCTTCAAAGCTTTTAAACGATTATTTAATACCGGCCATTACGGAAGTCGGCAGCCTTTATGAAAAACGGGTTTATTTTCTGCCCCAGTTGATGCTTTCAGCAGAGGCGATGAAAACGGCATTTACCCTGATCGAGCCGCATTTAAAAAAGGGTTCGGCCCATATTAAAGGGAAGGCTGTTTTTGCCACGGTCCGGGGCGATGTACATGACATCGGTAAAAATATCGTGATCCTCATATTTAAAAACTACGGTTTTGATGTAATTGATCTCGGGAAAGACGTCCCGAATGAAATCATATTGGAGAAAGCCGTCAGGGCAAGCGCCGACATCATCGGCCTCTCAGCGCTTATGACGACAACGATGCCGAAGATGAAGGAATTTATGGAGCTTTTAAAGAAAAAAGGACATAAAATAAAAGTTATGATAGGGGGTGCGGCTGTAACCCGTGAATTTGCAGAAAGCATTGGCGCTTATTATTCTTCTGATGCCGTCGGAGCAGTCCGGAAAGCAATGGATTTAATGGGGATGAAAGCGGGAGGATAACTATGAAGGCAAAAAAAGAAGAAAGAACCTTGACCGATTTTCAAATCAGGAATATTCAGCTGTTGACCCATCTGCTTAATTATGATGCCGTTACCGATGATATTGTTGAATGCCTCAGGCTCTCCGAGCTTGAGTATTTTTCACTTGTTGACAAGTACAGGCTCCTGGAAAGAAAAGTTGATATTGATGAAAAAACCAATCTTCTTAAATATAAAAGTGATTATTTGATCACCATTATCAAAACCGCTTCCCGGATCTTTTTCGGGATGAAAGGGGTCATATATCCCATATCTTTTGTCCGTTTCGACATTGATGATTTTTCTCATTTTAATAATAAATACAGTCATGAGGTCGGCGATAAAGTCCTGATTAAGATCGCCTCGGTAATCAGAGAAAATTCAAGGCCTACCGATTATGCCATCCGTTTCGGCGGGGAGGAATTTGACGTTATTCTGCCTTCCACTGATGTTAAAGGCGCGATTGTTTTCTGCAATAAAATCATGGACAGGATCAGGCATATCATCGTCGAGCTGGGGACGGAAAAACTGACTGTGACTGTCAGCGGCGGAATATCTTATGTGGATTATCAGTTTGCAGATAAAAAGATCCTGGACCAGGAAGGCGTGGAAAAACTCTTTCAGAGACTGCAGAATGAGGCGGATAACGCGCTTTATGAAGCGAAGTTTCTGGGAAAAAATCAGTTTTGTGTTTATTCAACGACTAAAAAAGATGAATATTTGAAGATTAGAAAGCTCTATATAAAGTAACCAGGCAAAAAGAAAAAAGAGGGGATAGGAAAAGGATGATCAAAGAAGAATGCGGTATATTTGGAATATTCGGTCTCAATGAAGCCGCCCGATATGTTTATCTGGGGTTGAACCTGCTTCAGCACAGGGGGCAGGAATCATGCGGAATAGTCAGTTCCGACGGATCATTTTTATACAAGCAGGTGGGTTTGGGAAAGGTCTCTGAATTTTTTGACGAGGATAAACTATCCTATCTTCAGGGCTTCGGGGCGATCGGACATGTCAGATATTCGACCACGGGCTCTCCGACGCTTGTCAACGCGCAGCCTATCACAGCCGCTGTTTCCAAGGGAGCCATAGCTGTCGCCCATAACGGTAATATCACCAACGCGAACGCTGTCCGTGATGAACTTATGAAAAAAGGAATGAGCTTTCATTCCTCAAGCGACAGCGAAGTGATTATGCAGTTGATTGCCGACGCTCCGGCGGACAGCCTGGTTGAATCGGTCCGGCTGGCTCTGTCCCGGCTGGAGGGTTCATTTTCAATCCTCATACTTTCAAAGGATATGATGCTGGCAGCCAGGGACCCGATGGGCTTCCGGCCGCTTTCCATAGGAAAAATAGGGGCTAATATACCGGAAATGGGCGAGACGCTCGTTTTTTCTTCCGAAGACAGCGCTTTTTCGATCGTGGAAGCGGTGAAAGTCAAAGATGTTCAGCCTAATGAGATCATAGCCGTGACCGAAAGCGGTATGAAGAGCTATTCCATACTGGACAAAAAGCCTAAAACAAACCACTGCGTATTCGAGCTGATCTATTTTTCAAAGCCTTCCTCGCAGGTTTTTGATAAAAGCGTTTATAATTTCCGTTTTGAGATCGGAAGAAAGCTGGCCCGGGAACATCCTGTCGAGGCGGATTATATCATTCCCGTACCTGATTCGGGAATAGTATCGGCGCTGGGTTATTCCATGGAATCGAAGATACCCCTGGCGCTGGGTTTGATCAGGAGCCATTATATCGGCAGGACGTTTATCGAGCCTTCCCAGAGGATCAGGGATTTCGGCGTTAAAATGAAATTCATTCCTGTAAAAGAAGTGATAGAAGGGAAAAGAGTGGTTCTCATTGATGATTCCATAGTGCGGGGAACAACTTCACGGAAAATCGTGAAATTAGTGCGAAGCTGTAATCCTAAGGAAGTGCATTTCAGGGTGGCGTCGCCGCCGGTGCGGTATCCATGCTACTACGGTATAGATTTCTCGACTTATGAAGAGCTTCTAGCCAATAAGCTGGCCACAGTTGAGGGAATCGCGAGATTTATCGGAACGGAGTCTGTCGGCTATATCAGTGTGGGCGGTCTATTCGACAGCGTAAGTGATATGAAGGATTACTGCAAAGCCTGTTTTGACGGGGAATACCCGACGCCCATCAGCCCTATTTCCAAAGGCGGGTTTGAGAATGAAATCAGACAAAGCTTCTTTAAATAATTTAATAGAAGAAACACTTCAAAGCAAAATTGTCTACCAGGGCAAATCATTTTCTTTTAAATCTGACCGGGTCAGTCTTCCGAACGGGAAGGAAGCTCAAAAAGACTATGTGTTTTATCCTGAAGCCGTCGGTATTGTGCCGTTTATAAATCCTAAGGAAATAATACTTGTCGAACAGTTCCGGTATCCGGCAGGGAAATCTCTCCTTGAAATACCGGCCGGCAAGCTGGACAGCCCTGATGAAGACAGGAAAGAAGCTGCTGAAAGAGAACTGCTTGAAGAAACAGGATACAAAGCCGCGAAGATGAAGTATCTCTGTTCCTATTATTCATGCGCGGGTTACAGCACGGAAAGGTTGACGCTTTATAAATCCGCTGATTTAACGCTTGAGTCTCAATCCCTGGATGAGGATGAATTTATCAAAGTAAAAATTGTGCCTTTTGAAAAAGCCCTTCAAATGATACAAAATGGTACAATTGAAGATTCAAAAACAATCATCGCTCTTCTCTATAGTGCCCGCTTTTTGTGAAAATTCACTCTATATGCTACAATAATAAGGGAGAAAATCAATGAATAAAGCAATACTTCTGCTTGAGAATGGAGAGATCTTCAGGGGCAGAAGTTTCGGGTACAAAGGCGAAACAGCGGGAGAAGTAGTCTTTAATACTTCCATGACCGGCTATCAGGAAATACTGACAGATCCTTCCTATACGGGCCAGATCATCACTATGACTTATCCGCTGATAGGTAATTACGGAGTTAACAAAGAGAATACGGAATCGAATAAAATCCAGGCCTCCGGCCTTATCGTCAGGGAGGCCTCTAAAACCGACTCGAACTGGTCCAGCCTCGGAAACCTGGATGAGTATTTAAAAAACAATAAAATTACCGGTATTGAAGGCATTGATACGCGTAAGCTGACAAGGATCATCCGCATCACCGGCGCCATGAACGGGATTTTATCAGCGATTGATTTTGATATTCAAAGCCTGAAAAATAAACTGTCTAAAGCTCCTGATATGAACGGACTGGACCTGGTGCCTTCCGTGACCCTTAAAAAGCCTCAAATCTGGGGCTCAGTTAAAGAGGGAAGGCCGCATATTGTGGCTGTTGATGCGGGAATTAAACATAATATCCTCAGGCTCCTGGAAAAGAGAAATTTGAATATCACTCTAACACCGGCCTCGTTTTCGGCTGACGAAATATTAAAGCTCAAACCGGACGGATTATTTGTATCCAACGGCCCGGGAGACCCGGCCGCTGTGACTTATGTGATTAAAACCATAAAAGACCTGATGGGCCGGATTCCCATATTCGGCATCTGTCTCGGACATCAAATGCTCGGGCTCGCACTGGGAGCGAAGACCTATAAACTTAAATTCGGCCACAGGGGCGCCAACCAGCCTGTAAAAAATCTAATGACGGGTAAAGTTGAAATCACATCGCAGAATCATGGTTTTTCCATTGTTGAGGATGCCATACCCTCCGACCTGGAAATAACCCATATCAATTTGAATGATAATACCGTTGAGGGGCTCAGGCATAAAAAATATAAGGCTTTTTCAGTCCAGTACCATCCGGAAGCTTCGCCGGGGCCTCATGATTCGCAGTATCTCTTTGACGAATTTGTCCGGATGTTATAAATATTCTCCGGCATTTTCAGGAAAATATTATGGAACTTTTCAAGAATAAAAACCTCCCGCTTTCCAAGCGCTTGATGCCGAAAACCCTGGATGAATTTGTCGGTCAGTCCCATCTTATCGATAAAGGCAAGCCCATCAGAACGATGATTGAAAATAAAACAGTGTATTCCATGATCTTTTACGGCCCGCCGGCTACGGGAAAAACAAGTCTTGCCGAGATCATAGCCAATGAGCTGAACTGCAGTTTTATCAGAACTAACGCTCTGACGCTGGATACGGAAAATATCCGCAGGATCCTGGATAAAGCTGAAGAGAACGCTCTTTCCGGCGTCAAAACGATCGTTTTTATCGACGAGATCCACAGGCTGATCAAACCCAAGCAGGACGCATTCCTTTCGTCTCTTGAGAACGGCGAGATCTCAGTCATCGGGGCGACAACGGAAAATCCCTATTTCATCATGCAGCCCGCGCTGCGCTCCAGGCTTTTTATCTATGAATTTATAAACCATACAAAAGAAGAAATCGGAAAGGTGCTGGATAACGCTCTCGCGAAGGACACTGTTTTATCTCAGCTGCGCATCAAATTCATGAAAGGCGCCAGGGAACTTTTAATCGAGCTTTCCAGCGACGCGCGGAGGGTGCTGAATATCCTGGAAATGGCCGTTTTTTCGCAGGGCGTTTCAGAGGAAATCAAGATTACAAAAGAAATTCTCCTTGAGATCACCCAGTCCGTCGATACAAAATACTCAGACAAGGAAGGCCATTACGACGTCATTTCGGCTTTCATAAAATCAGTCCGCGGCAGCGATGTGGACGCGGCGCTCTATTATCTTGCGCTGATGCTGGAAGGGGGCGAAGACCCTCTTTTTATCGCGCGGAGGCTTATCATACTTTCATCCGAGGACATCGGCCTGGCTTATCCCGAAGGGCTCCCGGCCGCCGTGAGCTGTTATGAGGCGATCGAGAAGATCGGTATGCCGGAAGGCAGGATAGTTCTGGCATTTACTACAGCGCTTCTCGCCGGAGTGCCGAAAAGCAACTCGGCATACATGGCGCTGAATAAGGCCCAGGAAGACATTAAAAACGGCAATATCATGAATGTGCCGCCGCATCTCAGGAGCTCGAGCTTTTCCGGGGCGGAAGAACTGGGCAGAGGCATCGGCTATCAATATCCTCATGATTTTGATAATCATTATATCAGGCAGAAATACACTGAAAAAGAAGTTTCCTATTATATTCCGGGCACGCTCGGCTTTGAAAAGAAAATCAAGGACTGGCTGGAAAAGCTGGACGGAAAATCCGACGGTAAAAAAAGAGGGGATGATGTCTAAACTGATATTTCTTGGAACGGGCACTTCGAGCGGCGTGCCGATCCCGGGCTGCGGCTGCGAGGTCTGTACTTCAGCCGATCCGAAAGATAAAAGGTTGAGGACAAGCGCGTTTGTGTCGACGGAAGCCGGTACCAGAATTCTTATAGATATAGGTCCTGATTTCAGGTTTCAGGCTTTAAGGTATTATATCAACTGGCTGGACGGCGTACTCATCACGCATTCGCATCAGGACCATATCGGGGGGCTGGATGAACTGCGTCAATACAACTTTCTGATGAAAAAGAAAGTTGATATTTACGGTAATAAAGAGGCATTACAGGAAATACATGTCCGCTTCGGCTATATATTTAAAAAAACGCAGGAAGGCGGCGGAAAACCGCAGGTTAATTTAAACCGTGTTAAGAAGGATTTTTATATAAAGGAGCAGGGGATTATTCCCATTCCAATCATGCATGGAGAGATCCCGATCCTTGGATATAGAATGAATTCGCTTTCATATCTGACGGACGCGAGTTATATCCCGGAAAAAAGCATTAAACTGCTTGAAGGCACTAAAATACTGATAGTCAACGCGTTACGCTGGGAGACCCATCCGACGCATTTTAATATAGAGGAAGCGCTCAAGCTCTGTGAGATAATAAAACCTGAAAAGACATATTTTATCCATTTAACGCATCATTTCCTTCATGAAAGGGACAGCAAAATCCTGCCAGCGAACACATTCTTTGCCTATGACGGGTTAACCATTGATTTTTATTAGATATGATTTTTAAATTTGAGCCGGTTTGAATTTCGAGATGAAAGCATCGCCTGAGATTTCCCTGATCCTTTTATAAAAAGGACTTGTCATACTTGTCTCATCGAAACTGAAAAGCGTATAAATATCAACCGAGAGATTTGAATAGCCGAAGTTTTTTAAAATATCCTGTATATTATTAAATATGTAAAGTGGTATAGGAAAGGGATGTCTGAATACTACTATGCATATTTGTTCCTGTTTGAAAATAAAAAAATCCTTCTGTCTTTCCAGGGTGCTTTCAGATGAATAGACTCTGAATTTTTTTATTACAGAAGCTTCAAACACTTCATCTTTTGAGGAAAAAATATTTTCAAGCCATGGATTCTTCCTGAGAGCGTCATATTTCTTTAAAAGTACGGCAAGATCGAGATATTTCGGGTTGATATCATAACAGGACTTCCAGCTGTCCAGAGCCGAATAAATTTCATCCATGGCCAGATAGGCATTCCCGGCCTGGTATAAAATTGAGCATCTTTCAGTAACTGGAATTTTCATTAAATAATCAGACATTAATTTAACAGCCTTTTTAAAACTGCCGCTGTAGATAAGCGATAAAATGATTTTAAGGAAATTGACGCCGTTGATTTGCTTTTCGTTCAGCAGAGGTTTTAAAGTATTAAAAACATCATTATATCTTTTTAATGCCATATAATTATCCGCTAGCAGGATCAGGGTTTCATTATTGAGCATTAATGATTGCTCGTCATTTAATTTGTAAAAGCTTTCAATGTGCTTGATCGACTGTTCATACTGGCCGAGATGGTTGTAGATTTTTGCTGATAAAAGATAGGCTTTTTCATGGTTAGATTTTACAGAGATCAGTTTGTCAACATAATTTTTTGCCGGAGGTATTTTATTCTGGTTATAATACATTTCCGCAAGGTTCCAGAGGGCGATGCTGTTATTAGGATTTATTTTGAGAAGCGTTTTATAATATCCGATCGATTCATCAAATTTATTGATCTTCTGATATAAAAAACCCAGCCTTAGGAGAATTTCCGGTTCAAGCTGCTTTAATGTATCATTCTGAATGCAGGCCAGAGCTTTTTCATAGCTTTCCAGGGCGTTTCGGTATTGAGACAGGCCCTCATAAGATTTACCCAAGTAATAATACAGAAGCAGGTTGCCTTCCTTATCGTTTAAATAAAGCAGAGCGTTACGGACGGCCTTTTTATAATTTTTAGATTTTAAAGCATCCTCCACATTGGCAAGGAATAACTCCCTCTTCATAAATTTAATGCTCAGCAGTATTCCTATCACTATCAGGAAAATTAGAATAATAATGATAATTATAGGAAGAAGCGCATTGTTTTCAAAGATTTTAAAAACACTTTCCATATTAATAAACATCCCGCTTATCGATAACCCTTTTGGCCTTACCGGTGCTTCTTTCAATCTTTTTCGGTTCGACAAGTTTGAGTTTGACCTTGATTCCCAGGATTGAATAGAGCCTGTCGACTATTTTTGTTTCCAGCTCGACGATTTTTTTCATTTCATCGAAGAAGAGGGCGTTTGTAACTTCGACATGCACTTCAATTGTATCGATATTCTTCTGCCTTTCGACTATAATCTGGTAGTGAGGCGCGATTCCCTCGACTTCAAGCAGGACTTCCTCGATTTGGGAAGGGAAGATATTGACGCCGCGGACGATCAGCATATCATCGGTCCGTCCCATGATCTTCATGATACGCGCCGATGTCCTGCCGCATTTACAGGGTTCCTCTTCGACAATAGACAGATCTTTTGTCCGGTAGCGGAGGAGGGGAAGCGCTTCCTTATCCAGGGGGGTTATAACCAGTTCGCCTTTTTCGCCTTCGTTTGTCCATTCGCCCGTAACGGGATTGATGACTTCCACAAAAAATGAATCTTCGTTGATATGCATTCCGTTCTTTTCAAGGCATTCGCCTGAAACACCGGGGCCTATCAGCTCCGACAGGCCGTAATTATCAGTAGCTATGATATTCAATCCCTTCTCAATTTCTTTGCGGATCGATTCGCTCCAGGGTTCGGCGCCGAAAAGCCCGTATTTCAACTTGAGGTCTTTTTGCGGATCAATGCCCATATCTTTTACCACATCGGCAATATGCAGGGCATAGGAAGGCGTGCAGATAAGGACGGTTGTGCCGAAATCCCTCATCAGCTGGACCTGCCGCTCCGTATTTCCGCTTGAGGCGGGTATGACAGTCGCCCCGATTTTTTCAAGGCCGTAATGAAGGCCGAAACCGCCTGTAAAGAGGCCGTAACCGAAAGCGACCTGGGCGACATCGTCCTGTGTGACGCCGCCTGCGGAAGCGATCCTCGCGATAAGTTCGCTCCAGAGCTCCAGGTCATTTTTAGTATAACCGACTACTGTCGGCTTTCCGGTTGTGCCGCTTGAAGCGTGAATTCTGACAACATCCCGGAGGGGCCTGGCAAAAAGACTGAAGGGATAATTTTCACGGAGATCACCCTTTGAAGTGAAAGGGAGGAGCTTTATATCATTTAATTCTTTTATCGAATCCGGTTTGATCCCGGACAATTGAAGTTTTTTCCTATAAAATGGGACTTCATCATAAATATAATTAACGAGTTTTTTTAACTTTATCAATTGGAGTTCTTTTAAGCCTTTTCTCGGCATTGTTTCAATTTTCGGATTCCAGATCGGCATATCCTTCTCCTAAAAACAATATTGAAAAGTAATTTGCAATAATCAGCGGTTAACATCTTAACATCAGCCAGCGCTTTTTTCAAATGAAGAAGGAATTATATACCGGAAAGAAATAAAAGGATAAAAGAGAATATGCCTTGTTAAGCATTTAGAATAGCAGCAGGTATAAATTTTAATATAATTTCAATGTCAAATAACTAATGATACAGAATTCTTGTTGTCTGTATCCCCATTACTTCACTTTAGTTGATAAAGTTTCCCTTTCTTTTCTAAGCAGTTGAGCAAGTTTTTCAATAGTCGCGGCGTTTCCCCTTGAACTCATGAGAAAAAGCAATTCTTTCAAATAGTATTCATTCATCTCAAAATCAGGGGATTTCTTTTCCTTTTTTGTTTCTTCCTGGGACTGGCTTTGGAGAGCCTGCTTTTCTGCGCGGATATCCTGCTCAAGCTTGTCTTTTTCAAGATTTGCCGTGATAGGTTCGGGGATTGTCACACCCGGGCTTAAACCGTTAATAATCATAAATTCCCTCCTTGGAATTCATTTTTCTTAAGCCTTCGTCCATGAAGGCCGGGGATAAAACCATTATCCCTAATTACATATATAATATCGATGTTTTTAGTGAATTTCTTTATTTTTTTGAAATATTTTTATATCTTGATAAAGAGCTTCTGCCGATTTTCCGGATGAGCGCCGGGACGGCAAAGTTGCGGGAAAAAGTGTAAATCAGGAATTTTCCTATAAAACAGGCAAGATTTTTATCATTTTTCTTCTTTAAAAAAGTCCCTAAAGATTTTAACAGCTCATCATCGGTTATTTTTTCTATTTCCAGATGAGCCCTTTTTGCTTTTTCAAGTATTTTAAAAAACCGCTGGATTTCCGGAAGCTTTCTGGGGATCCCGTCAAAAGGGGTCTTTCTGTCTTTATTCTTAATTTCCGAAGATTTGATTGATTCCCAGTTCACAATGATCTGATCGACGTTTTTTTCATCCAGATTGCCGAAAACATGGGGGTGCCGGCGGACCAGCTTGTCTGAGGCTGTATTCAGGACATCCGCCGTTTTAAACCGGCCGGACTGTTCGCCGAGATAGCTGACGAACAGGGTAAGAAAGAAAAGGTCGCCGAGCTCTTCCTGCAGGTCTTCTTTTTTATTGTCCTCAACGGCATCGACGATCTCATAGACTTCCTCAATGAGGCTGGGAGCCATGGTTTCAAACGTTTGCTCCCTGTCCCATGGACAGCCGTTGTCGCTCCGGAGGGTTTTAATAATTTCAAAAAGCCTGTCGAATTCTTTCATAATATTTATAAAGGCAATGCCTCTCTCCTTGTTAGTAATCTAATAGAAAAGTATAAGGGAATTTGAGAAATTATTCAAAAATTCATTATAGAAATTCATTATAGAAATAAGAAGTTTATTTCTTGAATTGAATATAAAATCATATTTATTTTTAATTGGTTTAGTTATTAAAAATAATAACATCAAATGATTTAATTACTGGTTTTTACTGTCTAAAGCCGGGAGTTTTTTCCAATAAATTTTGCTTTTTTTGAAATATTGGTTATAATTTAGGGTTAAGATTCCGGCAGCGATATAGAAATTATGACAGCAGGCCGGGAACTGGAGGTTATGGAATATGGCTAACCCGTTGGACGGCGGAAAGAATGAAAAAGCGGTGGGAATCTGTCTTGGAGCATCAACTTTTTCACTGGTTGAAGTTGAAAATAACGAAGGAAATATACAGATCGTCAATACGGTTGTAAAAGAACATAGCGGCGATCCGAAAGGAACTTTCACAAAAATACTGGATGAATATGAACTGAAAAATAAATATATAGCGATTACCGGCAGGAAATTCAGGGAAATCACGACCATCCCTTCGCTGATCGAACCGGAAGCGACTGAATTCGCTTACGCGTTCCTGAAAGAAGATCAGAAGAATTACGATGCTATTGTCTCGGCCGGCGGAGAATCTTTCATCGTTTATGAAATGGACAAAAAAGGCCGCATAGCCCGGATCAGCTCCGGAAATAAATGCGCGTCGGGCACAGGGGAATTTTTTCTCCAGCAGATCCGCAGGATGAACATCAATATCGAGCAGGCTGTTTCTCTTTCGCGGACGTCGCAGAACCCGCACCACCTTTCCGGGCGGTGCTCGGTATTCTGCAAGTCGGACTGCACCCATGCCCTGAACAAGGGAGAAAGCATAGCGGACGTGACGGCAGGCCTGGCCAGAATGATCGCCAAAAAGATCGAGGAACTGCTTGTAAGAGTGAACGCCCGGAAAATCCTGGTTGTGGGCGGCACAGCGCAGAACGATGTGGTGATCGAGTTTTTAAAACAGAGTTTTGAAAAGGTTGTTGTGCCTCAGGAAGCCCCATATTTTGAGGCTCTCGGCGCCGCGCTCTGGGCTTTAAAGGAAAAGCAGGATATAGTGCCTGAAAAAGGCGCATTTTTTAAAAAGATCAAATCATCATTCGATTTTATGAACCCGTTGACCCAGTATATTAATATGGTCGATTTTAAACAGATGGATTTTGAAAAAGCGAATGACGGCGACGAATGCCTGATCGGCCTCGATGTCGGGTCGACTACGACAAAGGCCGTGCTTTTCCGCATCAGGGACGAAAAAATACTCTATTCGAAATATCTCAGGACAAACGGCAATCCCATAGAAGCGTCCCGGCAGTGCTATCAATCGCTTTATGAACAGCTGGGCGGGACAAAAGTCAATGTGACAGGCCTGGGAGTGACGGGAAGCGGACGTTATATCGCCGGACTTCACGCGGATACCGAAGGCATTATCAATGAGATCATAGCTCATGCGAAAGCCGCGGCCCATTTTGACGCCGGCGTGGACACCATTTTTGAGATCGGCGGGCAGGACGCGAAATATACATTCCTGACAAATTCAGTCGCCTCGGATTACGCGATGAACGAGGCTTGCTCGGCGGGAACGGGCAGTTTTCTGGAAGAATCAGCTTTTGAAACCTTGGGCGTTAAAATGGAAGACATTGCCGATATCGCGCTGGGCGCGAAAAACCCGCCTAATTTCTCCGACCAATGCGCTGCCTTTATTTCATCCGACATCAACATGGCCTTTCAGGAAGGCGTCACAAAGGAAAATATCATAGCCGGCCTGGTCTATTCCATCTGCATCAATTATGTCAACCGCGTCAAAGGCTCGCGCCAGGTGGGCAACAAAATATTCATGCAGGGCGGCGTCTGCTACAATAAGGCCGTACCTGTCGCCATGGCGGCGCTGACGGGCAAAAGGATCGTTGTTCCGCCTCATCCGGGCCTTATGGGAGCTTACGGAGTAGCTCTTGAAATAAAAAATATGATAGACCTCGGGCTGATCAAAAAGAGCTCTTTTGATATCAAGGAACTGGCCGACAGGGAAGTATCCTACGGCAAGTTGTTCATCTGCCAGGGAACGGCGGAAAACTGCGACAGGCGCTGCGAGATCGCGATGATCCATGTCAAGGACAAAAAATTCCCCTTCGGCGGGGCATGCAATAAATACTATAATCAGCTCCACCGCATCAGCTATAATGTTCCCGAGTTTAACCATGTCGTCAAGCGGCGTGAAATGCTCTATGAAAGATTTACAAAATCGAATCCTGCGATAAAAGAAGGAGCGCCGGTCATCGGAATAAACCGCTCATTCCAGGTCAATACCCTTTACCCAATGTTTTTTAATTTCTTTAACGAATTAGGCTGTAAGGTTGTTCTGCCCGATGTCGTTCATCAATCCGGGATTGACAAGGGAATGACGAGCTTCTGCCTTTCAGGGCAGATCGCGCTGGGCATGTTCGAGGACCTGCTTATGAAAAAGCCTGATTTTATCTTCATGCCGCAGATTCTGGAGATGCATGTCTCCGAACAGGAGGAATACCGCAAGGAATACCAGGCCGTCTGCATGTTCGTCCAGGGCGAGCCTCATTATATGCGCGCCACATTCCTGCGGGGAAGGAAAGACGGGCCGAAGCTCATCGCCCCCGTAATGAATTTTATGAAGGGTTTTGATGCGGAGGAAAAGCAGTTCATTCAAATCGCAAAGGACCTCGGCTTTTCAAGCGCTGAAGGTAAAAGGGCTCATAAAGTCGCTTTTGAAAAACAGCAAAAGTTTTTCAAAGCTCTCAAGGAAGAAGGAAGGCGCATCATAGCGGACCTGGAAAAACATCCTGAAAAAACAGCGATCGTTCTATTCGGAAGGCCATACAATGCCTTCGCAGAGGAAACAAACAAGGGCGTTCCCTTCAAGTTCGCTTCGCGCGGTATGGACATCATTCCTTATGATTTTCTTGAATATGAAGAGGAAGAAAATTATAAAAACACATACTGGGAAATGGGCCAGAGGATTATCAAGGCGGCGCGGATCGTTAAGCGACATCCCCAGCTTTTCGGGTGCTATCTCACTAATTTCCTTTGCGCCCTGGACTCGATGATGGTCCAGCATTTCCGCGACCTTATGGCAACAAAGCCTTCGCTCACGATCGAAGTGGACACGCATACGGCCGATGCCGGCGTCAATACCAGGATCGAGGCTTTCCTGGATGTGATCAAGAATTATCTGAAAGTAAAAGATAAAATCCATGATCCTGTTTCCCATTTTATCATGGCCAGGGTTGAAATGGACGATCTGGGAAATGTCGTTTACATCGATTCCGACGGCGGCAGGACGAACGCGAAAAGCAAAAACGTCAAAGCTGTCGTACCCTCAATGGGGGACCTTTTCAATCTCAGCACGGCCGCCGTTCTGAGCGGGCTGGGATGGGATGCCGAAGCGCTTCCTGTCTGCGACAGGGAAGCCCTGGACCTCGGCCGCTCCGTGACGACAAGCAAGGAATGCCTGCCGATCATCAACATCATCGGCGAGGTTTTAAAATACATCAAGTACCGGAAAAACCCGGACGAAAAGCTCCTGATTTTCATGGTGGCGGCCGGCGGCTGCTGCCGGGTGGGCCAGTACGAGATCCTGCTCAATACGACAATCGAGAAGCTCAAGCTGAGGAATGTGGCCCTTCTGCCGCTCTCTAATGACAACGGTTACGCCGGGCTGGGCATTCCTTTCAGGCTCTCAATGGCCAAGGCAATGTACGCATTCGACATACTGGATGACATACGCTCCGCTATCAAGGCGATGGCTGTGGATAAAGTCCGGGGTATGGAGATCTTCAACGAGGAAAGGGATAAAATTCTCGGCACGTTCTCCCATACGAACAAGGTACCCTTTTACAGCCAGCTGAAGAAAAGCGCCGGGGAATTATCAAAGATAAAACTTGTAAGGCCGATCAGCGAGGCCAAGTATGTCGGCGTCATAGGCGAGATTTTTGTCCGCAGGGACCATTTCTCCCTGATGAGCATACCGGACATCCTGGCTGATAACGGCTTCGTTATGCTGGACGCGCCCGTTTCGGAATGGGTCCGCTACACGGACTATCTGCGCGATATAAAGATGTATGAGCTGAAAACGACATTCATCGGTAACCTCGAGGCGATGATTTCTGTGTTCGTCCAGGATTACCATGAAAAGAGGATCAAAAAGATATTCGCCAAAACCGGCCTTTTTGAGAACGAAATGATCAACATCCGTAAATACATCAGCCACTCGATGCATTTCTTCCCGCCCCAGCTGACGGGAGAGCCGGGCCTTTCCAGCGGTTCGGCGCTTTATCACTTCATTGATAAATACTGCGGCGTCATCAGTGTCGGGCCTTTCGGCTGTATGAACTCGCGTATGACGGAAGCTGTCGTCCTTCCCGAAATGACAATCGAGGGTAAGGAAATCGCTTCAAAAAACGCCGGGCGAAAGGTGGATGTTTCAGCTTATAAGGAGAATATGGATATTCTCCCGTTCCTCAGCATCGAATGCGACGGCAATCCCTTCTCGCAGATCATACAGGCAAGGCTCGAGACATTCATTCTTCAGGCCGGCAGGCTTTATGACGAGATGCGGAGGCAGAGGAACGGCAGGGCGCATTAAAACAATTCATAACTATTAAGCCACAGAATTTCACGGAACAGCACAAAATGAGTTCCATTATATTAAGTAAAAAAAATCAGTGTTTTTCTGTGTAATTCTGTGGCTATTTTCATGAACTAATCTTTGACTGAACTTTAACAAAAGTATTTATTTTGGGAAAACGCTTAAGCTTTATATTTTATTGACATCTCAACCTCAAATCAATAAAATATTACTCTTCCTGTCTTCAAGGAGTTTAAATTGACCGAAAAAAATCTTTCAAAACTGATGGGCCTGGCGATCAATGACTATGAAATGATCAAAGGGGGCGACAGGATCGTTGTAGGACTTTCGGGCGGAATGGACAGCCTTGCCCTCCTTCTGCTCCTGCATGGAAGACTGAAGCGGCTCCCGATAAAATACGAACTATCTCCGGCGTTTGTGGATAATTTTAACGGTGAAAATGAAGAATACAATAAAAAAGTGAGCGTGTTAACAACTTTTATCATGGATAAAACAGGCCTTGATACCCATATCATAAAAGTCAGGACGGTCAAGGTACTGACCGCCGAAAACAGCCGTAAAAGGGACATCTGTTTTCTCTGCGCCCAGAAGAGAAGGACTGAGCTGATCCGCTACGCTGACAAACAGGACTGCAACAGAATAGCGCTCGGGCACCATCTGGATGATATTGTTGAGACAAGCCTGATGAACCTTTTTTTTAAGCGGGAGCTTTCCACCATGCTGCCGAGGCTCGACCTCTTTGACGGAAAGATCTCGCTTATACGGCCGCTCGCCTATGTCAGGAAAATTCAGATCGAAAGCTTTATTTACGACAGGGAAGAGGCATTTCCCGTTTTCGGAGAAGTTTGCCCTTCCCAGATGGTCCGGAGGGATCTCAGGCGCAACAAAATAAGGGAGCTTGTTCAAGAACTTTCGAAAGAAATCCCCAATCTGAAGAACAATATTTTCGCTTCCTTCCGCAATCCGAAGCCGGATTACCTGCTGGACCATCTTTTTCATCCGAAAACATCCGGACTTTTCAAAAGGCCCTGATCAAACACAGCGGCAAGTTTGAAGGATATTTCCCTCTGCCGCCGCCATTTCCCAATCAGGAAACCAAGATTTCTCAGCTCTTTTTCAACATACTGTTCATAATGACGGTCATTGTTGATCTGTCTATAATAAGGTGTTCCTGCTAAAGGCAGGAAGCTGTGAGTATTGATGGAAGCGCCCAATTTTAACAGCTCTTTCATTAAAGAAAAAGTTTCTTTTAAATCATCCGGCGTTTCTTCAGGCATAAAAAATATAAAATCCATACAGGCTTTTAATCCGGCTTTTTTTGTCAAACTCGCTGCCTTGAGGATTGAGCCGACAGTGTGTCCTCTTCCGCTCAGATTCAGCATTCTATCGCTGCCGAATTGAGCTCCGATAGTGATCTGTTCATTATCAGTATATTTTTTAATCAATGCGAGGCTTTCCTCTGTTACATCCTCAGGCCTGATTTCGGAGGGGAAAGTGCCGTAATAAACCCTGCCTTCCGGTTTTAATATACTTTGTACAGAGGATAATAGTTCTTCCAGCGCCTGATAATTAATCTGATCGCCGTTCCGGCAATATGAAAAGGCATTTGGCGTAATTGCCCGGAAGGCCTCAAGATGAAATGCCTTCATTATTTTGATATATTGAATAATTTGTTCCGCAGACCTGTGCCTCATTTTATTTCCGAACATCCTGGACGTCTGGCAAAATGAGCAGGCATGAGGACAGCCCCGGGTTATTTCAACCGGTCCGAATAATTTGTGTCTTCCGGATATCGGGGGATACAGGTTGAGGGAGATATCTTCTTTTTTACCAGTGTAAATAATCTTCCCTTCAGAATTAATATAGGCGATTCCTTTTATGAGATGAAAATCATTATTTTCATCTATTGTTTTAATGAATTCCATCAGGGATTGTTCGCCTTCCCCGATAAAGACGGCATCAAAACCCATCCTGAGCGTTCCCCCGGGATCTCCTGTCGGGTGCGGCCCGCCGGCAATTGTTAATAAAGAAGCATGCGGCATTTCTACTGATAAATCTTGTAATCCCTGCATTATATTTTCTATCTGAAATATCTGCGGCGTTGTGAAGGAAAAACCCAGAATCGTTATGTCATATTTATCTATTATTGATTTTAATGATGTGAAATCTGAGACTTTTTGAAAGTAATGGACATCGATATTGTTAAAATCAGGGTCTGTTTCCCAGGCTGCGATAAGAGCATTAAAGCTGTAACGGTTTTCTTTTTTATAATAACAGACAAAAGCCGTTTTCTGTTTCATAATAAGGACCTTATGGAAAAATATTTTTGGATTGTAATAATACAATATTATACATAATTAGGAAAGGTTAAGTAATTTAATTCCATGTTTCTCAATAATAATCAATTTATCCTTATACAGCATGCCGATGGCCTTTTTGAATGATTTTTTACTCATTTCCAGCAGTTTTTTGATATCTTCAGGAGAGCTGTCGTTGTTCAAAGATAAATAGCCGCCTGTATTCTTCAATGTTCTGAGGATTTTTTCCCTGCATGCAGCTATTTCATCAAGCCCGGTTTTTCTGAGCGTGAGGTCTATTTTACCGTCATCCCGGATTGTTTTGATAAAGCCTTTTATTTCGTCTCCGGGTTTAATCCTTTGAAAAACATCGCTATGATAAAGAATGCCCGAATATTTATGCTCTATTTTATCAGAAATAATCACCGCTTTAAATCCGATATCTGTCCGCTCGTATATAAGGAGTTTTACAGAATCTCCTTTATTAAATAATTCTATATCTTCCGGCTTTAAAGTTTTATGAAGGAATTTATCCAGCCGCGAAGTCGCGACAAGGCGGTCGGAAACCCTGTCCAGATACATCATGACGGTCACTTTTTCTCCCGCCTTCAGGCTTTCCGGCTGTTCCCGGAAGGGAAGAAGAAGCTGGTTATCTATTCCCCAATCCAGAAAAGCCCCGTATTTATTAATATCCCTGACTTCAAGCGAAGCGAAATCATTCAGGAGGATTTTGGGTTTTTGCGTTGTGGCGATGGGGCGGTTCTGTGAATCTTTATAAATGAATGCATCAATAAATTCACCGATTTTTAAATCTTTCGGGACATATTTTTTAGGCAGGAGGATTTCGGAATAAGTTTCTCTCTCTCCGGCGTCCAGATAAATCCCAAAATCCGTTTTTTTGACCGTTTTCAGGCGGCTGTATTTACCAATTTCGATCATCTTGTACTCCATATTTTCAATTAATTCATTATATCATAATCTGAATATCCTGACCAGTTTATATATTTGAATACGATTATATTTAAATGCATTGAATGATAATAAAATTAATGGATATGGAAAGAATTAATTGTTAGATTAATAATATTCTCATAAAATTCTTTTTGACAAGTAAGCAATTATAATATAAAATCTTTAACGTTAAAATGGGGTTTTTAAAAAACATTTTCATTTGGGAAAAATATATCAATAAGTCAAACAATTATATATTTGGATTATAAAAAAAAATATAGGGAGGCTGAAAAATGAGAAGGATGCAAAGCTATTTATTCTTCATTATTTTTGCTTTGTTATTTGCAGCTTGTTCCGTTCAGGAAAATAGCCAATCCACAAGCCTGTCTTCAACGGCCGTGGAGAATTCCGGTCTGCAGACCAACGGTCCAGACCAGAAAGGCGTTATGGCACCGGCTTCTGTTCCTCTGATTGATTATTCGGCTGCTACGAAAGGTTTGACAAGAGCGGGCGAATCTCCGTCTACATTGACTCCGGATTCGATGACTGTGACATTAAAGCCGGGGGAGAGCGTTTCAGAGCATAAGACAGCCGTAATTTCGGGGGCTCCGCCGAAAGGCGACATTATTTTCAGTTTTGATACTACGGGTAGCATGTACAGTGTGTTGAACAACGCTAAAGTCAACTCAATTAATATCATGAATAAAATCAAGTCGGTCATTCCCGATATGTACTTTGCCGTTATGTCGCATTCGGACTATACAAATACGTACAGCGGCGGCGGCTACGGCCCGATCCTCTACGGATATCCCGGCGAAGACTATCCTTATTCCCTGGACCAATCGCTTACAGATAACACAACTGTTGTTTCAAACGCTTTCTACCATATGAAAACAGGCTACAGTTATGATGCTCCGGCTGATTACACAAGAATTATGTTTGAAAGCTACAGCGATTCCAATGTCGGCTGGAGAAACGGCAGCAAGAAATACCTCATGATGTGGTGCGATGACCTGACTCATGACCTCGATTATATGCTGGACGGTTCCCACAGATCAACCGGCCCCGATCCGGGAAGGGATGAGATAGCGGGGACAGCTGACGACCTGAACCTTGCGAATGTTCTTTTGACTATGAAAGCTTCGAATGTAAACCTCCTTGTCATGCACAGCGGGAATTATTTTCCTATCTGGCAGAAATATGCGGCCACTAACGGCGGCTATGCCTTTAAAATCAACCCCAATGGTTCTATACCTAGCGGGCAGGACATTGGAGACTTTATTGCTGAAAAAATACTGGATACTTTCATGACGATACGTTCCGTTTCACTTAAAGTCGTCACTCCCGGTTTTGAAAGCTGGCTTACCTACGCTTCTCCAGAGGAAATAACGGATATTGATTTAAGGGCGACGAATACTTTTGATTTTGATATACAAATCACAGTGCCGGCCGGAACTCCCGATGGAGTTTATACATTCGATGTCGGCGTTGTCGGAGACGGGGTGATTTACGCAACACAAAAAGTGACTATTAACGTTGTCACTAAAATTGAAGTCGCAGTCGATATAAAACCTTATAAAATCCCCAATTATATATATGTTGATATTGATGATCATGATATTGATCATGATTGTGATTTTGTTAATGATTGTGATAATGATATTAGCAGATGCCAGATTGTCATTGATAATCATGGCGTTATTCCCGTAGCTATTTGCGGCACAAGCAATTTTAATGTCAGGACTATTGATGTCAGGACTGTCCAGCTGGCGGGTGTTTCTCCGGTATTTTCATGGTATCATGATGTCGCAACTCCATATTATCCTTTTATAGATAAGCCCCTGGATAAGATGGCCGGTAATAAATTAGGCCGAGACGGATATCTTGATTTAGTTATGCTTTTCAAAAATAAAGATATTGTAAAAGCTCTGGGTGATGTTGAGGATGAAGAAGTACTGATCCTGAAACTGTTCGGCAAAACCCTGGATGGAAGAGATATCGTCGGTGAGGATGTGATCTGTGTTATTGATCCTGAGCTTCATCATAATTGCGGGCATTACCATAACAATCATTTTATCAGATGGTGCCCGAATCACAATTGTCATTAATAATTCAAAACAAAAATCAGAGGCGCGTGAAAACGCGCCTCTTTTTTATTTAAATTCATAATTAATTTAGAAATTATTAGGGAAATGATAATTTATTTTTAATTGTAACTATCCAGCCGCATATTTAATAGCGGAGCCGTTCAACGCGTCAATAAGGGCTTGATAAACACTGACGCCCATCTTTTTTACTGTAGATATATAACCCCTGATTCTGCAAAAGGCAGCCGCTCCATTCCAGCTTCTGAATGTACCTGATATTTTCTGCTGGACTTTTATCATTCTGATATCCCGTTCCGCCAAATTGTTGCTGAATGGAACATCTTTTTCCCGCATAAATAAAAGGACAGATTCTTTATATTTTCTTAATCGGTCTAATAGGCATAAAACCTTGCCCCGCTTTTTTCTGCCGCGTTTAACAAGTCCTTCCGGCTTTTCAGGCGTTGGATTTACAGCAAATCCTTTCGCGATGATCCGGTCATATTCCGTATCATATTCTATAATCCTTTCCGCCGGTATTGGAAAACTTGCCTCTTTATCATTCTTAATCCTTATAAGAAGATTACCCATCTCCTTAGCCCATTCCTGACCCATTTCCTCATGTATCCAGATTAGCTCTCTCAAATGGTGTACATTACACAATCCATGACGGCATAAGAATTCCAGATAACTTTTCCATCCATCGTGGATAATAATACCGGTAAATCTTGTGAGAATGTCCATCGCACGCATCGCCTCTGTGCCGCGTTTGTCATGAGAAAAATAATAGGTAAAACGTTCATTCGAGGCAACATGGAGCCATTTTAATAACCCTTTTATCCGAATACCGGTTTCATCACAGTGAAGAACCACTTCTTTTAGTATCAGTTCTATGACTTTCTGTTCATACTCTTCTAATTTATTGTAGGTCTCCCGGATAAATCCTTCAATCGTTGCCTTGCTGAGCGGCACTCCCAATAAACATTCGGCGTATTCCGAAAGCCTTTCATAGGGTATCAACCCATATGTTTTCATATAGACCAGATGCGCTTTAATGTTTTTTCCATACTGTGCCTTATTGGTTATGCCTTCCGGAAACTCCGCCGTTACTCTCGCACCGCAATGCGGACAATCTTTTACTTCCGAGCGATGTTCGGTAACTTCCACTTTTATCGGAGGTATATCGAACACCTGCCTTCTTTCCGTCCGCTTAACTGATTCGGAACTTAAATCAATTCCACAACAGGAACATTTTTCAACCTGATGTTCTATGATCTTATCAGGGCTTTCTACTTTCTTCAGAGTATTTCCCTTATGTCCAAACTGGCCGCCTTGTTTTTTACCGCTCTTTTTCCGTAAATTCTTTACTGTATTTTGGAATGGATTATCGGAAGACGGCGGTTTATTGCTGTTATGGCTGTCCTTATTAAGCTGTTCTTCCAATTTCTTAATCTTTTCCGCTTGTCTTTGAATGATTAAACCCTGCTCCTTTATCTGGTTTTGTAAATCAGCAATGATGCCTTCAAATCGTTTTAAGCAGGCCGCACAGTCTTTTTCTCTTCTATCTTCATTCATGCTATAGAATAGCATGGTTTCATGCTCAATGCAAATATTTCATGTGACTATTTTTTAGTGGCTGGATAGTTACTTTTAATTAATAAATCTCTTATCAGAAAAAATCCTCATACTCTGAATTTTTATCTTGATTTTCGATCAGTTTTATAATACACTGTATTCCGGTTTTTAATAGAAAAAGATAGTTTTATCAGTTCCATTTAATTTATAAAATATATAATTTAAATGAATATATAAAAAAAAGCGGGTCCAAAAACCCTTGTTTTTGGTACTGACTTTGAATATATTCAAAGGAGCTGTTATGTTTACCCATCGTAAAGATGGAATTTATTTGAAAAAACTCCCAGCCTTCAGGCGTATTTTTCCCTACCTGATGAAAACACGGATGGAATCGCTTATATACTTTACTGAAAAAATAGACATGACAAATCTGCTTAAGTATCTTGAAAAGGCGAATAAGGGAAAGAATAAGGAAAAGAGGCTTACATTATTCCACATAATGCTGGCGGCGGCGGTCCGGACAATTAAAATGCGTCCTGAATTGAACCGTTTCATTGCGGGGCGGAGAATTTACGAACACAGGGATATCAGTCTCAACTTTGTTGTTAAGAAAGAGTTTACAGAGGAAGCCGGGGAATCGAATGCCAGGATTGTATTTTCCGGCTATGAAACTCTCGCAGGTATCAGGGAAAAAATAAATTCTCATCTCGCTGTAGCCAGGAGCTCGAAAAAAGGTGATGACGATAAATTAATCGATTTTGTGGCTTCTTTTCCCAGGCCTTTCATCAACTTTATCGCATGGCTGATACGCTCATTGGATTACCATAATATGCTGCCCGATTTTCTTATGAAAGCGATCCCCCTTTACACAAGCGTATTTCTCGCGAACCTCGGCAGCATCGGACTGGACGCTCCCTATCATCATCTATTTGAATACGGCAGCGCGAGCATATTTATGATGATCGGAAAGATGCATAAGGAAGCGGTTGTGGACGAAAACAATAAAATAAAAGCCAGGGATGTTGTGAATGTTACTTTTACCCTGGATGAGAGGATTACTGAGGGTTTTTACTGCGCCAGGTCAATAGAACTTTTTAGAAAAATGATCGAAAACCCGAAACTGCTTGAAAACACGGAATTAAATGTTGATAAGATTTTATCTGACGGCGGCCGTACAGTCAGTGAAAAAAGATCGAAGAAATCAAAATAGGGCAGATTTATGAATGAAAAAAAGCCTTGGCTGAAGTTTTACGGTGATGTTCCGCATTCCATCGTTTATCCGGATAAAACAATGTACGAGATGGTGCTTGACGCCGCTTTGCTTTTCCCTGAAAATACAGCCTATAATTTTATGGGAACGCGTTCCACATATAAAAAGCTGCTCACAGAAATAGATCATACAGCCGACACACTTTTGTTATGCGGGCTGAAAAAAGCTGATACGGTTACGATTAGTCTTCCGAATTGCCCGCAGGCAGTCATATTATTTTATGCGCTTAATAAAATCGGAGCTGTGGCCAGCATGATCCATCCTCTCTCGGCGCCTTCTGAAATAGAGTTTTATTTAAAGGAAAGCCGGAGCGTCTGGGCCGTGACACTGGATGCTTTTTATGAGAATTTCAGCCGGATACTCGATAAAACAAATGTAAAAACCCTGCTGCTCACTAAAATCAGCGATTACTTAAGCCCGGTAAAAAGCATCACTTTTTTTCTTATCAGCTTGCCTGTCGGTTATTTCATTTTCGGAGTCAAACCAGCCCCTTACAATAAGCGGGCAAATAAAAATTTTGTCAGCTTAGCTGATTTTAATAATAAATTTCGAATAATCGATACTCAGACTATACAAAATCCTCTCTATTTTCTCAAATATTGGGCATATTTCATAAAATTATGCGCAAGGGATACCCAGCATAGCTCCAAATTCACTTTCCGTTGACCTCTGTAAACTGTCTGAACATAACCCTTCTGTGTTTTGATGTTTGAAAATACGTGTTCTTTACCTATCCTGCGGTTGTATATCTTTTGCCCTTCTTCGCTGTAAAGTTTTGTTAAATAAGCATCAATCTTAGACCGATTATTCAATTCAAACTCACTGAAAATTACTGTCTTTTGCTGTGTTTTCGGTTTGATGTTTTTATAACACTCACTGAAAAATGGACATCTTTCACAGCCCTTCCGTGAATACAAAAATGTATATCTTTGGTTATTTCGATCTAAATACCCATTTTCCTTACGGCCGCCCCGGCATCCCAGGATATATTCGTCATCAATCTTTTCCAGTTTAAAGTCTCTTCGCTTCTGTGATTTATCACTGAAATCCCGCTCTTTCGTATCCACATAAAGGTCTTTTCCTTCCTCCACCATCCGGATTGTCTCTTCCATGTCCTGAAAACCCGAATCAAAAAGGTATTTGCTAGCCTTATCAACTTTTAATTCCGCTTTTTTCTGTTCCACCCTCTTTACCATTTCTTCCGTATGCTGTTTTTCCGGTGTTGTGATTGCTTCAAAATCTATAATCACATCATTATTACTGACCATCATCGCCGAATTATATCCCTGTATAAACACACTATGCGGATTTCCAGACATCAGCTTGCTTTCGGGATCAGTCAGGTTGGTGAATTCTTCGTCTGTCTTTTCCCCTCTCTCTACCTGTTTTTTGTATTCATCGATTTGGTTCAAAACACTATCGTAAATCTTTTTCCGCCTTGATACCCGCTTCTTCTCCGCTTCGTAATAAGGCTGCTCCAGCTTGCCTTCCCGGTAAGATTCTTCCAGTTCCAGGTCTTGTTTCACAATCTTTTCCGCCATCTTCTGGTAAGTGTCCATCAGCTTCCGGGTATGTTTCTTTCCCACATTCTTATTCTTACTCGCGTAGGCCTTGATCTTTGTGCCGTCACCCACTACCATGTCCCAATCTATAGACCCCATTTCGTTGAGTATATATAAAAGCTGGCTGAACAACTCCTCGATCTTTTCCTGAAAAAGTACCTTGAACTCGCAAATTACCGAATGGTCAATTTTCAGCCGGTTTGAAACATACATAAACCCAATGTGTTTTTTCAGCAAATCTTCTATCTTTCGGCTGATACGATTTCCCGTAATGTAACCGTAGAGTACCGCACAGATCACATCCCGAGGATTTTTAATCTCTCTGCCTCTATGGTTGTTCTTATAGTAAGCCGCGAAATCCTCCAGTTTAATACGGTTTTTGATGAATTCTTTTAGTATAAATTCTCTGGAATTCTCATCAAACTGCTCGCCTATATTGATCGCGAGGAACTCACCCTGCTCCAGGCTGTTCTTTTCAAATCTTGCCATCTTTTTCTCCCGTTTTATTTTAACGGGAACCCTGCCGTATGTCCATGAAGCATGTTATAAAAACCGACAGGCAACAGCGGGAGAAAAATAAAAAAAGTACCGCGCGGCGATAAACGGATACTATGGTGGAATGACCTGATTTCTACAACTGTTACTGCCAGATGCGGAGTGACACCGCTGAAGCCTGATGAATGCGCCGTGATTTTATACAGCGGAGGGACGACAGGCCTTCCCAAAGGCATAATGCTGACCAGCCGGAATTTCAACTGCCTCGGACTGCAGACCGCTTCGCAGGGGCCGATCCAGGCTGGCGATACCATTCTATCCATCCTGCCGGTATTTCATGGCTTCGGTCTGGGCGTCTGCATTCATACATTCCTCATTAGAGGCGGAAAATGCGTTCTTGTTCCACGTTTTACTCCGGAAACAGTGGCTGGTTTGATCAAAAAAGAACGGCCTCAATATATGGCCGGCGTTCCGACACTTTATGAGGCTCTTCTGCGCAATAAAATCATGAAGAGAATCAGCCTGGCCTGTCTGAAAACAGCTTACGCTGGCGGCGATAAACTCCCTAAAAGCATAAAGGAGCGGTTCGACGCGCTGATAAAAGAGCGGGGAGGCGGCGCTGAGCTGCTGGAAGGGTACGGCCTCACTGAATCCGTTACAGCCTGCATTGCGACGCCGAAAAAAGCTTATCGGGAAGGGAGCGCCGGTATTCCCCTGCCTGATATGAGCGCAAAAATTGTCGAGCCCGGGAAAACCGGAGAATTACCGCCGGGGAATGACGGTGAGCTCTGTATAGCCGGCCCGACGCTCATGCTTGGCTATCTGAACAGTCCTGATTTAACAGCGCAGACATTAATTAAGCATAAAGACGGCTTAATCTGGCTTCATACCGGCGATATCTGCTCAATGGACAGCGACGGTTATGTCTATTTTAAACTGAGGATGAAACGCATTATCAAAGTTTCCGGCGTAAGCGTTTCGCCGGTTATGGTTGAGGAAGTGCTGGACCAGTATCCTGATATTTCACTTTCCTGTGTAATCGGCGTGCCGGATCAGTATAAAATGCAGAAAGTTAAAGCGATTATCATCTTGAAAGAACCGTCAAAAGCGACAGAAGAAGAAAAAAAGGATATCATTGAACACTGCAGAAAGCACCTGATCAAATGGAGCGTGCCGGAGGAAGTGGAGTTCCGTTCAACACTTCCATTGACGCGGGTCGGAAAGGTCGCGTATTCCGAACTGGAAAAAGAGCATTCGAAAAATTGATGACCTGATCAGGCTTAATATTATTTCGATCTTCGGAATGCGGTAAGATGGTTGATTTAAATCTTATAAGTTAAAAATATTTATCGCTTTTCAAAAAGGGCGCATATTTCATATCGCTTTCCAGTATATGATGATCCCACCAGTTTTTAAGTTTGTTTTCAACTTCAACAGCGTATGAAAGCGTTATATTACCCTTTATTAATTCGGCATGTATGGATTTTTGAAATTCTCTGAATGATTCATGCTCATCGATATGATCTTCTGCGTAAGGATATAGATATTTAATGAATAATCTTTCCTCGGTATTAAAATGTCATTCGACATATTTCTGTAAAAATTTTGAAATTTCAATTAATTCCTGTTTTTCCTTATTTTCATAAAAAGAAAGAATAAATTTAGGGCAGTTCCAAAAACTCAAAATCAATCAGATATTTCCAACATAGGTTTTGGAACTGCCCCGGTTATAGAATCTCTTGTAAATTTAATTGGCGCTACCGTATAAAGTTCGCTGGTTGATGATCTTTTTAGACAGCGAACTCGGGCGGTAGCATGAACTCATATAATAGCGGCAGTTCTAAATATTTGAGTTTTTAGAACTGCCCTTTATTCAATCTATCAAACAGTTCTTTATGCCGAGAGTCTATTTCTTCTATTCCGGTTTCATATTCCTTTTTCCAGACAAAATGATCCAATTATTTTTACCTCTCAATTTATTAAAAACCATTCCTGCTTTCCTTACTACTAAAAAAGCGTCATATATTTGACGGCTGTTGTGAGAGTTATTTCATTAATGTCCTGATAAGATGTTCTATCGCTAAAAAAGGATGAATCAGAATCATCCTCGGGCCTGAATATCTCATAACCCGCCTGATTTTTTCTCTCATTCCGATATTAAAGCAATGGATCGAACAATTGGTACAGACAGGTTTATCATCTTTCCAAACACATTTAGCGATTTTCTTTTCTGAATACACTATTAATGCCGCGCATTCGGGGCAAAGCCCTTGAAATTTATGTGTTTTACGGCAATAGAGCCCGATCATCAAGCCGATTGTTTTTGATTCCTTTTTCCTGACAGACAAGACGGCTCTCCAAATTCCATATTGATTAACTATTAAATAATTCTAATAATTGATATCTATTTTTGCAAATATATTTATCAACATTGATAAATATATTTGCACTTATTGAAAATTATATGAGAAATATTTTGATAATCAGTACTGGAATTACATTTATGATGTAAATAGTGGAGTTTCCTTGAAATAAATGAGATATTTTTTTATAATGAATATCCTTTTAAATCAATAACAGGAGTATCTCTATGGATTACAGCCAGACGGTCAACCTGCCTAAAACCGATTTCTCCATGAAAGCAGGCCTTGTGCAGAAAGAGCCTGAATATGTAAAAAAATGGCAGAATATCGGGATTTACAGGAAACAGCAGGAAAAAAGGAAAGACGCGCCGGATTTTATTCTCCATGACGGGCCTCCCTACGCGAATGGAGAGATTCATGTCGGTACGGCCCTCAATAAAATTCTCAAGGATATAATCAATAAATATAAATTCCTGCGGGGCTATAAAACGCCTTATGTTCCAGGCTGGGACTGTCACGGCCTTCCCATCGAGCTTAAGGTTATCGAGAAACTGGGTGAAAAAGCGGGCAAGATCCCGCCGATTGCCCTCCGTTCCGAATGCCGGAAGTACGCGTCGAAATTTGTGAAGATACAGATGGACAGCTTTATCCGGCTCGGTATTTTCGGCGATTGGGAAAACCCATACCTGACAATGTCGGAAGAATATGAGGCGGCCATTATTGAGGCCTTCGGGAAGCTTGTGGAGCATGATTATATATACCGCGGGCTCCGGCCTGTCCACTGGTGCATCAACTGCAATACTTCTCTCGCTGAAGCGGAGATAGAATACCATGATCATAAATCACCTTCCATTTATGTGAAATTTCCTGTCGTTAAGCATAATGTCGGTAAATTATCGGGCAAAAAGGTCTTTGTTCTCATCTGGACGACGACCCCATGGACGCTGCCTGCCAACACGGGCCTCTCTTTCCATCCGGATGAGGCATATGTGGCCGTGAAAACCGGAGGAGAATACCTCATAATGGCGGAAAAGCTCATGAATTCAGTCTTGACAGCCAGGCAGTTAAAGCCGGGAGAAGTTGTCGCGCTTGCTAAAAAAGATATTGAGGGAATGAAGGTCAATCACTGCTGGATAGACAGGGAATCTAAGATCGTATTCGGCATCCATGTCACAATGGATACGGGTACCGGCATTGTTCATACCGCGCCGGGGCATGGTATGGAAGACTTCATCATCGGGCAGGAAAACAACCTTCCTCTGCTGTCGCCGATTGATGATAAAGGCAATTTTACGGATGAAGTCCCCGAATTCAAAGGAATAAATGTTTTTGACGCCAATGAAAAGATCATAGAACTGCTGGATAAAAAAAATGTCCTGTACCACAGGGAAGACATAACTCACAGCTACCCGCACTGCTGGCGCTGTAAGAACCCGATCATCTTCCGCTCGAAGCCCCAGTGGTTTTTCCGCGTTTCCGATGAAAAGCTCCAGAAAAAGGCCCTGGATGAGCTGTCGAAGGTCAAATGGGTGCCGGAATGGGGCGAGATCAGGATCAAGAACATGCTCGCCGGACGGCCGGACTGGTGCCTCTCGCGGCAGAGGAACTGGGGCGTTCCGATTCCCGCTTTTTACTGCGAGAAATGCGGCGAAGCGGTCCTCAATAAACAGTCTATTGATAAAATCATAGATCTTGTTAAAAAAGAAGGCATAGACGCCTGGTATAAAAAAAGCCCGCAGGAACTCATGCCCGCAGGCGCGAAATGCGCGAAATGCGGTCATACGGAGTTTAAAAAAGAGACTGATATCCTTGATGTGTGGTTTGATTCGGGCGTGAGCCATATCGCCGTACTGGATAAAAGAGAAAATCTCCACAGCCCGGCCGATGTTTATCTGGAAGGAAACGACCAGTACAGGGGCTGGTTTCAGTCATCTCTCTGGCCCTCGGTCGCGATAAAGAATAACGCTCCATTCAAGACGATCGTGACGCATGGCTGGACCCTGGACGAGCAGGGCAAACCCATGCACAAAAGCGCCGGCAACGCCGTTTCACCGAAGGAAGTTTATGAGAAATTCGGGGCGGATGTGCTCCGGCTCTGGGTCGTTTCTGAGGATTACCGCGATGATATGCGGATAGGGGAACATCTTATTCAGAAGTGCACGGAAAGCTACCGGAAGCTCAGGAATACCTTCCGTTATCTATTAGGTAATTTGTCCGGATTTTCGCTTGAAAAAGCCCTGTCTTATGATAAACTCCTGGATGTGGATAAATATGTACTGGCGCTTCTCTACCGGCTGAACAGGAACGTCGTAAAATTCAATGATGACTTTGAGTTTTACCGTTCTTTCAGGGAAGTTTATAATTTCTGCGCGGTCGATATGAGCGCTTTTTATATGGATATGCTCAAGGACAGGCTTTACACCTATCCGAAAGAATCGCGGGAAAGGCTTTCAGCCCAGACAACCATGTACTATGTTTTAAAGAACATCATGCTGATGCTGGCGCCGGTACTGCCGTTCACAATGGAAGAAGTATTCCTTAATTATTTCGCGAAAAACCAGGAAGACAGTATCCATCTGCAGGATTGGAATGATACGGACACTCAGTGGAATAATGAGGAAATCTATAAAAAGTTTACCGGCATTCTCAAAGTGAGGGATGTTGTGCTCAAGGCGGTCGAGTTTCTAAGGAGCGGCGAATCGGACAAGGAATTAATAGGCAGCAGCCTGGAAACAAGAGTGGAAATAAAAGCGCTGAATAAGCAATATGCCGAACTGCTTAATGAGCAAAAGGATTCGCTCCGTTATTTATTTATTGTTTCCGAGGCCGTTCTGACGGATAATATAAAAACAGTAACGGCGCAGGATGAAAATGTCAGCGTCTTCGCGGAGAAAGCAAAAGGGAAAAAATGCGCCCGCTGCTGGAATTATTCTGAAAAAGTAGGGGAGTACCCGGAACATCCCGAACTTTGCGAAAGATGTTACCCCATAGTTAAAGCCCTTTAGGAGGGGAATAATGAAAAAGTTATCAGTGTCCATATTATTTTTAGTATTATGTTCAATGGCTGTTTACGGTGAGGAAAGCGCATTCGGCCAGCAGAAATACCTGGAAGCCAGGATTGGCATGATGGCGCCCTGGGGCACAGGGGTCGGCTTTAAAGGCGGGGTGCTGGCAGGATTCCGTTTCGACCAGATGGTTTCCCTTAATTTTAATGTCGATTATTACAGGGCTAATTATACGACAGAAGCGCAGGAAAGTACCAACACATCCGGTCCTTTTACGACCACGAAGTTAAACAGTGAAACGACGGCCAACCTCTTTCTCTTATTTCTTAATGTCAGGGTAGATATTCCCTATGTTATCGCCGATATCATCCAGCCTTACGCCCAGATCGGCGTCGGTTATGACCTGATGTATAACACTTATAAAAAAACATCAGGAGAGCAGAGCTACCTCTTCGCGGGCGACTTTCTGGCATTTCAGATTGAGATCGGCGCTCAGATTTCTCTTGGAGAAAAAACCTATCTTTACTTACTGACCGGATATAATTTTTCAAATGTCGCGAAATCTAAAACTGATAATGAGACTTTGATCGTCGGTGAAAAGATTGATGCCGGTGGATTTTCAATTCTCTGCGGCGTCGGTTTTAAATTATAGGCATGCCTTCCGGAAAATACAGGACCGGTATAATCGGCCTCGGTAGAATAGGGTTCTTTCTAGGTTTTGACCGGAAGAGGGAACAGCCGGCTTCTCATTCAAGCGCTTTTGCGGGAAACAGCAGGACCTTTCTTGCGGGAGGATTTGATACCGATCCCGTTAAGCGGGATGAATGGCATAAGGTCTATAAAAAAGCCCGGATTTATAAAACACTTTCAGAAATGCTCAATGACGGCAGTTGGGATATACTGATCGCGGCTGTGCCTGAGGAAAGCCATCTGAAAGTAATGAATGAAATTCTTCCGTTTCATCCCCGGCTGGTTGTTCTGGAAAAGCCTGCGGCGGCCAATCTTAGAGAAGCCGTTCAAATTGAGAGATTATCCGGCCGGTTAAAAGTACCTGTCCTGATCAATCATGAAAGGCGTTATTCCAGGGATTATATTCTCCTTCAGAATCTCATTAAATCAAAACTCTACGGTGAAGTTAAATCTTTATACGGCAGGCTTTTTACCCCGTCGCCGGCCTGGATGCGCAAAGATGAAAATTACGGCAGAGGGGCATTATTGAGGGACGGAACTCATATTATTGATATTTTGAGATTTTTGACCGGGAGTGACTTGAAGATTGAATCAGCGCTGTCCTCAAAAAAGGACAAAAAAGGCTCTGTTTCCGGTATTTCATGCATGGGAAGAATTGGGGAAGCCCCTCTTTTTATCAGTTTAGGCTTTCAGACAAAGCAGTTTGAGTTTGAGATCGATATCACGTTTCAGAAAAGCAGGGCAAGGATCGGCAATGGGCTTTTTGAACTCTGGGAAGCTGAAGAAAGTCCTTATTATGAAGGTTTTTATTCTCTGAAAAGAGAAAGGCATATAAAGGTTTTCCGCAAAACGCATTATTTTTCAGGCATGGTGCAGAATTGCGTTGATTTTCTGGATGGAAAGCTGCCGATTGCTTCTGCGCTTAAAGACGGAATAGAAGCGTTAAAAATAATAGAAAGAATAATAGAATCAGCCGGGATTAAGCATAAATAAACTCAAAAAAAGCCTGTCAATCAGCTCTTATTTCAGTTCTTATTTTGATATTCCGAAAAAACTTATAGCGCAGCCTCTTCAAGAGGGGGTGGTATGAAATACACCATTACCGGCGGTACGATTGTTTCTCCGGAATATGTCATAAAAGATGCCTCAATCACGGTTGAGGGGAATAAAATCATAAAAATAGGGGACCCGGATAAAAAAGCGGACTTTCAAATAAAACTTGAACCAGGCATGCTGATCTTTCCGGGGCTTATTAATCCGCATGATCATCTTCTCGGGACTTATTTTCCGAAGATCGGTACAGGTCCCTATCTGAACTGGCTGCCATGGGATAATGACCTGAAAAGCCATGATGTTTATCTGGAAAGAAACAAAATATCAAATGATGACCTTTATCTTCTCGGCGCCTATAAAAACCTTATTTCAGGCGTTACGACGGTCTCGGACCATATGCCGCATCTTGTAAATGATGAAATAATAGATAAAATGCCTGTCCGTGTTTTAAAGGATTATGCGCTGGAGCATGAATGTTCCAGCTTTGACCTGAGATGGGGAAAAGGCATATCTGAGGAATTTAAAGAAGCCAGAGAGTATGATGTTCCTTTTATTACGCATATCGAAGAAGGGTTTGATGAGGAATCAACCCTCGGTGTTGATATTTTACGGGAAATGAACGCGCTGGACGATCATACGGTCCTTATCCATGGAATTTCTTTCAGCAAAAGTGATATTGAAGAACTCGCCAGGAAAAAAGTGAATGTTGTCTGGTGCCCGTCGTCAAATTATTATATGTTCAAGGAAACAGCCGATATAAAAGAGCTTCTGAAAAGAAATGTCAATGTGTCGCTGGGGACGGATTCACCGATGTCCGGCGGACTCAATATCCTGGATGAAATGAGGTTCGCTTCATCACTCTATAAAGATCTCTATCATGAGGAAATTGATCCTAAAATCCTCACTTTTATGGTAACACTGTATCCGGCTAAAGCGCTCCGCTTAAAAAGCCTGGGGAAAATTGAGATCGGTTATATCGCCGATTTTATGATAATCAATGGAGGGAACCCGCAGGACCCTTACCGCTCTTTATTAAACAGCTGGTTCGATAATGTGGAATTGGTCATAAAAGAAGGTATTCCTTTATATGGATACAAAAAATACGGAAATAATTTCAAAAAATTTAAAAATAATTACCAGTCTTTGAAGATAAATGGAAAAGATAAAATTATAATAGGCAGGCCTATTGACCTTTATAAAAGAATATGGGATAATTTAAAGTTCAAGAAAATTCTACCGTTCTTACCAATAAATTGAATTTTTAATTATCCTGCTGATGGTCTTTTTAGCGAGTTAAGAAGGTGAAAAAATGCCGACTGAGAGAAAATTTACAGAGGGATCAATCATTTATTTCGACCATGAAAGGGGCGACAGTATTTTTATTTTAAAGAGCGGAAGAGTGGACCTCAGTTTTATTCAGCCTGAAAGCGGCGAGAAAATAGTCAAGACTTTGAGTCAGGGCGAATTCTTCGGGCTGAAATCGGCTATTATAAATCATACCCGCGATGAGATCGCCGAATCGGTAACGGATTCTCTCACGATCGAGTTCAAGATTCCGGATTTTGAGGCTTATGTATCCAAAAATGTCGAATTAATGAAAAGGCTCCTCCGGGTCCTGTCAAATCAGCTCCGCAATCTGGGGATCAAAGTCAATAATTATCTCGGCAATAATGTCCTCTATCCGCCGAATATAGGACTTTTTAAAATCGGCGAATATTATATCAACACAAAGCAGTATAAACAGGCTGTTCAGGTTTATCAGCACTATATTGAGCAGTATCCCCAGACAAATATTGTCACTGAGGCGAAATACAGGATAGAACTCTGCGAAGAAGCCGTTAAAACCGGTTTTATGAAGGAGTTTAAGCCGATTGATCAGATTATAGATGGTGAAATTGCGGGTAATATCACGGCAGTCGGCGATACAAAGATCAGCATGGAAAACGCGCATTCTAAATTAGGCATCCGGGAAGTGATGGATAAGTTTTACAGGGCGCAGTCGTTCTTTAACGGAGAAGATTATAATAGCGCTGAAAAAATATTCAAAGACCTTTTTGCCCTTGAAAATACAATGATCAATCCTGAAATGATCAATAATGCCAAGATGATGTATTTCACGACCCTTTTTAAATTGAATAAATTCAATGAATGCAGTCAGGAGATCACTGAATATCTGAAAGAAGTCAAAGATGTCATAATGATCAAAAAAACTTTGTTTATTTTAGCGGATATTTATAAACAGTTGAATAATAAAGAAGGCGAAAGGTCCATTCTTCAAAAAATAGTGATGATGCATCCTGTTGATGAATTTTCCAAAAAAGCCAAAGAAAGAATGGGCGCTTAATAAAGGCGGAAGTTATGGGTGAAGAAGTCCTGGATAAATATGAGAAATCCTATAATCCAGGGGATATCATATTTTGCGAATATGAAAAGGGCGATGAGTTTTATATTATTAAAGAAGGCAAGATCCGATTGACAAAAATTCAGGATAACAAAGAAAAAACCCTTGATGTCATGGATCCTCCGGCTATATTCGGCGAAATGGCCATAATAGAGGACGCTCCCCGGAGCGCTACGGCCATAGCGGAAACGCCGGTCAAGCTTGTCGTGCTGAAAAAGCAGAATTTTAATGAGCTTCTTATTACCAACCCCATATGGGCGCTTTCACTGATAAAGATCATTTCGAAGCGTATATTTGACAGCCAGCGGAGGCTTGAAATACTCTCGCTTCAGGAAAATGAGTCCAAAGTGCTGGACACGCTTCTGATGCTTGTTGAGTTAAAAGGGATCATTCCATCCACCTATCAGGAAAATAAGCCGATCGAGCTGGAGAATGTCCGCGCGGAAGATATCGCTCACTGGTGCGGCCTGGACGCGCAGGAATGCGAAAAATACCTTGTCCGTTATTCGAATATGGGCAGGATTGAGCGGAGCGTCAATAAAATAACCATCAAGAACTTGGCGGATATTTACCGTCTTATTAAAAACAAAAGAAGGCTTCAGGAAAAAGAGGATTAAGGTCTTCCGCTAAGCCACGCGAATGGACGCTAATAATAATAATTTATTAAAACTAAACTCTCAAGATAAAAAAAATCTTTAATTAACGATTCTATATTATAATATCCGATTGTTCACGCGGATCAACGCGGATTTGGCGGATTTTATAAGATTTAGTTTTATTTGAGCCGTTTTATGGTTTTGTCCGGCGATGCAGACTGAAAAGATGGATGGCTACACCCTGATTCATAAAAGCTCTTATGTAAAAAATCCTTGCTCGATGGCATTAAAGCGAATGTGTGGACCCCAATAGAGCAGGATCGGCAGGATGGTGCAGGATTGACAGGATAACCAATTTTAATATTGCTAAAGAAATATATAGCAGGGTATAATTTAATGGCATAGAGTAGTAATTTCATTTATTACGAGTTGTACGAAAGGCACGGCCAATTTATTATATGAAAGAGTTTTATCATGAATAATGAAGGGCTTTATGAATTCTATTGGAAATATTATCCAAATAATTATTTTGAGCAGATTATTAATTATAAAAATCAAAATTATAATTTTCTAATCGAAAATGGCTCTATTTCATTAGAAGTAAATTCAGTTGAGTTAAAAAAGGATTCTGAAATAGTAAATAGTATTTATGATATAATAAATTGTTATTTTATAACACAGTTGATAATTTCATATAGACCATATTTAATTTCTTTTGAATCAGCAACTTTTGGAGAAAAAAATGATTTTTTTAGACAAAAACTTAGTTTTATAGAAAAATATCAGAATCTACATACTGAAATATTACCATATGATCAAATTATTAATACAGAAATACTTCCATCAAAATATAAGTTTAATGATTTTATTGAATTAATTGTAAGAAATAAAAGTAATTCTATTTTAAAAGAAATTATTGATTTATTGAGTTTTTGTCAAATGTTGTGTATGACATACCCTCTCATTTTTTTATGCTGCCTTTTTTACAAGCTCTCCGTTCTCAAAAACAGCGCCTTCCAATACAAGGCAAATCTTTTCATAACCTCTTAATTTTCTCCATCGCCTGGATGCCTTATCCAGTAATTTATAGACCATTATTAGAATCGTTTCCCTGGTTCCGCAGCCTCTCATCTTTTTAGTTCTTAATCGAACTGTAGAGAAGGTAGATTCTATTACGTTTGTCGTACGGATATGTACCCAATGTTCCGCCGGACAGTTATAAAATTCGATCATAAGCTCCCAATCTTTTTCTAAACATTCGACAGCTGCTGGATATTTAGGATTAAAAACCGCCTGGAATAATTCAAAAGCTTTGATAGCATTATCCTTATCAGGAGCATTGCATATCTCATGAAGCATCTCTTTTGCCTTTGACTGTAATACTTTGGGCAGCTTGTTTAGAATGTTCTTTATCTTATGAACCCAGCATCTCTGCCATCTGGATTCAGGATATACTTCTTTGGCTGCTTTCCAGAATCCAAGGCTTCCGTCTCCGATAAAAAGAATAGGACCTTTCAAACCTTTTTCTTTTAGGTTTCTTAATATCCCTAACCAAGTCTCGGAATTCTCTCTGTAACCTTCTTCAACAAGAATAATCTCCTTTTCACCATTCTCATTGGCTCCGATCATTACAAGAGTGCATAAACGGTCTTCGCTGCCCTGTACATTGAAGTAAATGCCGTCAACCCATATATAGCAATACTTTTTATCGCTTAAATCGGATGTCCGCCACTCATCATATTCTTTACCCCATCCTTGTTTCATTCTGCTTATACTTGAGGCTGATAATCCTTTCGCTTCTTCACCAAGCAATCCTCTCAAGGCATTCTCCATATCCATCTCTGAGACTCCATAGAGATACAACAATGGAATGGCTTCCTCAATTCTCAGGCTTTTTCTCATATACGGCGGTACTATTAGGCTTTGAAAATTGTCGCCTCCGAGTCGGTTCCTTGTTCTCGGAATACATACATCAATAGCCCCTCCACCAATGAGAATCTGACGGGCTTTATGATACCCATTTCTTACTATTGCCTTTCTCCCGTCTTCGATAGTTAAATGCTCTCTCTCCTGAAGAAACCCATTAATTTCATCTTCCAGAGCCTTCTTGATTATTTCCCTGGCCCCGATCCTTGCCAATTCTTCAAGACATAAAAATTCTACTGTTTCATCTTGATTAAAAGCCTCTAAGAGCTTAAAATCTTCGTTGTGCTTCGGCATATGGCGTATTCCTCCTTTTGTTTATTGTCGTAAATAAATTATAGAGGGTACGCCATCTTTTTTATAATATTTATTCCTATACACAACTTTCTATTATAACTCTGATTTATTCATTAAATCAGTCAAATATTCCTATACAGAGTTTTCAATTTTATATAAAATTAGAGATCTTTTAGAAAAAAATATTGGGAAAGATTTTATTTCAAAACAAAAAAGGAGTATTTTTGGACAATATACAAATAATTTACCAACAGAAAAAAGTAGGCATTTTAAATTTAAGTTAAAAGATTTAAGAGAAACTAAAAGTGAAGAAAGAAAAGAAGTAATTGAAATTGCCAGAGAGATGATACATAATTATCTATTGAATATAAAATAACAATGGCCGTGCCCTTCGTACAACCCGGCGTAGGCGTTCCGCTCCTCGGCCTCCGCTCAGCCGCTACGGCCTGCGGTGCTCAGCACTCGCCCTGCGTCGGGTAGGCCGAAGAAGAAAAACGCAGGACTCACCAAACCGCTTCGCCTACAGCATAGCTGTATGGCTCAGCGGCTTCGCAAACGCTAACCGTTGTGCGAAAGGCTTGCCGGTGAAATCAGGACATAGGTAACGGAAAAGCTTCAGGACATAGGTAACACTTTCCAGGTATAATTAGGTCAGATCTCATTAAGGAGGCTGACAATGCCCTGGAAGGAGGTTAATATCATGAAGCTGAAATTAGCTTTTATTGAAAAGTCATTCCAAAAAGGTGTGAACTTTACCGAGCTTTGTACTGAATATGGGATCAGCACAAAAACCGGTTATAAGTGGAAAGAAAGGTTTTATGAAGAAGGGTTGTCCGGTCTTCAAGAAAAATCTAGGAAACCGCTTTCAAGCCCTAATCAACTTTCTGAAGAAATAATCTGCGAGATCATCCGTATCAAGCAAACGAAGCAGAATTGGGGACCTAAGAAAATCAGGTCGGTTTATGTCAGGAACCACCCGGATAATAAAATTCCTTCATTAAGCACTGTCGAAAGGATATTGAAAAAGGCCGGATTTGTAGAATTAAGGAAAAGAAGACGACACATACATCCGGAAAGAATACAGAACAGGGTAGCACCGAAAAAACCAAATGATATCTGGACAGTGGATTTCAAAGGCTGGTGGTATACCTCCGAGCAGGAAAGATGCGAACCACTTACAGTACGTGATGATTATTCCAAATATATTTTATCCATAGCCATACTGCAAAAAGGTGATATTAGTTCCGTCAAATTTGAATTTGACAGACTCTTCAAGCAATATGGATTACCGAGTATGATAAAATCCGATAATGGGCCGCCGTTTGCCAGTACACAGGGTTTACTTGGTTTAACCAGACTATCAGCATGGTGGTTGTCTCTGGGCATAAAGCTGGACAGAATTGATCCCGGCTCTCCCTATCAGAACGGAGCACATGAAAGGATGCACCTGGATATGAAAAAGGAACTGGAAAACAAAATCAGCGGTAGCCTGAAGCTGCACCAGGCAGTATTCAACGAATGGAGAAAAGAGTTCAACGAGGAAAGACCGCATGAAAGCCTTGGAATGAAAACACCAGCAATGGTCTATATAAAATCGGTTAGGAGTTATGATGGGATAGCCGATTGGGTTGTATATCCCAAGGGATACATCAGCAGAAAGGTTAATAACAGAGGTTACATTTATTATAAAGGTCGGCGTGTATTTATTACAAATGCGTTGGATGGTTATCATATTGGTTTAAAAAGTAAAAGCAAAGCTTTTATGGATGTGTGGTTTGAAAATAATCTGATAGGTAGTATGGACTTGAATACTTTTATATTTAGGTCTATACTGAAATAGTAATTCAAGGGCATTTTGTACTCAAAAAGGGTTACCGATGTCCTGAAGCTAAAGTGTAACCTATGTCTTGAAGTCGGACCGCCGGCTTTTTTTATAATATATATATCCGCCGTCGTGGCGGATTTAATCGGGGGTTTTTAAATGAATGAAACACTATCAAACTTATTATCAATATTAAATAAATCTTGGCCATTAATAACATTAGTAATAGGTGCATTTCTTACTTATTTTGTTACAAAACGCCAAGAAACAATCAGGGATATTAGAAACACAAAAACTAAAATTTATCAGGAATTTATTGAATTACAAACGAAATGGGATAATAATATTTTTTCAAATGAAAATGAAAAAATAATTATTGAAGCAAAATTTGAAGAATTAGAAAGAAAATTAGTGTTATATGCTAATGAAGATGTAATAAATAATCTATCAATCATTAATATTAAATGTTTTGAATATGTTATAGCAAAAAGCAATGAATATCGAGAGAAGAATGGTAAATCAGCTACAACTCAAAATATAGATGTCTTTTATAGGCAATTTTATACTAAAGATGAAAATCGTAAATTATATATAAACTTAATAAAAAGTATGAGAAAAGATATTGGATCAAAAATTAAAAAATTAAAAGATGAAGACTTTTATAATGCATTAGAATATTTTACTATAAAAGAAAGGGTATCTATTATTATAAAAAATTTTAATAGTCGGACAAAAAAATAGTAAGAAAACGGCATCCGTGCCGTTTTTCGTATCGACGGTTGCCAAGCCCTTCGCACAACGACCTGTCGAAAAACTCTAAAATAGTGAACAGATTTAGTATTACAATTCACTCTTCCCGCCTTCCATCTTCCTGTAATTCCTCAATCCTGCTCATCCTGTTTAATCCTGTAAATCCTGCCGAATTGGGGTCAGTATAATAAGCCTTCCTATTGATTCGCGTTTCTTCGCGTGCCTTAGCGGATTACCCGTTCCCTTTTTCCAGCGGATGGTATTTCCTATGCGTTTCCCGGATAATATCGGAAGACACATGGGTATAGATCTGCGTCGTCGAAATATCGCTGTGGCCGAGCATTTCCTGGACGCTCCTCAAGTCCGCGCCGTTATTCAAGAGATGTGTGGCGAAGCTGTGCCGGAGCGTGTGGGGCGTGATGTCTTTTTCAATACCGGCATTGAGCGCCCTTTTTTTTATGAGAGACCAGACCGATACGCGGGTGAGCTTTTTACCGAGCCTCGAAATAAATAGAAAATCAGGAAGGGCTTTACGGGGCGATAATTCCCTCCGGTAAGTGAAGTATTTTTTAACAGCCTGGATTGCGTTTCCGCCGATAGGGACAAGTCTTTCCTTGCTTCCCTTGCCCATCACCCTTATAACCCTGTTTTCAAAGGAAATATCCCCTGTTTTCAGACCGCAGAGTTCGCTGACGCGCAGCCCGCAGGAATAAAGCAGTTCTATAATGCAAGAATCCCGGATGTCTCTCGGCCTGCCTTCGCCCTGCCGGATCATTGCTTCCACTTCATCCAGGTTCAGATAATGAGGCAGTTTTTTAAGGTATTGAGGCGAATCGATTTTCTCAATGGGGCTTTCTTCAATTCTTTCGGTTTTTAAAAGATAGATGAAAAAGGCTTTTAAACTGCTGATTTTACGTGCAATACTGCGGTTGGAAATCCCTCTTTCATTAAGAGATATAATAAATTCAAGAATATCATCTTTGTCTACTTCTTCAACAGAAAAATTTTCGTCCAGGGAAAAAAGAAATTCCTCTATATCCTGCATATAAGCGGAAATGGTATTTTTAGCCAGCTTTTTTTCGTATGTAAGATAAATTTGAAAATCATCTCTGTAATCCGGCATATATTTTTAACCTTCCGGGAGAATATCCGGCGCGGGTTTCTTCTTTCCCTCAAGGGCCAGGATTTCATCCCTGACCTCGGCCGCTTTTTCAAATTCAAGATTTTCCGAGTAATGATACATCAATTTTTCCAATTCTTTTAATAAACTCTTCTTTTCGATATATTTTTTCTTGTATTCCGCTATTTTATCGACTTTTTCTACCTCAGCCTCTAATTTTCTTTCCAGTATATCGGTAATTTCCTTCTGTATCGTCTTCGGGGTAATATTGTTTTTTATATTATGTTCCATCTGTATTTTTCTTCTCCGGTTGGTTTCCCGCAACGCCTCATTGATGGAATCGGTCATATTGTCGGCGTACATGATGACTTTTCCATTGATATGCCGGGCGCTCCTGCCGATGATCTGGATCAGTGACCGCGCCGAGCGCAGAAATCCCATTTTATCGGCGTCCAGTATGACCACAAGTGAGACTTCCGGAAGATCGATCCCTTCCCTCAGGAGATTGATGCCGACAAGGATATCATAAGTGCCGAGCCTGAGCTTTTTTAAAATCTCGACCCTTTCGATCGTTTCTATTTCCGAATGCAGATAGGCGACCTTCAATCCGTTTTCAGTGAGGTAATCCGAAAGGTCCTCGGCCATCTTTTTAGTCAGGGTCGTGATCAGTGTCCTTTCGTGATTTTTGATCCTTGCTTTCACTTCCAGTATGATGTCGTCAATCTGTCCTGCGGTCTTTCGTATCTCGACCTCGGGGTCGATCAGGCCGGTCGGCCGGATGATCTGTTCAACTATAGCACTGCTTTTTTTCAATTCATAATCTGCCGGCGTTGCGGAAACATAAAGCGTCTTTCCGATCATGCCTTCAAATTCCTCAAACCTGAGCGGGCGGTTGTCCAGCGCGGAAGGCAGGCGGAATCCGAAGTCCACCAGGACCTGTTTCCGGGAACGGTCGCCGTTAAACATTCCGCCTATCTGCGGAATGGATTGATGGGATTCGTCTATAATCGTCAGGAAACCGGATGGAAAATAATCAAGCAGGACAAAAGGCCTGTCCCCCGGCTTTCTGAAGGAGAGATGGCGCGAATAATTCTCTATCCCGCTGCAGTAGCCCATTTCCTGCATCATTTCGATATCGTAGCGGGTCCTGGACTCAAGCCTGTAGGCTTCTATCTCTTTGCCCTGCGATTTGAGCTGTTTAAGCCTTTCCTCCAGCTCAAGCTCAATGGAAACAATAGCCGCTTTCATTTTATCATCGGTCGTCAGAAAGAGCTTCGCCGGGTATATGACGACCCTGTCGAGTTCCTCGATGAATTTGCCGGTGAGGTAATTCATTCTCTTTATCGATTCGATCTCGTTCCCGTAAAACCCGACGCGGATCACTTCCCTGGAATAGGCGGTATGGATATCAATGATATCGCCCTTGACGCGGAAGGCCGCGCGCGTGAGGTCGAAATCGCTCCGCTCATACTGGATTTTTATCAGCTGATGGATGATGTCGTCGCGCCCGGAATCCATTCCTTTTTTAATTAAAAGCATAAGCTGTTTGTAGTCGGCCGGTGCGCCCAGCCCGTAGATGCATGAAACGGAAGCGACAATGACGACGTCCTGCCTGTCCATGAGCGATGCGACGGCGGAAACGCGCATTCTGTCGATTTCATCATTGATCTTAGCATCCTTTTCTATATAAAGGTCGCGCTGAGGCACATAAGCCTCCGGCTGGTAATAATCATAGTATGACACAAAATATTCGACGGCATTGTCCGGAAAATAGTCCCTGAACTCGCGGAAAAGCTGGGCAGCCAGAGTTTTATTGTGCGACATGATCAGGGTCGGCACCTGCAGATTCTCAATGACATGGGCCATTGTAAATGTCTTCCCGCTTCCTGTGACGCCGAGAAGCGTCTGGGCCTTATTTCCGTTCAGGAAATTCTCAGTGATCTGCTCTATGGCCAGCGGCTGGTCGCCGGAAGGTTTGTAATTGGCATGGACCTTAAATTTCGGCATTGTAAAATGTCCCCTCTTTTTTAGATTAAAATAGAACACTTTTTTTTGCAAAAAAATGAAAGGGTTTTATTGATAAAAGAAAGTTTATGGACTATGATTAAGATTAAATTGATATATGAGGTTCATTTTGCTTAAAGAAAAACTGGATTTTTTAAAGAAAAAACTGCCCGCATGTCCCGGCATCAACGGCAGGGATGAATATATCAATACGGCGGTCCTGATACTGCTGATGAAAATTGAAGGCGAATTGCATTTTATTTTTCAAAAGAGATCGGAGCAGGTCAGGCATGGCGGCGAAATCTGCTTTCCGGGCGGGATGTTCGACCCGGCGATGGACAGGAATTTCAGGGATACGGCCCTCAGGGAGACAACCGAGGAATTGGGCATTCCGGGCAATAAAATTGAAATCATCGGCTGTGTTGATACAGTTGTGGCTTCAATGGGCGCGACAATAGACGGTTTTGTCGGGCTGGCGAAAACAAAAAACCTGGAGGAACTGTCTATTAATCATAAAGAGGTGGAGAAGGTGTTTACCGTTCCCGTTTCCTATTTTGAAAATAATAAACCTGAAATATACAAAGCCCGTCTCATGGTGCATCCTTCCTATACTGATAAAGACGGCAAAGAAATCATTCTCTTTCCGGCCAGGGAACTGAACCTCCCTGAATACTACTCAAAACCTTGGGGTAATGCCGTCCAGGCGATTTATCTATACCGCTGGCAGGACGAGATCATCTGGGGCATTACCGCCCGATTTATTTATGATCTGGTAAAAAAGAACTGCGGGGCTTAAAAGATCATGAACAGTTTTTCCGGCCCCGGAAAAAATATTTCCTTTCTCTTACGTCATTCTGCAATACCCTTTGCGGTTCCTGCCGTTTACTGATGCCGGTTTTACGGTAGATTCTATTGACATAAGTCTTGACTGTGTCCAGGCTGATAAAGAGGCTCTGCCTGATGCTGTTATAGCTCATTCCCTTAATGAGTCTGGCTGTAATCTCTGCTTCACAGTCCGAAAAACCAAAGCATTCATTAACGGCGGAATCACTCAATGCCGGATTGAATTCTTTCCGCACAATAAGAAACCTGATCTGGTATGGGCACGGCTGATTTAGAAAGTTTTTGAATACCTGGACTGCATTGAAAATAAGCGTAGACAGTCATTAATTACTCTGCAAGCGGATAATCTTCCTGAATTTAATTAAACTGGAAAATTAAAAGATATCATCTTTTATCCACCAGTACTAATAGTACTGGGTTGTTCACTAAATTAAAATAAATTTTGAAAATTGAAAAACATAAAGCAAATTCCTCGGAATATTTTTTTAAACCCGACTTTTTGCACCTATCAAATGATTGATCCTGCCATTATAATATTTTGTTCTGATTTTGTTATTAAGCGGATGAAAAGTATAAAAAAATAATGAGTGGAGGTTTTAAATATGAAAAGTGTTCTTTTTGCATTGGGAATTATAGTAATATCGGTTTTTACGGCATGTTCAACCTCACCGGCATCTTCCGGCGGCGGCGGTGGTTCCAGTTCCAGTGCCGGTTTCACAGCGGTTGTGGCCTACACCAATAATTTCGATGTTTCGACCGGCAGCTTTTACCTTTCAAAGGGGGGCGCACTTGCCGGAGATAACACGATAGTCAGTAACGCAGGCCATGCATGCCTTGAGGTGCATGCAAATGCAGTGAACGCCAACGGAGCCACAGGTGTGGAGGTGCAGTGGAATTTATTCCAGCAGACCGATATGAGAGGAGAAAATTTTACCATTGATTTCGATGTTTATGTCCCCGATGTTACCTATACTAATGGAGGAGGCTTTACCGGAGTTAACGGTATCCAGTGGGCATTTTATGATACTATTCTTCACAGTTATGTCCCGGTTTACTCGGTTCTCTATCAGACTGTGTGAAAAAGGCGGTGTAAGACAATAAAGGCGGAGAAAAATCCTCAAATTTATTTTAATAAGGTATAATATGTAATCAAATTTGAGGTGTGTAAGATGAACCATATAACAGGAGAGCCAAGAGACCAGATAGTACTTTACGCGGAAACTATTGATGGTTTGATAGAAGAGAAGAACCCTGTAAGAATTATAGACGCATATGTGAGCAGACTAAACATCAGGAGGTTGGGATTCAAAATTAAAGAGGCGAAAAAAGGGCGTCCATCCTACACAGCGGATGTATTGTTGAAAATATATATTTACGGATATTTGAACAAAGTCAGGACCACGAGGAAATTAGAAAACGAATGTAAAAGGAATACGGAACTGATATGGCTGACCTGCCGCTTAGCGCCTGATTTTAAGACCATAGCGGATTTCAGAAGGGATAATATTAAGGGCATAAAAAACATTTTCAAAGAGTTTTTGAAAGTATGCCGCAAATTAGAACTGCTGACATTTAAATTAACAGCGACAGATGGAACGAAAATAAGTGGGCAAAACAGTCTGGGTAATATTTATAGGCGGGAAAGCATTGAAGGAGTTGAGAAAAAGATTAATGAAAAAATAGACAAATATCTTTTGGAATTGGATAAAAATGATAAATCGGAAGAAAACGAGTTTGAGTTTTTATCCAGCAACATTGAAAAAAAGCTGGACAGCCTCAAGACAAGAAAAGAAAAAGTAGAAGCGATAAAAAAAATGTTTGAGGCCGATCCGGAACTTGAAATCGTTTACGGGAATGATCCCGACGGCAGAATTGGGAAAGATAAAGGGAAAACGGATGTTTTGTACAACGCGCAGATAGCAGTGGACGAAAAGAATAAATTGATTGTCGCGGTGGATGTAACCAATGAAAGTAATGATGTTCATCAAGCGGGAAATATGGTTAATAAAGTTGAAGAAATAAAGAAAGAACTTGAAGCCGAACCGGGATTAAAAACCATACATGTCCTGGATGCCGGATATTATTGCGAAAGTGAGATATTACCGCTTACAGACGGGGGTCATGAAATCTATATTCCAAGCCCGCGCGATGAAAAAGAAAAAAAGTCCAGGTACAAAGAGCAGCAGAAAGAAAGTATCCCGGCAAAAGGATATCTGGCAGAAGATTTCAAGATTGATAAAGAGAAGAACCAGTTGATTTGTCCGCAAGGATTACGATTAAATAATCAAAGTGTATATCAGGATAAAAACACGGGGATTACTGTAGCGGAATTCAAGTGCAGGAACGAGAATTGTGAGAAGAAGCATTTATGCACAAAAAGCAAAGAAGGCAGGACGGTAAAGTTATCGGTGCGAAAGGAAGATATGGATAAATTCGATGAGAAGGTCCGAAGTGAATTGGGGCAAAAGATTGTTGCAATCAGAAAAGAGTTGGCAGAACATCCATTTGGAACAATAAAAGGAAATTTTGGTTATAATAATTTCTTGCTGAAGGGGATTGATAAAGTAAAAAGCGAGTTTAATTTCACGGCATTTATCTATAATTTTAAAAGAGTTCTGAATATTGCTGGTTTTGATAAGTTATTAGCCGCAATATAGTCTGAATTTCAATGATTATCAGTAATTTTTTATTCAGGCTCTTCTTTAAAGTAAGCAGGAACCTTTAGATGGCTGATCTTATAAATGTATTCTCTTTTTTCACACAGTCTGTATGAAAGCTCCGTTGTCTCCAATACATGGAGCCACATTAAGGGTTATGTCTCAACTACCGGGGGCAGCAATGTCAGCTATAGCGGTTTTGCCAGCAATCCCGGAGACTGGATATTTGACAAGGTCAGAATCCAGTTAAGAACTCTCGATACCGCTGCCGGTAATGAAATCCTGTTCTATCTGGCCGATCTTGCTGTTTCAAATATACAGAAATGATGATCACATTTGAAAAGCCCTCGGGCTGGAGGATTTATATGATAAGGAAAAAGATTTTCCTGAGCATTTTTGCTTCAATGCTTTTGTCTATCCTGGCGGCTTGTTCCAATACAGTCCGCAGTAACAGCAGTATCGTTAGCGATAGTTTCAAACCTGTAGTGGCCGTCGATGAGAGTTTCGCTGCCTCAGCCGGCAGTTTTTTTATGTCTAAAGGGAGGCTTTCCGGCGCAGGTCCAAATATTTCCGACAACGGTATTATTGTAACAAACGGCGGTAAAAGCTGCGTTCAGGTCCATGCCTATTCGCAGAATTTATACGGCGCCACCGGTGTTGAAGTACAGTGGGATTTACAACAACCGACTGATATGAAGGACCAGAAATTCACCATTAATTTTGATGTTTATGTTCCTGCCGCAAGCAGATCAATGATGACCGCTGTTCAATTCGCGTTTTATAATACCATCACGGCCGACTATACGCCGATTTATTCATGCTACTTTGATAAATCAGTCATAGCTGCTGATACATGGTGCCATATAAGCGTGCCCATTAAAGTAGGTCAGTATATTACCTATAGCGGTTTCGCAAAAAATCCTGGAGATTGGATCTTTGACAAGGTCAGGATCCAGTTTCTCAGCCCTGCTGACGGTCAGGATATTATGTTTGATATTGCCAATCTCGTTGTTTTGAATACTAATTAAAAAGATTAAATTGATTGCCGGCGATTTATTCAGAACTCGCCGGCAATTGCGCTATTTTACAATCCCGGGAAATCAGGAGGAGTTATTATGAAAAAGCAATGGTTTATCAATGTAATATTTTTGTTTTTATTGATCTTTACCGGCTGCAGCGTCAATCCGGCATCCTCCAATAATGGAACCTCAAGCAGTTCGACATCCGCGGCTTCCATTTATTCGGTCGCAATAAACGGATCGCCGGCAGCGGTTGAAAGGGTTTCCAAATACGATGTCCCGGTAAATTATGTCCGTTTAAACTGGCCCGGCTCCAATTGTTCAGTGGCAGTGACCGTAAACAGCGGATCCGCTTCCGGCTATACCCTGAGTCCGCTCAGCAAAAACATCAGCCTGTCTGTCTCAGGAAATACGATAACTTTCACGGCAACCGAACCAGGTTATCTGGTCCTCCAGTCACAGACCTTTGGAGTGGAACGGCTTTTTATCCTGATTGATCCCGCCGAGGTTAGCCCTCCGAAGCCGGGTGATGCCAATGTCACAAACATCATGGATTATGCGGGGATGGACAATACCGGAGGAACTTTGGTGACTGCGGTCATCCAGGGGGCGATTGATCAGGCTTCAGGCGCGGCACGGAATATTCTCTACTTTCCGCCGGGGACATACCGCACCAAAACCCTCAATCTAAAGAACAACATGACCATGTATCTGGCCGATGGGGCTGTTCTGGAATGCGCCACGACTTCGGGCGAACTGCTGGCTAATCCTGCAGGATATGTCATAATCGAGGGGTGCAGCCAGGGCTTTATCAGTATGAACGGCGTCATCAATGCCCGGCTGATGGGAAGAGGAACCATCGACGGCAACGGCAAGGTTCTGAAATCTTCCGGCAGAAAGATGTTCCTTGTAAAAATTGAGGGGAGCACCAACTGCATAGTCGAAGGCATCATTTCCCGGGATTCCTGCTTCTGGACCACCCTGATTTACCGGAGCACCGGTATCGCCATCACCAATTATAAAGTTATCAACAACCGGCTGTCATCAACATGGAACAAACCGACGGCGTTGACTTTGACAACTGCATCAACTGCAGCCTTTACAACGCCTTCCTCTATGACGGCGACGACTGCATGGCCGTGAAAAGCGATGATATTCCCGACGGGCAATCCTATGGTACTACTGTCGATCCGACAACCGGTCCTTATATGAGTGTGAACGGCATTACTCACCGGAAGATCGTCTGCTTCGGCTACGGCGCATGCAAGATCGGAACCAAGACCATCGGGGATACCATATCAAACGTCACCTATGACGATGTGGATGTCATTCTTGTCGACCGGGCGCTGGTCATTGACGCAGATGATACGGCTGTTATTTCAGGCACCCTTTTTAATAATATCAGGATCGAGTATGTCACCGGACGGCTTATAGATCTGGATATGGATGTCCAGAGTATCAACTGGAGAACGGCCTTCGGGATTGGTTCCATATCCAATACGATATTTTCCAATATTTCAGCAAATATAAACAGGGAATGCCGTCTTGTCGGTACAGATCATTCCTGGATAACAGATACCAACAGCCCGGCTTATGGTAAAACCAATACTATCGATGGGGTTAGTTTTTACAACTTTAAGATTAATGGAAACACCATTACATCACTGACCGATGCCAACGCAAGTTTCAACATCAATGCATACGCTACAAATATATCATTTTATTGAAAAATAAAGGGACCGGACTGAGTCCTGCGGGCGCAGTCCGGTTTTTTGCAATGGCAAAAATATTAATAAAGAGGAGACTGTTTTTGAAAGTGTTTTGTATCCTGGCTTTTGTATTGCTGTCGGCATGTTCAATCCAGGCAGGAAACTCCGGTTCTTCGGCTTCTAAATCATCTGCACCATCCCAAAGCGCTGAAATCCTTGCGTTTTACGGCGACGGTCTTCCATTGATGCCGCATTCCCATATCGATACCTGGGGAACGGCAACCGTTTCCAACAGAGTTGATACTGATGGAAGTAATTATGTCCATATTAGGGCAGATAAGACTTCCGGAAGCAGCGGTGTCAAGCTAAACCCGGATAGTACCGGTCCGGTAAACGGAACCGATTTCAGCCGTTTTACCAACGGAAGTCTTGTCCTCATCATCCGGCTCGCTGCCGCTACAGCCCAGTTGAATATCCAGCTGGAACCGGATTATCCCGGGTGGAATGATCTGACGCCTTACGGCCTTGTTAGCGACGGCCAGTGGCATACGGTGGTCATTCCGGTCAACCAGATTGTAGGCTATGCCTTGGAAATACCGCGCCTTATGGGCATTCATTTTGACGGCACCGGGGTATTGGAATTCGATTTGAAAGCCGCCTATTTTCGCGGGACGTCAGGAAGCCAGACCGGCAGTTCTTCCTCTTCCAGCAGTATACCGGACCTGAGCGGAAATATACCGCAATGGTTTATGGATCTCGGGAATCCAATTATCTCCCAGAAATTCACTGCGGATCCTGTTTTCGGATTTTACAATAACCGGGTCTATCTTTATACTTCCCACGATCTGGACAGTCAGAGCTCGTACGTTATAAATGATGTTTCCGTCTTTTCATCGGATGACCTGGTCAACTGGACTGATCTCGGGGAGCCGGTATCAACAGTAGAAACCGTACCCTGGGCTTTTCACACCTATGCGCCTTCCATCGTCTGCAGAAGCAATATTTATTATATGTATTTCGGCAACGGCGGAGATAACATAGGAGTCGTTACCAGCTCATCCCCTAAAGGGCCCTGGACTGACCCTGTCGGCCATGCTATCATTACCAGAAATACTCCCGGAGCTTCCAATCTTACTTATTGCTTTGATCCGGCGGTTTTTGTGGATGATGACGGGCAGGGCTATATGTATTTCGGCGGCGGCGGCCCGGGAAATGCACGGGTAATCAAACTCAGCGCTGATATGCTGGATACAGCCGGAACGGCTTTGACAATTGATGCCCCGCGCTTTTTCGAGGCTTCCTATATGCATAAATACAATGGAAAATATTACTTCTCCTATTCCACCGACTTTTCCGGCGCTCCTAACGCCACAATTGATTATATGATAAGCGACAATCCGATGTCCAATTTTGTCTATAAAGGTACGATTCTGGATAATCCTCCTGTCAATTACGGCAACAACAATCATGCATCCATCGGTCAGATCGGTACGAATTGGTACATCTTCTACCATGACCGGACACTGGCAACCCTGGAGGGCGCATCCACGGCGTATCATAGAAGTGTCTGCATGGACCGGCTTTACTACGATACGGATGGATTGATTATCAGAGTAGTTCAGACGACCAACGGGGTGGAGAAATTGAAAAATATGGACCCTTACTCTGTTGTTCAGGCTGAAACTATGAACCGGCAGTACGGATATATTAAGACGCTGGCTCTGTCCGCCGGTCAGATCATTGTCAGCAATATTATCAATGGAAGCTGTATTAAATATAAAAGCGTGGATTTTGACACCGGAGCAGTGACCTTTACCGCTAAAGTATCAGCAGGATCGGCCGGCGGGAGAATTGATATATGGATTGACAGTCCGCAGGGTTCCGGTTCAAAAATAGGTTCCCTGACTTTTACCAATACTTCCGGTTGGACCAATATCACTACGGCAGTCAGTAATATAAGCGGTGTGCATGACCTTTATTTGCGGTTCACTGTAAATGTTGTCAATTCTTTTGTAATTGATTACTGGCAGTTTGGTAAATAATTGCATCCAAACAGCCGCATAAAATGTTGGGCGGTTCTAAAAAACTAAGTTTTTAGAATTGTCCCGGATTACAGAGGTTTATTTATGAAAGTATTCACTTTTTTCTTTATAATGCTGACGGCCTGTTCAGTCCAGCCCTCTTCCGATTCCGGATCTTCCACCAGCAGCAACTCTTCATCCGTCCCTTCATTCGGGTCGGAAGGGAACAGTACAATTTCCGGGCTGCCCTATCCTCCGGCAACCAATGTGCCCAAGCCGGCCGGCGCTCCCGGCAGCCTGATCATATTGAACTGGGCAGGATTTAAGGCCGCAGTATCGTACTCTTTCGATGACGGTCAGCCTTCACAGGTCCAGAATTACAGCTTGCTTCAGGAGGAAGGCGTTCACCTGACATTTTATATCTGTGCCGGATGGAGCAATACATCGGCTAATTTTGAATTCCTCTGGTCTCAGGCAGTCAAAGACGGGCATGAGATCGGCAATCACACATTTCATCATTCTCATGCCGATCTTTCAGACTCCGGCACAGGCGGAACGCCGTTTTCCACCCAGCTTGAAGAAATCGATTCGAACATGCAATATATTATCGATCAGTTAGGCGGGAGCAATGTCGTGACCATGGCTTCTCCATACGGTGATACACAATGGATAACATACGCAAGTAATAGGTACTTTCTCAACCGCGGGGTCGCCAATGGAACAATTGCGCCGAACGACGGCACAGACCCGTTCAGACTGCCGGTCTATATGGCATCCGGCGGAGAAACCGCATCAGACCTGAATGGTCATCTTGATTCAGACTATATAAACGGAACATGGCTGGTTTTCCTCTACCATACAATCCTGCCTGGAGCCAATTGGTATGCCCCTGTCGATACCGCAAATGTCACTGGAAGCATGGAGCATGCCAAAGCTCTGGGCTGGATGTGGATTGACACAGTCGCCAGGGTCGGGGCCTACTGGAGAGCGCAGAAGGTTTTATCGGCAGTAACACCGGTTGATACCGGAAGCAACACGATATGGAGCTGGGCCCTTCCGGACCACTTTCCGGCCGGTATGTATCTCCGCATCAGCAACGGCGGCGGCACGGTCAAGCAGGGAACAAACGTGTTAAACTGGGACCCGCATGGGTTTTACGAAATATCGATGGATGCCGGATCCCTGACAGTAACTCCCTAGCAAAACAGATATTTTGTATAAAATTTTAAGTACAAAATCTAGAGTATAAAATTAAAGGAGGTTTTATGAAAAAATTATTATTTGCAGCATCTGTTTTAGCGTTATTCACTTTAATGGGATGTTCGACTGCCCCGAACTCTTCCTCGTCCGACACATCCTCGAACTCAAGCGTATCTTCAGCGTCCTCTGTACCAGCCAGTTCGTTGGATTCATCGAGCTCAAGCGCTTCTACGGCTTCCTCTGCGGCAGCCAGTTCGTTAGCAGCATCATCAGCGTCCTCGGAAATATCGAGCAGCAGTGCCAGCAGTTTCATATCGATAGTGGCTATCAACCAGAACTTCGATACTTCGGCCGGCGGGCCCTATCTGTCTAAAGGAAATCTTACCAGCGGCAGTCCGGCCATTACCGATAATGCCATCTTAACAAATGTCGGCGCCAACGCATGTGTTCAGGTGCATGCATATTCAACGAATCAAAGCGGTTCCACCGGTGTGGAAATACAATGGAATTTGTCAGGGACGATCGACATGAGCGGACAGAATTTCACCATAAATTTTGACATTTATGTTCCCGCCGCCTGCCGCGCTAACATGACAGCTATCCAATGGGAGTTTTATACTCCCTCCTATAGCCCGATTTATTCAGTCTATTATACTTCTTCCGTTGTCGCCGATACATGGTGCCACATTTCTTCTTTCATCTCTAACACAAACAGCATTATCGGCTATGCCAGCAGTTCTCTCACCAACACTGCCTCATGGACGAACTTTAGCAAGGTTAGAATCCAGTTTGTCAGCTCCTCCACCAATCAGGATACAATATTCTATCTGGACAATCTTGCTGTTTCAAATCTATGGTAAAAACGGAATCAAAATAGTTAAAAGCCCCGCGCTAGCGCGGGGCTTTTTTTTTATTGACAAATAAGGAGGGTGTTCCTATAATAGCTTTAGATGTTCGTTTTTTAAACGGGGCTGAATGCATGAAAACCAGCAGTAAAATATTTGGACTTTTAATCAACCAGATTGAAGGTAGGTATCATTTACCTCTATGGAGAGGTGTTATCTCCGCAGCCAGGGAAAGATCAGTACGGATTGCAATGATTTCAGGAAGAAATCTTGATTCGCCAATACCTGAAGATAATAATCACAATTTTATTTATGATCTGGCACACTCACCGGAAATAGAGGGACTGATTTTTGCATCCAGTTCACTGGGAAATTTCATGGGATATGACCGGTTCCGGGAATACTGTGATCTTTTTCCGGGACCGAAAGTCAGTATTGGTGTCCGGATTCCCGGAATACCCGGTGTATTTATAGATAACCGGAATGGAATGCGGGAGGCTGTGGAACATCTTATAGAGACCCATAGTTACAGCAGGATCGGCTTTATTACCGGTTCTCTGAGTAATATGGAAGCACGCGCACGGCTTCGCGGATATATCGATGCCCTGAAAAAATATCGTATTCCTTTTCAGAAAAAGTATATTTTTTCCGGAAATTTCAGTTATGAATATGGGGGATATATCGCGGAAAACATTCTGAAGAAGAAGATAGCACTCGATGCCGTTGTATCCTCCAATGATGATATGGCAATTTCTTTTCTGAGGGTTTTGCGTACTCATGGGCTGGATATTCCTGCTTTCTGCGGCCTGGTCGGATTTGATGATGTGGCGGATGCAGAATTGATGAATCCGCCGCTCACGACCGTCTATCAGCCGATTTTTGAACAAGGCCGGAAAGCATTGGAAATTCTGTTCCAGGCTGCTCAGGGGCAGGAAGTTCCTCAAGAATTGTTCCTGCCGACAAGGCTGATTATTCGTGAATCCTGCGGATGTTTTCCGGTTTACAGGAGGAATATACCGGCTTCGGAAAAATCGTTAAAAACTGTTTCTGGTTATGATGAATCACCGGATATTTGGCCGGATAGCCTTGATGAAAAATTTAATCTGGTAAAGACAGCGGTTTCCGATAGAATTGAAGAGATGATCCTGGAAAATAAGGAGATCTCTAATCTCCGCCATAGCATAACGGTTCTTTTAGATTCACTGTATTTTGATTTAAAAAACAGGAAATCCAATCCTATGTTTTTAATGGTTTTTAATGAAATTCTAGGGCAGCATTCTTCCCGGATTATCAATATTGTCAGCTGGCAGAAAATACTGACAATTATCAGAGATGAAATTCTGAGTCAAATTATTGAGATGCCCATATTGGAACAGAATAATATTGAAAGTATTTTTTTAAACGCCTCTTTTCTTCTGACCAAATGGATTCAAAGGTGCGAAGTAGCCAGAGCTGAAGGTATGGAGGCAATACTCTATCATCTCAGAATTATTACCCGGGATACGAGTCTTTCACCGGATTATGACAAACTGGCAAATATTCTCAATCGTGAACTTCCCCAGATGGGCATTCCCGGCTGTACTATAGAACTATTTCCAAATATACCGGGGATTCATGAGAATATACCTGAGCAAACCCTTATATTAATGAACTATCGTAAGAACCAGAGGAACATGGCTTCAGAAATTCATCAGGAAAAAAAAACAGGAGATATTTTTTCTGATATTCTCTATCCGGTAGAAAAACCTTCTGTAGTTTTATTATTACCGATTGTTTATGAAAATAACCGTTTTGGGATTATCCGTTTCGAAATCTCAGAAATTAATCCCCTGGCTTATGACACGATCCGTGAAGAAGTGTCAAACATACTTCATGTGATCAATTTATTTGATAAATGGAAAAAGGCACTGGAAAATCTTAGAACGGCAAAAATTGAAATAGAAAAAAAAGAAGAACGATTCCGTGAAATGGCTATACTTCTCCCGACTATACTGATAGAGACAGACCTGAATTTTGTTATAAAATTTATCAACCGGATGGGTGAAAAAAGCCTTAATATCAGTAACTCGGATTTAATCCGGGAAATATCTTTACTGGATTTTCTCCGGCCGGAAGAACAGAAATATATGAAAGTGCTGGCCGGAAAAGCCCTGGCTGGAAAGGAAGTTCAATATGCCGAGTTAAAAATTATACCAAAATCAGGAAAACAATCATATAAATCTGCTGAGAATATCAGTACCTTGCTGGTAAATATTTCTGCTGTCAGAAAACCGGATAAAACTGATACTCTCCGGTGGAATGCCATTGATGTAAAACCGATCCTGTCATCTGTAACCATGCCGCAGGATGAATTCTTCAAGAAATACCGTTTGAGCCCAAGGGAAAAAGAGATCCTTTTACTGCTTTTACAGGGATATAAAACCCGTGAAGTCGCAAAAAAATTGTTTATTTCTGAAAGTACTGTCAAAGGACATATCGGATTTATTTACTCCAAGACAGGGGTTAATAATAAATCCGGCCTGGTAGAACTGCTCAAGGATTATCAGTTGAATTATCTCGGGTATCATTCCTATATCTTTTCCCTTTTAAACGCCCTCCTCAACCAGGAATAACCGTAAATTTTCTCAGGCCGCAAAAGCAAGGGTTTTGGCGGGTAAGTCCCGATTGAAAAGATGAGTGAGAGACCGCATTCCGGCGTTGTGGCGCCCTCTGCCGCCAGATTGATAGAAAAAAATCATCACATCTCACTAACAACCGGTCTGTAAAACCGGAATGATCTTTATGTCACTGCCGCATTTGGTACAAACCAGCGGGTCTATTTCAAAACTTTTTGGATAAGTCTATGCATGAATAATACAGCCCTCATCTCCTCTTTGCTTTCTCGGCCGTGTCCCTGCTTAATTTTATACCCATTTCCAGGAAATGAATTGACTGCCGGAGTTCTTCGCGGTCCGCTCCTTTATTATTATATACTTTTACCAGCGTATCTCTCAGCTGGGTTTCAAGCGTTAGCATCGATTCCAGCTGGTTTATATAATCCGGCAGTTCGCCGGAAAATAATTTAAATGAAGCAGCCAGCCGGGCCAGCTGTGAAAGTACGGCATTGGAGCTGTATTCCGCTATCTGGCTGAGAAGCGGGAACATTTCTTTTTCAAGAATAATCCCTCCGCCTATGATATAGGAATTTTCCTGAGTAATCAGGTCCTTTTTTTTCGGTATTTTACCGATGCCTCCGATGCTCACTGCCGTTGATGTCTTGACCAGTCCGGTATAATCCTGGATCACGGAAAAAGGAGCAAAGCCTCCGAAAGACGGCGTGATCAGGCTCTGTGTGATTTTTTTTATCAGATTGACCACACTGATCGTCTGAATTGAAGATTGATATGTACTTTGAATAATCTTCGGCGGGATTGTAATGTTCATTGACCGGGAAAGTTCCGTCAGATTATTCTGGGAAATTGTCCTTTCCTTTTCAGGAATGACTATATTTTTTAATTCCACAATGGGGAAAAACGGCTTAAAAAGAGCGCACTCAAGATAGATCAGGTTTCTTTTTAATTTTGATAGGCGCTGCATGGGCCCGAAAATAGCCTCTTCCAATATTGCCCGGCTGGTGACAAGTTTGCGGCTGATTTCGGCTTCTATGCTGGTTTTCCATTTATCAAGCCAGATCCTTTTATTCCCTTTGATTTTCGGATCCACGGTCATCTCGATGTTGGATTCGGCCAGGGTATATTGAAGACTGAAAAGAAAGCGGGCTTCTTCATTATCCAGTTTGAAATGGGAAGAAAGCGTTCTATCGGTATTGATATTAAACTGAAAAATTTCATGATCAGCGGGATCCTTTGTTTTCTTTCTGCTATTCAGATTGAAAATATCGAGGCTGAGGCTCGAGATAAAGAATAAGAAAAGAATACCGGAACAGAGAAAAGTTAGAAGACGATAAAAAAATGGTACCTGGATTAAAAAGATGGACAACAGGAGGAGAACCGTAAAAAAAATGCCCGATATGATTGTGGCCGGTGAGAATTTATTCCGTTTCCGTATAACCGGCGTGGGCTTTGTATCATACAGCTCGAGTCCGATCAAGCCGCCCACTCCCATGATCACACCGCATTTTAAACGGTTAGGGGCGAATACTTTTAATAAAAGATACGGCATAGGGCCTATAAAGAGCATTCCGATTGATAGAAAAGAGGTCGAAACAGCCGAAGCGATGGAAAAAAGATCTCCGGCTTTGGCAAACGAATCCATGGCGTTGAGTGTTTTAAAGACGGTGTTGAGGGAAATCTTTTTTATGACAGGGTATTTGTCGGTAATATTCGATACGGTCCGTTTCAGATCATCCAGTGTTATATCCGCGTTAAAATCCCTGCCGGACAGGTTTCTGAGTTCCGTGATCATTTCCAGAAAAAACAGCCTGAATTCGGCGGACTGCGGGTCTGTCATCCAGAAAGCGCGCCTGATAAATTTACCTATGATCTCATTCGCATCACGGGACATAAATAATCCTCTTTATCTGATGTTTATTCCAATAATAATACTGTGAAATGAAAAATTAGGCAAGAGTATAATTAGCTTTAATAGATATTATAACTTGAAATCTGATCCGGTTCTTTGCGTATTTTTTTGGGTGTTTCTTCTTTTGCCGGATAACCGAGCGTAAGTAAAAGCGCTATTTTTCTGCTTTTCGGAATAGAAAGTGTTTTTTTTACAGACTTTTCATTAAACCAGCCGAGCATACAGCTTCCCAGGCCTTCCTCAGCGGCCTGAAGGCAGAAATGCTCAGCGGCCATGCCTATATCCATAAGATAATAGGGGAGATTTTTAATCTGACTGCCGATTGAGGGCAGGACGGCGGGTTTTTCCGCCGCGATTACAATCATGACAGGCGCCTGCATGGTAAAATGATTGAAAGATATGACATTCCCGAAAGTCGCTTTTGCTACTTTTTCCTTTAACAGCGGATCATCAACAACAATAAATTTCCAGGGCTGGGCATTGCAGGCCGATGGGGCCAGCCGGGCTGCCTCAATACAGCGCTCAATTTTAACTTTTTCAACTTTTTTATTCTGATAACTCCGGACACTATACCGTTTTTTAATCAATTCAAGAAATTTCATCGCATAAGCTCCTTATACACAGCGCTCTAATGTTTTGAGCTTCTTGAGTTCCCTTAAAATAAATGTCAGTGTCAGAAGGAATGAAAGAAAATCCGAAACAGGGCCCGCCAGCCAGATACCGAATAGACCAAGAAAGTGGGGAAGGATCAAGACCAGAGGGATGAGAAGCAGGATCTGCCGTGATAATGTGAGCATAATGGAATAAAGAGGCTTGCCTATCGATTGAAAATAATTAGAGCCGCTGATCTGGAAACCGACAACGGGCAGCATTGCAAGAAAGATTCTCAGGCCTGTTGAGCCGACATCGACAAGATGGGCGTCATTTGTTGAAAAAGCGCTGATGATCGGCCGGGCGAAAATCTGGATGATTATAAAGCCGGTAAATACAATTATGGTGGAGACAAATATCGTCAATTTCAGCGTTTCCCGTATCCTCGGACAGTTTTTAGCGCCGAAATTAAAGCCTATGATGGGCTGTGATCCCTGGTTTAAGCCGAAGATCGGCATCAGGATAAAAAGCATGATGCTGTTAATGGCGCCCCAGGCGGATATGGCGATATCGCCGCCGTATTTTCCAAGCTGAAAATTAAAAATCGCCATCATAATTCCCAACGCCGCCTGAATCGAAAAAGGCGATAGGCCTATCGACAGTATTCTTTTAACAATATCCGCTTTCAGTCTTAAATTTTTCCAGTGTACATGAATGATGCTTTTTTTGGTATAAAAATAGCCCATTACCATAACACTTGTGATGAACTGCGCCAATACTGTAGCTGCGGCGGAACCTTCAATACCCCATTTGAATATGAAAATAAATACATAGCAGAAAACCGCGTTCAAAACGGCGCCGGTCATCTGCGTTACCATGCTGAACATCGGGTTGCCTTCCGCGCGGATGATATTACTCATGCCGAAACTTAAAAACCCGAACAGGGAACCGGACAGGATGATGCGGACAAATTTTTCGGCATAGGGTATGGTTTCATTGCTCGCTCCGAAAGAACGAAGAAGGGGATGAAGAAAAATAAGCCCTAAGGAAGTTATCAGGAAGCTGAATATAAGGGAGAGCGTCACAGCGTTTCCTATGGTATTTTCAGCATCTTCTTTCTTATTCTGCCCGAGAAATATCGAAAGCGCGGCGCTTCCGCCGATACCGATAAGCATTCCGCAGGCCATAATGAGCAGCATTATAGGAAGTCCGACCATCACTCCTGCGATAGCGAGAGAACCGACGCCCCTTCCGACAAAAATCCGGTCAACAACGCCGTACAGGGCATTTAAAAGCATGGCGCTGATGGCGGGGAGGGAAAAAGACCAGAGGAGTTTGCCGATCTTCTCCTCGCCCAATCTTTTATTGCGTTCCATAAATATTTACTCCTTTTTTTATCTGATAAGATTAACTATGAAAACAGACGGCTTCAATTTCAACCAGCGCTCCTTTGGGCAGACGGGAAACTTCCACAGTTGTCCTGACGGGTTTATGACTGCCGAAAAACTGTTCATACAGCTTATTGAGTTCGGCAAATTGTGATATGTCCGTAATATAAATGACGACTTTTATAATATCCTGCAGAGAAAAAGAGCATTCTTCAACAATATTCTTAATATTATTGAGAATGATAACCGCCTGCTCAGAGACAGTCCTTCCATTTAGATTCCCTGTCGCCGGGTCCAGGCTGATCTGACCGGAAAGAAACAAAAAGCCGTTTGCGGTCAATACGGCTGTTGAATAAGGCCCGGCCGGCTGTGGACCAGATTCAGGATTTATGAATTGATTCATGATTGTGCTCCTATAAAAACCATCATCTTTAATAATAGAAAGAAATTTCTTAATGGTCAAATTATTTGAGGACAGTTACAAAAACTAAAGTTTTTGTAACTGCTCTTGAATAATAATAAGGACTGAATGAACAGATTAATAAAATTAATTCCGCTTCAAATATTTTCAGAAATTATAATGGTATGGAGCTTGGTAAGTTCGTCTATGGAATATTTGATGCCTTCTCGGCCCAGGCCGGATTTTTTGTTGCCGCCGAACGGGAAATGCCCGACGCCATGAGCCGGAGCGGAGTTGATCGTCACGCTCCCGTCCTGCAGTTCTCCGGCGATTTTAAGCGCAAGGCTTAAGTCTCTAGTAAAAAGGCAGCTGTCCAGGCCGAATTCGGACGCATTGGACATTTTAACGGCTTCATCGCAGTCTTTGACGGTAATGACGGGAAGTACGGGGCCGAATATTTCCTCCCATGCGATCCGCATATCCGAGGTTACATTGTCCAGGACAGTCGGTTCATAAAAGAGGCCCTTAAAAGTACCGCCTTTTAGAAGAACAGCGCCTTTTGCCAGAGCGTCCTCTACAAGGCCATGAATCCTCTCCAGCGCCTGCTGATTAATAACTGTGCCGACCTGTGTGTCCGGGTTCATCGGATCGCCGGTTTTGTATTTTTCGGATTCTTTCAAGATTTGTGAGATTAGTTCCTCTTTAACAGGTTTTTCAACAAGGACTCGGCTGACCGCGTCGCAGCGCTGGCCGGAATTCCTGAAGACGCCGCGGCATATTTGCGAGGCGGCGAGTTTGATGTCAGCGTCCTGAAGAATGATGGCAGATGCTTTTCCGCCGAGTTCAAGGTGGAGTTTCTTAATGCCGGCTTTGGGAGGTATTGTTTCACCTACGCCGGTCGAACCGGTAAAACTGATTGCGGATATATCCGGATTTGTGATGATGGCATCGCCGATACTGGAACCCCTTCCGGTTATGATTTGAAGGGCGCCTTTAGGCAGGCCCGCTTTTTCCAGTATGCACGCGAACATGATCAGGCTGATCGGCGTATCGCTTGCGGGCTTTGCGATCACAGTATTTCCGGCCAGAAGCGCCGGTATGATCTTTGAAGCGGCCAGGAACAGGGGGTAATTGAACGGGGAGATGGCAGCCACTATACCCAGCGGCTTGCGGAGAACTATGGCGAATTTGCTTTTTGTGTCCTCAACCCATTCACCGGGAAGGTATTCGCCGTAAAGGACACGGGCTTCTTCCATAGTCAGCTTCAGCCTTTCCGCTGTCGATTTAACCTCGCCATTGGAAACAGAGATAGCTTTGCCGCTTTCGAGAGTAATCATTTCAGCTACTTCCTTCTGATTTTCCAATAATATATCACGCGCCTTATCCATAACTTCAAGCCTCTGGACCGGCTCGAAATCTTTTTCATTCAGACCCTGTTTGGCGGATTCCACAGCCTGCAGCACATCCGCTTCATTACAGGAAGGTACTGTTCCGACTACTTCTCCGGTAGCGGGATTGGTGACATCAAATCTTTTGCCGCTGGAAACGCATTTCCAGCAGCCGTCAATGAGTATATTATATTCATAAATGCCCTTCGGGTTTTTAGACCTTATATTAGAAAAAATGCTTTCCATATCATGACTCCTTTTAATTATTTAGCTTAATTGGATCCATTTAAAGTTTAAAATCTGAAACAATACAGCTATAATAATATTAAAATAAGAATAATTTGTCAAAGAAGAATATTTTTTTTAGAAATATTTATTGAAGAGAAAAAGAATCTTTCCCGATTACGGAAATTGTCCGGCTCTTGTGGGTTATGCCGGATATCAAAAAGAATATTTTCAATAAATAATAAAATCGCTTCAAATTTTTTTCAAAATAATTTCAATTGTCCTGTTTTTTGACAGGAACACAGGTTCATAGTATAATATTTTCCCTTTCAAGGGCAACATTGTTTGCCCCCTTCGTCTAGTGGTTAGGACACAGGGTTTTCAACCCTGCAGCGAGGGTTCGATTCCCTCAGGGGGTAATTATCCTATCCGTATATCAATACGTTCAATAAGAAAAAAGTAATATTCTTTATTTCTGAAATTAGTCTTGACGATTTGCCGGTATTTTCTTATAATTCTTTTATTATGCTGAATAAAGGAGGTTATATGAAATTAACCAAGAGGATCTTTTTATTATCCCTGGCATTATTAATTCTATCCACTCCTATGCTTTTTTCAAGAAACATTATTATGACAAAAATGGCGTCGAGGAGATTCCTTGTCAGAACAAGTATTGTTTTAATTGCAGCTAAAAACGCGGTCAAAGAAGGAAAAATTTATACTGGGGATCTGGCAAAAGCCGCAGCTCATCAAAAATATTCAAAACTCCTATTCAATAAAAGAGAGTTCTTAAGGGCTGTTTTTCATTCCAGGCGGGCGAGATTGCTGGCCATACTGGCAATAAAAGCAAATAAGGGAAACAATGTGCCGAAGGAAGCTGAACTTAATAAAGAAGAACAGCTATCCAATGTTCCATCAGACGCTGAACTGGATAAGCAGCTTGGTACAGCGGAACCTAATTATGAAAAGAGTGATGAAACCATCATCGCTAAAAGCGATAAAGAAATGGAAAACGTTGAGTAATAAAAAAGGGCTTTTTATAATCCCTTTTTTATATAGCGGATATTGTATTTATCTGCTTATTTTTCCCCATTCAGAATCTGATATGACAAATATCTCATTTTTATCAGCCAGGACCGTAGAGAAACCGAAACCCGCCTGGCTTGACCAATCCGCTTTTAATAAAAGGTTTAAATAGAACTGTTAGATAAAAATAATTTAATTATAAAAATATTTCCACTAGCATCAGTATAATCGCTATTAATATAATCAGCGATGATAATGAAAAAAGCGGGTTAGAGGAACCCTGCTCAGTTTTATCAGAATAAGACAATATCTGTGTTTTGTTTTTCAATCCAGGTTCAATCATCTTAAAAAGCTCTTTTTCAGTATAATAATCAAAAACCGATTCATCCTGAATATTTTCAACTATATACTTGCCGGTCGTTTTTTCCATATAAATGCCGGGGCCTTCTTTTACATCAGCAATACGTCCTTTTTGATCATAAAAAAGACCGGATGTTTTTTCTTCTTTATCAATAATAAACTGCTTTATATAATGCCGCATCAGGACCTCGTTAACGGTCAAAAGAAGAAAAGAAGAATTATTCAGTTTTTCCTCATTTTCTTTTATTGAAAAAGTGAATAAATAAAATGACATATCTTTGTTCTCAATTTCATATAAAAGAGGAATATTCCCTGAACCGGCTAAGAGCTTAGCCGATGGATTGTCATTTTTTAAAACGAACCTGGTTTTCAGGGATACATTCTGCAAAAGGCCGAGAATCGGAAAAGAAGAATTGATTTTATCTTTTGTCAGATTGTTTTTAAATTCAGGGAAAATTAAAAGCGGACGCAGAGCGTTTTCTATGGCATCATTGTTATCGTAAAAAGCGATATTGATCTTTCCTTTCGATAAGCGGCTGAGAGTACTTGAAAAGACGATATCTGCTGATAATGGATTTCTTGTAAAATAATATGAATCAAAAATGCTGTTCATGATCCTGGTTATGATAGAGGAATCAAAATCATTATATATTCTAGGTTTTGGAATAGCTAAAATGGGGAAATAGTAATAATTATCATTTGTAAAATCATCGCCTTCTAACCTGATAATTCCCCAATTTAAACCTCGGTGAACTGTAGTATTTTCCAAAAAGCGGGAAAACCGCAGTTTCGGTTCAGCAGTGCCGGAAAATATTATCTTATCATTAATTATAAGCGTCAGCTTATCGTTTTTCCTGCAGTCGCCGCCGACATTTATAGTGAATTCTGTTTTTTTTCCTGAAATGGCGCTTAAAGGAAAATATGAAAAGTCCTTAATATATATATTTCTCGGATACTCTTCTTTTTTAAGAATAATAATGATTAATTCCTGTAATTTATTATAGCCCTGGATTGTTTTTTTAAAATTGGCTTTCTGACCGTCTGTAATCAGAATAGCCTTTCTGATATTTTCTTTAGCCAGAACGGATGATAAAATATCGATAGTCTGTTCAGAATGATAATCCCAGCGTTTTTTTTCAGGATCATAAAGTTCTTTCCCGAAATACGTTTTATTAATTGTATATTTGTCATTAAGGCCGGAAAGTATTTTGTCTATTTCAAAAAGGCTCATGGAGAGAGTATTATCAATGATAACGGTATATTCCTGATTATTGTTATGAGATCCTGGAACCGGTCCGGCAAAAGCCAGAATAACAAGGGCGATAATAATAAAACGTATTAATTGTTTTAAGCGTATTTTCAGCTTATTATGCGAAAGTTTTTTTTTCATGATCCCCTGAATGATTTCCAGAGACGGAAACACCATCTTCTTTCTGTTCATACGGAATAGAAGCAAGCTTAAAAGAGGGATAAGTATAAGAGGAATAAAATAAAGAAAATAAAGATGGAGGAAACTCATTTTTATAATACCTGCCTTTTATTTGTCATAAAAATAGATCTATCAAGGCAGTTTTTTAAATTAACATAATAAGGAATATGAAGCGGAAATATATCGTATAGAAGTCCGTTTTTTAAAAATGCGGTTCTGTATGTACGGATTCTTTCCTCTATTTTTTTTATATATTCTGATCTTATTTCAGAGACAATGATATCGGTTTTCGCTGAAGTCTCACTGTCTGTAAGCTCAAAATTGCCGCTGAAATTCAATGAGATCTCTTCCTGAGATAAAATATGTAAAAAATTTATCTTGTTATTAATAAGAAAATGAACCGATTCATCGGGTTTGTTGTTAATATCCCACCAACCGTCACTGATAATATAACATATTTCTTTAGATGGCGGCATTTTGATTCCGGCTATATCTGTTTTATTTGCCGGATTTACCTGGCGCAAAATATCTTCCAGATAATTTAGGCTTATCCTGCCCAGATCAGTATAAGTTTCATTTAAAACAGATAAGAAAATATTGTTTTTAGCATTGATGAGAAGATATGTTAATACTGCGATAATTTTTTTGGCTGTTTCTAATTTTGAATCAGGGCCGCCGGGATAATTCATTGAAAGGCTGTTATCCAGTATAATCCGGATCTTGAAGCTGGCGTCGCTTCCGTAATTTTTAATAAAGGCTTTACCGCTTCTGGCATATACTTTCCAATCTATATCACGGACTTCATCACCGGGGATATATTCCCTGTATTGTTCAAATTCCATATTTCTGCCGATCCGGCGCGAAGGTATTTCTCCAAAATCATGAGAAGTTATCTTAAGTAATATGTTTTTTAAGAAATCGTATTTTCTAAAATATTCAATTGCCTCTTTTTCTAAATACATAAAGAATTCCTTTTTAATATTATCACACGTGTCCAAATTAGAAATTGAAAAAGCCTAACCTTGCCTTATAATGATAAGGGTTAGCAGACCTAAATCATTACATATCAAGGAGGTTAGGCTTATGAATAATCATACAATAATGGGGCAGATAATGCAAATGTTTCCGAGATTTGAATTTCAGAAAGCTGTTATTGAGACTGGAGCCGAATATCATTCCCGCGGTTTCAGTTCCTGGAATCATTTTACAGCTATGCTTTTTGGTCAATTGGCCGGCCAGGATAGTTTAAGGGGGATTGAAGCGGGATTGGCGACGCAAGCTTCAACGCTTTATCATCTTGGAATCAGGCCGATTCACCGTTCCACTCTGGCATATGCTAACGAACATCGGACTCAATCACTTTTTGAGAACATTTTTTACCGTATGCTGTCCAAATGTGAAGAAGCGGCGCCCCGGCATAAATTCCGTTTCAAGAATCCTCTCTACAGTCTGGACGCCACGACCATTGATTTATGTCTGTCTCTTTATGATTGGGCGACTTTCCGTAAAACAAAAGGAGCGGTCAAGCTTCATGTGAAGCTCAATCATTCCGGTTATCTACCCGCTTTTGCTATAGTTACAGAAGGCAGTATTCATGAACAAAATATTGCTCCATTGATACCTCTTGAAAGGGGCGATGTAGTTGTTTTCGACAAAGGTTATAACCGTTTTGAATGGTTTCAATCCCTTGATAATACAGGAATTACATTTGTCACCCGATTGAAATGCAACTATCAATATAGAGTTTTGGAACGGAATGACGTTACAAGACAAACGACGATCACATCCGATCAGATTATCAAATGGACCGGGCTGACTTCCGTGAAAAAATATCCCGGTAAGCTCCGAAGGATCAGGGCAATCGATCCTGAAACCGGAAAGACGGTTGTTCTGTTGACCAATAACTTTGATTGGTCTCCCTTAACCATCGCGAAAATATACAAGGAAAGATGGCAGATTGAATTATTTTTCAAGACTCTTAAACAGCAATTGAAAGTTAAGAGCTTTATCGGCACTTCAAAAAACGCTCTGCTGTCCCAATTATGGGTGGCTCTGATCGCTTATCTGCTTTTAAGTTATTTAAAATTTAAATCGAGGATTTACACCCTTTGTTCTGTGCTTCCGACCAACCTTTTTGCCAGAAGGGACTTGTGGGATTGGTTAAATGCTCCTTTTCACCAGAAAGCTTCGATATCACAAGACTCTCAATTGTGTTTGAATTTTTCCTAATTTGGACAGCAATGTAATATTATATAATAAATTGAGATAATTTGAATTATTTTATCATTAACAAACAAATATTGATAATCGAGTTTTTGTCAAATGTTGTGTATGACATACCCTCTCATTTTTTTATGCTGCCTTTTTTACAAGCTCTCCGTTCTCAAAAACAGCGCCTTCCAATACAAGGCTAATCTTTTCATAACCTCTTAATTTTCTCCATCGCCTGGATGCCTTATCCAGTAATTTATAGACCATTATTAGAATCGTTTCCCTGGTTCCGCAGCCTCTCATCTTTTTAGTTCTTAATCGAACTGTAGAGAAGGTAGATTCTATTACGTTTGTCGTACGGATATGTACCCAATGTTCCGCCGGACAGTTATAAAATTCGATCATAAGCTCCCAATCCTTTTCTAAACATTCGACAGCTGCTGGATATTTAGGATTAAAAACCGCCTGGAATAATTCAAAAGCTTTGATAGCATTATCCTTATCAGGAGCATTGCATATCTCATGAAGCATCTCTTTTGCCTTTGACTGTAATACTTTGGGCAGCTTGTTTAGAATGTTCTTTATCTTATGAACCCAGCATCTCTGCCATCTGGATTCAGGATATACTTCTTTGGCTGCTTTCCAGAATCCAAGGCTTCCGTCTCCGATAAAAAGAATAGGACCTTTCAAACCTTTTTCTTTTAGGTTTCTTAATATCCCTAACCAAGTCTCGGAATTCTCTCTGTAACCTTCTTCAACAAGAATAATCTCCTTTTCACCATTCTCATTGGCTCCGATCATTACAAGAGTGCATAAACGGTCTTCGCTGCCCTGTACATTGAAGTAAATGCCGTCAACCCATATATAGCAATACTTTTTATCGCTTAAATCGGATGTCCGCCACTCATCATATTCTTTACCCCATCCTTGTTTCATTCTGCTTATACTTGAGGCTGATAATCCTTTCGCTTCTTCACCAAGCAATCCTCTCAAGGCATTCTCCATATCCATCTCTGAGACTCCATAGAGATACAACAATGGAATGGCTTCCTCAATTCTCAGGCTTTTTCTCATATACGGCGGTACTATTAGGCTTTGAAAATTGTCGCCTCCGAGTCGGTTCCTTGTTCTCGGAATACATACATCAATAGCCCCTCCACCAATGAGAATCTGACGGGCTTTATGATACCCATTTCTTACTATTGCCTTTCTCCCGTCTTCGATAGTTAAATGCTCTCTCTCCTGAAGAAACCCATTAATTTCATCTTCCAGAGCCTTCTTGATTATTTCCCTGGCCCCGATCCTTGCCAATTCTTCAAGACATAAAAATTCTACTGTTTCATCTTGATTAAAAGCCTCTAAGAGCTTAAAATCTTCGTTGTGCTTCGGCATATGGCGTATTCCTCCTTTTGTTTATTGTCGTAAATAAATTATAGAGGGTACGCCATCTTTTTTATAATATTTATTCCTATACACAACTTTCTATTATAACTCTGATAATCTGAGCGGAGTTTTTATTTTTTAGAAGTTTTGATTAAAAAAACGTTTGCTTCAAGATATTTATGCCTGCAATTAAGGAATTTGATTAATTAAAAAACTAAAATATTTCTTGACAAAAAAATTATATCATTATAAAATATATCAATACGATATATTACATAACGATATCAAATCGGTTAATATTTTCTATATTTGATTTGGGCGATTATGAATTCAGTTTGTTTATAAACTTAAAACATTTAACTTTTATAAAATGCAATATTTTCTTGCCGTTATCGTCAAATAATAATATATTTAAAATTAATAATAGTAAAATTATGATAATTTATCACATCTGATATATCATTTTTGATTAAAAAGAACGGAAATGATGAGTTCATTCAATTAAATGGTATAATATTAAGAGTAAATTATAGTGGTATAAATATTGCTAACATATAAAATGTAATTTTATGAATTTGTAATATTTTTAATTTAGATTTATGATATCCGAAAAATTATCTCAATAATAGTATAGAAAGGGAGGCGCCATGAATATTATTGAATTAAAAGGTGTTAAAAAAGATTATCCTCTGGGTAATACAACAGTTCACGCGGTAAGAGGCGTGGATCTTACTATTGAAGAAGGGGACTTCCTTTCAATAGTCGGTCCTTCAGGAAGCGGCAAAACAACCCTTCTTAATTTAATCGGGTGTATTGATAATGCTTCAACAGGGAGTATTAAAATCCATGGTCAGGAAATTACATCTATGACGGATAAGCAATTGACCGATTTGCGTCTCTATAAGATCGGTTTTATTTTTCAGACTTTTAACCTGATTCCTGTTCTTGATGTACAGGAAAATGTTGAGTTTCCGCTTCTTCTTATGAAAAAATTCTCAAAAGATGAGATCCGGAAAAGAACGGAAAAACTCATTGAGGAAGTCGGTTTAAAAGATTATGTCAAGCACAGGCCTGCTGAATTATCAGGAGGTCAGAGGCAGAGAGTGGCCATAGCCAGGGCTCTTGTAACAAATCCTGATATCATTCTTGCCGATGAACCGACTGCAAACCTTGATTCCGAAACCGGGGCAACAATTCTTGAGCTTATGAAAGAGCTGAATCAAATTGAAAAAACTACTTTTATTTTTTCAACACATGATCCGGATGTTCTTCAATACGCAAAAGATGTTGTTAAAATTAAGGACGGTCAAATTGTTTCCATAGAAAATCTGAACCATTAGGGGGGAAATATGAGCCTCATTTTTAAAATAGCATGGCGAAATATTCTCCGCCATAAAGGTAAGAGCTTCATTATAGGTATAATCCTTTTTCTAGGCGCTTTTCTCATGACGTTAGGCAGCGCTGTGATCTCCGGAATGGACGAAGGAATGCAGAAAAATATTGTAGAGCGGTTTACCGGCGATATTGTACTTATTTCAACCAACCAGAAGGATGAAGCAGTTATTGCCGGTGGAATGCTGACGGCTACTGAAGTACTGAGTGGATATACTAACGTCAAAATGATTCTTCAAAAACAGGATTATATTAACAGTTTCCTTCCTGTCTGCCGGGGAGTATCGATGGTGCTTAATGAATCCGGGGATATGGGTTTTACATTTTTACTCGGCGTGGATTTTGATAAATACCAGAAGTTTTTTCTGACAAATATAGTCGTAGAGGAAGGCAGAACGTTATCCGTAGCCGAAAGAGGATCGCTAGTCTCTACCGGCTCAAGAAAAAATATGTACAGGGATATGGGTATCTGGCTGACGCCGGCAGACAGCCCGTTCATAGAGACACATTTATCTCCGGACGCCATGTCAAACAGGGACGGTTTGAATATTCAGTCCAATGTTGTTCTAATGGGTATGAGCGCCGATGGAAATCAGATGGATATCAGGACGCCTGTCAGAGGCGTTTTTAAATACAAATATCTCAATAATTTCTGGGAATCATACAACCTTCTTGACCTGGATTCATTCCGCGAATGTTTTGGATATGTTACTACAGAGGATACCGCTGTTAATATCTCCCAGGAAAAGAAGGCTATATTAAGTGAAGACGAGAACCTTGATAAACTATTCGGCGAACAAACCGTTGTTAAAGGAGTTGAAACTGGTAAACAAGTATACAGGCTGGGCAGTTTAAAAAGGACAGAAAAGAAAGCCCTGGTCAAAATGGATGAAGACTTGGGTATTTATAATATAGTCTTTATTAAACTGAAAGACGGTAAAAAGATTGAAAAGAATTTAATTGAATTAAATAAGGTTATCAGCAATAACCAGTTAAGCGTTAAAGCTATTACATGGAAGAAAGCGGCGGGTACAATCGGCGATACCGCTACGATTATGAAAATAATATTGATAGTTTTTGTGGTTCTGCTCTTTTTTGTGGCTGTCATCATCATAACGAATACGCTTTCAATGGCGGCCCTTGAGAGAACAACTGAAATAGGGATGATGCGCGCTGTCGGAGCCGACAGGAATTTTATATCAGGAATGTTTGTGGGTGAAACATTCCTCTTATCCGCCGTCTTCGGAGGTTTTGGGATTCTGGCGGCTGGTATAACTTCTCAAATTCTCTACACTTTAAAGATCAGCGGCGGTACAAATGAAGCGCTTCAGCTTTTGTTCGGAGGTGATATATTCAAACCCATCCTGCATTCGGGCGATATTATTTTCTGCATCTTTCTATTGTTAATTGTTACTTTATTTGCCGTGCTATATCCTATTTTTGTAGCCAGGCATATTACGCCCTTAGAAGCGATTGCCCGGGAATAAGGAGAATGATATGGGATTAATTTTTAAAATAAGTTTAAGGAATCTATTAAGGCAGAAAAAAAGAAGCTTCTTTCTCGGCCTGGCGATAGCGATCGGTATGATGATCCTTGTTGTGACCAGCTCGTTTACGCGGGGTCTCACAGATATGATACTCAATAAAATGCTGGTCTATTCATTCGGCCATGTCAGCGTAACCTTTACTGAAAACGGCAAGCGTCAGCCTAATATAAACAGGGATAAGGATAGGATCATCAATATTATTAAAAGCGTCAAGGGCATAAAGGAAGTGAATCAGTATATGGCTTCCTATACGCGGGTTATCGGCAACGGAAAGGCGGAAATGATGGCCCTTGTCGGAATGCCGGTTGATCGGGGACTGGAATATTTCAAAAGCGAATCAAAAGCCGGCAATATATATGATTTCACCAATACATCGATTGAAAATCCGGTTGTTATGGCGGAAAATAAAGCCAAGGACCTCAATGTAAAAATCGGCGATGCGCTGAATGTGCGTCTGACAACCGTGACAGGTCAGGTCCAGACGGCAAAACTGACGCTTGTCTGCATCATGAAAGCGGGTAATCTTATGCAGAGCACTGCTTTTTATATTCCGCATGAAACATGAAAAAGATTTTAGGATACCGCTCTTATGAAACCGGGCCTCTCCAGGTTATTCTCAATAAAATGGATAGTCCACAGGCGGCTCTCGTAGTGGCTGAACAGATCCATAAGCTTCTGAAACCGAATCTGGCCGCTTATTACGGTGATTTTTACTCATCCGGCCCAAAAACAGAGGCTACAGTACTCTCATTTTTTTCCAATACCAATGCCATGACGGTGTTGACAAATCAATTGGCGCTGTCAGCCGGCAAATGGGAGAACGCGACAAATTCCAATACTATCTTAATCAGTTCTGTATTGGCGAAAAAGATAGGCACGGCTGTCGGTTCAAAAATAACCGGCATTTATCAGAATAAATTTGAAAAAGGAAGCACTACCAATACTTACTCAGTATCGGCAATCTTTAAATCCGGGAATGTACTCGGCGAAAATGTTATTCTGATCAGCGAAAATAATTTTTATCCCGGCTATTATAAAACCATGCCGCAGGATATCACAAATTATAAAACGGCTTACATGCCGGCTACAAACAGCGTACTCTATCCGGCCCTTGCGACGGAATGGAAGCTTCTAAAAAGAACGCCAAACTCTGATGCATACCGTGATAAAATGAGAACCGTATACAAGGAAAAATGGGAAGGTGCTTATCTTGATGTCAGCACGATGTATGAAGTGGCCAGCTTCATTCTTCAGATGGAATCGGCTTTAAATTTAGTCTCCCTTATCGCAGTCCTGATACTCTTTTTTGTTATATTAATCGGGGTAATAAACACACTCAGAATGACTATCCGCGAAAGAACAAGGGAAATCGGAACAATACGGGCCATCGGTATGCAGAAAAAGGATGTGTTGAGCTCATTTGTTATGGAAACATTTAATTTAACGCTCCTGGGTTGTCTTGCAGGCATTGTTTTGGGATTAATGGTTATCGGTATTATTTCACTGATAAAAATAGATACCGACAGTGTTTTCAGCATACTACTTTATGAGAAACATTTGAATTTCACGCCATCTCTGGGCAGATGGTATGTAAATGTAATACTCCTGGTGTTTTTCGGTATTGAAGTATTACTGATCAATCTGGACAGGATATTACCGAAATGGATTGTCAATCCTTTTCTTATCCTGTTTGTATTGATTGGATTTTTTACAAGCGCTTCCGGCAACGGCATATTGACTTATCTGATTTTAATACTTCAGATGCTTGTGGCTATCGCTTATTTCCCGGCGAAAAGAGCGGCCGGTATGTCTGCGGCTTCTGCGCTCAGGCATTATGAATAAAGAAAGAATAAGTATTGTTTAGATATAATAGGAGAAATAATATGAAACAAAGAATAATCTTAATTTTAATGACAGGGCTTATCATGCTTTCAGGCGTGAGTTTATGGGGACTGCCGACAGCTACGGAAATCATAAAGAAAATAGACTATATGCAGGACCAGGCTTCGGATATAACATGCAAAGTGAATATTGTACAGCAGAAAGTCGGACAGGGGATTAAAAACTATGAGATGCTCTTTTACAGAAAAGACAAAACCGACTCCTTCTTGATGGTATTTTTAGCTCCTGACGCTGAAAAAGGAAACGGCTATCTCCGTGTCGGAAATAATAACTTCTTATACAGACAGAATACGCGCACTTTCCAGACAATCAACCGGGATGAAAGCATCAGCGGGACCGACGCCAAGGCCGGCGACTTTGAAAAACGGAAGCTGTATGATCTTTACCAGGCTGAGACTAACGCAAATGGAAAAGAGATCGTTGAGGAGGAAAAGCTGGGCATAAAGGATGTCTATAAAATCATCTTGATCGCCAAGGTGAATGATGTCACATATCCCAAGCAGATCTACTGGGTGGAAAAAGACACATTTCTGCCTCTAAAAATACAAAGTTTTTCATTATCCGGTACATTGATGGCCTCAAGCTATACACCGAAATGGACAACAATTGAAGGAAAATACATCTGGGTCCAGTCCATATTTGTCGATGAATTTGAAAAAGGCAATAAATCCATTGTTGAGCTTTCTGGTATTTCATTGGCGGGGCTCAGCGATTCGCTTTTTACAAAAGCTTATCTTGAAAATCTCAGTAAGTAATTCATTAATAATAGATAACAGCCGGGTAAGATATGCCCGGCTGTCCTTATATTTTAGGAGAGAGTTATGATTAAAAGAATCATTTTTATTATCAGCGCAGTTTTCCTGACAGCGGCAGTACTATCCGCAGAAGATTTAAATACAGATGAAAGCAGTATGTTTTCCGGCGATACTATGGTTGATACCAATAAGGTTATCAATAACACCATAACCAGTAATGTAAACCAGAAGAGCGTGTCTCTCACCGGGAATATCCAGAGTATAGCGATTTATGGAATGACGAGGAAATATCTTCAGGGAAGCACAAATTCGGATTTAAATCAATGGACTCCGGCAATGCAGGGGAACCTGTTCCTGGATATCCGCCTGACACAGGGGGTAAAGGCCTTCGGAAATATTCAGGCGACTTATACGCCAACGGGTATTCCAGTCCAGCATAATTTCTTTAGTAGTACGCCGCCCTATAATGAAACCTTATATGAGACTAACAATACTACACTGACTTTGCAGGAATTTTTCCTGGATGCCAATATAAATAATGCGGTATACTTCCGCGTGGGAAAACAGGTGCTTCAATGGGGCACGGTCAATTTCTGGACTCCCAGCGATTTGATCAATATACAGAAACAGTCTTTCTTTACTCTGAATGCCTACAATAATTATTTAGAGGGAAGCTACGGGCTTAAAATGCATATCCCGTTCGGGACGGCAGTTAATTTATACAGCTTTCTTAATATGACCGGAATAACCAAATTGGACGATACGGCCTTTGCCGGAAAAGCGGAATTTTTAATAGATGCTTTTCAATTTTCCGGATCGATCTGGGCTAAAAAGGATTTCCATCCGGTTTATGCCTGCGAATTTTATCTGCGGCTCTTCAGCATGTTCGATGTGACGGGGGAAGCCAGCTTTGCCGATTACGATATGGGCCAAAAATTATCAAATACTTTTGTTACCTCTAATTATGCGGTCCCCTACAGCGTGACAAATCAGTTCGTCACAAAAGTGTCGCTCGGCATAACAAAAACATTTGACTGGGAACTCAAGGACAGGATTTCGGTTACGGCTCAATTTTATTACAAGTCGGACGGTTATACGGAGAATTTATTGAAGAATGATAGTGATAAATTAATGTTTGCTTTTCCTTATGGAGGGGTAAGCTACTTTGTCCAGAGTGATTTTTACGCTTACAACTGGGCCCTTTTGACGAGCATCAATGAATTCCTTAATCCTAATTTGACATTATTTCTGAATGCTATCGGTAATTTTGTCGATAATTCTTTTGCGCTCAACCCGACTATTGTCTGGAATCCGATATACGATTTTAATATCAGTTTATTCCTTTATGCTTATATCGGGGATGATAATACAGAATATACTTTCACCGGAAATGCGCTGGCTGTCGGTATGAGCGCCTCATTACTTTTTTAATATATAAAGGGCAGTTCCAAAAACTAAAAATTTATCAGATATTTCCACAACAGGTTTTGGAACTGCCCCGGTTAAAAAATTCTTTGTGAATGCAAATGGCGCTACCGTATAGAGTTCGCTGGTCGGCTTTCTTTTCAGACAGCGAACTCGAGCGGTAGCATGAACTCATACAATAGCGGCAGTTCTAAATATTTGAGTTTTTAGAACTGCCCTAAAGATATTTGAATACGGAATAAAAAATCCGCCAATTTTCTGGCGGATTTTTTATTGACCGATAATTTTGAATATTTTCGGGGAAATAAATATAGGGCGGTTTGAAAAACCCACGTATCATATACAAATAGTATATAAAAACATATAATCATAGTCAAAGAAAACAGAGGTAAGGCTATGACAAAAATTAAGCGGAAAGACCGTAACTTGTTTGAATATCAGGAGCGGATGGAAAAGCTAAGCGGCGTAAAAACACCGCTGGATAAGCTTAACAGAGTTGTAGACTTTGAGATGTTCCGGCCGCTGTTAACAGAGATTTTGGCGCCGAAAGAGCAGAAGGCGCCGGGTGGAGCGCCACATTATGACTATGTTTTCATGTTCAAGATACTGATATTCCAGAGGTATTACAATCTTTCCGATGAGCAAGCGGAATTTCAGATCAATGACAGGTTATCCGTTCAGCGATATCTTGGGATAACACTTTCGGACAAAGTTCCGGACTACAGTAAAATCTGGGAATTCAAGGAAAAACTGACGAAAGCGAAAGCAATAGAGAAACTTTTTAAAATATTCGATGAGAATCTTGAGAATAAAGGTGTGATAGGGAAAGCGGGCGTTATGGTAGACGCAAGTTTTGTGGATGTTCCCCGGCAGAGGAACAGCCGCGAAGAAAACAAGAAAATAAAAGAAGGCGAGGTTCCGGAAGATTGGAAAGATAATACGCATAAGCTTTCCCATAAAGACACGGATGCGCGCTGGATGACCAAGAATAAAGAGAGGCATTACGGATACAAAAACCATACAAAGGTTGATGTGAAGTCAAAACTTATTCGTTCTTATGTCACGACAGATGCGAGCGTTCACGATTCACAGGTAGTTGAACCTCTATTGAATGAGAAAGACAAAGGGAAGCCGTTTTACGCGGACAGCGCATATGTTGGCCCAACGGTAGCAGGAATATTAGAAAAATTTGAGATGAAAAACCGGATTCACGAAAAAGGATACAGAAATAAGCCATTGACGGAGAAGCAGAAAGAAAAAAATAGAAGAAAGAGCCGCATCCGAGTTCGTGTTGAGCATGTTTTTGGTTTTGTTGAAAATAGTATGAACGGCAGTACAATACGATCGATAGGAAAAGAAAGGGCAGAGAGCCAAATCGGGCTGATGAATCTGGTTTATAATTTAGCACGGTATGTTGTGGTAAAAGGTCGAATTGCGTCTTGTGCGGCTTAAAATACAGAAGATATGGATAATATTGCCCGTGTTTGGCTGAATTTTGGTAATAGAAACAGTTTTTAACCTGTTGGCAGAAATATTTTGAAAATATTTTCTATTATCAGGGAAGTGTTGATAAATTAGGCGGTTTTTAAAACCGCCCTATAATTAATGCAATCTTATTTCCATATACTTGACGTTTCTAACAGAAATGATTAAATTTATTTCAAATAAATCGTATAAATTCCAGGGAGAATTATTAATGGAAAATCATATTGAGCATAATGATGGCGATTTAAAGGAAGAAAAAGTATATGAAACAAAAGAGCATGAAAAAGCTCATGATGCTTCCCATCATGAGCATCGGAAGGAATGCAAGGAATGCAGGAAGCTGAAAGAAGAATTAGATATATTGAAAGGAGAAATGGTTAAACTCAAAGATGCAAATGCAAATCTGGATGATTCATATAAAAGAAAAGTTGCCGAGTTTGATAATTACCGAAAACGGGTCCTGAAACAGATGGAAGATTCCGCAGCCGAATCAATTAAGAAATTTGCATCGGATATACTGCCGATATTTGATAATTTCGGCAGGGCCCTGAAAAACTCCGAGAATAATAAGGATTTTAATCAGTTATATGACGGTTTAAAAATCACTTATAATGGTATTCTTCATTTCTTTGGTCATATTGGCGTAAAACCAATGGAAGTAATCGGGCAGGAATTTAATCCAAATCTTCATGAAGCCGTTTTTATGGAAGAAAGAGAAAACTTGCCCTATGAGACAACAGTTGTTGAAGAACTGGAGAAAGGGTATATGCTGGGCGATGCCGTCATCCGCCACAGCAAGGTAAAAGTGGCAAAAAAGAAAAAAAAGTAATAGTAAGGAGATAGATATGCCAGGGAAAATTATAGGAATCGATCTGGGTACGACAAATTCTGTTGTATCTATTGTTGAAAACGGCCAGCCTGCCGTTATACCAAACCAGGAAGGTTCCCGGACTACTCCATCCATAGTTGCCTATACTGATAAAGGCGAAGTGGTAGTAGGCCAGCCGGCAAAAAACCAGATGATAACGAATCACGATAATACGATTTATTCGGCAAAAAGATTTATCGGGAGAAGAATTGAGGAATCGGAAAAAGAAGTCAAAATGGTGCCTTTTAAAGTAAAATCGGGGCCTCATAATGATATCCGGTTTGCGACCAGGGCCGGTGATTTCAGTCCTCAGGAAATATCAGCCCGTGTTTTGATGAAATTAAAACAGGCTGCCGAGGATTATCTGGGTGAAAAAGTAGAAAAGGCGGTTATAACAGTTCCCGCTTATTTTAACGATTCCCAGCGTCAGGCGACAAAAGATGCCGGCACAATAGCCGGACTTAAGGTAGAACGTATTATTAATGAGCCTACAGCCGCCGCTCTTGCTTACGGACTGGACAAAAAGAAAGAAGGCATTGTCGCTGTTTATGATTTTGGAGGAGGGACTTTTGATATCTCTATCCTTGAAATCGGCGACGGTGTTTTTGAAGTAAAAGCGACAAACGGCGATACACATCTCGGCGGCGATGATGTTGACCATGCCGTCATGGAGTATATGATTCAGGAATTCAAAAAGGATACAGGCGTCGATCTTTCTAAAGATCCGATGGCGATTCAGCGGCTGAAAGATTCTGCTGAAAAAGCCAAAATAGAGCTTTCATCAAAGATGGAAACACAGGTTAATCTGCCTTATATTACCGCGGATTCAAGCGGTCCCAAACACCTGCAGATGAATATTACGCGAAGCCAGCTCGAAAATATAGCCCGTTCTTTTGTTGAAAGGTCTATACAGCCTTGTTTGAATGTATTACGGGACGCGAATTTATCAAAGGAAAAAATTGATGAAGTGATACTTGTCGGCGGTATGACAAGAATGCCGCTGATTGTACAGACTGTCAAGAGTATTTTCGGAAAAGAACCTTCCAAGGGTGTCAATCCGGATGAAGTTGTGGCAGTAGGCGCGGCAATACAGGGCGCGGTTTTAACCGGGGAAATGAAAGATCTGCTTTTGCTGGATGTCACTCCGCTTTCATTGGGGATCGAGACTCTCGGCGGTGTAGGCACGGTTCTCATTCCGAGAAATACAACTATACCTACCAAGAAGTCGCAAATCTTTTCAACTGCTGAAGAAAATCAGACGGCGGTCCAGATACATGTCCTTCAGGGTGAAAGACCGATGGCTAGAGACAACAGGACTCTGGGCATGTTTATGCTTGAAGGAATACCGCCTGCCCCGCGCGGAGTTCCTCAAATTGAAGTAACATTTGATATTGACGCGAATGGAATTCTTCATGTTTCTGCTAAGGATATGGGCACAGGAAAAGAACAGAAGATCCGCATTGAAGCGTCAAGCGGTCTGAATGAACAGGAAATTAAGAGGATGCAGCAGGAAGCGGAAAAGAATGCCGAAGCTGATAGAAAAGTGAAGGAACTGATCGAACTTAAAAATCAGGCGGATAATTTAGCCTATTCCATGGAGAAAACAGTCCGTGAACATGGCGATAAGATCGATCCTAAAGATAAAGTTGAAGTCGAACAGAAGATAAAAGATGTAAAAGAAGCGATTAAAGGCGATGATGAAGCTAAGATCAAATCCGCTCTGGATGATCTTAATAAAATATCGCATAAGATTTCCGAAGCTCTTTATAAAAATACCGCCTATCAGCAGAGCCAGCAGGGACAGGGTGCTGCCGGCGGAGCGGAAGGAAAGGAAGGCGAAGGCGGAACCAAAGGCGAGGAAAAAGTTGTTGACGCTGAGGTGGTTGAAGATAATAATAAGGATAAAGATAAAAATAATAAGAAGAAATAGATTCAAACGCATTAACGGATGATATTAATACTGATAATATGAAAGTAAATTTAATAAATTCAAATCAAAAGGCGACGATTTAAATCGTCGCTTTTTGTAATTGAGGTAAAAAGATGGCGACAGAAAAAGATTATTACGAATTACTCGGCGTATCGAGAAGCGCGTCGGATGAAGAGATGAAAAAGGCGTATAGAAAACTGGCCATGCAGTACCACCCTGATAGAAACCCGGGAGATAAGGTCGCCGAAGAAAAATTTAAAGAAATAAACGAAGCCTATGAAGTTTTATCCAACCCTGAAAAAAGAAGAATGTATGACCAGTTCGGACATTCCGCTTTCAGCCAGGGAGGTTTCGGCGGTCAGGGCGGAGGGACTTCTTTTGATTTCGAAGATATTTTCGGAGGGTCAGGGTTTGAAGATATTTTCAATACTTTTTTTGGGGGAGGGACTTCCAGGCGGTCGCGCGCGAGAAGCGCTTCTGTCAGGGGGTCCGATATCCGTGCGGATATTTCTCTCAATATTGAGGACGTTCTATCTGACAAGAGCCTGAAAATAAAAGTCAGACGGAATGAAGCCTGCGAAGTTTGTCATGGAACAGGCAGCCGGAGCGGAGGTAAAGCAGGGACATGCCCGACATGCGGCGGAAGAGGTTCGGTAAGGACAACACAGGGTTTTTTCAGCATTTCCACAACATGCCCTGCCTGTCATGGTACAGGTACTGTTATTACCGACCCCTGTTCGAACTGCCGGGGTTCAGGTGTTATAGACAAAGATTCTTTGATCAATGTTAAAATTCCGGCCGGTGTTGATGACGGGATGCGCCTCAGGGTTGCTGATGAAGGGGACGCGGGGAAGAACGGGGGTCAGAGAGGGGATCTTTATGTACTCATACACATCAGGAATAATACAAGCTTTGAGAGAAAAGGCACTGATCTTTATAATAAACTTAATATCAGTTATCCCAGAGCGGTATTCGGCGGCCAGATAGAGGTAGATTCATTGGAAGGAAAGAAAAAAATAAATATTCCGGCCGGCGTTCAGTCAAATCATCAAATCCGGTTAAAGAATGAAGGAATTCCTGATATCCGTACAAAAATCAGGGGCGATATTTATTATGAAGTGTTTATTGATGTCCCGAAAAATTTAAAACAGAAAGAAAAAGACCTTTTAAAGGAATATGCCCGCATAATCGGTGAAAATATTTAAAAGGCAATGTGAAGTTGTCCAGTTGAAATACTGAAGATATTAGATTTTATTGATTAATGTACAAATCTTCTCGAATAAATATTTGATAGAAGAGCGGCAGCCGCAATACATGCAATATAAGAAGATCCACCATAGCTTATAAAAGGTAAAGGAAGGCCGGTGACAGGCATGATACCCAGCGTCATTCCGATATTAATAAAAAAGTGAGTAAAAAACATCGCCAGTATTCCGCTCGCTATCAGCATGCCTTCCTTATCTTTGGCGCTTTGTATTGTTTTAGTGATATAATAAAAATATATGATAAAAAGAATAATGATAATACTGCCGCCGAAAAATCCCAGTTCCTCTCCTATTATGGAATAAATAAAATCGGTGTGTTTTTCCGGAAGGAAGCCCAGAATATTCTGAGTTCCTCTGAACAGGCCTTTCCCAAAAAATCCTCCCGAGCCTATGGCTATTTTTGATTGAATAATATTATAACCGGAGCCTTTTTTATCAAATTCCGGGCTTATCATAACCAGAATTCTTTTCCACTGATAAGTTTTCAAAATCTTTACTGCGACAGCTGAAAATAAGAAAGAAATACCTATTATGAACGTTACAGGCAGCAGTTTTTTAATAATCGGAACGGGTGAAAAGAAGTCAATAAAGAGGGAAATTATAGAATAAAGAAACATGGTTATAGAAACAATCAGGAGCGTATTAAAGCTCAATAATATATCCAGTACTTCCAGGGAACTTCCCCCTTTTTCAAGATAATTTTTATAAAAACCGATCCCGAATATAATAACGGCGCTGATGAGGCCGCTGAATATAAAATAGCGGACATAAGTGTCGTCAGCCATTCCCAGATATGCCATGATTGTAAAAATGGCAATAAAAACGATTGCAGTACCTAAATTTGGCTGGAGCATGATAAGGCCAAACGGAATGATCATGATAAGTAATGAAACAAAAAAAACTTTTGTTTTTTTCTCATTGACCGGCGCATTGGACAAATAACGCGCGAAGAAGAGAATGTAGCAGATTTTCATGATTTCGGAAGGCTGGATCCCCAATCCGGCAATGCCAAGCCAGCTTTTTGAGCCCCTGATTTCTTTTCCGAATATGAGAGTTATAATAAGGAACAGTATCCCGGCAATATAATAATAGAGAGACGTTTCCACCAGTCTGTAATAATCAATATTGATGATCAGCAGCGCAAGGCCGATACCGATTATGATCCAGATCAGCTGTTTTAAATAATGGTTATTGTTTGTGCCGTCAGGGTTGACGCCGGTGCTGAAAATAAAAACAAGCCCGAGAATGGATAAAACGACCGGGATGATAATAAAAACCGCGGAGACGTTCTTAAAACTATCCTTCAGCATTATTGGCACCTTTATTTTTTTTGACTTTATAAATCACTTTATTTTTAAAATAATAATTTATGATTTCAAGAGCTATCGGCGCGGCTACTCCTGAACCGCCGCCGCCATGTTCCACAACAACTGTGACAGCGATCATATCGTCCTTGTTTGTTTCCCCGTAAGGCGCGAATGCCGTAAACCAGGCGTGCGTTTCCTGTTCCTTGCCCGCTTCGCCGGTTCCTGTTTTACCCGCGATCGGTACCGGAGAGGCATATTTCAGCCAACGCGCGGTACCGAATGTCGTCACGCCGAACATTCCCTGTTTAAGTATATCAATCTGCTCGCCTGACAGATTAATAGTCCTGAGGACCTCACTGTTAATGTTTGTAATCACTTTATTATCAGACAATGAGACAATTTTTTCAAGGATATGAGGCCGCATAACCACACCGTCATTTGCGATAGCCATTGTGAGCGCGTTCATTTCAACAGGAGTGATGAGAAGGTCGCCCTGACCGATTGAAATATTAGCCGTGTCTCCTTTCTGCCAGGGGCGGTTATATTTTTTCTTAAACCATTCCATTTCAGGAAGAAGTCCTGTGTTTTCCCCGGGCAGGTCTATATCTGTTTTTTTATTGATCCCGTAATTTTGAGCAAAATACATAATTTCGTCCCTTCCGACTGTCAATCCGGTTGTATAGAAATAGACATCGCAGGAATTAGCAATGCCTGAAACCAGATTTTTGATATAATGATGCACATTCCAGCACTTGAAAATCCTGTTGCCTATCTGCATATAGCCGGGGCAATTGATCCCTTTATTTATTGGAACTCCGGTTTTTAAAGCCGCTGAAGCCGTAATGAGTTTAAATATGGAACTTGGGGGATATGTTCCCTGAATAGCCCTGTTGAGGAATGGTTTATCAATATTATTTTTTAATACAAAAAATTCATCCAGGGTAAACCGGTCGGTAAAAATATTCGGATCAAAAGAAGGCTTGCTCACAAGGGCAAGAATTTCGCCTGTGGCCGGTTTTGATACGATTATAGCGCCGGTTTTGTCCCCAAGAAGATCATAACATAATTCCTGGATATCCTGGTCAATTGTCAAAAATACCGCATTTCCTGAAACTGCTTCCTTGTCAATATTCTGCTCCAGAACATTCCCGCTGACATCGACAACTCTTTCAAGAATACCTTCTTTGCCTCTTATAATATTGTCATAATATTTTTCTATTCCCATTTTTCCGACTGTACTGCCGAAATGAAATTCTTTATTTAATTTTAATTTTTTTAATTCCTCTTTACTGATAATACCGGTATATCCTATGAGCTGAGCCGTTTTTTCTCTTAAAGGATAAATTCTTCTGGGCCTATTTTCACAATCCAGACCGGGATAGAGCTCATAATGTTCCTTAAATTGGATAAGCACTTTTGTGTCAACATCATATTTCAGGATTACGGGGGTATATTTATCGAGAGCCTCTTCTTTTAAAGTGCTTTCAATATCATTAATGGACATCTTAAGAAGTTTGGAAGTATTGGAAATGACCTGTGATTTTTGAGCCGGATTATCCGGAAGATATGCCGGTGTGGCAATGATGCTGAGCGATTTTCTATTGAAAGCCAGCTTATTCTGGCCGTTTCTGTCAAATATAACGCTGCGGTAGGCGGGAATTTTAATGATCTGGGTCCTGTTTTCCATTGCCTGATTATAATATTCCCTTCCGCGGATCAACTGAATGTAAATCAGCCTGAGGAAAATCAGTCCGGCGAGTGAATATATCACAATAAAAATGATTAGAAGTCTATTTTTAGTCTTATAGGCCAGTTCCTGCATGAAAACCTTACCTCTTTTTTAGCGGAAAGTTAAACGATCGAGAGAGGATCAATATCAATTTCCATATAAAGAAAACGGGAATAAGGAAGCTTTTTGAAAAACGTCTTTATTAATTGGATAAATTTACTTATCTCATTGATATCCTGAGATTTAATTATTATATGATACCTGTAATTATTTTTCAACTTTTCCAGCGGACAGCTGATAGGGCCGAATATTATCAGCTTTTTGTTTGCCGGATTTTTCTTCAGCCATATTTTAGTTTCTTCAACAAAGGCTTTTAATTTATCAATATTTGTGCTCCTGAAAACAATCCTGCCCAATCTGACAAAAGGCGGATAGAGAAAAGCTTTTCTGACCTCAATTTCCCTCTGATAAAAAGCAAGGTAGTTCTGTTCGGCGGCCAGAGTGATCGCGTAATGATCCGGAAGATAGGTCTGGATCATCGCTTCGCCGCGGATATCGCGCCTTCCCGCTCTTCCGATGACCTGAGTAAGAAGAACAAATGTCCTTTCGACTGAGCGGAAATCAGGAATATTGAGCATAATATCTGGAAGAATGACACCGACAAATTGTATGCCCGCTATATCATGACCTTTTGCTACCATTTGTGTGCCGATGAGAATATCCACTTCTTTTCTTTTGACTTTTTGAAGTATTGTAAGATAACTGTCCCTTTTTTTTGTAGTATCCAGGTCCATCCTATCAATACGGTATGCTGGAAACTGGCTGGATAAAATGCTTTCAATCTTTTCGGTTCCGCTGCCCAGTTCTTTCAAATTGGAACTGCCGCAATTCGGACAGATATCAGGTATTGACTCCGCATGTCCGCAGTGATGGCAGGTTATTTTCCGGATGCTTTTATGATAGGTGAGGGAGAGATTGCAGTTCGGGCATAAAAAAGTATGGCCGCAGTCCCGGCAGATCAGAACTGGAGAAAATCCGCGGCGGTTTAAAAAAATCAGGACCTGTTTTTTTTGATTTACCGTTTCTATTATTTTTTTAAGGAATTTCTCCGTGATAAAATTTTTGTTTTCTTCGTTTTTTAAATCGGCTATTTCAACCGACGGTAATTTACTCCCGCCGTAGCGCTTCTTCAGTTCAATTAAATGAAAAACATTGTTTCTGGCATAGTAATAACTTTCCAGCTGCGGCGTCGCCGATCCCAGGATAAGATCAGCTTTATTTTTTTTCGCTCTGTGATAAGCGACCTGCCGGGCATGATAGCGCGGCGAATTATTGGATTTATAGGATGTTTCATGTTCCTCGTCAATGATGATAAGCCCCAAATTGATAACTGGCATAAATACGGCGGACCGGGGTCCGATAACAACTTTGGCTTCGCCATGCAATGCGCGCAGCCATTCGCCGAGCTTTTCATTTTGCGTGAGCTTGCTGTGATAAATCGAGACCTCTTCGCCGAAGGTCTGATAAAAACGTTCAAGCGTCTGGGGCGTCAAGGATATTTCAGGAATTAATATGATGGATGATTTTCCAAGAGAAAGCATTTTTTTAACAAGATGTTTATAGATTTCTGTTTTACCGGAGCCTGTTATGCCTTGAATAAGAAAAGTCTTGTTTTTTCCCAGACCGGATTCGATTTCCTGTAGAGCAGAGTTCTGCTCATCGTTTAGATGCGCCAGGTGGCCGGTGTACTGAAAGGAATGTCGGTACTTTTTCCATCTTTTTGCCGAAGGAGTGATTGCAAAAAGAGTTTCACCAAATGTGGAGAAATAGTAATTACTCATCCAGCTTGCGATTTCCAGGGTCGACTCATTGATTATAGGGTCCTCATCAATAATTTCAAGGACCGGTTTAATGTTAATATCTTTTATTTTTTCACAGATTTCATCTTGAGTATGAACTTGAATTACAAAACCTGTTTCCTGCCTTCCTGAAAAATTAACTAAAACTCTCTGAAGTCTTTTTACATTTAAATCTTCTGGAATGAGATAATAAAAATTGTCATCGAGAGGTATATTTATTGCCACTTCAGCATATAACATCTTGTTACCTGTATTATAAAATTATTTAAATAGTATTGTATCAAAATAAGCGAAAATAAACAAATTAATATAAGGGCAGTTCCAAAAACCATGGTTTTTGGAACTGCCCTTAATCCTTACTGATATATCAAAAGTGATATTTTCAATTAGTTATACTTAACATATTATCATAAATATCTATATTATAATGAATTACATATAAATATTATTTTGGTATAATAGTTGCTCATATAAAATCAATGTATTTTATAGGAGTTTTAAATGCGAAAAATATTACTAATCTTTTTGCTGAACTTCAGCTGCACTGTATTGTTTTTTGCCGGGGATTTGACCGTAAAAATCACAGACGGAAGAATTTCCCTGCCGGACACCACGGTTGCGATAACGGAATTAAAATTAAATTTACTCGCCGATGAAAATGGGCAGGTTATATTTAAAAACATTCCAGACGGAAAATACACTATAATTGCTGTTCTGGCTGGTTATGAAAAATACAGCGCGCCGGTCGAAATAAACAGCGGCCATCAAAATGTCTCGATCAGGATTAACAAAGTGACATTCAGTATGGGTGAAATTACCGTTAAGTCGAAAAGGAACAAAGGAAAAGTAACAACCCAATCGACTGTCAGACAGGAAGAACTAAAGGCAAATTCACAGGGCTATATTCAGGATGCGGTTAAAACCCTTCAATCGATGCCGGGTGTGTCAGGAAGCGGGAGCATGTTCGACAGCAGTATGTATATTCAGGGGGGTAAAAACAATGAATGGGTAGCTGAAATGGACGGGCTGTTCATTATGAATCCCAACCGCTGGGGTGGAAGAATATCAATGTTTAATCCTTATACCATTGAAGAAATCGATCTTTATACTGCGGGTTATCCTGCCATATACGGCCAGGGCCTATCGGGAATTGTAACTGTGGAAACAAAAAAGGGTAATAATGAGAAGTGGAAAGGGTTTATCGACATGTCTACAGCAACATCCGAGATACAGCTGGAAGGGCCGGCTGCCTCCAATTTAACTGTGTTTTTTGATATTAGACGAACATTTTATGACTTCATTATGCCTTATTTCCTGCCGCCGGACCAGAGGGCAGGAGTACAGTATCCTTATCTTATGGATGGAATATTGAAGATTAACTGGGATGTAACACCATGGGATTGTTTAACCTTTGAGGGCTATGGTTCAATAGAAGGGATGAAAATGAGCATGAGCGGTGATCCCAATGGCCCCGAACAGGAAGGAAACATGAGCGGCCGTTTTGTTTACCAGGACATCAATGTTATCGGCAGTGCCAGATACTCCCATCGCTTCGAATCGGGCGACGCATTTGACGCAGTTTTAGGCTACACACCCCATTACGGGCAATATACACAAAGCGGAAGCCCGGTACAGTCATTTGATGATAGTGTTAATGAAAATTTATTTCAATCCGGCGCCAATTATTATCTGAATTCCATGATAGGGCATAAGATCCAGTTTGGAGGTACCATTGTCTATGATGATCCGCAAACCAGCATCGATTACCATGACTATTTCCTTTCAAAAGATGGTGTTTGGACGAATACTTCTATGGTTAAGACTTACAATTCTACAAAACTAACATACGGAGGCGTCTATATTGAGGATAACTGGGAAATTATTCCATCTCTTATCCTGGAACTTGGGGTTCGTGAGGAATATTTCTCGCTGAATAATGAATATGCTTTCAATCCTCAGGCAGGCATTAAGTGGGAGATTACGAAAGAATTTGACCTGTACCTGAGAGGTGGAGAATATCACCTGTTTCCTCTTGATATTACGATGGTTGACAGCCAGTATGGAAACCCGAACCTCCGGAGTCAAAAAGTTAATCACCTGATTACAGGCATGGACTATTCCGACAATGCATATTCTTTCCGCCTGGAGGGTTTTTACAAGTATTATTATGATATGTGGGAAAATGATTCCCAGCTTACATGGAATAACAATGGAATAAGAAACGCTTACGGCGGTGATATCTATTTACAGAAGAAAGCGCAGAAGGGAGATTGGCTTTCGGGCTGGATTTCATACACATATGTTTACTTAGCTTCAAAGGTATTAGACAGGTCGCCGGCAACATCTCTATTTGATTATGAATCAAATCCGCCGCTTAATCAATGGATTACACCCGAATGGCTTAGAAGCCATACGTTGTCAGCAGTAATGGAGATGACTTATTATAGGAATCCTGATAAACCTTTATTTCTTGATTTTTTGAACGAATGGAAACTGTCCATGGATTTAAGCGTTTTGAGCGGAGAGCCTTACACCCCTGTAACGAATTTCATTTCCTATGATACGCCTGAGGCGGGCACTCAGTATCATTATTTTAATGGGGAATATAATAGTGATCTGACTCCATGGGAAGTCAGGCTGGATCTAACGGTAACAATCCCTTATTCACTTTTCTCTCTTCTGAATCTTCTGGGAATGAATGTGAAATCCACATCCTATATATCATTTATCAATTCTCTGAATTATGATAACACCATTAATTACTTTTACTGGGTCAAAAACGGAGAATTGTCTAAAGTTGCCGTCAGGGATTTTCCATTTATGGTACTTGGAGGGATGAGGGTTGAGTTTTAAATAATGATTTTTACATATTATTTTTCTAAAAAGACGGCGGTTTGAACCGCCGCCTTTATTTTATAATTCAGGCCTTTCTCTATTTTTGATTTATTTTTGCATCATATTTATAATTTTCCTTCTTTATTAAATTTATAAAATAAGGATTGAAGCCATGTCGATTTATGATAAATATTATTACAAAATGCCGGACGGCACTCTTAAACAGATCAATCCGTATAATGGGACTGAAGTCTGGTGCGTCGAAGAGAGGAAAAGAGGGCCTCTGATCAATAACGTGCCTGAAAACCCGGTTCCTATTCAGCGCAGCTCGCCTGAAAACTACTGTGATTTCTGCAGCGTAAATTATCATTTATGCACTCCTGAAAAAGCGAGGATTTTTAAAGACGAAAAAGGAAACTGGCAGAAGATTTACCAGATAGCTCCAGAGGAAATGAATAAAACTTATGCGGATTTCCGCAGGCTCGGTAATCTTTTTGAAATTGTTACTTATGACTACTGGACAAAAAATTATCACTATAAAATGACTAAAGAAAACAAGGACTGGAAGGACCGGTATCTTCATTCTTCCATTGGACTTGAACATGCCCTGTTTATGCTGGAATATAAATTTAACAAGATCAATATCGATTTCAATTCTTATTCCTTAGAAGAAAAACTGGAAAAATTGAACCCTTTTTTCGGCGGCTGTCATGATATTATTATCGGCCGGCGGCATTACAAGGAAGGCGCGCTTTATTCCCATGAACTCTGTTCTTCAGGCGAATTATCGGAAGATGAACATTTTCAATATATTCTTTTTACTGTGGAAAGCATAAGGGATATTTATGAACAAAACCCTTTTATCCGTTATATCAGCGTATTTCAGAACTGGCTGCGGCCGGCCGGGGCTTCTTTCGACCACCTGCATAAACAGCTGGTCAGTCTGGATGAATGGGGCGTCCAGATGGAAAGAGAGATAGCTGAGTTCGTTAAAAATCCCAATCTTTATAATGAGTTTTCAATTAATTTCGGTCTTTATCATTCACTTTGTATCGCTGAGAATGATTATGCTGTCGCTGTTGCGGAAATAGGGCATAGGTTCCCGACAATCGTCATTTACTCAAAAAGCGATAAAAGCCGTCCATTTGATCAAAATATAGATGAAATCAGGGGTATGAGCAATCTTGTTCATGCGGTCCATAGTGTCATTACAAGCCAGACAACTTGTAATGAAGAATGGTATTATGCTCCAATCGATACAGTCTATAATCTGCCCTGGCATATCTGCATAAAACTCCGGATTCATACTCCGGCCGGATTTGAAGGCAATACAAAAATCTATATTAATCCGATTCATCCCCAGAAGCTTGCCGCGGATATGATACATCTGCTTGAAAAGAAAAGAGCTGAGGACTTAATCTGCAAGAGCATCAGAATCGGCAAAGAAATAAGAAAAGAGCCCAATGTCTTGAAATATTATAAGAGTAATTTAAAGAGATTTTAAATGATAACTGTTTTTATAAACGTATTATTCCCAGTTCTCTTTATATTTACCGCCGGCTATATAATCGGGAAACTTTTCCCATTGGATAAAAAGGCCTTTTCAATAATATCAATTTATATTCTGACGCCCGCGCTTGTTTTTGTTGCCGTATATGAATATCAGAATTTTTTTACCGCAGCAACATTTAAGATATTCATTGTTATAACTCTTGTCATTTTTTTAACTATATTAATCATTGAGTTACTGGATAAAATCTTTCATTTTGAGAGAAGCTTTAAAGTCATTCTGACTCTGACCCTGATTTTAACCAATTCCGGAAATTTCGGGCTTCCTATTACTGAATACGCTTTCGGCAAAGAAGGGTTGACAATCGGCACCATTGTCATGGTAGCTTATATTTTTTATACTCATACTGTAGGGATTTATGTCGCGGCCTCCGATAAAAGCTCAAAAAAGAAGGCTTTTATGCAGATGCTTAGAGTCCCTGTTTTTTATGCTTTTTCAGCCGCTCTTTTTCTTAATTATTTTAAGATCACCATTCCTGAACAGATTATACTTCCAATACGGTCACTGGGTTACAGCGGTAATTCCGCTCAATCTGCTGTTTGTGGGGATTACGTTATCAGAAATCCGTATTGATAAGAAGTTTTTTACCGTTTCCATCATCAGTCTAATAAAATTGATTATTGTGCCGGTTCTGGCCTATATTATTCTTATTCTATTTAATATTCAGGGATTGGATTTTAAAGTAACGCTGACACAGATAGCCATGCCTTCAGCTATTTATTGCTCGATCCTTGCAAGTCATTTTGACAGCGATGCCGGACTTGCAAGCGAAGTTGTATTCGTTTCTCTCATTTTCAGTATTATCAGCTTAAGCGGGATCATTTTTGTTTTGAACAGGGGCTGATCAACACTCTTGTTATTTGTTGAAATATTTTTCTGGTTATCAGCTTATATTAATATTGATTTTGGTTTATTCATATCTCTTTATATAAAATAGTTTTAAGAAGTATTCTTATTTTCTTGTAAATACTTCCGATAAATATTGTAAATTCCTTTATTATAATAGATTATTCTGTTCTGTTATGATAAAATAATAATGTTCGAAGGGGAGAAATTCCATGTCTTTAATAGAGTTTCAGGTTCCCACAAACATACTCTGCGGAGCGGAAAGTCTGCAAAGGCTTTCTGAAATAGCCTGCCCGAACAGCGAAAAAGTCGTCATAGTAGCGGAAAAAAAAGTATCGGAAACAGGATTGACCAGCAAAGTTAAAAGATTAATTGAAGGCTACGCTTATGATATTATAGTTTACGAAGTCCCTTCCAATGCCAATACAAAAGAATTATTCGAAGGGGTTAATATTACAAAAACAAGCCGCGCTGATGTGGTGATAGGCGTGGGGGGCGAAAATGTTTTGTCAGTCGCAAAATGCATCGCTCAATTCAGCACACAGGAAATTACCAAAGAGGATCAGAAAACTGCCAAAAAGTTAAACGTCAAAAAAGTTCGTTATATAGAAATTCCTTCCATTCAGGTCGTATCATGGGGATTATTACCGATAACCTATGTTATTGATGAAACGGATAAGATCAAAAAGCCGTATGTAGATAAAGAATCTTATGCGGAAGCGCTCATAATCGATCCATCCATTACTGAAGAAGTGCCTTTAAACGATTTGATTTATTCCAGCCTGGAAGCAATCGCGTACTCATTTGACGCCTATATTTCCAAGAAAGCGACGCCTATTTCAGACGCTCTCAGTCTGAAAGCGATCGAGTATCTCAGCGTCAATTTAAAAAGGCTGGTGCTGGAACCTGCCAATACAAAAATAAAAGGGAACCTGAGTATCGGGACATTATTGGCCTCTTTATCAATTTATGGTTCTTCCCTTGGGATGTCAGCGGCATGCGCGATGGGTCTGGACGCGGCTTCTGAGCTGTCGCAGCAGATCAGCTCCGGAGTTATTCTTCCCCATGTTATGGAATTCAATTTGACCGCCGCCGCCAACAGGTTTATCCAGGTTGCCATGGCCCTTGGAGAAAAAGTCGCGGATATAACGGTTATTGAAGCGGCTATTATGGCCATTGAATCGATACGAAGGCTTATGATGGACCTGCATATTCCGCAGAGGCTCACTGAATACCAGGTGAATCAGGAAATTATCGAAAAAGCATCAAAGATAGGCTCTCAATACGATTTTTTATCTTATGTGCCGCGCCCAGCCGGCAGGAATGAAATTCATGAAATATTTTCAGCGGCGTTATAAGCTTGCGGTTTTAGTATAATCCGGAGTATAAGAATGGCGCTCAATATCAAGGATTTGCAGGCAGTTCTGGACATTAATAGAAAAATAAATTCAATCGAAGATGTCCGCAGTATTCTCAATGATATCTCTCATTATGCCGGCATACTATTAAGAGCCGAGGGAGCTTCAATTCTTCTGGTTGATTCGGATACAGGAAATCTCTTTTTTGAAGCGGCTTTCGGTGAAAATGTGGACGCGCTCTACGATGTAGTTGTTCCAAAAGGCAAAGGTATTGCCGGTTATGCCGCGGAAACCAAACAGCACGTTATAGTTTATAACGCTCAGAATGATAGAAGGTTTTATAAAGCTGTAGATGAAAAAACAAATTTAAAAACAAGAAACCTTCTGGCAATGCCGCTTATTCATAATGAAAAGGCGATCGGCGTGATTGAAGTAATGAATCCGGCAAAAGATATTTTTACAGATGATGATGTTGTGCTCTTAAAGCAGTTTGCCGAGCAGGCGGCAACGGCAATCGCGAATGCCCTTCTCTATAAAGCTTTGCAGAGCAGGGCTAAAGAGCTGGAATACCTTTATCAAATCAGCAATCTCACGAATCTGATATATGACAAAAAAGATCTGTTCAAAAAAATAGTGGATTTAATTTCAAAGGTTTTTTATTCTCGCCGGGTTTCAATCATGTTCATTAATGAAAAAACTGGAAATCTTTACATTGAAAGCGCGGTCGGAATGCCTGAAGAAGTTGTGGGAAAAATGGAGCATAGTCTGGATATAGAAAAGATATCAAGCAAAACGATGAAACAGGGAAAAACCCTTTACGCGAATGATATAGAGAAAATCGGGCTTGGAAGGAATAAACGCTTCCGGTATAAAAACAACAGTTTTATCTGCGCGCCTATTAAGTTGAAAAATATATCTATCGGGGTTATTAATATCTCAGAACCGAATAAGAACAACAGGTATACCCCGGAAATGATAAAAACCCTGCAAACGATAGCGAATCAGGTAGGCCATACCTATGAAAGCATTCTCAGTTATAATGACCGGATCGAGCATGAAAAGATAAGAAAGGAAATTGATATCATGAAGACCCTTCAGAATGCCCTTCTTATTGATGATTTCAGCAATTTTAAAAATATATCGATTTACGCTAAAATGAAAGCTGCCGAAGTTGTCGGCGGCGATTTCTATGATATATATCCGATTACGCCCAATAGAATCGGCTTTGTTATAGGAGATGTTTCCGGTAAAGGCCTGCCGGCATCGCTATATATGGCTGTTTCAAGAAGTGTCGCCAAAGCGTATGCTTATCATACAAGAGAACCGAATAAGCTTCTGGAGTATTCCAATGAAATTCTTGTTGATGATTCAAGGGTAGGGATGTTTGTAACGATGTTTTACTGTACGCTGGATTTGAACCAGAAAATCCTTGAATATTCAAATGCCGGTCATAACCTTCAATATATTTATAAGCCTTCAAAAAACCAGTTTTTATCACTGGCCACAAAAGGAATTCCTCTTGGAATTTCTAAAACCGAAAAATACGTTTCTTCGCGCATGCAGCTGGATTCGGGAGATGTTGTTTTCTGCTTAACAGACGGGATTGTTGATACAGTTGATAATAAAGGAAATGATTTCGGAATTGAGCGCTTAAAAAAGATTATTAAAGAATACTCTTCACTTAATGCCTCTACTATCGTCAATGTTGTTTTCAGGGAATTGGACATATGGTCAAGCGGTGTTGACCAGTGGGACGATATGACTTTGCTTGTCTTTAAAATACCTTAAAAAATGGTAACTATCCAGCCACTAAAAAATAGTCACATGAAATATTTGCATTGAGCATGAAACCATGCTATTCTATAGCATGAATGAAGATAGAAGAGAAAAAGACTGTGCGGCCTGCTTAAAACGATTTGAAGGCATCATTGCTGATTTACAAAACCAGATAAAGGAGCAGGGTTTAATCATTCAAAGACAAGCGGAAAAGATTAAGAAATTGGAAGAACAGCTTAATAAGGACAGCCATAACAGCAATAAACCGCCGTCTTCCGATAATCCATTCCAAAATACAGTAAAGAATTTACGGAAAAAGAGCGGTAAAAAACAAGGCGGCCAGTTTGGACATAAGGGAAATACTCTGAAGAAAGTAGAAAGCCCTGATAAGATCATAGAACATCAGGTTGAAAAATGTTCCTGTTGTGGAATTGATTTAAGTTCCGAATCAGTTAAGCGGACGGAAAGAAGGCAGGTGTTCGATATACCTCCGATAAAAGTGGAAGTTACCGAACATCGCTCGGAAGTAAAAGATTGTCCGCATTGCGGTGCGAGAGTAACGGCGGAGTTTCCGGAAGGCATAACCAATAAGGCACAGTATGGAAAAAACATTAAAGCGCATCTGGTCTATATGAAAACATATGGGTTGATACCCTATGAAAGGCTTTCGGAATACGCCGAATGTTTATTGGGAGTGCCGCTCAGCAAGGCAACGATTGAAGGATTTATCCGGGAGACCTACAATAAATTAGAAGAGTATGAACAGAAAGTCATAGAACTGATACTAAAAGAAGTGGTTCTTCACTGTGATGAAACCGGTATTCGGATAAAAGGGTTATTAAAATGGCTCCATGTTGCCTCGAATGAACGTTTTACCTATTATTTTTCTCATGACAAACGCGGCACAGAGGCGATGCGTGCGATGGACATTCTCACAAGATTTACCGGTATTATTATCCACGATGGATGGAAAAGTTATCTGGAATTCTTATGCCGTCATGGATTGTGTAATGTACACCATTTGAGAGAGCTAATCTGGATACATGAGGAAATGGGTCAGGAATGGGCTAAGGAGATGGGTAATCTTCTTATAAGGATTAAGAATGATAAAGAGGCAAGTTTTCCAATACCGGCGGAAAGGATTATAGAATATGATACGGAATATGACCGGATCATCGCGAAAGGATTTGCTGTAAATCCAACGCCTGAAAAGCCGGAAGGACTTGTTAAACGCGGCAGAAAAAAGCGGGGCAAGGTTTTATGCCTATTAGACCGATTAAGAAAATATAAAGAATCTGTCCTTTTATTTATGCGGGAAAAAGATGTTCCATTCAGCAACAATTTGGCGGAACGGGATATCAGAATGATAAAAGTCCAGCAGAAAATATCAGGTACATTCAGAAGCTGGAATGGAGCGGCTGCCTTTTGCAGAATCAGGGGTTATATATCTACAGTAAAAAAGATGGGCGTCAGTGTTTATCAAGCCCTTATTGACGCGTTGAACGGCTCCGCTATTAAATATGCGGCTGGATAGTTACAAAAAATGATAAATAGCGGGTTTATTCTTTACTCGGATTTCTGTAAAAGCGGGATTATCTGCGGAACGACATTAAAGGGAATGAATTATGCCGTCCATACGGCCGGAAATTCCAAAGTAATTAAAGAAATAAACGAAAATAGGAATAAAATTATTCAAGATCTAAAATTCTCCTCCCTTATTACATTAAAGCAGATCCATTCTGATATTATTCATTATATCAATTCCATAAATTTAAAAGAATTTGTTAATAATTCATTAATTGAGGGTGATGGTCTATTTACTTCTCAAAAAGATATACTTCTGGGAGTATTGACCGCTGACTGTATACCGATTTTTTATACGGATCAAAAAAGGAGTTTCGCAGGAGTTATTCATGCCGGCTGGAGAGGTGTTAATAAAAAGATCCATTTAAATATGATCAGTTCAGTTAATAAAGAACTGGGGATTGAAAGAGAAAAATTAATGATAATGATTGGTCCTCATATTAATAAGTGCTGTTATGAAGTCGGGAAAGAATTAATAGATAGTTTAAATACAGTTCATTATGAATTAAGAAATGGTAAATATTATCTTGATTTAAAAGAGATGGTAAAAAGCGAATTGATAATGGAAGGCATTCGGGAAGATAATATATTATCTTATCCGGCTTGCTCAAAATGCGGTAAGGAAAAAGCTTTTTATTCATACCGGAGCGGCACAGAGATAGAAAGGATGCTGTCATTTATTGGATTGAGCAAATAACAAACGGATTAAATAAATTGGCCTTAATACAAGACAAAACCGCTGCTTTTTACATCTTAATGTTATAATCTTCCATTTTACTTCTCAGCGTGTTCCGGTTAATCCCGAGAAAATCAGAAGTTTTCACTTTATTTCTGTTATTAAAAATAAGCGATTTGGCTATCAATTCCTTTTCCACATGACCGATGATTTTTTCATAAAGCTTGCCGCTGAAAGAAGGATTTTTTATAAAACCCTCTATCCATTTACTGATATGAATATCCGGCACTTCCTCAATATCCATCAGGAAAGGAGGAAGGTTATTTACTTCTATTGTCTGAGTGCGGCAGAGCAGAACAGCCCTTTCAATGATATTCTCCAGTTCACGGACGTTCCCGGGCCAATTATAGCTCTGGAGAAGCCTTAGGGCTTCCTGGGAGATCCCATGGACATTTTTACTGTCCCTTTGGGCGTATTTTTTAAGGAAATGGTTCACTAATAACGGTATATCGTCCTTTCTTTCACGGAGAGGAGGAATGAGTATTTCGACAACATTTAAACGGTAATAAAGGTCTTCGCGGAATTTCCCGTCTTTTATCAATTTATCCAGGTCTTTATTAGTTGCCGAGACAATGCGTATGTCTATTTTCACTTTTACTTCGCTGCCGAGCGGTTCGATTTCCCTCTCCTGGATGGCGCGGAGAAGTTTTGCCTGAAGGTAAAGGGGCATATCGCCGATTTCATCCAGAAAAACAGTCCCGCCGTTAGCCAGCTGAAATTTACCTTTTTTGTCGCTGATTGCCCCGGTAAAAGAGCCCTTTTTATAACCGAAAAGTTCCGATTCAAGAAGATTTTCAGGTATGGAAGCGCAATTGATGCTGACAAACGGGGCATCCTTCCTGCCGCTGCCGACATGAAGCGCCTGCGCGACTAATTCTTTTCCGGTGCCGCTTTCACCAAGGATCAATATTGATGAATTGCTGTCAGAAACCGTATTGATCAATTCGAATACCGATATCATGCTTTTATTCTTGCCGATGATATTGCCCACAGCAAAATTTTTTAATAATTCCTTTTTAAGGTTCAGATTTTCAGCGATCAGGTTTTCCTTTTCCTTAAAAATCCTTTCCCATGCTTTTACTTTATTGGCGATTATATTTGCGATGAGCGTCATCATATCTTCTTCGTCTTCAAGAATATTTTCATTTTCAAAATGTTTTTCGATCGCCATAACTCCGACAACAATACCTTCAATTTTAATCGGGACTGCTATAAAAGAGGTTGGGCTGTTTTTATCTCTTTTAATTTGAAGACGGTTCAGAAAAGAATCATCTTTAATAATATCAGGGATGGAAATAGGTTTTCCTGTTTCCACAACTTTTCCGACAACGCCTTCACCAACTTGATAAATTCCGCGGGACATCTCTTCATCAGTAATATTATACGCGCTGAATACAGAGAGTTTATTGGGTTCTTCCTTTTCGAATAAGACCAGCATTCCCCTGAAAATGCCGAAGCTGTCCGCCAGCTTTTTCATGACAATCTCGAAGGAATCCGTTAATTCGAATATCTTTTCTATGCTCTGCGCTATGTCGAGGAGGAGATCTTTAAATTTGATTTTTCTTTCCAGTTCCTGGTAAAGATTAGTTCTTATTAGTATTTGAGCGGCCTGGTTTGAAATAGTTTGAAGAAGCTCAACATCGTCCTCTGTAAAGGCGTTTTTCCCGGCGCTGTCTACATTGACAACTCCAATCACTTTCCCATGCACGCTGAGAGGTACGGCCAGCTCGGATTGTATATCCTTACGGACAGGGATATACACCGGCTCCATGGCGACATCATTGACAAGGCGCGGGATGCCGTCTTGAAAAACAGTGCCTGTCAGCCCCTCTCCTACAATAATAGGTGTCTTTATGACCATTTCTTCATCAAGGCCTTTAAAGACTTCATAACGGAGGTGTTTGGAATTGGGATCTTTAATCATTATGGATCCGCTGTCAGCGCCTGTCAGGGTGATACATTTATCCAGCATCATTTTTAAAAGATCCTGTGAATCCGCAGTTTCATTCATAGCGATGGTGAGATATTGGATCAGCTTGAGCCGTTTTATTTTCTCTTCCAATTCTTTAGTATAATTATTATCCATAGTTTTACCTCAAAATGTCTATTATTTAACCACTATTATAAAAGATGAATAATATATAATCAAATAATATTTTACTAAAGACAATAATTGAATTAATAAAACTATATAAATATTTGTCATATAATAAGATATAAATTTATTGCTTATGATAGATTAATTGGCATAAGAGTTGCACTTATATACCAGTATATAAAAGGAGGTAATAATATATGGATGCTAAAAGTGTATTGGAACTGATTAAAAAAGAAGGCATTGTCCAGATTGATCTCCGTTTTATGGATTTCCCGGGAATGTGGCAGCACTGTACTTATCCCGTATCTGAATTTAAGGATGAAAGTCCTTTTGAAGAAGGTTTGGGTTTTGATGGATCTTCCATCCGCGGTTGGCAGGGGATCAATGAATCGGATATGCTTCTTATGCCAGACCCATCAACGGCAGTAGTTGATCCTTTTGCAAAATATCCGACATTGATAATGATTGCGGATATTAAGGATCCGATTACTCTTCAGGATTACACAAGAGATCCAAGGCACATAGCAAAGAAAGCTGTGAATTTTCTCAAAAGCACGGGGATAGGCGATACAGTTTATTTTGGTCCCGAACTTGAGTTTTTTATTTTTGATGATGTACGATATGGCCAGAATGCAAAAGAAGGATACTATTATATTGATTCTGACGAGGGTGTATGGAATACCGGCAGGATCGAAGAAGGCGGAAATAAAGGATATAAGATCAGGCATAAAGAGGGTTATTTCCCTGTTCCGCCATCAGATTCTCTGCAGGATATCCGCAGTGAAATGGTACAGATGCTGGAAAAGGTCGGTATCCGAATTGAGGCACATCACCATGAAGTTGCAACAGCGGGTCAGGCTGAAATTGATATGCGATTTGCCGATCTTGTTAAAATGGCAGACCAGGTGCTTCTTTATAAATATGTGACTAAGAATGTCGCTGTTAAAAACGGCAAAACAGTTACTTTTATGCCTAAACCTTTGTTCGGCGATAACGGCAGTGGAATGCATTGCCACCAGAGCATATGGAAAAAAGACAAGAACATCTTTGTCGGTAATAAATATGCCGGATTTTCTCAGGAAGGACTCTGGTATATCGGTGGTATTTTAAAGCATGCTAATGCTTTAGTTGCTATTACATGCCCGACGATGAATTCTTACAAGAGGCTTGTTCCGGGGTTTGAAGCGCCGATAAACCTGGCTTATTCAGCCCGTAATAGAAGCGCGGCAGTCAGAATACCTATGTACTCCAGCAGTCCCGCTGCAAAAAGGCTGGAATTCAGGACTCCTGACCCGAGCTGCAATCCTTATCTTGCTTTTGCCGCGATGCTTATGGCCGGGTTGGATGGAATCCAGAATAAAATTGACCCGGGTGAACCTCTGGATAAAAATATTTATGACCTGCCCCCTGAAGAACGCGGAAAAGTCGGAAATGTTCCAGGTTCATTGGAAGAAGCCCTGAATAACTTGAAAAATGATCATGAATGGCTTCTTAAAGGCGATGTTTTTACAAAAGATGTAATCGAAATCTGGATAGATTACAAGATGGTAAATGAAGTGCGGGCTGTTCAGCAGAGGCCGCACCCTTATGAGTTTTTCCTTTACTATGATGTTTAAATGATAAAAAAAAGGCGGCATTTAATAATGCCGCCTTTAATTATTTAAGTTTACTCATTTCAATGTCTAGAATTGATATGATGGATTTCCTGAATTCTCTTATTTTGTCAGCGAGTAATTCTTTCACTTCTTTTTCAATAATTCCCACAAAAAAGCTTCTTTTGACCAGGTAATCGTATTCAATGGTATTTTCCGGATAAATAGTCAAGTCCTTCGCGTTGCCTTTTACCATCCGGAGGATATTTATCAAGTTTCTATAAAAAAGATAGCTTTCTTTAAGCGTTTTCTGCTCAAAATCATCGATGATTTTGCATTCATATAGGCTGTCAATAGCATCCACTGTAGAAGGATTTTTTAAGCCGGGATAAATTTTTCCATAAACGATTTGAAAGCTTTGGACAAGGTATTCGATATCAACAAGGCATCCCCGGGAATATTTGATATTAATATCCTGAGAATTTTTAATATAGGTCTGGATTTGTTTTTCCCTGAGATTGAGCAGGGCTTCAATATCAGGCTTTTCCCCGCTGAAGACAAAAAGATCACGGTAATTAACAATTTCCTGAAATAAATAATAACCGGATTCATTGCTCACTATCGGGCGCAGTTTCACAAGGGCCTGTTTTTCAAAATAATATGCCCGTCCCTTTAATGAAAAATATTCTTTAAAATTGGCTTTAGAGACGGCTAAATTTCCAGATTTACCGTATGGGCGCAGATTGAGATCGATTTCAAAAATACCTTCCCGTTTAGAATGGATCGTATGAATAAGCATCTGCATCATTTTTTCAAAATAGGAATCAATTTCAATTGCATCCTTTAATTGTCCGGGGTTATCATAGACCAGCATAACCTCGATATCGGATGCATAACCCAACTCCCTGCCGCCTAACTTGCCCAGACCAAATACGGCCCAGGGCGGAATTTGCCGGAAAGAATATTTTTTAAGCAATTCAATTTCTATCTTTTTTACGGCAAGTTCAATAACCGCTTCGGCCAGTTCTGTCAGCTCTATAGAAAATTGTATCATTTCGATCTTTTTTAAGATTTGCCGAAGATCGATGCGGAACATTTCCCTGTCTTTGAATTCATTGATCCGTATATTAAAATCATCCAGGTTAACAGTTTGCATCGGCTCATTTAGCAAATGGATGTGATTATAACGATCAATTAATTCTTTCTTTGAAAAGGAATACTCTATTGATGGATCATTAAGTATGGGCAGCATGTCTGTATACTGCACACGGATGAAGTCTTCCCAGAAATAATCGCTTATGCCGAAAATAGTGGCAAGTTTTTCCTGTACATCCTGCTGACCCAAAATCGGCAGTTCCTTTTTCTCACTTGATTCCAGTATTCTGGAAAGAAGCTCGTCAAAATAACGGAGCGCATTATCAGGATTAACGGCATTTTGTAATAGAGATGAGTATTGTTTTATGAATGCGACGGCTATTTTTAAATTTTCTATATTATTTGCCTCTATTATCTTTTTTCCATCCCGGGTCAATATGAACAGCCGGTCAAAAGCTTTATCATCTTGAGTATCTATCTCAATTTTATAGATATAATAATTTCTCAAAGCCAAAACATTAGTAAAAGTATATAGAAATGCAAAGCTGTCTTTTGAGTAAATATTCAGGATAGTATATTGCCGGCTGCTCTCATTATCCACTTCAATTTCGACAGGTGAAAGAGGCTTTATATCGGTAATCGGCAGTTTTGATATAAGGCTCAGAATTTTATTATTTAAAAATTCTTCAGATTTTCTCGTTTGATTTGTTTCAAGACAATGAAGAATATAATTCAATTCTTTTTTAAACTGGTCCCAGTCAGGAAGTATATTATCAAAATGGGTTGCGTTTTTTTGAATAGTTTCAAGCATTTGTACTTTTAAATAACATACGATCTTTCTTCTGTAAATGAGTGACGGTGCTTTTTTTTCTGATGAAAAGAAATAAATCTGCTTTTTTTTCCGTCTGTAGAATGGTTCCTCTTTCTCATCTTTTTGTGAAGAATACTCACCGTATGTATATGATTCGCCGCTGAGTATCTTTAAAAAATTAGCCGAGATCAAACCGGCTATTTTTGAAAATTCATAATAATAATCAAAGGCAACAATAGTCAGAGACCATATTTCCTCTTTATTTTTGTTGATTTCCAGTTCAACGAGATTATTTAGATTAAGCTTTTCTATCATTTTTATGTGTTTGTAAATATCCATTTCCTGAAAACGGAGAAAATATTCGCTGTCCATTCTTAGAAAATGATCTTCCAGTAATTCTCCGGGAATATCCTGATATTGGGACAGGAGATTATCTTTTAATTTTATATACCTGATCGTTTCATCGAATAGAGCCGTAAAAATGGTCCTGACATTCGACATAATTGTATTTACTTTATTTTTAAATTCAATTTCATAATCTTCATTGGGAAAGTCAAACCCCTCAATCTTCCATGGTTTGAAAACTTTTTCTATTATTCCTTTTTTCCCAGGTAGAGAATGTACTGATGTATTATTTATGAGCTGAAGGATATTTTCTATTTTTCTTAAAATTATATAACTGGAATTCAGGGTATTGAATTCATCCGGTGTAATTATATTGAAAGTTTTTAAAGAATTGAGGGTTGAAAGAGAATTAGCATTCCTTATTTCAGGATATCTAATACCATGGATAAGCTGTAGAAATTGTATTATAAATTCAATATCCCGGATGCCGCCGGGAGAAAGCTTGATATTGAATTCAGTATTTTTATTCAAAAATTGTTTTTCAATTTCATTTTTGATATTCCAGATATCAAAGAGGATCTTTTGAGGCTGGTGATGCTGATAAATTAGTTTATCCATTGATGAAACAAACTCTTGATATAGCAAATCATTTCCCCATAGCAGCCTTTTTTTTATCATTGCCTGCAATTCCCATTGACGGCCTCTTTCTTTATAATATTCCAGCGCATTTTGAAAACCCATAATAAGAGGCCCGATTTCACCTTCCGGCCTTAGCCTCATATCGACACGGTATAGAAATCCTTCTTGAGATGTACGGTTCAGGAAATCAAGAAAATGTGTAAGAAATGTTTCAAGTTCCTTCCTGAAGGCATCATCCTGAATGATTTCATCTTTTCCAAGAAAGATAAGGTCGATATCGGAACTGATATTCAGTTCATTCCCGCCGAGTTTACCCATCCCGATGATCATTATGTTATTTTTCAATTTATCATAGCCGATGTAATTTTTTTCATGCATAATATTTAGAACGCTGCGGATTGACCAATCAATACAAAAATCAGCCAGTCTGGACAGGAAAATAAGAGTCATTGAAACAGAATTATTAAAAAGAAAGTCTTTAAAAGCTATGATCGCTAATTCTTTATTTTTGATTTTCCGGATGTTTAAAAACATCTTTTCAGGATCTTCATCAACCTTAGGAAAAGAGTGTTTTTTATAATAATAATCATTTGTATATTCCTGAGGAACTTTTTCATCGGATTGAGAGAGGAAAGTATAAATTTCCTTCCAGAGATCAGGATTATTTTCAAGCAACAGCCTGAGATAATCGCTTGATTGCAGGATCTGTTTTTTAACTTCCTGTATATTGAACATACCGGCTTCCTTAAATAAGAAGTATTAGTTTTGATCAGCAATAGTATATGAAAATCAATCAAAATTATCAATGGAAAGAAGGTTGAATTATAACATTTTCTGGAGTTTTTATATGATTTTTGTTATAATAATTGTCCTTATAATATTTGATTGATTATTAAAATAAAAGGAGATAAAAATGAATAGTCGAGAAGATGCCATCAAGGAAATAGTGGAAAAAAATAGCCTGAAGTACCGTTATGGTGAAACAGTTAAAGGTATTTCTCCGGCGGATATCTTCGGGCAGAATGTGTTTAATGATACGGCAATGAGGAAATTCCTGCCTTATTCAGCCTATCAGAAGTTAAAAAACATTATCAAGTCAGGCGGAAAAATTGATGACCAGCTGGCGGAAGAAGTAGCGCATGGCGTTAAGGAATGGGCGATCAGCAAGGGCGCTACCCATTTTACACACTGGTTCCAGCCTATGACAGGCCTGACCGCTGAAAAACATGACAGCTTTTTCAGTTTTGATAAAGAAGGTATGCCGATCAACCGTTTTTCCGGAAAAAACCTGAGCCAGGGAGAACCGGACGCGTCCAGCTTCCCGAGCGGCGGCATCAGAGCGACATTTGAAGCCCGGGGTTATACAGCCTGGGACCCGACATCACCGATTTTCCTTATAGAGAATGCCACCGGGGCTACACTTTGCGTACCGACTATATTTCTCTCTTATACTGGTGAGGCTCTTGATAAAAAAACCCCTCTTCTCCGTTCAATGGAGGCAATCAACAAAGCGGCCCTTAGAGTGTTAAAGCTTTTTAAAAATGATATAGCCACAAGGGTATATTCAACAGTAGGACCTGAACAGGAATATTTTCTCATAGACAGGGCTTATTATAACAGAAGACCAGACCTGCTTCTCACCGGACGCACCCTTTTCGGCGCAAGTTCTCCGAAAGGCCAGCAGATGGAAGACCATTATTTCGGCAGCATCAGGGAAAGAATCATCGCGTTTATGCAGGATGTGGACACGGAGCTTTTTAAACTGGGGATTCCTTCAAAAACAAGACACAATGAAGTGGCTCCCGCTCAATTTGAGATAGCGCCGATTTTTGAGGACAGTAATGTGGCAACGGACCATAATCAGCTGGTAATGGAGACTTTGAAAAAGATAGCGGCGCGGCATAACCTGGCTTTGCTGATCCATGAAAAACCTTTTGCCGGCATCAATGGCTCGGGTAAGCATAATAACTGGTCGTTATCAGATTCCGAAGGCAATAATCTTCTGGAGCCGGGTAATACGCCGCATGAAAACCTCCAGTTTTTGACATTCTTAATAGCCACAATAAAGGGTGTTTTCAAATACGCCGATTTACTGAGATCTTCGATTGCTTCCGCTGCAAATGACCACAGATTGGGGGCCAACGAAGCTCCTCCGGCTATTATTTCCGTGTTTCTCGGCGAACAGCTGACGCAAATTCTGGACTGCATCGAAACTAATAAAAAACAGGATTACGATGACAAGCAGATTATCGACCTGGGCCTCAGCAAGCTGCCGGTAATCAGCAAAGACACAACGGACAGGAACAGAACATCCCCTTTTGCCTTTACAGGCAATAAATTCGAGTTCAGGGCAGTCGGCTCATCGCAATCCATCGCGGCGGCAAATTATACGCTCAATGCGGTCATAGCCACAATGCTGAATGAATTTGCCGACACAATTGAAGCGAATATGAAAAAGGGAATGGATTTAAACAAATCGGTAATGGAGACAATTGTTCCAGCGATTAAAGAAACAAAAGCCATCCGGTTTGAAGGTAATAATTATGATCCCGAATGGGAAAAAGAAGCGGAGAAAAGAGGCCTGCCGAATAAGAAAAATACACCTGATTCACTTAAAGACCTGGTGTCAAAGAAAAACAAGGAGATTTTTACTAAAACAGGGGTTTTATCGGCAAGGGAAATTGAATCGAGATATCACATTTACCTGGAGCAGTATTCAAAGATAGTCAATATTGAGGCCGAAACGGCATTAACGATGGCTAAAACGATGATCCTTCCCTCGGTACTGAAATATCAAAATTCTGTCGCGCAATCGATCGGTTCCGCTTTAAGTGTTGACGGCTTTAATAAAGCTTCTTCAAAAACACAGGTTGAATTTTTAAACGGTTATGCGGCTAAAATATCTGACCTGCAGAATAAAATAAAACAGCTTGAGGAAAATCTGAACGGAGTAAAATCTGTTTCTGATATGGAAGATCTGGCCCATGAATACTGCAAGAAAGTATTACCGGTTATGTTTGAACTGAGGGATATTGTTGACCATCTTGAAGAGATAACCAGCGATGAGTACTGGACGCTTCCTAAATACAGGGAAATGCTGTTCATATACTAAAAAACATTTCCAAAGGCGATATTGAACAATATCGCCTTTGGCCTGGAATAATATAATAAAAGGCGGCAGTGATTTTGTAAGATTAATCTTGCCGCCTCTGTTTTTATTTTTTAAAAGTTGTTTTTATTGTGTTTTATTTTTATAATATTATATTGAGATATATAAAGGGGAATAAAATTATGTCATATAATTATGCCGATGCCATTCCTTACGACGAAAAGGATATATCAGGCTGCGGATTGATCGGATTTATCAATCAGGATGGGAAGAAAATAAACGGCAATGATATCATCAAGGGAATAGAGCACCTGAAGGAAAGGGGCAACGGTCTGGGCGGAGGCTTTGCCGTTTACGGCCTCTATGATACATATAAGGATTTTTATGCCCTGCATGTGATGTATGACGACAGCTATGCCATGGAGCAGGGGAAGGATTATATTAAGCAAAATTTTGATATTATCTATGAAGACCAGATACCGACCAGAAAGAATCCTAAGATTCCGAAACCGCCGCTTTTTTTCAGGTATTTCTGCCATGTTTCCGACGCTAGGCTGGTCCATGAAAAGCCGGATGATTATGTAGTATCGAAAGTCATGTTTATCAATAAAAAAATCGACGGTGTGTTCGTGGTTTCCAGCGGGAAAAATATGGGGGCCTTTAAAGGCGTCGGCGAAGCGCATGAACTGGGTGATTTTTTCAGGCTTGAGGAATATGAGGCCCATACATGGATCGCGCACAGCCGCTTTCCGACAAATACTCCCGGCTGGTGGGGCGGAGCTCATCCCTTTACCATGCTGAATTATTCCGTTGTTCATAACGGTGAAATATCATCCTATGGAATCAACCGGAGATATCTTGAAAGTTATGGATATGAATGCACGATGAGAACTGATACCGAAGTGGTCGCCTATGCGGTCGATCTTTTAAAACGAAGGCATAATCTGCCCTGGGATATAGTGGCGAAGATTTTTGCCTCGCCGTTCTGGAAGGATATTGATTCTATGGATGAAGAATCGAAACAGCTCTATACACAGCTCAGGATTGTCTATGGGAGCCTTCTTCTGAATGGGCCTTTCGCTTTTATCATCGGCTTTGACGGCGGTTTTATGGCCCTCTCGGACAGGGTTAAGCTCAGACCTCTGGTGGCGGCAAAAAAAGGTAAAACGCTTTTCGTATCGAGTGAGGAAGGCGCTATAAGGCTTATACAGCCTGAATTAGACAGCGTATGGCATCCGGCAGCGGGCGAGCCTGTTTTCGGATTTCTTGAACAATAAAGATCATATTTCTCATGTTATTCCTCTGCTTCTTTAAAGTATAGAACTAATTTCTGCGAAGTCAGGTCTGCGAGAAGAAGAGGAATATCGTCATTAAAATCATAAACTTTTACTGTTTCTTCATAGCTCTTCATGTCCGGTACTAATTGTCCGACAAGGTTCTGATTGTTCTTCAACTGCTCAATATTATAAATCACATTATTCTTATCAGGGAAAATGGCAGCATAAAAAATTCCCGTTTCCACCAGGTCCTGGAAAAAATGAGTTCCGAAGGAAAGTTCGGGCATAAGCCCGGCTATGGTATGGGCTACTTCCACCAGTACGGCTATTTTGTTAATTTCAGAAAAACTGATAGGCACACCGAGCGAAGGCGTTGTTGATCCCCATCTTCCCGGCCCCAGGAGAAGGGCAGGGAGAGTGTTTTTATCCTGAATCTGCCGGTTTATTTTGCCGATCAGTCTCGCGACATCATATTTTTGAGAAAGATTGAGATCACCGTATTTTTGCGGTTCAACATATATAATCCGTTTAATCGGCTGATTGATGCTGCCGCCCATAAAGTTGCCCTCAGTCTGAAAAATGATTTTGTTTTCAGCTATATCAGCGGGTATATCGATTTTCTTATAGTTTCCCTGTGTTTGAAGAGGACGGCACTGCAGAACGTTTATCTGAAGCGCATTGTCCTGGGTAAAATTTGCGGTGAATTCCATATCAACGGGATAATTATATTTATTTTCCAGTATTTTGAGTATTTTCTGCATCAATGCCGTGTAATTTGTTTTAGTAAAGAGTTCGTCAAATGTTATTATCCAGGCTTCGTCATGCGAACCGGAATCCCTGATCCTCTGTGTTGTTTCATAGTCCCTGGCGGCAATAAGGTCCAGTTTTAACTGGGTTTCTTCCTTTATAAGCCTGAAGAACGGGATTGTTTCAAGTTTATTTTCCTTGATATTCAGCAGATCAACTTCATGCTGTGAAAAAAGCCTTGTATTGTCCATACCGGAATGGGGTTTTAAAAGCGGCATATCCAGCGCGACAATGCGTGGATAGTCATTTTCCACTCGGTTGACAGCCCTTGTGCCCAGGCCGTATACAAGACGGAGCATGCCTGCTTTCGGATCCATATTTTCCTTCCATACAAAAGTATTGTAAGATATGGCGACACCGGCAAGATCGGGAAAGAAATATTTCTGGTGGTATGAACCTGACACTCTCTGAACCAGAAGCGCCATCTGTTCATCCATAAAGGCCAGACCTCTCTGAAGCCTGTATGCCAGCGCATCGTCATTCATTGTGCTGGCGTATATCTGCCTGACAGCCTCGACAAATTGAGCGTATCTTTCATCGGGCGTTCCCTGATTGACAAGGAAGAAGCTTTCGTATTTTCCAGCGAAGGCGTTGCCGAAGCTGTCCTCAAGAAGGCTGCTGGAACGGACTATTATGGGCGATTGGCCGAAATATTCCAGCATCTGTATGAACTGCTCCCTGATTTCCTCGGGAAACTCGCCATGCAGGAGCTTATCTTTCAGTATATGTGCGGTATCAAAATACCCTGCTTCAGTTTTTTGTTCCATCCGCATCTTCCACCAGCCGTTCTGGACTATGTAGCTGTAAAATACATCCGAGCCGATATAAAAGGAATCATGCGGTTCGAGAAGCTGCTGCCAGTCTTCTGAAGTATCTTTTTGAAGAATATTGCGCGCTAAAAGCATTCCGACTGCTTTTCCGCCGATGAATCCGGTACCGATCAGGCGGGATTTAATCTGGAGTAGATCGGATAAAGAAAAATATTTACTGAATAGATTAATGACCCTGTCATCCCTGCCTATCATAATTTTACAGATTTGCTGGATCATTTCAAATTCTTCATTACCGGAAACCTTATTTTCAATCATTTCACCGACTTTTAAAAAGAGGCGGTCCCAATAATCCAGGTTTCTGGTCGCGTTTTCAATGCCTTTCCTGGAAAGATAAGAAAATAGCTTGGCCGCATCGACGCTGTTTTTTAATGGCGTAAAACGGTCCTTATCGCCCAGATGCGGCAGAAACATGGTTGGAGTATAGCGGTTCCATACTTTAAGCGGGTGTATATAAATTTTGGATTTGATGTTATAGACATCCAGGAGCAGCTGTGTCGTGTCGCGGATACGGGCTATGGTTTTAAAAGAATGATAATTCCTTAAAAGGGCGAAATAAGCGATTGTATTGAGTTCAAAAAGATAAGGGCAGGTGATCATGAAAAAATTACCGATCATCAAATCTGTTGCCCATGCTGAAAGAAGATCAGAAAGGCAGTCAAATACATAATAGACATCCCTTCCTTCTTCTTTAATGATTTTATGCAGATGAGAAGTGAAGCCTTCAAAACCGCTGCTCATATCCAGTTCATATACGGGAATATTGAAATTCTCTGGAACAATAGGAGGATGTTTTGCAAAACGGATATAGACAATCCTTCTATTTTCTTTGATCGCGTTCTGGACGAACGGCACAGCGAAATTTTTATAATCGCTGATCTCATCGACCTGCCAGACTACATTGTCCCCCATACGGAGAAAATTTATTATATTATCAAACCCCGCAATACCGGAGCTGGCTGTCGTTAACGGGTTCATATCATTCCTCTTTTTATTATTATAAAACAGTTAAAAAAAAAATGATAGATTTTTATTTCCACCCTTGACAGTCAAATAGAATTAAATTATAATTATACTGTTACTTTAAACTATGAGTTTAAATACTGAGTATAAATTAGGGGTATAACATGAGAAAAAAGCAGTCAACTGCTGATACAAAAGAAAAAATACTGACGGCTGCCAGAGATATCTTTATTGAAAATGGTTATGATAAAACAAAAATGGATGATATCGCTGCGAAAGCGCAGGTCAACAAAGTGATGCTTTATTATCATTTTAAAAGCAAGGAAAATATCTTAAAAGAATTAATAAGCAAGATAATAGAAAATGCTAAAATAAAGTTAAGTGAAGCTCTGGAGAGTTTAAAAAATGAAAAGAAAATATTGCCGGAATTGCTTGTTGCCAAGCTGGATGAAACAATCGGACAGGAAAAAGCTTTCATACGTTTAATTCTTTCAGAAGTTTTGAGAAAAAATGTCGATGCGAATCTTGTAATGGGTCTATTGAAAGCTTTTTATGATGCCATTTTTGAAATGATGAAAAGGGATGTCCAGAATAATGAAGATAAAGAAGAATTTATTGTCAAAATGCTTTTTTTCCAGGGTATTCCGCTTATTATGTTTTACAGCCTTTCTGAAGAGATCAGCATGGGTTATGGAATTGATATGAAAAAAATTAAAAAGGTTTTTATTGAGAAATTTTCTGATAGTTTACTAAGAACTGTTCATCAAGAAATTAAATAAAGTGCAGTTCCAAAAACCTTAAGTTTTTGGAACTGCACTGGATTTAAATAACTTTTTGGTTAATGTAAATGACGCTACTGCGTTGAGTTCGCGAAGCGAACTTAGCAGTCGCATGATTCAAAACAATGTCGGCAGTTCTAAATAATTGAGTTTTTGGAACTGCCTAGATATAGTAAAATTGAAAGGAGGAGAATATGAAAAGCAAAGCAATAATTCCTATCGCTGCAGCAGTTGTTGTCCTGATATTGGCGACTCTTTATTTTGAAATTTTCAGGAATTTGAATATAAGCAATAAAAATATTGAAGGGTCGGGCACCATTGAAGTAACTGAGATAGAGATCAGCTCGAAAATCGCTGGAATGATTGCCGAACTGCCTTTTGATGAAGGAAGCGAAGTGAAAAAAGGGCAACTGATCATCAAGCTGGAATATGATGAACTGATAGCGGAGCGTTTTTCTGCCAGGGCAAACCTGGAAAACGCCGAACAGAACTTGAAAAGGGTTAAAGAATTGTTCGGCATAGGTTCTGTCTCAAAAAAGGAACTGGATAATGCTGAAGCTGTTTACCGGGTTGCTAAAGCTGATAATGATTTAATAACCGCTAATATTGAAAACGCTGTTATTTATTCGCCTATAGACGGTACTATATTTGAAAGAAATCTGGAAATAGGCGAGATGGCATTCCCGGGATCGGCAATTCTGACAATGGCTGATTTAAAAAAAGTTTTTATCAAGATATATGTTGATGAAAAAAAACTGGGCCTGGTCCGGCTGGGCATGAAAGCTGTCATCCATGTGGATTCTTTTCCTAAAAAGGATTTTATCGGAAAAGTATCCGCTATCGCAAACAAAGCCGAATTCACCCCTAAAACAATTCAGACAAAGGATGAAAGGGTAAAGCTGATGTTTGCCGTTAAAATTGTTCTGGACAACACAGATCAATCCTTAAAGCCCGGAATGCCGGCTGATGCTGTAATTTATCTGGAGAATTGAAATTGATTGAAGTAAAGAACATCATTAAAACTTTTAAAGCGCAGAAAGCCATAGACGGGGTTTCTTTTCAAGTGTCTAAAAGTGAGATATTCGGAATTGTCGGTCCTGACGGGGCAGGCAAAAGCACGCTTCTGCGCATGATGGCAGGTATATTAATACCGGATAAAGGAACGATTTTAATAAATGGGGAGAGTATTTTTAAAAACACCTATTTATTAAAGGAACATCTTGCATATATGCCTCAGAAATTCGGTCTTTATGAAGACCTGACTGTCGAGGAGAATATATTCTTTTTTGGAAAATTATTCGGAGTAAAAAATAAGGAAATAAAAAATAAATTAATTAAACTCTATGAATTCAGTAATCTTGAGCCTTTTAAGAAAAGACGCGCAGGAAAATTATCCGGCGGTATGAAGCAGAAGCTCGGACTTGCCTGCTGTCTGGTTCATAATCCGGACATTATACTCCTGGATGAACCGACAAACGGGGTGGACCCGATTTCCCGCAGGGAATTCTGGAAAATATTATATGATCTGTTAAGCGAAGGCGTCACAATTGTCATAAGCACAGCCTATCTGGATGAGGCGGAGAGATGCAACCGCGTCGCATTATTACATAACGGCCGGATCATAGCGGAGGAAAATCCCCAGGTTATTAAAACAAAATTAATAAAAAAATTTATTGAGGTAATTACATCCGATTCGCGTAAAGCCGAACGTGTTTTAAAGAATTATGATGAATTCAGCAGCGTTATTATAACCGGAGCGACGCTTAAATTATTTGTTGATGACGCTCAATCCGCTGGAAATAAAATAAAAAATATTTTAAATAAAGAAGATATTAAGGTGATTTCACTCCGGGAGAATTCACCCGGGCTGGAAGATTGTTTTGTCGAAATACTGTCGTCGAGGCAAAAATTATGAAGGGTTTGATCAGATCATTAGGCCGGATACTGGTAATTGCCGAAAAAGAATGGATCCAGATCAGGCGGGATATCAGAAGCATGATTTTATCGCTTATTCTGCCGGTTTTACTGATCTTGCTATTCGGTTATGCGCTCACCATGGATGTTAAACATGTGAGTATGGCTGTATATGATCAGGACAGGACGGCCCTTTCCAGGGAATTGCTGGATAATTTTTCCCATACTGAATACTTCACTTTATATACCTATGTAAATAATTATAATGAAATAGACAGGATGATCAATAACGGCGATATCATTATGGCCCTGGTCATACCCGAGAACTTTGAGAAAAATTTTAAAACCGGAAAAAAAGCAGATGTTCAGCTTATTGTAGATGGTTCTGACGCGACTTCAGCGACGGTCGCTCTCGGTTATGTAAAAAATATTCTTTTCGAGTTTAACAGGGTTAAAAAAGTCAGTGAAATGAATCTTTATGGAATATCAGATCTTTCTTTGCCGGTTGATATGAGGGCCAGGATCTGGTATAATTCAGAATTAAAAAGCCGGAATTTTATCGTTCCTGGAATAATAGTCATTATTATGTCCATTATTTCCGCACTTATTACTTCCCTTACAATTTCCAGGGAATGGGAGAGGGGCACGATGGAAAGCCTCATCACAACCCCGCTCCGCAGGCATGAAATATTCCTGGGAAAACTATTTCCTTATGTATTTATAGCTCTTTTTGATTTAATCGCGACAGTATGCATCGGCCACTTTGTTTTTCAAGCGCCGATCAGGGGGAGTTTCGTGGAATTATACCTGGTAGCTCTTCTCTTTTTAGTCGGTACATCCAGCCTAGGCATATTGATTTCCTCGGCGACACGGTCGCAGGTTTTATCAGTTCAGGCTGCGGTCATTTTGACTTATCTTCCTTCTTTAATATTATCCGGATATGTTTTTCCCATTAAAAATATGCCTTTCTTTGTCCAGATGATCACTTATTTGATCCCGGCCAAGTATCTGATCATTTACATGAAAGGCATTGCCTTAAAAGGGATAGGGTATACGCTCCTCTGGGCGCAGATCGTTTTTCTTTTTATTTTTGCTCTGGTAGTAAGCCTTATCAGTCTGAAAAATATAATAATGAAATTACCGGAGGATTAGTTTTTAATATGATCCGATTAACTTTACTGAAAGCTTTTTTAATCAAGGAATTCAAGCAGATGTTCCGCGATTTCAGGATGCGCCTTGTGATTTTCGCGGCGCCTATTTTGCTTCTGCTTTTATTCGGTTATGCCGTCAGTACGGATGTAAAAGAAGTGAAAATGGTCATACTGGATGAAGATATGAGTTTTATGAGCCGGGAGCTGATATCCAAGTTTACAGGCTCCAGCTATTTCGATATTTACAAGGATTTAAATTCACAGAAAGAGCTGAATGAAATCATGGATAAAGGCGAAGCGGAAGTCTTTCTTCATATCAGCAGCGGCTTTTCAGCCAGGGTAAAAGCCGGAAAGATTTCGACGGTTCAATTGATTGTTGACGGAACAGATTCAAGCAGGGCTGCTGTTATAGTCTCTTATGTCAATGAAATAACGGCCCAGTATTCTTTAAATTATTTTAATAATAGAATTAAACTGCTTATTTTAAATAAGAATATCAGGGGAGTTAAATTCAGGCAGAATATTGATTTGAAAGAACGCATCCAATTCAATCCCGATCTGTCGAGCAGGAATTTCTTTCTGCCCGCCGTACTCGGGTTATTGATCTCGCTTATTACAATTGTGCTGACAGCAATGTCAATTGTAAAAGAAAGGGAAACAGGCACAATAGAACAGATGATAGTATCCCCGCTCCGGCCTTTTGAGCTGATAGCCGGAAAAACCCTGCCTTTCATGATTGTGAGTTTTGTTGATGTTATTATAATTTCAATCATCGCCATTTTCTGGTTTAGAGTTCCTTTTAACGGGAATTATGTTTTTATGTTGATATCCTCTTTATTTTTCATTTTATCAACCATTTCCATCGGGCTTTATATATCAACAATATCCAAAAGCCAGCAGGAAGCGCTTCTTTCAACTTTTCTTTATTTTCTCCCCTCAACCTTATTTTCCGGGTTCATTTTTCCCATTTATTCTATGCCGGATGTGATGCAGTATATTACATTCATCAACCCTATGAGATATTTTGTGACTATTGTCAGAGGGATATTTTTAAAAGGCACCGGATTTATTGAATTATGGAAGGAGTTGCTCGCGCTGGCAATTCTCGGATTTTTTTTATTTTTCATGAGTGTGAGAAGGTTCAACAGGAGGCTTGAATAATGAACGCTGTCGTGGATGTAAATAACTTAACAAGAAAATTCGATCATTTTACAGCCGTCAATGATATTACATTTTCTGTTGATAAAGGGGAAATATTCGGTTTTCTCGGACCGAACGGTGCCGGGAAAAGCACTACGATAAAAATGCTTTGCGGTATTATCGCTCCGACATCCGGCGGGGGGCATGTCAACGGCTTTGATATTGTAAAAGAGCAGTTCAGTATTAAAAAAAGCATCGGCTATATGTCGCAAAAGTTTTCTCTCTATGATGACCTGACCGTAAAGGAAAATCTGGAATTCTTCGGAGCTATTTATGGATTAAGCGAAGGTAATATAAAAAAAAGGATTGATGAAATTTCTTTAATGACGGAAATGAAGGATGTGAAAGATAAAATGGTCAAAAGCCTTCCGCTCGGTATTAAACAGCGTCTGGCGCTGGGAGGAGCCATTCTACATAATCCGCCAGTTTTATTCCTTGATGAGCCGACCTCAGGTGTTGACCCGATCATGCGCAGGAATTTCTGGGACCTGATCTATTCTTTTGCAGAGGAAGGGAAGACTGTGTTTGTGACTACACATTATATGGATGAGGCAGAACATTGCGATAGAATAGCCCTGATATTGGGCGGTGTTATTATAGCCCTGGATTCTCCTGAAAATCTAAAGTCCAATATGCCTTTTGATGTTTATGCCGTTAAAGTAGATAACTTTATAGAAGTCTTTGATATTATCAGCAGGCTGGACTTTATTGATGAATCCGCTATTTTTGGGAGCGATATTCATATTCTCTGTAAAAAGGGCTTGAAAATTAATCCGCTGTTAAAAGAGGCTCTTGATAAAAAAAATATTAAAAAATACAAACTGAATATGATCCATCCGACCCTTGAAGATGTTTTTGTAACAAATGTTAAGAAGCATAGTGATAAACTTGTTTAATTGAGTTGATTCAAACTGTATTTTATAAGGAGCAGTATATGAAATATATCAAAATTTATATGATTTTTATTATATTCTTATTGGACATTCATCAATTTATTTCGGCTGAAGCGCTCACCATAACTCTTGATAACGCTTTGGAAATTGCTTTAAAGAATAATACGCAGATCAAGCAGTATGAATCGGATGCAAAGATAGCCGAAGCGCAGTATTCCCAGACAGTCGGCGATTTCTGGATACCCGATATTGCCCTGAATGCGGGTGCGAATTATATAGATTCAACTACAATAGAAGGTTCTATAATCGATTCTCCGGGGAATATTTCCGCCACAGGTTTCCCGCCTCAAATCACTATAGAGACGAATAAAATAACAAATGCTTTTTTTGATAACTATTCTGTAACCCTCGGCGTTTCAAAACCGCTCTTTTCAGGATTCAGGCTGTGGAATTCAATGGAGCTTAAAAAAATGAATCTGGAAATGGTGAAACTCCGGCTGAAAGACAAACAAAATGAGGTGGAGGCTGCCGTAAAGCTTTTGTTCTATAATCTATTTCTATTAAAGGAAAATGTGCGTCTGACTGAAGAATTAGTCAGTCATTTTCAGGAAAGGTATAATGAAATTTTATCAAATTTTAAAGGAGGCTATATATCCGAATACGATAAGATCAAAGCTGAAGTCCAGTATAAAACTTATATCCCGAAGCTGTTAAAATTGAATAATGCCGAGTCAATAGCAATGAATGCCTTATGCGAGCAATTGAGTTTTGATAATGCCGGTGATGTGGAATTCATAGGGAATTTTTTCAATATAACAAATACACTTGAAACGGATATTCCTTATAACGCAGCTCTTTCAAAAGCCCTGTCCAACAATTTAACATTTAAAACTATTGAGTATTCGATTGATATGGCAAAGCTGAATAAAAAGATAGTTGAGGGATCAAGACTTCCGGTGGTAAGCGCTTTTTTTAACTATAAATATGACTTAAAAAAAGAAAATTATATGGATAATGACCGTAAATGGCTCCCCGGCTGGAATACCGGTGTCCAATTGACGATGCCGATAGATGATTGGATTCCAATATCAAAAACCGAGAACAGCATAAAGGAAGCACAGGATAATATTGAAAAACTGGAATGGCTGAAAAAGCAGACTACGGATACTATCACCTTTCAAGTTAAAAACTTATTAGAACAGTTAAGTAACGGTAATATAATTATTGAAAGTCAGCGGGATATTAAAAACCAGGCGCAATTGGGTTTTGAACTTTCGAAAAAGAGATATAAATCCGGAGCTTCGCCTTCAATTGAAGTCAATGACATGGAAGCTTCCTATTATCAGGCTAATACTGCTTTTCTTCAGGTAATATATGAAGAATACACAAATATTATTGTTCTTCAGAAAATTATCAATGAATAATGATGTTTTACAGGTAATTCAAGCATCATATCAGAATTGAAACACAGATTAATTATTGATGAATTTTAAAGCGGTTTGAATGTCGCTCTGAAAATCTTTTAGAAGATTCATATTACGGAGGATGGCCGCCGGATGGTAAGTAGGGAGGACTGAATAACCGAGAGGAGAAAGCTTTATTGTTCCCCTTAAGCGGGTAATGCCTTCCTCGGTATTAAGAATAAATCTGGATGAAAAATTACCCAATGTAATAATAAGCTTCGGCTGAAGAATATTGAGCTGCTCGACAAGATAGGGAGTGCAGGCTGTTATTTCATCAGGAAGAGGATTTCTGTTTTCAGGGGGCCGGTGTTTAAGAATATTGCAGATATAAACTGCTTTCCTCGGTAAGCCGAACTGCTCTATTGTTGAAGTAAGCAGTTTACCGGCCTTACCCACAAAAGGCTTTCCCTGAGCGTCTTCATCAGCGCCCGGGGCTTCCCCGATAAATATAAGACCGGCCTCAGGGCTGCCGTCTGAAAATACAAGATTCGTCGCGGTTTTATAGAGATTGCATTTTGTACATTTTAAACAATTATTTTCAAGGGCCTTTAATTTAAGGGCTTTCTCCGAAAGACCAATATGAGTATTTGAATTTATTTGAACCCATTCCTCTTTAAGATAGGCATTTATTTGAAACTGTATATCTTTACTTTCCATTATTTTCCTGCCGATTAATTATTTTTTTTATACCGTCAAGCGCCTTTTTTCTATGAGAAAGTTTATTTTTTTCCTGATCGGAGATTTCCGCCATTGTTTTATTGTAATGATATTCTTTTAATAAAAATATGGGATCATATCCGAAACCGTTTGTTCCTTTTGGTACTTCGCTTATTTTTCCTTCACAAAAACCTTCCGAGTGATATATTTTTCTTTCTGGAGGAAATAAGACCATAGAGCAGACAAATCGCGCTTCTCTTCTTTCGGATGGAATATTTTTCATTTCATTTAATACTTTTTCAATGAGCATTTCCTGTGTTGAATTTTCTCCGGCATAACGCGCGGAATAGACGCCGGGTTTCCCGTTAAGAGCTGTAATTTCAAGACCCGAATCATCGGAAAGAACATAGGCATATTGATATTTAATTTTGTAATAATCATGTATTATTTCAGCTTTGATCAGTGCATTTTCATAAAAAGTCTTTCCGTTCTCTATTAAAGGTTTGTTAAATCCTAAATCTTTAAGTGAAATTATATTTATTGAATTTAATATCTGTTTTATTTCTTTTAATTTACCATCATTGAATGTGGCCGCTATGATATTTAACATATAAGACCTTGTGCAAAATTAGTAAAATAGTATGCCACATTCTATAAAAATCTGCAAGTGAAATAAAAATGACAAATAAAATAGTTTTTTTAATGAATTTTTATTATAATAATAACTGAAAAATAGTGAAAGCAAAGAAAAAATTGAAACGGTTAATCAATAATATATAAATTGCCGATAAGGAATTAAGAAGAATTAATAATTCAATTGAACAGCTTATCAAAAAAGAAATATTTTATTATTGGAAGGGGTAATTATGGCCGAAATTGCGACTTTTTCCGGAGTTTACTATAATCCTGAAAAAACAAATAAAATTAGTGAAGTAATATGTCCCGCAACAGATTATTTAAATGATGACCTGGTTAAGAAACTCAGGGAAAGCAATAATAATTTTTCTAATATCACATATTCTGAAGGTGAAAACAACGGGAAATATAAGAATGCGGTCCACAAATTATTCGGCTGGTTATTAAGGGATATATTGATTATTGACAAATCACCTTCTTTTTATATCAATGAGCAGACTGTATTGCTGGATGGGGTTGAATATAAAAGATATGGTATTATTGGATTGTTAAAAATTGAAAATTATGATGGAACGATAAAAAAGCAGGAAAAGACAATCGAAAAATATTCAGAAGAAAGTTATGCTCTTTTAAAGGAAACACAATTTAATTTAGAGCCAGTTGTTTGCCTTTATAAAGATAGCAAAAATGAAATAAATTCATTGCTGACTTCAAAAAAAAATGAATTGAAAAACAGCTTGATTATGTATAATGACAGTGATGGAAATTTAAATAAAATATACAAGTATGAGCATAGCAGTTTAAATAAAGAAATTATAAAATATTTTAATGATAAAGTACTTTATGTTATGGATGGATACAGGTATGAAAGCGCTTTAAAATATAAAAATGAAATGATGGCGGCAAAAGGTGAAAAATATACTGGAAAGGAACAATTCAATTATATTATGGTTACTTTATTTAATGCTTATGATAAGGCAATGCGTATTTATCCTGTAAACCGGCTTGTTAAGAATTTGATTAAAAACCCTGTTGATTTGATTAAAGCTCTCGGTCAGCAATATAAATTAGCGGCAGTTACATTTAACGACGCACAGACAGAAAAACTTGCCAGAAAAAAAATCAGGATGGTTTTGAATGACAGTATAGTCAGAGGAACCATTTCTTATGGAATTTATATGAAAGGATTCACAAACAGATATTTTATTCTTAACCTTGATCAAACTGTCAAAGATGATATCGCTGATACGGAAATATTGGATTCGGCTATATTTAATAAATATCTGGGAATCAGCCAGTCTCAATACGAAAGTGAAGTCGGATATGGCTATTCAGATAATCAGGCTTTTAATGCAGTAAAAAATGGTTCTTATGCCGCGGCTTTTTTTACTAACAGCATTGATGTGTTTAAACTTCTTGAACTGGCTGATAAAGGGAAATGGATGCCCTATAAATCTATTAATATATATCCTAAAATGATGAGCGGCTCAATGCTTTATTCATATAGATATTCAAAAATCGGCTTATAGAAAGCCTGGGAGGAATCCATGAAGAAAATTATAGTCATTTTTATAGGACTGCTTTTTATGACTATCGGCGGCTGTCAGAAGAAATTCAGCTTTAATTTTGGAAAAAAGATCAACTCTGCAACAAATGATATTTATACCGAATTGATTAAAGATGATATGAATTCAATCAGTAATAATGAAATTATCAATACAAATATTAGTTTAACAGAACCAATTAAAGATAAAATACAGACTAATGAAGAGCCAAAAGTAAAAGAAAGCACAAAACTGCCGGTTGAACCTGAAGTTGGAATGAATGCTTTAAAAGATAATCAAATAGTTGAAAAAAAGCCTGAAAAGAATGAAAAAGTCATTCCTTCAAAAGGAAATAAAGTATATAAAGAAAAGGAAATTAAAGATGAAGCTATTGAAGTTCCAGAAAAAGAAAAATCAAAAGTTTCAACAAAAGGAAATGTAATAATAAAAATAGGAGATGATTTAACTGATCAAACAGCTTCTCCAAGAAAATACATCAAAATGACCTTTGTCGTTTTAGGAAAGGGAAAAAGTGTAAAATATTGTGATTTTAAAATATATGCTCTTCCAGTTGGTAAAAAAAGTCCATTGAGTTATGATTATTTAATCGGAGCTGTCAAAAATGTTGATGTTATCAATGGACAGGCTCAGTTTACAAAATATTGGAATGGCATGAATAATTCACAAATTTTTATGCCTAAGGATGACTACAATATTTATATCTCTTATAAACTTAAAGATTCAAAGTTTGAAGTTTTAAAAAAAGAAGGCCGATATTGGTTAAAGGCGGATAAATATTATATTAAACTCAATTAATTTAATAAAAATTTATATTTTTTCTTTTTAAATTAAAAAAATAATTAAGATGCATTAAAACTAAAAATAACTTTTAAACCCTTTACATAAATTTTTTTGTATATTAAAATAAATATAAAGAGTGGGTTTATTTGCTGATGCAACTGACAATTTTAAGATCTAAAATACATAGAGCTGTTGTAACGGAAACAAATTTGGATTATATAGGAAGTATTACCATAGATGAGAGCCTGATGAAGACTGCACTGATTCACCCTTATGAACAGGTTCATGTATGGAATTTAACAAATGGAACCAGGCTGATTACTTATGCTATTCCGGGAAAGTCCGGAAGCGGGGTAATTTGTCTGAATGGAGCCGGTGCTCATTTGACCAGAGTGGGTGACAGGGTTATTATTGCATCATTCGGGCTGATTGAAGAAAAGGAAGTTTCTGTTATAAAACCGAAGATTATCACTCTGGATGACGATAATAAAGTGAAGCAGATTATATAAAGCAAAATAAGATCTAAGGAGAGGTCTATGGAATACAAAGGAAATGTTGGTTTAATAAGGTTATTTTTGCTTTTAGTGATAGTATTTATTTGTGCGGGAGGTTTATATTCATTTACTTTTTCACCAGGTGAGAAGGAAACAGTAAATTTACAGACTCTTGTTGTATCTGATTTTGGTAATGATGTTGACCAATCAAATAATATTAAATGGGATTCAAAGTTCTCACGTTTTGCAAAACCAGCCGATCCAAATAAAGAAATGAGCGAACCGGATACAAATGCATGCGGTCTGACTTATATTCAGGCAAAGCCTCTTGGATTACCGCAGTATGTTGAATCCAAGCAGAAATGGTCATTAGGAATAAAAGCTCAATTTATCAGAAAAGGATATAACTGGATCGAGGTTTTCCCAATAAAAGCAGGAAGCGAAAGCCAGGTTAGCACGGGAAGTAATAGCGTGCAAAATCAAACTGTTCAAAAAGGTCAAAATAATCCTTTAATCCTGCCTGGAGAAATTAAAAGTCTTGATATGTGGGTTTGGGGAGGAAATTATAAATACTGGCTTGAATTTTATTTAACCGATTATAAAGGCTTCCTCCATCGCTTATCAGCTGGCGATATATCCTATATTGGATGGAAAAACATTAGAACTAAAATCCCGGATTATATTCCGCAGGCTGAATATCATGTTCCATTTTTAAAATCTTTGAGCCTCCAGATGATTAAGCTCTGGGCTTATCCGTCGGAGAGAGTAGATCAATTTTATTGCTATTTTAATTATCTTCAAGTTCAGACGGATGTCTATGTTGAGCGCTTTAACGGCGATGATCTGGCTAATAACAGATGGTAAATTTAAATGGAGGAGAATAATATGAAGATGAAAGTTTTATTTATTATTATCTTTTTAGTGATATACGGCACAACATACTCACAGCAATTGGGTAAAAGCGATTTAAATAGAACTGGTGAGCTTGAAGTGATAAATACAAATGCTTCGGAAACATCTGATAAAAAAGTCGCAACGGAACTGGTACAGACTCTCCTTGTTGATGATTTTGAAGAAGCTGGAGAATGGGCCGCTTATATGCCCAGAGATTATGGTGTTGCCATTGCGATGAGAAGGGAAGGCGGACCAAAAGATTTGGTTTCTGATAAAAACAAGTATGTCCTTGGTATAAAAGTTGAATTCATGAAAAGGGATTGGAGCTGGGTCAGTATTACACCTGCCAGACCTATTAAGATTAAAGGTATTACTAAAACTATTTCTCTTTGGGTTGTTGGGAGGAATTTTAAGCATACGTTGTTTTTAGTCTTAAAGGATTATTTGGATAATGTTAAATTTCTAAAAGCGGAAAAGCTTATCTGGGTAGGTTGGAAACAGGTTAATATTAATATTCCGGATACAATAGATCAGGAGAATTATAAAATTACTGAAGATAGAGGTATTACTTTTTTAGGATTCAGAATAGAATTTGATCCTGATGATTTGCTGGGAAGGCCTTATTTTACATATTTTGATTATTTAACAGCAGACACGGATCTTTTCAGCGAAAAGAATCAGAATCCGGATGACATGCTTGATAACTGGTAATATAGAACTAATATTTTACTGAATTATATTTTTACGCTATTAATTATTAATTTAAAAAAAGGCTGAGGAGGTTCTCAGCCTTTTTCCTTATTGGAAGGAATAAAAATGAAACATTTTTATATTATATTGTTTTTTTCTATTGTTTTTATTTCAATATTGTCTTGCGAAAAAAATATAGTTAAACTCGAAAACAAAGATACAAATATCAATTATGGAAATTTTAATTTAAGTATAATAAAAGAATTGAAAGAGCATAAACTTTATGTTTTTTATGTGAATTTTTCTCAAGATATGAAGTATTTAGCATCCGGCAGTGCGGATAAAAGCGTTATCATTTGGAATACATTAAATTGGAGCCCGGTTAAGGTCTTTAAAGAAAAATATTATGATATATGGGGTATACCTTTGAAATTTTCAAAGGATAATAAGTACTTTGTCTATGGCTCATATGAGACTTTGAAAATTATATCAGTAGGTAATTTTGAAGAAATTACAAATGTTTACGCGCATAAAAAAGGAATACAATCGCTTGATATTTCTCCAAACAGTCAGTATATTATCTCTGCCGGTGTTGACAGCCAGTTAAAGGTATGGACAATGCCAAACCTTGCTCTTTATACGAATGTAAAGGCCCATAATCAAGAGGTATGGAGCGCATGTATATCACCGGATGGTAATTATGCAATAAGCGGCGGTGAAGATGGGTATTTCAAGATTTGGAAATTTCCAAGTTTGGAATTAGAGAAAGAAGTAAAATTTCATGAGTATCCAATTGAATATGTAAATATATCGTCGACAGGGAAGTTTATTCTCTGTGCAAGTGCCGACTCAACAATAAGCGTATGGAAATGGGGGGATTATTCAGCTCCATATCGTCTTCTGAAAGGTCATATCGGAAGCGTTTTAGTTGCGCTATTTTCAAAAGATGAAAAGCTGATTTATTCCGGCGGTAATGATGATATGATTAATGTTTTTGATATTGAAAAAGGAGAATTGATTTATAAAATGCGGGAACACTTAGGAGATGTTATGACTCTCAGCTTGAGTTCTGATGATGCCTTTTTAGCATCCGGTTCCCGTGATAGAACAATTAAAATATGGAAAATAAATCCATGATTTTAGTGGGGGCAATGTGGAAAAAGAAGTGACGCAGCGAAATGAAATCGTTGCGCTTCTCAATAACATCCGCTTAAAACATTTGACAGTCGCTTTGAGGGAAAAAGAAAGAAAGTTCTCCACTTCAGGTTTTGTTACAAAAGCTGATACAAACTCCATTTCAATATTCTTTGAGCAAATTCCGGATTTTGTTCCTTTGAAAAACTTGAAATTATCCTTTGACTATAACAGGAACTTTTATTCTTCAATCACTACAAATGTTAAACAATTGAATATACCTTTAAAAAATATAGAAATCTTATTACCGGAAAAATTATTTTATCATTCTATCAGAAAGTTTACCAGGGTTGATGTTGCTGAAATACTTCAATTCAATATAAAAAAAGTCGAATCAAAATCACAGGAAGGAAATATTAATATTAATGTTGATGAACTTCCAGCTACTCTCAGAAATATATATCTGGAACTGCAGGTTGAATCCCCTGATTTAAAAAAGATAATTGGTATGATTGGAGATGAATTATCACGCTATACAAATCGTTTCAGGATTAACCTATTTAAAGATATGAGTAATTTATCACCCATTGAAAAAGTTGTTAATATATATAAAAAAACATTCTGGATAGGCGATACGGATAATTTAAATAATTATCTTCATTTAGGAGATAAATACAGCATTATTGGTTATGAAAAATATTTTGAGCTGATAAAAAAAGCAATGGCGCCTGATATATTGGAACAAATACGCCAAAATTATATTTCTAAAGGCATTGATTCATACGCAATGGTGCCTATAATTGTCGGAGAAAGAGTTGTCGGGGTTATTGAAGTTTCAGTACCGAATGATCCGGCATATAAAAAGCTGACTATTTATGAAATATTTTATATAAAAGGTCTGGCAGATATACTTGGTGAAGTGATTGTAAAAAGCCAGGGTGAAGTTCAGAATGCCAATACAAATTTTAAAGTTGTTGATGTGTCTATCGGAGGTATATTAGCAAACACCAAGAATATCTATCTCACACATTCAATAAAAGAGAATAATATTGTTCTTGTCAATCTCAAAGCTGATGATAAAAATCTGGATATACCTTCCAGAGTAGTCAGATATCATTATATGCCGGGGGAGAATGCCGGATTAAATGTCGCTTTTGAATTTATCTATGACGAAGACTCTAAAAAGAATGACTTATCAAATCTAATAAAAAAGTATGTTAAATATGTTACTATTACTGAAACTAAAAAACAATCTTAATTGCTATTCTCATTATCATCTCTAATAATAGCGTCAATTAAATTAACATTATCCTGTGTAATTTTCCTGAATTTAGAAGAAAGAGATACAGCGATCTCTTTTATAATATAATAACCTATTTCAGGATTATTTTTACATAATTTATCGAAATCATCTTTATTTATCACATAGCATTCACAATCATTAACGGCGATAACTGATGCAGACCGGAGATCATTATCCATAAGCGCGATTTCACCAAAGAATATATTCATGTTGTCATGGAGAATATCTACAGTAAAACTATCATTTGCCAGAGTCTTTTTTTCTATTTTTACCGTTCCTTTGTTTAAAATATACATTTTGTCGCCGACTTCACCTTCCTTTATTATGCATGAACCGGCAGCGATATTTTCTTTTCTAATAATATTCCCGATTTTTTTTAAAGCCGTATCGTTATTTTTTATTTCTGAAAAAAGCGAGATTGTTTTTAATCTTTCAATTATATTCATAAATTTTTCTCTCTCTCAATAAGAACCGCCATAGAATTAAAAGGGATAATGTAAGAATCATCAGGATTTATATTCGGCAGATTATTTTCCATGTTTTTAGCAGCTTTCAAGTTATTGATGAGTTTCTTTACATCGGCTGTTTTTTGCGCCTCACGAATAGCTTCTTTTTTTCTTTGTATATAACCACCGACATTCTCAAGAAGTCCGATTAATATGGAATTTTTATGATCCTTAAAATAATTTCTTAAATCGGAAAAACATTTTCCTACATATGAATGCGGGATCTTTTCAGTCGCGATATATCCGGGCATATTTGCGTTAAGAAGATTATTTATTATTTTTGTAATGCCAATTTGCGTAAATGAATTGGCAATAAGCACTTTATTGTATTCATTTGTATAAATAATTTCTTCAACATGAGCCGATTTAAGATATTTTTCAAATTTAATATCCAGAAGTTCCGCGCTGACTTTTATATTATTAGAAATAGAATAAATGGTCATTGCTGTCATTACACTTTTTGAGTCTACTTCTGTTGGTGATGACGGCGTGCTTTCATCCGCAAGAATAAGTACTTTATTTGCTTTTTGAATGTTTGCTTTTTTTAATAAAGTTTCATTATAATGCTCGCCGCGCAGGATAATAATCTGCTGAAACTCAGGGTATTGCTGATAAAACAATTCAATTGTATCCGGTTCAACATTGGCAATTATTATTATTTTTTTTAAATTAAGCTTAGGATTGTGAAATAATATTTCAGAAAGGATCTGATTCATCGAGTTTTTCCACCCGCATATAATAAAATGATCTTTTAATTCTCCCAAATTCATGATACCTCTCCTTTCCATCATTTTTTTGGTTGTTAAAGCGGAGGCTAAATTTGCAGTAAAAAGAGATACTGCAGCGACGCTTAAATAAAGAACAATAATAACAAGTATTCTTCCGGCAGGAGTAGATGGTGTTATATCTCCGTAACCGCATGTCGCAATTGTCACTATTGCCCAGTACATGGCTGTTATTATTTTATTAAAAAATGAAAGATTGTTGTTTCCGTTTGCCGCAATAAGCTGGTCATATTCAAGAAATATAAAAAGAATTCCGGATATAATCATCAGAAAAAAAATGATAAGAAAATATCTGAACACATTCTCTTTTTTAAAAAGATAGTAAAATACTTTCAGTTCATTTTTTAAATTTGTTATATAATCAATAAATTTTTCAATTATTCTTTTCATACTAATTGAATTATCGGATAATATGATATCGAAATTAATATAACAATTGTTATAAAAAAACATTTTCAAGATATTGCAGATTTAAGATATGATGAAATAGATAAAGTTAAAGTTTTATTTAAAATCAGAAGTGATTATAATTCTTTATAATAATAAGAGATAGTAATCAACTGCATTTAGAGAAGCCGCAAGACAGACAATTGTTGCAGTCTTCAGTTTTGATATATGCCTTTTCACCGCAGTTTGGACAGGTTTGGGCTCCTTTTATTACTGCCGGCCTTTCTTCTCTGTCTGATTTGACATTTTCTATTTTAAACAATTCCTGTTCCTGACCGGTTTTATTTATTTTATCGGCGAAATCCTTCAATATTCTGCCGACGGCATCGGGAATGCTTTTAATGAGTTTCCCATTATCCCAGGCTGATGAGTCGCCGGTGATTCCGATAATTGTCTCGGCTATATTTTCTACAGGAATACCGTTTTGCAGAGCAATTGAAATAACCCTGCCCAGAGCTTCAGAAAAAGCAGATACATCGGAACCATGTTTTGAGATATTTATGAAAATTTCTACCGGGAATCCTTCTTCATCAAGACCGACAGAAGTATAGAGCGTGCCGCTTCCGGTTTTTGTTTTAAATATTTCACCTTTCAGCGCTTTAGGGCGGGCCCATTTTCCGCATGTATTCATTTTTTCTTTATTTTGATTGGCAGTATTTTGAGCTGTTGTCATAGGCTGGAAATATTTTACACCGTCACGGTATATGGTAATTCCTTTTAATCCGGATTCCCAGGCTTTCAAATATATGCTTTCAATTTCCTCAACGGTAATTATATTCGGAAGGTTGATAGTTGATGAAATGCTGTTTGAAATATATTTTTGCAAAGAAGACTGCATTTTTATCCTGTCTTCATAGTGAATATCATGCGCCACTACAAATATATCTTTAATTTCTTGAGGAATTTCATCGATATTCTGGCAGCTCCCATTATTTTCAATCACTTTAATTATTAATTCCTTGTTATTTTTCACTGCTTTTTCAAATTCAGGATCAACATAGGTCAAAGTTCCACCGTCAATTAAGTTTTTACTGTAGGCGAGAGCGAATTGCGGCTCAAGAGAGTAGGTATAGGCATCCAGAACGAGGCTGATTGTGCCTGTTGGAGCCAGGGTTGTCCAATTACTGTTTCTGATCCCGAATTTATTGATAATCTGCTCAATTTTATCTTTTTCTCCATCGGTATCATAGAATTTTTTTACAACATCAATAACATTATTCTTATTTGATTTATAAAGTTCAAACGGCCCTTTTTCTTCCGCCAGCGCTATTGAAGCTTCTATTGCAACCTGGGTCATCGCTTTTGCCACATTCGCGGCAAATTCATAACCTTTGTCTGAATTATATGGGATTTTTAATTTATACATTGTTTCCGCCAGGCCCGTAAATCCTAATCCTATCGGCCTGATTTTACGGGTGTTGGTTGTAAAGTCATCAGTTGGGAATGCCGCAATATCAATTATATTATCCAGTCCTCTAACTAATACAGCCACTACCTGCTGGAAAGATTTGTAATCGAATTTGTCATTAATGACAAATTTTGTAAGATTGATAGAACCAAGATTACAGCTTGTATAATTATGCAGACTTTGTTCTCCGCATGGATTGGTAGATAGTATTTTGCCAAGTGAAGGGACTGTGTCATATTCATTGGCCCTATCGATAAACCAGACACCCGGATCTGCCGTTCTCCAGGCGGAAAGCGCTATTTTATGAAACAACTCGCGGGCTATAATTTTAATTTTAGTTTCATTATATTTTAGATAGAATTCGGCGTCATCATTCACCGCTTTCATAAAATCATCCGTTATGGCCACACTGATATTCATATTACTGAGAGGTTCAAATAATTTATTTCTTAATTCGGCATAAATAGTTTGAATGATTGAAGAATCGTTTATTTCAGAAGAAAGACATTGTGAAACGCTTTGAAGTATATTTTCAACAAAATTATCGGTTATTGAAAGATCGGGATATTTGAGTTTTAAACCCGCTATAAAGTCTTTTGAGCTTATGAATTCTTCAATATCCGGGTGGCTGATATCCATCATTGCCATAAAAGCGGCCCTGCGTACGCCGCCGCTTTTAACGGTTTCCCCGACTTCATCAAACAAATGCATAAAACTGACAGGGCCGCTTGAAGTTCCGCCTCTGCCGACAGGGGCTCCTTTCGGTCTTAAAATCCCGAAGTTTAATCCCATACCTGCCCCGGCTTTAAAAGTTATAGCCGTATCCGTAGCCGCCTTCATAATTGAAATCATATTATCATCTAATCCGCCTACAAAACAGCTGGAAGATAGGGGAAAATCAGATCCGGCATTAAATAAAGTAGGTGAAGAGAACATGAATTTTTGTTCCATCATCAGGTTGAATAATTGTTTTTTAGTTTTATTCTGCAATTCTTTATTCTTTTCAGCAGATGCTACAAAATCAGCGACACGGGAGAATGTTTCTTCATAGTTATTTTCTAACAGATGACCTTCTTTATCTCTTTTTAAGTAAAATTTATCCATTATAAATAGCGCATTCTTTGAAAAAGCCATTAAAATACTCCTTTTTTTTATAAATTTTACTTCGATAGTTTAAGTATAAAATTAATTAATATTGTATTCATTATTAAGTATATAATAAATCTAACATATAAATTATTTAATTTGATTCCTTTGAAGCAGGAAGATAGATTATAAAAGTTGTACCTTTCCCAATTTCTGATTCAACACTAATAGCTCCATTATGTTTTTTTAATAATGAAAAAGCTGTGGGTAATCCGAGCCCGGTTCCATTAGGTTTTGTTGTAAAATAAGGATCGAATATTTTTTTGATGTTTTTATCAGCAATTCCATTCCCGTTATCTTTAAAAATAATTTTTACATAATTTCCATTTTTTAATGGAATGTTTTCCACAGGTGATTTAATTAATGATTCATCATTAATAATTATATTCTCTGCTATTATTGTTAAAATTCCTCCATCTGCCATCGCCTCTCTGGCATTAATTACCAAGTTTTGTATAACCTGCTCGATTTGAGACAAATCAATATTGACTAATTTTAAATCATCTGTAAATTCATAAACCGGTTTAATATTTGACCCGTGTATTATAAATGAAACAATTGATTGAATGACATTACGTATATCATGAGTTTTGAGGTTAAGAGTTCCTCCTTTTGCATAGGTCATCAGCTGCTGAGTAAGTTCTTTTGCTCTCAGGCATGCTTTTTCAGATTCCTCGAGATATGAATTAAGTTCATCTTTTTTTATATTATTGAGGCGGCAGAGCGATAGATTCCCGATAACAGCTGTCAGCATATTATTAAAATCATGCGCGATTCCGCCGGCCAAAAGACTGAGCGATTCTAATTTCTCCAATTTCAATACTTCATTTTCTATTTTTTTTTGTGAGGTTATATCTCTAATAACTATTAAAATGCCCATGAATAGATTCCTGTCATCCCATAAAGGTGAAATGCTTCCATTAACAGGTATTTTATTATGTTCTTTATCAATTAATGAAAATTCACTCATTATTTCAAATTTTTTATTATTATTTTTTACATTATTTAAAATTTTATCAAGATTTATAATTTTATCCATTTCCTGCAATATTAAAATATCTTTTATCGGCAGTCCAATGGTTTCTTTTTGCGTCAATCCTGTTAAGGATTCGGCAGCCTGGTTAATATAATTAATCTCCAATTTATTGTTAGTAACAAAAACGGCGTCTTCTATATTACCAAGAATAAAAGAAAGCCATTCTTCTTTTTCTTTTAATTTATTTTCCAATCTGTGCTTTTGGATTGCCATTTCTATTGTTGTTTGAAGCTCTCTTTCTGAAATCGGCTTTAAAAGATAGCCGTAAGGCTCTGCTATTCTGGAACGGTTAAGTGTTTTTTCATCAGCAAAAGCGGTGATAAATATAACAGGTATATTTAATCTGAAATAAAGGTATTCAGCGGCGTCTATTCCGTCCATTTTTCCCTTCAGCATAATATCCATAAGTACAAGAGTGGGATTAATTTCCTCCGCCTTAACGATTGCATCTTTACCATTGTCGCAGATAAATGGCGCCTGGTAACCTTGAGATATAAGCGTATTTTGTAAGTTTTTTGCAAATAAAATTTCATCTTCAACGATTAGTATTGTAGCTTCCGGCATTTTTTCCTCAATTGTTAATACTTATTTGCTAAGAAAACATGATCAATGTAATAATTAAACATCCTATTAAATAAAATAATCATTAATTTTCATATTGCAAAAAATATTTTTAAAGTATTTTAAGTTTATCCACAATATCATCAATATCTTCATGGAGAACTACTTTCGCTTTTGTATCAAAAGGGGTTTCCATATTATTGATAATTACTAATTTCGATGAATCAGCAAGATAGGAAGGAAGCGTAGAAGCGGGATAAACAGTAAGGGATGCGCCCATAGTGATCATTAAATCAGCTTTTTGTATTTCTGTTAAAGCTTTCTCAAGATCTCGAACATATTCGCCAAAAAATACAATATTAGGTTTTATGATACCATTGCATTTCTGGCATCTTGGGACTTTTTTACTCTTTATAAGAGACAATATTTTTTTATAAGGCGGGCTGTCAGGATAAATTTCATCATTGCATTCAATACAATAAAACTTTTCAAAATTCCCATGCAGTTCGATTATATTTGAATTACCGGCTTTTTTATGCAGACCGTCGATATTCTGTGTTATAATTGCTTTTAATTTACCGAGAGTTTCCAGTTTTTTTAAAAATTTATGACCTTTAGTCGGTTTTGCCTTTTCAAAAAGGTTTAATAAATCGTTTATGAAATTGTAAAATAGGGCAGGGTCCTGTTTAAAATAGTTAATATCAAAGATCTTATCTGCCGGAATATCTTTTCTAGAATAAAGACCATTTGGTCCCCTGAAATCTGTTATTCCGGCATGCGTTGAAATACCGGCTCCAGTCAGTGCCACAATGTAGCTGGACTTCATAATGAGGTCCATGAATAAATCCATTCCCTGTAATATCATAAGATAAATACTCCTGTGTTTACTTAACTTTAAGGAATTTTCTTTTGCCGATTTTAATAATTATTTCCTCTCCGGGCTGCAGCAGCAGGTTTTCTTCCTGAATCTTTAGACCGTCAATTGAAACTGCGTTCTGTTGGAGCATCCTGCGCACTTCGCTTTTGGAAGGAAGTACTTTTGATTGAATTAATATATCAATCAAATTCATAGCATTCTGCAGGGGAAATTCCTCAATTTCATCCGGCAGACCCTTTTCTTTAAAAACTCTTTCAAATTCTTCAAAAGCTTTTTCAGCGTCTTCATTACTATAATACTGGGATACAATTGTTTTACCCAGCATCACTTTATAATCCCGGGGGTTCTGACCTTGTTTCATTTTATTTTCAAAACTTTTTATCTCATCTATTGACACATCGGTGAGAAGCTCGAAGTATTTTGAAATCATTTTATCCGGTATGGACATGATTTTACCGAATATCTGGCCGGGTTGTTCGCTGATGCCGATATAGTTGCCGAGCGACTTGCTCATTTTATTAACGCCGTCAGTACCTTCCAGAAGAGGCATAGTAAATACGATCTGCTCTTCCTGACCATATTCAGACTGTAAAGCTCTGCCGACCAATAAATTAAACTTCTGGTCGGTACCTCCGATCTCAACATCGGAATGAAGGAAAACGGAATCATAGCCCTGTATAAGCGGATACATAAATTCTATCATCGAAATAGGTTTACCGTCTTTATACCTTTTGTTAAAATCATCCCTCTCCAAAAGCCTTGCGACAGTATAATGTGCTGTCAGCTCGAGAACATCTCCGAAGGTCATTTTTGAGCACCAGTCGCTGTTAAACACTATTTTTGTTTTTTTAGGATCAAGAATTTTGAATATCTGCGATTTATAAGTTTCAGCGTTTATTAATACTTCCTCTTTTGTCAGCCTTTTTCTGGTCTGGGATTTACCAGTCGGGTCGCCAATCATCCCGGTAAAATCGCCGATAAGAAAATATACTTCATGGCCGAGATCCTGGAACTGCTTTAATTTTCTGAGAGGAACTGTGTGGCCAAGATGAAGATCGGGAGCGGAAGGGTCCGCTCCGAATTTGATTTTTAGAGGTTTGTTCTCCGAAATGGATTTTTTAAGCTTTTCTTTTAATTCATCCTCAGGAATGATCTCTACTGTGCCTCGTGAGAGGATCTTCATTTGCTCTTCTAAAGAATATCTGGATATCATGCTTGTGCAGTCTCCTTTTACTTTCTCATTATAGAATTAGTTTAATGAAGATTTGATGAATTGTCAAAGTTATATTACCATGATGTATCATTGCATATTCTTAAGCAAATTTAACCCTTTGGAGATATAAATTAATGTTAAAAATATTATCATGGAATGTTAACGGCCTGCGCGCATGCGTGAAAAACGGATTTGAAAAAACATTTAAAGAACTGAACGCTGATATCATCGGCCTCCAGGAAATTAAAGCAACTCCGGAACAGATTGAAAAAGATAATCCTCAAATTCTTAATCCTAATGGTTATGTATCAATCTGGAACTCTGCGCTAAGGCCCGGATACAGCGGTACTGCGCTTTATTCTAAAAACAAACCCGGAGTAATAGAAAAAGGCTTCGGTATTAAAGAATTTGATGAAGAAGGCAGGATCATTATAGCTAAATATACGGGAACTGATATTCCTTTTACTTTACTGAATATATATTATCCCAACGGACAGATGAGTGAAGAGAGGCTTCAATATAAACTCAGGTTTTATGACTCATTTCTGGAATATGTTGATGCGCTTAATAAAAAGGGTGAAAATCTGATTATTATGGGCGATTTTAATACGGCCCATAATGAAATTGATCTTAAAAACCCGAAAGCGAATGAGGACTATTCCGGTTTTCTGCCGGTTGAACGGGCCTGGATCGATAAATTCATATCCCATGGATATGTTGACACATTCAGGGCTCTCCATCCTGCCGCTGTTGAATACAGCTGGTGGACATATCGTTTTAAAGCCCGTGAAAGGAACATCGGCTGGCGTATTGACTACATTTTTGTAAATCAGCGTTTTTTTTCACATGTAAAAGACAGTTTTATATTAAAAGATGTAATGGGTTCAGACCATTGTCCGGTTGGTGTATTGATTGATTGAGCGTTGGAGATAAAAAATATGGATATAAAACCGTTTCAATTTTCATTTAATCCGAAATTAGTATTCGGTGCAGGGTCCATCAATGAATTGTGCGGTTTAATCGGCGATATTGGAAATAATATTCTCATTATTACAGGAATGTCTTCGTTTAAATCATCGCCGAAGCGGGAAAAACTGCTTCAAGATCTAAAAAACTCTCAGATCAATTATTATGAACAGGAAATAGAAGGAGAAGCCTCACCCGATTTTGTTGATGAAATCGCTTCTTTTTACCGCGATAAACAGCTTCATGCTGTTCTTTCAATAGGTGGTGGAAGCGTTATAGACACCGGTAAAGCCGTATCTGCCATGATTCCTCAAAAAGAATCAGCGATGGATTATATTGAAGGTTTGGGAAAGAAAAAGCATAACGGCATAAAAGTGCCTTTTATAGCAGTTCCGACAACCGCCGGTACTGGCAGTGAGGCGACAAATAACGCGGTGTTAAGCAGAATTGGGCCTCAAGGCTTTAAAAAATCCCTCAGACATAATAATTTAATACCGGACGCTGTTATTATTGATCCTGAACTGACTTTAAGCTGTCCGTTTGGAGTCACGGCCGCAAGCGGCATGGATGCTTTTACACAGCTTCTTGAGTCATTTATGTCGGTAAAAGCGTCTGTTCTGTCTGATGCGCTGTCAATAAATGGCCTGGAGATGTTTAAAAATGATGCTTTGATTGCCGCCTGCACAGACGGAGCGGGAGATATTTCAGTCCGTTCGCGGTTATCATATGCCGCTTATTTATCCGGCGCGGCTCTTACAAATGTTGGCCTTGGGGCCGTTCATGGCCTGGCTGGCGTTATAGGCGGTTTATTTAATATTCCGCATGGCACTATCTGCGCTTCATTGGTCGGCAGAGTCACAAAATATAATATTGAGAAACTTTTATTAGAAAATCAATCATATTATCTTAAAAAATACTCAAGAATAGGCCATCTGCTTACAGACAGCGATGAAAAAGATATAAAAAAAGGGTGTGACTTACTCATAAATAAGATTGAAGAATGGGCGCGAAAACTCACTATCCCGAATGTGAAAGAGCTTGGAATATCTGAGATTGATCTAAAAAAAATAGCTCAATCGGCTGATTCTAAAAGTAATCCGGTGAAATTGAATTCAGATGATTTTATCAATATATTAACAAAATATTAAAAGGAAGGTTTTATGGGAGCGTTATCAGAAAAGTGCAGGGAACTCAATCTTGAACTGGAAAATGATTGGAGGCAACTTTGAAGTAGAAAGAAAATTATTGGAATTGGAAAAATTAAAAATTGAATTGAGCGATGAAAAAACATGGACCGATCATAAGAAGTCGGCAGAGTTATCTTCAAAAATCTCGGCTCTGGAAAAGGAATTAGGCGGCTGGCTTGATCTTAAATCAAAGGTAACTGATCTTGTCGAAATGGCCGGTCTGGCGGAAAGCGACAGTGATGATTCATTGTTAAAGAATATTGAATCGGAGTATGATTCTTTACTACGCAAGCTTCAACAGCTGGAAATTGTTATGATGTTCAGGGGAGATTTTGACCAGAACAATGCTTTTCTGAATATTCATCCCGGTGCAGGCGGAACAGAATCTCAGGATTGGGCCGAAATGCTTCTCAGAATGTATCAGAGATGGGTTGAGAGAAAAGGATTTTCTCTGGAGATTATCAGTTACGATCCCGGAGAAGTAGCCGGTGTTAAGGATGTAACATTATTTATAAAAGGAAGATATGCTTACGGCTACCTGAGCGCCGAAAATGGAATACACCGCCTTGTAAGACTGTCGCCTTTTAATGCCAATAATAAAAGGCAGACATCCTTCTGTTCAATAAGCGTTTCACCTGAAATTAATGAGGAAATTAACCTGTCTATAGACCCTAAAGACTTGAAAATTGATACTTACAGGGCAAGCGGGGCCGGCGGACAGTATGTCAATAAAACAGAATCAGCCGTCAGGATCACTCATTTGCCTACCGGTGTAGTCGTTGCATGCCAGATAGAAAGGTCGCAACTGCAGAACCGTGAAATGGCAATGAAAATGCTTAAATCCAAGCTTTATGAAATAGAGAGGGAAAGGCAGGAAGAAGAAAAAAGTAAAAATTTGCCTGAAAAAAAAGCGATAGAGTGGGGAAATCAAATCCGAAGTTATACTTTTCAGCCTTATACGCTTGTAAAAGACCACCGTACAGGTATAGAAATTAAAAATGTGCAGTCTGTAATGGACGGGGATATAGATGATTTTATCATTGGATATTTAAAGAGCCGGTAGTAGAATTATTTTCAGGTTATAATCATTTAAAGAATATAATTGTTTTTCCCTGTCCGCCTTCCTCTGGTTTGGCGTAGTTAAAACTCCGAATACTATCCTGTTTCTGCAGAAAATTCCATATTTCTCTTCTGAGGATGCCTTCTCCTTTTCCATGAATAATAGAAAGGGTAGAGGCTCCTTTCATATAGGCCAGATCAATGTTTTTCTCCACCACTTTTAAGGCTTCTTCGGCATTATGACCTCTCACATCAATCGAAAGAGGTGCGGCAGAAGTGTTTTCCAAAATGGTCCTTGTTGAAGCTTTATAATTATTACTATCATTTTCAGTCAAATAAATATCATTTAATTCAACAATAGTACTGATTATACCAAGCCGGACCTTAAATTTATCGCCCAGTATTTGCTCAATATAGCCTTCTTTTTTAAAACTGCCGACAAAAATCTTTTGACCTGTTGATATTTCCTTCGGATGCCGGCGTTCATCTTTTAATATTTTTTCTTCAGAATCTTTTAAAAATTTCTGAACGCCTTTTATATCTTCCTGCACTTTTTTAACGCTATCCATGGTTTTCTTTTTTAATTCTGATTTAAGAAGGGCAAGCTCTTTTAAAGCATCATCAAGTTCCTGTCTGAGCATATGTATTCCTTTTTTTTGAAGAGCTTTTTTTTCTTCTTCAACTTCTTTAAGAATTTTATCATAATTAGATTTAATATTGCGGCTTTCCTCAATATTTTTTTCAATTATTATCTTCCTTTTTATCAGCTCATTTCTTTCTGATTCAAGGGATTTCATCAATTTTTCAATGGAAGAATATTTCTCATTCAAGTAAATTTCCGCGTTTTTAATGATGTTATCGTCTAGACCGTATTTTTTAGCGATTCTGAGAGCATAGCTGCTGCCGGAAGTCCCGGTTCTCAAACTGTATAAAGGCATTAATTTTTCTTCATCAAAATCAACTGCCGCGTTTTTAACCTTACCGAATGAGTAGGAGATTTCTTTTAAAGCCTGGAAATGTGTAGTAATGATAAAACCGGCCCCTTTGTTGATTATTGAAAGAATTATGGCCCGGCCCAGCGCTTCTCCTTCTTTCGGCTCTGTAGAACTTGCTATTTCATCGATCAGGATAAGGGAGTCTTTATCACAGTCTTTAAGCATTCTTGAAATACTGACAATATGCCCTGAAAAACTGGAAAGATTTTCGGATATATTCTGTTCATCTCCAATTTCAGCCATAATTTTTGAAAAATAGCCGATTTGTGAATCCCTGGCCGCTGGAATTGGAATACCGCATAAAGCCATCAGTGTTAAAAGCCCCGCTGTTTTTAAAGCGACAGTTTTTCCGCCCGCATTCGGGCCTGAAATAACCAATCCCTGGCATGAAAAACCGATCTCAATATCGACTGGAATTGAATTAACTCCCAGGAGCGGGTGGCGTGCTTTTCTTAACCTTAAACAAGCCTTATCTCGAATAATTTCAGGAAAACAACAATGATATTCGATGGCGAATTTAGCTTTGGCATAAATAAGCTCAAGTCTGCCTATTAGAAAATATATATTCATTATAATATCTGATTGTTCTGAAATAAGCTCTGTTAACGATATTAATATTCTATTAATTTCCTTTAATTCAACATCATCTATTTCAACTATTTCATTATTAAGCTCAATAATGTTTTCAGGTTCCACAAATGATGTTTCACCGGTTTTTGAAAAAGAATGAACTACATAATTAAATTCGGATTTTAATTTGTTTTTATATTGAACTTTGATTGGTATTACAAACCGGCCGTCACGGATAGTAATGAATTTTTCCTGAACAGCTTCTTTTAAAGACTTTTTTTCTATAAGAGTTGTTAAAGCAGAATGGATATCGATTCTAACGGATGATTTCCTCTTTCTGATTCTTTTTAACTCATCGGAAGCGCTGTCCAATATCGCGCCCTCATCATCCATGACTTTTGAAATAGAGGAAATTAATTTTTCGGGCAAAGTTATATCTTTTATGAGATTAAAGAGCAAAGAATATTTTTCAGAATAGGGGACAAGGGAATTATAAATATCCTTATAAATCCCGAATACTTTTTTAATTTCCAATACTTCATCAGAATTCATTGCATAATGCTTTATTTTTGAATTTTTTATAGATTCTTCAATATTATTTAGTTCTTCAAAAGAAATGGAAGAGTCATATTGTAAATAATGAGCCATTTGTTCGCTTATTTTCAGCTCAGAATCCGCGTTTCTTAATTCAATTATTTTATATATATTATCAAGCTCTTTTTTCCCCGGATATGTTTTTAGATATTTTTTTATTATTGGAATGATTTTATTGAATTCTAAAATTTCAAAATAATATTTCAAGCTTAATGGTCCTCAATCTCTATTTTTTACGTTTTTGTTCCCAATTCATAAAATCGATTTCATCGTTAATCAGTTTTTCTATAAGTTCATGAAATTTAATATTATAATCCCAGCCGAGTATTTCTTTGGCTTTTTTATTATTTCCATATATTATTTCGAGATCAACGGGTCTATAAAGGTTTCTATCAATAATAACATGATTTTCATAATCCAGGTTAAGAATTTGAAAAACTGTTCTGGTGAAATCTTCAAGACTATGCGCTTCACCGGAACAAATGATCATATCAGAAAAAGTTTTTTGTTGAAGTATCAGCCACATAGCTTCAACATATTTTGGAGCATACCCCCAATCTCTGCTGACATTCAGGTTGCCGAGACGCAGTTCTTTCTCTTTTCCCCGGCTGATATTGATGGCTGTTGTAATGATCTTCTTTGTTACAAAATTTTTCCCTCTCAAAGCAGATTCATGATTAAAAAGGATGCCGTTAACTGCGAAAAGATGGTAAGCTTCTCGATAATTCACTGTTATCCAGTGTGCTGTAGCTTTTGATATGCCGTAGGGACTAACCGGATGAAACTCAAAATCCTCTGTTACGGGCAGATGTTCTTTTCTGACATTGCCGAACATTTCGCTTGAAGAAGCCTGATAAAAGCGGCATTCAGTATTGACAGTACGTATTGATTCCAGAAGATGAGAAACACTGAATATATTAAATTCCATAGTAATTAACGGCTGTTCAAAAGATAAACCGACAGAACTCTGGGCGGCAAGATTATAAATTTCATCCGGCTTATATTTTTTCATAATATTACATAAATTTGTAATATCCAGCATATCTGAAAAAATCAATTCAATATCGTTTACCACACCAAGATATTCCAGGTTTTGAAGCTGGTTTTTATCCTCTTCCCGCATTAAACCGATTACTTTATAACTTTTATTTAAAAGTAATTTAGATAAATAAGAACCGTCCTGGCCGTTTATTCCAGTAATAAGCGCTGTTTTCATATATAATTCCTTAATGAAACTTTTGTATCAATTTATTAGCGATTGAGTAAAATATTTCTGCTGTTTTATCCCATCGGAAATGATTTGACCATTCTAATGCATTTTGAGACATTAGATTTCTTAATTTATTATTATTTAATAAAAGTACTATTTTTTCAGCTAATTGATTTATATTGCCGTTTTCAACTAAATAACCGGAATAGCCGTCTTTGATTGAATCCCTGATTCCTTCAACATTATAACCAACAACAGGTAAAGCGCCTGCATTTGCCTCAATAACAACTATTCCCCATCCTTCTTTTTCTGAAGTAATAGTGAAAACCCAGGATTCAGATACACATTTACCTTTATCTTTTTCACTGATAAAACCCATGAATTTAACTGAATCATTTAATTTCATAATATTTACGATGTCTTTGAGCCTTTCCTCATCATCTCCTTTTCCAGCTATGTAAAAAACAGCATTCGGTATTTTTTTAATGACTAAAGCAAAAGCCTTTATTATATGGTCAACGCGTTTGTATTTTTTAAGCCTTCCGAAATACAAAAGTGTTGGTATTTCAGATTTTTTAAATGGATTGATATCTTTCATAAAAGACACATCAATACCGCAATAGGCTATATATAAATTCTCAAATTTATATATTTCTTCAAGTTCTTGTTTGTCACTTTCAGCAATCAATAGAGTGGGTACCTTTGTATAATATCTAAGAAAATGCTTTTCCATTAAATAGACATATAAAGCCATTGGATAAGGCAATTCTTTAAATAGACTTTTTCCATGAATATGATAATGAATAGATAAAATTGGAATATTTCTTATATATAGGGGTGTTGCGAGAGGGATTTTTGATATAACATCCACAATTAAATCATAATGATTTTTAGAAAAGAATTTTCTCCAAAAATACTTAAATGTAAAATTAAATAATAAATTATTGGGTATTCTTATAACATTATAACCGTTTATTATTTCTTTTTTTTTTGAATTTTTAAATGATGTGCTTATAAAATCAACTTTCCAATCTGACGGTTTTTTTTTTAAAACTTCATCAATGTAAACTTCTGCTCCTCCAGCCTCAGGATTATTTATATCACGCCAGTTTATTACTAGGACTTTCAATGACATACTCCTATTGGTAGATTGTATTTTTTTAATTAAATTAATAATTTAAAAATTATAATGAATAATATTAATTTGAAAACAAATATCTCTATTAAAAATATCATTATTTGCCATATTTTCTTTAATTTTATTTTGATTGTCAATATATAAATTATCAAAATAAGCGACAACTATTGGAATTACAAATGTGTTAAAATAAATATAATCCCAATCAGTATCATTGACAAATGAATTATTTCTTGTGAACTGATTTTTAATAGCTTCAAAATTCAATGTTAAATAAAAAATAACAGGAATTGAAATAAAATAAACCAAATCAAATCTTCTTGATACTGTATCAGGTTTTTCTAATTCTATTTTTCCTGTACTTAAATAACTATTTGGAAGTTCAGGTTCAATGACTTTTTTGATTTCAATGTTTGTTATTGCTTTTTCATTTTTCATTAGATCATTTGTATTAACAGTAAGATAAGAATGGAGAAGAGTATTATGGAGGAATAAAATAAGCAAAATAGCAATGATTTTTATTCCTAATTTTACCACATTAGACTTCCTATAAGATATATTATGTTAAGTACAAATTTTATTATTTTATTGATTCATTTAATAAACGGAACACTTCGTTTTTTACTTCTTCTTGATTTTTACCAATAGAAAGCGCTATTTCACTCACCAACATATTTAGAGCTGTATTATAGAGTTTTTTTTCTGTTGTTGATAGTTCTTTCACCTGATTTCTATTAAATAAATTTTTTATTACTCTGGAAACTTCAACTATAGTTCCAGATTTAAGCATATCCTGATGTTTTTTATAACGTATTTTCCAATCTTCATCAATATCACTATCATGAGAAGAAATAACTTCTAAACACTTCTTTATGTCTTTTGATTTGGCAATATCGCGAAGGCCTAATTCTTTAGTATTATCAGATGGGACCATTATTGTAGTTTCTGTTAGGGGAAAACGGATTATATAGTATATCCTTTTTTCACCTAATATTTCTTTTTCTTCTACACCCTGGATTTCTCCAGCTCCATGATAAGGATAAAAAACTCTTTCTCCGATTTTAAACATAATTCAATTCCTTACAAATAAAGAAAATAAGGACTCATTTATTATAGCTTCATATCCAGAATTAGTCAATTAACTTTTCCCTGCTCTTCATAGCCTGTGATAAACTTCTATTTCCAGCGTATTGTATACTGGTTCCAACAGGAATACCGCGGGCTAAATGAGAAAATATAATATTTTTATCTTTTAATAAGTCTTTAATATATAATACAGTAGCATCACCTTCTGTTGTCGGGCTCGTTGCAAAGATTAATTCTCTGAAATTTTGTGAATTAAATCTGTCTAATAATTTATTAATATTCAAATCTTTAGGTGTAATGCCGTTAAGAGGCGACAATACACCTCCAAGAGAATGATACAGGCCTTTATAGCAATTTGTCGATTCAATATAATAAATATCAATAGGACTTTCAACAATACAAAGTAATTCAATATCACGTGATTTATTAGTGCAAATCTGACAAGGATCATATTCTGATAAATTGCCGCAGATTGAACAAAGTAATATGTTTTTTTTTAAATTAATAATAGATTCAGTAAGATCTTTAATAAACTCTTCTTTTTGAGATAAAAGAAAATAGCCTATTCTTTCACTTGATCTTTGCCCTATTCCGGGCAATTGTGAGAATAAGGCGATAAAATGTCTCAGGCTTTCAGAAAACATTGCTATTTACCCATTAAAAAATTACCTAAGCCTGAATTTTTCATCTGCTTTTTCACATGTTTTTCAACTTCTTTAAAAGCCGCTCTATGAGCTTCTTTCGCACATTTTGACAGCTCATCCGGGTTGATTGTTAATGCTTCTGTTGAAAATTCGATATTTTTAAGTGCTTTTTCCCCATCCAATGTGATTTTTACATATCCTCTTTTTGAAACTCCTGTTACCCTGATTTCTTCCATGACTTTTTTGGCGTCATCGGCCATTTTTTTAAATTTGGTCATATCTTTAAGACTTTCTATAGCAGGCATAAAAGCCCTCCCTTTTTATTTATTTCATAATAACATTTATTGAATTTTTCCATCAAATAGATTAACGATTTCTTTTACGATTTCCGGTTTATTCTCTTTTTCATCTTTGAAATGCATAGATTTTTCGTTATTTTCAATATATTCGTTTTCATCATTTCTCAATTTATTTAATGAAAACTTAATATTAAAATCCTTATTAATCCGTTTATTTAATTCATTTAATATCTCTTTTTTATTCTTTTCAAGATATTCATATGAATGCAGGACTGATATTTCTATATGAATTGTATTATTTGAGATTTCAATTTTATTAATTGCTTGAAGCATTGCCTTTGTTATTTGACTTCCGGAGAGAATTTCTAAAACAACTTTCTTTATATCTTTTTCAGAAGCATCACTGTTTATATTATGTAAATTATTATCATGATCTGAAATGTTTTTATTTTTATTATTTTCAAGATAAGCAATTATTTCTTTCCTTAATGACCCGATCGGATAGATATTTTTATAATCCATTATCTTAAAAAGAGCTGTTTCCAGTAAAAATCTTTCATTTGCATCACCCTTAAGATCTTTATATAAATCAACAAAAATATTAATGATTTTTATTATATCCTCTATTGAAAATTCTATAAACAGCAGGGTCATTTCGTTATATTTTTTTTGCGGCATTTCAAGTAAATCATCGTTATAAGACAGCTTTTTTATTAAAATACCGTTTTTCAGGAATAGTATAATTCCTTTTGTAAATATCTTGATATCTCCTATGCTTTCAATGTAGTCGCTGGTGGTTTTAAGCATTCTGATAATATCAGTCGATTTAACGGATTCAATTATGTTAATGAAGTAATGAATATCTGGAATTCCGATTAGATCGGAAGCACTTTGTTCTGTTATGTTTGCACTTGAATAGATAACAACCTGATCAAATATGCTTTCAGCATCCCTTAATGAACCATCTGAAGAATTTGCTATAAGAAATAGACCATCCTCGGTAAATTTTATCCTTTCTTCCTTGCAGATTATTTTAAGCTGTTCAACAATACTTTTTGATGATATTTTTTTAAAAATATAATGCTGGCAGCGTGATTTAATTGTCGGTATCACTTTATGCGCTTCTGTCGTCGCAAGAATAAATATTGCATGACTTGGAGGTTCTTCCAGCGTCTTAAGCAGGGCATTTGAAGCTTCATTTGTCAGCATATGCACTTCATCAATTATATATACTTTATATTTGCCAGACATAGGCATATATGCCACAGTGTCTTTTAATTCTCTGATATTATCAATACCTCTATTAGAAGCGCCGTCAATCTCAATTACATCCAGTGAATAACCATTTGTTATTTCAGTGCAGGAGGAGCATTTATTGCATGGTTCCATATTATGAGGGTTCTGGCAATTAAGCGCTTTTGCGATAATGCGTGCGGTAGTAGTTTTCCCTACTCCCCTGACCCCTGAAAAAAGAAGCGCATGCGGAATTTTTCCAGACGAAAGAGAGTTTTTAATTGCGAGGACCAAGTTATCCTGTCCAATAATCTCTTCAAATGATTGAGGTCGCCATTTCCTTGCCGTTACTTTATAGTCCATGGTAAACTTACCCCTTAAAAGAATGGCTTTAATTCTATCAGAAAGGTACCTTTTTATTTTAAGGCAATATTCATAAAAAATCAAAATTAAACTATTTCAATATTGACAGCAGAAATAAATTAAAGTAATATATTAATATAGATATTAAGTAGGAGGCTTATTATGAATATCAGGATGATAATAATCAGCACTTTTTTATTAATGTTCATATCAGGATTAGGCTTCAGCGTGAAAATAACTGAAGTTGTTTTTCCATTTAAAGCATTTGTTTATCAGGGGGCTAGAGTAGCTCCTTCTGATGTAGCCGGTATCACTATTACAAAAGAGACTTATAACAGACTTGAATTTACATATCTGGGTAAAAGCTATAAAGCATCTTTGATGAGTTGCGGTGCGATTTATCTGGAAAGGCAAGATCAAAACCCTCTGCTGATTTCGTTTGATGTCAGAGATTATAGATTGGACTCGCTATTTCTTTTGAAGTCTTATATTTATTGAACTTTCGAATTAAAATCACCGTCATGCAATAACGTATTAATGCAATTACCTTGATGGATGTCATTTATTGAACTGACAACTGATTTCCTGCCCTGAGAATCGATTTTATATGTTATAGTGTATCCTCTTTTAAGTGTATTATGAGGATGAAGCGCATTTAGTTTTTCTTTGTGCAGGTTCAGAAAACTTCTTGTCTGGTTTAAATATGTTTTGAAATTATTAGTAAAACGGATTGAAAGATTCTCCAGGGTCAGTGATAAATCAGATAATTGTTCTTGAAAAAGCCTTTTTATTGCTCCTTGCCCCCTGATTTCCAAAAAATTCCGGATTGAATCGTATTTGTTAATAAAAAGAACATCAATTCTATCTTTAATACTTTCTATAAATTTAAGAATTTCCTTTTTATCCTTTACCACTAATTCAGCGGCTGCCGATGGTGTTGGCGCTCTCATATCGGCCACATAGTCGGCAATTGTATAATCAATTTCATGTCCCACAGCTGATATAACCGGTATTTTTGAGCCATAAATAGCGCGAGCTACTGCTTCCTCGTTAAAACACCAGAGATCCTCGAGTGATCCTCCGCCTCTTCCGACAATTAAAACATCAATATATTTATAAGCATACTTATTTGCAACTTTAATCGATGAAACAATATCCTGTACAGCGCTTTCTCCCTGAACAGAGGCCGGGAAAAGGATGATATTAACACTCGAAAATCTGCGGCTTGTTACGTTTAATATATCCTGGATGGCGGCTCCGCTGGGTGATGTGACTATACCTACGCATTGAGGGAATTCGGGTATCTTTCTTTTATGTTCTTTATTAAATAATCCTTCTGATTCCAGTTTTTTTTTCAGTTCATCAAACTTCTGCTTGAGCAGCCCCTCTCCGACAAATTCAATTTCCTCGGTAAATAAAGTAATATAACCTTCTTTCTTATAGTAAGAAATTCTGCCGTATACCAGTATTTCAAGTCCGTTTTTTAATTCTGATATGTGTTTTTGAGCATTTGAATTAGCCATGATAATTGCGTTAAGTTTTGCTTCGCTGTCTTTAATATTAAAATAAGCATTACCATTTTGCTGAATCTTGAAATTGCTTATTTCCCCTCTTATCCAGAGGGATGATATGTTCTCTGCAATGATGGAATAGATGAACTTTGCAACAGCGCTGACTGTCAGTGCCTGCTCGGTATGACTATTCATGATTATTATTTAATATTATATCTCTTCTTAAATCTGTCAACCATACCGCCTCTTTCTGCTATTCTCTTCTGGCCGGTATAAAATGGATGACATTTAGAACAGATTTCCACATTTATTTCCGGAACTATTGTTTGAATCGTAAATTCATTCCCGCATGTGCATTTTACTTTTGTATCAAAAAGCTTTGGATGTATACCTTCTTTCATTTGCCTACTCCCAGTTAAATTGTAATAGTTGATTATAATATAATATAACAGATTAGTCAAAAATTATATATCTTAACATAAAAAACATTCCAAAATATATAATAGGATATTAAAATCTTATTAAAATAGGTTGGTTCCGCTCATTCTAATCGAAGTAAAGATTTTTTGTCCTAATTAATATTATTCTCAGGATTAAGATGAAGCATTGGAAAAATACTGTAAATTATTCAAGAATTCCTCATTTGTTACTGTTTTCTTCATTGAAGACGTCAATTTCGGAATAATCTCTTCATTCGGCATGGAAGCGAATACTTTTCTGAGCATTCTGATTTTTTCGAGTGAATCATTGTTCAACAATAATTCTTCTCTTCTTGTTCCTGATAATTTGATATCTATTGCAGGGAATACCCTGATATTGGAAAGATTTCTATCCAGATGAATTTCCATATTACCGGTGCCTTTGAATTCCTCATATATCACTTCATCCATTTTACTTCCAGTATCCACGAGGGCTGTTGCAACAATAGTCAGACTGCCGCCTTCTTCAATATTTCTTGCGGCACCGAAGAATTTTTTAGGTTTATGAAGCGCGTTGGAGTCAATACCGCCGGATAATACTTTTCCGCTTGCGGGCTCCACCTGATTATAAGCACGGGCTAAACGGGTAATTGAATCCAGCAAAATCACAACATCATATCCGCTTTCAACTAGACGTTTTGCTTTTTCCAGTACCATTTGCGCAACTAAAACATGCTTTGACGCCTGTTCATCAAAAGTGGAGCTTAATACCTCAGCTTTAACAGACCTCTGCATATCCGTGACTTCTTCAGGTCTTTCATCGACTAAAAAAATAATAAGCCGGATTTCAGGGTGATTGCTGGTAATGCTATTTGCTATCTTTTTTAATAATATTGTTTTGCCGGCCTTTGGAGGCGATACAACAAGTCCTCTCTGCCCTTTACCTATCGGGGTAAATAAATCCATGATTCTCATGGCGATTTCATCTGATTCGACTTCCAGTTTGATTTTTCTTTCGGGAAAAAGAGGAGTTAAATTATCAAAAAGGGTTCTTCTACGAGCTTCTTCAGGTGATTTATCGTTTATTTTTTCAATTCTAAGGAGGGCGAAGAATTTTTCTTCTTCTGTTCTTTTTGGAGGGCGTATATGGCCTTCTACAGTATCGCCGGTTCTAAGTTTAAAAAGCGATATCTGAGAAGGCGAAACATAAATATCATCTGAACTGGGTAAAAAATTATATCTTTGCGACCGTAAAAAGCCAAATCCGCCTTCAATTACCTGTAAAATACCGCCGCCGTAAATAATACCTTCATTATCCGCATGCTTTCTCAGAATCTGGTATACCATTTCCTGTGTATGCATCGATTCATAATTGTCAATACTGAGATGTTCGGCAATAATTGTCAGCTCTGTGATAGAAAGCTGTTTTAATTTATTTATATAAATCTTTTTATCATCGGTAAATACTTGCTTCATAACTTCTTCAGGATCATTTGAATGGACATATGAACTGAATAAACTATTCTTTTTTTCTTCTATTTCCTGAGTATTTTTCTCAGGAATTTCTGTTAATTGTTCTTCGGTTTCATTTCCATTCTTAAGTTTAATTCTTCTCGGCATAGCTTACTCCTTTTATAGTATTATAAATAAAACTTTAAATTTAATATTACCAATTAAAAAAAACATCGGCAGGAGATATCCTATTTTCTTTTGCTTAAAATTATTCTTATTTTGATTTATAAAGAATGTACAGGATGCCCTTTTGAAAAAGAATTCTCCTTTCAGAATTGATATAAATTGATAATGATGATTAGAACTTTATTCTGTAACTTTAATTATGGAATCCTTTCAGATTTCTACTAAACACTATATTTTTATTATTTGCTTTTATATAACTGAATACAAAATAGGGAGGATAACCGTCGATTTTGGAATAAAGACCAAACCATTGCGTCTTTCCCATATTGGGGTTCATTCTAATATCTAATATTATATTGGTTTTTTCTGAAATGTCAATTTTTTGAATAAAATTATCGCCTATTTTTTTTATAATAATTGATTTATTAATCAAGTTAGATAAAAAAACGGGATTGATCTGAATTTCGATCGGAATAGTCATTGATCTTTTAGAATAATATTCAGACTCATTTTTTATGATATTTATGCAATAAGGTATCTCATGATTCAGCCAGCGGGCATGGCTGGCGCTTGAAAAACCTGATATCAGCCATTCATAATATGGATAATTCCCTCTTCTGCCCCAGAATGCTCTGGTTATATCATGTATAAAGACTCCCTTTGAATAATAAGTGGCATATTGAACCGCCCAATCCAAACGGTCAGCATATTCTTCTATAGGATTTTTACCGTAGATAGATTTAAGAAGAACAGCATCAATTTGATTGCCGGGTATATAATTCAAGGTTTCATCTTTTAGATAATCAGACCAGCTTATTTTCATGGCTTCAAACATATCAGGAGTAGCTTCATAAAGCATCACAAAATCAGAAAAAGCACCTGCATCCTGAAAGAAATATGGGTCCTGCCCATGTTCTTTTCCATGATCCCATCCAAGTGTAAAAACCCATATAGGTTTCTTTATTCCGGCTTCATTACGGACTCTATAAATAAAATCTGCTGTTTTGTGAGCTATCCATAATTTCCATCTTTCTTTTATTGATATATTTCCCCTTCCCTGTAATTTCTGACCAAGCCAGATAATTTTTTCATTCTCTGAATATCTGGACCATTCTTTTGGAGTTGACACATTCATATCTACTACAAATTCATCGGCATTCTCATAACCGACAAGTTCGCCGAATCGGATAAAATCAAAACCGATAAAATGGACATAATCTAAACTATCCAGATATTTGGCAAAATTTACAATATCATCAAATCTTTTTTTATCTTTGAAAGATATAAAACTGCTGCTGCGGATGTCCGTTATTCCGTTATTCCAGAAAATACCTTTAGCCGGAGCGTACCCTGCTTTTTTCCATCCGTTTTCCGGTGTATAAAAGCACATGATATAAGCTCCGACAAGTTTATTTTTATTATTTAATTCAGTACCGATAGATTCTAAGTTTTTGATGGGATAATATTCCCAGGGTTTTTCAGGCGTTATATTGCCCCATCCTGTTGTTTCTCCTGATAATGTTGCAAGCGCATCAATATTGCCGTAATTAATCCAATCCAGTAATCCGGAAAGGAAAGGTGTTTTTTGAAAGCTGCTGTTATAAATATTTCTGTTTAATAAGGGCTGGTTATATTCTATATTAATAAAACTGATTGTTTTTTTATATTCCACTGGTTTTCTTGCTATGATTTCAAATTCACTTTTTATAACAGGCTGATTATTAAAAAATAGTACGGCATTATATTTTCCCAGAGGAGGTTTCCAGCTGTGAAACCAGCTTGCCGTATAATATAATTCCGTTTTTTTAAACAAAAGATTTGTTGGCCCATAATATGACGGTATGACTTCATTGTTATTATATATTTGAACATAGCATTTATCCGGATTGATATTTCCTGCAAGTATAAAGCGGTTTATTTCAAACCTGTAATAGGTTTTTTGATAAGAATAAAATGCGGCTTGAACTGTTTTATTGGAATAAATGGAAATTTCATAAATATTTGTATTATCATTTATAAGATTTAAATTTAAATAATGGTTTGAGTTCCAGTCAATATAATCAAAATAAGGCGGATGTGATATATTTGAATTTTTTTCCTGATTAGTGCTTTCAGAAATTGCTGAAATATTATTGTTTCGTACAGCATTACTGATATTAATGTCAATAAATATAAAAAGTATAAAAATGATTAATATTATACCAATATTTAATATTAAAGCAATAAAATATTTCCGAGCCATTTTTTCAACCTAATAAATCATGTTATAGCATTAAAACCTTAATACAATATCGGTTAGAGTAAAAAAATATTGATTAATTTATAGAATGAATTATAAAGTTTTAATTCACTATAATGATTTGCTAATGAATTTTTCAATTTTACCATTCAGCATATAATATGTTTCTTTACAGAAATTACCAAAACGTTCATCATGTGTTGCAATAATTATTGTTAAACCGAGTTTATTTAGATTTGTGAATATATTAAATACTTCTTTCGCAGAAACATCATCTAAGTTTGCGGTTGGTTCATCAGCCACCAGGATTTCAGGGTTATTGATTAAAGAACGGGCAATTGCCACTTTCTTTTTCTCTCCCCCGCTTAATTCTAAAGTAGATCTTTTTTTAAGATATTGAATTTTAAGGCTTTCCAGAAGTGAGTTAAAATAATTATATTTTTCCTTAATAGATGCATTTGTTATTGCTAAAGGGAGAAGTATGTTATCTTCAACATTCAGCTCACTGACAAACTGGTTGTCTTGAAAAATGATGCCGAATTTTGTCCTTCTAATATAAAATATTTCTTTGTCTTTTGTTTTTGAAAGACAAAATTTACCCCAGAATACTTCGCCTGAACTTGGCTTTAAATTTGAACTGATAATATTCAGCAAAGTGCTTTTACCGCTTCCTGAAGGCCCGACAAATGAGACGTAATTTCCATAATTAATATCAATATTTAGGGAATCCAATGATTTTATGTACTTCTCGCCTATCGATTTATACTTCTTTGAAATATGTATGAGTTTAATATCCATTAATTATGTACCTTTTTTAATGTTCTTTTTTTTCTTTTTCCAATCTCATGATTACAACTAATGAAACTATTGGAATAAAGAAGATGACGGCAGCTAATTGATAAATAATAAATAAAAATGATTGTTGAGACGGTTTTAAAAAAATTGAAGCGATAAGAAAAGTAACCGCTGATGAAAAGAATATAAGAAGAATCTCAATAATATTATCTATAATTATAAACAGAAGCGAAGCGCCGAACTGTCTGAGCAGAAAAAAAGTATCAACACGTGAATTAATTCTTGAATATATAAAGAGAAAATTTGATAACGTAACAATAATAAAGATATAATATGAGAAATTACCAGGCGCCGGAAAAAAAGTCGAAAGAAAAAGCATAAAATTAATAATGAAAAATATAATACGCCAGAAACTATTGATTTTAAAACGTTTAATATTAAACCATAAAATATTCTTAATAAATATTGGAAATACGAGTAAATCGCCTATTTTTCTTCCCATAACCTCTTACCATAAACATTTTTTATTTGAGTAAGAATTTCTACTCTTTGAGAAGGCTCCGGATTCTTAATTACCATCATTCGCGCATATCTGTCGTAAAATTTAATCTGTGAAAGAGCTTCTTTATAATTATTATCCAGGTCTTCACCAATAATAATTAATGAGGCATTACTTTCACTGTATAGTTTTAATAAATCATTTTTATTATTTAATGTATAAACATCTGTTTCCGGCACAAAATCAGGATAAAATGACATGCCAATCTGTTTACAGTCTACAATCATAGAAACCAATTCGGTAAATTTCATGAATTTTTGAGAGTAGTATGGATCTGAAGCATTAAGAATATAAAAAACAATGATACCGCATTCATCATATCTATAATCTAATAGAATATTACGGTTTAAATTGACCTTAACTTCATTCCAGCGTTTATAAGTTAATTTTTCACCATATTTCAATATGGTTTCAACTGTACCGGTGGATGTTTTTTTATAAGATTCACATAGAGAAATTATAGATCTTTTTCTTTTACTTGCCGCATTAGCCATTTCCAATTGGTCTATGATTCTATCCAGTTCAATAATATTTTTTCGCCCCGTTGGCAAACGGTAATTACCTGGAAAATTCGAAACTAGTTTTGCATATAATTTTTCGCTGTATTGAACTTCGATTTCTTTAATCCCCGCATTATCCAATAGCTCATAATGTAAAGGTTCAAAAAGGGTATCTTTACTTATCGAGAGGCTTTCTAAGGAACTTTTTGATTTAATGTCTGATAAATATATAATCGGCACTTCTGATTCATACTTTTCAGCAATTTTTAGTGCTTCGTTGGTATTAATTTTCATTATTTCCTCTTGTCTTAAGCGGTTATGATTATAATATACTTTTTTCAGTTGTCAATTTTATAAATATTAGTTAAAAGTGCCTACCGTACAGGTTTATTAATAATAGTAAATCCTTCTAGTATTAAATAACTTCTTTATAATTTCTTTTATATTCTTCACTATAGTAATGCGCATAATGAGTAGGCAGCGGTAATTTATAATTCGTAATAAGATTTCTTACAATATCAAAGGCTTTTTTAGGAGATACGGCAAAACCAGTGGAAATAAAAATCGGTTTGACATTTTCTTTTGACCGGACTACATAACCAACAACTAAATCACGGATAGTCAATTCAGAAAAAGAATATTTTTTATTATTAGGGATTTTATAATTTCCATATAAATGTGATTTTGCACAGCCAATACTGGGCTTATTAAGTAATATTCCCGACATCGTAGCTATGCCCATCATTCTTTGATGTGACAGACCATGACCGTCAAATATCAATAAATCAGGTTTTGTTTTCAATTTTTGATAACACTCAAAAAATACCGGAAATTCCCGAAAAAAAAGGAGACCTGGAATATACGGAAAGGAGATTTTTTTTATTGAAAATGTTTTTTCAATGATTGGTTTTTCTTTTATTTTACTATCTATTAATACAATGGAACAAAATGAAAGATCATTATTATATGAAATGTCTACACCGGCTATAATTCTGGTTTCTGAAAGTTCGCTATCCCAGCGGATATATTTAATAAGATTCTTTTGAAGAAGAAAAGCTTTTTCAATATTTGCTTTTTCGGATATTTCAAGAGCTTTTTGTATCAGCTTTTTTTTCATATTACCTCTATTGTATGGATATGAAACAATTAAAAACTCTTTGCAATAAATTTTGCTTTCTAATATAATAAGATAAGAGTAGAAAAATTACTACTAAATAAATATTTATATGTTAAAATAAAATTATTATATAAGAGGTATTAATATAATGAAAAAGCTTATTTTAATCTTAATTTTTCCTTTATTGTTATTTTCATGTGCTATAAATTTTAAAAATCCAACAAATAAAAACAGGGATTTTCCGGATTTTGTTCTTGGTGATTTTAAATATGTTTCAGCCGATCTCACCGGTAAAAAAGAATGGGAACTTCGCGCCAGTGAAGCGAAAATGTATAATACAAAAAATGAAATATATTTATATAATCTGGCGATGACTTTTTTTAATCCCAACGGGACAGTCAAATCATTTTTAGCTGCTAATGCCGGTTATGTTAATAAAGATAACGCAAATGTTTACGCGGAAGGAAAAGTGAGAATATTGTCTGAAAATCAAGCTACTTTAGAAGCAAATAAAGTTTATTGGGACAATAGCAAAAAACTCTTTTACAGTGATCCTGATGAACTGGTTACCTTAAAAAGAGGTAATACAATTATCAGAGGATATAAATTAATTGCAGATGCAGGTTTAAAAGAAGTTACATTAGAGAAAGCTAAAGGAGATATTAAAAAATAAGGATATTAAATGAAGTATTTTTACATAATTACTTTTATTTTTTTATTTGATTTCATTTTTTCGCAGGCTTTTAAAGTATCCACAAATGAACCAGTTGAAGTAACTGCCGGAAAAAGTACCTATAAATGGGAAATAGAAAAACTTTTATTAGAAAATACAAATAATATGATGCCGCTTATTATTCAGGGAAAATCTTCACTTAAAGCAAATACAATTATTTATGACAATAAAACTGAAATAGGCTATGCATTTGGGAATGTTTTTTATCAAAATACTGAAGAAAAATTCATTCTTATGGCCGGAGAAGGTACTTATAATACAAAAACAAAAGAGCTTATTGTTAAACAAAACCCTAAAATTATTTCTCAAAAAGATAACACACTGGCTAAAAGTGATCTTATGAAAATATATCCTGATAAGGACCTGGTTATTATGATCGGCCATGTAAAAATCACCAATACAAATTTTATAATTGAAGGCAACCAGGCAACAATATATCAGAAAACCGGGCAGATTAAAGTGATAGGAAATGCAAGGGCTAAACAAGAGAAAACGATTATGAATTCAGATAAAATAGATATTCAATCTAAAAATGGTATTCTTGAAAACTATACGGCTATCGGGAATGTTAAAGTTGAAGATATTAAAGAAGGGTATACCATTAATTCCGGCCGTCTGGATTATTATAAGGAATTGGGCTATTCAAAGATCAGTCAGAAACCTGTTATTACTTTTAAAGATAAAAATATTAAGGCTTATTCTATCATTATGGAAAAATATGATCAGGAGGAAAAAGCTAATCTTCTGGGAAATGTCATAATTATACAGGATAATAAAAAAGCTTATGCAAAATGGGGTGAATATTTGGTAAAAGAAAAAAAAATGGTTTTATCCGGAAATCCATATTTAATTGAAAAAAAATCCAAGTTTCATGCCAATAAAATTATATTCGATGTTGATGCCGAAACGATGAATATGATTGGAAAAGGTGCTGGTTTTTATCAATATCAGGTAAAGTAAGATCAGCATAAAGGGGAGGAAACATTGCGTATCAGTGAACATCCGGATATTATAGGCAGTTTTGAAAAATTAGGATTAAGTTCTAATGAAGCAAAGGTATATTTAGCGCTTCTGGAAAACCATCCGATTACGGGTTATCAGCTGAGTAAAAATAGCGGAATACTCCGGCCTGTAGTCTATGAAATGCTGAACCGCCTGGTTGAGAAAGGTGGAGCGAGGATCATTAAATCCAATCCTGATACTTATATTCCGGTGGAAATCGACGAATTTCTGAAAAATATTGAGAGTGATTTTACTGATGCCAAAAAAAATATTGCTAAAACTCTACGGGATTTTCTGATAGTAGATAATACCGATTATTTCTGGAATATCATAGGGAAAAAAAACATTATCAACTCTGTTATCAAAATGATTGAAAACGCTCAAAAGGAAATATATATAAGCATTCAGGACCAGGAAAATCTTGATTATTTTATTTCATCATTAGAAGAGAAATTTCAAAAAGGAATCCATATCGATATTTTTTCTTATTATGAACTTGAAACAAGAGGTATCACCCTTTATTCATATAAATTAGAAAATTCCATCAAAATCGATGAGATTCCCAGAAATTTCGTTTTGATCTGCATAGACGGAATAGAGAGCATGCTCATGAATATAAGTGATGATAAGAATGCCAAAGCAGTTTACAGCAAGAATGATTTGCTTGTTCAGGTCATAAAAAAAGGCATTATACAGAGCATTTATCAATTCAGGTTCTGGACTTACCTCGGAACAGACAAACTAAAAGCTTTGATTAATGATGAAGACAGAAAACTGCTTGAAAGAATCGATAAATACCTTTCAGTTAAACAATAGACCGGTCATTTATTTACTAATTATCCTCAGGCTTCCGAATACAGCGTTAGCATCTATAAAAAGTATGTTCTCATCCTTTTTCAGGTTCTCGGATTGATAAGTGTCATGACCGAAAGATACAAATCTCTCATTCGGCAGACGAACTCCTCCAAATGCCGCATTCGCCATTATTTTTACAGGTATATCATGGCTGATTTCTACTGTCCCGCTACCGAAAATAGTATTAACCTTCACATTAATATTACCTTTATCAAGTTTAAGATTTTCAAGCTGTACAACGCCGCTGCCAAAAATTATATTGTACTCATTATTAGTCCCGCTTGAAAACGGCATTGAACCCGAACTGAATATGATTGTATTCTGCTCAACTTTACCGCTCCATTTAAAACTGCCGTTTAAAATCATGATGCCGATAACAACAAAGACAACTGCTGCAATAACTCTAAAAGTAGGGATTTGTGTATGAAATACCCCGTTTATTACGATAAGAATACCTGCTAAAATCAACATTCCACCCCAGAACATACTCGAAAATAATAAATTCTCCATTTTCACGAAACCCTCCTTTATTTTAAGAATTCAAGAAATTCGTTTTCACTTAAGATTTTTATTCCTAAATTCCTGGCTTTTTCCAGCTTAGAGCCCGGATTTTCACCAATAACCAGGAAATCCGTATTTTTTGTAATACTTTCGGATGGTATGCCGCCGTACTCTCTAACTAAATCATTAAATTCATTTCTGGTAAATTTCTCTGCGGTGCCTGTAAAAACAATTTTTTTACCAGTAACCTCAGAATTTTTAATATTTACTTTAGATGTATTATAAATGATATCAATGCCTGAATCCAATAATTTTATTATAATATTTTTATTAGTTGAATTATGAAAATAAGAATAAATACTGTCAGCCATAACTTCCCCGATTCCCTGGACCGTCATCAATGTGACCTGGGAAGAGTTCATTAGATTATCCAGAGGGTAGAATTTTCCGGCAATAAGACGGGAGCTTTCTTCACCGACATAATCGATGCCGAGGGCATTGATAAAACGCCAGTAATCGACCTTCTTTGAATTTTCTATTGCATTGAGCATATTATCGATGCTTTTTTCGCCGAAACGCTCAAGCTCTAAAAGCTGACTCTTTTTATCTTTTAATTGAAATAGGTCCGCGAAATTCTTTAAAAAACCCAATTCATAAAACCGGTTAATAATTTCTTCCCCTATTCCATCAATATTAAACGCATTCCTGGATACAAAATGCCTGATTTTGCCTTTAACCATCGCGGGGCATTCCGCATTAATGCAGCGGTAGGCCACTTCACCTTCATATTGAATAACTTTGGAACGGCATACAGGGCATTCTGAAGGAAGCTCAATTTTAATACTGTTTCCCCTTTTTTCTTTTATAACACCGATTACTTTTGGAATGACTTCTCCCGATCTCTCCACAACTATTGTATCACCGATCATCAGGTCAAGACGCTTTATTTCATCAAAATTATGAAGAGTTGCGCGTGATATTTTTGCTCCGGCTAAAAAAACAGGGTCAAAGAGAGCTGTCGGTGTGATTGTGCCCTGTCTTCCCACGCTGAATTCCACTTCTTTCAATATTGTTTCTGCATGCGCCGGTTTGAATTTCCATGCGACAGCCCATTTTGGGCTTTTTGAATCATAACCCAGCCGGTTCTGCATCGATATAGAATCCACCTTAACTACAATCCCGTCAATATCATAAGGAAGACTATCCCTGGAATTTTCCCATTTTTTATGGTATGAAAGAATATCTTCAATTCTTACTGATTTCATACTATTCTGATTTACAGGAAAACCTGCGGATTTTAAGTAATTCATTCTCTCATACTGAGAATCAATTGTATTGAGAATTTTATCAGCGGGATATGACCTGACCCCATAGGCGAAAAATTTGAGGTTTCTTCGGGCAGTAATGGAAGAATCCAATTGACGTAAACTTCCGGCCGCTGCGTTTCTCGGATTGGCAAAAATGGGCTCTTCCGCTTCTTCCCGTTCTTGATTAAGCTTGATAAAGTCTTCTTTAAACATCAACGCTTCACCGTAGACAGCCAAAAAGGGAGGATAGCGTCCTAAGAGCTTTAAAGGAATACTTTTAATGGTTTTGGCATTGGTAGTTATCAGTTCACCTACTTCACCGTTTCCCCTGGTGGAAGCTTTAGATAATAGACCGTCTTCATATATCAGTTCAATAGCGAGACCGTCATATTTATGCTCGCAGGAAAATGTCAGAGAATGAAAAAGCGTATCGCTGTCGATTTCTTTAAAGACCTTATCATAAAAATCGCGGAATTCATCCTGATTCATCGCGTTTGACAGGCTGTACATCCGGAAAGGATGTTTATAATTTTCAAATTTATCCAGCGGCACTCCGCCGACCCTCTGCGTCGGTGAGTCTGGTGTTTTATATTGCGGATTTTCTTTTTCCAGGGTTTCCAGTTCTTTCATCAGGCGGTCAAATTCAAAATCTTCTATTTCAGGAGTGTCCAGAACATAATATTGATAATTATACTTATTGATTAATTCCTTTAATTCCTCAATTCTGATTTGAACTTTATTTTTTCCCGGCATTAAGATACCCCAAAGGATCATTGTATAATTTAATTGAAATAGTTTAAAATAATAAAATGAAATTAGCAAAAATATAAATTAAGCATAGCGTACTGGATCTGTAGATTGTGTTTAAAGCCAATCCTAAATCAACAGGACCGATAGGTATTTGATTTAATAGAGGGCGGTTTGAAAAACCCACGTATCATATACAAATAGTATATAAAAACATATAATCATAGTCAAAGAAAACAGAGGTAAGGCTATGACAAAAATTAAGCGGAAAGACCGTAACTTGTTTGAATATCAGGAGCGGATGGAAAAGCTAAGCGGCGTAAAAACACCGCTGGATAAGCTTAACAGAGTTGTAGACTTTGAGATGTTCCGGCCGCTGTTAACAGAGATTTTGGCGCCGAAAGAGCAGAAGGCGCCGGGTGGAGCGCCACATTATGACTATGTTTTCATGTTCAAGATACTGATATTCCAGAGGTATTACAATCTTTCCGATGAGCAAGCGGAATTTCAGATCAATGACAGGTTATCCGTTCAGCGATATCTTGGGATAACACTTTCGGACAAAGTTCCGGACTACAGTAAAATCTGGGAATTCAAGGAAAAACTGATGAAAGCGAAAGCAATAGAGAAACTTTTTAAAATATTCGATGAGAATCTTGAGAATAAAGGTGTGATAGGGAAAGCGGGCGTTATGGTAGACGCAAGTTTTGTGGATGTTCCCCGGCAGAGGAACAGCCGCGAAGAAAACAAGAAAATAAAAGAAGGCGAGGTTCCGGAAGATTGGAAAGATAATACGCATAAGCTTTCCCATAAAGACACGGATGCGCGCTGGATGACCAAGAATAAAGAGAGGCATTACGGATACAAAAACCATACAAAGGTTGATGTGAAGTCAAAACTTATTCGTTCTTATGCACGACAGATGCGAGCGTTCACGATTCACAGGTAGTTGAACCTCTATTGAATGAGAAAGACAAAGGGAAGCCGTTTTACGCGGACAGCGCATATGTTGGCCCAACGGTAGCAGGAATATTAGAAAAATTTGAGATGAAAAACCGGATTCACGAAAAAGGATACAGAAATAAGCCATTGACGGAGAAGCAGAAAGAAAAAAATAGAAGAAAGAGCCGCATCCGAGTTCGTGTTGAGCATGTTTTTGGTTTTGTTGAAAATAGTATGAACGGCAGTACAATACGATCGATAGGAAAAGAAAGGGCAGAGAGCCAAATCGGGCTGATGAATCTGGTTTATAATTTAGCACGGTATGTTGTGGTAAAAGGTCGAATTGCGTCTTGTGCGGCTTAAAATGCAGAAGATATGGATAATATTGCCCGTGTTTGGCTAAATTTTGGTAATAGAAACAGTTTTTAACCTGTTGGCAGAAATATTTTGAAAATATTTTCTATTATCAGGGAAGTGTTGATAAATTAGGCGGTTTTTAAAACCGCCCTAGAGCTAATTTGACATCATCATCCGATTTATTGCCTAATTGCGTACTGTTTAGAATATAATAATTATCAGCTAATTTAATTGTAGTATTCATGAACTGAAAATTTATTTTTTTATCGCATTTAACTCCGATAGTCTGGTTGAGATGTGTATTAGTTCCGTTGATAGTGTCCCAATATTTGTTTTGCCAGTTTATATAATTCAAATTAAAATTAAAACTATTCAGGGAAGTCGTAAAATCAACAGTGCTGAATAAGTCGCTCTGCCGTCCCTGGCCGCTGTATTTATTTCCTGTTCCGGCTTCCTTTCCCGTATGTGTTAAAATCAGATCAAAGGCGGATGTCTGCCAGCGTCCGATAATGCTGTATTTTTTGTAATCCGGGTTTGATGCTTTATTTGTAGCAGAAAACTGGTCTTCATAAATAAAATCATTATCGGCTGAGGATGCGGCTAAACCCAGATAAAACCGGGAATTGTTTATTTCTTTATTCAGTAATAATTTTCCGCCATAGTTCGCATAGCTTCCCATATAAAAAGAAAGATAAGAAAGATTATTTACAGGAAAAAGGTTGAAATTGACCAGGCCTGAGCTGGCGCTGATTCCATATGGAGACAGATTGTTTTTATAGACATCAATGCTGGAAGCAAATTCAAGAGGTAAAACCGACAGGTCCAGCACATTGTTCTGGCTGTTTTCTATAACAAGGCCGTTTAAAGCGGTTCTGGTATGCTGTGCAAGGCCTCCGTCCGCTGAAATTGTATTCAGCTGGTCGGGAGGAGTGCCTTGAGATTTAATCTCAATGGAAGAAGAAGGTGGTTTAGAGTAAATTGAGTTAAAATCAAGTGTTTTATAATTATCATAATTAATTCCAGGCTGATAAGGGATATCAAATAATTTATTTTCATTAGTAAAACTTAATTGATAATTCGATTCTTCAAATAAAGCACTAAATAAAATAAGAAAAACAATAGTTAAAATATTACGCTTAATCATAGAAGCTCTTAATATGTTATTTCTTATTTCCACATTGCCTGTCGGTTATTTCATTTTCGGAGTCAAACCAGCCCCTTACAATAAGCGGGCAAATAAAAATTTTGTCAGCTTAGCTGATTTTAATAATAAATTTCGAATAATCGATACTCAGACTATACAAAATCCTCTCTATTTTCTCAAATATTGGGCATATTTCATAAAATTATGCGCAAGGGATACCCAGCATAGCTCCAAATTCACTTTCCGTTGACCTCTGTAAACTGTCTGAACATAACCCTTCTGTGTTTTGATGTTTGAAAATACGTGTTCTTTACCTATCCTGCGGTTGTATATCTTTTGCCCTTCTTCGCTGTAAAGTTTTGTTAAATAAGCATCAATCTTAGACCGATTATTCAATTCAAACTCACTGAAAATTACTGTCTTTTGCTGTGTTTTCGGTTTGATGTTTTTATAACACTCACTGAAAAATGGACATCTTTCACAGCCCTTCCGTGAATACAAAAATGTATATCTTTGGTTATTTCGATCTAAATACCCATTTTCCTTACGGCCGCCCCGGCATCCCAGGATATATTCGTCATCAATCTTTTCCAGTTTAAAGTCTCTTCGCTTCTGTGATTTATCACTGAAATCCCGCTCTTTCGTATCCACATAAAGGTCTTTTCCTTCCTCCACCATCCGGATTGTCTCTTCCATGTCCTGAAAACCCGAATCAAAAAGGTATTTGCTAGCCTTATCAACTTTTAATTCCGCTTTTTTCTGTTCCACCCTCTTTACCATTTCTTCCGTATGCTGTTTTTCCGGTGTTGTGATTGCTTCAAAATCTATAATCACATCATTATTACTGACCATCATCGCCGAATTATATCCCTGTATAAACACACTATGCGGATTTCCAGACATCAGCTTGCTTTCGGGATCAGTCAGGTTGGTGAATTCTTCGTCTGTCTTTTCCCCTCTCTCTACCTGTTTTTTGTATTCATCGATTTGGTTCAAAACACTATCGTAAATCTTTTTCCGCCTTGATACCCGCTTCTTCTCCGCTTCGTAATAAGGCTGCTCCAGCTTGCCTTCCCGGTAAGATTCTTCCAGTTCCAGGTCTTGTTTCACAATCTTTTCCGCCATCTTCTGGTAAGTGTCCATCAGCTTCCGGGTATGTTTCTTTCCCACATTCTTATTCTTACTCGCGTAGGCCTTGATCTTTGTGCCGTCACCCACTACCATGTCCCAATCTATAGACCCCATTTCGTTGAGTATATATAAAAGCTGGCTGAACAACTCCTCGATCTTTTCCTGAAAAAGTACCTTGAACTCGCAAATTACCGAATGGTCAATTTTCAGCCGGTTTGAAACATACATAAACCCAATGTGTTTTTTCAGCAAATCTTCTATCTTTCGGCTGATACGATTTCCCGTAATGTAACCGTAGAGTACCGCACAGATCACATCCCGAGGATTTTTAATCTCTCTGCCTCTATGGTCGTTCTTATAGTAAGCCGCGAAATCCTCCAGTTTAATACGGTTTTTGATGAATTCTTTTAGTATAAATTCTCTGGAATTCTCATCAAACTGCTCGCCTATATTGATCGCGAGGAACTCACCCTGCTCCAGGCTGTTCTTTTCAAATCTTGCCATCTTTTTCTCCCGTTTTATTTTAACGGGAACCCTGCCGTATGTCCATGAAGCATGTTATAAAAACCGACAGGCAACACAGACAAGGATAAATTTGGCTAAAAGAGAGGCTGTGTTTCTCCTTTTCCTTGACCCGAGGAAAATAAGATATTATCTATGGCAGGTCTCCTGACTCGGGATAGAATATTCTCAGAGCCTTCCCGTTCTAAAAAACAGTGGCTCAGGAGAAAACAAAAATCCCTTACAGTGCCGGGCAGCGCTCTGGCTTTATACCAGATTCCCTATTATACCCATTCGGGTACCATATGATAAGTGAATATATTATATTAAAAATTAGTTATAAAGTCAAAATATCAAATATAAAATATAAATTTGGTATTTTTAATTATATTAAGTATAATATTTAATCAATTTTGTCAGGAGTAATTTCAATATGTTTATTATTAACATTTTTAAAAAGACTATAAACAGCTGGAGGGAATATTACTTCTTTTTTATAATCGCCTCAATTATAGGGGCACTCAATCCCTTCTTTTTTATTCTTGTGGCAAGAGCTCTGGATAAACTTTTATCCTTTTCAACTGTGATCAATATGACAGATTATCTCCAGATCAGTATTTTCAGTTTCATTCTTATTGCGATACAGGGTTTTTTCCCGTTATCGCTTATGGCCATGGACCTGCAAAGAAACTGCATCCAGGAAAATGTGAATGGATTTAAGGAGTTTTTTAAAGGAATAGGCAATTCATTTATCAGGTCAATAGGACCTTCCATTTTCTTAACGGTAATATATGGGATTTTGACGCTTCTCTTCAGCTATACGGGTTATTTTTATTTTATGAAGATCGGAAGCGGCCTGGTCAAATATTTGATGCTGACATTTGTCATTTTTTCATATTTAACCCTGATGATCACTCAATATTTCTTTGCTCTGATGTTCACGGTTTATAAGAAATTGAAGTTTTCGGAAATCCTGAAATATTCCATGGAAATAGCCATAAGGAATTTTCTGCCTATATTTATCCTGTTTCTCATTGATTTTATTATCTTGATTTTTCTGACATTCTTATGGAAGATCTCGCTGGTTTTTTATTTCGGGATTTCAAATGTATTGCGATACTTTTTATATGAAGAGATAATAAAAAAATACGAATTTCCTCCGCAAACCCGGATGCTTCAGAAAGTGAAATCTGATAACTCTCCTCAATCACTATGGGTTAATCTTCTCGAAGCGAAAAAAGCCAGGAAAGAAAAGCAGGAATAATCAAAAGATATTGCGGTTTTGGCTGAATTTGTATGGTTTTAAGAACTGCTCTTATATATTCCGAGGCCTTCAAATGCCTTTCCGTTCGCTCTGAAGAATTTAACAAAGAACTCATAATATTCAAGCCTTAAGACCTGAATCGCTACGATAAATCCCTCGAAACCGATAACGAATAAATTCCCGATCAGCAGGGCTATCCATTGCACTATCGGATTTGTGGACATGCCGGCCAGAACGAATACAACGCTCATCAATGCTCCATGGTTTAAAGCAAAAGCCCCCACCCTGATAAATGATATTGTATTGCTGAGAAATGACATGGATGATTCAAATACTTCTACAAAGCCGAGCGCTATGCTCGGTTTTTCATCATGAGCGCCTTCCTCATGATGGAATAGCTTCCGCTCCAGTATTTTCTCAAAAGCGATCATGAATACACAAACGGCAGGTATTATCCATACATAAGGTATAAAAGGCTTATTACTCATAACAGAGTATCCTACATAAAGAAGGCTTCCGTAAAAAGCCAGTCCTGCAATTCCGTTTGGAGAGAAAAAGAGACGCCCGTAATTCTTTTCAAGAAGACTGTTTATTATGCTTATAATAATACCAAGCATTATCATACCTGCGCCGAATAGAACAGCCACAACCAGGATGTCCATAATGTGTTCCATTGGCCTTATCCAGAGCGGTTTGAAAACATTCTCATAGCCGAATATAGCCCCATAAAACAGTCCGAATAAAGCCGAAGACAGTCCGATACCTAAAAATATAGCGCCGAAATCCCTGAATGATTTTAACTTTTTAACCAATAAAATAAGAATACCCAACAGGGCAATGACAATTCCATGACCTACATCGCCGAACATGGCCCCGTACATGATCAGATAAGTCAGAGCGGCTATGGGTGTCGGATCAATTTCCCTGTAGTTCGGCAGGCCGAAAGTTGATACCAGGCCTTCAAATGGTTTTAAAAAGAAAGGATTTGAAAATTTGGTCGGCGGCGTCAGGCCTTCTTTCCTAAGTGCTTCAAGCGCATCCTGTTCAAGAAACACACATTGTTTGGAAGTAACCTCTTCAATATTAATTTTTAATAGTTTAATTTGATTGGCTGGCACCCATCCTGAAAAGAGACATACCTTATTAGTTGAAACCATTTCGCCTTTAAGACGCTCCATGGAAATATAATACTGAATGCTGTTTTTTAGTTTTTTCAGGAGCATGGTGTATTTTAATACCATATTACGGTATTGTTTTTCCTGCCATAACTCTTCATCATAGGAAGCCGAAAGCTGAAACGCATAATGGATCAATTTCGATTTATTGATTTCTTCTTCACTGTTCGGAATGCCGTAATCCTTGAAAAAGACATTTTTCAATATTTGATCTACTTTTTCCTTTGAAGATTTTGAAACAATAAAGAAAACAAGAATATCATCCCGTATTGTATCGATATAGTTCAAGACTGAGGGCAGCGTTTCCATTGCGCTGTTAAAACCGTCATAACTGGTGGAAGGAATGCTGCCGAAACCGATAGAGAAATATTTTACTTCGGATAATTTTTTCCAATCCAGATTATAATTTGAGAAATAGTCTATTCTCTTAACTTTTATAGCTATATCAGTCTGTTCGCTTTTTAATTTTTCCAGGATATTGTAATAATTATTAAGATCCGATTCAATATTTTTTATATGCTTTTCAATATCTTCCTGTTTAACTATTTCCGTATCAATTATCTCTTCTATCTCTTTCATATTGAGCGATTCTAATGCGCTTTCAAATGCGGTAGTCAGAAAATTGATCCTTTTATCCAACTCCTGATACCGAGCCATATCTCCGTCAATGGATGTTTTATACAGCATATAATTTTTTGCTTTTTCGCCCAAAATTTCTATAGTTTGAAAATCACCGAATCTGACGATTTCCTTTGACACTACATCAGCAAGCTTTTTCATAATCAGGACGTCGATTTTCTTCATCCTCTGTGATCTGAGCATTTAAAACCTCTTTTATTAGTCGAAGATCAGCATTTCGAGGATCTTTTCGTTATCAATATTCATTTTCTTTCCTTCCATAATGGTAATCATATTTTTGACATGGATCGTATGAAGAATATAAAACCCTAAAAAAACACCGAGGCTGAACGGCAGTCCTATCAGATATTCTTTGCCCTTTTTCAATAATTTATAATAAATCTCTTTTTCGAGATTGAAATTGACCGGGTTTCTTGTTTCCAGTAGGCCGTAAGTCTTTAAATTATCGATAAACATTTCATTTGTCTCAGAATCCAGCAATTTTTGATATCTCATTTTTGACATAACGCCCAGAATATTCGGTACAGTAGCAATTATTTCCTCATTAGATAAAGAATAATTATACTTTGCCCGGTATATCCAGAGAATTCTGTTCACATTGAGATAATGGAAAAAAAGGTCCTTGATTTCGCGTTTTTCATTGACGCCGAGATGGATCATTTTCTTTTTAAGATTAAGCGCGTAGAAATTGTCCAGGTTTATCTCAAAATAAAATGTGTTCTTCTCTTCACTAATCCTAGGTAAAGCATCTAAAGCAAGTCTGTAATAATCCGTACCGCTGAGAAACTCCTGAAGTTCTTCCAGAGTTTTGACATCTTTTACAAATTCAAGTTGTATTCTGCTTTTTTTTTGAATTCTGTAAAGAAAATTGATGGGTTTTTTATTTAAGATAGCCCTGGTTATTATCTTTAGATTTTCTATTTCATAAATTTTCGACCAGTTCCGGATGAAATCTTTCGCTGCTCCCAATAAAAATCGGCTGATGCTTTCCAGGAAATAATAACCTTCCTGTTTGATCAGGCCTTCCAGTAGAACAGGATCTTCCGTGTTAAATTCAATTTTTTTTGCAGATGTTTTAATATGGCGCACATATTCAGCTAAATTCATTCTGAGAAGTTCGTCAATTTTACCTCTTGTCAGCATGAGAGATGTAGTCCAAATCTTTACTTTTGGATATATCGATGTATATTCTTCGCCGAACATTATGCCCTCTTATTTATCTTTACCCAGAATAATCTCAATTATTCTGGAATTGATGGCTTTTGCCTTTGCTTTTAATTTATTCTCTTTCGTATTAATCTCTTCCATGAGATTTTTATGTAGTTTTTCTTCATATACCCTCATTTCTATTTCCAGGGCGTTTAATTTTTTCTTTTTTTCCTGAAGAATCTTATCTTCGAATTCTTTCCTAAGCTGATCAATTTTCTGATCGGCAAGCCGGGTAATTTCCTCTGATTTTGATTGAGCTATTTTCGACTTATTCTGTAGTTCTCCCTCAGTTTTGAGAATTGAATCGATCATTTCTTTCATAGACATTCTCCAACAACGATTACATCACAGGAAATATTGAGCAAAATTTTTCTTTCAATGGTGGAAAAGATATCCTTTAAAAATTCGCCTCCGCATTTTTTAGCGATACAGACAATTTTATACTGTTTATTATCATGTTTAATATAATCCATTATTTTTGAATAAGGGTCTCCTTCCAATAAGACGGTATTGACATTTACTCCATTTTCATTACCCAGTTTTTGCGCGTAATTCAAGTATTTTTCAGCGTCTTTTTTCATCCCTTCTTTGATAATTTCAGTTTCCTCTTCTATAAAAATCTTATATCTTTCCATCTTGTTTAACAGTTCCTTATCTATGACATTTATTGCGACAACGTCCATATTAAGCGTTTTAGCCAAAGAAATCGCCCGGGATATGGCTTTTCTGCTTTCTGCCGAGCCCGTCATTGGAACATAAATTCTGCCCATGCCAGACCTCCCAACCCACTATTCAACTGATTCTTGAGCGCTTTTTATCCTCTTCAACTGGAAGAAAGTTTCTCTTTCTCTTTCCTCTAAAATATCCTGAATAAATTTGATGATTTCCTTGAAATCAGGTATAAAAATATTTTCCAGGGCATTGACGCGCCGCTGCGTTTTTTTAATTTCATAAGCAAGCCGCCATGCTGAATCTTCAACCTGGGTCACAACAATAAGAAGTTTTAATATTTCTTTTATCTGTTTTAAGAGGATATCAAAATTGTTACTGGATGAAGCAAAAGAAATCTCAGGTTTAGCCGCTTCATCTATTTTATCTTTATATTTTATTGTGGGAATGTTAACACCCATAATACTCTTTTCCTGAACTTCTATCTCAGCAACTTCTTTATGTGTATCTGCTATTTTTCTGACTTCAATCTCTCCAATTTCCAGCTCAACCAATTTCAGGAGCTCATAACTTTTTCCCAGCAGGGAATCCAGTTTTTCCCGCTGCTCCTTTATTTTGGATATAATCTCAACAAGATGCATAACAAGGATTTCTCTTTTTTCTTCAAGCAGAGAATGTCCTTCTATAGAAAACTCGAGTTGAGCCTTGTAATCAAGCAAGTTTGTCTTTGTCGGGGCTATTTCTGCTAAATTCATAATTTATCCCTATTTTTCTTCTTTTCCGGAATAATACTTCTTTATTTCCTCTTCTTTTAAACCGGAAAGCTCTGTTTTCGGCAGTAAGGAAACCATTTTCCAGCCCAAAGCCAGGCTGTCTTCCATCGAACGCGCCTCGGTAAAACCCTGATTTATAAAACCATGCTCATATTCATTACCGAAATTAAGATAAGCCTTATCAACGGCGCCCAATTCCTCTTCACCTACAATGGAAGCTATTGCCCGTACTTCTTTCACTCTCGCGTAACTCGCGTACAGTTGCATAAATAAATGGGGATGATCGTCTCTTGTATACCCTTTTCCGATACTGTCTTTCATCAAACGGGATAGCGACGGCAATATGTCAATCGGAGGATAAATGCCCTTGCCGTTCAAATCCCTTCCGAGAACTATCTGCCCTTCTGTAATATAACCGGTCAGGTCCGGCACAGGATGCGTGATATCGTCATTAGGCATTGTTAAAATGGGCACCTGAGTGATGCTTCCATTCCTGCCCTTAACACGTCCCGCTCTTTCATATATTGTTGATAAGTCGCTGTACATATAACCGGGGAAACCTTTTCTTGCCGGTACTTCGCCCCTGGCATTGGCTATTTCTCTCAACGCTTCGCAATAACTTGTCATATCTGTCAGAATTACAAGGACATGCTTCCCTTTTTCATAAGCCAAATATTCCGCAACGGTAAGGGCGACTCGGGGCGTTATAATTCTTTCAATCGGCGGATCGTCAGCCAGGTTCAAAAACATTGCCACATTCTTTAAAGCGCCTGTATCTTCAAAATTTTTAATAAAAAAGAAAGCATCATCATGCTTGATGCCCATGGCGGCGAAGATTACGGCGAAATTACCCGCTTCCTCTCCGGGAAGCTTGGCCTGGGCCGCGATTTGAGCCGCTAATTCATTATGGGGAAGCCCGGCCGCCGAGAATATGGGAAGTTTTTGACCACGGACAAGGGTATTCATCAGGTCAATGGCCGAAACCCCGGTTTCTATATACTCGCGCGGATATGCCCTGACGACAGGATTGAGAGGCTCTCCATTCGCGTTCTTTATTTCTTCCGGTATGATTTCCGAAAGCCCGTCAATCTGCCTGCCGATCCCGTTAAACACTCTTCCCAGCATTTTTTCAGACAGGCCTATTTCAAAGGGTTTTCCTTTAAAAGCCACCCTGGCTTCTCTAGGATTGATACCGCTGGTTCCTTCAAATAATTGTATGACAACAGCATCATCAGAAGATTCCAGAACCTTGCCATGACGTTCTGAACCGTCTGCCATTCTGATCTCAACCATTTCATCATAGCCGATTCCCTTAATACCCTCGACAATAGCAAGCGGTCCTTTCAACCCGGCTATTCCGACATATTCTTTACTCATTTCCACAGCCATTTTCTTCTCCACTTTGCTTCTTTTGTTTTTAATCTATTAATTAATAAATTATTCTTTATATTCCGCCTTTAAATCATCAAATTCCTTCAGCATGATTTGTTCAATATCATCTATATCGCTCAAGCGGTTATTTGGTACCGTCATTTTAATACGGATAATACTGGGTATGCATTTCATATCCCTGATGGTGAATATCGGCGCTCCCAGTTTAATGATTTCCTCAGCCCTTTTTTGAAAATTGAGTATAAGCCTGAGCATTTTCAGCTGCTTTTCAGGTGTGGAATAGGTATCAATTTCATCAAAGGCTCCCTGCTGGAGAAACCCGAGCTTGATAATCCTGGCTACTTCAAGGTACAGCCTTTCGCTGTCCGGCAATGCGTCAGGGCCTATCAATTTAACAATCCTCTGAAGCCTGTCTTCCTTTTGAAGAATTTCAAAAGTTTTTATCCTGACTTCCTTATAATCTGAAGAAACATTTTTATCCCACCATTCTTTACAGTCATCCACATACTGGCTGTAACTTCTCATCCAGTTGATTGAAGGATAGTGCCGGCTGCTGGCTAACGTTTTATCCAATTCCCAGAAACAGCGGACAAAACGTTTTGTATTCTGTGTTACAGGTTCCGAGAAATCGCCTCCAGGGGGAGAAACGGCGCCGATCACGCTGATGGAACCGAGTGAGCCGGATTTGGTCTTTACATAACCGGCCCTTTCATAAAAAGCAGCGAGCCTTGAACCCAGATAAGCGGGAAAACCTTCTTCGGCCGGCATTTCTTCAAGACGTCCAGATAATTCGCGCAGAGCTTCAGCCCAGCGGGATGTCGAGTCCGCCATAACGGCGACATCGTATCCCATATCCCTATAATATTCGGCCAATGTAATACCCGTATAAATAGAGGCTTCCCTCGCGGTCACCGGCATATTTGAAGTATTGGCTATCAGGACTGTTCTTTCCATAAGAGGCTTTTCCGTTCTTGGGTCGATCAGTTTAGGAAAATCTTCCAGTACTTCGGTCATTTCATTTCCTCTTTCTCCGCAGCCTATGTAAACAATCACCTCTGCATCTGCCCATTTCGCGAGTTGGTGCTGGGTAATAGTTTTTCCCGTACCAAAGCCGCCCGGGATACCGGCTGTACCTCCTTTAGCAATTGGAAAGAAAATATCTATGATCCTCTGGCCAGTCAGAAGGGGAATAACAGGCTTAACCCTCTCTATGATAGGCCTAGGAAACTTGACTGCCCAGCGGTGATAAAGTTTGACTTCGATTTCCTCATCTTCAGCGGTTTTCACAATTGCAATGACATCCTCCAGCTGGTAGTCCCCTTCCTTTTCTATTTTAACGATAGTACCCGTCTTAATACTGGGATTTAAAATGACCCGGTGTTCGATAATGCTGGTTTCCGGAATGGTCCCAATAATCATGCCGCCTTCAACCTTTGCCCCAAGAGAAAGAGACGGTTTAAAATGCCATTTTTTAATTCTATCAAGAGAAAGGATATTGATTCCCCTGCCGATATAAATGCCGCTTCTTTTATAAATTTCCTCGAGAGGTCTTTGAATTCCATCAAAAATGTTTCCGATAAGACCCGGTCCCAATTCGACAGACAAAGGCAAGCCGGTGCTGTATATAAAGTCGCCGGGTTTAATTCCGCTTGTGTCTTCATAAACCTGAATAATGGAAGTATCACCCTGAATACTGAGAACTTCGCCTACCAGATGCTGTTCAGATACTTCCACAAGCTCCATCATTTTAAGCATTTCAAATAATTGAGCCTTAATAATAGGTCCGTTAATTCTTAATATTTTTCCAGCCTTTTTGTTTTCCATATTTTTCCTCAAAACTAATGTTTAAGACTCTATTTCCCTAATAATACCTATTGGTGTTTGTTCTGTGCTCTGACCGAGAGGATTATCTCTTAGTACGGACAAAAGCCAGTTTTTATCCATAGTTTTATCCGATCTTCCGAGGATTTTACCCCCCAGGTCATTCAGATCAACAATAATCGAGGGATTTTTAACCCCTATACTGATTTCTTTTGAAACTTTATCAGGTTTTTCGGGGCCCAGAACGACATATGTATTGTATGGAGGAAGCGTATTCGGCGTCGGGCCGTCTATTGAAGACGCTTTATAGCCGGCAACCCTGTAAAAATCACCCTTTCTGCCCACAAGCTTGGTCAGGAAACTCACTGCGGCAGCTATCATTATCCTTACAACCCCGCATTCCCTTAAAGCCATCTCCATTGTTTCCGGTATACCCAGTCCGATGCCGCTCGGTGTTTTCGTGACATAATGTGATAAAAACACAGCCAGCGGCCTCGGCTTTATTTCCTTCACAGGATAAGCCCTCCCCTGAGTGACGGCTACGGCTTTTTCACTGATAAAAACAATATCGCCTTCTTTTAAAGATTTCAGGGCATATTTTTTAACTATTTCAACGATATTCTCACCTTTAGTGATCACATGAGTTTTTACCGGTATACGCAGATACTTTTTATCCTTTACTTTTATTTCAGCCTTCTTTTCTTTCATCACCTTTTCCTGTATTATTTATTCAATTTCTTCAGAGATCATTTTCAGGAACTGCGGCCGGTTCTTTTTAAATATATTTTCCAATGAATTATCAATATAACTATCGCCGGAAGCGCAAATCACGCCTCCGCTGATTTTAGCTGGCGCCGCGAGTGTTAAAGCGTCTTTTTCAAATTCTTTTGCCAGGTCTTTAAATAAAACCTGATCTTCCTTATTCAAAGAGATGCTGACGGGCGTTACGCCGATTAATTCAATCGATGATTTGATCAGTCTTTTAAGAAAATCAAAATACACTTCAATATTCTCTTTTAAATATTTTATTAATTCGCCGTATGATTCTTCCAGCGCTTTTTCTATCAGATTCACTTCAAGTTTCTGCTTTTCCCTGTAAGCGTCCAGGTCTGCTTTGGCGGATAATTTAAGTCGGAAACGCTTTAACTCGGATTCTAATGAAGATTTATCTTTATCGTGTTTATTATTGATTTCCTCAGCCTGAGTTATTACTTTTTTATCAGACTCAATTTTAGCCGTATTAATAAATTCATTATTTTCAGAATCAGCGTCTCTGTTTATTTCATCTAAAATCTCTTTTAGACCCATAGAACCACCTTTGAATAATGATTATATTCTAATTCCGACAGCCTCTCTGATATAATCAGACAGTGTCTTGCCGGTTTCAATATGTCCTTCTGAGCCTGGAATATCTATTACCAGCGGTAATTCCTTGGAAAACCTTAATTGATTAATCAATTCCCTGGCCCATTCAGCTACCTGTTCATTAACAACTAAGAGGCCGTATGTTTTCGCTTTTTTGATCCGCTTAATTTCCTCAATCGCATCATTTTGGTTTTCAATGACCTTTCCTTCGACCCCTTCAAGAGTAAATAATAGAGAGGTTTCTTTGTCACCCAGGACAATTATCTTCATTCTTTATATCCTGAGATTTTAAATTCTTGCCAGTATCAGAATAGCGATAACCACACCATAAATGGCAATTCCTTCCGCCATAGCGACAAATACGATCGCGTTTCCGAATATTTTTGGGTTTTCCGAAATTGCGCCAACTGCCGCGGCTCCAGACATGCCTACGGCAATACCGGCGCCCAGTGATCCGAGCCCGACGGCCAAAGCGGCTGCAATAAAGCCAAGGCCCGCGGAACCGGAATTATTCGCGGGAGGTTTGACTTCCTGAGTCTGAGTCTGCGTCTGGGTGCTTTTTTCCTGCGCATGCGCTTTATTAACCGACAATGTCAGAACACCGACGCTGATCACAAAGATTGAAAATATTCCGGTAACAATCATTGTTTTCATAAATGATCCGGACATTTTCTTTGTTATTTTCGCTTTTTTTAAGATGAAATAGAAAGCTGTCATTCCTCCAACTAAGACGAAAAATAAGATTATACCGACAATTAACATATTTTCCTCCATGCGCCCTTTATTTTATAACCTATTATATAACTTTTTATTTTTTTATGCAAAGGTTTTTTTATTATCAAAAATATAAATACTTAAATTGATCGATTTTATGTAACATCTTAATTATAGTCATATTTTCACACAACGTCCATCGATACGCTTCGCTACTTTCCAATGCAGCTCGCCATATCACCTGGGAACAGCACACGGGGATGGAAATCTGATAATATAAATCACTCAATTAAGAAAGTATTATTTTATATCTTGAGAATCAAACTTAATTGCTCTATAATAATTTAATTGAGGTTTAATCATGATTCATATTGTTTTAGTTGAGCCGGAAGGTGAGGAAAATATCGGTTCGGCCGCAAGAGCCATGATGAATATGGATGTCAGCAGTCTGATCCTTATTCACCCTCTCTGCAATCATCTTTCTCAAAATGCGCTTAATTACGCTGTTCATGCCAAGGATATTCTTAAAAACGCTCAAATATATCCGGTTTTAAATGAAGCTTTGAATAATTCAGATCTTTCTGCCGCTGTAACCCGCCGGATCGGTCAGTGGAGGAAAAGGGATTTTATTCTCGAGGATTTTTCTCAATTCATCCTGAATTATAAGAAAAAAAATGTCTATCTTGTTTTCGGAAGGGAAAAAAACGGGCTCACAAATGAGGAAATCCAGCAATGCGATCTGATTTGTACAATTCCTGCTTCCAGTAAATTCCCTTCCATAAATTTAGCTCAGGCTGTCATGATCACTCTTTATGATATTTACAGGACAAAAAATCATTCTAATAAAGATAAACATTTTTCTCCGGTAAATAGAAAGAATTTCGATTCCATGATGAACAAAATAATTACAGCGCTGGATGAAATGGATTTCTTTAAAAGTGTTCCGGAATGGAGGCTGAAAAACTACATAAAAAAAATTTTACTCCGCGCAAAACTGGAAGAATATGACTGTGTAGTGATCGATCATTTATTCGGCAGGATATCAGGTAAAATTAAACAACTAAAAAAAGATGCCGCGGGCGGAATGGGCGGTAAAATTTGACAGAATACATTAATTGGAATATAATAATTTCCCTATGATAGTAAACGTCGCGGGATAGAGCAGTCTGGTAGCTCGTCGGGCTCATAACCCGAAGGTCGAAGGTTCAAATCCTTCTCCCGCAAAAATATAAAGATATCATTCTGCCGACGCCCTCAGGACGTCGGCAGAATGATATAAAATGTGGGAATAATGGCGGGATAGCTCAGTTGGTTAGAGCAGCGGAATCATAATCCGCGTGTCGAGGGTTCAACTCCCCCTCCCGCTAATACTATAAAAGGTTTTTGCTAACATTCATCCTTAAGATGAATGATGGCAACTGCCGTTACAAAGTCCGGGGTTGTAGCTCAGCTGGTTAGAGTACTGGCCTGTCACGCCAGGTGCCGCGGGTTCAAGTCCCGTCAACCCCGAGTAAATTTTAATTGTCCCGCCCGAAAAGGGCGGGCAATTTATTTTAAATTATGAAAAAAATATTCGATTTCAAAAAAATGGCTGTAAACTTCAGCTTTGCATTTCAAGGTATCATTCAAACAGCTAAAAAAGAACAGAATTTCCGGTTTCATCTCATTATAATAATTCCTGTGATATTATCAGGCTTTTATCTAAAGCTTAATGTTTTAGAATGGGGATTGATTATTCTTTCCATATTTTTTGTGCTGGGATCGGAACTCTGGAATACATCAATTGAAAGGCTCTGTGATATCATTTCAAAACAGAAAAGAAATGATAAGATCGGATTGATTAAAGACATCTCCGCCGGCGCCGTTCTCTTATCAGCTGTAAACGCCGTCATTATCGGAATATTAATTATTCTGGTCCCATTGATTAAAAAAATTACTCTTTTATATCATCCATAAAACCGATGAGCCTTTTCACCTTGATCATGATATTGCTTTCAAAGCTCTTATAGAATATTTTATTTTTCTCTGCCGGTTTTATTGTCATTTCATGCTTTCCCGAGGCTTTTAAGTTCATTACCTTTACCGCATCCACCTTTGAATACCTGGAAAACACGATCTCAATGATATCCTTTTTTTCTATAATCGATTCTATGCCTAAAGCGGAAGCTTTGATCTTCAAGCGCGAGATTTCAAAAAGGGCATGGACTTCAGCCGGAATTGAACCGAAACGGTCATTCAGCTCAAGGGTCAAGGATTTTATTTCATCTTCGCTTCTGACAGAAAGCATTTTTTTGTAAATCTCCATTTTTGAGGCGTTATCCTGTATGAATTCATTGGGAATGAAGGCGTCATAATTCAGATCGATCAGTGTATCGATCTCTTCTTTATAACCGCCCTTCAGCCTCTCTATTTCTTCACGGAGAAGCCTTGTGTAAACGTCAAAACCGACAGCGATGATATTTCCATGCTGTTCCCGTCCTAAAACATTACCGGCACCCCTGATTTCAAGGTCTTTTAAGGCTATATTAAAACCGGCGCCCAGGTTTGTGTATTCATTAATGACAAAGAGCCTTTTCTGGGCCGTTTCAGTCAGGCTTTTATTTTCCGGATAGAGGAAATAGGCATATCCCTGCCTTTTTGCCCTGCCCACCCTGCCCTTGAGTTGATAAAGCTGGGAAAGACCGAAACGGTGGGCATCGCTGATGATAACAGTATTGGCATTGGGAATATCCAGGCCGGAATCTATGATTGTCGTTGAAACAAGGACGTTGTATTCCCCTTTTACAAAACCAATGAAAGATCGTTCAAGCTCCTCTTCATCCATCTGGCCATGACCGACCGCTATTTTTGCCGGCGGGACCATCTTCTGGATCATATAAGCGTATTCCGGGAGCCTTTTTATGGTATTGTGGACGAAAAACACCTGACCGCCGCGGCTTAACTCCTTTTCTACGGCAAATTTCACAATATCCATTGAAAAATCAGATACATATGTTTCGACAGGAATTCTCATATCGGGCGGCGTTTCAAGAAGGCTGATGTCGCGCAGTGTTGAGAGGGCCATATTCAGTGTTCTCGGTATCGGCGTCGCTGAAAGGGAAAGGAAATCAACCAGCGGATACCGTTCCTTCATTATTTCCTTATGGTTTACTCCGAATTTATGTTCTTCGTCAATGATGACAAGACCCAGTGAATGAAAAGCTATATCCTCGGAAAACAGTTTATGCGTTCCGATGAGTATGTCAATTTGATGGCTGGCTGTTTCCTTCATGATTTTCTTTAATTTTTTAGGATCGGTAAAACGGGAAACATAATCGATTTTAATAGGGAATCCCTTGAATCTATCCATAAAAGTATAATAATGCTGTTCGACCAGTACAGTCGTCGGGGCGATAAGGACCGCCTGCTTGCCGTCCATTACGGCCTTAAAAGCGCAGCGCATGGCGACTTCCGTCTTTCCGAAGCCCACATCCCCGCAGAGAAGCCTGTCCATCGGCTTCGATACTTCCATATCCCGCTTGATTTCCTCAATGACTTTGATCTGATCGGGGGTTTCTATATACTCAAACCGGTTCTCAAAATCCTTCTGCCAAGCGGTGTCCGGCGGAAATACATGGCCTTTTAAAGCCCCTCTTTTGGCATAAATCGCGACAAGCCTCTGGGCAAACTCCTCAATACTTTTCTGGACTTTTTCCTTCTTTTTCGACCAGCTCTTTCCGCCCAGGGAACCGAGCACCGGCTTTTTTGTCATGCCTCCGATATATTTCCCGATCAAATTGGATTGTTCCAGCGGAACATAAAGTCTTTCCTGCTGGGCGTATTCCAGTAAAATATAGTCCTTCTCTTTTCCCAGCACATTAATGCGCTCGATGTTTTTAAATATCCCTATTCCATAGTTTAAATGGACAACAAACTCGCCTTCCTGGATATCCTCTATGTCTTCGAAAAGCGTGTCAATCTGGCGGATACGCTTCCGGAAGAGGCGTTTTTTCCCGCTGATATCGCTTTCGGTCAGGAGAAGAAGCTTGCCCTGGCTGCTGATCAATTCAAAGCCATGCTCATAATTGATAATAACAACAGCTAATTTGTGATTTTCTTTTATTTCTTCGTTATTATGAATCAATACGGGATTGAGTTTCTTGAGGATGTTCATGATACGTTTTGCCAGGTCCTCATATTCAAGCAGGATAAAAACCTGATAATCATTCTTGAGATAGACTTCCTCGACATCCGCCAGAAAGCGTGAAAATCCCTCTCCGAACTCAGGCGGCTGGTTCAGCTTTATCGGGAGTATGTCTTCATTAATAACAGAAGCTATTTTTAAAACAGCGCTGTTTGTATTCATCTCCCTGATTTCCTCAGGATCCCATATCAGTAATTCCCTGTTCCCGCCGAACTGTTCATATTTTGACTGTATGTTTTCCAGATCGTCCCATATTTTCTCATTATAAACAATCAGTTTTTTCAGGCTGGAATACCCGGAAATATGGGACAGCTTACTATAGAATTTAGGAAAATAGGAGTGAATACTGGTTTCATTTAAATATTCCTGATTATCTTTATTGATCTTTTCTTTGACAATAGCGAATTCATTGGCCGGTATCAAATCAAATTCTTTGAGATTTTCAATTGATTTTTGAGATATGGTATTGAAAAGCTTAATCGATTCAATCTCATCCCCCAGGAAATTAATCCTGATGCCCTCTTTAAAATTGGGCGGAAAAATATCCACAATATCCCCGCGGACCGAAAAATATCCCTGTTCCGAGGTCTTAAAATCACGTATATACTGATAATCGACCAGGATATTGATCAGCTTGTCCCTGTTGAAAGAATCGCCGTTTTTCAACTTGATAATACTTTTATTCAAAAATTCTGCCGAAGGCAGTTTTCTGAGATAGGATTCCAATGTGAGAATGACGATGGTGTTTTGATCCTTCGTTAACTCGTATAAAGCGGCAATCCGGTCTGAAAGCTTGTCCGGAGATGGAAACACATTGGAATATGGAATGACATCCACTTCCGGGAAAAATAGCACGTTTGACCGCAGGGATTGAAGACTTTCATAAACAGCCTCCGCTTCCAGTTCGTTCCGGGCTATATAAAAACATGTTGCGCCTTCCCTCAAGCGGTCCAATAATAGCGGAAGCGCGCCGATAGGCACATTAAATACAACTTCAGCCTGTTCTTTCAAAAGCTTAATCAGCGGCTCAATTTTGAAAAAAGATCGGATATATTCTAAAAAATTGAATGGCATAAAACCTTATTTATTCATTATTTCAATAATGATAATTTTAATAACTTTCATCAAATCTATCCAGTTTTTATATTTAAGACTAATTATAATAAGCATATTTGCCTTTATGAAAAGGAATAATTAAATTAATATATTATAATAAATAATGCGGGAGGAAAAAGATGAATTATAATAGTATCCCTTCATTAAATCAAATACAGAAAACCATGGAAGCCGTCAAAGCAAGGGGAATTAGTGTTGAGCTTGTTGATTCCGGAGAAAAAACGCTGGCCAGACTACAGAGCCTGATTCCCGCGGGAGCGGATGTTATGACTGCCGGTTCCACCACATTGACGCAGATCGGTTTGGATGATCTGCTCATATCGGGGAAACACCCCTGGAATAATATTAAAAACAGTATTCTCGCAGAAAAAGATCCCGTGAAACAGTCTCATATGAGAAAACAGAGCACATTAACTGATTATTTCCTCGGCAGCGTCCATGCGATTGCTGAAACCGGCGAGCTTGTCATTGCCAGCGCAACGGGCAGCCAGCTGTCTTCTTATGTTTTTTCAAGCAGTAATGTCATCTGGGTCGCGGGAGCTCAGAAAATCACTCCGACACTGGAAGAAGCCATTAAAAGGGTGCGCGAATATGTTCTGCCATTGGAAAATCAGCGGATGAAAAAGGTCTTCGGGCCGAATTCAGGAAGCTTTGTCGGAAAGCTTCTTATATATGAACGGGAAGCCCCCTATCTGCACAGGAATGTCATATTATTATTGGTAAATGAAGTCCTGGGATTTTGACAGATCGATCAAAACGGTGTAATTTATATTTGTATCGTCTTTTCAGAATCAGCCTCACCGGCCGGAGGTTTTGAAAACCAGGGAATTATTGCCGATGTCCTTTTCTGATACTCAGCGTAATCGGGATATTTTCTCTTTGAGATCATCTCAGTCATTCCTGTAGAACCTATAAACAGCAGGGTTAAAAGGGCCGCTCCCGCCGCGCTCCAGTGCAGCCATTGCCCCTGGGCCGAAACGCTGAATAAATAAATAATCCACCATAGGACTATTTCCGCGAAATAATTCGGGTGGCGGGAATAATGAAACAGCCCGCCGGTTAAAAACCCTCTTTCAATATCTTTATCAGTTTTAATGCCGGTTTCTAACATTTTCTTTTTATTCTTCTGAAAATCCCACTGCTGCTGGTCGGCAACCGTCTCCAACAGCAGGAAAATAATAAATAGTATAACAGCCGTTATATCAAGGAATCCGGCAGGCTTTCCCCTGTTAATAAATACAATGTAAAATGGCAGCAAAAATAAAATAAAGAGCGCATTTTGATAAAAGGCTATGAAAATAAAATTAAAAGTCTGCCAGAGGAATTTGTTCGGTATCAATTTGTGAATTTCCTTCCAGCGGTAGTCTTCCATTCCGGAATAGCCCCCTTTTCTAGCCAGATTGAATGTCAGTCGTATGCCCCAGAGTGTGACAAGCACAGCCATTACCAGCAAGCGCCCGTCTGGCCATGCCCGAAGTGTAAAAATCCAGGCATAAATGACAGGTGCAATGCTCCAGATCCGGTCCACCCATGAATAATCATCTGTCAGCCATCCGGCAATAAAGCTGATTAATATAATGACAGCTGAAATAATACAGATTATAAAAAGAGGGTTCGTGGTAATTAAAAAATTAATTGGATTATTGCCGGATACGGCAAAAAATACTGCCAATGAACAAATTGCAGATATAAATAAATAAGCGATAAACTTCATATTAAACCTCTTTTTGATTTATTCTTTCTTTATCAATATTATAAATTCAATCAATGAAGTGTCAATAATTTCCGTTTTTAAAAACATAATTGACCAGTCTGATGGATAGTATTATATTATAAAAAGAAAATAATAGATTGGTTTTTATTAATTTGATAATGTAATTCAGGCTCTATTTAATAGAAATTTAAAAAGGAGTAAGTTATGAAAAGGAGAATTCTTGGAAAAAGCGGATTAAGCGTATCGGAAATAGGCCTTGGCTGTATGGGCATGTCCGAGTTTTACGGTAAATCCGATGATCTCAATTCAATCAAATTGATTCATAGCGCTATCGATCTGGGCATTAATTTCATCGATACGGCCGATATGTACGGCGTCGGGCATAATGAGATTCTGGTGGGTCAGGCATTACGAGGAAAACGGGACAAGGTTATCCTTGCGACAAAATTCGGCAACATGCGACGCGTTGACGGTGCCTTTATCGGGGTCAACGGGAAGCCTGAATATGTTAAAACCGCATGCGAAATGAGTTTAAAGCGCCTGGGGGTTGATGTCATCGATTTATACTATCAGCACCGGGTGGATCCCGGCACTCCGATCGAAGAAACAGTCGGCGCAATGGCCGGTTTAGTTAAAGAAGGCAAGGTGCGTTTTCTCGGGTTGTCTGAAGCGGGGCCGAATACGATACGGCGGGCGAACGCGGTCCACCCGATCACCGCGCTTCAAACCGAATATTCACTCTGGAGCCGCGACCCTGAAGGCGTAATTCTGGATAGATGCCGTGAATTGGGTACAGCGTTTGTTGCCTACAGCCCGCTCGGACGCGGGTTTTTGACCGGACGGATCAAATCAAAAGACCAGTTTGAAAAAACCGATTTCAGGGCTTCAATGCCCAGGATGCAGGGTGAAAACCTGGATAAGAATCTGATTTTATTGAATAAACTGGAGAAAATCGCCGGACAAAAAGGCTGTACTCCCGGACAGCTGGCGCTTGCATGGCTTCTTGCCCAGGGAAAGGACATTGTGCCGATACCCGGAACAAGGCATGAAAAATACCTGATCGATAATATTGCGGCGACAGAAATCATTCTGACAAAAGAAGAAATAGATGAATTAAACAACATTTTTCCGAAAGATGCCGCAACCGGTACCCGCTATGAAGCTTCAAGAATGAACCTTGTCGGATTATAATCATAAATAATAGTGGAGGCTTTATGAAAATTGCTTTAATCGGCGCGACCGGTTTTGTCGGTTCGTATATTTTAAAAGAGGTTTTATCAAGAGGCCATCAAGTGACGGCAATTGTCAGACATCCTGAAAAATTAGAGTCTCAAAAGAACCTGACAGCCGGGAAAGGTGATATCTATCAAGAATCAGAATTATCATTGCTCATAAAAGGACATGATGCCGTTATCAGCGCTTTTAATCCCGGGTGGGAAAATCCAGACATATATAATCTTTATATCAAAGGGACTCAAAATATTATAAAAGCGGTAAAAGCATCGGGAATCAAACGTGTTTTAACTGTTGGAGGAGCAGGTAGCCTGGAGATAGCTCCAGGCCTTCAATTGGTTGATTCCCCGCATTTCCCGGAAAATTTTAAAGCGGGAGCGATGGCGGCGCGAGAGGCGCTTAATATTTTCAGGAAAGAAGATGAGCTGGAATGGACATTCGTCAGCCCGTCGGTAAATCTTCAGCCGGGAGAGCGCACGGGAAAGTTCCGCCTCGGCACTGATAAAATCCTGCTGGATGTAAAAGGAGAAAGCCGGATATCGGCACAGGACCTGGCAGTCGCTATTCTGGATGAGATTGAGAAACCGCAGTATATCCGGAAACGGTTTACGGTAGGATACTGAATTATTAATTCATTGTTATCCAAATTAACTGGCTTTGTAACTATTAGTAAAATTAAATTTACGCAAAGACGCAAAGTGCGCAAAGGCGGATGACACGAATGAAGCGAAATTGCGCGGATTATTTTGTTTAAAACTTTGCGGGCTTAGCGTCTTTGCGTGAAATATCACCGATTTTGACTCTAATTGATATGGATATGTGAAATCAGCATTCTATTTAGTTTGTTTTAAAAAGCGGTTTAGAATATCAAAAAATAATGTATAAATTTAAATTTCAAATATCAATATCAACTTTCCTTTTCAATTTTACTTTTAAAATAACGTATCAATTCCGGATATTTTTTCAGATACTTTTTTCCTTCATTATTCAAATAATATATTCCTTTTGCCTTTTTTTCAAACCAGCCGTAATAATTCATATTTAAAATAGAATAAGTTTTATTTCCCGTACCTAATTTTCTGAGTTCCTTTGGCGATAAAGAATCATATTTCTTCAGACAATAAGCTATGAATAAAGCATTTTCTTTATAAGCGGTCATGATTTTTTCTCCTGTGCTTCCTCCTGTATTATAATTCCCATGACGCCCTTTTAATTCATTCTTGAGAATCTGACTTTTTTTACTGTTGAGCTTTCTGCTTTTTTCCCGGTCGAACGGACCGGGTTCCAGGATTATTGAGACCGTATCATAAGGCGATACCAGGATCAATCCAAGCCCAAGCCTTCTGATCAGATAACAGATATCCTTCCATTTTTTTGAAAACAGGCTGTAATTCGGCCGGGGAAAGGCAATATAGACTGAATCTGAGATCCGCTGGCGTTTAGCCGCCTGGATCAGCAGTTCCAGGTTTAAATGAAGCTTAAGCTCAATTATCTTCAATTCATCGCCTTTAACAGCCGTGATATCGCAATGACTGACTTCCCCATGGACTTCATAGCCCAGATTTTCAAAATAGTCATGGATGGGTTTAAAAAGGTCTTTTTCAATCATATTTTTATTCCATTTTATATTGAACTATTATTTTACCCAATAATGGACAAATTGACAAAAGAATGATAGTTTAATATGTTCTATTAAAAGGTAAATTATATGAAACGAACAGGACAGGCCGATCTTCCCCTCCACTATGGAACTGTTCCAAAATGGCTGTCAGACAGGATGACCGAGCTGGGAACATTAATTGTTGAATCGCTTGTCCAGCTTTATGGAAAAAGGGAAGTTCTCAGACGCATAAGCGATCCGTTCTGGTTCCAGTCCCTTGGATGCGTGATGGGAATGGACTGGCATTCATCAGGAATTACGACATCCGTGATGGGCGCTTTAAAAAGAGGTTTAAATCCCCTATCTAAAGAGCTTGGAATAACCATTTGCGGCGGAAGGGGCAAATATTCCCGTCAAACGCCCCAGGAACTGGTTAAAATCGCTGAAAATACAGGTCTGGACGGCGATAATCTTGTAAAATGCAGCCGGCTCAGCGCTAAAATCGATAATACGGCAGTCCAGGACGGCTTTCAACTCTATTTACATAACTTTATAGTTACCGATGAGGGTGACTGGACGGTTGTTCAGCAGGGAATGAACCCGGCAACCAGGATGGCCAGGCGTTACCACTGGCTTTCCTCAAATATAAAAGCCTTTGATGAAGAACCGCATACCGGCATTGTCGGTGAAAACCAGGGTTTAATCCTTAATCTGACGCATAAAGACGCCGGAAAGACCAAGGAAAGCATCGTCAATCTGTCTCATGAAAAGCCTGATAAAACGATCAATGAAATAACAAGGCTTGTTATGCCCTCAAGGCATGAAGTAAAACCGGCCGACGTGAATTTAAAAAGGCTGGGCAGCGTACTGGCCGCGGCTTATGAAAAACCCGTGAACGACTTCTGCTCTTTTCTGCTCATCCCGGGAGTCGGGCCAAGAACGCTTCAATCCCTGGTGTTGGTCAGCGAAGTCATTTTCGGCACTCCATCCCGCTTTTCAGACCCGGCGCGTTATTCCTTCGCCCATGGCGGTAAGGACAGGCATCCCTTTCCAGTCCCCTTAAAAACTTACGATGAAAGTATTACTGTACTGAAAGAAGCTATTCAAAAAGCGAAACTGGGCGAGAATGAAAAAATGAACTGCTTGAAGAGGCTTTACGGAATATCTCTGAAAATAGAAAAGGAATTAGAGCCGGAAGCTGATTTTGATAAAGTCGTTGAAAAAGAGAACCGGGAATCAAAATTATACGGAGGCCGGTCGGTATTTGATTAAGGAATGTTCCCTTTGCATTTTTTTATAATCAGGTCTATAATTTGATAGTTTTGGAGGTAAAAGCGATATGAAAAAGATCATAAATATCTTGTTTATCAGTATTTTTATATCTTTTCTATCTTGCGGTCAGAAAGAGACCGTAAAACCGTCAGCTCAGGACAATTCCATTAAGCTGGAAGAAACTCTCTACAATGCCCTCGAAAAACTAGCCCAAAATATCACGAATACCAGTTATTCCATAATTGTCGAGGATATTTATCTTGAAAATTCAAGGGTATTAATGCCTTTGAGCGATTATCTCAAGAATTACATCATGTCTTCTTGTTATAAAACCGGCTTGTTCAAGGTTGTCCAGTCTCAGAAGGACTTTACGGCGATTGATGATAAAACCTTTGTATACCGCACCGACGCCGATTTTGACGGCATACTCCTTGGGAAATATTATATTGAGGACGACGGGATCCGCGTCTTTTTCACCTTAAACAAAAGCGATTCAAGGGATATTACAGCTGTAACGGATTTTAAAATCGCAGCATCTTTACTTCCTTCTCATTTTAACGCAAAGCCTTCGAATTATGATGATTATAAAAAAAATGATCAGGATGCGAATATTCTTGAAAAAAATGATTTTAAAGTAACGCTCTGGACGGAACGCGGCCTTAACGGCATCTTTAAGGACGGGGAAAAGCTGGTCATTAATATTCGTTCCGAACAGGATTGTTATATCAAATTATTCCACATCGGCGTCGATGGCAGCGTTAAAATGATCTACCCTAATAAATATGAAAAGAACAATTTTATCAGCGCAAATACAACTTACAAATTTCCCAAGCCTTCCATGGGTTTTGAGTTTTCCCTCGGCGCGCCGTACGGCATAGAAACGATCCGCTTGATCGCCCAATCATCTCAATTTGACGATCTGAGTGAACAGAATTATAAAACCGACAATCCTTTTACGGACCTGGGTAATATAACATCTTACAATCAATTAAAAGACATTATCACCAAAGGGCTTAATATAACGGCAAACTCGAAGTCAGTAAGGAAATCAGAGGCCAGCTATACTTTTAATATTATAAAATAACCGTATGGAACAATATCTCTACCGTTATAAAAAAGAAAAAATCAGGCTGAATGTAGTAGTAGTATATCCTAATACTTACTCCATCGGTATGTCCAGCCTTGCGTTACAGTCACTTTATCACCTGCTTCAGCAATATCCCGATGTACACTGCGAAAGGGCCTTTATGAACAGCAGGAATGAAACCGCCGGTGTAAAAACCGTTGAATCGAACAGGAGCCTTCAGGAATTTGATGTCATATTGTTTACGCTCTCTTATGAGCCTGACCTGATCAACCTGATCAAAATATTAAAGCTTTCACATATCCAGATATATAACAGGAATAGAAAGGGGCCTCTCATTATCGTTGGAGGAATTGCCGTCACATTTCTTTTCTATTATTTAAAAGACATCGCCGATATAACTGTGAGCACTCCCGCCGAATATGCCCTGCCTCTGCTTATTCCGGAATTAATGATAATGAAACAGAAAGAACCATTTTTAGACAAAATAGCGGGAATTAAAGGCTTTTATACAATCTTTTCGGATGGAAATGATAATATTCCCTATTATCAATGTAATGAAATTGAATTTACCCATAGTGTTATCCTGACGGAAAAAACGGAATTCTCAAACAGGGGACTTATAGAAATTTCCAGGGGATGCCTCTATCAATGCAATTTCTGCCTGATGTCAAAGCTTTATGGTAAATATAAAGCTTTTTCTATGGATAATATTCTTAAAACAGCCGAAAACTATATTCCATATACTAACAAACTCGGCCTGATAGCCGCCACTCTGACAAATCATCCCCAATTTAAGGACATCATCAAGCGTTTAAATGAAATGAAATTCCAGATTTCTTTTTCAGCGTTCAGGATTGAGAATCTGGATGATGAACTGCTTGATTTGATTATTAAAAATGAGAATAAAACGCTTGTCATAGCGCCGGAAACCGCCTCTTACCGCCTCAAAAAGAGCATCAACAAGATAATTCCCAACGAAACTATTTTAAATACTGCTGAAAAGGCCTTTCAATTGGGCTTAAAAAGGCTGAAATTATACTTTATCATCGGATTGCCTGGAGAAACAATGGAAGACCTGAATGATAATATAGAACTTGTAAAAAATCTCAGGGAAATATCTCTCCGTTATTCTAAAATAAACGGCTATAATCCGGAATTTATCATCAATATCAATCCGCTTGTCCCGAAGCCTTTTACCGAATTTGAAAACCAGGCTATGGAAGACCCCAGATCAATAAAAAAGAAGATCATAGTTCTTAAAAATAATCTCAGGAATATGGGCAGGATTTATGTATACGGGGAAAGCCCGAAAACCGCCCAGCTTCAATACCGCCTCTCCCGCCATTTTATAACAAGGGATGAGCTTTTTGAATCAGCCGATTTTAAGGCTTCTGACTAAATAAGGCGTGACAAACACTTCGATAATAGCCGCGATTATAAGAAGAGGAACTACAGCAAGAAAAAAGACAGCCATACTCTTTTTAATCAGTTCAACAGTTCCGCCTTTTATTTTCAATGTAATTCTCTCCAGAAGGTGAAATGTGAAATTCAGAGCTATTGAAAAACTGATCATAATCGCAGGGATTTCAAACAACCCATGCGGAAATAAAGACAAAAATACCGGTAATAGTCCCACTTTGATAAAACCCGATTTTATGACTACGCCCAGCAGTAAAAAATTTGTATAATAGAAGAAAAGCGACGGAAGACTGAAAATAATACCGCCCAGGATCATGATCATTGCCGTCAGTAAATTATTAAAGAAAATACCCCAGAATGAGAAGGAAATCCTGCCGAGATACTGACGGGCGTTCTCTATCATAAAATTAGCTTTATCGTCAGGCAGTAAAAGCCCGTTAATAAATGCTATTACAGCTACCAGAACGGCAAGCAGGATGGAAAGCAGAATAAGCCTGGAAGATGGATTATTGTTTTCCATAATAACTCTGATAGGCATCATCGATCATTTTTTCGTATTTTTTTATTAATGTGATATTTGAATACCGTTTATCGTCATCTTCAAGGCCTTTCAGCCTGAATTCCAGCACTTTTTTATCGTCTTCAGACAGGCTTTTATCTTTCAGCCCCGATATATAATTGGACCGGTATGACTCAATGGTATATTTCAAATTCTCCATATCTTTATTATAATTAGTGAAATCTTTAGTTACAGTCGTGTATTCCAGCACAACATTTTTATAAACAAGGACCATTTCATTGATATTTGAAAAACCGTAGTGCGTTACAATCATCTTCATTTCATCGTTTTTAGTTAGTGCTTTAAAGAATTTTTCGTTGGCATCCGGGGATTCTTTGTCTTCCTGTGATAATTTGGAATAATACTGATCGGAAAAAACAAGAATTTTAGGAAGAAAAGTTATAAAGTTAGTGACCTGCCCTTCACTGAGCAGAATGATATCGTTTTCTTGAATACCGTCGTTTGTTTTTTCTTCCCGGGTACAGGCAGGAAATAACATAGAACTAAAAATTATCAACAAAATGAATTTTTTCATCGAAAACCTCATTATTTAACTTATTATGTATATTTTATGATCAAATTACATATTTTTCAATTAAAAATAGCCTTTTGCTGATAATATCAATTATCGGTTCATAAAAAAATAAAAAAAACCTAACAAATATTCAATTACTACCGAAAATTAAAAAAATAACACAAATCATAAGGAGAAAATAATGGCCATTGAACGGACTTTCTCCATGTTAAAGCCGGATTCATATATATCAGGAAATATGGGAAATATAATAGCTATGATAGAAGCGGCGGGTTTTAAAATTATCCATGCAAGGCTCTTGAAATTTACCGAAAAATCAGCGTCCCAATTTTATGAAGTGCATAAAGGGACCATCTATTATGAAAAGCTTATTAATTTTTCCATATCCGATAAAATATTCGCCATGGTTTTGGAAAAGGAAAACGCCGTAGAGGATTTCAGAAAATTGATCGGCGCTACAGATCCCACGAAAGCCCTGCCCGATACAATAAGGGCAAAATACGGGACCGGCCTGCCTCCAAACGCCATTCATGGTTCCGATTCTCTTGAAAACGCTAAAAAGGAAATCACCTACATATTCGGAGAATTCGCTTCAATTCCTTCAGTCGATAAAAATAACGCAAAAGAATATTAATCAATGAATTATCTTTTGATATTTATAGGGGGCGGGATAGGCTCCGTATCGCGTTATTTTCTTTCCAAAACAATTCATCAATTATTCAATTTCAGCTTTCCTTTAGGGACTCTGGCTGTCAATCTGACCGGCTGTTTTATAATCGGCCTGCTCTACGACAGGATTATCATATCACCGCATTTGAGATTGTTTACTTTTATCGGCTTCCTGGGAGGTTTTACGACGTTTTCATCTTTCGGGCTTGAAACGGTGAATTTGATCATGGACAAAGAAATTAATTATGCTGTGTGGAATCTATTATTAAGCAATCTATTGGGTATCTTCCTTGTCTATTCAGGTATTATTCTTTCAAAAATGCTTATTAAAAACATTCAATGAGGAGGTTTCATGAAATTTAACGAAGAAGATATATTACTGAGAATCTTTATCAGCGAATCCGCACATTTAAAAAACAAACCTCTTTATGAAGAAATAGTTCTCAAGGCAAAAGAATTAAAATTGGCAGGCGCGACTGTAACAAGGGGTATTATGGGGTTCGGCGCCGATTCGCATCTTCATTCTTCAAAGCTTCTGGACTTATCAATCAATATGCCGATCATTGTAGAAATCATCGATAGGGAAGAGAATATTAAGAAAATAATGTTTTTTTTAGATGAAGTCGTGGAAGACGGATTTATGACTTTAGAGAAAGTGAATGTCGTTAAATACAGGCATCAATAATAAGAATGAATTTATAAGGCATTCAATAAGTAAACCAGCCCTGCCTCAATTTCTTCTTCCTGTACCTGCCAGGAAAAACTGTTCCCCTGGCTGTAAGTTTTACCTATCTTTTCAAGCAGAACAGCTTTAATGGCTCCCTTAATGTTTTTTTTGTCCTTTTTAGCCGAATCGATAAGGGCTTGAGGGGACAGTTTTTTAAGCTGGTTTTTATACTGCGTCAGCTCATAATGTGAAATCAACTCCACTATCTGTTTGAGCTCATTTTCAGACAATAATTCCCTGCGGAAAGAAATATGCGCCTCTATGATCATGCCCAGGACAACGGCAAAACCATGAGGAACGGAATAATTACTGGCGTTTTCTATTGCATGAGCCATCGTATGACCGAAATTAAGGATCTGCCTCAGGCCTCTCTCCTTCTCATCCTTTTCGACAACGGATGTTTTAATCATACAGCTCATTTCCATCATCTGCAGAATTGTTTCACCGTCCAGGGCTAAAATCTTCTCCCTGTTGTCCCTGATAAATTCAAAATAAAGAGGATCCTGGACCAGGGCATGTTTTATGATTTCCCCCATACCGTTCTGAAACTCGATCCTGGGAAGCGTGCTGAGAAAATCCATATCGATAATGACTGTCCGGGGCTGATAAAAACTGCCCATAAGGTTCTTTCCATCAGGCGTATCCACCCCTGTTTTTCCTCCGATGGAACTGTCAACCATAGCGAGAAGGCTCGTCGGTACCTGGATAAACGGCACGCCCCTTAAAAATATGGAGGCTAAAAAGCCGCCCACGTCTCCGGCTACGCCGCCTCCGAAAGCGATTATGAGCGACTTTCTGTCAAAATTGGCCTGAACAAGGCTTGTGGACAGCTCCAGGATGGTGCTCAAATTTTTTTGTTTTTCACCGGCTGGAAACGAGAATATTGAAACAGGGCAATCCAGCGGCAGCGACTTGAGGCCTTCCTGGTAAATTGAATGGAGATGTGAATCGGTGATAAAAGCAACCTGTGAAGGCTTTATTTTTTTTATTTCTTTAACAAGCACATCCTGAAAAATCCTGCTGCCCAGAAAAATGGAATAAGAATCATCTTTCACTTTTTTTAATTTAACGTTTAATATTTTCATTTTTTCCTCTTTATTAAACTTTATGCGTTAGTTTTTCAATATATTCCGAAATAATACCGGCATGTCCTTTTTCTTCTTCAATAATATAATGAAGTGCTTTTTCCGTTTCTTTATTTGATATACTTTTCAGTATCATGGTATAAAATTCAACGGATAAATTCTCTTTTTTCAGAGCATACTGAAATATATCAAGCATAGTCTTCAATTCTGAGCCTATTTTTTCCGAGTCATTCACATTGAAAATACCAGGGCTGAAATTTTTGTCCAGATAGGCCTTGATGTCTTCTGAATCGTTATAACCGCATTCCTTTATCTTCTTTTCCATTTTGGAAAAGAAGATATGATGCTTTTCCTCCATGCCGGCCAGTTCAATAAACAAATCATGGATTATAAGGTCTTTAGTAAAATCTGCTGCTTTTTTATAAAAAGCGATGCCGTTTTCCTCTAATTTTTGAGCTATTTTAAATACTTCAACAGGATTAAAATCCATTCTTTCCCCTATTTAAATACTTTATTTATTCTGATAAGATGCCAATTCCAGGCGGTTCTGACCATGTCCTCCAGGTTATATTCAACCTTCCAGTCAAGGATCTTTTTGGCTTTATCACTTTTAGCGATGAGATAAGCCGGGTCGCCCGGCCGGCGTTCCGTTTCTACGACCTTAAAATCCTTTTTTGTCACTTTTTTAACCGTATCTATGACTTCCCTCACGGAAAAGCCGTCGCCGACGCCCAGGTTGAAATAATTTGTTTTGCCGCCGTCCAGAAGGTACTGGACGCCTTTGATATGCGCGTCGGCCAGATCGTTGACATGCACATAGTCCCGGATGCATGTGCCGTCCTTTGTTTCATAATCTGTCCCGAATATTTTAATGCTGTCTCGCTTGCCCGCCGCGGCGTCCAGAACCAGTGGTATAAGATGCGATTCCGGAATATGGGCTTCTCCTATCTCTTTATCAGGGTCAGCGCCGGCGGCATTAAAATAACGGAAACGGATGCATTGAAGGCCGTAAGCGGCGGAATAATCCTCAATAATCTGCTCTATCATCCATTTAGTCCGGCCGTATGGATTGATAGGGATTTTTAAATCGTCTTCCTCGATCGGGATTTTCTCCGGCATTCCGTAAACGGCGGCGGTTGATGAAAAGATGAGTTTATTTACTTTATATTTATTCATCGCTTCAAGAAGGTTGATTGTGTATTTAAGATTATTGACATAATATTTTTCAGGATCGACTACCGATTCGCCGACCTCAATAAAAGCGCAGAAATGCATTACAGCGTCTATCTTGTAATGGGAGAAAAGAATATCAAGCTGGCCCGCGTCGCCTGTACTGCCCAGTATAAACTCGCCCCATTTCGCGAATTCGCGGTATCCATGGACCAAATTGTCATAGACAATGACATCAAAACCTCTTTTTGTAAGAAGTTTGCAGACATGGCTTCCGATATAACCCGCACCGCCGGCAACTAGAATAGCCATATATACTTCCCCCTTTGATAAGACAATAAATATCGATGATTATTTTATAAATTATATCACTTTAATAATATTATATCAAGGGCGTTTCCAATCCTTCACCATTTTGTTAGCTTCACTTGTACAGCTTGACAAAAAATAGTGAGGGATGGAAACGTCTAAAATATTATACTTAGAGAATAAGATGTTCTTAATTCTCTAATATTCTGTTGGTTTTTAGAAATGTCCTTAATATAGAAATGTGTTATATGATTAGATCTCCGCTGTAAAAGACCTGTTCTTTATCATCTGATTGGATAATCACGGCGCCGTCTTTATCTATATCCTTGAGAATACCTGTAATAATATCCCGGCCGGTATTAAAACTGACCTGTCTGCCGATCCAGCCCAGGTTTTCTTTCCAGAGATTGAAGATTGCCTGATATTCCCCTTTTTCATATTTGAGGAACAGTTCATTGAAGTTTTTTATAATATCTGACATGATTTTATTTCTATCCGATTCTTTAATAAGGATATCTTTAAGTGATACAGCCTGGGAAAGAAAGGTTTTTGAGTTCACATTGATGCCTATTCCAATGACTATATACTTTATCTGCATCTCTTCTGTGATCATTTCTGATAGAATCCCGCATATTTTTTTATCGTTAATATAAATATCATTTGGCCATTTAATATTAATAAGAGAGGAATTTTTATTATCCACTAATAATGCTTGAAGTTTCAAAAAAACGGCAAGGCCGCTGATGATGGTGAATTTATAGAATTCGCTGACCGCTTTATCAATTCTTAAGCCAAATGAAAAAGTCAGATCTTTGCCTTTTTCGCTGACCCATTCCCTGTCCTGTCTTCCTTTGCCTTTTATCTGTTCTTCAGCGATGACGATAAAATTTTCACTTTTCTTCTGCTGGATCAATTCTTTGGCGTAATTATTTGTGGAATCAGTTGTATCCAAATAAATTACATCAAAAGGCACTGTTTTGCCGTAATAAGACTCAATTAATTCAGGAATAATCTTATGATCAGGGATTTTTTCGATTTTGTAGCCTTTTTTTGTCGAGGAGATTATATCAAAGCCGGCTTTTTTGGCGTTTTGAATATGCTTCCAGATTGCCGTACGGGAAAGATTCAGGCTTTTCGCGATTTCTTCCCCTGAAGTATAACCGCTTCGTTTGATAAGGAAAGATATGACTTTATCCATGCCGGATCAATACCATCTTCTGCCGCTTTTTCCAAGTCCTGATAATCTGATGGGATTTGTCGGTCTTCCGAATTTTCTGACTTCGAAATGCAGATGCGGACCGGTTGAACGGCCGGTTGAACCGACACGGCCGATAATCTGCCCCACTTTTATCCAGTCGTCCTGATTAATTATAATACGCGACAGATGGCCGTAAACAGTTTCAAAACCGAATTGATGCTTGATAATGATGCATTTACCATAACCGCCCTGCCAGCCGGCAAAAACGACCCTGCCTTCTTTTGAGGCTCTGACAGAGGTGCCGTAAGGAGCAGAAATATCAATTCCGGGATGATAACCCGGACCGCCTGTAAACGGGTCTCTCCTGATACCGAAACTCGAAGTAAAACGTCCATGAAGCGGTTTATTAAAGAGATAACCCAGAGCTCTAGCCCTTTCCGCTTCGGTTAAAGTTGCGCCGGGCAGGAAGAGAACGATTCCCTCATTGACGGTATCATCTTCGAGATCATTGGCGTCTTTAATATCTTCCATGGATACTTTATACCTGGAAGCGATGGCATCCAGGCTGTCGTTTTTCTTAACACAATAGATTATCCCCTGCAGATTGGGAACGATGATCCTTTTACCGTTTCCCAGGCTGTTGGCATTATCTATACTATTAAGGCTGATGAGTGTATCCATTGAAACGCCCAGTTTTTTTGAAATGGTGTACAGGGATTCACCCTGCTTGATCTTATAAAAAAAGAATTTCAGCTCTGAATTATTGGTATCATAATTATTAATTTCATTTCCGCCAACTCCGTTAATATTGACCATGGAATCCAGTTCTTCCTGGATCTTAACCATTCCGAGGTATGAACCGCCGCGCTGGTCAAATTTTTTAGAAGCGAATGTCATTGCTATTGAGAATGAAATTATAGCGCAGACTATAATAAACAAAGAAACAGGCGCATAAATATTTTTAAAAAAATGATTTTTTAAAAATGAGAAATATTCTTTTCTTTTTTTAACTTCCTGAATTCTATGAATTGAATTAAAGCTCCTGTTGATCTCTTTTTCCAGATTTTTGAACTTGCTGCTGAAAAGATTTTTATAATCCGTCATCTAAAGCCTCACTATTAATTTTCGTACAAAACCGTCAATTACTTTATTGAATGAATAACATTCAGCATCTCATAATGTTCCTTTACATCATGCACTCTGAAGATATCCGCTCCCTGAAGATAAGACGCGGCATGGATCCCGAGCGTTCCGTAAAGCCTTTTTTCAGGCGCCGCGGTCTTTTGTTCTTTATCTTTGATACCATCAAGAAGCATTCCAATCATCGATTTCCTGGAGGCGCCTATTAAAATCGGCAGACCGTATTTTCTAAAAGAGGATAAATTTTTAATGATAGCCTTATTGTCTTCCAGCCTTTTACCGAAGCCGATGCCCGGGTCAATGATAATATTATTCCTTATAATACCGCTGTTTAACGCGAAATCAATTCTTTCATCAAAATATTCCACCAGTTCCCGTACCACATCTTCATAAAATGGCTCTTTCTGCATATCCTTCGGAGTTCCTTTCATATGCATAATGACAACCAAAGCCTGGTGTTTTTGTATTATGCCGGCCATTTTTTCATCAAAGCGGAGACCGCTGATGTCATTGATTATGTCAGCTCCTGCTTTGAGTGCCTCATCCGCCACCTGTGATTTAGTTGTATCAACAGAAATAATAGTATACATATTTTTTGATATTTTTTCCACTAAAGGCGCTATTTTTTCCAGCTCTTCTTCCGCGGTCACAGGTTCCGCGCCCGGTCTTGACGATTCTGCGCCGATATCTATAATATCCGCGCCTTCCGTAATCATCTCCTCGCATCTGTTTAAAGCCTTATCAATCTCCAGATATTTTCCGCCGTCATAAAATGAATCCTTTGTGATATTCAGAATGCCCATGATCACGGGTTTCGAGTAATCTATCTTTTTCTTTTCTTTGATACTTTGCGAAGGTATTCTGCTGTGAAAATATTCTATCATCTTTTTAAGCTGTTTAGCCATATCAATTAAATAAGGACTGTTTTGATATTCCATTTTTTTAAAGAAATTCTGATAGATGGAATCAGTCCCAAGAAGCAAAACGTCAGTTTTATCAATCGCGCATGAGATTGATTTTGCATGAACTACAGCGTCGCCTTTACATGAGATCATTTCCTGTTTGATAATATTGGCAAGAGCGGGCTTCATTCCGATGATTTTGATGGGAAATATGTCGAATTTTTTATTGAGAATGGATATAGCCTTTTCATCACAGCCGATTTTACGCAATTCGTCATTCAGATCATTTTTATTGCCGAATAATGGATAAAAAGTCATCCATTGCCTCTTGCTATTTCACTTTTAAAGCTGAATAGTCATAAACCAGCCACTGATTGAGATGATTCTTATAAAGGCTGAATGTATAACGGAGAGTATAGGTAACTAATCTGACCTTATAATCCACTTCCGCTATCACAGTTGAATCATTTTCCTTTATATGGCTTTCTAAAATTTTATAGCTTAAAATGCGGTCCTGCCAGTAAACGGTCAGATAATTCTTAAAATCCTCAATGATCTGCAGCTGATATGTCCCGCTCCTCGCGTTTTCATAGGATTTATAATAATCGTCAAAAGACTTGATCAACCGCGACGCATCGATATGGAGTAAAAACCGCTCCCAGTCCTTTTTCATTTTAGCGTCCAGTAAATCGTCAATGACATCATACGGAGGCAGCATTTTTACCTTTTCAAACTCAGCCTGCCTCTCCTGCTGCTGCTCGGACAGCTGGTTTTCCATCAGTAAAGGCGGTTTGATGTAAATTTTATAATTAAAAGACTCGGATGACTGGCTTTTGATGTCCGGATTCGGGTAGAAAATACCTTTTATATAGTAATATCCCGATTCCCTGATATCAAACCATTTCGTAATATCAATCAGCCTGGAAAACTCCTCCTGCGGCATCAGGGTGATCTGCCGGAAGTCGCCGCTGGATGAGGCGTTGTTTTTCATTTCAACTTGAAATGTATCCAGTAAAGGCACATCTTCATTTTTAGGCGTTTTTAAAGAGAAGAAAAAAGATTCATAGATCAGCGGAGAAACCGAGAATGACACCGGGGCGCTTGAGTTATTGGCCACATTGATCAGGACGTTTATCGGTTCGTTCAGCCGGTATGTTTCCTTGTAAAACTGAAGGGCTACCTGCATTTCTCCGGACATTCTGTTAAAGAAAGAAAATAAAATTAAAAAAATGAAATATTTTATAACTTTCATAAATACTCCCAATTTCACCTTATTTTACAATATCGGAATAAAGTAATTTTCTCTTTATATTTCATTGCCTATAATTCAATTAAATCGGATGGTTTGTCGCGGTTGGAAATATGAAATTGTACATAAGGATATTTTGAAGTGAGCCTCCGGCTTATCAGACCGCTGACAATGTCCCGGGAATTATTGTTTTCGCTGAGATGCAGAAAAAATACATTCCTTGTCCTGCCGGAAACCGACTTTTCTATAAAATCAACAGCGTCCTCATTGGAAAGATGGCCGTAATCGCTTAAAATCCTCTTTTTTAAGTGGTCCGGATAAAAAGAACGGCTCAGCATATCCAGATCATGATTGGATTCTATGGCAATGGCCTCGCAATCCCTGGCCAACCCGACGGTTGTTTCATCAAAAGAGCCGATATCGCTGGCCAGAAAAAGAGAAGTGTTATTTTCCCGGATGATAAAACCGAATGTATTGGCCGCGTCATGGCTGACGCTGAACGGGGTTATTTCCATATTATTCAGAGCAATGGCTTTTTGGGAAAGAAGTTCCTGATAATTTTCAATATGAAATTCCAGGAAATGCCTGCTCTTTTCGCTGATGTAAATTGGTATGTCCGTTTGTTTAACAAAAGATTTCAATCCCCTGATATGGTCTTCATGCTCATGAGTAATAAAAAGAGCGCTGATATGAGAGATATCTTTTCCCAGATGCGACAGAAATTTAAGAAGGGCATGAAAAGAAAAACCGATATCGACCAATACCGCCCCTTGCGATGATTCGATATAAAAACAGTTTTGTTTACTTCCGCTGGATAAAATACATAATTTCATAATAATGCAAAATTGTAAGAATGAATGTGAAAAAAATCAAAAAATAAATCCATTACTATTAATCTGCTTTGAAATGAATTCACGCAAAGACGCGGAGAGTGCAAAGGACGGGGAATAAAAAGTTTTAGTACTGAAGATTTTATACGATTAAGAATTTAATAAAAGGATTCTTTTTTATAATATCCGATTGTTAACACGGATTTTCACGGATGACGACGGATGGATTCGGCAAGCTTACCACAAGTTTTTGAGGATTTAGTTATTCATCAAGATAGCTGTTTAGTAAAAGTGTTTATTTCAATACAGAGGTGTTATAAAGAAAAAGAAGAAAATAAGTTTTTTAGTTTGATCGCGTTGTTAGTAAAAATAAAAATTTTTTGCGGACTTTGCGACTTTGCGTGAAATACCAGGATTATCCTTGATTTTAATTATTTTTATTAATCTCAATCGTATTTTTAATCTTCAAGCCTGCTGATGACGGCACTGTTCCGACTATTCATTATGTCTTTAGCTTCCGGCGTGTATAAATAATCAATTCTTTCCTTATAAAATTCGGCTATTTTACTGCGGACCATTTTCAATGTGGAATTGAGCATCTGGTTTTGCTCTGTAAAAGGCTCGTCCAGTACGGCAACCGCTGAAGGAAGCCATCTCTGAGGGAAAAGCGACCTGAAATGCGGATTTTCCCGGAACTTATTAATCTCGGATTGAATCAGCCTCAGCGCTTTTTCACAGCCTTCCCGGGTTTTGCAGGATAAATCATGGCTTTTCAGCCAGCCGAGAAGAGCTTCCTTATTTGGAACTACAAGAGCGGTTGTATATGGACTTTGATTATTATAAAGCATGACCTGGTCGATATAGGGGGAATTATCCGCAATTGTTTCCTCAATCCCCTCCGGGCTGTATTTTTCACCGTCGCTCGCGATAAGAAGGCTTTTGAAACGGCCGAGGACATAGAGAAAGCCGTCTTTATCCAGATAACCGAGGTCGCCGGTATAAAGCCAGCCGTTTTTTAAAGTTTCTTTTGTCGCCCTGTCGTTTTTCCAATAGCCGGCCATGACATTTTTGCCCTTCACAACTATCTCGCCTTTTTCCCCGGCAGGCAGGATTTTACCGTTTTCATCGCAGATCTTCACATACAGGTCTTTGACAATGGAGCCGGATGAGCCCAGCTTATGCTTTCTTCCCACATTAGCTGAAATCACCGGGGCTGCTTCCGTGAGGCCGTATCCCTGGTACATTGGCATCCTGACAGCGTAAAAAAACCTCTGGAGCTCAATATCCAATAGCGCCCCTCCGCCTATGAAGAATTTAAGCCGGCCCCCGAAGTTTTCCCTTATTTTATTGAACAGGATTTTATCAAAGAGGCCGTTTAATGGCTTAAATAATTTTCTTAAGCCTTTTCCCCTGTTCCAGCCTTCCGCGTTATATCTGTATGCAATTCCAAGAGCTGTATGAAAAAGCCATTCAATAACAACTCCTTTTTCATGAATGGCCTTCTCTATATTCTTCCTGAAGTTCCTGGCAAGGGCCGGAACGCTGAGAAGGATCGTGGGCTTGATTTCCTTAATATTAACGGGAACATTCTTGACCGTTTCCAGAGACGTTTTACCAAGTTGTACGGACGCGAGGCCCGCTCCGTTTTTAATTATAGTATAAATGCCGCAGGTATGTTGCCTGTCGGTTATTTCATTTTCGGAGTCAAACCAGCCCCTTACAATAAGCGGGCAAATAAAAATTTTGTCAGCTTAGCTGATTTTAATAATAAATTTCGAATAATCGATACTCAGACTATACAAAATCCTCTCTATTTTCTCAAATATTGGGCATATTTCATAAAATTATGCGCAAGGGATACCCAGCATAGCTCCAAATTCACTTTCCGTTGACCTCTGTAAACTGTCTGAACATAACCCTTCTGTGTTTTGATGTTTGAAAATACGTGTTCTTTACCTATCCTGCGGTTGTATATCTTTTGCCCTTCTTCGCTGTAAAGTTTTGTTAAATAAGCATCAATCTTAGACCGATTATTCAATTCAAACTCACTGAAAATTACTGTCTTTTGCTGTGTTTTCGGTTTGATGTTTTTATAACACTCACTGAAAAATGGACATCTTTCACAGCCCTTCCGTGAATACAAAAATGTATATCTTTGGTTATTTCGATCTAAATACCCATTTTCCTTACGGCCGCCCCGGCATCCCAGGATATATTCGTCATCAATCTTTTCCAGTTTAAAGTCTCTTCGCTTCTGTGATTTATCACTGAAATCCCGCTCTTTCGTATCCACATAAAGGTCTTTTCCTTCCTCCACCATCCGGATTGTCTCTTCCATGTCCTGAAAACCCGAATCAAAAAGGTATTTGCTAGCCTTATCAACTTTTAATTCCGCTTTTTTCTGTTCCACCCTCTTTACCATTTCTTCCGTATGCTGTTTTTCCGGTGTTGTGATTGCTTCAAAATCTATAATCACATCATTATTACTGACCATCATCGCCGAATTATATCCCTGTATAAACACACTATGCGGATTTCCAGACATCAGCTTGCTTTCGGGATCAGTCAGGTTGGTGAATTCTTCGTCTGTCTTTTCCCCTCTCTCTACCTGTTTTTTGTATTCATCGATTTGGTTCAAAACACTATCGTAAATCTTTTTCCGCCTTGATACCCGCTTCTTCTCCGCTTCGTAATAAGGCTGCTCCAGCTTGCCTTCCCGGTAAGATTCTTCCAGTTCCAGGTCTTGTTTCACAATCTTTTCCGCCATCTTCTGGTAAGTGTCCATCAGCTTCCGGGTATGTTTCTTTCCCACATTCTTATTCTTACTCGCGTAGGCCTTGATCTTTGTGCCGTCACCCACTACCATGTCCCAATCTATAGACCCCATTTCGTTGAGTATATATAAAAGCTGGCTGAACAACTCCTCGATCTTTTCCTGAAAAAGTACCTTGAACTCGCAAATTACCGAATGGTCAATTTTCAGCCGGTTTGAAACATACATAAACCCAATGTGTTTTTTCAGCAAATCTTCTATCTTTCGGCTGATACGATTTCCCGTAATGTAACCGTAGAGTACCGCACAGATCACATCCCGAGGATTTTTAATCTCTCTGCCTCTATGGTCGTTCTTATAGTAAGCCGCGAAATCCTCCAGTTTAATACGGTTTTTGATGAATTCTTTTAGTATAAATTCTCTGGAATTCTCATCAAACTGCTCGCCTATATTGATCGCGAGGAACTCACCCTGCTCCAGGCTGTTCTTTTCAAATCTTGCCATCTTTTTCTCCCGTTTTATTTTAACGGGAACCCTGCCGTATGTCCATGAAGCATGTTATAAAAACCGACAGGCAATATGGGCAAAAGCATGGTCCCAGGGAAGTATGAGGAGCACAAGGTCACTTTCCTCCACGCCGACGATATCTGAAGACTGCTCAATATTGGCTGTGTAATTCCGGTGTGTCAGGATAATGCCCTTGGGGTCTGCCGTAGTTCCCGACGTATAGCATATATTTGCGTAATCATCTTCTTTGATTGACTGCCAAACGGCATTGAATTCATTCGGCTTTTTATTTAGAAAAGCTCTGCCTTTTTCCATGACATCTGAAAGAAGTAATTCATCCGGCCGTTTCTTCTCAACTTTATCCAATATAAGGATGGTTTTCAAATCGGGAAGGTTTTTCTTTATCTGCCTGATCTTTTTCAGCTGATTGGCGGAAACAATAGCCATCCTGCACCCGGAATGGGCCAGACGGAATTGCAGATCGCTCAATTCTTCGATCTTGACGGAAAGCGGAACGTTGACAGCTCCCGTATAAAGAATTGCCAGTTCGCTCATCACCCAATCATTGCGCCCTTCAGAAATCAAGCCGGCTCTGTCCCCTTTTTTGAGGCCCAGGGCCATCAGACCGGCGGCGTATTCATAGACTTTTTCCCGCATTTCTTTATAAGTAATGCCTTTATAGGTGTCTCCCTTCTTTTCCCAGATCATAACATTATAAGGAAACTGCCCGGCGCTTTCTTCAAAAAGCTGAGGAATGGTGTTTTGAGGCATAAAATTCTCCCTGGTCCGGTATTCCGGTTATTATATACCGGATATAAATAAAATGTCAATACCATTTCTTTATCATCAAAGGAATTATGCATTAGACATTTGTCCCGGATAATTTGTTTAAATCATCTCTTTTCAGTATAATTAGAAAGAAAAACTGCGGGGGATAATATGAAATTATATCTTGTCCGCCACGGTGCGGCGGTGAACGCGGAGGATGATGCCGATCGCGTCCTCAGCGAAAACGGTAAAAGCAGGGTGAAAAGAACGGCCTCTTTTCTAAAAAAGAACGGGATAACGGTCAATGCGCTTTACCACAGCGTCAAGACGCGGGCAAGGCTGACCGCCGGAATCATCGCCGGGAAGATCCGGTCGGCGTACGGGCCGGAGGAGCGGGAAGGCCTGAAGCCGAACGATGGTGTGACCCAATGGGCCGAAATAATGACCGGGATGAATAACGACACCATGATCGTCGGGCACCTGCCCCATCTGGACAAACTGGCGGCAAAACTCCTGACGGGGGATGAAGAGGCGGAAATCCTCACCATCCCGGACGGCGGCGTTCTCTGCCTTGAAAGGGACGCGGCCGGTCAATGGCGCATACTCTGGTTCATCAATCCCGATATTATAGGGTGAAAAATTAACGCATCCTGCGGGCTAAACACCAAGAGCACGAACGGGGTAACCCGCGAATGCACGCGAATCGACGCGAATCGAAGGTTGGACACGGAAAGGAACCACAGATTTCACAGATGACACAGATGGGATTGGGGAAAAGTTTGCGGGCTACGCCGGTGGACAGAATATGTTTAATAAATGCATCCCGATTTATATAATTAAGGCGGATACATAGACCCCAATTCAGCAGGATATTCAGGATTGAACAGGATTAACAGGATTTGGGATAAAATTAACAGGAAGATAGGAAGGCGGGAAGAGTTGGTTTTTTAGAGGATTACTGTCAGGTGAATATTAAATTGTTCAGGCATTATTTTGAATTTTAAGATCATTTAAAAAGCTTTTATTACTTATTTCTGATAATCTAGAAATAGTTAAATTATGATAATTTGCTAGCCAATCAATCTTCATTTGAACTTTTCTTTTAATATTAATATTTACTTCATTTGAATTCTGTTCGTTTAAGTAAATTATCGAATTTTTATGTTTATCAAATCTCTGTTCTAATAATTTAGATTCTAATAAATCTCCAGATACTTTTAATGAGTGAAAATATAAATAATCCGCAAAATAAATTCCATCAAAATCTTTTCTTATTAGATTACGAGTAAAAGAATTACTTTTAATAAATTCTATACATTTCTCAGAAATAACTAATCTAGGATATAAAGCAATTTCTTCTTCAATTTGATAAGCTTCAATTAACGCAGGACCAAAAACAATATCATTTTTGTCTTCAAAAAATAATTTGTCTATATGTAGAGTCCCTCTTACTAAAACATTATTATTTGTGATTAAGTTGTATTGATCTTGAGTAATACTTAATAATTCATAAATAATGAGACTAATGATATATTCCTTATCAAGAATATTTGTTTCATCTAATTTTCGAGCTCTTAACATTAAATCAGAAAATACAAAATATTTTAATTTACCCTCATCAATGGCATGTTCATTAAAACCTAAAGAATTATACCAAGATTTATTATCTATGCTTTTATGAAATTCCCTTAAGATATTATAGATTTCGATTGGCTTCTTTGTTTTTATTAAATTTTTAAAACCTAATATATCAATATATGTGACTATACATTCTGAATAATCCATAGTTCTCCCAAATTTTAAATAACCAGCTCACCCTTTCACCTATCTTTTCGATGAGATTTATTATGAAGCATTTCGCCTACTTTACAATATGGGCGGTTTGAAAAACCCACGTATCATATACAAATAGTATATAAAAACATATAATCATAGTCAAAGAAAACAGAGGTAAGGCTATGACAAAAATTAAGCGGAAAGACCGTAACTTGTTTGAATATCAGGAGCGGATGGAAAAGCTAAGCGGCGTAAAAACACCGCTGGATAAGCTTAACAGGGTTGTAGACTTTGAGATGTTCCGGCCGCTGTTAACAGAGATTTTGGCGCCGAAAGAGCAGAAGGCGCCGGGCGGAGCGCCACATTATGACTATGTTTTCATGTTCAAGATACTGATATTCCAGAGGTATTACAATCTTTCCGATGAGCAAGCGGAATTTCAGATCAATGACAGGTTATCCGTTCAGCGATATCTTGGGATAACACTTTCGGACAAAGTTCCGGACTACAGTAAAATCTGGGAATTCAAGGAAAAACTGATGAAAGCGAAAGCAATAGAGAAACTTTTTAAAATATTCGATGAGAATCTTGAGAATAAAGGTGTGATAGGGAAAGCGGGCGTTATGGTAGACGCAAGTTTTGTGGATGTTCCCCGGCAGAGGAACAGCCGCGAAGAAAACAAGAAAATAAAAGAAGGCGAGGTTCCGGAAGATTGGAAAGATAATACGCATAAGCTTTCCCATAAAGACACGGATGCGCGCTGGATGACCAAGAATAAAGAGAGGCATTACGGATACAAAAACCATACAAAGGTTGATGTGAAGTCAAAACTTATTCGTTCTTATGTCACGACAGATGCGAGCGTTCACGATTCACAGGTAGTTGAACCTCTATTGAATGAGAAAGACAAAGGGAAGCCGTTTTACGCGGACAGCGCATATGTTGGCCCAACGGTAGCAGGAATATTAGAAAAATTTGAGATGAAAAACCGGATTCACGAAAAAGGATACAGAAATAAGCCATTGACGGAGAAGCAGAAAGAAAAAAATAGAAGAAAGAGCCGCATCCGAGTTCGTGTTGAGCATGTTTTTGGTTTTGTTGAAAATAGTATGAACGGCAGTACAATACGATCGATAGGAAAAGAAAGGGCAGAGAGCCAAATCGGGCTGATGAATCTGGTTTATAATTTAGCACGGTATGTTGTGGTAAAAGGTCGAATTGCGTCTTGTGCGGCTTAAAATGCAGAAGATATGGATAATATTGCCCGTGTTTGCCTGAATTTTGGTAATAGAAACAGTTTTTAACCTGTTGGCAGAAATATTTTGAAAATATTTTCTATTATCAGGGAAGTGTTGATAAATTAGGCGGTTTTTAAAACCGCCCATATATCACCTTCGCCTTATAATCCATAAAGACATAAAAGCATATTCTATTTCATTTTATAAGTCAATATTTCTCTTTCTCCGCTACCTTGGATTACTTTTACTAACAAACTATGTTGATGAATAACTAAATCCTCAAAATCCACCTTAATCCTGAAAATCCTGTGAATAATCGGATATTATGAAAAAGAATTCTGTTATGAAATCCTTAATCGTATTAAAGCTTTAGTATTAAATCACTGTTCTCCGTGAACTCCGTAGTGAATTAAAACCCCCTTCTGCCCATCCCGATTATTTACTTTTTCCCCGGTTTACTGTAAAATATCTCAATTATTGTATCATAAGGATAAAATTATGATCGATCTACACACACACACCCTCTGGAGCGACGGCGCGCTGATCCCCGCCGAGCAGGTCAGAAGGGCCGTCCAGATCGGCTACGAAGCCATCGCGCTGACAGACCATGCCGATTCTTCAAACATAGAGACTCTCTGCAGGGAAGGCGTAAAGTTCGCGGCTACCATGAATAAGCTCCAGAAGGACATCAAAGTCCTTTCCGGGGTCGAGCTGACGCATGTCCTGCCGGAAGAGATCAAGGAATTGACCGATTACGTTCGCGGAAACGGCCTGTCCATCGTCATTGTGCATGGCGAAACAATTGTCGAGCCTGTCCGGCCCGGCACAAACGCCGCGGCGATCAAAGCTAAGGTCGATATCCTCGCCCATCCCGGCCTCATAACGGAAGAGGAAGTTATAAATGCCGTTAAAAACGGCGTTTATCTCGAAATAACCGCTCGTAAGGGCCATTCACTGACAAACGGGCATGTCGCCCGTCTGGCCTCTCTCTGCAATGCTTCCCTTGTGATCGATACCGACGCGCATTCCCACAACGATTTTATCAGCCATCAGATGGCGGAAAACATTTTGAAAGGCGCCGGTTTAAGCGAGAAACTCATCGCAGATGTATTTCAGAATTCACGGGATATAGTTCAAAAAGCCCTCAAGTAGTAAAATGGGAGTAAAAATGTCTTATTCCGATTCTCTTCCCATGGATTTATTCCAGGATAAAATCCCCGAAGACCTCCTTTATATCAGTGAAAAATTAAAGTCCAAAGGCTTTGAGGTGTTTCTTGTCGGCGGGGCCGTCAGGGATATCATCTTGGCCGGAAGCCCGGAAAAAGCGTCGCTCAAGGATTCCGATTTTGATTTCACGACCAACGCGACGCCTCAGCAGGTAATGGCGCTATTTCAAAAAAAAGGGAAAGAAAGGGTTTTTACCGTACCAACAGGCCTTTTACATGGGACAGTCACCGTTGTGATCAATAAAAACGGCCAGGCCAATAACTATGAGGTTACAACCTACCGTATCGATAAGGATTATAAAGACGGCCGGCACCCCTCTTCCATACAATTTTCCGCTTCCCTGATAGAAGACCTGGGCAGAAGGGACTTTACCATTAACGCGCTCGCCTATGATATCCTTGAAAAGAAGCTCATTGACCCTTTCCATGGATTGACAGACCTGAAAAAAGGCCTGATCCAGACAGTCGGGAACCCTATGGACCGTTTTAAAGAGGACGGCCTGCGCCCGATCAGGGCCTGCCGTTTTGCCTCCCAGCTCAATTTTAAGATTGACGGTAGTACTCTAAATGCCATACTGAAGACTCTCAATACAATCAAAATGGTCTCTTATGAAAGGGTCCATGACGAGCTTTTTAAGCTGATGAAATCAACGAAGCCGTCCGTCGGGATTGAATACATGAGGACGGCCGGCATTTTAAACCTTTTTATGCCGGAGCTTCTGGAAGGCTATCAAATGGACCAGAACGAGTTCCATAAGTATGACGTTTATTATCATAACCTCTATACCTGCGACGCCGTCAGTCCTAAGAAGCCTCTTGTCAGGATGGCAGGGCTCTTCCATGACATCGGCAAACCCAGGGCGCAGAACTACGCCTCGGCTAACGGCAACGGCAATGTCTTTTATAACCATGAGGTCATCGGCGAAAAGATAACCGAAAGGATCCTCAAGCGCCTGAAATTCAGCAATAACGACCTTAAAAAGATTAAAAAACTGGTCAAACTCCATATGTTTTATTATACGGAAGAATGGAGCGACGGCGCCGTACGCCGCTTCCTGAGAAAGCTTGAGAATGATTCAATAGAGCTGGCGGACCTCTTCGAACTCCGGAAAGCGGACCGGATCGGCAGCGGTATGCGCGTGGGCGAGGCCGACATCCTTGATAAATTTAAAAGAAGGATAGACGCGATAATCAAGGAAGATAACGCGCTCAAAGTCACCGACCTGGATATCAACGGTTATGAAATCATGAGGAAATTCAATATCGAGCCCTCCAGGACCATCGGCGAAATGCTCGAGTATATGCTCCAGAAGGTTATGGACAACCCTGATTTAAATAAAAAGGAAAAGCTCTATGAACTGGGTGGGGAATTCCTTAACAAAAAAGATACCTCTGCTAAAGAAAAGAAGAACGATGAAATACCCATCTTAATATAACCGGATAATATAAAATTACTTCTCCATTTACTTGAATCTTTGTTGAATATTTATTAAAATACTCCGCTTTAAAATAAAATAATGTGAGGTTTTTATATGGCAGATTATTTATCCATGAGTAAAGAAAAACTGAACACTGAATTATCTGTTTTGCAGAAAAGATATGATGATTTTAAAGCCCTGAATCTGAAGCTGGACATGTCCCGAGGCAAACCCGGCCCGGACCAGCTTGACCTGGCGATGGATATGCTGAAATCCCTGGATTATAAAACAGCGGACGGCACCGACTGCCGGAATTACGGCGGAGTGGACGGAATCCCTGAGGCCAGGGCCCTTTTCGCGGAAATGCTGGGCGTTGACGTAAAGGAAATCATCATCGGCGGGAATTCAAGCCTGGCCATGATGCATGACACTATCGCGAAGGCCCTTCTTTTAGGCGTATCCGGAAGCGAAACCCCCTGGGACAAACTGCCGAAGGTAAAATTCCTGTGCCCCAGCCCCGGTTACGACCGCCATTTTGCCGTTTGCGAACTGTTCAATATAGAAATGATCATTATAGATATGAAAAAAGACGGGCCTGATATGGACGCCGTTGAAAAGCTGGTGGCTGGCGATGATTCAATCAAAGGCATCTGGTGCGTCCCGACATACAGCAACCCGGAAGGGATCACCTATTCCGATGACGTGGTACGCCGTTTTGCAAACATGAAAACTAAGGCAAAAGATTTCCGGATTTTCTGGGATAATGCCTATGCCATTCACCATTTGACCGAAAAGCCGGACCGGCTTCTGAATATTATGAAGGCCTGCAAAGAAGCTGGAAATCCTGACCGGGTATTCATCTTCAGTTCCACTTCAAAGATTTCTTTTGCAGGCGCTGGTATTGCCATTATGGCCGCGAGCGAAAATAATATAAATTTTATTAAAAAACAGCTCATCATCCAGACAATCGGCCCGGATAAGATCAATCAGCTCAGACATGTCAAATACTACAAAAATATGGATGGTATTACCGGCCACATGAAAAAACACGCGGCGATTTTAAAACCCAAGTTTGATATTGTCCTTTCAATTCTCGAGAAAGAACTTGAAGTTAAAAAAATCGCTTTATGGAATAAGCCGAACGGCGGCTATTTTATCAGCCTGAACGTCCTTGACGGATGCGCTAAAGAAGTCGTTGCTTTAGCCGGAGGGGCCGGGGTCGTCCTGACAAAAGCGGGCGCCACATTCCCCTATGGAAAGGATCCCAGGGACAGAAATATCCGGATAGCGCCGACTTATCCGCCTGTTGAAGAATTAAAGAAAGCTATTGAGCTTCTCTGTATCTGCGTCAGGATAGTTTGTATTAAAAGCATTTTGAAAGTGAAATAATTAAGGGCAGTGTCAAAAAAACAAAGTTTTTTGACGCTGCCCTCATAATTTGAAAAAATGGGAGTTATTTTCGCTTTGAGGCCGCTTCCTGTTTCTGCTTTTTTGTTTCCTCTTCTCTTTTCCTGATATCCAGTTCCAGCTTGTCTTTCCATTTTTCTAATGTTTTCTTGGCTTCCTGCGCCTGCGGCTGTTCATTTAAAATAATATAAATACGGACTATCAAATTAAGAAAATCCATTCCTTTGTTCATGTCCGCTACTTCCATGGTGCTCAATTCATATTTTGTTCTGTATTTTTGAGCCGCCGTATCGATCAATTTTTTTGTAAGCTCAAACAGCTCATTAATATCCTGATAGGATGGATTACTGGGATCAAACATCTGCTGCGCGTAAACTTTAAAATTGATCAGGTTTTTAGCCAGAGCTGCCAGTTTTCCGTACATTTCTACAAAAGTCCACTTCCATTTGGTATTTTCGCCTTCAGAAAACTGGACAAGGGCAATACTGTATTCTATCTTTTTCAGCAAATTCAATACCCTTTTCGGATTAAGAAGGGTCAGCCTTTCCAGGATCTCGGCATTGTCGGTCAGGGCTGAATCAATAACGTTTCCGACAATGGATTCCAGCATTTTTATTGCCTGGTAGATATTCTTCCTCGCGTTAGTCAGATAAAGATCATTCTTTATATCCATAATCTGAAGACTGTATTCATTCATTTTGCAGTAAATCCTGACTGTTTCAAGGTAAACATTGCTTGCGGCTATCCTTTTATAGAGTGAAGGGATTTCTTTATCTCTCATGCCATCGCGCTCATATTTCTGGGCTTTTTTCTGGACAACTTCCATTTGCTCTTTCAAGTCTTTTACTATTGCGTTATAAGCTTCTTTTTTTTCCCTTGGTATCTGTTTAAGCGCCATTTTGAGTATTACTCCATTCTTTTAATAATTAATGTTATATTATATAATATAGGTATCTTTTGTATCGGCATAAATTAGAATCAAATAAAGAGGGTTTTACAGCCTATGCCCAACAATAAATTTTTTGAAAAGTTCCTGGAAAACATTTCACATCAGGACGAGTCTAAAATCAAATTCATTGTTGAATCGCTGGAAAGTGAAAGACGGATTTTCAAGGACATCCTTGACCATTCTGATGAGGCTATAATCATCATTAATGAGAACAGAATATTCTTTTTGAATCAATCCGCGAAAAAACTATTGATGACACCCAGGATAGTTAAAATACCGGCTTTAACAGACGAGTTGAAAAAGCTTGCCGGAAATCAGGTTTTATTTGACTGTATCATTTCTTCCCTTCCCAAAAGCGACTTTAAAGCGGAGTTTTCCGACAATGCGAAAGAAACCCGTTATTATTATTTTGAAAAAGTAACCCTAGGCGACAATATTTTTCTCATAAAATTAAAGGATATTAGTGAAAAAAAGAAAATAGACTTCCAGCTTAAGAATGCGGAATCGGTTTCAGCGCTCAACACGCTCGCGGCCGGTATTGCCCATGAAATAAAGAATCCGCTGACAGCCATCGACCTTCATACCCAGATATTGAAAAAGGGAATACACAAAAAGATAATAGAAGTCCCTCCTGAAGTGAATAATTATATACAGATCGTTGATGAAGAACAGCACCGTCTGGCTAAGATTGTAAATGATTTCCTGACCGCAGCCAGAAAGAGGGAACTTAAACTCACTTTTGAGAATATCAACCAGTATTTAAAGAATATAATCTTTTTGATCAAACCGGAGATAGAAAAAAACGAGATTGAATTGATCGAGGATTATAATGATGTCCCAAAATTGTTTTTTGACAGGGATTACCTTAAACAGGCCATTATTAACCTTCTAAAAAACGCCATAGAATCAATGTCAACAAGCGCCGTTGATCCGAATAATGATAAAATTTTAACTATCTGCACTTTTTTTGATAATGCCACGGATTCAATCGGCATATCTATCAGCGATACAGGTTCCGGTATTGACAGCGAGAAGATCCAGAAAATATTCGAACCCTATTTTTCGACAAAAGAATATGGGACCGGCCTCGGTTTGACCATTGTTTATAAAATCATCAAAGAACATGGCGGAGATATAAAGGTTGAAAGCACTAAAGGAAAGGGCAGCAAATTCACTCTCTATATCCCGCTCAGCAAAGGAACAAAGATGATTACCCGCAAATAAATACTTTATTTGAATAAAAGGTATTCCAATGTTATACTCTGATGATTAATGGTTCTGAAAGGGGGTGCTTTATGAATGATAACAGCTGGCACTCAACAACAGTCATCTGTGTCAGAAAAGATAATAATATCGCAATAGCGGGAGACGGCCAGGTAACGCTGGGCGAAACAATAATTAAAAGCAATGCCATTAAAATAAGAAAGCTTTTTAAAGAAACCGTTCTTGCCGGATTCGCGGGCTCAGCCGCCGACGCTTTTACGCTTCTTGAAAAATTTGAGACAAAACTGGAGGAATTCTCCGGCGATATTTTAAAAGCGAGCGTCAGCCTGGCAAAGGATTGGCGCCTTGATAAATATCTCAGGCAGCTGGAGGCGATGCTGATTGTCGCCAATAAAAAGAATACACTGGTTATTTCCGGCAACGGTAATATTCTGGAACCGGAAGATAATATCGCGGCTATAGGGTCGGGCGCGCCTTACGCGAGAGCCGCCGCGCTGGCCTTTTTGAAAGCGAACCCCGATATGCCGATAAAAGACGCGGCTTATCTCTCACTCGAAATAGCCTCTAAAATATGCATTTATACAAATAATAATATTATTGTTGAAGAATTATAAAACAGGATAAATTCATGCCGAATTCAGGTCCATCTATTGTCGAATTTAATGAAAACCTCAGCAATTTCAAACCAGCGGAAATCGTAAAGGCGCTTAATAATTATATCATCGGTCAGGAAAGGGCGAAAAAACTGGTTGCGATAGCTCTCAGGAACAGAATCAGAAGAAAATATGTATCAGAGGAACTGCAAGAGGAAATAGCCCCCAAAAACATTCTAATGATAGGACCTACAGGTGTCGGAAAAACCGAAATCGCCAGAAGGATGGCGCAAATCCTGGACGCGCCTTTCATCAAGGTTGAAGCGACTAAATTCACGGAAAGGGGCTATGTGGGCCGTGATGTCGAGCATATGATCCGCGCCCTGGTGAACCATTCCGTTAATATCATCAAATCAAGAATGAGAGAAAACGCGAAAGAAGATATTTACACAGATACTTTAAAAATTATTCAGAAGAATATTTATGACGAATATGTCCGAAGCGGCGAATATAACGGTGAAAACATCGAGCAAATGGATAAAATTAAAATAAAAAATGATATAAAAAGAAAACTGAAGAATCATGAACTGGATAATATGGTCATCAATATCAAACTGAAAAAGAAAACATCACCGGTATTTCCTATGGTCGAGATATTTCCTGGAATGGATGATGTTGAAAACGGATTTCAGTCCATTTTTAATGATATGGGTATGGAAACTGAAGAAGTCAAAAGAATCACGGTCAAAGAAGCAAAAGATGCCCTCGCCCAGCAGTTTATGGAAGACCGGGTTGACAAGGATAAAGCTATAGAACTGGGCATTAAATGGGCTCAGGAAATGGGAATCGTATTTATCGACGAAATAGATAAAATCTCCGATAAAGCAAAAGGACATGGGCCTGAAGTTTCCAGGGAAGGAGTTCAGAGGGACCTTTTACCCATTGTTGAAGGGACAACTGTCAGTACAAAATACGGAATGGTCAAGACAGACCATATGCTTTTTATCGCCGCCGGGGCTTTTCATGTCTCAAAGCCTTCCGATATGATACCTGAACTCCAGGGCCGCTTTCCAATCAGAGTTGAGCTCAGCAGCCTCCAGAAAGACGATTTAAAAAGGATTCTGATAGAGCCGAAAAATTCCCTTATAAAACAGTATAAAGCGCTTCTCTTTACGGAAGGCATTACTCTGGAATTTGACGATAAGGCTTTTGATAAAATAGTGGAAATCGCGTATGAAATAAATAAATCCGTGGAAGATATAGGCGCCAGAAGGCTTCATACCGTAATGGAATACCTTCTGGAAGAGATATCTTTTGATGCTTCCGATACAATGGAAAAAACCAAACAGATCACTGCGGATTATGTAGTAAAACGCCTTTCTTCAATTATACAAAGTACTGATCTGACAAAATACATACTATAACGGATGGGCCATGAAATTCTTTAAAAAATTTATCATAGTTTTAATATCATTATTCATTATATTATTGATTTTTCTCAGGGTATTTATTGCCTTCTACCCTGTATCTTATGACACGGACGGTTACAGCAATTTAGGAGTTGTATTCGGCGCCGGAATTACAAAATCAAGTGATCCGAGCCTGGCATTGAAATTCCGTCTGGATAAATCAATTGAACTCTATCATACACAAAAAATCAAGAATATATTTGTAAGCGGGCAATCGCCTGAGGCCTTTGTTATGAAAAACTACCTATTAAAAAACAATGTTCCTCTCAGCAATATTATTGTGGATGATAAAGGAGAAACTACATTCATAACAATAAAAAATGTAAAGAAATACATGATCAATAATAATATTTCAGATAGCGCGGTTTTTATCAGCCAGAAATATCATATTCCGAGGATCAGTTTTATTGCGCATAAAATGAATCTTACAAATGTGCATTATATTGCTTCCGAGCCGAATAAGATAAATTTTATGGAAGAAACTTTTACGAATATACGGGAAGCTATTGCCTGGCTTAAAAACTTGCTTTTTGATAGTGAAATATGAAATGCGCGAATATTTCTGAGATATTCTACTCTCTTCAGGGTGAAGGCCCCTTATTAGGAAAACCGTTTTTATTTGTACGTTTCGGCGGCTGTAATTTATCATGTACATATTGCGACACAAAATGGTCGGTTAAACCGAACAAAATTTGTACGGTCTCAGCCGGAAACAGCAAAAAAAGATATAATAATCCAATCACTATTAAGCAGTTTCAGAAAATTTTATCTTCTTTTAATTTTAATTATCTGACATTTACGGGAGGGGAACCTCTTCTCTTCTCTGATTTTATTGAAGAATCTCTTATATTTCTTAAAAATAAAAAGATCCTTGTAGAAACAAACGGAACGCTTCCCAATAGTCTTTCAAAAAAACTCATTCAAAATACCGATTACTGGTCTATTGATATAAAAATTTACAGTACATCCGGGCTCCGTATTCACAAAGAGCATAAAAAATTCTTAAAAAATATATCAAACGGAAAAAACATCATTTTAAAATGTGTATTTTCCCCTCTTTCTTCAAAAAAGGAACTGGAAGAAGCGTATGAAACAGCCTTACAGGTTCATAAAAACAATCCCGGTACTGTCCTTATTTACCAGCCTTTGACTCAAAAAGGAAAAATAACTATTGGAAATAACACTGATTTTATCAATTCATTAGCAGAGAAGGGAAAAATGGATGTAAGGATCATCCCGCAGGTGCATAAAATCTTAAAGATTAAATAAGGACGGGCTATTTACCTTCCTTTGAAAAGAAGCGGTAAGCATTTTTTTTTATAATAAAAGTGATTATTAAAAAAAGCACAAGGCCGATTAAGAGAAAAAAGAAGATTTTTTTATTATATATCAGTATCGCTGTAAATACCGCGGCAATCAGCAGGTAATACCCTATCGTAAAGTATTTATTTTTTTTTATTATTTTTTTTTTCAAATAACCAATGGATTTAACTTTATCTTCCTTTACAAATTCCTTTTTGCATCTGTTGTTGTAATAATTGATTTTATAAAATGAAAACATTTCATCATCTGATGTTATTTTTATGATAAAATCGATGCCCTTTAATTTAATAATGAAACTCGATTTGACATATTCTATCTGCTTTATTTTATCAATTGACAGCGATTCAATCAGATTTGCAAGAGAAATCATTAAATTTCTGTCGAAACCGATTTTCATATATGAAAGCAGATAAAGCGCTATTAATTTACTGACCTGATTATTTGGCACTGTCATTATAACATTATCTGTATTTTTAACTGAAACCATCAGATCGTTTTCATTTTTATAATCAAAACCCTGTGAATAATGGTCTAATATAATCAAATTAATATTATGAATACTGTCATCCAGAATAAAACCGACCGAATCATAAGGGAAGAAATAAGTGCCTGGAGAAATTTCTTTGAACATAACCCCTTCTTCTTCCCAGGCATCCCTGCTGACCAGAGTATTACCGCCCTCATAGTTTTCAATGATATAATGTTTTAAATAAGGTGTTTCAACCAGGTATTTAAGCATATTCCAGAATGATATAACATTTTCAAACTCGGCAATACAAAGATTATTCATTTGATGCATTAATTTAATAGGCATTATTGATCCTCTTCACTGTCATTTTAATGGAAATATGATACTATCTTATTCTATTTCACGCAACTTTTAAATTATTCTTTTCTGTAAGAGAGAAATCTTGAATATAAATCTTTTTAATAGAGTTAAATTATAATGTAAATAAAAATCCTCTTGCATATTTTTTCTTTTCTGATATCATATAACTTAAACAGGTCAGGAAGAATATTTTTATAAAAATTCCTAAAATTTTTCTAGGGATATTAATATGCAGTATGTTTCAGATGCAAAGCTCAATAAAATAATTAATTTTGAGCATTATGACCCATTCGAGATCCTCGGTTTTCACACTGTTATTGTCGATGGAAAACAATGCGGTTCTATCCTTGCTTTTATACCTTCTGCAAAACAGGCCTGGATTATAAATCTTGAAGATAATCAAGCTGTAAAAATGAACAAAATACATAATGATGGTTTCTTTGAATATATCAATAAACAAAATGGTAAATTCTTACCTTATGAATTAAAAATCGAGTACGACAACGGCTTTGTTCATCAAATTCATGACCCCTATTCTTTTCTGCCTGTTATTTCTGATTTAGACAGACATCTTTTTAATGAGGGAAGCCATCAGGAAGCCTATGAAAAATTAGGCGCTCATATAATGGAAATCAACGGCATTAAAGGCGTGCAATTTGCTGTCTGGGCTCCTAATGCAAAAGCTGTCAGTGTGATGGGAGACTTCAATGGATGGGACAACCGTCGGCATCAAATGCGTGTTTTAGGACATTCGGGAATATGGGAAATATTCATACCCGGCCTGTCAGAAGGCGATATTTACAAATATACCATTAAAACACAGGATAACCATTTAATGGAAAAAGCGGACCCTTACGGATTTTATGCGGAAATGCGGCCGAAAACAGGCTCTATTGTCTGGAATATCAATAAATATCAATGGAACGACGAAAATTGGCTTAACAAAAGAAGCCGATGCCGGAACCTGGAAAAACCAATGTCAATTTATGAAGTTCATCTCGGGTCCTGGATGCGCATAGCGGAAGAAAATAACCGTTATCTGAATTACAGAGAGTCCGCTTTAAAACTTACCGAATATTTAAAGAAGATGAATTATACACATATTGAATTGATGCCTATAGCGGAGCATCCTTTTGACGGCTCCTGGGGTTATCAGGTCACAGGATACTTTGCCCCGACCAGCCGCTTCGGTACACCGGAAGATTTTATGTTTTTTATTGATACGCTCCATCAAAATGATATCGGCGTTATCATTGACTGGGTACCCGGCCATTTCCCAAAAGACGCTCATGGCTTGTGTTATTTTGACGGCACGGCTCTTTATGAGCATTTTGATTCCAGAAAGGGCGAACATATGGACTGGGGAACTAAGATTTTCAATTTCGGGCGCAATGAAGTTAAAAATTTTCTAATCTCAAACGCATTATTCTGGCTCTCAAAGTACCATATTGACGGTTTAAGAGTGGATGCCGTCGCTTCAATGATCTATCTTGATTACAGCAGGAAGGAAGGTGAATGGATACCGAATCAGTACGGCGGCAGGGAAAACCTGGAAGCTATTGATTTCCTGAAAAAGATGAATGAACTGGTTTTCAGTAAGTTTCCAGGAACTACGACAATCGCAGAGGAATCAACGGCCTTCGGAGGCGTATCGAGACCGACGTATGTCGGCGGACTGGGATTTGAATTTAAATGGAACATGGGATGGATGCATGATACTCTGGTCTATTTCAGTAAAGATCCGATATACCGGAAATATCATCAGGGCACTCTGACATTTTCCATGATTTATGCCTACAGCGAGAATTTTATTCTTGTCCTTTCGCATGATGAAGTCGTCCATGGCAAAGCCTCCCTTTTAAGCAAAATGCCGGGCGATGATTGGCAGAAATTCGCTAATTTAAGACTTCTTTATACTTATATGACAACTCATCCCGGGAAAAAACTTCTCTTTATGGGCCAGGAATTTGCCCAGTGGGATGAATGGAGTGAAAGTAAAAGCATCGATTGGCACCTGACTCAATATGAGTCTCACTACAAAATACAGAACCTTGTCTCCGATTTGAATTATCTTTACAAAAATGAGCCTGCGCTCTACGAAGTCGATTTTAATCCGAATGGATTTGAATGGATCGATTTTTATGATTCCGACAACAGCATTATCAGCTATATCAGAAGGGCAAAAAACGGGGATTTTGTCGTAGTAGTTCACAATCTTACGCCTACCCCGCATTGCAATTATAAAGTCGGCACAATACAACCTGGTTATTATTCTGAAATTTTCAATTCTGATTCCGAAAAGTACGGCGGAAGTAATATGGGCAATAACGGAGGCGTTACAGCAGATGAAGTTCCCTGGAATGGTAAACTTTATTCACTCAACATCACTTTACCGCCCCTGGGTGGTCTAATCTTTAAATTACGAAATGATGGGAGGGAAAATTATGGGGGAAATTAAAGTAAAAAAAAGAATAAACAAATATATAATTGTTTTGCTCTTATCATTATTGGTATTTTGTCTTATTTCCGGGCTCTATTATTATGTACCGAGTATGAGAATCTTTCAGGGTTTTGAAAATAACTCGGTCAATTGGCGGTTTGCCACTAAAGCATATATTGATGAAACCATTTTAAAAATAAAAAAGAACGATATATATAATAAGATTATCATCGCAGGTATAGATGATGATGCAATTGAATCGTTCGGAACATTTCCTTTTGATAGAAAAGTCTGGGCTTCTGCGCTGAATCATTTTAATACTTTCCCAAATAAGCCGTCTCTGGTATTTTTTGATATAGTATTCAGCGACCCGAGCCAGAATCCGAAAAGCGACAAGGCTTTAATAAATTCTTTTAAAAATTATAAAGGCATTTTAGGCGAAGATATCATTCTTGAAAATATAGAAGGTCAGAATATTAATGAATTAACCGGGGAAGAGCAAAATATTATAGAAGCGAGAAAGATTAAAATCATAGAGCAGGCTCTGGATTATAATTCTTCCAGAGTCCAGGCTCTTAAGAAAATTGAAATCAAATTGGCAAATAACATTAAATTTTCATCTATGAGATTTTTCCCAAAAGTTGCTCCTCTTATGAAAGAACTTCCTGAATATCTCGATTTTATAGGAACTGCCAATATCTTATCCAAAGAAAACACGTACCGTTTAATGCCGCTTATTCTTCCTGTTTATTATAAAATTGAACAGCCCGACAATTCTTACATTCTGACAAATATATATTATCCTTCAATTATTTTGAGTATGATCCTTTCGCAATTAAAATCTGATATTACAAATATTATTACCGAACCGGGCAATATAATAATAAAAAATGCCAGTTATAACGGCAGGATATCAGATTTTAATATTCCCGTTGATGAGAATTGGCTGGTCAATATCAATTATAAATCTAGGCCCGGAAGCGGATATATTCATAAAATATCTTTTAAGGATATTACAACGGCTAAACTTCCGAAAAACAGCCTTGTTTTTATAGGCATGTATTCAAAAAAAGGCTCTCAGGATATCTGGTTATCTCCCTTGGGTGATATGTACGGCGTCGAACACATCGGTTATGCGCTGGGAACGATCCTAAACAGGGATTTCATAAATAATACACCGGAATGGATTAATATTATTGAAATTCTGCTGCTCACTCTCCTGGTAGGCTTTATTACATCCCGCGGTTCCCGTTTTGTCGCATTGGCCGCTGCTTTTTCAATACTTCTTCCTCTTTTAATTGGAATTATACTTTTCCAGTTTAATATCATCATCATTACTTTTATTCCAATTTTAAGCAGTCTTTTGGCCCTGATATCTGTTCAAATATTTATGCTTTTTACCGAAGAAAAGGATAAAATTTTTATTAAATCAACTTTTTCCAGTTATCTTAATCCGAAGCTGGTGGATATTCTCATACAAAATCCCGACAAAATTCAGCTGGGAGGTGAGGATAAGGAAGTAACCGTTCTTTTCTCAGCTATAAAAAATCTTGCTGATATCTCAGAAAAAATGAACCCCAAGGAGCTGATTGAATTCCTCAATAATTATTTTTCAAGAATGGCTGATATTGTTATGGAATCCAGCGGAACTTTGGATAAATACATAGGAGATTCCGTTATGGCATTCTGGGGAGCCCCAATCGATATTTCAGATCATGCTTTAAAGGCGTGTGAAGCAGGAATAAAAATGATAAAGGCAGTCAGGGAATTTAATGAAGAACAGTCGTCAAAAGGGCATAAACCTATTATTGTCAATATTGGCATCAATACAGGAAATATTATTGTGGGTAATGTCGGCTCTGAACGTCAAAAAAATTATACGGCCATAGGAGATTCAGTCAATCTGGCATCCCGGCTAAAAGGTTTGAATAAGTTTTATCACACCGAAATAATCATCAGCGAATATTGTTTTGAAAAGATAAAGGTTCAAATCATTGCAAGAGAATTGGATTTAACCCGTGTAAAAGGAAAATTAAAACCTGTAAGAATTTATGAGTTATTAGACCTTAACAAATAATTATCATGAGGGGGAGCTATGAAACAAAAACGAAAAGCGAATAAATTTTTTATCATAGTATTGATTTCCATAGGAGTGCTGGTTTTAATTCTCGGTATGTATCAATTGCCTTCACAATATAATATCCCCGCAGCCAGGAAATTCCTGAGCGGTATTGAAAACTCATCCTTAAACTGGCGTTTTATTTCTAAAGCCTTTCAATCAGGTTCTTTAGCCATAGGCGGCAAGCTGACATTCAGAAAAAACGTTGCCGGAATTTATACAAATATGCTAGTCATATCAGTAGATAACGAATCTATTTTGTATTATAACACCTACCCTCTGGATAGAAACGTATGGGCTAAAATGCTGGACTATTACAACTCTTTAAAAGATATTCCACGCCAGAGAAGTTATGCTCCAAGTTTGATGCTGTTTGATATTTTCTTTGATAAACCAAGCCCCCGGAAAGAAAGCGATAAAGCGCTCATTCAATCTCTAAAAAAGTATAAACGCATTGTAGGCGATGATTTTATGCTTTATGACATTCAAGGCCTGAATCTTAATAAAAATATTCAATCTCAAGAGATAAAAGGTAAAAACAGGCAAATCGTTTTAGATGAAGGACTGTCATATAATTCGCCTGAAGCGGCCGCACTGCGGAAATTTGAATTGAATATAAAAGGCGATCTGGGGCAGTTAAAACCGTATTTTAAAATAAAATCCATTATGAAAGAGATTTCTGAAAATTTAACCTTCGCAGGCGCTGTAAATATTGAACCAAATGAACCGGGAGAGGAAATATACAGGAAAAATCCGCTGATTTTATCTATGAAATATTATACTGAGGATAACGGAACTATTAAATTAACAAATGTTTATTACCCTTCTGTTATATTAGCCACAGCAGTGAAATTACTCAATGCCGACATCAGTAATATCATTCTGAATAAAGGTTTAATCACTATTAAAAACGCATTGTATAAAAATGAGAGAATCGATTTCAAGATCCCTGTTGATAATGAGTACCGACTTTCAATAAACTATAAAGCGAACCCAAGCTCCGGTTATATAAAAATTATCCCTGTTAAATATGCTCTCAACATGGGCGTTCCAAAAAACTCAATCTTTCTTATCGGTGTAATTATACCTGGCGCAACTGACAATAAATGGCTTTCTCCAATGGGAAGTATGTACAGTGTGGAACACCTCGGTTATTCCCTGGGAACCATTATGAACAGGGATTTTATTATAGAAATCCCTCTTTGGATGAATATCAGTTATACAATATTATTTACTTTACTCATCGGTTTATTATTATCCAGCGGCACAAGAGCAACTATCGCGGCTCTTATCTTGTCAATTATATTCCCAATAATACTGAGTTTCGCATTATTCCAGTTTAATATTCAAATCATAACCCTTATTCCAATTATAACAAGCATAATGGTCCTCATATTAGGTGAGGTTTATATTTTATTAACTGAAGAAACAGAAAAAAGATTCATTAAATCAACATTTTCAAAATATGTCAGTCCTGATCTTGTCAATATACTTGTCAAGAACCCGGAAATGCTTCAGCTGGGAGGGCAGGATAAGGAAGCAACCGTGCTTTTTTCAGATATCAGGGGATTTACCACCCTTTCAGAAGGAATGGCACCGAAAGAGCTGATTAGTTTTCTTAATATTTATCTGACAAAAATGACAGATATTATCATGGAAACTAAGGGTACGCTTGATAAATATATTGGAGACGCTGTTGTGGCGTTCTGGGGTACGCCCATTGATCTGGAAGATCATGCTTTAAAGGCCTGCCAGGCAGGCATTAAAATGATAGAAGCCTTGAAGGTCTTTAACGAGGAACAGACAAAATTAGGATACAAGCCTATTAATATCGGTATTGGTTTAAATACAGGCAGCATCACAGTGGGCAATATCGGCTCGGAAAAGAAGAGAAATTATACCGCGATCGGAGATAATATGAACCTTGCCGAAGATCTGCAGGACGAGAATAAATTTTATGAAACCAATATTATTATAAGCCAATTTACATATGAAAAAGTCAAAGAATGGGCTATTACAAGGGAATTGGATACAATTTATATTAAAGGCGGTAAGGAACCTATTAAAATATATGAGCTTCTGGACATCACAAAATGGGATTAAAGCGATAGTTTTGACGGAATAATATCTCCTCTTTATAATATGTCTCATCTATATCACAATAAGAGTTTTAAAAATAATGAGGTTCATTTGAATTTGAAATATTCATTTTTTCTTTTCTTTATACTTTTTTTTTCCTGTACATCCGGTATTATAAAAGAAGAAGCGGCAAGACAGAAAGACAACCTTAAATCTGCAATCATTAATTCTTTTTCAAATCATTATATTATAAAGATATATCCATTTAACAATTTAACAGGGGAACATGATCTGGATTATCTGACTGATGCGCTTCCTAATATGCTTATCAATGATTTAAAACCGCTGGAAAATGAAACGGCTTATATTCCTTTGGCCCTCTTAGATTTCAGCGTCACACCCAATATTGAAAATATTGTAACCGCATCTAATTCCTTTTTTTCAAATTATATTACAAATATGTCTTTAACTATAACCCAATACAGCGAGCAAATCCTTACAAATAGTAGTATTCAACTCATAACTAATTCAAATTTAATAACATTAAATCCTCATTTAAAAAAGAAAAAGAATATCAAATTTGAAATTATGATAATGACAAATACAAATTTAATTGTTGAAACAAATAGAAATATATCAAATATGATAGAAACAAATATCATTAAGTTAACAAAAGAGAAATATATCTATTTGATCACAAATGAATTCCCTGATATAACTAATACTATATGCTATATACCAGTTGACGTTATTAATGCAGATACTGGAATTCAATCATCTAATAGTAACATATTGCCAGCTATTTCACATACAAATAATTCTCTCACAAACGCTGTTATTTCAAACAATAATATAATAACTAATATCATGACTAATACTTTACAGCAAAATTTTTTCTGTTCGATTAAAGGAAGTTATCAACTTCTTGAAAAAAGAATGGGGCCGAATCAATTAAAAATAAATTTGAAATCATCTTATTTTTTAGATAAAACAAATAGTATTGATATGAACATAACCTCAAGAGAAGATAAGGTTCCAGAAAAGATGTTTGATTTCATCAAACCTATCAGGAAAATAGTTCTTAACAGGGAAACAGGCGATATTATAATTATTTCGCAGCCTGAAGATGCCAATATTTATTATGACGGAATATTCATCGGTAAAAGCCCGATTTACTATCCTTCAATACCGGCCGGCAAACATCTTTTTTCATTTTTAAAACAGGGCTATCATCAGGTAGTTATTCAGGCGGATATCCTGGAAAATAAAACTAATCAGATTTCTAAATCAATAGATCAGCTTAAAGTCGGCGGAATAGTTGATATCCAATCTGAACCTACAAATGCGCTGATTTTTATCGATTCCTATTATGCCGGTATGACGCCATTCATCGCAACAAACTTGACACTTGATATTCAGCATAGAGTTAAAATCATCTCTCCTGAAACAAATTATTTCCCATATTATCAAACATTTACCTTAAATAATACTAATCAAACATTTCAAATTAATGCTTCATTTTCTCAAAATGAGGGAAATCCAAAGTGGGTCCGTCAGATTTACTGGTGGAGCGTTTTCGGAGGATGGGGTTTAACATTCTGGTTTGTTGGTTTAAATATATACAGCCACTATCAAAGAGAATATTACTATGATTTATATTACAGCACTTTGAATAATTATTATTGGGGATATGCACAAGGTTATGATAATCTTTATCAGAGTTCGACTACCTGGGGTGTAATCTCCGCCATTGCCACATTAGGATTGACAGCTTATGCTCTTTTTAATGAGGAAGTCTATTTAGGCCTTCAATTCGACCCTTCATCATCATTTAAAGCCGTTGTTTGTGTAAGATTTTAGATCTTAATATCAGATCATTGAATTCAAGTAAAATATTTTCAACAATTTTTTAAAAAAGAATGAAGTATTTTAGAGCCTTCAGGATGTTTTTGAATATAAGTTAGCCATGATAAAAGATAGCTGTACGGTTCCCCTGTATCCAGCATTATTCCATCAATTTCATGCGCTAATACTTTTCCTTTGGCCGCCAGGCTATTAATGGAATCAATATGATAGTATTCTCCATGCTTATGCTTTTTAAAACCTTCTTCTAATAAATCAAATATTTCGGGAAGAAGTAAATACCTGCCGATTGACACATAATTACTGGGAGCTTCTTCTTTTGAGGGTTTTTCTATTATTTTTGTGATCTGAGTATATGATTCTATATCTTTACATTGGACAACACCATAGCGTGAGACATTTTCTTTTTCTACTCTGACCGCGAGTATATTTTTTCCGGTTTTACGGTAAATATCACACATTATTTTTGTTAAGCCTGGTTTACTTAATACAATATCATCCGGATAAGCAACCATAAAAGGGTCATTCTGTATGAGAGATCTGACAAGAAGCAGGGCATGGCCTGTACCCTTCATTTCCTGCTGCCTGACAAAATAAAAATTCATTTGTCTGGGTCTGATTTTTTCTAATAAATGTAATTTTTTCTCTTTCTCAAAAACAGATTCCAATTCAACTTCTCTATCAAGATAATCCTCTAAAACTTTCTTCCTCCGGCTGGTTATAATAATAACATCCTTTATGCCCGCTTCTTCAAATTCATCCAATATAAAATCAATAAGGGGTTTATCAAACAATGGAAGCATTTCCTTGGGAAGTGTTTTTGTAAGAGGCATAAATCGTGTTCCGTATCCAGCGGCAACAATCACTCCTTTCATATTTTCTCCTTAAAAGCATTATATTATGAATTATTTATTTTTTGATATATTATGCTTCACATTATGAATAAATAAGCAGGCATATATAATATTATTTCGCAATTATTATAATTCTTTTTTGCCATTTATAACAAGAATTTTAAGAATTCCGATATATATAAAGGAGAAAAAAATGAACCCGATTGATTTTGTTGTAATCATATTATTATTAATTGGCTTTATCTGGGGATTTAATAAAGGCTTTATATATATGATTTTTAGCCTTTTAGCCATACTGGGGGGTATATTTGGAGCCAGTAAGCTGGCACCGCTATTAATAACAATATTTCCAGCACAATATAATAAAATGGGGTATATTATATTATTTATGCTCTTTTTTATAATAATATATTTTGTAATAAAAAAATTAACATACCTCCTTGAAGATATGATAGAATTTTTAGAATTGGAATGGCTGGATAGCCTTCTCGGTGGTATAATAGGATTATTTCAATTTCTTATAATAATTGGAGTCATTATAAATATTGGCAATTCTTCAGGTTTTTTCCAATTCATACCATCTTCTCATGACACAAAAATTGCCTTTTTTATATCTGATATTTCTCAAAGAATAATAGGTTTTCTTGCAGGCAATCTTTCAGCCATCAGTTCATTAAAAATACAATAGCCATTCCTTGACACCTCTTTTCTTCTTTATTATTATAATTACAAATTTATTGAGGATAAGATATGAAAAATATATTACTGATTCTGATAATTTTAGCTGTTATTCAGCCTCTCTACAGTATAGATAAAAAAGTAGCTTTATGTGAAATTAAGGAAGCAATTACTCCTGTAACCGAAAAATATATTAAAAGGAGCATACAGGACGCAGAATCTCAAAAAATGGATGCGATAATATTTTCTATGGATACTCCCGGTGGATTGCTTGAAACAACACGGGATATTGTGCAGATCTTTCTTAATAGTAAAATTGATACAATTGTGTATGTTTCTCCATCCGGAGCCCGTGCTGGATCAGCCGGAGTTTTTATAACTCTTTCTGCAAAATATGCAGCTATGGCGCCTGCCTGTAATATCGGCGCAGCTCATCCGGTGACAATAGGTAATCAGGGTAATTCTGAGAAAGAAGATGAAAACACAAAGCATTTATCTAAAAAAATTGAAAATGATTCAATAGCCTTTATTGAATCCATTGCCAAAGTAAGAAATAGAAATGTTGATTGGGCTGTTCAATCTGTTAAAAACAGCGTTTCAATTACAAGCGAAGAGGCTTATAAAATTAAAGTGATTGATTATATCGCTAAAGATAATACAAATTTAATACAACAAATTTATGGTAATAAGACAATAATTGAATGGCACCCGATAAAAAAAAATTGGGCGGAAATACTCCTTACTATTTTAGCTAATCCAAATCTTGTCTATTTCCTAATGATACTTGGTTTTTATGGGATTATTTATGAAATTATTCATCCCGGAACGATCTTTTCAGGAGCCATCGGCGCCTTACTTCTTATAATTGCATTATTTTCAATGCAATATCTGCCGTTCAGTTTCGCCGGATTTTTCCTTATTCTTTTATCATTTGTATTATTTTTACTTGAAATATTTATAACTTCGCATGGTCTCCTAACCGTCGGCGGTCTGATCAGTCTGGTTATAGGATCTGCCATGCTCTTTGATTCGCCTTTGCCATTTTTACGCGTTTCTTATTCATCCATAGCTGTTGTTGCTGTCTCAACCTTTTTTGTTTTTTTAGGTCTTGTCTATCTTGTTTCACAAGCTCTGCGTAGAAAAGCAAAATCAGGAAAGGAAGGCATGATCGGTCAGAAGGGCGTAGCCCTTAATGACTTTAATAATGGAAAAGGCAAAATACTTGTACATGGGGAGATATGGACAGCAGTATCATTGGACCCGATTAAGAAAGACGAGGAAGTAACAATAAAAAGTATTGATGGGCTCGAGTTATTTGTTACTCATTGAAATGTTTCTCTAATACCAATATATTTTCTATTAATAGGTATTTCAATCCTTGCCACTGTATTATTTTGAATGATCCCTATTCTGAAATAGGCAGGATTTATTTCCATCTTTTTCAGCAGATTTACAATAAATAAAAGTCCCAATCCTGCGCCTTCATCATTTACAGCATCATCAGAATAAAACATCCTGAGATCAAAAAAGTCGTTTTCCATGGCTTTTTTTAAGTTTTGCCTGATTATTCGCTCTTCTTCTGCCCTATATAAAGGATTCGGATTTTGAACAATGATGATTATACCATTATCTTTGTTTTCAATTTTAATCTGAACATCATAATTATACTTTTTTAATTTTTCCCTGAGATATGGCAGGCAATGCTCTGTCATTATTTTTCTAACTTTTCTCTTTGCCGTAAGATATTTGATTTGATCTTTTTCATCAATTTTCGTTTCTACAAAAAAAGTTTTTTTAATATTAGATTGTGATGCGTTTACCAATAATTCTTTTACACAGGAATAGATAACATCTTTCATATCCTTTTTATCTTTCATTTTTGAGTAAATTGAAAACGATTTATCTATCTCCTGCTTTACTGTCTTTTCGATTCTCTCATCAAGTGTAAAAAAAGAAAGAGAAAACAATTTTTCATTTTTAGACTTACATTTTTTCATATATACACTCCGGCTTTTTATTAATTTCGGAATAAAATCAGAAATATTTAAAAAGTTGCATAAATAAAGCTTAATTATTCTGGAATGAATTATTTATTTCGATTTTTTTATTCTATTTTTCAATTCCTCCATAGTACTTTTTTTACTGCTCTGAACTTCTGTGTCTTTGTTTACTCCGTCTTTTAATGATTTTCTTTGTTTTAATTTTTCTTTCATTTCAGCAACTTTCTTATCTAACACTTTATTCTCAATATCTTCCTCAGCTGTTGTTTTATTTTCGCTTACTTTTTTATCAGATATTCCTTTATGCCCTGTTTTTTGCTGGATTTCCTGTACATTCTTTTCCAAAGATTCTTTATCTTTCTCTAATTCCTTTCGATAATTTTTCCAATCTTCTTCAGCTTTTTTTAACTTTTCCGCATCCGTTATATCTTTGAAATCCTGTTTCATTTGCAATCCGGCACCGCGAGTGACCCAGGGGTCGGCAAAATAATGACCCACCCCCCCGGCGTTTTAGTGACCCGCCTGGTGTGATATAATTACATTACAAGTAATTAATGAAATCACACAGGAGGGAAATTAATGGCGAGGGTAAAAACCATGACACAGCTAATCGAAATATTAATCCGGTTAAAAAAAGGCGAATCTATAAGGAATATCTTTAAAGAGACCGGGACACACCGGGAAGTCATAAGAAAGATAAAGAATATAGGAGATAAAAAGGGATGGCTTTCAGCGTCTTCCGGCTTACCTTCTGAGAAAGACATGGACCTTGCATATAATGAGACGGAAAACAGCACAAAAAAATCCCATATTCTGGATAGATATGTTGACAAACTTCAACAATACAAGAAAGATGGTAAAAGTTTTGTGGTTATTCACAAACTGATAAGTGAATATTCAGATTGCTCAAATATCTCGGAGACCACTGTACGCCGATATATACAGAAGAAATTCCCAGAAATTAAACCAAGCGTAATGATCCGGCCGCTTGAAGACGGCGTTATGGAAGTGGATTTCGGATATCTCGGACTTACTTATGACCCCCTTGAGTGCAGAAACAGGAAAGCCTGGGTGTTTTCCGGAAGGCTTAGAAAGTCACGGAAAGCATATCGTGAGGCAGTCTATAATCAGAAAAAAGAAACGTTTTTCCTGTGCCATATACATGCTTTTCATCCCTTTGGGGGAATACCCAGGAAGGTTGTTCCAGACAATCTCAAATCAGCCGTTGTAAAAGCCGCCTTTTATGACCCTGTTATCAATCGAAGTTATCAGGAACTGGCCAAACATTACGATTTCCTCATCAGTCCCTGCCTTCCCGGGAAACCTGAACACAAGGGCGGCGTTGAGAATGATATCAAGTATATCAAAAGAAATTTCTGGCCATACTTCACAGAAAAACAAATACAGAAAGGCCATCAAATCCCCTTATCGATCGATCTGGAAGAATCCCTTAAAAAATGGGATGAGGACACGGCAGATATCAGAATTATCCATGGTGTTGGCAGATCACCATTCGAACTGTTCATCGAAGAATTAAAGACCCTCACAAGGCTGCCTTTAGATGATTGGGATGTGATAAGCTGGAAAACCTGCGTTGTGCGGCCTGAATGGATGATTCAATATGATAATTCGCAATATAGCGTTCCATACAAGTATATCGGACAGGAAGTAATGGTTTGTGCCGATTCAAAGTCTGTGAAGGTATATTCTGATTATGAATTGATAGCCGTTCATGAAAGGGCCAAAAGAAAATGGGAATATATGCGCAACCCTCTTCACGCTCCGCCGTATAAAGAAGAATATTTAACATCAACGCTGTTTACCTGGGCGCAAAGCATAGGGCAATCGACTCTTGAAGTTGTTGAGAAAATACTTTCTCATAGGCAGATAGACGGGTTCCGCTCTGCAAGGGCTGTTCTGTTCCTTTCAAAGAAATATCCAAAAGAACGTGTAGAAGCGGCCTGCAGGAGGGCAATTTTCTATGATACTCCGAGCTATTCGAGCGTAAAAAGTATTTTGTATTAAGGAACTTGACCGGAAGGACCCTGCCTATGTTGATCCTTCACCTAAAACCTATCTTCCGTTCAAGTATGCCAGGGATAACGGTTACTTCAAATTATAGGAGGATACATGGACGACAGGACACAATTGACACCCCAGCTTAAACGCTTGAAGCTTTCCGGTATGTTGGAAAATTTAGATTATCATCTCCAGAAGGCCCAGAATGAGAAGATGTCCTATACGGATTTTCTACTCAATTTACTGCTTGAAGAATCTGATTGCAGAGACCAGCATATGTTGAACATCAGGTTGAAAAAGAGCAGCCTTGAATATGATAAAACATTGGAAAGTTTCGACTTCAATTTCAACTCACAGGTAAATGAATCTGTAATAAAGGAACTTTCTACCTGCCACTTCCTGAAAAAGAAAGAAAACATATTCATTTTAGGCCCTTCCGGGGTAGGTAAAACGCATCTCGCTCAGTCTATCGGGCATGAGGCCATACGGAGAGGTTACGAGGTGGTCTTTAAGAACACGGTTCTTCTCCTGCGCTCCCTTAACGCGGCCAGAGGAAATGGAAGTCACATCTTAAAGTTGAAAAACATCTGTAAAATCGAACTTCTAATACTGGATGACTTCGGGCTCCAGGATTTGAACCAGCAGCAGCAGGATGACCTTTATGAAATAATCTATGGCCGTTATACAAAGGCATCGACTATCATAACAAGCAACCGGGATCTTTCGGAATGGCCTTCCGTTTTCTCCAATCCATTGATCGGCAGCGCTGTTATGGACCGATTGATAGATGGTTCGGTTAAAATAGTTATTGAAGGTAAAAGTTTCAGGTTAAATAATTTTATCAAGAAAAATGAGTTAAAATCTTTGACCTGAAAATCTGAAAAGGCTATACTGAAGGTAGTCAGGGGGGTGGGTCACTAAACCTGCCGGACGGCAAAAGAGGGCGAGCGTGCACTTATATCCATATAAACGCATTTCATTTTTTATAAAATACACGAAGTTTCTTATATTCATCTTAATAAAGCAATACTTTACTGTCAAGACTGGAATTTTTATAATTAAAATGTCGTCTGATATGTTGTTATTGTTTGTGAGCTTTATGATACCGGAAGAAATCATCTGATCCGCGAAAATCCGTGTTATCCGCATCATCCTTGTAAACAATCGGGTATTAAAATACGCTTATGTTTAATTACAAAGTCTTGTAAATACAGAAATCTCCGTGTCCGGAGTTTACCCTGAGTTCATCGAAGGGTGCTCTCAGTGGTTTATTTAGACAAGAAGCGGGAAGAAAATAGATTTGTTTTTAACCTATAACTCAACTCTGAACAAAATATCTTCCCGTCTCCCTGTGAAAAAAATCTATTTACAACGGCAGGGCTCACCAAACCCGTTCGACAAGCGATGTGATGTGCTTGTCGAACCAAGCAAAGCTCTAAGTCCCGCGGGCTTCACATATGACTTTTCGCCTCCCTGCCTGACTTTTTAAAATTCAATTGACTTCAATTATAATTTGTATTATACTGTAATACAGTTAGGAAGGAGTTCTATATGAGACAGATATTAACAGTAAGTATTAATCCAATTCTCAAAAAAAAACTGGAATCAATTTCCAGGAAAAAACACTTGACTAAAAGCGAAATAATAAATAAAGCTCTTGATAAGTATCTTTTACATGATGAATTTTATAATATCAGGGATAGCTTAGTTCCTTATGCTGAAAAAGCAGGTTTCTATTCTGATGAAGATATTTACAATGATAAAGAACTATCTTGAAGATTGTAATTGATACAAATGTGCTGCTATCTTCCTTTTTAACAGATGGACTTGCTAAAAAAGTTTTTGATTTATGTATTGACAATGATGATATTTATTTATCCGAATGGATTTTGACAGAATTGAAAACCAAATTAGAGAATAAATTCCATGTACCGGAAGATGAAATCATACGTCTGTTAAAATTCCTTAAGCAAATAAGTGAAATTGTTGAACCAAAAGGATTATTGTATAAAAAAAGCAGAGATATAAAAGATAATCCTGTATTATTATTGGCTGATAATATTGAAGCTGATTTAATCCTTACCGGCGATAAAGATTTATTAGATTTAATAAATTATAAAAATACAAAAATAATAAACCCTAGAAACTATTACGAATTATACCGATAGGCAGGTAAAACGCCATATAACAAGGCATAGCTGTTGCGCTCCTCGCCGCCGCAATGCCTGTTGTGCCGGTCCTACGGCTGCGACTTTGCGTGAAATAATGTCTCTCGCAAAGGCGTTTTTTTACTCGCAAAAGCAGAAAAATACCTTCAATCAGTGTAATCCCCATTTAATTATATCAACTCAATAAACTTTAATAAAATTATAAAGAACTCCATTTATTTGATTTCCTTTGTATAACCGGGCGTAGCCCCTATTCCCCGATTTCCTTCTGTGCAATCTGTGCAATCTGTGGTTAACTCCCGTACCCCTTCCCTTCTTCCTGCCTTGTAAGCTATATTTTGGAGAAAAAGTTTACAAAAAATAATTCTTCAGTAGAATACCTCCTTGTGGAAGTTGTTGCTCACTACCCGCCTGCCTTCTGGTTTGAAACCAAGGCACACAGGAAGATTGCCAACTCCACAAGGACCGTTTTGGTCTCTTAAAACAATTGCCAGGATATTCCCTTGAATAATCCTGTCGCTCATTACAAGGGTGCCGAAATGGAACGGTCTGATATTTTAATCTGCTGGAGGAAAAAATGCTAATCCGGGATGCTATCGGGATTGATCCCGATTCACAACAGTATGTGTGTATGTATGTCAAAGCGGAAGACTGGAAAACGGAACGGAAAGCCTTTCCGGTTACCACAAGCGGCCTTGATAATCTGATCGAATGGACTCGGTCGAAAAATGACCCGATTATCGCCATCGAGGGAAGCAACGGGCAGAGTAAGCCCTTAGAGAAAGTGCTTCGTAAGGAATCGATGACCTATTACTCGTTTAAAGCAAGGGATGTTGAACAAAAGAGGAAAAGCCAGCTCCCGGCGGGAAAGAACAACGAAAAGGATGCTCATGCCGCCGCTCTTTTGGCTTTAGAGCGTGAAATGAACGGTTCTCTGGAAAAATGGAGAAGGGTCTATCCTGTTGACAGCGAATTACAGACGATAACCCGGAAATATGAAAGTGTAAGCGGCAGGATCACAGAGGAAATATCCGGGCTGTGGAAGCTTTTATGCGAGGCTTCCCCGGATGTTTACCTGTTCTTAAGCGGCAAGAATATGGAGACGGATAACAGACATAATGTTTTGAATAGCGCAGGAGTACTGAATTTGCTGTGTAATTGTCCCGATTTAAGCCAATGGAGGAGATTAAGTGCGGAGAAAATGAAAGAGCTGATGGGTGGAGGCTCTTATAGAGGCCGGGATAAGACCATCGCCGGCTTACAGGTAATAGCCCAAAGAATCTTGGGTGTAGCGGGCCCCATTTCCATGATGATCCGGCAATCTGCTGAAAATATTATTCTTTTGAAAGGCCATAAGGAAGAAATGAAGAAGATTTTGGATAATCTGGCTGAATCCAGGGAAGCTGTCCGGGTTTTAGCCTATGACGAATCCAATGGCAATGGGTTGAAAGGAATCGGCGTGATCACTGCCTCTACGATGATAGCCGAGATTATTCATATCAATCGTTTTGTTAAAGAGGACAGCCTGGCGTTATATGCGGGATTCGGTATGGTGGAAGATGAAACCGGAAAGAAAAATAGGGGTGAAAGAAAGAAGATGAAACATACTCACGATTATAACCGCCGTTTGAAAAACGCTTTTATGAACGCGGCCAAGAACTTTGTTCACTGGAATCCGGACCACCATATTTCCGGCATGCACAGGAATTTGATAAAAAATGGAATGAGCAGGCTCGAAGCGAATAAAAGGGTTGCCAGAGCATTAGTCCGTAAGATATTTCGGATATTAAAGGACTATGAGTCTGAAAATATAAGGAAAATGGAAGAAAACGGGGTGGCAAAAGTGGGTTAGAAACCCTGCGGAAATATTCCGCGAGCAACACCTCCATTTTCTTCCGCCTTTATTATATCGAACTACTGAGGTTTTTTAAATATTTTGATTGTTTTTTTCTTGACTTAACTAAAACAATCTTCCTGTTAATCCAGTTAAATCCTGCTGAATTTGGTATTTTAATAAAGAATGGTTTATTGATAAGTTCTGATATGATTAGATAATCCTTTCTATTTCTTCCTTCAGAATCTCCGTCAGTTCCTTCACCGTCTTCCTGACAGCCGGCGTCATCTTCTCCCCGTATGTAATATTGTCCGGTTGAATGCCGAGAAGCGTGACCCTGCACCCTATTTCCTTCTTCAAATAATCGATCATTATTTTAATGGGAAGCATGTGCGAGCTGAATGAAACCCCGCCTATCTTGTCCATATCGATGATCTGTACGCTCCCGGGCTTTGCCTTGAAGTCCGCCGCGTCCACGACCAGCAGATGGTCTGGAAAAAAGCGCTTGATCTCTCCGGTAAAGTTCTCCGGGGCGGTACAGCCGCTGTAAATCCGGTATTTTTCGGAAGGTTTGTTTTTGAAAAGTTTGAGAAGGTTTTCCGCGATGACGACGCCCGCGCCGTCGTCGGAATTGAGGAGGGCGCCGATCCCCATTACGGCGAACTTTTTTGTGCCTGTCAGGCATCCATGGATAATGTTTTGAAACAGTGATTCCTCAGGGTTTTTGAGCGGTTTGTTTCTTAGCGGCCGCATTATTAGATTTTCACCTTCAGGTGTTCATGGTCGTAGTTGGCCAACTCGTATTCCGTGGTGTTCCAGAGCGCCTTTTTGGGGCAGCTGTCGACGCACTGGCCGCAGTAGATGCATTTGTCAAGATAGACGACCGCCTCGTACTGCTTTTCGCCGGTTTTCTCTATGACGATGGCGTCGGAGGGGCAGTCCCGCATGCACATCTTACAGCCGATGCATTTCGACGCGTCGAACTTGAGTTTGCCGCGGAAATTCAGGGGCATTTCCACCTTTGTATAGGGATATAAAACCGTCGCCGGTTTTGTTACAAGCATTTTCATCATGAAAGGGAGCATCTTGCCGGGTTTTTTCATATTTTCAGGACCTCTTTTAAAATCAGGTTAGCTAAGAGCTGGACGAGCGCGATCGGAGTCAGTATCCTCCAGCAGAAGGCGACCATCTGCTCGATACGGAGCCTGGCCAGCGCCGCGCGTACCGCCGATAGAATGAAAACGATGAATAAAGTCTTGACTATGAACAGAGCGAATCCAAGGATGGCATTGCCGGTGATAAAGAACGGGAAAAAGACCGCCGACAATAGCGCCGCGGCGACAACCATCTCGATGTCTATGGACATCCTGAAGATCGCCAGGAGCTTTCCGCTGTATTCGGTAAATGCGCCGGCCACGATTTCCGTCTCGGCCTCGGGCATATCGAACGGCACCCTTTCTAATTTTCCCTGCACAGCGATCATCGCCACGATAAAAGCGGGTATATTGATCAGGATATAGAGCGGATGCGCTCCGTAAAAAGCGGAAATACCGCTGAGCGACCAATCGCTTGCGCTTCCCGCGAGGATTGCCGGCCCAAGTATGGCCATAAAGAGCGGCACTTCATAGGCGAAGAGCTGTGTGAGCGTCCTCACCGAGCCTAGCGCCGCGAAAAGCGAGCTTGAGTGCCATCCCGCCAGGAAGAATGTCAATGTCGGTATAGTCAGCAGATAAAGCACGACGATCACATCGCCTTTGAATGGGTAAAGCGACTGGCTGTTCCAGACCGGTATATAGAGGAACGCCGTGCAGACGGCGGCCAGCGCGAAAACAGGGATCATTTTGAACATCCTTTTGTCCGCTTCAGCGGGGATGATCGTTTCCTTGCCGAGCAGTTTGATAAAATCGGCCAGGGGCTGGAACCAGGGCGGGCCGACACGGTTCTGGAACCGCGCGTAGAGCTTCCGGTCGATGAATTCAACGATAATCCCGTAAATACCGAGGAATATAAATCCCGGAAAAACGATCATCTGAAAAAGATTGGTGAGAACTTCGGCCATTATCTATTACCTTCCTTATGGAAGTTCTAAAAAATGTGATTTTTTAGAACTTCCGATATAGTTCAGAGTCTTGCAGTCCCTCACCATTTTGCCTGGCTATCCTTTTGAGCTAACAAAATGGTGAGGGACTGCATCATTTTAATTACCCAAAAATATTTTTATTCAGGCAATTTCCAAAAAATTATTTTTTGGAAATTGCTTTAATTTTACCCATGTCAAGGCCGCGGTTTTTTCTGTACCATTCTAAGCTGTAATTCCGCAGGCCTTCCCAATCCATCAGGGAATTCCTCCCTGTCTCAAGGTCATTGACCGCGATCATCCTGTCGGTGCATGAAAAACAGGGGTCGATGGCCGCGATGACGATCGGCACGTCGGCCAGGTATCCGCCGTCCAGCATATAGGATATGGCGGCGAGATTAGCCAGCGTCGGGGCTCGGACCTTTACCCTTTCAGGCTTTTCGGAGCCGTTGCCTTTAACATAATGAAAATCCTCGCCGCGCGGGGCTTCGTACCGGCTGATGGCCTCGCCTTCGGGTATTTTCCTCGGTGCTCGTACGGATATGGGACCGTCCGGAAGCTGCTTGAGGACCTGGCGGATGATCTTGTAGCTTTCCATCAGCTCCATCACGCGGACAATGGTCCTTCCCAGCACATCGGCATGGTCGTCCGTAACGACGTTAAAACTCAATTCGGCGTACGCGGCATAGGGATCGTCTTTCCTGACGTCCTTTTTTATTCCGGCGGCCCTTGCCGTCGGGCCTGTCGTGCCGAACTGGGCTATCAGATCTTTCGGAAGCTTCCCGACCCCGGCAAGCCTGCCGATAAGGGTCGTTTCCTGCGTCGCTACCTCTATGTAATATTTTGTTCTTTCTTCCAGTATATCAACGGCTTTAAGCGTATCCTCGATCTGCTCTTTCGAAATGTCTCTTCTGACGCCGCCGATCGTATTTATCCCGTAATTGACCCTGTTCCCGGTGAGCATCGCCAGGATGTCCATCACGACCTCCCTGTCGCGCCAGCTATACATAAAGAGCGTGTCAAAACCGAGTTCATGCCCGGCCACGCCGAGCCAGAGGAGGTGGCTGTGGATCCTTTCCAGCTCTCCGACGAGCGTCCTGATATAAGCGGCCCTTTTTGGGATCTCGAGCGCCGCGATCTCTTCCACCGCCTGCAAAAAAGCTGTGGAATGGGAATGCGAGCAGATCCCGCAGACCCTTTCGATGAGGTACATACTCTGTATATAAGTGCGCTGTTCGCATGCCTTTTCAACGCCGCGGTGGTTATAACCGAGGGCGACATTCGTCGCGGCGACCCTTTCTCCTTCAAGATAAAGGGTAAAACTTGCCGGTTCCTTCAGGGCCGGATGCTGGGGACCGATGGGCACTACAACTTTTGCCATTTTACGCCTCCTGCGCCTTGGTTTCTTCTTCCTGCTTCCAGTCCTTTCTGAGCGGGTACTGGCCTTCCGGCCAGCCGTCGGGAAGAGGGTACCTTCTTCCGGGAGGCACGCCTTCCACTTCGATGCCGAACATGTCCTTGAGCTCCCTTTCATAAAAGACCGCGCCTTTAAAGAGAGGCGTAACGGATTTGATCACAGGATGGGAACGCGGGGTGTGTATCTTGAGGTTGAGCAAAGTCCCCTGACTATCCGCCAGATGGTATATCACCTGGAAATTTTCGCCCACATCCAGGCCGGTGATGGTGCAGAGGAATGTAAAATCCTGATTGTCCCTTAAGAATTCCATCAGTTTATGTATTTTTTCAGAGGGGATTTCAGCGTAGATCCTCCGCTGTCTCTGTATCCTGATTTTATCGTCTGAAATACCGAAGTTTTTTATTAATATCTCTTTGATATTCTCGGCCCTTTCCATAACTATGCCTCCCCTTTTAACCTTTGATCTTTGCCAGAAGTTTCACCACACCGTCTATGATCGCCTCCGGTCTGACCGGGCATCCCGGTATGTAGGCGGACACGGGAATGATCGTATCGATGCCGCCCTTAACGCCGTAACAGCCGTTGAATACGCCTCCCGAGGAAGCGCATGTGCCGACCGCCACGACAAACTTCGGCTCGGCCATCTGCTCATAGATCCTCAAAAGCCTGTCTTTTGTCTGCAGGGTCACAGGTCCCGAGCACACCAGCACGTCGGCATGCCTGGGCGTGCCTTTCAGCTGGACACCGAAGCGCTCCAGGTCGTACCTGGGCGTCAGCGCCGCCAGTATTTCTATATCGCAGGCGTTGCACGCGCCTGTATTGAAATGAATGATCCAGGGCGACTTTATCCTGGCCCATGTCATTATTTTCCTGACCAGAGACATTATGACCTCCTGAAAAGTATAAACAGGGCTATCACGCCGGCGGCCAGATAGAGAAGCGGCAGGCCGATTATTCCCTTCGTGACCGTCGCGATCATCAGCACCAGAACATGCATAATGGTAAAAAAGAAAGCGAACGGGAAAAACTGGCTGTAATCGGGCTGTGCCTTGTTCGTGGCCACATCCTCGCCGCAGGCATAGGATTTTTCCTTACCGGCGGTCTCTTTGCCTTTTGCCGATAAGCCCTGGAAGATCCCCGAAAAAATAAACGAAAGCAGAAGTATGATGAGAAAAGCGATAGGAGGCATGAGTATATTAACCATAATGATATCCTTATTCCTTTAATTTCCTGAGGTTCCGCGTGTCCAGGTTCTTATTATGCAGGCAGACGCCGATCACGATCCCGCACGCGACGACAATGACAACGACCTCGATAATGATCAGCGTGATGACAAACGACTGGGTCACCGCGGCCCAGTTGGTCAGATATCCCGCCGCGATCAACAGCAGTGTGACGGCCTTTGTCAGTATCTCCAGTCCTATCAGTATCCTGATGAGGTTCTGCGTGACGATCAGGCAGTACAGCCCTGTAATAAGAAGTAAAACAATGGCGCTGAATATAACAAAACTCATATCCACGTTCATTTTACGGTACGCTCCTTAAATAAAACTACGACGCCGAAAACCCCTGAAAAAATAACGATAATCTGCCCCAGGATGTCGACCGGCCTTTTATTCCAGATAATATCGCTCTGTTCCGCGAAGTCATGCGGCGTTACGGCGGTTTTCGGAATGAAGTCGAAATTGATGATATGGTTCTGCCAGCCGATGTAAAGCAGGACCATCGCGGCTATGAGTATGAACGGAAGATAAATAAAACGCTTCACCCGGTGCTTCGCCTCAATGACGATTTCCTCATCCGTCAGCGGCTTGGTAAGGCTGATCGCGCTGATAAAAACGACCGTGATCATTCCCGCGCAGACGGACAGCTCGATCACCGCCGCTATCCACGCGTTCAGAAGGAACATAATTATAGCAAGGACCGCGCTCGTGACAGCCAGGGCTATGGCGGCCTTGATCAGGCTCCTTATCATAACCGACATCAGGGCCGCAACGACCAGGCTCACGAATATAATAATAAGAACTATCTCTTTCATTCTACTTTCTCCAATTATATCATTATTTTAAGCAAGCCGTTTGTCTGCAGTAATTGTACAATAAAAGGAAATGCCAGACCTAAAATAACAGTTATGGCGGCAAGAATAAGCGCGGGAAGAGTGAAACCGATATTGCCTTCTTTTATATTTTCCAATCCGGCAGCGGTTTTTCCGAAAAACACCTTCCTCTGCAGAATGAGAAAATACGCGAGTGTTAATATGCTCGCTAATACCGCTATGATACTATAAATATAATAACTCGCGGTCCATGCGGCAACTATGATGATCAATTTGCTCCAGAAGCCCGCGAGAGGCGGCATCCCCGTTGTTGAAAGAAAAGCGACCACAGACGTGCCGGCTGTGACAGGCATTTTACTTCCAAGCCCGCCCAGTTTATTGATGTCCCTTGTCCCCGTCTGCGTTTCGACCGCGGCGGAGTTGACGAAAAGGAGGGACTTAAAAGTGGCATGATTAAAAAAGTGCAGAAGCGCGCCGGCGTAAGCAAGGGGCGTTCCTATTCCTGCGGCCAGGATAATATAGCCGATCTGGCTGATACTGGAATAAGCGAGGACCCTTTTAAAATCGCTCTGCCCTATCGCCGCCAACGCGCCGACCACGATGGACAGCGCGCCGAAGGCCATGAGGATGCTGTTGATAACGCTCATGTTGTTGAACACATCGTTCACAAGCCGTATAATAGTATAAACTCCGGCCACCTTCGTCACGATGCCCGCTAAGAGGATTGAAACAGAAGCAGGAGCGGACATATACGCGTCCGGAAGCCAGCCATGGAAGGGAACAATACCGGCCTTTATCGCTAGACCTGTAATGAAGAGTATCAGGGCGGTAATCATCTGAGGAGGAAATTTCCCGTTCAGGCTTTTTATATAATTGCCCACGGTGTTAAAAGTAAGGTCTTGGGTCGTCAGAAACACAAGACCGATTGCTGTCAAAAGAAATATGGTCGCCACAGCGGACATCACCAGATATTTAAATGCGCCCTCGAAGCCTTCAATGCCTTTTTCCAGAGCTATCAGAATAAAAGATGAAATCGCGGTTATTTCCAGAAATACATAAAGGGAAAACAGGTCCCTGACCATTACAACGCCGTTCATTCCCATCATAAGTATCAGGATCAGATTGATCAGATTGAACTTGTCTTTATTATAGGAAGATTGACTGACAATAAGCGCTGTAAAAGCTATCAGCCCGATTGTAAAGAGGACTACCAGGCTCAAAAAATCTATGCTGAGTTCCGTTACGAATTTGAATTTAAAAAACTCTATGATGTTTGTCCAGAGCATGACCCCTGAACTGAGAGCTAAAACCATCTGGAATATAGCGATCAGTATCGCTACGACTATGGCGCTTTTTCTGAAAGCCTGTTTAAAAGGAAGGTTCAGTATGATGAGCGCCGCTAACGGGACAAGAATAAATAAGGCTTGCACGCTTATGTCCTCCTAACGCAACTGAAATATAAAAATGACAATGATGACCGCCAGGCCCGCCAGCGACCATAAAAGATAGAGCGAATAACTGCCTGTATGGGCTTTTCTAATCACAAACGAGAAGGCTGAAACAACCCCAACGAAAAATTTATTATAAATCCAATCGATCCCCCTGTCTATCCACCATAGAACTCTGGAGGCGCCGTTCACGATGATCATCCCGATATTGTAGGGGTCGAAATAGCGTTTCTCGGCCCATTTATAAATAGTATTAAGCCCCGGCGCATGGTAAATATGGTCCACCGCTCCGATGCCGGATTTCGTCCTCCACACGCCGTAAAGGTGGTTCAGGAAAGCGAGGACCAGCACTGAAACGGAAATAATGACAAGGGTCCAGTTGCCGGGAAGTCCGGCGTAGCTGTGCTCGAGCCTCGCGCCCAGTATCGGCTGGATCAGGCCGTTCAGCGGAAGCGGGTTATAAACGCCGAAAAGTATGCAGCCGAGCGCGATCACGATCATCGGGACAAGCATCGGCCAGCCGGGATCTTTGACCTTGCTGTAGTCCTTATTCTGTTTGCCGAGGAAAGCCGCGTGTCCCAGCTTGAGGAATGAGGCCGCCGTCAGGAATGCTCCGAGTAAAGCCGCTATATAAAATACGACATGGCCTGTTTCGAGGGCGCCGTCAAACACGAGCTCCTTCGAGAAGAAGCCGTTGAACGGCGGAACTCCGGAAATGGCGCTTGCCGCGACGATAAAGCAGATGAACGTGATGGGCATCTTTCTGCCCAGCCCGCCCAGGTCCTTCAGCTCCGTCGTGCCGGCCTGTTTTTCCACGGAACCGCCCGTTAAAAAAAGACAGCTTTTATACATGGCATGGTTGATCATATGGAAGAGCCCGCCGACAATGCCGACAGGGATCGCCGTACCGATGCCGAGGATCATATAGCCGACCTGGCTGATGGCATGGTAGGAAAGAAGACGCTTGAAATTTTTCTGGATGAGCGCCATCATCACGGCCAGGAGGATCGTCACGGCGCCGATGGTCATTACGACGATAGACATGACAGAGCCTGCCTTGAAGTCGAAGAGGTCCAGCGTGACACGCGCCAGGAAATAAATGCCGAGCAGCTTTTCAATAGAAGCCGGCAGAAAGGCCATAAACGGCAGGGGAGCGTCAATTGCCGCGTCGGGTATCCAGGTATGGAAGGGCATGGAGCCCGCCTTGGTTATGGCGCCTGTCATTATGAGAATAAAAGCGAATATCCCCCAGAAATCGTTGAGGGGAATGGGAGTTTTGGAAATGACATCCATGGCAAGGTTCCCTTTCATGATAAAGCCGACCAGCGCGATGCCCAGGATCATGCCGAAGTCAGCGACGCCGTTCAGGACAAACGTCTTGACGGCCGTGGGAAACGCGCTTTTTCCGCCGGACATGATCATAGCGAATAGGGCGATAAGGAGCCCTTCCCAGAAAAAGAGCATCAGGATCAAATGGTTGGCCAGGACCGCGCCGTTCACCAGGCCGACGTTGATCAAAAGAAAGCCGTAAAAAAGACGGAGGTTCTCCTTCCCGCGCATGAATATCGTTGAATAAAGGGCGATCATAAAGGCAAAACCGGACACGGCCAGTATGATGAACGAGCTGAAATGATAGAGCCTCAAGAGAAAATCAATTTTAAAACTGCCGATGGCGACCCATGGCATGTTCAGGACCATCTCTTTCCCGAAAAAGACGATGCAGACCGCGAGGTTTACAGCTACGCCGATCAGGGTGACGGCTTCCTTGATCCATTTATCCTTTCTGGGTATTAGAAATATTATTAAAGCGAGAAGAGCGGGTAGAAATATGGGTATGAGAAGTAAATTGTTATCCATTTAGCCGATAACCCCCTTGATAATAGTCTGGACAAAATCAGCCGGGAAATTGATGAATATTCCGCCCGCGAGAGACAGTACTGCGAGAAGTATCACGCTGGCCAGCATAGTGGAAGAGCCTTCCTTGACCGATTCCAGCTTGAGCGGCCCCATGAATACGCTGACAAAAACGCGGAGAAGATAGATGACCGTCAGAACGGCCCCCAGTATGAAGACAAGGGCGATCCAGTTCTGGCCCGCTTCCACGGCTCCGCCGATCACCATATACTTGCAGAAAAAGCCGCCGAACGGCGGTATGCCCATGATCGAAAAGGCGCACGCGATGAATGTTATTGCCGTTATGGGCATCACTGATATCAGGCCTCCGAGCTTGGTGATATCCTTGGACTTGGCGTTCTGCTCCACGATCCCGGCGCAGAGGAACAGTCCTCCCTTTGCCAGCCCATGCATCAATATATATAGAAGACCGCCGGCCATTCCCAGCATACTGCCGGTCGATAAACCAAGGAAAATAAAGCCGATCTGGCTGATCGTCGAATAGGCGATGATCCTTTTTAAATCCGTTTCAATAATGGCCGCTCCGGCGGCAACGAGGGCGCTGACCGCCGCGATTATCGGCACAGCCGTATGCCAGAATGCTTCCAGGCTGAACGTTACGAAAAAGAGCCGTGCGAACACATACACGCCGATCTTGACCAGTACCGCGGCATGGAGAAGTGAAGTCACAGGCGACGGCGCGACACCGGCGTCGGGAAGCCATGTATGAAAAGGCAGGGTCGACGATTTTGTCAGTATGCCGAAGAGGATCACAACAACGGCCGCGTTTGAGATAACGGAGCCTTGCTTGATCTGCGTCAGGTCGAAAGTGCCGAACTGCCGGTAGATCATGATAAAGCCGATCAGCATGATGACAGCACCGGCGAATGTGACCAGAAAGGCCTTGTCCGCTTTCAGGACAATGTCTTTTTCCCGGAAGAAGCCGATCAGACGCCAGCTGCAGATTGCCGACACTTCCCAGAACAGGTAAAGGAAGATCAGATGCGCCGAAAAGACAATACCCATCATGGAGCCCAGGAAGATGACCACCATCAGGTAGTACTCATTCTGGTTTTTATAGTGGCTGATATAGCCGAATGAATACAGGACAATGATCGAACCGATCAGGGACGAAACCATCACCATAAATACCGCCAGGCCGTCCGCCCTGAAGAGAACGGGATTATTCCCCAGGAAGCCCATATCCAGGTTCAGCGTAAAAGTAATGGCCTGATTGGCGAGAACTGAGGGCAGCATGAAACCGCAGAGAACAAATGAGGAAAACACAAAAAGAAGCGAAAGTAAATTCCGGACTTTGATTGAAAAATGACCGATCAGCGGCAGGATGAGCGAACCGAAAAACGGGATAAAAACCGCCGACAATAATATTATCTGGCTATTCATCTCTTATATTTCTCCTTATGCTAAAGAAATAGGCACTGTTGAATAAATAGGCGCCCATCCCCATCTATACCGACCTGAAAATTAATCATAAAGAATAAATATTAACATATTTTTTGTCAAATTTATGAGGTTTTCCGTTTTATCAGGAAATAATTTCACAGGAAGACGGGAAGAAAGAAACCCTGAGCTTACAAAATCCTTTATTTTTTTATGAGTTTATTACAAAAGCCGTCATTGCGAGTCACAAGATTTAAACTATGCCCACTATTCATAGTACGAAGCAATCTGTCTACGAACAAAGGAACCGTATAGAATTGACAGATTGCTTCGTACGGGGATTATCGGCACAGTATATGACCGGTATTCTCGCAATGACGGCTTCTAGTATTTAGCACTTCAAAAAAACAAAAATCTGTATTTTTAACCCGCTAATTTTTTTTAACAATCTTTCTCCGATCATATAATCCTTTTCTATTATTGAAATTAAGCATCTGCTTCATTCCTTGACATAACTTATTAAAGGATATAGAATAATCCGGTTAATTTTCTCCATCATTAATGAATACACAACATTACCTGAAATAATTATCACAAATATCTATACAAAATAATTTTTATTGGAGGAATAGAATGGATTTCAAATCGAAATTCAAAAGTCTGTTTAAGACTCTGCCGTTAGCTGTGCTTCTGCTCACCCTTGCTTCTCCGCTTATGGCAAGCGAAGCGACCCTGAAAATTCCCGATCTCAGCTCCAACCCCAATTATATTTTATTGATACTGGGTATGGCTGTCTGCGTCCTCGGTCTGGTGTTCGGGGTTTATCAGTACCTTCGCGTAAAGAGCTTGAAAGCTCACAAATCTATGCTGGCCGTCGCGGAGACAATTTTTGAGACCGCGAAGACCTATCTGATACAGCAGGGCAAATTCCTGATCATTCTCGAGGTGTTTATCGCCGCATGTATCGGATTTTATTTCGGATTCCTTCAGGGAAACCCCTTCGGAGGCGTTCTCCTGATTTTAGCATGGTCCGTAGTCGGTATTCTCGGTTCGTACGGCGTGGCCTGGTTCGGCATCCGGATCAACACTCTGGCCAACAGCCGCATGGCTTTTGCTTCTCTTGAAAAAAAGCCGATCAAACTGCTGAATATCCCTCTGCAGTCCGGTATGAGCATCGGCGTTCTTCTTGTATCAGTAGAGCTTATTATGATGCTGATCATATTGCTTTTCATTCCCAGGGAATATGCCGGAGCATGCTTTATCGGTTTTGCCATCGGTGAATCGCTGGGCGCGAGCGCACTCCGTATCTGCGGCGGTATCTTTACCAAGATCGCCGACATCGGCTCCGATTTGATGAAAATCGTATTCAAGATCAAGGAAGACGATCCCAGGAACCCCGGAGTGATCGCCGACTGTACCGGTGATAACGCCGGCGACAGCGTAGGCCCGACCGCCGACGGTTTTGAAACATACGGCGTGACCGGCGTGGCTTTGATCACATTTATTGTCCTTGCCGTTCTGCCGGGTTATCAGATCACGCTCCTCATCTGGATCTTCATTATGCGTGTTCTGATGATCATCACATCCATCGTAGCTTACTGGATCAATAAATTTTTCTCAAGCCTCATATATAAAGGAAAGGACGACATCGATTTCGAGAAACCTCTTACATCACTGGTCTGGATCACTTCAATCCTTTCCATACTTGTCACGTTCTCAGTCAGCTACTGGCAGCTTTCGTCTTTACCAAATAATCTCTGGCTGGTCCTTTCCATCATCATCAGCTGCGGCACTCTTGGAGCGGCTTTGATCCCTGAATTTACAAAGATCTTTACAAGCACCAAATCAAAGCACGTCAAAGAAGTCGTCACAGCTTCCAGGGAAGGCGGAGCGTCCCTGACAATCCTTTCAGGACTTGTCGCCGGGAACTTCAGCGCTTTCTGGATCGGCCTGGTTATTGCCGGCCTGATGTTCATTGCATATATCGCCAGCATCAATATTCCGCCGGAAATTATGGGTTATTCATCTGTGTTCGCATTCGGCCTTGTGGCTTTCGGTCTTCTGGGAATGGGCCCTGTTACAATTGCTGTGGATAGCTACGGCCCCGTGACAGACAACGCCCAGTCCATTTATGAACTGTCCTTGATCGAATCCACACCCGGCGTTGCAAAACAGATTGAAAAGGACTTCAACTTCAAGCCTGACTTTAAAAAGGCAAAACATTATCTTGAAGCCAATGATGGGGCAGGCAACACATTTAAGGCGACGGCAAAACCCGTTTTGATCGGCACAGCCGTCATCGGGGCTTCCACAATGATCTTCTCAATCATTCTTTTACTGCAGAAATCTTTTTATCCTGCTGGAGACGGCAATATTGCAACTATATTAAGCATTCTGAACCCCTTCACGATCCTGGGCTTCATTTGCGGCGGCATCGTGATCTTCTGGTTCACCGGCGCTTCCATGCAGGCCGTTACAACCGGTTCATACAGGGCTGTTGAATATATTAAAAAGAACATCAAGCTGACAGGCGGCTCAAAGAGCGCCTCTATAGCCAACTCGAAAGAAGTTGTTAAGATCTGCACGCAGTATGCCCAGCAGGGAATGATCAATATCTTTATTGCGATCTTTTCCTTTGCTCTCGCGTTCGCATGCTTCTCGGCTTCTGATAAAACAAACCCGAATGCCGCTTCCTTTTTTGTGAGCTACCTGATCTCGATCGCGGTTTTCGGTCTGTTCCAGGCCATCTTTATGGCCAACGCCGGCGGGTGCTGGGACAATGCCAAGAAATTCGTGGAAGTCGACCTTAATGAAAAAGGCACTCCGCTCCATAACGCGACAGTCATCGGCGACACAGTGGGCGATCCCTTTAAGGACACTTCTTCGGTGTCTCTCAACCCGATCATCAAGTTCACCACATTATTCGGACTCCTGGCCATGGAAATCGCCATTGTTCCGAGCTTTGCTAAGACGGCTCCCTATGTCGGGGCTTTCTTCCTTCTGGTTGCGCTCGTTTTCGTGTGGCGGTCGTTCTATGCCATGAGAATCCCCAAGAAAAGCTAAGCAAGTCATTATTGACAATACAAAGGCGGCGGGAGATAAATCTCTCGCCGCCTTTTTCGTTAAGCGGGGCAAACTCTTTTGCGGGGATTAAGACAGTGCCAAGTAATAATTTTCCTTTTCGGGATCTTTGCAAAGAAATAAGCATTTCATCCATTTTTTTCGATTAAAATTTATTTTTAAAAATTTTCAAAAATAAGATGATAGGATCGTATTATAAATAGAGCAGTTCCAAAATCTTAAAATCGATAAGATGTTTCCAAAACAGGTTTTGGAACTGCCCTATAGATTAAAAAACGGAATTATCAACTAATTTTCAAAAGATATTTTATATAAGGAGGAATTCTCATGAGAAAACTTTTGTTTCTTTCTTTTGCGGCAATTGTCTTGCTGGCTGCCGGGTGCTCCGTACAGCCACAAAATGAGGCCCGGGACCTGGGGCTGGGAAATACAGGTACAGCTTCTTTAACGGTTAATCTGCAGGGGGCGGGAGCTAAAAGCTCGATAACGGTCAGTTCGAACGCCGTTACCGGTGCGGAAATGACGCTGGTTAACGGTTCGAGTGTTTATTCCACAAACTGGTTTCAAGGGGAACCGTCCGTCTTCACTTTCCAGGGGTTAAGCACCGGTCAATATGCTTTTACCGTTCATGACTGGGACGCTTCCGGCATAACCAACACATCCAGCGTTATGTTCACACTGGCTGCGGGGTATAATTACACTATCAATGTCATGCTGGGGGGCAGCGTATCCATCTCAGTAAACAACGGAAGTAATTCATCCGCTCCTTCCCTGCCCATGCCTGCCTGCAGGCTGATCAAATACTACAATGCGGATGGAACATTAGCAGCAAGTGATCTGTGGACAAACTTCACGGGAGTAACCGGATACTTCGGGCATTTTCAATATAATCAGTCCGGGAACATAAACGGATACTATGCTGACGGCTCACCACTCGGCGGCGGCCATTGGGTGGGCGATCCCGGCCCTGACGGCAACTGGCTGACTGCCGACGATGCTTTGACAACCTACCAGCTGTACGGAACTAACGAAGTCGTCTATTATTACAGCGACAACACTATTTCCTCTTATTATCATGATACTTACGACAGCGCCGGAAATGAGATAAAAAGAGTGTGCTATGTCAGTCCGGGACCTGACGGAGTCTGGTTCACAGGCGATGACCAGATACCCGAGCCTAATGTCACTAATATGTTCCTGGGAATGTATAACGACACCCTGCAGCCGAACGCGGCAAGTTATTACATAGAAACCTTTTCGGCAGACAAAATCATTCCTCTGCATTGGAGCTGGTCGACTCTGAAGATCTATGACGGAGCCGGCCCCGATCATATCTGGTTTACCGCCGACGATCATGTCATGCTGTACGCCAGACATGAATTCAACGACCCTGTCAGCACTTACTGGTTTACGAAAGAATACGATTACACCAATGCCGGTCCTGACGGAATCTGGGGCACGGCGGATGATGTGCTATACATCAGCGCAACTGCTGTCAACCATTATTGATCTCAACATAATTTCATTGAAGAGCCCGGTTCGAAAGAGCCGGGCTTTTCTTGTAATAGCCGATTGTTCACACGGATTTTCACGGATGAGGCGGATGGATTCGGCAGGCTCACCACAAGTTTTTGAGGATTTATTTTTATTTATGACAGTTTGTTAGTAAAAATATCTATTTCACCACTGAGACGCAGAGGGTGCGTGAGCATGAAGTTCTTATATTGACACTTATATTTATGTTTATTAAAATAAAGCGATTATACTTTATTCTTAAATGTAAAAGGAAATTATCTGGAAAATCCGAAAGTGTTTATTTCATATTCTTGGACTTCAGATGATCATCAAAAATGGGTAATTCAATTAGCTTCTGAATTGGTAGGATCTGGTGTAAATGTAATATTGGATAAATGGGATTTAATAGAAGGAAATTATGCAATTGCTTTTATGGAACAAATGGTTATTAACCCAGAAATAAAAAAAGTTTTGTTAATTTGTGATAAGAAATATGTGGAAAAAGCAAATCAAAGAAAAGGAGGTGCGGACTTACCCTATTTTGTGGACAGGCTAAATAGCCATGGCCTGTCTTAACGCCAACGGTGTTTTATAACTTAATGATGACTGCTTACACTGAGTATAATAATATCCATCAATATATTTAAAAAGCATGTATTTCAACTCTTCAAAATTGACATTATCCCTTAACTTATATAATTCCTGTTTTAGCGTCTTAAAAAATGACTCAGCGGCTGCATTATCCCAGCAATTATCCTTTCTACTCATACTTCTGATAATATTTGGACTTGTTTTAGATAAATAGTCTTTCAATTCATTCGATGTATATTTGCGGTTTTTTCTTCCAAGGGATTGAATAGTAGCCGGTGGGAATTATTATTTTTCCTATCACTCTCAAAGGGGTTCCAATCTATCATCTTGATAAAAAGGCCGGCTATGCTCCAGAGAAAAGCGGTCGCAACTACCGTCATGGTTCCGGAAACCCGGCCTTTAAGTGCAGAAAAAAGCATATAAAATTTTCCTTGCTGATTATAATGGTAAAGCGTACAAATTCATTCCCTGGTGACTTCCATTTCACCGATAGTCAATCTGAAAACCCCAACGCTGGTACTTCTATCCCATAAGTTCATTTGAAATTCTAAAGCCGACAGAGGATAATCAATTTTATTATTTATTTTCGCAGTAGAAGACTGATACCTGGTGCGAAACCAAAAATGATCGAGGGGTATAGTTATCTGTTTCCAGCCTTTCCAGTCATCAGTAAACCAGTATATAAACTGCTCTTCCCATTTATCAACTAGAGTCATAAAATAGGATATGTCCGTCTTCCTGCCGAAAATCCATATTTTAAAGGTATCCATACCGGTCCAGTCCATTTTGTCGTAATTAAGATGCACCTGAATACCGGCATACGCATTATTTACGTTGTCATAAGGATCGTTAAAATCCGCGGAAAAAGAATTTCTTCCTTCTGTTATTTCATTCCTATTAGTGTTTATTTCTACTTTGCTGCGAAGGCCATGGTATACAGAATAAGAAGTAATTTTTTCATTGGTTATATCAAACAATAACATTTTCTTTTGAGGTAAAATCAGATTCTTGAATTGTCCGTCGGATAAATAATATTTTTCAGTATATTCATTTTCATGGCTATCAACCACTTTGACAGAATATTCCCTCCCAGCAGGGATGTTGGAAAGTACTTCATTCAGTAGTATTTTTTTACCGTCCAGAAAAATTTGATAGTCTTCACCGGGTATTTTTTTCCGCATAGTGCATATGATATTTCCCAGGGCGGAATAGCTGATATTGGTCGATTCTCCCGGTTTGACTATAACCGGTGTGTTTAATACTATTTTGTTATCGGATAAATTTCTTAACTTGACCATATAAACAGCGTTCGGCACGATTTTCAGATTCATCGCGAAGTTGTCGTTGGTAATTTTCGCAGCCATTTTATTATTAATAATCAGGGAATAAGCGCCGTTCCCGACTTTTATATTCCCGAAATTCAGAAAGGCGATTTTGATATCCTCATCCAGCGTGGTATTGATGATTTGAGAAAGCATTGTTTCAATCGTATCAAAAATATCGGTGTCAATTGGAGTTTTATAGAGGTTGGTGACAATCTTTCCCGTCGGTTTCTGCCAGATATTGAGATGGATTTGAGCCTGGGGGTCGGATTTAATGCCCATCAGGCTGTAATCGCCGTAAATCACAATATCAGCCTGATATTGGTTGTAGATTTCCTTCGGATCCAGATTCTTTTGATACAAAAAAGAGGAATCCATCTCGGTCAGGGTTGTTTTTTCAGGTACGGCGAAGGAAGGCTCAATGTAAAGAAAAGCGTATAATTCATTCATCAAAATGGTGTTAACGATTTTCGCGTTTGGATATTTTGTATGGTCCGACCGGTCAATAAGAGGCAGTATTAGGACCTTCATTCTATTCGAACTTTCCACGGTGTCTTCGGTGGTAAAAATCTGGTTTGTTTCAATAGTGACCGCTTCTTCCTGCGGTTTCTCTCCCTTCAACGCCGCTTTCTGCCCGCAGGATAACAGCGCCAGTAAAACAAACAGGTTAATGATGATACCAATAAAAGATTTTGTCTTCATATTGCCCCCTTAAAGCATGATAAGTATCAATACGGCCGGCTGTAATATGCGGAATAAAAAAAAGCCGTCTTTCAGAATGATTATTTCAATAAAGAAATATAATACCCTGCCTTTCTAATTATGATAATACCATGAAAAATATTTGAACATATCCCGAATAGTTTAATTCTGGTTCCCTATTCCGTAAGTTAATGAAGCATATCCATAATCATTATGAGCCATATTTATTAACTGGTTCTGCGCCAATAAAAAAACAAAACGAACAAGAAAATAATATTTGTTCAATTTTCTCAATAGAACTGCCATAATGATGGTCCAATTAATAATCAACACCTCATTTTAAGTAATAACGCTGGTTATTTCAAAAATATGGAATGATATTTCCCGTTGCGGTTTTTTCTTCCGAGGGGTAGAATTGCAGCCGGTGGGAATTATAATTTTTCCTATCAGTTAATCAGCTATTCTATAATCTGATACACCCGCAGATACCCCCCGCCGTAGCTCGACACCCAGAGCTGTGTCCCGTCCGGCGTGACAGACAGGCCCACCGGCCGCGCGAAGAGATATTTTGCGACGATCTTGAGAGTATCCGCGTCAAGGACATAGAGCTCGCCGGAATGCTGTGCGCCGTCGATCAGGTATTTATTGTCCGGCGTGATGGCAAGGGTCCGTGCCTGAAGCCCGACACGGACAAAAGCCTCGTTCTTTTTGGTCTTCGTGTTCCATTTCCAGACCTTGGCGATCATGATTGCTCCCTTTTCATCCGGCTCATTTGTCGTGTAGTAAATGTAATTATCGTCCTTTGTGATCACGAGGTAGCCGGGACAGCCGGTGATGGGATAATCCCCTGTTATTTTATAAGTATCCAGATCGACTTCCGTAATGGCATCTCCGCTCATTTCGCCGATATAGGCGGTCTTTGAGTCCGACGTAATGATCAAACCGCGGGGAATATAATGCCCGCCGCCGAGTTTGACTTCTTTTATGGTTTTCATGAGCTTCCTGTCGATCACGGAGACGGAGCTGCCGTGCCAGTTGGAGACCAGGATTTTGGTTCCATCTGCCGTAGGCCTGACGGTCTTGGGCGTTTTGCCGACTTTTATTTTCGGAAGGTAAACGGTGGTTTTCGTGTTATTTTCCAGGTCCTCCACCTGCGCTTCCTGAAGCTCATAACCGAACTTGGCCGCGAGCTCCTGCGCCATGTCCTTCTTCATCGTATCCATTTCCGTGTCGTAGACGACGACGGAGGAGCCGTTATGGAAAGACAGCCAGATAAAACGGCCGTTGTCCGTAAAATCGCACTCCACAGGCTTTTCGGCCACGGACGGGATCGTAACCTTTCTGTCATAATTCCATCCCCTGGCCGCGGTTTTCTTGAAATTGACCTTCTGTTTTATCTTAAGTGTTTGTGTATCCATAATCCAGATACTGCAGTCTTCCAGGTTCATGGAAACGGCGTATTTCCCATTCGGGGACGCCATGATCGACTTCGGCATTCCCCAGTTCTCGAAGCTTTTGAGAAGTTTGAGCTGAAAACCATGGAGTTGCAGGGCGGAAATTAAAAGAAACTGGATAATGATGAGAAATAATCGGACCGGTCGCTTAAGCATAGAGAAACTCCTGTATTAGGCAGTTCAAAAATCGTAAAATTTTTGAACTGCCACTAATGATTTATTTTTCTGTGATCTAAAATACGCTGCTGCCCATTCGTTGTCATTCGGAGTTCGTGGTTCGACAAGCTTAGTTCCCAAATAAAGCCGAAGGACACCAACAAGAGAACTCAGCAGCAGCATAAATCTGTACAACCTGCTGAAAAATGGGCTATATTATAAGAAACCCACTATGAAATGTCAAAGACGGTGATAAAACCGGATTGTTTTTATGAAAAGTTTGAAATTTTATTTTGAACTGCCCTGAATCTTTTTGCTTTTTAATCGGATTTTGTTTATTATTTTTAATAGATGAAATTTCAGGTATTAAATATCCAATACTGATATTGTTCATAAGGAGTAAATATGAAAACAAAAACCAAATTAATATTGATTCCTTCAATTATTGTTTGTATTATTTTTTTATGTATTATTGCCTTTAATTTTCTCATATTTCCGCTTTATGTCAGGTATATGATGGATCATATAGAAGAAAATCTTACGGTGATGAAAAAAAACAGCAATATATCCCTGCAATCCAAAGACATAAAACTGAAAAACATCGAAGATATGTCTGTTCCCGGTCCAAATGGAAATGTCGCCATCAGGATTTATACACCGATCGGCGTTCTTGCTTCCTCGAAAGTTGTCATTTATATGCATGGAGGCGGATTTATTCTCGGCGGAATCGAGATGACCGACGGATTCACACGAAGGATCGCGAAGGAATGCAATACAGTCGTCATATCCGTTGATTACGGGCTTGCTCCCGAGCATCCTTACCCTCAGGGGATTAACGACTCATATGCCGTACTGAAATGGGCGTCTGAAAATTATAAAAGACTCGGTATTGATCCTCATAAGGTCTACGTTGCCGGCGACAGCGCGGGCGCACAAATTGCCGCTGTTCTGTCCCAGATGTCCCGCGATAAATCCGGAGCCAGGATAGAAGGACAGATTTTATTGTGCCCGCCGGTCGGAACTGATGATAATGACAAGCCTTTTCCATCGCGTGTGAAAAATGCAGGCAGATCGATATTGACGAAGAAGAGTATGGAGAGTTTCGAGAGGCTGTATACCGGCGACCCGGAAAAGTACGCGAATGATCCTTATGCACATCCGATAAAGGCTTCATCGTTTGCCAGCCTGCCGAGGGCTTTAGTCGTCACTTGCGAGCTCGATCCGCTTCGCGACGAAGGAAACGCCTATGCTGATAAAATGCGTAATGCCGGAGTCGATGTCACGGTCTTTATGTTCAAAGGCAAGGATCACGATTATCTCGGTCCCGAAGTCGTCGGACTTATAAAAAAATTTGTCGATTAAATAAGCGGTCAAAGATGTAATTAAGGCTGTCCGATAGCCCGCCAAAAATAGAGGAGGCGCATATGAAACCTGTCAGAATGGGGGTCCTGGGAGTTTCCAGCCATTTTATCTCAAGAGTACTTCCGCCTGTTAAAAAATCGAAGCTTGTAGAACTTTATGCGGTCGCATCCCGCTCCTCTGAAAAAGCAGAGGAAGCGTCGAAAAAATACGGCATACCGCGGTGGTTTTCATCCTATGAAGAGCTGCTGGGCGATCCATCCATTGAGATGGTCTTCATTCCGCTGCCCAACCACCTCCACCTGGAATGGATCAAAAAATCCGCTGATGCCGGAAAGCACATCATCTGCGAAAAGCCCATAGCCATGAACGCTGATGAGGCAAGTAAAGCCGTTGACTATGCCCGTAAAAAGGATGTTAAAATCATGGAAGCGTTCATGTACCGGTTCCATCCGCAGTGGATTAAAGCCCTGGAGATTGTCAAAAAAGGAAGGATCGGAAAGGTCCAGTCGATATACGTTTTCTTCGGATACAATAATAAAAACCCCGACGACATCAGGAACATCAAGGCCTACGGCGGGGGCGCGCTCCTCGATATCGGCTGCTACGCCGTTTCCTCGTCCCGCTTCCTCCTGGAATCCGAACCCTGGCGCGCGGCCGGCCTGAACGCCTTTGACGAGGATTTCGGGACCGATGTCCTCTCGTCGGGAATTCTGGACTTTGAGGACGCCAGGACGGTCTTTACAGTTTCAACGCAGACTTACAACTGGCAGAAAGTGGAAGTTCATGGCAGCGAAGGCGTCCTGATCATTGAAATTCCATTTAATCCTCTACCCGGCAAGCCCGCTTCCATCATCCTGGCAAGAGGGGGAAAGCCGGCGGAGATCATCAAAACGGAGGCTTCGGACCATTACCTTCTTCAGTTCGACGCGTTCGCGAAGGCCGTGAGAGAGGATACGGAAGTTCCCATCCCGCCGGAAGACGCGGTCAATAATATGAAGGTCCTCGACGCTCTGTTTAAATCGGGTGGAAAAGGCGTGTGGGTAAAGATTTGAGATTGGAGATTGATTTGATAATTTTAAATAACAAAAATATCAATATAAAAACAAAAAATATCTAAGACATCACCATAATTCTTTATTTATGAGATTGACAGATTATGCAAGTACAAGAAGCATTTGTAAAATGTCTAACTCCTACACATTTTCCATTGTGAGTATCAGCCCGAGTAAATATTAGTTTAAATAAATCAGTTTCTGCATTTTCTAAATATCTACGCAAACTATAACTACAAAGATCAGCTATCTGAATCATGCTTGTTAGTTCTGAATTAACAAATAAAGGAGTTTCAATAATATTATTGATACCAGTCCAAAATGTTCCATTGGCATGAAAGTTTTTCATTAATTCAGTATGTTTTTTTGCAACTGTTTCATTATTATCGTGAATAAGTAACCCAAATATTTTTGTGGACTTGCCACATAATGATAAATAATGTTCAAAACGAGACACTACTTGTTCAAATCCTTGTTCTGCAATACTACGTTTTGTTTTAGCTGGATCAAAATAAAATTTATCAATACATTCGGCAAATAATCTTACATATCCCCATCCGGAAATTAATTTAGCTATATCAATTAAAAAGTCTATTCTTTCATTATATGTTAAATGGATATAGGCATTAGTTTGTTTGTAATTTTTCTTTGTTTGTATGTATAACTTATTTTTTCTTGATCTTTGAAGTTTTAATAATTCATTATTCCTTATTTGTTCTACTTCAAATCTTCTTTGATGATAATTTAAAGTTTCAAAATTTGGAATTTTACTTTGTTCAATATATTTGCGACTCAACCATGCTGTATGAATTTCATCATTTTGAAGTGCGTAATTGCCTTTTACTCTATTTATATCATTTTCACAATCTTTCCATTTTGTGATTGGTATAGCAATTCCTGCTAATACATAATATTTTGAATTCCCTGGTACTTCTGGTGTGCCTGATTCGTCAATATAACATAGAAACATAATTTCTTCCTATAAATAATGGAATATAAAAAAAAGCGACTGGATGTAAGGCAATATAGCCTTTCTGAGAGACGCTTTGCGGCTCCTTCCAGACGCTTTTTTTCATTATCGGATATTTTATAGAAAATATAAATAATGAACGTTAAATAATATACCATTATCTTTAAACGATGTCAAGTGTTTTGCTAATATAGTAGGTGCAACTAATTTGCCAAAATTCCTAATATATTCTAATATTTATTTTTTAAACAAAATTTATAGTTCACGATTTATTTCTTCCTATATCTATGACATCACCATATTTAATCTACTTTCGCATATTCAAATTTCTTTTCAGTGTCGGCAATCACCCGGGACTCTTTTATAATGATTCTCAGTCTTCTACCACCATGGCGCTGGCCCAGCCGGGATAAACATGGTCCTTTATCCACTCATTATTGCGCCATATCTCCACATATTCATCACTGACGATCTTGTCCACGGCCATCTGCATGATCCAGTGGCATTTGCTGTCGATCGTCCTTGTATCCGTCACGGTGATTACAGTATCAAAAACAGCGGGATAACTGAGATAGGAGCTTCCCGCCGCGTAAATTTTTATTCCTTTTTCTTTTCCTCTCTTAGTTAATTGGTACAATTCCTCTCTCACTCCGCTGTCTACTGTGCCGTAGCTTATATTGATGATGTCCGGAGCCGCCTTTTCCACCATCCAGCGCAGTGATTCCAAAAGACAGCGTGAATAATAGTCATTTTTGTAATCGATCATTTTGGCTATGTAATATTCCGCGTCGGGATATTTTTTAGAGATAATGGATAGAACGGCCGTTCCATGGCCGATTTCATCAGACAGAATGTCGCTTCTGCCCTTCAGCCATTCTGAAATATCTCTGTTATTATACTCAAAAGCCTGCAGACTGATCTTTTCCGGGTTCTCTTTAAAAACAAAAGCGGATTTAATAATCAGAGAATAATCTTTCGCGAATATTCTGTCAGCGCCGCTGTCAATGATACCTATTTTCATAGCCGGCCCCCTATTCAATTTTTATACAAATGATAACTATTAAAATCTTAAATTAAATAAAAAATAGAAATCCAGTTCTATATATACTACGTCTTTTTTAATCATTTTTTGAAAAGAAAATAAAAAATATTTTTTATGATTTGTAAGAACAAAAAATTCTTTCCTGATAAAATCAGGCCGTTTTCATTTAATCATAAGTGATATTCCATTTATTGACAGTTTATTATTCTGTCATTAAGATAAGGCGGTTTTTTTGCAAAAGATGCATAATACAGAACAACGTTGAAAGTTCATAAAATACAATTATTTTCAGGATTTTCTGTAATAAGATATATTAAAAAAATGCAAACTTGAGGAGAAAAGTATGGTTAATAAAAAACGGCATCGGACCAGACAGACCGGAAAGCGGCTGGTAATCTTATCATTATTGTTATTTATATTTCAAATTTCTGCGCTTCTGTCCTATGCTGATGATATCATTGACAAAAGGGTCAGAACTCTCCTGGCTAAAATGACGCTTCTGGAAAAGATCGGCCAGATGACGCAGGTCGATACTTCCTATATGCAGAATCCTGCCGATGTAAAAAAATATTTTATCGGATCGCTTCTGAGCGGCGGAAATACATCGCCTGCCGAAGGGAACGGTCCCTCCGACTGGGTTAATTATACAAGCTATTATCAATCATACGCATTGCAGACAAGGCTTAAAATTCCCATCCTGTACGGTATTGACGCCGTTCATGGCAACGCAAGAATCCTCGGAGCGGTTGTTTTTCCGCATAACGCCGGAATGGGCGCGACGCGCGATCCCGGCCTTGTTGAAAAAGCGGCCAGGATTACAGCACTGGAAAGCGCGTCTCTCGGCATCAACTGGGTTTTTGCTCCCTGCGTGGCCGTTGCCAGAGACAAAAGATGGGGAAGGACTTATGAAAGCTACAGCGAAGACCCCGAGCTGGTCGCCCTTCTGGGTTCGGCGGCTGTCAGAGGCTTCCAAGGGTCCGATAATTCAGACTCTTCCAGCGTTCTTGCCTGCCCCAAGCATTACCTGGCCGACGGGGGAACATTTTACGGGACCGGAATAACCGGAATCCTGGACAGGGGCGACGCAAGGGTAAAAGAAGATGTTTTACGCAGTATATTTTTAAAACCTTATATAGAGGCTATTAAAGCCGGCGCCGAATCGATTATGGTTTCCTATTCAAGCGTTAACGGAGAAAAAATGCATGGAAATAAAAAATGGCTGACCGATGTCCTGAAAGGTGAGCTTCAGTTCGGCGGCTTTCTGGTATCGGACTGGCAGGCCATCGAGGATCTTCCAGGCAAATATTTAGACCAGGTAACGGAATCGATCAACGCCGGGATCGATATGGTAATGGTGCCGGACAAATATGAGCTCTTCATAGCGACTGTGGAAAAAGCGGTAAAAGAAGGGAAAATCAGTCCCGAAAGGATTGATGACGCGGCGGCGAGGATCCTGAGGGTTAAATATGAAATGGGCCTTTTCGACCACCCGCATGGAAATATCGGCGCTGTAAGAGAATTCGGTTCAAAAAAACACCGCGAAATAGCCCGTCAGGCCGTCCGGGAATCCATCGTCCTGCTCAAGAATGTAAACAAGGCGCTTCCGCTTGCAAAAAGCATCAAGCACCTGGTCGTTCTCGGCCCCAAAGCCGATAATATCGGCGCTCAATGCGGCGGCTGGACTATCAACTGGCAGGGATCGCTGACAAGCCAGCAGACAGGCACGACAATCCTCAAGGCAGTAAAAAATACCGTTTCCAAAAAAACGGAAGTGACATATGTAACGGATTTAAAAGACATTTCCAGCGGAAAAGTAAAAAATATTGACGCGTTCCTTATTGTGATCGGTGAAAAGCCATATGCCGAAATGCTGGGCGACAGCACAACGCCGATCCCTGAATATGATGATATGGACTTGATTGACCAGCTTCAGAACAAGGACATACCGACCATCGTTGTCATTCTATCCGGGAGGCCCGTCGTTACTTCTTTATTTGATGAAAAATGTCAGGCGTTGCTCGCGGCATGGCTCCCGGGCACGGAGGGACAGGGCGTAGCGGATGTCCTGTTCGGCGATTACAACCCGACGGGAAAGCTCCCCTTCACATGGCCGAAGGACGACAAATTCTGGAACGCCAATACAGGGGATACGAAAATCGATGTGCTTTATCCCTATGGGTACGGATTGAGCTATTGAATCAATTCGTCATATACTTAATAACATTCAGGACTGTGACAAATATGTTGCCGTGACCCGCTGTTGTCGGATGAGGATCTATATAATTCGTGAAAGTATATAATCCAAAATTGACAAAATCAGGCAATGAATGGGACCCGCCCAGGAGACTGCCGTAGCAATGGTTCAAAAATCCGGGATATATGTCAATGAATTTTGCTCCATATCCAAGGGCCAGGTTAGACATCATTAAGTTTCCATTGGTAGTGTATTCCGACATATTTGAAAAATAGTTGAACATACTTAAAGTGGAAGAATTTGTCAGGTCTCTACTGCGGCCGTCCAGAAAATCGTAATAATCAATCAGGGCAAGCCTGGCGTTTGTGAGACTATTTGTCAGCTTATCCAATATCCCGCCTATATTGTTGGTCAGCGCTATCATATCGCTGTCCGGTATTATGCCGGGATGGCTTTTATCCCTTACAGAATTGAGAACATCATTGGCCCCGATAAAGACGATAATGATATCCGGATTGAAGCTGATGACAGGCGCCAGAACGGAAGAATTATTCCAGTACACGGCCGTTAATCCCGATCCCGCATAATTATTGAGGATAACAAGCGTATCAGGCCAGATTGCATGAATATTCGGATCCGGGGCCGGAATACCGGTATAGCCTTCGCCGTTCAGCATATCTACCCATCCATAAGTTGCATTAGTTTTACCTTGTAAAAAATAATCGGAATTAATCCCGGCCGAAATACTGTCGCCTATCACGGCGACCCTGTTTGTATGGCCGTAAACAGGGGCCGGGCCGGATGTGCCGGAAGAGCCGGGAGCAATGGTACAATTCGTTAATATAAACAGCATCATCATTAAAGAAATAATCGCCAGACTGAGAATAATTAAGTCGTTCATTTTCTTTTTCATAAAATCACTCCAATTATTTGTTAAAAAACAGCTCCAAAATCCATTTAAGTCCTGGAAATAATTTAAACCATTCGTAAAATATTTATTCTGTCACAATAACAGGCGTAGAATTCAACTGATAGACGTTATCATCGGGAGTTTTATCCGGATATTCGTAATTATTAATATCATCTATAGAAGTTAAAATATAATAATAATTTGTGCCGGGCGCAGTGAATTGGGAAATGTCAAACGGCGGAAATTCTGGTATTGTTATGGAAAGAACGGCTCCCGTCTGCATGTTATATTGAACTCCATTAGCTATTAATGGGTAGCATTTTTCAATATCCGCATAACTCATCCCGGATATGTGTGTCACAAAGACGGTTGCGATAATGAACAATGAATTTGTAATAAATGCTCCTTTATTCGATATAAATGCCGTAAAGCTGACGGATGTCCTGTCATTTGTCTTAAAAGTGACCGGAAGAGATGGACTTGTTGTGGCATTATAGATCACAAGATCATAAGGACTATCTGTTTGTTTTGAGTCATTGCCGGAATTATTCGAACAGCTTAAACCCATAGAAATGGACAGAATAAAAATGACCACCATTTTTGCAAAAATATCCTTTGCCATTGAAAACCTCCAATTTTATTCCTGTTCTTATTATATAAGACTTTTGCACGGTTTCCGCAAACCATTAACGGATAATTAAATAGAAACCGTGAAAAAGTCCAGTTTAAAGCGGCAATTTATTGCCTAAAGTTTTATCAGGCAGCGAATTATCTTAAGTTTACTGTGCAAAGGTCTTTATATATTACCTTTGCAGACGTCTTTTCTTGAAATTTTTATTCAATATTATTGCATTTTATTTAATGGAATTTCCCTCATATATTTTAATATATTTTTTGACTAATATTATACCGCATAATATATTATATTAACACTTATTAATTTTAAAAACCATGTTTTTTATCGGTAAGGAGGCCTTATGAACAAAAATAATGAGAAAAATCTTATTGTCATTACAGGCTGCGATACCGGGATCGGAAAAAGCCTCTGCCGCGTTTTTTTAGATGAAGGCTATACTGTCCTGGCTTCCTATCTGGTTAATCCCCCATTCCCGGCTAAAAATAACCTGATCACGCAGAAAATGGACCTGAGAAAGGAAAAGGAGATCGGGGCGTTCGCGGCATCGGTAAAAAATCTTTCAAAAAAAGGATTTATAATCTCCGCCCTCATCCATAATTCCGGGATGGTGCTGGCTGCCCCTGTGGAGAATATGCCTCTCAGCGGCGTCCGTGAGGTTTTTGAGGTGAACTATTTCGGCCTTTATTCCCTGACGCAGAAACTGATCCCCCTGCTGATCAAGGACAAAGGAAAAATCATCATCAACGGCTCTTTTGCCGGTAGGATCGGACTACCCTACTTTTCCCCTTATGTCTCCTCAAAATTCGCTCTGGAGGGCTTTACGGAATCCTTAAGGAGAGAAATGAGGCCTTTCGGGGTAAAAACTGTCATCCTCGAACCGGGCGCTGTGGCCACTCCGATCTGGAATAACAGCTGGAAGAGGATTAAAAAAGAGCTCCTGCCGAAGGTCAATGAGAGGTATAAAAAAGGCTATCAATCAGGCGCCGGAAAATTCATCGCCGGAGGCAACCAGGGCCTGCCTTCCGATGAGGCCGCCGGGATAATCTATAAAATATTCCTTAAGAAAAACCCGAAGGCCCGCTATATCATTTCAAAAAGTATCCTGATTGACAATTTGACGACCATGATACCTTCACCGATCCTGGACCGGCTGATCGGGCTTATGTTCAAGTGAGCCTCATCACATTTTATTTGTTAATAAATAGACCAGATCTTTCATATGGTATTTACCTATTTTATAAAAGATTTCACTATCCGGATGTCCGCAATTGGTTATTATCAGTATCTCTTTCGGTTCATTGGCGAAAGCGTACATGACTTTAGAAAAGACACAGGGTAGGAGATCGTCATTCAATCCATGAATAAAGATCAATGGGCTTTTTATCTGTTTAATTTTGGAAAAATTATCAAAAATGACATCGGTATACCAGTTTTTTTGAGCCAGGGAATGGGTCAGGTCTTGAACGGCGTCGTTGACGCTGGTAAAAGGGGAGATTAACATCACTTTATAAAAACGGTGCCTGACGGCCATTTCAACGGACGGAGCGCAGCCGAGGGAATGACCGGTCATGATAATATCGGTTGTATCAATGCCTTTTTCCGTCTTTAAATACCGCAGGCCGGCCTCCGCGTCGGAATAGATGCTTTCTTCCGTAGGGAAAAAATCCCCGGATTGACCATAACCCCTGTATTCAATCGTAAAAAAATCAATGCCGGCATCATAAAACAGATTGCCCGCGTTGACGCCGCTTTTATCCATGCAGGTATTATTGCCATGCAGATAAAAGACCGTTTTTCCGCTTTGAACTGCCGGTCCGTCTTTTTTCCCGTTGATCCAGAGGGCATATATTGGACTTTGCGCGGGAATGTTCGTGATGCTGAAAAAGCCCCATTCGCTTTCCGGAGCTTTTATATTTGAAAAGTTATATTTATCAGCATATGCCGGAGAAAAAATCAATCTGTCGGTCATAGATTCCCTGCAGGCGCTCAAGAGTAAAAGCGAAATGATTATTACAAAAATTAAATATTTTAATTCCATAGCCTTACCATATTATATCATTTTTGGAACTATCACAAGGGCAAGGGCAGCTTTTAGCTTTTAGCTTTTAGCTTCTGGCTGTTAGCTGCTAATAGCTGACAGCTAACGGCTTTTTCCGGCCCCGGAATTTCACCTTCGGGTATTCTCTTATAAGCGGCATAATCCCTTCCTTTTTATTCAAGAGATTATAAATCAAATCTTTTAATTTAGACAAATTATAAAATAATGATATAAATATTTATTAAAGCCAGGATTTTATTTGATAATTTTGCCTGCCGCTTTTAAAATATATCGCTTCAAAATACAACAGTCATTTCGGGAGGAAAAGTTATGTCAGAACTGATTCAGCAATTAAAAGATATGGAAGACCACCGTTCCATGTTCGAACAGGAAATCCGGAAAATACCGGCGATGGTCTCCCCTATATTTTTAAAAAACGGCCAGATCACACCGGCCTTTTTTAAAAAGACATCCCGGGTCCTCGGCACAGCGGATGTGGAAAATGTCAATAAAGAGTTCCCCAAAACCGTCACCCAGACGGAAAATAAAGTCCTGGAAGGGTTCAACAGTACTTCCAATATTAAAGGCATGCGCGTCGCCGTCCTCTTTTCGGGCGGGCCGGCGGCCGGCGGTCATAATGTCATAGCCGGACTGAAAAAAGTCCTCGGCAAAAATAACACCCTCCTCGGCGTCAGGAACGGGCCGAAAGGATTGATCGAAGGGACTGTTTTCGAGATCAAGGATGAGGATATTCCGGATATCATCAATACAGGCGGTTTTGATTTCCTCGGCTCCGACAGGACCAAGATTAAAACAGACGAACAGTTCGCCGGCGTCAAAAAGACGGCCAGGGACAACAAAATAAACGGCATTGTGGTGGTCGGCGGCGACGATTCCAACACCAACGCGGCCATACTGGCAGAACTTCTTTACGATGACGATGTGCAGGTGATCGGCGTTCCGAAGACAATCGACGGCGACCTTCAGATCGGTGAAATACTGCCGATCTCCTTCGGGTTCGACACGGCGACAAAGATCTACGCCGAAATGGTCGGCAATATTCTTCAGGACACTCCTTCGTCCCATAAATACTGGCACTTTATCAAGCTGATGGGACGCTCGGCAAGCCATGTGGCGCTTGAAGTCGCACTTCAGACAAAACCGGCCGTCACGCTTATATCCGAGGAAGTCGAGGCAAAGAATATGTCTCTCTGGGGATCGTCAATCAGATCTGCGAAGTGATCGCGAAAAGGGCGTCGAAAGGGATCAATCATGGAGTCGTCATCGTCCCGGAAGGATTGATCGAGTTCATTCCGGAAATAAAAGCGCTGATCGCCGAATTGAACGAGCTGATGGGAAAATTCAGCGAGGATATGGATAAGATCACCGATTTTCATGATAAAAAGGAATTTCTCTACAAAAAGCTTACGGCGGAGTCGACCAAGCTGATGGCCTCCCTGCCCGAAGAAATCGAGAAGATGCTTCTGCTCGAAAGGGATTCGCACGGCAACCTTCAGGTTTCCCAGATCCCGACTGAAAGGCTCCTGATCCAGATGGCGGAGGAAAAGCTGAAGGAAATGAAGCGGCATCAGGACGAGGTCAGGCACCTCGCCATGACTGAAACCGAGTATAAAAAGTTCGCGGATTCAAAATTCGCGACAAACAGCCATTTCTTCGGTTACGAAGGCCGCTGCGGCGCGCCGACGCTCTTTGACGCGGCGTATACGTTCAACCTGGGCCTCGCGGCCGGTTCGCTGGTCCTGGACGGTATGACGGGCTATATCGCCTCCATTACCGATCTGGACAAAGGCGGGAAGGTCATCGCACTTCCGCTGACAGGGCTCCTGACGATAGAAAAAAGGCACGGCAAGAATGAGATGGTGATCAAGAAAGGCCTTGTCGAGATGGATTCCCCGGCGTTCCATTATTTTGCCGGAAGAAGGGCCACATGGGCCGAAAAAGACCATTTCACAAGCCCCGGCCCGAGACAGCTCTGGGGGCCGGTTGCAAAGCAGATGCCCATTACTGTCGCCCTGAACAGGGGATACAAATCCATCAATTTCGATCTGGGTAAAGAAACGAAAATTGATTAATTAGAATAAACATATTTCTAACCACAAAGAACACACAAGGGCACTAAGATTCACCAAGCTGCATTCTTAGTGCTCTTTTTTTAAGTTAAAAATGTCATTGCGAGAACATCTATATATACAATGCCGATAATTCGTACGAAGCAATCTGTTTAATAAACAAGGAACCATTATGCGCAGACAGATTGCTTCGTACTGTGAATAGCGGCAAAGTTCAGGTCTATGACTCGCAATGACGTTTGGTGGTTCTTGGTGTTCTTTGTGCGGTAAAATTACAAGGGAGTTTTAGGAAAAAGTTGCGGAGGAAAATTATGAAGATTTTCACCATAATAGCGGCAATCCTGGCTTTTCTTTTCTGCGTTACAGGCGGCGTCTGGATCATAGTCAAATGCGGTTTTGCCTCCGGCTCGGACACCTGGGCAAGCGGCATAGGATTGTACTGCATCGGCAAAGGTGTTTTTGTCGGGACAGTATTGACGCGGATGGCGCTGAAAGAGAAATAACAGGATTCAATTCACAGGAAGGCACGAAGATACTCCGCATTTATTAGCGGATTGCTTAAAAAGTCTTCCGCGAAGCCACGCGAATACACGCTAATAGATCTGGATTTACCCTTAAACTCAATTCGCATGCATTAGCGGATTACCAAGTTCCTGGATTTCGATTTATTTAAACCAATATTACCTATCTCGAGTATTTCCCCATCAGCTGGCCTTTGGCCGCGATATGCTTTTCCATTTCCTTCAACAGCATTTCCTTTGTCACGCCGGCATCGAGGCCCAGCAGGGCGTCGAGGGCATAGAGCTTGAAATAATAACGGTGCGTTCCACCGGGAGGACAGGGGCCGTCGTAGCCGATGTGCCTGGAGCTGTTCATGCCCTGCTTCGCGCCATTGGTCAATTCCCTTTCATCCGGCACGCCGGCCTCGAGCTTCTGTACAGAGGCGGGAATATTATAGATGACCCAGTGCACCCAGGTGCCCGCCGGGGCGTCGGGATCGTCGCAGATAAGGGCGAAGCTTTTCACATTCACGGGGACATTCGACCATTCCAGGGCCGGGGATATGTTCTCGCCGGCGCAGGTATACTTGGCGGGGATCATCCCGCCTTCAACAAAAGCGGGACTTGTCATTTTTAAATCCATAGCGCCTCCTTTTTTTACTTTAGGATAGGAGAAACAGAAAAATACGGCCGTTAAAATAAGAGCGTAAACAGATATTTTTTTTATCATAAGGACCTCCTATAAAATAGGCAGGAATATTATATTTTAAAAAAACACTTTCAAAGATTATCTATAATTAGAATCCGTCATTGCGAACATCCGGATTATCTCTCCTGCCACTGGCATTAGTGTGAAGCAATCTGTTAACACATTAAATAATCTTAATATGCAGACAGATTGCTTCGTACGCCAGCTTTCGGCAAAGGAGAAAACCATCCACTCGCAATGACGCTTTTTGTATTCCGTCTTTGCACATCGCCCATCATTTACTGCAATGACGGCAAGATATTACAGCAAATATTTTATCTGTCAATCGATCCTCTTCACGCCTTCGCCCGATTCGCAGATGTAAAAAGTCGGAGTCAGGCCTGTTTCTTCCTTGTAGCCCCTGCCGACGGCCTCCTTGAATTCCTCGATCTTGTCCTTATGAACCAGGCTGATCGTACAGCCGCCGAAACCGGCGCCGGTCATCCTTGTGCCGATGCAGCCGTTGAATTTCCTGGCCTTTTCAAAGAGAGTGTCCAGCTCTAACCCCGTTACTTCATAATCGTCCCGGAGCGATGAGTGCGATTTTTCCATCAGCTTGCCGAAGGCCTTCAGCTCGCCTTTTTCAAGGGCCTGCGCGGCCTGCTTGACCCTTTCGTTTTCTGTCACGACATGCCGGACCCTTTTTCTGACAGTCGGGTTGGAGATCGCGTCCTTGACCTTTTTAAATTGCTCGGAATCGATACTGCAGAGATTATCGATATTCAATACTTTCTGAATGTCCTTCAAGCCTTCAGCGCATTCTGCAAGCCTTTCGTTATACCTGGATTCCGTCAGCTTTCTCTGCTTGTTCGTATTGGTCAGGACCATCAGGTAATCCCCGAGAAAAAGGGAGATGTATTTATGGTTCAGATTGGCGCAGTTGAGAAGGATCGCGTTTCCCTTCTCGCCCATCGCGATGCTGAACTGGTCCATGATGCCGCACTTCACGCCGACAAAGTCATTTTCCGCTTTCTGGCAGAGTATGGCCAGGTTCTTTTTGCTGATCCCCAGCGTGAATATCTCCGAAAGACCGTAAGCAAAAACAACCTCAAAGGCTGCCGAAGATGAAACGCCCGCGCCGCTCGGTATTTCGCTGAAAAAGAGCACTTCAAACCCGGCATCAATCTTGTACCCTTTTTCTTTAATTATTTTAAGCACACCCAGAAGATAATTGACCCAGGGCACTTCCTTATTCTTAACGACGTCCTCAAAGATACTCGCTTCAGCGGTCTCAGGAAAATTCAGGTCGCGGAATATGACCCGCCCGTCCTTCCGCTTTCTTATCGCCATTGTAATATACATATCCAGCGCCACCGGAAGGACAAAACCTCCGTGATTATCGATATGCTCCCCGATCAGGTTAACGCGCGCGGGCGCCGAGAAGACATAAACGTCGCTCTCTTTGCCGCCGTATAAGGCCACAAACTCCCGGATCAATTCCTTGCGTAAAAACGTGTTGTAGCCCTTTGAAAGGTATTTTAATTTCGCGGTCCTCATCTGTTTTGCCGTTTCTTCCACGCTGACGACATTGGCGGCGGCCCATGCCCCTGTTTCGGAAGAGGCGTTGTATTTGATCTTGTCTTTCGCGAAAAGCGGCGTATAAAACTCGATATGAAAATGATAATATTTCTCGCTGTCCTTATATTCCTTGGAATTGACCGGCGTCTGATGAATTGCCATCATGTAGGGAAAGGGCCGGTTGAAGATCATATCAAAACTCCCCGTTATCACCTTTATGATCTGTGCGAGCGACATTTTTTCCTTTTCATCAAGGTCGGTAATGGAGCCCTTATGGAGCTTGGAAACAATAAATACGCCGTAAGGATAGTCGGTAAAAAACGGGACATAAGCGATAAAATCGTTATTTTCAAAAATGACCCTTTTTTTCTCCTTACTTTCCTCTTCATTCATATCGCAGATCAGGCACCTGTTCCTTTTTTCAAAATGCTCCTTCGCGCTGTCCAGTTCGGTTTTGATCTTCAACGGAATGAAAGGATAGCCGTAAATCTGGCCATGGGGATGCGGCATCGTCACGCCGACTTCCTCCCCTTTATTCTCAAAGGGAAATACATACTGGACCTTCCTGTCCTTGGAAATTTCCTCCACGCGCTCGGCCCAGAGGTCGACAAGCTTCTTGATATGCTCCACAGACAGCTGATATAAACTCTTCTTGTGGTCCGGCGAGTAAAGGATCACCTCGCATTTTCCTTCCGCTTCTTCCTTTTTATAGACATGGGAATCCATATCCTCAATTTTTATCGGATTGGGGCTTAATACAGGATAATCATTATCATACTTCAATACGTCATATTCATCCGGGACCCTGCCGGAACCCGGACAGAATGGGCACCAGTCCTTGGGCATCTGCGGGCGCGCCGACCTGTCGACTGAGACCATAGTCCATGTTCTTAAAAGAGGGTTCCACCTTAATTCAGCCATTGTAAGATTGTTCTCCTTAATTTTCTTTTGATGCTGCTTATTTTAAAGAACAGAGGAAAAAAAATAAAGGTTATGTTAAATAAAAGATGATAATTTCAATATTCATTATTGAGCAGACCTCAATAGATCAGGATTTATAGAAACCAGCAGCGAATAGGCTCGACTTTATGTGTGAATACTATTTTATTAACCACGAAGTTCACGAAGAACACGAAGTTTTATTAATTATTGATAAAATTTCTTGTTTTATTAATGTTTAGGTTCTTTATTTCGGTAAAAGAAAATATAAAATCAATAAAATATTTTTACTAAACCATTTCTTTTCTTCGTGCTCTTCGAGTTCTTCGTGGTGAAACTTTGACTTTTCATATATCTATTTTACCAAAGGTTTCACGAAATTTTTTGAGAATAATTATTACTGAATTTGCCAATCTATCACTTATTTTGAACCGGCAGGTTGTTTTTCTTTTACAAAAAAGAACAAAACAAACACGGCTATGAAAGCCATGATCCCGCCGAATATATAAGGATATGCCGGATGCCATTGATATAAAAATCCCGCGATGACGCTGGCCGGCAGGAGCCCGATGCCCAGGATCGTATTGTAAAAACCGAGCGCCGTCGCCCTGGACTCACCGGGCGATATATCCGAGACAAAGGCCTTTTCAACTCCTTCGGACATGGCGTAATAAATACCGTAAACCGGCCAGAATATCCAGAGAAGGAAAGCCGTTTCCTTGCTGATAAAGCCGAAAGCGATATAGACTATGGCATAAATCGTATATCCCATGACCAATACATTTTTTCTTCCAATTTTATCGGATAGCGTGCCGAAAACAGAAGACAGCAGCGTGGAAGACAGATTGAAGATAATATACATGATCAGAACGGTGGAAAGGACAAAACCGAGGTTGACGCTTCTCAACAGAAGGAACTGATTTGAAGAATTACCCAGAGTAAATATGAACTGCACCAGGAACAGCACCTGCAGATTTTTGTCATATTTCCTGATATCCAGGTTGGGCCTGGGCTTTTCATTTTGCGATTTATCCGGGCCCTGTTTTTTCTTTTCCGCAACAAAAAAGAGAAAGATGACCCCGATAAACGCCGGAACTATCGAAACGGCGAAAATCGGAAAGAAATCCTTCACATTGTCCATCTTATCAACACTTGGGAAAATATATTTAATAATGATATAACAGAGGAGCGTTCCTATAAAAGCCCCCGCGAAATCCATGGCCCGCTGTAATCCGAAAGCCCTGCCCCTGATCTCTTTGGGCGTTGATTCCGAAATCAGAGCGTCGCGGGGGGCCGTCCTGATCCCCTTGCCGACCCTGTCAAAAAAACGCGCCATGAGAATGGAAAACCAGGATGGAATAAAATACAGTAGCTTGGCAAAAGAAGACAGTGTATAACCGGCTATTGCCGGGAGTTTCCTTTTCTGCATCTTATCGGAAAAATAACCTGAAAACACCTTCAGGAGGCTGGCGGTTGATTCGGCTATCCCTTCTATAATACCGAGAACCGGGCCCAGGAATACGGCCTGCGTTTTCAAGACAACAGCCACAAAGCCCTGCAGTAAGGGATAGACCATTTCCGAAGAAATATCGGTAAAAAAGGATGTGAACCCGGTCAAAATGACATTTTTATCCATTTTTATTTTTTTCTTTTCCATTTATACTGCTCCTAAAATAAAATAACAAATTTTTTTAATCAAGATGTATAATTATAATATAGAAGAGGCTCTTTGTATAATTTTATTCTTCTATTTCATAGTAATTGGATAACGGCTTTTTTTTCCGACAGGCTGTCGGGGGTTTACGATAAAGAAAGAAAACAGGTCGAGGCCATTTTCATTTGAAGTAGTCGGATTGTTTGTATGTGTGTTATCCGGCTTTTAACAATCAATTCATTAATATAATAGCCGCCTTATTACGCTGTCCATAGCTTTATGCGGCGGTTTTGACATCCTGTCAAAAACATGTACATCCTCTCTTCTATTATAATAGCGGATGACACGACTTTATATTGAGATATTTGATGTGCAGATTATGGCCAGGGGAAAATGGCCTCGGGAACGGATATTTTGCATTGCTTTTTTTATGGATAATATTCTATTCATTTATGATTAAATATTCCTTTTTAATACAGGAATTACCGACAGGCTTTTCCGGCTGTACCAGCGGTATCACAGAAATTCTTGTCTGTGCTGTCAAATACCCATCCGCGGTTTCTTCTATTATCATAATTTTAATATGTTAATCAAAGTTTATTATTATCCTGAATCAGCACAATTCACTTTATACGGACAGATTTCAAACCAAGCTTATTACTTACCGATTCCGAATCATGCAGCCGCTTGAGAAGAGCTTTCTTAAGCGGCAGGTCTTTGACTTCATTTGCCGCTTCTTCCTTCCATTTCCAGACTTCCAGCATAGCTTTAGAGTCAATCATCTTTTTCATCCATAACCTCCAATGGTGTACATATACGTAGTAATTGATTATACCCTTGATTAAAATTCACCGCAAGAATCTTACGCTCACGATTGATATTCGCAAGATGTTTATAATTCCAGGAAAGAAGAACATCCATTTCAAACACGGTCGATACAGCTATATGAAGCGCGTCATCCAGTTTCTTTCTGGGAATAACTTTTTCTTCAATATATAATTCCGCCAATTCGTCAATGTTATTTCTTTCAACCGCAATATCGATTATTGTCAGATTATATTTTTTTATCTGGTCCATTAAAAGCTTTCTGACAGAATCATCTTTTGTCCGCTAAATTGCATCTATTACTACCGGAGATATGTAAACTTCATAAACGTGATTAAGGACATATTTATCAAAAAAATGTATAGTAATATCCTTCTTTTCCGGAGCGTCATCGTCAAAAAGAAAGTTGATAACCGATGTGTCCAGATAGATTTTAGTTTTTTTCATAAATTCTTACTTCCTGTCTTAATATTATAGCAATTTGTCGATAGATTAACAAATTAACGCCCTGATCCCTGCCATGTTATTTTCAGGAACATGAAATTAAACATGTTTTTGACGGACCATTTTGCCCTTCTTTTTTAATGAATGTATGGGGATTTTTTCCTACAGGCTGCCGGGGGTTTACGATATTTCTTTATTTTCGAAAAGAAAGAAATATCGTAAACCCCCGACATTGCTCGTCAAAAGCAAACACCCTGAGTCTTGAGACCCAGGGTGCCGGATGAACAAAATTACGTTTCTTAAATATTAATTATTTCTTTTTTGCGGTTTTTTTAGCCGCCGGTTTTTTCGCTGCCGGTTTCTTAACAACCTTGGCTTTGGGTTTGGAAACTTTTTTGCCGGCTACGGCTTTTGAAACTTTCGCCGCCGGTTTCTTACTTACAGCTTTACTGTTAAACATGATTTACTCCTTCCTGTTTTTAGTATTATAATTAATTATCGTATATATATCACGTTTTCTGTATTTTTTTTTAATTTATTATTTATTTTTTTTCTTCGTTTTCGTCCCGCCGGGTCCTCTTCTTTATCGGAGCAGACCGGACATATAGTTCTGTAAAACATGATGCCCGTTATTTTTATTATTAATTTCCTTTTTATTTATTATTATTTTTTACATTTCCGTCCGCCGGCGTTCGCTTCCTGCTGGTGGCAGAGAGTAAACTTTTCTGGATGCGTCACTCAGATAATTTAGGATTTGAAATTTAAAAGCATTGGCGTAGAGGGCGTAGTTTTGCCCGCGACAGGCCAGCTTGAACGCACGGAATGTTTGAACACACCCATTGTCGGCAATTCTGGAATCAAGACAGATTTATTGATTGATTCTTTTATAAAATACTTACAATGAGTGTGTGAGTTCCGCGTGTGTGGCCTGGAGCGGATGCAAAACAAGCCCTCGCAGCTAAAGCGTGCTTTTATCATAGATAAAAAAGAAAATGATTATATATCAGCGTCCAGAAAAGTTTACTCTCTGCCAATATTTATCGCCGACGGACATGTCCTTGTGTGGCACAGCGCAGCGTGCCGCCTTTCCCCCTTCTTCTGGAAGAGGTTTTATTCCATTTTAATATTCATATTGAAATAATAAATCTCTCCTTGAACTTCCTTAACAAATCCAATTTCTTATGATATAATTATATCCATTACAAATCGGATTTTACTCAAAATACCCTTCGCGGTTTAGCGAAAATAATATTTTAAAGGAGCCATTATGAAACGCGCGCTCTTCAGTTCATATTATAAGGAAGGCATCGAAAAACTGGCCTCCTACCTCCAGAAAAAAGATTACGAGGTCCTCTCAACCGGCGGGACATATAAATACTTAAAGGATAAGGGCATTGCCGTAACGGAAGTCTCTTCCGCTACGGGCTTTCCGGAAATACTTGAAGGCCGTGTCAAGACCCTCCATCCGGTAATCCACGCGGGTATCCTCGCGATGCGCTCGAAGAAAAGCCATCTCGAAGAGATCGAAAAACTCAAGATCCCCCCCATCGACTTTATTGTCGTCAATCTCTACCCTTTTGAAGAGACGGTCAAGAATAAAAACGCGAAGTTCGAGGAGATCATCGAACAAATCGACATCGGCGGGGTCGCGCTCATCCGCGCGGCCGCCAAAAATTACCAGGACGTCGCGGTTATTGTTGATAATAATGATTTTGATAAAGTGATGAAAGAGCTGGATGAAAAAGGACAGCTTTCACGCGAAACGCGCCTGGAGCTCGCCGCGAAGGCCTTCAGCCACACGGCGTATTACGACGGGCTTATCTCCACCTGCTTCAACCGCCTCACGAAGAGGCCGTTTCCGGCGGAGTTCGCCCTGCCATTAAAGCAGCAGCAGACGCTGCGCTACGGCGAAAACCCGCACCAGAACGCCCGCCTTTACAGGAGCTATGTGGACGATAATATTTCAACGATAAACGCCTCCATAGTCTGGGGAAAGGAGATGTCCTACAATAACTTTATGGACGCCGACGGCTGTCTGGACATATTGAGGGAATTCGCGGACGATTCCCCCTTTACCGTGATCATCAAGCACACGAACCCATGCGGCGCTGCGCTGGGTATGACCCTTGAGCAATCCTACGACAGGGCCCTGGCCTGCGACAGCGCATCGGCCTTCGGCGGCATTATCGGAGTGAATAAACTCATGGACGCCGTGACGGCCAAAAAAATAGCGGAGCGTTTTTATGAGATCATCATCGCGCCGGATTATGAAGAGGATGCTCTGAATATCCTCCAGTCAAAAAAGAACCTGCGGATCGTCAGGCTGAACGGCTCGGATTGGAAGAAGCGCGGCCTTTCTTACAGGCGTATTGAGAACGGGATGCTAGTCCAGGATTGGGACAATACAGGAATGGCCCTGGAAAAATGGAACATCGTCACGCAAAAAAAGCCGGTTAAAGAGGAAGAGCGCGATCTGAAATTCGCCTGGAAAATAGGCAAATACGTCAAGTCCAACGCCATTGTTTATGTTAAAAACGAGCAGACCATCGGCATCGGCGCCGGGCAGATGTCGCGGGTGGATTCCGCCCGATTGGCCCTCATCAAGGCGAAGGAAGCGGGTTTTGACCCGAAAGGCTCCGTGATGTCCTCCGACGCGTTTTTCCCGTTCCGCGACAGCGTCGACAGCGCGGCCCAGAGCGGCATAACCGCGATCATCCAGCCGGGCGGCTCTGTAAAGGACGAAGATTCCATCAAGGCGGCTGATGAACACCGGATCGCCATGGTCTTTACCGGCGTCCGCCATTTCAGGCATTAAGGGCACTTCCAAAAACTACCATAATTGTTAAATAGAAGTTTTTGGAAGTGCCTGAAATCCTTAATTTATATTGATAGTTGCTCTCAAAATAAATGTATTTTGTCGGTTTTTAGCACTGCTCTTAAATAAAATGGATTTGCATTTCTTTTAAAAATATCGTAAAATATTATATGGATGATATATGGGAAATACCGGGGGAAAATTATGAAATATGAACTTTCCGAATACAAAGGCAAAACTCTTCTGAAAATCAAGGAAAATCTTGTCACCGATCCGGACGCGAGGGAATTCAAGGATATACTCACCACCATCATAGACGACGGTAAAAAAGAAATCATTATTGATTTTTCCGAGATGATCTTTATCGGCTCGAGCGGCATCGGCAAGCTTCTTCTGGCCTATAAAAGGCTGAATGACCTGAACGGTCGTCTTTACATTGTCGGCCTTAACAGGGACATTAAAGATTTATTCTATACATTCCGCCTGAATGAATTTTTCCAGATTGTGGACAGTCTGACCGCTATCAAGTAAAACATTATGAATAAGCCTAAATTTTTTACGGTAATCGCTCTCAACAGCCTCATTGTCATCGGCGAGATCATTTTCGGTAATCTTGCCAATTCCACGGCTCTCATAGCCGACGCTCTCCATAACCTGGGGGACGTTCTGACGCTCATCATCGCTTTGATCGCCTTTATATTCAGTGAAAAGAAAGCGTCAAGGGCAATGACATACGGCTATATCCGCTCAGAAATGATGGCCGGTTTTGTCCATTCCATTTTTTTATTATTCACCATGGGATTTATCATCTGGGAAGCCGCGACAAAAATCCTCAATCCGTCGCCTGTCGGCAGTATATACATGATCATTGCCGCGCTTACCGCCTTTTTCGCTAACGCCGCATCGGCTTATTTACTCCGTGGCGCAAAACATCAACATAAAGATCACACACATGAGGAAAGGCATGAAGATATGAACATAGCCGCCTCTTACCTGCATCTTTTAAGCGACGCGGGCTTCTCGATCGGCGTTGTTATAGCAGGAGTCCTGATCTTATTTCTAAATATTCCCATTATTGACCCGATCATTACAATACTGTTTTCTTTATTTATCATTTATCAATCCCTGGGGATCTTCAAAAAAACTTTCTTCAGCCTGATGGACGCGGCGCCTAATAATCTGAAGGGCATTGTCAGGCGGATACTCAAGCATAAAGAAATTAAAAGCATCCACGATATCCATATCATACAGCCCTCTTCACAGGACCTTCTTTTTTCTGCGCACCTCGTGCTGGACAGCAGGGTCAGTCTCGGAAAGATCGAGATTTTATTCGAGGCGCTCCGCTGCGAGCTGGCGGAATTCGGCGTGACGCACACCCTCTTCCAGCCGGAAACGGAAAAATACCATAATGCCGACACCCTCTGCCAGAGCCATAGTTGATAAATTTGAAAAATCCCATTAAAATATTGAATATAATATAATTTTTAGACACGGAATTGTACCGATGTAAAAACTATTATTTTTTTGTGCTTGCACTGAATAATTTGAAGATAGGCTGGTTTTATTACCCCAATTAATCAGGATTTCCAGGATAAATCCTGATTTTACAGGATTTAAAAATGTAATGTTGTTCAGAAGATAAGAACCGCAGCATTTAATAAAATCCTGAGAATCCTTCGAAATCCTGAAATATTCTGATTTATTGGGCTCTTTATTATTAGTTTTTGTATAAAAAGATTTATTATTAATTTCCGTGTTTTTCTGTGAAATTCTGTGGCTGATTATTCCCAATAAGGACAAAGAATGAAAAATGATATTTCCTTCTTTTATACCCTTGACGTAAAAAAGGTTTTCGATGAACTGTCCAGCACAAAGAACGGACTTTCCAGAAAAGCGGCCGGGGACGCGCTTAAAAAGTACGGCTTGAATGAAATTCATGAAGCGCGGAAGAAAAGCCTTATTGAAAAGCTTATCGCCAGCCTGATCGAGCCGATGGGCCTGATCCTGATCGGCGCGTCCATTTTTGCCTTTGCCATTAAAGACTTTATCGAGGCAATAGCCATTATGGGAGTTGTCGTCATCAACACCATAATCAGCATCATTCAGGATAATAAGGCTGAAAAAGCCGTCGAGGAGTTGAAAAAAATCCTGTCGCCCCAGTTTAAAGTAATCCGTGACGGGGATTTCGATATTGTCCCGTCAAAATTCCTCGTACCCGGCGACCTGATCGTATTTGAAGCCGGGGATATCATACCGGCCGACTGCCGCATCACCGAGTCGCAGAGCGCGCTTGTCGACGAAGCCCACCTGACCGGAGAGAGCGAGCCGATATCCAAAAACAACAGGGCAATTAACAAAAAGAACCTTAAGCCTTATGAGATGAAGAATATCCTTTTTGCCGGAAGCAAGGTGCTGAACGGCACAGGCAAGGCCCTCATCATCCGTACCGGAATTCTGACCGAAATGGGAAAGATCGCGGTCAATATACAGGAAGCGGAAGAGGAAAAAACGCCCCTGCAGAAAAGAATGATCAGGGAAATCAAATTCCTCGTCGGGCTTGCTTTCTTCTCGGCCGTACTGGTCCTATTGGTCAGCATTCTCAGAAGCATGGAAATAAAAGAGGCCATTCTTATCGCCATCAGCATCATGGTGGCTGTTTTTCCCGAAGGCCTTCCGGCTTCGATCACCATCGCGCTCTCTCTTGCCGTTGAAAGGCTGGCGAAAGAATCCGTCATTATAAAAAAGCTCTCCTCCGTCGAAACACTGGGCAGCGTTGATTATATCTGCACCGATAAAACGGGTACGATCACCCAGCATAATATGTCGGCCAGGGAATATTATATAGAGGATAAATTCCTGGTGAATTCCGATCTGCTGAAAATGATAGCCGAAGGAAAAACAGAAATTATTCATGACATATTCCTGACATCGGTAAAATGCTCCAGCGCCAGGGTGATAGAAGAAAACGGGACAATAATCAAGGAAATGGGAGACCCGACGGAAACATCCCTGATCAAAGCGGGCATCATTATGGGTTATAAGCCGGCCCATTTCGAAAAGCACCTGATCGACGACAGCATTCCTTTTTCGTCCGAAAATATGTATTCCGCGAGCCTCATAACAGACGCTTCCGGCAGGAGAGGCATTTATTTAAAAGGCGCGCCGGATAAAATCCTTTCATTCTGTTCTTTTTATCACTCGGAGGGAAAAATAAAACCGCTGGACGAAAACCGCAGACAGTCCATCCTCAAAGAGCTTTCGACCCGCGCCGAAAAAGGCTTCCGGATTATCGGGTTCGCAAAAAAAATCAATGAAGGCGCAGAATACAAACTCAACAGTAAAATGATTTTCCGCCTGACATTTCTGGGCGCCGCGTCGCTTTACGACCCTCCGAAAGACGAAGTCAGGCATGTTATAGAAGAAACACATAACGCGAATATCCAGGTCGTGATGATCACAGGCGACAGCAAGAAAACGGCCTTTTCAATAGCCGAAAGCGTCGGCATAGCGTCAGACCAGAGCGAAGTCATTGAAGGAAGGGAGCTCGAAGCCCTTTCCGAAAATGATTTCTCATCCCAGGTCGAGCACCTCCGCGTTTATTCAAGGGTAGCTCCGCTCGATAAACTCAGGATTGTCGACAAACTCCGCATGAAAGACCATATCGTCGCCATGACGGGCGACGGCGTGAACGACGCGCCGGCTTTAAAAAAATCGGATGTCGGGATCGCTATGGGAAGGGCCGGCACCCAGGTTTCACAGGAAGCGGCGGATATTATCCTTGCCGATGATAATTTTAACGTCATTGTCGCAGCGATAAAAGAAGGCAGGACCCTTTTTCAGAACATAAAAAAGCTTGTGCGCTATCTGATCACTAATAATATCGGTAAAGCCATGGCCGTGCTGTTGATGCCGGTCCTGGGGTTCCCGGCGGTCCTGGGCCCGATCCAGATCCTCTGGTCCAACATCATTATGGAAACCCTGCCCAGCGTCGGTATCAGCGTTGACCCTTCCGATAAAAGCATCATGAATAGAAAGCCCGTAAAGGCATCCGACCCTCTCATCAGCAGCAGGGACCGGTTCCATATGGTCCTGGACGGCTTTATTTTCGGCCTCTGCATTATGATGGGCTATATCATCACTTACCGGCTTACAAAAGATAAAGCGGCGGCCCAGACCGCGGCTTTCGCCGTGACACTGCTTTCTCCGCAGATTTCCATTTTTATTTTAAGGGAAGGCACTCTTTTCGAGAAGTTTTTCAAACCCAATCCCCTGCTTCATATTTCGTCAGTCGTCACGCTTTCCATGATCGTCTGCCTGATCTATATCGGACCGTTTAATATTATATTCAATACAGTACCGATCCTTGATTATAAGCTCTGGCTTATTATCATAGGCCTGGCCGTGATAACACCGGTCAACAGGCTGATTTTAAAATATTAGAATTAAAGAGGCGCAATATGACAGTCAGTAAAATCCTGTCCCTCAAAAATAAAGAGAAAATAGCGATGCTCACAGCCTATGATTTCCTGACGGCCCGCATTCTCCAGGAATTGAATATGGACATCATCCTTGTCGGCGATTCTTTCGGCATGGTTTTTTCCGGCCATGAGAACACGCTTCCCGTCACAATGGATGAATTGATTTACCATACAAAAGCGGTAAGGAGGGGCGCGCCGGAATCCTTTATCATCGCTGATATGCCGTTTTTAAGCTACGGCGCGTCGCTTGAGGAAAGCGTGCATAACGCCGGCCGATGTCTGAAGGAAGCGGGCGCGAACGCCGTCAAGCTGGAAGGAGGCTCGGCGCTGGCGCCGGTTGTTTCCGCGATCACTCAGATCGGCATACCCGTAATGGGGCATATAGGCCTCAAACCGCAGTCCGTCCGGCGCTTCGGGCACAGGATCATGGGCAGAACAAAAAATGAGACGGAAATCCTGACGGCCGACGCGAAAGCGCTGGAAGAAGCCGGAGCGTTCGCGCTTGTCATCGAAGGCACGGCTGAAGAAGCGGCTAAAACCGTTACGGAAAGCATTTCAATCCCGACAATCGGCATCGGCGCCGGCCGGTATACCGACGGCCAGGTCCTTGTTATCACCGACATGCTGGGAATGGACAATGAAACGGAATTTAAACATAATAAAAAATACGCCAATTTGTACCGTGTCATCAAGAAAGCTGTTAAAAGCTATATTGAGGAAGTCAAGGGAGGAATTTTTCCCTCCGAAGACCAGATTTTCCATCAGGAATTATAAATAGTCTGGTAATCCGCTAATTCACGCGAATTGACGCGAATAAAAAAGGAAAGATATAAATCATTAAACACTTAATTGACTTCAACCAGCATACCTTCAATGTAAATATTATTGAAATAGAATAATAATCTAATCATATTAGCGTGTATTCGCGTGGCTTAGCGGAATATTTAAGAAAATCTATAAATAATATTTATTGGAAAATATAATGAATATTAATAACAAAGTCCCTCTATCCGAACTGCAGACCCGCATGAGCCGCTTTCTGGCAATTATGGATTCGTCAAATCCGGACTGGGAGACGGCCGTCATTTTCTGCAAGATCAACCAGTATTATTTTACCGGGACAATGCAGGACGGCATGCTGTTGATCAGGCGCGGCGGCGGCGCTGTGTACTGGGTGCGCCGGAGCTATGAACGGGCGATGGATGAATCCCTCTTCACGGATATCAGGCAGATGGCCGGATTCCGCGACGCAGCGGCGGCAGCCGGTAATATTTCTGAAACAATTTACATGGAGACAGAGATAGTGCCGCTGGCGCTCTACCAGCGTTTCCGGAAATATTTTCCTTTCAAGGAAGTCAAATCCCTCGATATGCAGGTTTCCGCCGTGAGGGCCGTTAAAAGCCCATATGAACTTGCCCTGATGGAAAAGGCAGGCAAAATACACCGCCGGGTGCTGGAAGATATTGTGCCCTTAATCCTCAAGGAAGGTATGAACGAGGCAGACCTGTCCGCGGAGATTTATTCCATCATGATCAGGGAAGGACATCATGGCGTGGCCCGGTTCGGTATGTTCGACACTGAACTGGTCCTGGGACAGATCGGCTTCGGTGAAAGCTCTGTCTATCCGACTTATTTTAACGGCCCGGGCGGCAATTATGGGATGGGCCCGGCAGTCCCGTTATTGGGAAGCCGCGAACGAAAGCTGAAAAAGGGCGACCTGGTCTTTATCGATATCGGGTGCGGGGTGGACGGCTATCATACAGACAAAACCATGACATATATGTTCGGCAGGAAGCTTCCTGAAGAAGTCATAAGCGCCCACCGTCAATGTGTTGAAATACAGAACGAGGCCGCGGCAATGCTGAAACCCGGCGCAGTACCGGAAGAAATTTATAAAACTATTATTAATAAGCTTGATCCTGATTTCCTGAATAACTTTATGGGTTATGGAAACCGTACGGTAAAGTTCCTCGGCCATGGGATCGGTCTTCAGATTGATGAGTTGCCGGTCATCGCCGAGGGGTTTAAAGAACCGATCGAGGAAGGGATGGCTTTTGCGCTTGAGCCTAAAAAGGGAATTAAAGATATCGGCATGGTGGGGATTGAAAACACATTCCTTGTGACCCCGAAGGGAGGCCGATGCATCACGGGTGAAAACCTCGGACTGATTCCAGTGTATTAATAAATGGCAGGATTAATCATCCGTTTACGAAACAAAATACTTCCGCATCTTTTCAAGATTGCCATTGATCAAATCTTTTATCTGCCCGGTGTCTTTTTGGACCTGAATTTCAAGCTCCTCTTCGCTTGCCTCATTGACATCACCTTTATATTCTGCAAGAAAAGAAACATCCCCCATTTTATGCCGCGAGTAACAATTTTTCTCCAGGTCCAGAAGAAGCGAATGCCGGGATTACGGATATGATGAGAATTAAAAATACTAACCACTTTTTTATATAAAAAATTCCCCTTTTAATTCAATGCCGCAGGAAAATGACACATATTATAATTTACGCGGCTTTTAAAACGGTTTTTTTACGATCTGGAATAACAATTCAGGGGCGAAATCCGCTCTATGTACCAGCTTGCTTTAGTTAGATGCTTTCATATGTTCTTTCTATCCGATTACCGGTATGATAAATAAATATATAAATAGAATATGAATAAAATTACCGGCAGCGTGAACTATACTGCAGCTCCAGATGGAATGGGTCTTATGAGACGCCCAGCCGTTAATCAGCCCGGCTATCATAATAAAAGGTATCGAAAATAGGATTTGCGGTTTAAAAGAGAACATTAAAAAATATGGGACATGAATTAACCCGAAAAAGACCGCCTGCAGAGTTATTGATAAAGCCGGAGAAAATGATTTTCTGAAACTGTTGAACAGCAAACCTCTGTAAAACGGTTCCTCGCATAAAGGGCTGGTTATCATATAACCGATGGCGGCCATCGGAAAATAAGTCCAGGCATTTGTTTTATTGATAACGCCGAAGGCCAATTGACTTTTTGCCATCAAAAATAAATAGTTGCCGTCTGTAAAGCCGAATAACAGTTTTAAAAACAGGAATACGAGAATAACATATAGAACCGCTAAAAGAGAGCCAATAACAATATACTTCAAACCTGCCGGTTTGTTAAAACCGATTTCAGTCCAATATTTTTTTTTGACTAAAATAAGAGTTCCTATTAAATGTAAAAATATTATAATTCCAAATAAATAGGATGGTATTCTGCATAAAACCAAAATATCAAATAATATAAAAAGCAAAATAAACAAAATAACAGAAATCTTCCAGTCTTCTTGAATTCTTCTTTCTGAAATCAATTTAATCATTTAATTTTCTTTCTCAATTTTTATCAATTCAGTCAGAGAATCCATGCTTCCAGGCCCTTTTGATTTTCCCTCAATTTTAATAATCGTTCCATCGTTATAATTATACCAATAATCCATGCTCCAGAAAATAGATAATAACCCGGGAAGGGTCACCTTTACCTTTACAGCCGGAACCGTAAAATCCCCGGTTTTTAAGAGTTCCTCTTTTCCTCTATAAGCTATCATCTTAATAACTGAACTATCAGTCGGGTTTACAATCCAGAATTCCCGTGAGTCATTGGCTGATAAAACAAAATCTGATAATCCGAAATCTATGGATTGGTACCATGGGCATCCGTCAATTTTAAATATTTTTCCTCTTTTATACCGTTTCGGTTTATATGTAAATAGAGATTATTTTTGTTTATATCAGACGTAATTGAGCGGTTTTCATTACTATTAAAATATTCAAATCTAACCGTCTTATAATCTGCTGTGCAATAAACATAAAACGATTCCCTATCATTAGTCTGAATCAGCAGCCTGTTTTGATTGGAATCGATAATTTCGATTACCGAATAAACTTTTTTTTCATTTCCAATAATTTCCTGAAAATAATAAGTACTTGAAAACAATGGAAAATAGATAAATAGTAATAAACAAATCACTGATATTTTTTGCATATACTCCTACTGATAGGAAGAATTATAATGAACTGAATAAAATATTGCAAAAAGCAATATAGATATTAAGGACTGCCGGCAGCAGGCTGATAATTCGGCAGCGGTTGTAATCCTGAAGACTTATTTTCTGCAGAATTTTTTTCTATGTTTTAAATGAGAATAAATAAAAAAGGTCGGCTAATTAAACAGCCTCAGGTTTAAAATATAGCAGGCAAAAAATATTGCTTCATCCGTGTAAGATTTTGAGTAATGATCTTTTTTATATCGCTTGTGTTTTTCTCAACTGATATGGCAAGCCCTTCTTCGATATCGTAAAGATAGAGCTCCCGGACCTGATAACCCAGTTCGGTTAATATAAAAGCGTAATAATTAAGCTGCCGGGCATAACGGTCCATTCCGGAATGCACTTTCAATTTATAGTCCACAATGACGCCGTAATCCGGCTCGAGCAGGATATACCTGTCTATCGCGCCCTTAATCAGAATAGAAAAGCCGCTGTATTCAAAAGGATAATTGAGTTCCCATTCGGAATAGCTCCGGTTTGCGCTGGAATAATACTTCTGATAAAAAGCGCTTGTAAAAAACGCTTCGGCTTTTTTAATAATACTGTCTTTTTTAAGCGGCTGAACTCCGCTCTCATATTCTATATTCTGTTCTATATATTCCGGATAAGAGCTATCGTCCGAGTATTGAAAAACTCTGTGAAGAAAAGTGCCTTCGTCGGCGCGCGCGTTCTCCTGAAACACATCATCCGAATGCGCTATTTCATTCAGGGCCTCATCGACCGGAAAAGACTTGTCAATATAGCGTTTTTTAAAAGCCGCCTCAAGAAATTCTATATCGAGAAGCTGGGTTATTGTAACAAAAAGCGGAAAAGAGGCATACTTTAATTTTTCCTCATTCTTTTTGAGAAGCTCATATTTATCCGATACCTTTTTCCTCAACAGATCAATATTATTTTCCGATTTAACTCTGCTCTTAATTTCCGGGACCTTTATCATCCGTCCCGAGACAAATTCCTTTTTCAGGTTGATGAAATTCCCCCAGCCGTCTTTTCCATCCCTTTCGTCCCTGTCTATTTTTCCCTTTTCATTTCTTTCAGCCAGATTATCTGCACCGATATAATAAAACAGTTCCTCCGCCCTTGTAAAAGTGACATAAGCCAGTCGTTTTTCCTCTTCGGCTTCCGATCCCTTTTTAAATTCCGCAAGCCTGGTATAATTCCGGTCGGGACAAAAAATATTCATTCCCAGATACCGGTCCCTTCCGCCGCGGGACACTATAATTTCAGAAGACCTGTTCCCCCCGCCGGAAGTGGCGATATAAATCACGGCCCTGGATTCCAGGCCTTTTGATGAATGCACCGTCATCACCTTGACGACATTGCTTTTTTCTCCGATGACCTGCGGTTTTGCCAGCGTTATGCCGTATTCCTGCAGATAATACAGGAAGTCTGTCAAATTAAACATTTCAGAAGTCTGAAGCCTCCGGAGGTAATCCAGAAATACAACCGCGTTTGTCGAGGCTTCCTTCTTATGCGGCAGTGTGGTAAGAAAGGAAAAATAACCGCTCCGGCCGATGATCTCTTCTGCCAGGTCGGCGATATTGACTCTGTTTTTTTTCCGGCGTATATCATTGAATATTTCCATTTCCGGGTCATTCGTCCCGTTAAGGGCCTCATATAAAGAGGGATTATTTCTCAGAAGCTCCGCTATTTCCGGATCGGTTTTTCTGAAGAAAGGCGTTTTCAAGAGCGGCAGAAAATAGAAATTGCTGGACGGGTTTTCCAGCGCCTGAAGATAGATGATAATATCCTGTATTTCAGGCGCCTCCAATATATTGGAGCTGTCGATATTGAAATAAGGTATTCCCTGCGCCCCCAGGATTTCCTCAAAGCTTTCTCTTAACAGCGAAAGTTTTGTGCCCTTCCGTATCAGCACCATGATGTCCATCGGCTTGTAAGAGCCTGAATTGACCAGTTCAGCGATCAGGCATGCCGCGTCGCGGCATGAATTACGCACAATTTCATCCGTTTTACCGCCGCGCGCCGGAACGAAAAAAACGCCTCTTTCTTTCGGCCCGTTTTCACGGCCGGCTGTCTGGATGTGATAGGCGATATTTCCGTCCTTAAAAATATCCTCAAAGATCCGGTTAAATCCGGCGACCAGGTTCCCATCTGAACGGTAGTTCTTATCAAGCTCAATATAAGTAGCCGACGGATAACGGCCCTGATATTCTTTAAATGCATTTTTTGTATTCTCGAATATCTCAATATTGGCGTTCCGGAACCCGTAAATCGACTGCTTCGGGTCGCCGACTATAAATGGAATGAGCGACAATTCCCTTTTTTCATTATAAATCAGCCTGTCGAATATCTCTTTCTGTATATCGCTCGTGTCCTGGAATTCGTCGATCAGGAGATAACGGATTGATTTTTTTACATCAGCAACCAGGTCTCCGTTATTATTAAACGAGCTTAAAAGCTTGTTTTCTATATCGCTGAAAGAGATTTCCTTTCTTTCCCTTTTTAAAACCTCATAAGAATCATAAATAATCTTAAAAGCGCGCCAGAGAAAAGAAAATAAAGGCTTATGCAGTTCCAGCGCGTAACTGCCGTACAAATCCTCTACCGCTTCCTTGACAACCTTGCTTCCTTTATCATAATAAACATCGGCATGAAAAAGATCCGATGCCTGACTGAGTTCTAACGCTTTTTCAATTTTTCCGATTGTTTCTTCCACGGCAGGCAGGGCGTTTTTCCTGATACTTTCTTTGATACCATTGAGAGCTTCAGGAATTTTTTTAAGAACGGGCTTTGCTTTCTTTTCCATCCATTCATCAATAGAATTTTCTGTTTCATATTCCAGATAACGGCTTCTTTTAATAATATCATGCAGGACATCCATTCCATAGGAATCAGCCGTTTTCATCAAATCCATCAGAATTTTTTCACAGCTCTCATAACCAAGGACCTGGATCAACAAGGAAAAATCCTTGTTCCGCGAATCGATGAGTTTCCTTATTGTTTTAAAAAAAGCGTCTTTGGCCGTCATGCCCATATCAGCCGTCCCCGTATTGTCCTGAGGGGAAGCGGACGGGTCCAGTTCTGTTTCCACCGGATGGGACCGGAGGATATTCAGCCCGAAAGAGTGGATCGTCGAAATGGAAGCGGAGCTCAGGGCGCTTTGAAGGCTTTCCTTCTGCATAAGAATTTCCGCGCAGACGGATTCATGGCCAGTGATCCGGATTTTATTATAAGTCTCCAGATTTGACAGCGCTTCCATCAGGTAGGAAAGCGAAAATTTTTCCTCAATAATCCTTCTGATCCTGTCTTTCATTTCCCCGGCCGCTTTTCTGGTAAATGTCAGCGCTACTATTTCTTTCACGGCTTCAAACGCGCTCCTCTTTTCGACAGCGAGAAGGTAGATGAGAACGGCGATATATCTTTTGACAAGAATTGTTGTTTTGCCGCTTCCGGCCGAGGCTTCGATGATCAGCGGGACATGGATGGAATAAATAATTCCTTCGTTCTCATTAGACTTGGAATTTTGCGGCGAAAGATCGCTCATGCTCATCGATCCTTCCTTTATGAAATGTTATTAATAAGCCAGATGGTTTCAATATCATTATTCTATCCTATACCATAACAAATGACAAATTTTAAGAGCGCATTTTACAATTCCCGGATAGTTTATTATATTACTTGTAAGGAGTATAATATGATTTCATTTGAAAATATATTTACTTTGTCGGCGATCAGTTCGGTCCTTGTACAAAAGAGTTTTGACTGCCGCAGCCGGGAAGACAGCAGGCTTCAATACGAATGCAAAGCGGAAGCAAAAAATTGCAACAGCTATGATAACTCAATCAGGGGAATATTAATCAGCCCGTCCGCGTTATGCTATGAATCATAATTGAGGATAAGCTTATTCCCTGGCCCCCAGCTTTTTAAGAAGCGCGGTCATTTCATCATGATGGTTTTTGACTGAAAGCCTTAACGCGGTCCAGCCGTCCTTTCCCTCTACATTGACGCCGGCACCGGCCGTGAAGAGAAGTTTGACCGCTTCAATCTGTCCATTGGCGGCCGCGGACATCAGGGCCGTCCACCCGTCCTTTGTTTTGAGATTGACATCGGCTCCGGCTTTGAGCAGAAGCTTCAGGATGTCCGTCCGGCCTCTGGCCGCGGCAGACATCAGGGCCGTCCAGCCGAACTTTGTTTTCGTATTGACTTTAGCTTTCGCGCCGAGTAGAAACTTTACAGCGTCTGTATAACCGTTGAATGCCGCCCACATCAATGCCGTTTTGCCGTCCCTGTCAGCCGCGTTGACATCGGCCTTTGCCCCTGTCAGGAGCTTGATGACATCCGTACGTCCGTATTGTGCCGCCCAGATGACAGCCGTCGCACCGGAAGCGCTGTCCTTCGCGTTGACATCCCCGCCGCTTTTTATGTAAACGGACACAGAGTTCGTATTGCTGTTTGTCGCCGCGTCAAATATATCGATGCCGAAAAGACCAAGCGGAGCAAAGAAAAGTACCAAAAATATTAATCCTGATATCAATTTCTTCATATTCATCCTCCAGTCAATATCAATTCCGGAACCACCGGATTTAAGACATCATATTTTATTATCAAACGGAATGAATATAGGGCAGTCCTAAAAATCAGAACTGCCCTATCATAAAAACGCGGAGAGAGAGGGATTCGAACCCTCGGTACCCTTATGGGGTACAACACCTTAGCAGGGTGCCCCCTTCGACCGCTCGGGCATCTCTCCAGACTGTTAAAGTCCATTATTATAAGCGGCATGGATTTATTTTTCAAGAAAGAAGAGGGAGAAAATATTAACAGGAAGAAGGAAGACGGGAAGAACGAAGGGATTAACGTATCTTCTATTATTATATTTAAGCTCATGTTTAAGAAGCTTGATTGTAATATCCGATTCTGCACACGGATTACGCGGATGAGGCGGATTCGCGCGGATTTTATCTTTATGACGGGGCATTATTAATTAATCCGTTGCTTACGTGAAATCTGACATAAGCAATCAGGAAACCACAGAGAGCACCCTTCGGCAGGCCCAGGGCAGGCGCCGGGGGACGGAGGGCACGGAGAGAAGGTTGAATTTCTTTGCTTTTGTTATATTTTAAGTTGCAAGGATTTAATTCGTTGCATGACGGGGTTAAACACAAAGAGGGACATTAAGATCACGAACGGGGAAGGGAACGGAGATTGAAGGCGGGCTACGCCCGGTGGAAAAAAGAATTTTATGAATGAGCCTTGTTTTATTTGATTGAAATTTTTATATAGACCCCAATTTGGCAGTATTTATATCAAGGGACCAAATTCATTATGAAAATAGTAATTAATTTATGGGCAGTTCCAAAAACTAAAAATTTATCAGATATTTCCACAACAGGTTTTGGAACTGCCCCGGTTAAAAAATTCCTTGTGAATGCAAATGGCGCTACCGTATAGAGTTCGCTGGTCGGCTTTCTTTTCAGACAGCGAACTCGAGCGGTAGCATGAACTCATACAATAGCGGCAGTTCTAAATATTTGAGTTTTTAGAACTGCCCTTATTGTAATTTATATTTGTGTTCTTAGAGCTTATGAAACCGCCAAAACCGCCAGGAAAACCGCCATCACGAACGCGTCCGTTATCAGCGGGACCATGCCGTTCCAGTAGCCTGCCGTCTCGTCCAGACGGTAATGCAGGATGTAGCAGACCAGACTGACGGCGAAGGCGATTAAAACAAGGGACGCCAGCGTCACTGCACGGCCCGCGCCGAAGCGCCCTGTGCCGTAACAGCACGGCAAGCATGCACAGCTCCAGCACCGCCCAGATATGGATTATGATCAGTTCCGATGTCACTATCCGGTGAAATGCTATGGTTGTGACCGGTATCAGAACGAGAAACATTGCGGCACCGCCCAGCAGGATGAACCTCACCGGCAGACCCTTTGAATTCTGGGAAAGCGCGCTAACACCGCCGGACATCAGCGCTATCGCGGCGACTCCCATGATAAAAGCGGCCGCGAGGTATAACCCGCCGACCGGCCCAGCGGATGAATTCGGCCGGTAGGAGACAGCCCACCAGGCAAGATAAAACAGGCTGCAGAATAAAAGCAGAAGATTGCCGGAGAATATCTCCCAGAGCGGGGCGGTGAAATTGCGGAAAAAGTTCATGGCGGCCTCCTGTGCGGCGATTAACAGAAAGATTGTAGTTCCTATCGCTCCTGCTGTCAATTTAACGGTGCGGCGATGCGCTACTACGGCATACCGACGGCAGGGCGAGTGGAGCCGCCGTTAGCGGTGAACACCGAAACGTTTTAGCCGCTGTTGTCTTAAGTTGGCAATCATTATTTATTATAAGACTTTAACCATATATGCTTAGATTTATTTGTCCATTCTACTATTTCGTTGAATAATAACGAATAATGCTTAGAAGTATTTTGTGGTAAAATCCCCTTAAAACGAAAATCGGTAACAATGTCTTCAAATTTAGTACCTGATATACCCTTTTTTTCACCATATTCAAGTAAAGATATAAGAATCGGTTACATACCTCAAACGATCTCAAAAACCGTAATGCCGCAATAGGAAGCGATCCAGACGTATTTGCCAAGCCGGTCGAATTTCGGCCTGGCCGGGGATTTTTTCCCTGGAAGTTAAACGCACTCGCATTTTAGTGCCCCCCTTTAAGCCAGTGAGCCGAGGCTGAAGATAATGGTATTATCTTCAAAAAACGACCTTCTCCCCAAAATTCGGTCCACCTGTTAAGTTAGTATATAATAACAGGAGGGCAAAAAAATGCCAAAAAAAAATTCACGCCGGAACAAATCATCCAGAAACTACGTGAAGTAGAAATAAACCAATCTAAAGGGTTGCCGCTCAAAGAGTGTATCAGGCAAATCGAAGGCTACATTTGATTTTAATCACTAAGTGTTCGAAATCCTTAGACACAAGAGTCTTATTTAATTGAATAACTTGAGAAAATAGTCCCAAAGTACTATCATAAAATTAATGTAAATTTTTAATTAGTTGTGAAAATTGAACAGAATAACAACTAAAGGAGAAAAGAAAGATGATCGCAATAATTCTAACGTCGATTTATAATTAATCTATGTCTAAATCAATTTTAACTACTAAACTTTATATTACTCCGCCTCGGGCTAAGGTTGTCCTTCGTCCTCGCCTGATCGAGCGGTTAAATGAGGGCCTGCAACGCAAACTGACCCTTATATCTGCTCCTGCAGGCTTTGGCAAAACCACACTGATCAGCGAATGGGTTACCGGTTGCGGCCGGCCAGTTGCGTGGCTGTCGCTGGACGAAGGGGATAAAGATCCTTCAATTTTTCTGGCTTACCTCGTTGCTGCCTTGCAGACGATTGCAAAGAATATTGGCGAAGGTGTCTTGGGATTACTCCAATCCCCTCAACCACCACAAACCGAATCGATTTTAACGGCCCTGCTCAATGAAATCAATACCGTACCGGACAATTTTATCTTCGTCCTTGACGACTACCATGTTATTAATGCCAAACCACTTGATAATGCCCTCGCCTTTCTGCTTGAGCACCTGCCGCCGCAGATGCACCTGGTCATCGCTACCCGTGAGGATCCGGATCTACCGCTTGCCCGGTTACGCGCTCGGGGCCAATTGACCGAACTACGCGCCGCTGACTTGCGTTTTACTTCCTCCGAAGCCGCAGGTTTTCTCAACCAGGTGATGGGGCTGAACCTCTCGGTAGAAGGCATCACCGCACTGGAAACCCGCACAGAAGGCTGGATAGCCGGTCTGCAACTAGCAGCGATTTCAATGCATGGACATAAAGACGCCGCCGGATTCATAAAATCCTTCACCGGCAGCCACCATTTTGTCCTGGATTATCTGGTTGAAGAAGTACTGCATCAGCAGTCCGAAAGGATCCAGGAATTTTTGCTGTGTACTTCGATCCTCGACCGCATGTGCGGACCGCTTTGTGATGCTGTTTTGCTTGCCCCCTCTTCTTCCGGACAAGAAACCCTGGAATATGCCGAAAGCGCAAATCTGTTTATAGTCCCCCTGGATAACGAACGGCGTTGGTACCGATATCACCATCTTTTCGCCGGCTTTCTGCGGCAGCGACTGCTCCAGAATGCTTCTTCGTCCACTGAGGATCCGAAGGGAAATGTGGCCAAATATCATATACGTGCCAGCATATGGTTTGAAGGCAATGGCCTGGATCTTGAAGCGTTTCATCATGCTACTGCTGCAAATGATATTGAACGCGCTGAACGGCTGATTGATAAAGGGGGTATGTCCCTGCACTTTCGCGGTACGGTTTCCGCTATACTCGACTGGCTGGCATCACTACCGACAATGGTACTGGACGCCAGGCCCTCGTTATGGGTAAGGTATGCAGCATTGTCACTGGTTATTGGCCAGACAACCGGTGTGGAAGAGAAACTACAAGCTGCTGAAGCAGCCTTGAAAGCCGCTGAGCCGGACGACATGACCCGAAACCTTATGGGACAAATTGCTGCCGCTAGGGCTACATTGGCCCTCACTCAGTATCAGGTAGAAACCATCATCGCCCAGTCACACCGCGCTCTTGAGTATCTGCACCCTGACAACTTACCATTCCGTTTTACTGCTGTCTGGACGATGGCAGTTGCCCATCATCTCATGGGGAACCGTGCCGCGGCTGGCAAGGCATATATGGAAGCCTTATCAATTATCCAGGCGTCAGGGGATATCTTTTCCATTATATTGGCCACAAGCGGTCTGGGTCAAATACAGGAATTAGAAAACCAGCTTTATCCGGCAGCCGAGACCTACCGCCGTGTTCTGCAATTGTTTGGGGATCATCCGCAGCCCAATGCCTGCGAAGTGCATCTTGGCCTGGCCCGCATTTATTACGAATGGAACGATCTGGATACCGCGCTTCAGCACGGGCAACAGAGCCTTCAACTGGCGCGTCAGTTTGATAGTGTTATTGACAGATTCGTTATCAGTGAGTTGTTTCTTGTCCGCCTGAAACTAGCCCGGGGAAATGTGGACGGCGCGGCTGCAATTTTAGCGGAGGCCGATCAGTCCGTACGCCAGAATAACTTCGTCTATCGGATGCCCGAGGTAGCTGCCGCGCAAGTGCTTACGCTGCTGCATCAGGGTAATCTAGCGGCAGCCTCTCATCTGGCTCAAAAACACAAACTTCCCGCCACCCAGGCCCGGGTACTCCTGGCCCAGGGAAACCCGTCCGCGGCACTGGCCTTACTGGAGCCATTACGCTTGCAGATGGAAGCTAAGGATTGGAAAGATGAACGGCTCAAGGTGATGGTTCTACAGTCGGTCGCTTTGTATGAAAATGGCGAAAAAGACAAGGCTGTCCAGCTGCTGATTGATGTGCTGGCTTTGGCAGAACCGGGTGGCTTTATCCGTATCTTTGTCGACGAAGGCATTCCGATGGCCAGGCTATTGTCAAAAACCGCTGCTCGCGGGATTATGCCGGATTATATCGGTAAGCTGCTGGCTGCATTTAAGGCTGAGGAGCAGAAGAGAGTAAACAATTCTCATCTGCCCCCTTCCCAGCCCCTTATCGAGCCGCTGAGTCAGCGTGAGTTAGAAATACTCCGGCTTATTGCACAGGGACTTTCGAATCATGAGATTTGCCAGCGGCTATTCCTCGCCTTGAGTACCGTTAAAGGCCATAATAAGAATATTTTTGACAAACTACAAGTTCAAAGCCGCTCAGAAGCCGCAGTACGCGCCCGCGAGTTGGGCCTGCTGTAGCAAAACGTCAGTTTTCCCGCAAAACTGGAACAAATAAAACAAAACCCTACCTTAAAACCATACCTCAAAACAGTACTTTAGTATCTTCAAAGTCATACCTTACTGCATCTATAATATTGTCAGACTTTTTGTGCATTACTACTGTCTCACACTCTGAAGAGTCCGATGGGAGTATTTATACCCCCATTGTAAAGAAAGTTTACAACAAGTCTGTTATGACAGGCTATAAGAGGTATATGGTAATGTCAAACAAACTCAAGCAAGGAATCGATCCGGGCCAGTCCATGACCTATCAGATCAGGATCAAGGATCATATTGATCATCAATGGACAGACTGGTTTGAAGGCCTGACCATTTCTCTGGAAGACAACGGTGATACTCTTTTAACCGGCCCGGTGGCCGATCAGTCTGCATTGCATGGATTGCTCAAAAAAGTGCGTGATTTAGGAATGTCATTGGTTTCGGTCATCGAAGTCCAATTAAACCAAAATAAGGAGGACTAAATGAATTCAAACAGAAAGATCGCGATAATCGCGGGAGTGTTATTTATTATTGGAACTGCTGCAGGCACAGTGAGTCTTGCTTTTACTGGACCTATTCTGGGTACTCCGGATTATCTGATTAAAATTTCCTCAAATGAAAACCAGGTAATAATAGGAGCGCTTCTTGTGTTAATTATGGCTTTCGCATGCGCAGGTATAGCAATTTCACTGTATCCGGTCTTAAGAAAACATAATGAAGGTCTGGCTCTTGGGTCGGTTTGCTTCAGGCTTATGGAGGGTGCTCTCGATATTGTCGGTGTAATCAGCCTGCTGCTGTTATTGACATTAAGCCGGGAATTTGTAAAAGGCGGAACTCCGGATACATCTTATTTTCAAACCATTGGCGCGTTATTACTCGCAGGACGTGAATGGGTGAGCCTGACAATGTTACTGGCCTGGTGCATTGGCGCTCTCATGTATTATTCGCTGTTTTATCAGACAAAACTTATTCCCCGATGGCTGTCGGGCTGGGGTCTTATTGGAATTACTTTAACCATAATATCAACTATGTTAGTTATGTTCCGTCTCATCAGTAATATGTCGGCGGTACAGGTATTATTAAGTTTTCCAATAGCCTTACAGGAAATGGTTTTAGCGGTATGGCTGATAGTGAAAGGGTTCAATCCATCTGTAATCGCTTCCGGTTCTGCCAAGCAGATATAATCGTGATTACTGATCTATTTTTTGTTTGCTTAATCTTATAATTCTTACGTTTCAGCTTTGGCTGCCGTATGTGTGGGCGGATAACTTTAATTCCGAGTTAAGCAAATCGGAGCGAGATCAGTAAATCAAATTAAATCTGGAGGAATATATATGAAAGAAAATCTTAAGGTACTCTCGAAAGTTCGATTGAAAAAAATGGTCCTGGTCTTTTTAGTGCTCTTTGCGGTTAGCCCATTAGTATTTGCAGAAAATGTTCCTGCGCAGGATCCAGTAATTTCTATTGGAAAGACTGTAATTGATTCAAAAAGTATGGGTTTTTACATTTCTGCGCCGGCATATTTATACTCAAAATATTCCGCGTCCGGTTTACAGGGAGGATACCAATTTAAGAATGTGAACTTACGGCTGGATTTGAGTGTTGTTAATGATTATGAAAATGGTCTTAATATTTTGTATGCAATGCCGTCATTCGGTATATTTTTTTCCGAAGACTTTCAATCGTTAATACGGGTTTATCAAGGAATTGCCATTGGCGGAGAATTCGGAATAAAAGATGCCTTTGAAGGCCAAGCCTACTTTATCAATTTTTTAGTCGGCGCAGAGTTCCTGTCATTCGGAAAAAACACATTTTTCATCGAATTTGGCCCCGGTCTTGGAATTTCTTCGAAAGATGGTGCATATAACGGCGGAACTGTCATCGGCGGCGGGGTCAGGATCTTTTTTTGAAAAAATAAAAAGTAAAGAACAGGCAATATCAAAGCAAACAAAGGGGGAAAATTATGAAATTAAACAAACAGACTTCAGGGACCGTGAGAGCATTATTAAGACTTATTATACTCTGTATGATGTTCCTCTGCACAAATTTATTTGCTCAAACAAATGAGTGGAAAACAGATAAAATCGATGACGGTAAAATAACGGTTCGAAGCTGTATTTCAGAACGAACTAATGAAAGCAATGAAGTTGTACCATTAATAGAATATATCGCGACAACTACTGACAGGGTCAGCATGCAAAATTGTATTTCACTGCTGAAAGATGCATCAAAGCATAAAGAATTTCATGGCAATGATGTCAGTAAAAAGATCGAAACTATTACAGAGAATGAATGGATTGTCTATTATCACCTAAATTCCCAAAGTAAAAATACCAAATGGGGCCCCAATCTGTTATAATATATTGCTTTACAAAACAACAGAAGGAGCACCCAAATGGTGAAAAATATCAAAGTTGGTTTTACGGCGCAGGATTTGAGCAGCGTGAGCGGGATTTATCCCGTGCTGGTATTTTTGAAAAAGATTGGGTTCAATCAGTTGCTCAAAAAATTTATTCCAGTGCGGGAATATTGTAACCAGAAATTCTCGTTCGAGCAAATTATTACGGGAATCGTGTGCGCGCTGATGGCAGGGTATAACCGGATCAAGAAGGTCGAGAATTTTACTGAAGATCCATTGTTCCGGGCAGCTCTGGGCTTGAAAGGGCCGATCAGTGATTCTACGATCATCAAGCGGATTGAAAACGTTGGTATGAAAGAATCTTACGCGATGAATGAGTTGAACGGAAAGCTTTCCCGCAAAGTCCACGCGAAGTTCCGGGTAAAAACGAAAATCGTGGACTGCGATTCGACCGTCAAGACGGTTTACGGAAGCCAGGAAGGAGCGGCGGCAGGCTACAATCCGCATAAAAAGGGAGCGAAGAGCTATCATCCGCTTCTGGCATTCCTGAACAGCACAAGGGAATGTATTCTCTCCTATTTCAGGCCGGGCGACGCTTACACAGCGAATAACGCGCCTGAATTTATCCGGCACATTTACGGAATACTCCATACCGGCTGGAAAAAACTTGTGTTCCGGATGGACAGCGGATTTTTCGACGGAAGGATTTTCGATGTCATCGAAGAAATGAAAGGGGCTTTTTTTCTGGTCAAAGCCAAAATGAAAAACCTCGCGGCGTTTCTGGAAAACAGGGGTTGGACAGCGGTTCCGGATCGAAGCGGCTGGGAACAGGCGGAATTTGAGTACCGGGCGCATGGATGGAAACATGCGAGGCGGTTCATAGCTGTCAGAAAGCTGATCCGGATAGAAACGGAAGGGCTGGTATTCCCGAAAGCGGTTTATGACTATTTTTGCTATTGTACGAATATGCGTTTGAAACCTTGGCAGGGCCATAAATTTTACGGTGACCGGGGTACGTGTGAAAACTGGATCGAAGCCGTGAAGCAGCAGATGTTCGCCGGGATGCTTCTGACGCAAGATTTCTGGGTGAATGATTTTCTGTGGAGCTGCAGCGTGCTGGCGTATAACGTTGGAATCTGGATGCGGTATCTGGTTGACCGGAAAAGTCACCGGGAAGAACCGGAAACATTCCGGGCGTGGTTTATTCGGGTTGCGGGGAAAATCGTGAGACAGGGCCATCAGGTAAAACTGGTGTTGAGCCGTTATTTTGCGGATAAGGACCGGTGGCGGAAATTTTACTGCCACTTATGTGAGCTGCAGATATAGCGAGTTCCCAACCGGATGATGTGAAGGCCGCCACAAGGGTGTGTTGCGCCCGGAGCAGCGGAATTTGTGGATTTACGAGTATTCAGGCATCGCCAAGGCTTGTAATTGCAGCAGCCGCGAGACTGGGATGATAAACCGATGCCAAGCAGTGCCGCGCAAGGCTGATTTCAAGCGGAAATCGCGGAACTCTGGGAATTTAGGTATCATACTAAAGGAGGACCATTTTCAGATATTGACTGTGTCGCTAAAATGAGTTTTTCTGAGGATGCGGCTGAAAATACGGCTGTTTTTACGTTAACCGCCATACCATCTCTGCTTGAAAAAAAAGACGCGAAACGTCTTACCTACAGTTTTGAAACTTATACGTTTAAAGATTTAGGAAATGGTTATGTTGAAGTTACTGTAGCATTAAAAAGGTCCCCCCCGTATAAAGTCCCTCTCTGGATAATACAATTAGCCTTTCCCGGCGCAGCGGCCGATACTTTACGAAAAATTGTAAAACTCACTAAAGAGGGGTAGTAAACATTGACGGGAAATATTTCAATGCAGTAACAATAACAGTTTATCAATAAAAAGGAGTAAGATTATGAATTCACTCAAAACGACAGCAAGAATCGCGGGGTTCCTCTATTTAATGTATTTTATATCTTCGATCATTGCAACTATGTTTGGGCACTTTGCATTCGAAGATATCGCGGCAACAGTCAATAACATAATTGCTCATGAATGGCTGGCCAGTATCGGTTTTGTAATCGGTCTATTCTCAGCCTTACTTTTCCTTTTGACGGCCTGGGCTTTGTATGTGTTATTAAAACCGGTCGACAAAAACCTGGCTTTACTGTTCCTGCTTTTAAACCTGGGCGGTGTCGCCGTACAGTGTTCAAGTATGCTGAATCTATTTGCCGGCCTGCTGCTTGTGGGCGGGGCTGATTACCTGAAAGTATTCCAGGCGGATCAGTTAAAAGCGCAGGCAATGTTATTTATCAATCTGTATAAAAATGGTTTTATAATTGCCCAGATATTTTTTGGCGTCTGGCTCTTTCCTCTTGGTTATCTGGTTTTCAAGTCGGGCTTCCTTCCTAAAATTCTGGGGATAGTGTTGATCATCGATGGTTTTGCCGTACTGATATGGTTCTTTCAGTTTTTCCTTTTCCCGGACTTCAAAATAATATTGTACCCATGCTGGGTGGTTAGTTTTATTGCGGAGTTTTCTCTCACTTTGTGGCTTTTGATTATGGGCGTAAAGGATCAGAAACCGGCTTCAATTAAAGCTGGTTAATGGCGGTCAGCGCAGGCGAAGCGGGCGAGGCTTAGAGTTATGCTCCCGGCGAACCCATTTGCCGGGCCCTGCTTTGTGTTTCTACCGGTCATTTTTTATGAAAAGTTCCATCTGGAACGGCAACGCCCAGCAGGATGATCCACACCGGCACGCTCTTTGAGTTCTGAGAAAGCTCGCCGATACCTCCGGACATCAGCACGACCGCGGCCAATCCCGCGATAAAAGCCGCCGTGATAAAGAACCCGCCGCCCGGACCGGCCGACGCATCCGGTTCAATAAAAATCATGGTGAAAGTGAAGGATGGAAAATCTTACCGGAAGGAGGGGAAAACTATTTGACCGTTCTCTGATTTTCATCTAAAATCAATAACGGTATTTTTCAGGAAAAGGTGGGGAATCTCTTGGCCCTGCCACTGGGGAATCTTCCCGGCCCTCGACAAACAAATAAAGCGTATGAATTAGATATTCTTTAAATTTCAGATTGAATAATATGTTGTAATATATTATTTTAGCAGAAAATCAATTTGTGTTTTGGGACTATTTTCATAAGATATAATTGTGTTTCTCGATATTATCCATTATTACCCTCTGTTCAATTATTACTGCTACTCCTATTACTCTCTTCAATAAGTACAATCCATTCAGTGTAGATTTCGGAAGCAATTTCGAAAACGACGGGCTGGAATTTATCCGGTTTTTTGAGGGGCCGACTTTTGACCTTTGAATCCAAGATTCTTCAAAATGGGTTCATATTATGGCCTTCATATATAAAACACCGATGAAGTGCTCTATTACCCTAATCTTTATTGCTCACACCGGCTTCCTCAAATGAGGCCATTTCACACATAATCCTGCAGGAAGCATCAATAATATGAATCGCCAGAGCCGCCCCTGTTCCTTCCCCGAGGTGCATGTTCAGATCGAGGATCGGAGCGATGCCGATATATTCCAGTGCGGCCTGGTGCCCGATTTCCACCGATTTATGTCCGGCAAAAAAATAGTCCTTCACTTTGGGGTTAATCAAAAAGGCGATCAAACCTCCCGCGGTGGAAATAAACCCGTCAAGTACCATCGGAATTTGCAGATAAGCCGCGCCCAGAACCGCACCGGCAATACCGGCAATCTCAAAACCCCCGACTTTACAGAGTATGTCCATGCCATCTTTATTGGATGGTTTACGCTGTTTGAGGGCTTCTGTAATCAGAGCGGCCTTCTGCCGGAGCTTTTCGTCATCCAGACCTGTTCCTCTGCCAGTGGTCTTTTCGGGTGAAAGTCCCGTAGCTGCGGATATAATCGCCGATGCGGAAGTGCTGTTGCCAATCCCCATTTCACCCAAGCCGATTATATCTATCTTACTATCTTTGCAGGCATTCAAAACGACATCCATTCCGTTCCAGACAGCCTGTTCGGCTTCATCTGGAAGCATCGCGTCTTCCTTTAGAAAATTCCGGGTGCCTTTCCGGACTTTTTTGTCTATTAATTCCGTGTTGGGAGCAAAGTCAAAATTAACGCCCATATCGACAACGCGGATACCTATCCCGTTTTGCCGGCAGAGGACATTGATGGCCGCGCCGCCGTTTATAAAATTCAAAACCATCTGTGGGGTCACCTCCGCCGGAAAGGCCGACACGCCTTCGGCGGTGATTCCATGGTCACCGGCGAAAACAAAAAACTGTTTATTCCCGATTTCGGGCGAAAGCCCCTGCCGGACAAGCGCCATTTTCACGGCAATCGATTCCATCACACCCAGCGAGCCCTGCGGCTTGGTCTTGAAATCCATCTTGTGCCTGGCATTCTTTTCCAGCGATTTGTCAGTGTTTTTGATCCCCAGGATTACTTCGTTCATTGTCATAGTTATCTCCTTTTTTATTTTTGAATTCTTATTTTACATTACCGTTCTTTCTGAATTCTCAACTCATCCCCACCGCTATCATGCCACACCATCCCTTTCAGAAACTCCAGAGAATCCTCAAGGTCTTCCCGGTTGTAAACCTCAAGGATGACCGTTCCTCGGAACGCTTTGATAAATTCCACCGCTGGATTTAAGGCTGCCGCTTTTGTACGGGACAGTGAGGTATGGTCTTTCTGCTCTTCAATACCATGCAGGTGGATTTGCCGGACGCGCCGGCCGAACGCTTCTATAAATAAGCCAATATCCTGTCCATGCTTCATCAAATGCCCGATGTCCATGCAGACGGGCATATCAAATTCTTCTAATTCCTCTCGAAATGCCGTAAGATCATAGTCAAGATTTTCAATTAGCAGTTTTGGACGCTCGAACGGCATGTTTTCGCAAAGGGCCCATAGGATTTGGCCGAACCTTTTCTTTTGGACTGCCGCCGGAAGAGCGGCCATAAACTTTCCATCAATGTGGAGGACATATTGCTCCACATTCAGCGGAGCAGAGCGCTCCATTATTTCTTTTAAAAACCCTATCAGCTTCAAAAGCCCGCTCCAGTCTAGATCAAAAAGCGTCATGTCGACAGGCAGATGGACGGAATATTCCACCAGAGAAGCTTTTTGGATGTCTTTCAACCGTCGGACAATTTTCTGAGACGCGACATCTTCAATATATTCCTTAGAAAAATAGAGAAGCTGGATACTGTCCACAAAATCCTTCAAATAAAACACGTTCTGGACAACGTGGTCTTTCTCAAAAGGAATAATGTATGAGGTTGTCCCGATGCAGAAAGGAAATTGTTTGCGGTAATCTTTCATCATTTTCCGGCTCCTGCTTTCCATAAAATCAAAACGATGGCGGGAATGAGCACTTCAGCTATTTCATTAACCGCGCCCAACACATCGCCGGTCAAACCGCCGATTTTACGGTATGAATAGGCTTTCATGACCAACGCCCATAGAATGCAGGCCACAAAAGCGAGGCATAAATAAGACCAGTAAAGCGGAAAGCTGAAATAAATTCCAGCCATGATTAATAGGCTCATCATAATCGATAAAATAAAATCCACACCACCGATTTTCCCGATCAGCGCCATCCCGGTGCCTTTTTCCCTGGGATATTTCGAGCGGTAGGAAACCAATACCATACTGAAGCGGGCCAAAACAGGATAAACTATCAGATAAGGCACGAGGGATGGGACCACAATCAGATTTTTAATCAGAATGTATTTCAGCAATAAATACAGCGCCGTGCCTCCCAGGGCAAAACTGCCGACATGGCTGTCTTTCAGAATTGCGAGCCTTTCATCCTTCGATTTGTCGGATAGAAAAGCATCCAGGCAATCGCAGAGACCGTCAAAATGAAAAAACCGGTTGAGCAGATACGGCAGCGCCAGCAGGATAAAAGCGGTAATGCCAAGCCCTGCTTTTAGGCAAGATAAAAGCTGATAAACGCCAAACAGCGCGAGTCCATACAATAGACCGATAAGTGGAAAAAAGACCGAAGAGCGGGCAATCTGCTTTTCCGTATACAAAACACCGCGGCCGAAAGGAAGGGGAACCCGGGTCAAAAGAGTAAAGGCAGCGGCAAAGGCTCTCCCCCATTCTCTCATTTGATCCTCCTGATTAAACCGGCAATGGTGTAATAAGCAAAGTCCGCCATTTCTGCCATCCTCTGGTTCATCCGGCCATGGACATCGCGGTAGCTACGGCTCTCCGGATCAGCGGGAACAATCCCCTGCCCCAGTTCATTGGAAACAATAATAAGCCGTTTGTCTTCTTTGCTTTGATGCAGAATGTTGTAAAACCCTGGTGAAAAATCGCCACTTTCGGCTTGATGAAGCATTTCCGGCAGCTCTTTCGGCTTGTATTCCGCTTTCTTCTGGAATAATAAGCCGATCTGGTCCAATTCACAGCTGATAAAATCTTCAGCGGCGGCCTGACCTTTATGGAAAAAAACATTACCCAGCCAGGTTGTCAAACATTCGATCAAAAAGACGGAGTGCTCATGATTGATTTTCTTTAACAGTGCGGACAATTCCAGGCCCTCCTCATAAATCTGATACATATCACCCCTTTTTTGCCGGTGCTTTTCAATTCTCTTCTGGAATTCCGCGTCGGCAATCTGGGCCGTCGCGATATAAGCGGCCTTACTTCCGCTGATGCCGCTCCGGTTAATTTGTAAGGCAACGCTTTCCGCGAAAGAGCTTTTGCCCGACCGGGCGCCGCCTGTAATAAAAATAATACGGTTCACAAAATCCCCCCTCTCTTCTTGCCCGGCAGCCCCATCAGCCGGCAGATTGATTTTATGTCCAGGGCTTCTTCAAGGATCCCGGCCAGACGGTCGAGACTTTCATTAATATCATATTCTGAGACTTTTTCCGATGGGGCCAGGCCTTTATCGGACCTGACCTCATTCAGAAACGAAAGGCGGAATTCCGCCCCATCAAATATTCCATGAAGATAAGAGCCCCAGATTTTCCCGGTTTTATTGATGCTCCCCAGGGTCTGCCGTTCTTCATCCTCTATAAACACACGTTCCCTCGATTCCGAAACACCGTGATGGATTTCATAGCCTTCCACCAAACAGCCGTTTGTTTTGCACACGGCCCTGGTCTGCTTTAATATTTTATCCTTTCGGAACACCGTTGTCATATCAAGAAGGCCCAGCCCCTTTACTGCATTTTTACCGGACTCCACGAATTCCGAGTCTTCAATCAGATTGCCCAGCATCTGGTAACCACCGCAAATGCCGATAATTCTTTTCCCATTGTAAGCCGCGCAACGCAGGGCTGAAGAAAAGCCGGATTGTTCCAAAAATTCCATATCTTCCAGTGTATTTTTACTGCCCGGAATCATCACAATGTCGGCCTGTTTTAACGACTCTGGGTCTCGGGTATAATAAAGCGCCGTACCGCTTTCATTCGCAAAAGCACCGAAGTCCGTGAAATTGGACAGATGCGGCAGAGCGATAACGACGATATTGATGGCCGCGGTATTTTTCACACTTTTATCCTCGTGCATTTCCAGAGGCACGGAATCTTCTTCAGGAAGGTTCAGGCCTTTCAGCATAGGAATAACTCCAAAGACATGCTTCCCTGTTTTCTGCTCCAGGAATGTGATGCCCGGCTCCAGCAGCGTCCGATCACCCCTGAACTTATTGATGATAAACCCGGCAACCTGCTCTTTCTCCCTGGAATCCAGCAGTTCCATTGTTCCTACAAGGCTTGCTAAAACCCCTCCGCGGTCAATGTCGCCAACGATTAGCACCGGCGCCTTTGCCATAAAGGCCGAATGCATGTTCACAAAATCGTTGTCCCTCAGATTAATTTCGGCGGGAGAGCCCGCCCCTTCGAGAATAATAATATCAAACTCAGCCGCAAGCGATTCATAAGCCCTCCGGACGGTTTCTTTTAATTCATCCTTCATCTGCATATACTCGCGGAAAGCCATATGAGAAAGCGCTTTACCCATCACAACCACCTGCGAACGGTCATCCGCGGCGGGTTTCAAAAGCACCGGATTCATCCTCACATCGGCAGTAGCCCTGGCCGCCACAGCCTGAAGCGCCTGCGCCCGGCCGATTTCGAGGGAATCACTGGTAACAAAGGAGTTGAGCGCCATGTTCTGGGCCTTGAACGGGGCCGTTTTATAGCCTTGGTTGCTGAATATCCTGCACAAACCGGCGGTAATAATAGATTTCCCAGCCCCAGAGCCTGTGCCCTGGATCATGAGTGCTCTTGCCATAATCACTCCTTACAGTTCATAACGGATGCCTGCTTTGAAGTTAATTCCTGGCGTCAGATAGCCGTAAGTATCTTGATAAACCACATTGAACAGATTATCTATACTGCCGAAAACAACGACATTTTTATTCCTGTAATTTACGAATACATCCGTCTTCACGTAATCCGGGAGTTCTACCCTTGGGTAATCAAAGCGTCTGCCCGTATAATTCACATCGACAATCAAGTCCAGCCCTTTAAATGGCGTAACTCCTGCCTCGATACCGCCCTTATGTTGAGGTATCTTCAGAAGCTGAAGGCCTGAATCCAGATCAATAGAGTAGGTGTAGGTATAGTCAACCTTCAGTGATAGAAATTCCAAAGGCCGGAGAACAAGCGATGCCTCGACGCCCCATGAACGGCTGTTGGTGATATTAATATACTGATAAATGGAATAATCATAATCGATGCGGTTGGATGAATCGTTCTTGAAATAAGCTGCATCTAAAACAACCTTGTCATCCCAGAGATATTCTGTAAACCCAACATCAAAACCGGTGCTCTGTTGCGGCTTTAAATTAGTATTACCGTAAGGTGAATATAACTGGTAAAGCGACGGCGCTTTAAAGCCGGAACCGTAGTTGGCTTTCAGGCTTAATCCGATATTCGAGAACATACAGATGCTCGACAACTTGAAGGTCGTCACAATTCCATAATCCGGGCTGTAGTCCAGACGACCGCCTATGGATGGAATTAAGATATCTAAAAGCTTAATACTGTCTTCAGCATAAATACTGGCATTCGTCCTAAAAATTTCGAGGTTGGTTTCTGTGTTATAAGCGTCGTCCAGCTCGCAGTCTATACCGCTTGTTAAATTATTGATATTAAAGACTGTCAGGCTGTTTTGAAAAGAACCTTTGAAACTATAGCCTTTATACCAATAGTTCATAAATGTGTCCGTGGCGGAAACCGTAATGTTACTGTTTGTATCCATTACGGCGGAAGCCTGGATCATCGTATTATTGTAGTCATATTTGTTGTTAAAGTAAGAAACGGCTATCTGATAATTCCACCATTCAACGGCCTTCTGCCTGAATGTGAGGAGCATGGACAAATCTTCATTATCAAACCAGCTGTTCAGCTCGTCAATATAGGCGCCGCCGTCCATATCCGTTTTGCCATAATTATAGCTCAGGACATAATCCAATGAAGCGCCGTCAAACGGGATAAAACCAACATTTGCCGAAAAACTGGTAGCTTCAAATCCGTCCTTCTCAGGATCGGCAATCGTATTGCTCAATGCCGCTTTGGAAATACCATCACTTGTTTCATGAGACAATGTAAGCGCGTAATTCCAGTTGCTGATTTCGCCTCTGGTACCGGCAGCGATTTTGTAGGTATTGTAACTTCCGGCACTCATTTCGCCGAAGCTCTGCGGCACCCCCTTGCCTTTTTTTGTAATAATATTAATCACCCCGCCGATCGCACCGGAGCCGTAGAGGGCGCTTTGCGGCCCTCGGATGATCTCAATCCTATCAATGTTGTCGGTATTGAGAAAGGCAAAATTGAACGAATTATCAACGCTTCCTGGACTATTGGCCGGCACACCGTCAATCATCACCAGCGTACTGCCCGGCATTGTTCCGCGAAGATAAACATTCGCAATGCCGCCAAAATCGCCGGCCTGAGAAACCTCCACACCCGGTACATCTCTTAAAAGGTCTTTGACATCTGAGCCTTTTTTCTTCTCTATGTCTTCCGCGCTGATTATAGTAACCGCCGACGCGACTTCTTTTTCTGGCTGGACATATTTCGAGGCAGTAATGACAACCTCCGGCATAACATAATTGGTTAGCTTTTCATTCTGATTGGTATCATCCAGGCTATATCCAACAGCTTCTATCCCAATCAATATACTTAGTAATATAATATTTTTTAACATAGTTATTTTCTCCTGAAATTTGTTCTACAAAACACAAAAATATTTTGCCTCACCCCGGCCTATCGGCCACCCCATCCCCATTTTCCGCCGCAGTCGAGAAAGGGGATGGAGGCTGAAGGCATGATGCAAATTAGCACAAAGGATGGGACACCCATTAATTATAAACTCATGTTATTAAAACTTTCACTGTCATAACAGTCTCCTTATTCCGCGAAGGATTTCAGCAACAGCAGGTCTTCTGGCTTTCCCCCAACAGGCAGCCTTCTCGCCTTTTCAGGCAATGGCAACTCCGGCCTGTTGCGCCCAGCTGATCGATCGGCGGCGGGCGTTCGGGATTACAGCTGCGGGTCAGCTCCTGATTTGAACAGGATTCCCTTGACTATTGCTTTTTATTTTTTCCTCTTCCGATACTAAAAAAACGTACGGTTTCAACGACAACGGATTATTTCGTACGATCACCACCGTCTGATAAACTTCTTCAATCTGCTGGTATGTCAGCACTTCTTCGGGCGTTCCAAGCCGCGCCGCTTTGCCATTGTTCATCATCAAAAGCCTGCCGCAATATTCGGCGGCAAGGTTCAGATCATGCATGACCATCACAATGGTAATCCCCAGGTCTTTATTGAACCTTCTGATTAAATCCAGTATTTCCACCTGGTGCTTGATGTCCAAATGCGATGTCGGCTCATCCAGAAGAAGGACTTCCGGCTCCTGCGTCAGTGCCCGGGCAATCTGCGCCAACTGCCTTTCACCGCCGCTGATTTCTAAAAAGAGCTTGTCTTTCAATTCGGAAATTCCCGTCAAGTATAGATAATGATCCGCGATTTTTTCATCTTTCCTGGTCTCATAAAACTGAAAAGCCTTCAGATAAGGAAGCCTTCCCATCAGCACATATTCACGGACTTTCATATCGACGGCCTCGGGCTGTTGAGACACAACAGCGACTTTTTGGGCAAAGTCATTCATTCTCATCTGCCAGATATTTTGCCCGTTTAACGACACTCTACCGCTTTCCGGTTTTAATATCCGGCTGACAGCCCGTAAAAGCGTGGTTTTGCCCGAGCCGTTCGGCCCGATGATTCCGATTATTTCACCTTTTTCGATTTTGAGGTCAATCCCATCCAGATAAAACTGCCCACCATAGCCGGCTTTTAAGCCATTCAGCTCCAGTATTTTCATAAGGCCTTCCTACGGGTGCTTAAGGTATAAATCACCAGCACGCCGCCGATCAGCCCGGTAATCACCCCCACCGGTAGTTCCAGCGGAGAAATGATCGTTCTGGCGATGGTGTCGGAAAGGATCAGAAAAGAAGCTCCCGCCAGAAAAGACGTAAATAAAAGCGTCCGGTAGTCGTTCCCGACCCACAGCCGCATGAAATGAGGCACCAGAAGCCCGACAAATCCGATAATGCCCGCCACCGAAACACTGACGCTTGTTAAAACGGCGGCGATAACAAACAATATCTTTCTGGTCTGTTCCGTGTCAATACCGAGATGTAAGGCTCCTTCATCACCCAAGGCCATCGCGTTCAGGCTGGTGGAAAAAAATCCCGAAATAAAAAGACCAATAATGGAAATAAAACAACTGAATAAAATTAGTTCCCATCGCGGCTGTTCTAATGAACCCATCATCCAAAAGATGATTTTCTGAAGGTTTTCCGCGCGGGACAAAGACATAATCAGCATGAGTAAGGATGAAGAAATAAATGTAACCATAACGCCCAGCAGGAGAATATTCTGGACCGGAAGACTTTTACGCTTCCACCCGAGAAAATAAAGCAGAAGAATCACTCCCAAGGCCCCGATAAAACCAAAAGCCGGAAGAAAAAAGATACCCAATGCCAGGTTAATATTGAAAGCGATGCAAAAGCTGATTCCCAGGGCAGCGCCGCCCGAAATACCCAGCGTGTAAGGCTCGACAAGGGGGTTCCGGAAAAGCCCCTGTAAAATCACGCCCGCCAGGCCCAGCGAGCCGCCGACCGCGAAACCGAGTACAATCCTCGGCAGCCGAATGTCCAGAAGAATACTCCGTTCCAAGCCTGCTTTGCCAGAAAACAAGGCACTCCAGAGCTTTCCCAGCGGAATGCCTGATGATCCGGTACACAAAGATAAAAGAACAATACCCGCCAGCACCAGCAGAAGAATGGCAATCCAGACAAGACTGGTTATCCAATTTTTATTCATTTCAGGGCCTCTTTTTTTAGTTCCGGATGGATCATAAAAGTAATTTCCCTTAAAGTGCCTGGAAAAGATAGCGGCGTTGGGCTGCAGAGGCTATAAGAATCAATGGTGAAGACCGCATGGTTTTTCACGGCGGCCAGCGTTTGAAATTTGTTCCATTTTTGTGTTTCAGCGGAACCGGATATTCCCATATCTGAAATGATTATGTTATCCGGATCGGCTTGAAGGACTTTCTCCCTGCTGAAATAGCCAATGCCGGAATCCGCTGCGATATTGACTCCATTGCCTAGTTTAATAAAATCATGGATAAAGGAATCTTTACTGACGGTGAACAAAGGCTCGGAGCCGATCTGGACAAAGACCTTCTTCGCCGGCAGTTTTGACGCGGCAATTCGTATTTTTTCAACTTCCGTTTTCGCTTTCCGGACCATTTTAACAGCCGCTTTTTCTCTGCTGCAAAGTTTTGCCAGTCGGAGAAATTGAGTGCATATTTCATCATAATCCTTAGGCTGAAGGAAAACTTCCACATGAATGCCCAATTTTTTCAGCTTTTCAAGCTGATTCGGGTCAGACAGCCCTGTAGCAAGGATAAGGTCGGGCTTGAGATAGGCCGTTTTTTCCACATCAATATCAACAATAGTTCCCGCTTTGGTTTTATTTTTTGCCGCCTCCGGATGAATACAATAAGTAGTGTCAGCAATCAAGCGGCTATCTGCGCCCAGCAAATAAAGCTCTTCGGTTAAAACAGGTCCCAGTGAAACAATGCGCTGATATTCATTGGAAAACAAAAAGAAAGGATCTGCTAGAATGAAAAGGATTGAAAAAATAGATTTCAGGATAAAAAAACGCATCTTTGTCATACAATATCCTCATAGTAAAAAACCATGAGGGTGCACCCAGCTTTCTTTACCCTGTAGAATACTGCCATTCCGGGATGGCAATACTATGGTTATGAATAGTCAGGCAGGCTTTCTGACTCCCGGATCCATCTACTCTCTATGCCTTCCCAGGATAAACCCAGTGGCTGTTATAGATTTCGTCCCCGGTTACAGCGGCGGGACCGTGATGGATTTGCACCATCTTTCCTATTAAAATTGAAAGGCAATAGCCTTCTAAATTCACCTATCTATTTTCTGCGATTATTGTAAGCAGCAAGAATTTTATTGTCAAAATTATTTCGCAATTGTGTTTTAGAAGGGGTCAGAATATTATTTCCTTCGTTTTGTTAAGGGACTATTTTCACAAATATTAATCAGTAATGTTGACGGACAAGAAAGTGGTACACTAAACTCGATTAATTAAATAAGATACAGGAATAATTGTTATTAATTTATGAAATAAAGTTGTGCACTGATTAAGAACTTTTTTGTCAGTCAACACCAAATGGAACATACCTGACGGCTTTTCAGTAATTTTAACAGATGATAGTGATTATGAATATCGAGATTTAGATGAAAAAGGAGATAAATTCGATTAAAAATTCTTGAAGAATATAAAGATTTTTTTAAATTCTTACAGTTCATCTTATAAACCAAACAGAAGATTCTAAAAAGATGTTATCTGAATCAAACAAATTATTGATGGAGTGGACACAGAAAACATAATTTATAGTACGTTAAGAATTTTATTTTATTGCTTAATAAAGAATTAAATAACCCTATAAAATCATAGATTTTAATTTATTATCAGAAATTGATGAAATTATTAACTACATATATTATAATATGATAGACAAGAATATTATTTATCAGCTTACAAATTTTTCCGAATTCTGAGTCCACCCCATATGAGTTTCTATAATATAAGGGCGGTTTTAAAAACCGCCTAATTTATCAACACTTCCCTGATAATAGAAAATATTTTCAAAATATTTCTGCCAACAGGTTAAAAACTGTTTCTATTACCAAAATTCAGCCAAACACGGGCAATATTATCCATATCTTCTGTATTTTAAGCCGCACAAGACGCAATTCGACCTTTTACCACAACATACCGTGCTAAATTATAAACCAGATTCATCAGCCCGATTTGGCTCTCTGCCCTTTCTTTTCCTATCGATCGTATTGTACTGCCGTTCATACTATTTTCAACAAAACCAAAAACATGCTCAACACGAACTCGGATGCGGCTCTTTCTTCTATTTTTTTCTTTCTGCTTCTCCGTCAATGGCTTATTTCTGTATCCTTTTTCGTGAATCCGGTTTTTCATCTCAAATTTTTCTAATATTCCTGCTACCGTTGGGCCAACATATGCGCTGTCCGCGTAAAACGGCTTCCCTTTGTCTTTCTCATTCAATAGAGGTTCAACTACCTGTGAATCGTGAACGCTCGCATCTGTCGTGACATAAGAACGAATAAGTTTTGACTTCACATCAACCTTTGTATGGTTTTTGTATCCGTAATGCCTCTCTTTATTCTTGGTCATCCAGCGCGCATCCGTGTCTTTATGGGAAAGCTTATGCGTATTATCTTTCCAATCTTCCGGAACCTCGCCTTCTTTTATTTTCTTGTTTTCTTCGCGGCTGTTCCTCTGCCGGGGAACATCCACAAAACTTGCGTCTACCATAACGCCCGCTTTCCCTATCACACCTTTATTCTCAAGATTCTCATCGAATATTTTAAAAAGTTTCTCTATTGCTTTCGCTTTCGTCAGTTTTTCCTTGAATTCCCAGATTTTACTGTAGTCCGGAACTTTGTCCGAAAGTGTTATCCCAAGATATCGCTGAACGGATAACCTGTCATTGATCTGAAATTCCGCTTGCTCATCGGAAAGATTGTAATACCTCTGGAATATCAGTATCTTGAACATGAAAACATAGTCATAATGTGGCGCTCCACCCGGCGCCTTCTGCTCTTTCGGCGCCAAAATCTCTGTTAACAGCGGCCGGAACATCTCAAAGTCTACAACTCTGTTAAGCTTATCCAGCGGTGTTTTTACGCCGCTTAGCTTTTCCATCCGCTCCTGATATTCAAACAAGTTACGGTCTTTCCGCTTAATTTTTGTCATAGCCTTACCTCTGTTTTCTTTGACTATGATTATATGTTTTTATATACTATTTGTATATGATACGTGGGTTTTTCAAACCGCCCATAATATTATCGTATTCCATCGGAGACCTATTATGGAGGAAACCGTTTATAAGCGGAGTGATGAAGGGAAGAAGATCGCAAAGGTAAAGAGGTCAAACCAGTATTTATTGAAATACATGAACAATCAAGTTGTGGTGATGCGGAAAATCTATATTGGCAGGGATATGAAATGCGATATTGTACTGGATGATCCCCTGGTATCACGGCGGCATGCCTTATTAGAACAAATTGGGGAAGGCCTTGTCATCAGAGATTTGAAGAGTACCAATTGCACATATGTGAATAACGATCCGCTCCAGCGGAATGAAAAAAGATATCTTTCAGCCGGTGATGAAATCCGCATAGGAAATACAAAATTTACCATAAATGCGTTTGAATCGAAATCCCCTGAAAAAATTAATTAACTGTACTTTTTTTCCAGGTCCAGCAGATACTGCTTTCCTTTTTTTATATTAATGCTTTCTATTTCCTTTCTCAGGTACTTTAATGAAATAACCGAATTTCCTGCCACTCTGAATATTCCCCTGTTCGGCATAATAATATCACAAAAAGAATTTGCTCCCGTTTTTAATATATCATTTTCGACTAATGTCATCCCGGCTTCAACATTCTTCCATTCCTTCCCTTCATTATGAGAAAATTCAACTTCTCCAGAATAAACATCAATGATATAAATAAATTCATCGGTTTTAATAGAACCATTTTGGGTACATTGCATAAATAAAAAAACTATAATAAGTATTAATAGATTCCATATGAATATTTTTTTCATATATTAACCATACTCCATCATAATCTTATCGTTATTTTCATTAAATTTCAAAAAATATAATATTTAAAATATTTAATCATCTTCTATGACTAATAATTATCATATATTTAAAAATTTATTAAATAAGCATAGACATTTTTTTATTTTGCTTTATAATCTGAATAAGTTCATTCTTGGAGTTAAGGGTGGATTTAAAAAAAAAGCCTTACATTGACAAAATAGATAATGGCAAACCAATCACAATTAAATTCTATAATAATGATAAAGATAGTAATGCTTTGATTAGAAAATCTGTTGAAACCATTTTCAATAAATATAAAAGAAGCGATTTAGTCGATGTCATTTATTTTTGTATAAAAGAACTGCTTCTTAATGCAATAATGACCAATGTCAAATCATTATTTTTTGAAAAAAGCAACCTCAATATTAATAATATTGCTGATTATGTTTCTGGTATTACACAATTCAAAGACATGATTGAAAGAAATGATGCAAAAAAATATTATTCCGAACTGGCTTTAAACGACCTCTGGGTAAAATTCAACATCCGCCATAGCAAACATGGTATAAAATTCGAGATCACAAATAATTCCCCGATTGTCGGTATTGAAGAAAGGCAAATAAGAATGAAGCTTCAAAAATCAATGATTTATGTTGATTTACTTGATTATAACAATATGATCGAATATGACCCGTACGATGAGAAAATGGGGCTGGCTTTAATAGCAATTTTACTTAAAAAAGCCAATCTGGATGTAAGCCTGTTCCGGATCGGTACTACCAATGGAATCACGCTATCAAGAATAGAAGTCCCTCTAACTACAAGGTTCAGATCCAGCCGGAGAAAAAAACAGCACTAAAAAATGCCGGGGACGAGACTTGAACTCACACAGGCTAACGCCCACTAGCCCCTCAAGCTAGCGTGTCTACCAATTCCACCACCCCGGCATAAATAAGAAGTAATTATAAAATAGGCTTTTTTCTAAGTCAAATAAAACAAATATAAGAGTTGAAATATTGGATTATGTTTACAGGAACAGATCTATAAATTAATTTCTTCGGTCTTTAAAACACTGTGTTCAAGTCTTCAATCTTCTTTCAAATGAAACATTTAAACAAATAGATGTATTCTATAAATATCTACTGTACTGCAAAACATATGATATATATAAAAGCCCTTAATCCAATTAGAATTAAATCTTAAAAATTAATTTCTGTTGCCGCATAGATTCTTCCATCAGTGGAAAAAAGAAATCCTATGCTTGCTAATTCATAAAGCTCTTTTTTTATTGAAAACTCATATAGAGTATATAGATCGTTTACCATTAATTCTCTGATACCTAGAGTTATACCAGCGTATTTTAAGCCTTCTTCAAGTCTCAGCCAGGTTCTGTTTTGATAATATGTCGTTATTTCAGCAATACAGATAATATTAAAATCTCCTACGGGATAATTTATCATTGAACTTAACTGACCATATATATGAAAATTCTCAGGTTCAAAGATTGCCGGATTAGCATGTTCATACTGAATGGTTCCTTTAATATAAAAATTATCACCGGTATAACGAAGTATAACTGCTGAAGGAATTAAATGCCTGAAATCTCCCTGAGAATAACCGATTTCTAAAGATTCAGTTTTTATACCAAAACGTATTCCCGGAGCTGTGGTAAATTCTGGAATATACTGTGCCGGAGCATCAAATTGTGTCGGATTATCAGAAAAGTAATAGGGTGTAAACAAAAGGATTGATTCATAATTTAATCTGTAAACTGCTGCGCCCCTGAGAGACAAGAACATCATATTGAGAAAACGGTATGTTATTCCATAATCATATAAACTGATATTATTGAGAATATTCATATTATAGTTGGTTTCGGGAATATGAGTATCCTTAAATCCGTTCAATGTTGTAAAAAATTGCAGATCGCTGACAGTTAAATTATACCTTAAATAAAAATAATTTAAATGGAATGTGTTACTGTGAAAACCATAGCTGAGAAGCCCGAAAGAATGCAAACTATTTAAATTTGTTTCAGTATAATCATCATTTATCTTATCGACAGCATGAATCATTAAAGGGATGAAAACTATTATTAAGCTGACAATTAAATATTTACGCATCAGATTCTCCATTTTTTATTAAAATGAATTGAGTATTTTATATTCGATTTGAGAATATAACGGGCTGCTTAAATAAATATAAAAAACAATATGATGAGCCAAAATATCTGCATAACATACCCTATGAAAAACAACAGTTTAATATTATAGCTTTCAAATTAAAAAAAAGCAAGCTGGTAGGAGGTAGGACCAGCTTGCTTTCCCCAGTTCTTATTTCTGCTTGCTATGAATTTTATACTACCTCTGTAGTATTTCAATTAAAAAACCATCCCTTCCTATTTTGAAATTTAAATTATTCCAAATCTGCTATTTAACACAAAGAAAGATATTAAAAAAGATATGATGAGAATAACTATACTTGATATTGTTTTAAAAAGGAAATCCTTTGAATTTTCACCCGGTTTAAACATCGAGAGGTCTAATAATGTTTTTACCCGGAGCAATAATGGCGATGATGCTGTAAATAATGGTGAAGCTGTGGAAAATAAAGGTTTTTGGACATAATAGGCTGCTTTCTTTAATAATTCAGCCACTGTTAAAGTATTACAATAGTATTTCATGCAGTTTACATCACAAGCAAGCTCTTTTATTAAATTGATCTTTTTTATATAAAAATGTATAAATGGTATAAACCAGAAAAATGATTTCATAAATAATAATAATATGCTTGTTATTGTATTCCACCAGCCTATATGACCTATTTCATGAGTCAGCAATGCTTCATATTCATCATCTGTCAATTTTTTATAAAACTCACTGGGAATTATAATTTCAGGATGTATTATTCCAAATGAAAAAGGGGAAAAACCTTTTGCCGGAGAAACTAAAATCTCAACATTTTTCCTTTTCAGCTGTTTGAGGAGAATATCATTATTTATCAATCTGTTAGAAGGATGGGAAGAATTGGCCATGATCTTTATAGTAATATAAGAATAGATTTGTCTAATCCCATAATATAACACCATAGATAGTGAAACGGTTAGTAATATTAAAACCAGGAAAAATGTATAATCAAAACCTATATATTGAGTAAACATATCTGCGAGACTTACTGTATACATATGATAAATTGAAAAATCGAGGTAATAAAATATTGGAATAAAAGGTTTAATTAGACCTGCTCCGATATGCATCGTCATGGAATTGGGTATACGATTAATTATATCGATGCCGTTTGCTACTGCCCAGGATGAAATTTTAAAATTAAATATGACATCATAAATAATTTTTATAAAAGGCAGCATTCTCAGAAAATATATGGTCTTAAACATTTTCTTTCTATTTAATCTGAGTATGAAAATAAAAAACTCTACCGTCAATACGCTGATACTGAACGCTAAAATACTATTAAGAAATATATTCGCAAGAAAATAAATTAATACTTCATTAGGCATTTTAATCTGGATTACCTCTTTATTTCTTTCTTTCTTTTCTCAATAATTGCGCTGATTAGTTCCAATTCTTCCTGTTGAATATCGTTCGCGTTATCAATTAAGTAGTTTACCATCTGAATGGATTTACCGCCGAAAATTGAGTTCTTGATTTTATCTAACATTGTGCTGAGCGCTAAACTTTTTCCTTTTTTTATTGAATAAATATAATTCTTACCTGATTTTGACCTTTCAACCATTCCTTTGGAATACATTCTGGAAAGAACCGTCATAATTGTTGTATAAGCAATATTTTTGCCGATTGAATTTTGCACATCATAGACACTCGCTTCTTTCTTTTCCCATAAGACAGCCATGACCTGCAATTCGAGTTCTCCAAACAATCTTTTTTGTTCCATAATGCATCCTAATTACAATTTTATAAATTATACTACATATGTAGTATGATGTCAAGTATTTTTTTAAAAATATTATTTAATTTCATCATTAAAAAGTTTCAAAAACTTTTATTTAATAAATTTAGTATTTTATGGAACAATCTCTCAATATTAATTTATAAAAATTAATTGAATAATTTAAAAGGAGCTATTACAATATAACAATCAATAATACGGGAGCAAATATGCTTGGTAATAAGGAAAATCTCAAAAATATTGATTCCGAAGTGTACGATGCAATTATAGATGAAGAAAATAGAGAACAATTGAATTTGGAATTGATCGCCTCTGAAAATATTGTTTCAAAAGCGGTATTGGAAGCCCAGGGCTGTTTGATGACCAATAAATATGCCGAAGGATATCCTGCGCATCGATATTACGGCGGATGCGAATATGTTGATGTTGTGGAAGACCTTGCCAGGCAGAGAGCAAAAAAATTATTCAATTGTGAATATGCCAATGTTCAACCTCATTCAGGAAGCCAGGCAAATATGGGCATTTATTTCAGTGTGCTCACCCCGGGCGATAAAGTTCTAGGAATGAATTTATCACACGGCGGTCATTTAACGCATGGCTCTCCAGTAAACTTTTCAGGACGTTTTTTCAATATAATAAGTTACGGAGTCACCCCTGACAGTGAGACAATTGATTACGATGCCCTGATAAAAAAAGCCGCTTCAGAAAAACCGAAACTCATTATTGCAGGTGCCAGCGCTTATCCGCGTATTATAGATTTTAATAAATTCCGCGAGGCGGCTGATACCTGTGGAGCTTATCTCGTGACTGATATGGCGCATATAGCCGGCCTGGTTGCGGCCAACCTGCATCCAACCCCGGTAAATGTCTCACATTTTGTTACAACAACAACCCATAAAACACTCCGCGGCCCTCGGGGCGGAATGATCCTGATGGGAAAAGATTTTGAGAATAAAATAGGTATTACAGCCCCTAAAAGCGGCAGGGTTAAAATGATGAGCGAGATACTGGACAGTAATATATTTCCCGGCATACAGGGCGGTCCGTTAATGCATGTTATAGCCGCGAAAGCAGTAGCCTTAAAAGAGGCACTGAGTAATGATTTTATAGAGTATCAAAAGCAGATTATTAATAATTGCCGGGCTCTGTCAAAAGCTCTAATTAATAATGGCTTCCGGCTTGTTTCTGGAGGTTCAGACAATCATCTGATGCTTGTCGATTTAACAAACAAAAAAGTTACAGGTAAAGAGGCAACTGAAGCCTTGGATAAAGCAAGGATAACAGTCAATAAAAACGGCATACCTTTTGACAAGCAGCCGCCTACAATTACAAGCGGGATAAGGATCGGAACGCCTTCTATCACTACTCGTGGGATGAAAGAAAAGGAAATGGAAGAGATTGCCGAATATATTGCATCAGTAATTTCTTCAATTAATAATGAAAAAATACTTAATTCAGTGAGGGAAAAAGTCGAAAATTTATGTAGAAGATTTCCAATTTATCAATAAGCTGTTTTTTTGGAAAATGGAGTCAAAATGCCTGAAGAAATCGTATTCGAAGTTGCAAACTTTAAAAACAACTCCTATATTATTCTTGAAGATCAGGAAGATTCAGATGAGTTTTATATTATTAAACAGGGAAAAGTTGTGGAAAACAGATCCGCTTCAATGGTTGAATCCGACAGCGGGACAACGCTCAGTGTTGGGGATTTTTTCGGTGTAATATCCTGCATGGCAAAAAGGCCGCGTATTGAAACTGTTCAGTCGCTTGAAGACACTTCTACTATTATAGTAAAAAGAGAACATTTCGGCGCTCTTATTCAAAAGAATACTCCTATCGCGATGAAAATACTTCGATACTTCGGTAAACAGCTTAGATACTACGATTCATTATTAACAAAAATGACCCTTAAATCATCAATTGAAGAGAATCCGAATTATATATTCAATATTGGCGAATACTATTATTCAAATCAAATGCCGACTCAGGCCGCGTATGCTTATCTTCATTATGTGAAATTCTGCCCTGACGGCGGTTATGTGCCTCAAGCCAAGATAAAGCTGGCAAAAATTAATCCCACCCCTGATGCTCTTCTGCCAAAAAAAGAAAGTTTTTATTCTCTTTTTAATGACGGCCAGATCGTCTTTCTGGAACATGAACCGGGATCGGAACTGTTTATTATCCAGGAAGGAAAAGTAAAGATAACAAAATTAGTTGATAATAATGAAATACTGCTTGCCGTCTTGAAAAAAGGCGACATCTTCGGTGAAATGTCGCTTCTGGACAATAAACCCAGGAGCGCCAGCGCTATTTCTTTCGGACCGACAAAGCTGATGGCTGTCAGCAAAGCTAATTTTGAGCCTATGGTGCAGGCGCATCCTGAAATCGCAAGCAAGATCATCGAACTTCTCAGCGAAAGAACATGGCTGATATATAAACAGTTTTCTAATGTACTGATCAAGGACCCCATCGGCAAGCTGTATGACGCGCTATACACGCATCTGCAAAAGGCAAGAGTACCCATCAATTTAGGCACATCTCATACATTTGATTTCGGTTCTGAAGAACTCATTAAATTAGTGGGTTTTCCGCCACAGGAAGGTCATGTTTATATTAAAAAATTGTTTGATGATGATAAAACGATTACAGTAATTGATGGTAAGATTTTTACAAAAGATGTTTTCAGTATTGAAAAAATGGTCCATATTTTCCGCAGAAACATGGAATTGGAGAAAAAGCGGCAAACTCCTCCTTCTCAAAATACTTCAATGTATTAGAGAAATAAATGCTGTTATTCGTTTATGACACTTTACAAAAATCATTTCCCCATCATATTCTGATTTCAAAAGCAAAATTTGTCGGAAAAGGCTATATTTACGGTGAATTGTACGACCTGGGTGTTGATTTCCCTGCGGTCACAATAGAATCACTTTCATACCGGCAGCGGGTATTCGGCGAAGTTTATGATGTGCTTGAAAATCTTATTGATGATATTGATGAATTTGAAGGTTATTATCCTGATAAGGAAGAAAATTCAATTTATTTAAGAAAAGAAGTTCAAGTTCATCTTTCAAAAAGCCAGATAATTAAAGCCGACGCATATCTTATGAGGGAAGAAAAACTGAAGCTGTTTTTTGCCTTCCCGATTAAAAAAGAAAATTGGAGTTAATAAACAAACATATCTTTCTAAAATAAGCGATTTATTTATCAATGCTGATAAATATGCGCTTTTCCACTCCATGCTTCGCGCCGGGTGAAAATAGGCAATTATATACATTATATATAATAATAAAGCAATTCACTCAATTCGGGAACTTATATCCTTTTTCACTTCCTTTACCTTTTCTAAAATATATGCTAAAATTATCTATAGAAATTAAGATTTCATTTCTCTTTTAGACCTAATTTTTCGATATTATTGAAGAGGGAATTATGGCTCTATATCGTCTGCAAAAATGCAGTATATGCGGAGAGGAAGAAGCTCTTATTTTTGTCAAAATTATTAATGAAAACAAAGTAGATGAAAAAGGTCTCTGCGCGCATTGCGCTATTAAATATATGAACAACAAAGATAAAATTAAAAACCTGCAATTCATTGATGAACGGGTTTTAGACGCGCTGGAAGAAATGAGAAGCTTATTAACAGCGATAGTTTCCAATATACAAGTAATAAGTAATATCCTGACAAAAGAAGGCAAAAACGACCTTAAATGCTCAAATTGCGGTTTTACTTATGATGATTTCAAAAACAGCGGATATTTCGGCTGTCCATATTGTTATAATACTTTTCATGAATTCATTAAGGAATTCATAGTTGAAGTTGAAAGAGGCGGCTTTCACAAAGGAAGAATGCCCAGGAAATATATCCGATTATACCTTCTCAGGAAGGAAATACAATTTCTGAAAAGCCAGCTGAAAAAAGTAATTTTTCATGAAAGATATGAAGAAGCTGAAAAAATTAAAAAAAGGCTGGAGAGCTTGATAGGAAGCTACCCTGTCGGAAAGGAAGATGAGATTTATTGAGTTTCCAAGGCATCAGGAAAGAAAAAGAAATTCCTTAGATAATATTGTTTTCTCTACCAGATTGCGTATTGCCAGAAACCTGGAGGGAATAAAGTTTCCGGTTGTCTTATCAGAAAAGGAAAAAAAAGAAATTGATCAGCAGATCAGTAAATATATTGCCAAACTTCCCATCGAATTAATTATCGAATCCATTGATGAAATGCCCAAAGAAAATGTTTTCATTTATTTATCCAATCATGTCATCACAAATGAGTTTTTAAAAAACGGCAGAGTCCTGGCTTATGATATCAATGGAAATTGGGTCATCCTTATTAATGAAGATGACCATATCCGGATCATGGCTGTTGAAGAAGGCTATAATGTTAAAAATATTTATAACAGGCTTTCAAGCATCATTATTCAGCTGGAAGATGAGATAGATTTTGCTTTTGATGAAAAATACGGTTATCTCACTTCTTCAATACTGAACTTTGGAACAGGATTAAGGATTTCGGCTTTAGTAAATCTTTATGGTCTGGTATCCGCAAAAAAAATTGATAATTTTATAGAAACAGCGAATAAAACAGGGTATTCGGTAACAAATATAGTACCTCACAGCTCGGATTCGGCATTATTTTACATATATAATATTTTTTCTCTCGGTATTTCCGAAGAAGATCTTTTAAGCGAATTTGAGAATTTTCTTCATAAGCTCTCCGAATTGGAAATGGAAGCGAGAACAGCCGTCTTTAATAAAATAAGCGAACTGGAAATATCTTTTGAGGAAATTATGGAACTTAAGAAAAAGGAAACAATTGAATGGCATCATCTTCTTTATTACATTTCTTTAATCGATGCCTTGAATAAAAAGCACCTGATAACCGATAATATAAACCAGATCAGGAACCAAGTCTTCCAGGCTACTGATGACTATCTTCAGTATAAATTTCAGGTGGATGAGAATGATCTTGGAAAAGCAAGGCTCAATATTCTTAAAAAAAGTATTTCAAGTATAAAATATAAAGTACGGAGCAATCCATGAACGATTTTACCGGATTTACGCCGAGGGCGCAAAAAGTCATAACAATTCTCGCACAGCAGGAAGCGAGAAGATTATTTAACGATCAGGTACTTCCAGAGCATCTTTTTCTTGGAATACTGCGTGAAGTTGACAGCGCCGGAATACGCGCTCTTGTCTATCTCGGACTAGACCTTGACGATATAAAAAGGGAACTGGAAATGATATTGAGGAGCAAATCCACAAATACCCTCACGCTGGGAGGCATTCCTCCTTCGACACGTTTTAAAAACGTCATTGATCTCTGCAAGCAGGAATCAAAAATCATCGGACATAATTATATCGGATCGGAGCATATTTTATTGGGATTATTAGCGGAAGAAGACCCTGATGCGCTTATTCCGATAATATTTGCGAATAGAAATATTGATATTCATTTTATGCGCCAGGCAGTCATTAAGACTGTCGGATATGGGGAAATAAATGTTACAAAAGTAAAGAAAAAACAAATAAAAACGCAATTCCTTGACCGTTTTTCAAAAAACCTGACTCAAATGGCGCAGCAGGGTAAATTAGACCCTGTTATAGGCCGGGGAAATGAAATTAAGAGGATTGTACAGGTTTTATGCAGAAGGCAGAAAAACAATCCCATACTTATCGGGGAGCCGGGAGTCGGCAAGACCGCTATTATAGAAGGATTGGCCCAGCTGATATCAAATAATACAATTCCTGATAAACTCATCGATAGAAGGATAATGCTCTTAGATCTGGGGCTTGTTGTCGCCGGAACCAAATACCGCGGGGAATTTGAGGAAAGGATGAAGAATATCATCAAAGAGGCTGAAGACTCGGAAGATGTGATTCTCTTTATTGATGAAATTCATACAATTCTCGGTGCCGGCAACGCTGAAGGCGCGCTTGACGCTTCCAACATGCTTAAGCCCGCTCTGGCAAGAGGATCAATCCGCTGCATCGGCGCCACGACATTTGATGAATACAGAAAACGCATTGAAAGAGATAAAGCCCTTCTCCGCAGATTTCAGCCTATTATCGTTAATGAACCGACAATTGAAGAAACAATAGAAATTCTATCTAAAATAAAAATTAAATATGAACAATATCATAATGTGTCTTATACAGATAGGGCTATAATTGCGGCTGTTAAACTGGCACACCGTTATGTCACCGACAGAAAATTACCGGATAAAGCCATCGATCTGATAGATGAGGCGGGAGCTTTCTGCGGTATTTCCCTGGACGGTAAACCGGAAGAATTATTAAAGGTTGAAAATGAAATCAATCACCTGGAGGACAAAAAGAACCATCTTGTTAAATCTCAGGTTTATGAAAAAGCGGCTTATATCAGGGATAAAATTAAAGAACTCCGCGGGGTTTATGAGCAGGCAAAAACACAATGGCTGAACGCCAATAAAAAAGATAAGGTTATTATTGATCAAAAAGACATAGAATTGGTCCTTTCCTCAATAACAAACATCCCGATGAACCGGCTGGATGATGAAAATAATAAAAAAAGGTTTTTAAACATCAATGAGGCTTTGAAAAAGACTATAAAAGGCCAGAAAGAGGCGATAGAAACAGTTTCAAACGCCATTAAAAAAAGCATCGTCGGATTGAAAAAAATCGGAAAGCCTATATCAAGCCTTATATTTATCGGGCCGACTGGGGTCGGTAAAACAGCCCTGGCAAAGGCGCTGGCCCAATTCATATTCGGTTCTGAAGAAGACCTTATCAGGGTTGATATGAGCGAATATATGGAAAAATTCAATGTTTCTAAACTTGTCGGGGCTCCTCCCGGCTATGTCGGCCATGAATCCGGCGGCGAATTGACGGAAAGAATCCGCCGGAAGCCCTACTCTGTTATTCTTTTTGATGAACTTGAAAAGGCCCATCCGGATGTCTTTAATATGCTGCTTCAAATCCTGGATGAGGGTTTTATCACAGACAGCCTCGGAAATAAAGTTGATTTTAGAAACTCAATAATAATATTAACATCCAATCTTGGAACTGATAAACTGGCAAATAAAGGCAATCTGGGTTTTTCCGATATGACAGCGAGTCAGGAAAAAAACAAGGAATTCCTTTATTCTGAATTAAGGCAGTATTTCAAGCCTGAATTTCTGAACAGGATTGATGACATTGTCATATTCAATCCTCTCGATGAATCAATACTCATTGAAATATTCGATAAGATGATTGAAGACTTGAACGAAAATCTGTCGCTTAAAGGGATCAAATTTAAAATAAGCCAGGATGCAAAGAATTTGATCATTTCAGAAGGATATGAAAGTAAATACGGGGCCAGGTCTCTTTCGAGGGCAATCAGTAAATTTATAGAAGTTCCCTCAACAGAACTACTGCTTAAGGAGAATATCAACACTGACGAGTTAAAGAGCCCGGTTGAAATAAAAATATCGCTTAAGAATAAAAAGATTATATTGAGCTTAAGCAATAAAAAGATAAAAAATCAAGAAACCGGCGCGCAAGCGGAGGAAGAAACGGTCAATCAATTATAGCTTTGTCTGCAGCTCTTTCAGTAATTGTATTTCGTTTTCTTCACTGTATTTATTACTTTCATCAAGCGGTATATCAAGGCCTTTCAGGATGATTTCTTTCGCTTTTTTCTTATCGAAATCCATCAGGAATTCCGCGTAAAAACGGAAGGCTACCCGGTTGCCGGGCCCGTATTCAATAGCCTTCTCATAATCTTTTTGAGCCTTATCTTTATCCCCGACGCTGATAATGGCCGGAGCTTTATGATAAACCCTGGCGCTGAGCATATATGCGGAACCGTTCTCAAAAGACGGTTCGATCTTTATTGTTTTTTTTGCTTCCCTCAATATTGAAGGGGCCGTGAATAAGCTGTTCAGAATTCCGTTAGCTTCAGCCCATGAACCAAGGCATATTCCCAGGTAATAATGTCCTTCGGGCTTATCCGGTTCCATATTAGTAGCATTTTCAGCGGCTTCCTTCCCTTCAGTAAATACCTTTTTCTTTTGATCCTCAATCTTTATGAAATTATCCGCATAAAAATGCGCCGCTCGTGAGAATTTCCATGCGTTTTCATAGTTTTTTTCATTATTAAACTGCTGTTTATAATATTCGTAAGAAGCTTTAGCTCCTTCAGCAGTATTTCTATTACTCCAGATACTGTCATCAGAGCCATATACATTGAGTGTAATAAACACTAATAAAACTGTGATTAAGACAAAAATTCCTTTCATACCATTTCCTCCTTAACAAATAAAATCCGCTATTATAATCTTTTATATTGCCAGAAGCCGGTTCTTTTATTCATCGCTTCATTTTCGGCATTAATATATACTTTTTTTACTTTATAATGCACATAATCGATAAAATATTTTAAAGCATACCCGTTTTGAATAAGATAAATATTAATATTCTGATTATTATAATAGATTTCAGCTAAAAGCCGCCCATATCTGTTCTTTTCCTTTCCTTTTTTTATTTTCAGGATTATAACATAACCCGGTTTTAACAAGGATAACATAAAATATTCAGCCTTTTTAACAGATTCCAATATTTGCTTTTTTGTTATGTTAAAGGCTTCATTATTCAATTTAATAAAATCTTTTGATAAAACGAATAATATTTAAAGCTTCAATTTATTCATATTGAAATTATACTTTGAAAATATAAAATTTGCTATTTCAAACAACGGGCATTAAAATCTATCGATTTTAATAATAAGGATAATGTAATGAAAGCCTTGATCAGCGGCGGAAGAACCGGCGGTCACCTTGTGCCAGGGATAGCTGTTTATAAGGAAATAAAAAAAAGAAATATTGAATGCCGCTATGTCATGAGCGCTTTCGACCTGAATTATCCAATTGTATCTAAAGTGGATGAAAAAGACAGGATCCTGCTTCAGCTGAAAAATATGTCCAGAAGACTATCGCTGAAAACTCCTCTTTTTGTAATAAAGATACTAATCTCATTTTTTAAAATATTCCGGCTGATAAAAAAATTCAATCCTGATATGATAGTGATTACCGGCGGTTATATCTCAAACCCTGTAGCGTTAGCGGCCATAATTCTCAGAAAACCGCTTTATATCATAGAACAAAACAGCGTTGCAGGCATAACAAACCGTTTATATTCGCCTTTTGCCAGAAAGATATTCACTTCTTTTCCCGGAACGAAAAAAATCCCGGCAAAAAAAGCCGTTTTCACAGGAAATCCATCCCTCTATTATGAGCTTCAAACCAAAACAAAGTCAAAGTCTTTTTTTCAGATCGATCAATTTGCTACTGTCATTGGAATAACAAGCGGCAGCCAGGGTTCAAGAATAGTGAACGACTGTGTGCAGGGAATTTTCCCAATGCTTTTGGAGAAAAAAATAGGCGTGATATGGAGCGCAGGATCTGTTGAGTACAACAAACTGCTTCAGGAGAATAAGCTTGAGGATATTCAATCAAAATATCCGAATATCAGGGTTTTTCAATTTATTGAAAGGATGGATTATTTTTTTTCAGCCGCAGACTGTGTTATTTCCAGGGCAGGAGCGACTTCAATATCAGAATGCATTCATTATGAATGTCCGCCCATCCTAATTCCAATTAAAAATTCCCCGGATAACCACCAGTTATTAAACGCCGGATATATTGCATCCAATTCCGGAGGGATTATTATTGAGGAAGACTCCCTTACGCCCGATTATCTTTTCAAAGAAGTTTCTTTACTATTGAAAAATGCCTCATCCTACAAGGAAAATATGAAAAAAATAAATTCCTCAAGGCCTCAAAGGGCTGAAAAAGGGATAGTAGATATTATAATAGCCGACCAGTTCGGTTTAAATCTGTAGATAATATTACGGCTCAATGACAAATGTAAATTTATCGGAAAGCGCCTCATTGCCTTTTCTATCCTTTGCATAAATATAAAATTTTCCTTCGTCCCCGGTTCTTCCGCCGCCGATATTGCCCATCATAGAGCCGTTAAACATCATCTTTGCGTTAACTTTGTAATAATCATCGCTGTCATTGTAATTTACTATTATATAGACATTGTTGTAATCGATACCGTTGTTTTTATCAAAAATCCTGAATTTGATATTAATTGAAGACGCATATGTTAATTTGGCTGGTTCCACTGTCTTTTCCCAGATCTGGAACTTCCCGGCAGGTATTTTTGATAAAATTCTGTCTTTTTCTTCATCATTGAGCTTAATGCCTTTATCTTTGATCAGAGGAACATTTATTTTTTGTTTTTTTACCACACTCATCAGATTATCATAAACCGTAGAAATAAGTTTTCTTGTATTATCAAGCTGGTTTGTTACTATACTAAGCCCTTTGACATTATTACCATAAAACCAGTCGGATTGCTCGGCAAAAATTAATTTCTCCCTGCATTCTTCATAAATATTAACGGGCATGGAGAAATCAAGCTCCTGGTAATATCCCCTGGCAGTATCGATCTTTTCTCCGTTTCTAAAGACACTGTCTTCCACATCATTCAGATCCGCTAATACCTGTTTTTTATTTTCCGTCTCTATCCACGGCTTATATGATGCCGCTTTCGAATCTTCATCAACAAACCATCCGCCTGTAATTTTTTCACCCAAAAACGTCTGTGTCGGAATGACAGCTTTAAAAATATCAGAACCGCTCATTATTTTCACCCATTTGATTCTTTCAAGCCTGGTAAATAATCTGTCCATATAGTCTGAAGTCCCGAAAAACTCCCCTTTCTGCGCTACGACCAGGACCCTCTTTCCTTCCTTGTTCTTTTCCTGAAGTTTGACCAGATATTGAATAAACTCATCAATAGACTGTTCTGTCTGTTTCATCAGGATATACGGAGCATCCTGGTCCCTGATCAGGCAGTTCATTCCAAATCCAGAACTGATGACCCTTGAAGGAGCGAAATAATCAATATCGGTCATATTTTTATAATAGTCTTTAATCGAAGCGTCGCTGAAATATCCCCAGGTTATTTCGTTTTTCAATAGTATGTCAAAAACACCGTCTTTATAAGCCAGTTCTGGAAAATAGATCCCGTCGGGTTTCACGCCGAAAAGAAGTGATTTCAATTCCTTATCCAGCTTTATCTGCATGGATATGGAATTTGATGATATAAAAGGGAATAAAGGATGGCTGAAGCCGGTAATCATTAAATTCAAGTTTTTGCGTGTTCCGATTAAATACTTCAATTTTTCAATAAGATCAGGATAGAACTGTATCATTTGATAAAGAAGCGCTCCGCTGACAGCAATATCCGATTTTACCAGGGGATGCTTTTCATATATTGCGAATATGTTTGAATATATCTGATTATAATTTCCCAGGTTTTTTATACAGTCTTCAGGTTTTGGATAAAGAGGCTGATTGAGCACCCACATGAAATTCACAGTCACAGGATTTTTAAAATCCGGGACTAAATCGCCGATTTTTATTTTTTTTTCAGAGTAAAATATTTCCACTCCCTGCGGATCAATCAATTTAATCACCGCTTTACATACCGGGGCTTTGAGTTTTCCGATACTGTCAATAACGCCGCTGTATTTATAAGGATTGTCAGGAATGATATTTTCAATTGTTTCTTCTTTGACTGTTTGAATCAATCCACCCAGCATATCATAAATACTGACAACTAATTTTAAATTGGATAGAGCTTCTTTTGAATATGTATAAAGCGAACCATCCAATAAAATCCTGTTATTTTTGATTTGATAATCCAGACCGCCGATCACTTTGTTTTTTAAATCAGCTCCGGATATATTTTTCATATCGCTCATTAAAACAATATCCATTTCATAAATAACTGATTTTTTCGGTTCCAGGCTGATATTCTGGAATGACAATTCCAGCGAGGCCGCATCTTTACTGTGAAAAGTATCAAATGAATCAATCAATTGAGGGTCGAAAACCCAGATCGCGGCTGTTTTTGTGTCTTTTGCGGTAAGTCCGATAAAACCGCCGGTCGGATACATACGGCCGCCATGCGAACCGCTCATCGGCGAAAAACCAATTTCAGCTATATCCTTTTCAAGAGGGACCCAAATTATTTTTACCCCTTCTTCAGCGGCTCCAAGGGCAATTTTTGAAGCATTTTTATATTGAAATGAAATAGATGTTGAAGAATTATTCTGAATTTCAATCGTTGTATGGACAGCGGAAGAAAAATCATCCAGGTATATTTTTTTATTAATGATGAGGCCGTTTTTTTCTTTCAGGCTGTCGCCCAGTGAATAGTTCATTTCAAAAGACAATATGTCCTCATTTTTGGTGAGAGAGACATTTTTAACATTGTAATTATTATTTGCCGTTCCCGGCCAGTCCTGGCGGCCGAAAATATCATATAATGCCCCTCCCGCGGAAGTATTGCTGACATTAAAAGACTGCAGGACTTCTTCCTGATTATCCTTACTCATTAAGGAAATGATCCTTCCGCCAAACTTTGGGGCAATAATAATCTTTATTTTATTGTTTTCGAGCACATAATTTCCGTCCGGAAGCCTGTTAGCGATAAGTGTATTATTTTTTGATTTTACGCTTTGCGGATAGAATAAAACTGGCAGTATTAGAATAATCACAATACGGAATATCAATTTTATCATGGAATCCCCCTAACTTTTTTAAAAGAAATTATTCTTCAGTAAACCAGAATGAAATTCCCGCCCCTAATCCTTGATACATTTTCTGGAATGATGATGAATAACCGAGTTCATAAAATAGTTTTATGCCGAAGAAACCGAATTTTATGTCGGCGCCTGCATTAACTATGCCTTTATCCATAATATTAAAGGTTGAAAAATCCGAAAGAGCGAAATTATATTCGCCGAAAAGTGAAAGCTGCGCCATCACCGGTATCCTGAGAATTGCACCCGCTGTAACAGCGTATAGAGCATACTGTTCGCTGCTCTTCAGACTGGAATAGGTAAAATTATACATCCCCCCTAAACTAATTCCGAAGAACGGAATAATATGAATCCCCAGCCTGAAATACGCGGGTATATTGAGTTTAGAAGAATCAAATGACACTCCGGATGACGATATAAATCCTCCGAGAAAATCCAATGAAGCGCCGTCCCAGTTCCTTGTCATTTTCGGCCACCAGTCATCCCTGACTTTCGATAATTCCGCCGCTTTTTTAGCTTTCTTTTCAAGTCTTTCCCTGCTTAATTTTACTGTTTGATTATCCTTTAAATTTGAAACATCAATTAATTTTAGAGCTTCCGTATATTTTTCTCCCGCCTGGGCGTATTCACCCCTGTCTGAACAACTATCACCGTCAGCTATTATTGGATTTATTTTACTTAAAAGCTTCTTAGCTTCAGAAGATTGCTCCTGATCAGACTGCTTTTTCTTAAGCGTATCGATTTTAGCCTGAAGATCTTTCAACTTTTCTGCAAAATAGCCGCTTTCAGAAGCCCCTGTCTGTACAATTAGGCTCATAGCATCTTCATAATTCTTAAGCGCCGAATCATAATCCTGGCGGTTAACGCTTCCGTCCCCAAGAGCTATCGTATCATCAATCTTACCTATTTCATTCAGCCATTTTGCCTTGGCTTCTATCTTTATCTGAACATCTTTTACCGCATCGATGTCAGAGTATTCTGAAACTTCTATTGTTTTCAGCACAGATTGTGTGTTGGAAACAGCTTTATCAAAATCATTGTTTTCAATTAAAGAATTTATTACATTCAATTGCTGAAGGAGATTTTCCGCAAATTCATCTTCACCTATTCCGGGTGTTGATGTAAAATTCAAATCCAGGGTCTGTTTTGTATTCACTTCAATGTTTGTTATGATCGATTTAAAGCCTCTTTTTTTCAAGCGTATATTAATCTTGCCGAATTCCATTGGAATAGTGCTCTCACCGCTCATACCGGCATATTCACCGTTAACATAGACCTCAAAGCCCTTTTCCGGATTGGATGTGATAAAAGCTTTTGCGGGAGCTTCCTTTAAAGTAAAATTATACTGGTTCTCAATGTTGGGAGCGATATAAATATTTGTACTGGTAATTTTATAACCCGGCTTTTCAATTCTGACCTTGATTGTCTTGGCCGGCAGATCCCTGACCAGTAAGCTTCCTCCGGTCGTTTTTCCTCTGTAAGCGCTTTCAATCGTAACAGCGGCATCATCCGGTAAAGTAGTTATTTTAATATCTCCGAATAATGGATTCATATAAAATAAGATATTATTTTCGCTCGTCCATCTCCAGGGCATATTTGTCGAAACATTATTGAAGCCTAAATTGGTAGCCGCAATCTGCAGGGAAATGTTGTCAGTATCTTCAGAATATAAATAAAAAGGAGTTATGCCGGTTTTTTTGTTATCCCGGAATACATCGGCGCCGTTTATTTGAGGAGTGACAATAATGCCCGGTATCTTTTTCGGCTGAAGGCTTATTGTAATATTTTCAATACTATCGCTTTTCAGGGTTATGTTTGTGCGGACCGCGGCATATTTATCCTTCATAATCGTCAGCCCGTACAGTCCTGCCAGCCCGGAATATTCAAATGTACCGTTTGATACTATTCCCGCTATTTCTTTATTCATGATTACATAAGCCCCGTCAATATTACATGCCATTTTAAATCCCGAACCTTTTTTAACTAACTTTGTAAATTCATAAACAGTATTGTTTTCTTTTACTTCAGTATTTACTTTTTTATAACTATACTCCATTGTTTCATCAAAAATGATTGTTTTCTGACCAATGCTTAAATTAGTAGCCAGATATGGTATTCTTTCACTGACACCGTCCTCAACGATAAGGAATTTGGCATTGGGGATATCCGCATCTATAAAAATGCTTCCTGTCTTGATAACGCCGGTATCATTTGTTTTCATTGATATTTTCTGTAAGGTAATTTTATATGTGAGCGGTTTTTCATTTATTGAAATATTGGTAATCAAAGTATTATAATTTGAAAGCGAGAGAACCATTGCATATGTCCCAATTGGAAGCTGGTCGTTTTTACCGTTATTCATTTTTTTATCCAGTGATTTAATAGATATATCCGTATTTTTGGGAATAACGCTTAAAATAACAGAGCCGGTTTTTTTAGGTATATAATAATATCGTGCCCATAAATTATAAAGAGACACTAATGCTTCTTTTATTGTTTTATTCATAAAAACAGAATCTTTCAGCCTGTTCATTGTAATAACACAGGAAGATGATGATATTTTTTTGCCCTGACCGTCCTGTAGAACAAAGTTTAAAGTAACTGTCTGCGGCGCATTCTTTGCGGCGGCTGAAGCTAAAGATACTGTTAATATATTATCAAGCTTTACATAAGAATTAATATTCTTTAATAAAGCAGGGGATATGTTTTTTAATGATACCGCGGGTATCTTTTTAGGAATAATCTTATTTTTTCCTTTAATGATTATATTGGTATTGGTGGAATTGATGCTGTTGATTTTTCCGTTTACCCACGCTTCCAGAACATTGTTTTTAATATATATGTTATTCAGCAGATCATTCTGATCCTGCAAATTTTCTAAAATAGAGGAATTGATCTGAGAGCCATCCGACGCAGTTATACCTTTCGGCATTGCTCCTATAGATAGAAGAGTAAGATTTTCAGAAAAGCAAAAAGACATACTTAAAAATAATATAATAACTGTCAAAGCCGCCATGTTTTTCATAAATTGCTCCTTAAATATTTTCAAAGCAGTAAATTATAAAATAATATGTTGATTTGTCAATTAAAAAAGGGCTTAATTTGAAATGTTGTTTTTTTATTTATTATCTGTTATAGAATTGTGATACTAACGCCGGCGGGGTTCTTCAAATATTGAATGAAGCTTGGCCAGTGTTTCCTCAAAACTTGATTTTTCAAAAATACCCTGTTTTGTAAACTGTTCTATCCGCTGTATTTTAGTCAATGCGTAATCGATTGAAGGATTGCTTCCCCTGACATAAGCGCCTATATTTATAAGGTCTTCGGCTTCCCTGTAAGTAGACAGGACTTCACGCAGCTTATTTGCGTTCTTTTGATGGTTCTCATCAGTTACTTCGACCATGAGACGGCTTACGCTTCCCAATATGTCTATCGCCGGGTAATGGTTTTTTGCGGCAAGATTTCTGGCCAGAATAATATGTCCATCGAGAATACCTCTGACAGCGTCAGATATCGGTTCATTTACGTCGTCGCCCTCAACCAGCACAGTATAAAAAGCTGTTATGGTCCCGGTCTGGCTTGTGCCGGTACGTTCAAGCAGGCGGGGAAGTACCGAAAATACGCTGGGAGTATAACCTTTTGTCGCAGGCGGCTCCCCTATGGCCAGTCCGACCTCCCTTTGCGACATGGCGAAACGGGTGATCGAGTCCATCATAAACATCACGTCAAGGCCCTGGTCCCTGAAGTATTCTGCTATGGCAGTCGCGACATATGCGCCCCTGATCCTCATTAAAGGCGGTTCATTGGAAGTAACAGAAACGACTACCGATCTTTTTAAACCTTCCTCGCCCAGATCTCTTTCAATAAAATCCCTGACCTCTCTTCCTCTTTCACCGATAAGGCCTATGACATTAATATCGGCCGATGTATTCCGGGCAACCATACCGAGCAATGTTGATTTTCCGACACCGCTTCCTGAAAATATACCTATTCTCTGCCCCTTTCCTATGGTCAATATACCGTCAATCGCCTTTATGCCTGTGGTGATCGGTTCTGTAATTCTTTTTCTGCTATAGGCGCTGGGAGGATTTCTATCAACCGGATAAACTTCATTGGTTATTAAATCACCTTTTCCATCTATCGGTGTACCGTCGCCGCTGAGAATCCTGCCCAATAATTCCCTGCCGACAGGCACTTCAAGCTTTCTGCCGAGATTGATGATTTTCACACCGGGTGAAATACCTTTTACTTCGCCGAGAGGCATAATGAGAGTTTTATTTTTTTTAAAGCCGACTACTTCCGCTTTAAGCTTGCCTGGTGTCTGTCCGTTTGTTTCAATAACACAGACATCCCCGATTGATGAGAATGGACCGACTGATTCAATTGAAATGCCGACAACGTCGCTGACCCTTCCTATAGTTTTGATCGGGACAACCCTTTCTATGGATTTTTCATATTTTTTAAAAATATCATTATTAATATCCATATCTTTATGTTCGTCCATATATTTAATCCTTATTTTTCTCGAAGGGATTCATTTTCCTCCAATAGATCTTCTTTAACTTCATCTTGGGGAATATAATCTTCATCTTTTTTATCAGCCATTTTTCCCTGCACCTTAATTGGAACATAAAATTTAATCTTATTCTCTATTTCTTCCAGTTGTGTAGAAATTCTGGCGTCAATTTCACCGATATCAGTTTCAATATAAGCGCCGCCTCTATCAACAGTCGGATCTTCCAGTATTTTGACTTCCGGCATTCCTTCTATCATTTTTATTAATTCGTCTTTATGCTTTGTAACAAAGTTGAAATCATCATGATTAACATGAATATAAACCATCATTGCGCCTCGCACAATGGAAAGCACTTCTTTTGTGTTATTCATGACAACTTTCGCATCTTCCTGGGTTATCTTTTTAACTACTTTTTTTACCATGGTCAGCACAAGACCCATTATCTGCCTTTCACTATGAATAAGAATCCTCTCTCTTTCTTTTATAGTGATGGCAATGATCGACTTAAGCCTCTCAACCATACTGACGATTTCACTTTTACCCTCTTCATAACCCTGGTCCCTTCCAGTTTCTAAGGCTTCCTTTCTTGCCGCTTCCTTTGCTTTGTTCAATTCATCATTTGCTTTTCTTAAAATGTCTTCTGCCTGTTCTTTCGCTTCACTTATAATATGTTCTGCGTCTGTCTGCTGGCTCTGAACAGCGGTTTCCTTTTCTTCAAGAGATTTTCTTACCCTTTCAAAGGCATTTTTTTCCGCTTCTTTAACAATCTTTTCCGCGTCTGATTCTGCCCTGGCAATGATATCGCTTGCTTCTTTTTCGCTGCTTTCCAGTTTTGCCGCAATTTCATTTTCCAGAGCTTTAATCTCATTCCGTAAATCGTCTATTCTTTTACTGGATTCATCAACATCCTGATCTTTTGTCTTTTTAAACACTCTTGGAGCTTGAACAACAAATTTTGTGTCTTCTATTATATATTGCCCGGATCTCAGTATTTTTGAATGGACATTACCGTATGAATTTGCCATAAAATACTCCCTATAAAGAGAACTTAAACAATAATTTCGTCTTCAGCATTCCTGGATAATACAATTTCTCCCTGCTCCTCTAATTTTCTGATAATATTTACAATTTTCTGCTGTGCTTCTTCCACATCTTTTAAACGGATCGGGCCCATATATTCCATATCTTCCTTGAGCATTTGTGCGGCCCTCTTTGACATATTTCTGTATATTTTATCCTGAACTTCGGGATCAACGGCCTTTAAAGCCTTTGCAAGATCCGATGTGTCCACATGTCTCAGCACTTTTTGAATCGAACGGTCATCAAGAGTTATAACATCTTCAAACACAAACATTTTCTTCTTGATTTCCTCTGCAAGGTCGGGATCATCTTCTTCAAGAGCTTCAATGATATTTCTTTCAGTCGATCTGTCCGCATTGTTCAGTATCGCAACAACAGAGTCTATACCGCCGGCCGAAGTATAATCTTCGCTGGCTAGCGTTGAAAGTTTCCTTTCCAGAACTCTTTCCACTTCTCTTAAAATTTCCGGAGAAGTTCTATCCATCGTCGCAATTCTTTTAGCCACATCAGCCTGTATTTCATGCGGCAGCGCGCTGATAATATGGGCCGCTTTCTGAGAGTCAAGATAAGACAAAATAAGGGCTATTGTCTGCGGATGCTCATTCTGTATAAAGTTAATAAGATGGACAGGGTCTGTTCTTCTGATAAAATCGAAAGGCTTGGTCTGCAGAGAAGAGGTCAGTCTGTTGATAATATCAACAGCTTTTTGTGTGCCCAGCGCTCTTTCCAGTACTTCACGCGCGTAATCAACACCGCCGTTCACTATGAAATCCTGGGCCATCATCAATTCCTGGAATTCCATCAGCACAGTATCTCTTTCTTCAGAATTTACCCTGTCTATTCTCGCTATCTCAAATGTCAATTCTTCGACTTCATCTTCTTTTAAATGCTTAAATATATCCGCGGAAACTTCAGGACCTATGGAAACAAGAAAAACCGCCGCTTTCTCCCTGCCTGTCAGAGCTTTTTTCTTTTCTCTCTTTCCGGCCAGTGTTTTCGGAGCTTTATGCTGAAAAGCCGATGTCTGCTGTTCAGCGGTAGCTGAAGTTTCCTGATCCGCAAGTGATGTCATTCTATCTCTATCTGCCATATTACCCCTCCTATTCCTCAGCCAGCCAGGTTCTTATCAGCCGTGCCACATCATCAGGCCGTTCCCTCGATATATTAATGGCGTTTTCAAGCAATTCGGCCCTGGCTTTTTCTTCTATAGACAACTCCACGGTAGCCGCTTCTTCTTCAGCCGCCCTTAAAGCCGCTTCCCTCATAGCCTGCTGCTGACGCGCGATTTCTTCTTCTCTAAGCCTTCTTCTCCTCTCGATTTCCCTTGCAATAGCTCTGTATGCCAGAGTAGCAAGGAAGAGGAAGAATAAAACAACAATAGACGCAAGGAGCGTTCTCCGCAGCTGTATCTTTCTTCTTATTCCTTCGTCTTCTTTTTCAAATTCCTTTGTATGATCAAATGAAATTGTTCTGACAACAACATCATCACCGCGTCTTATATCATAATTAACAGCAGCTTTTACCCATTCTTCAAAATTCCTTAAACTTTCAGTATCTACCGGATGATATGTTCTAACGATCCTTCCTCCATTTGTTATAATGGGATCGCCGTCATCTTTTCTCATAATTTCCCAGATACCGTCTATGGCAACAGCCACGGATACCCTTTTTATTTCATAAGGGGCTTTTTCTTCCTGGGTCTTTTCTTTGCTGTTCTGATAATTGACAAGATTCTCATTTTTTGTATAATGAGTAAACTTGTCCATTTTATCTTTTAAAGCCGGCGGCACATTATTTTCCACTCCGGCCGGCCCTTCAGGAACATATGCGGGACCCTGAAAATCTTCAGTTGTTTTTTTCTCACTGACCGGCACATTCACCTGGACTTCACTGTTATCATAAGCCAGCGTCGGATCCCTTTCCTTAACCACTGTCGGAATAATTTTATCGGATTCAGACTTTTTCTTAGTCCAGTCGAATTCAATATCAGCCGATAATATCAATCTTTCTGAATTAATGGATTCTTTTAATGAATCCTTGATCCTTGCAATAAGGATTGCTCTTTCTCTTTCCTTTATTTTAAGATGTTCTCTGGCAAGTTTCAAGGCTTCCGTACCTTCATCCGGTATGAGGAGATCGGACAATACATTTCCTTTATTATCAACGACCACAATATTTTCAGGCTTTAAATTGGGTATTCCGTACGCGACTAAATTGACTATTCCCTTGACTTTGTTTTTATTTTCGACAAAATCGCTGTAAGGTTTTGGTGTGATTAAAACTGAAGCCGTTGTCGGCGCCTGATAATCCGAATAGAGGGATTCCTTTGGAAAACTGATTTCAATACTGACATCCTCAATATCGTCAATGCTTTTTAAATGCTTTATCATTTCGCCGATGATAGCCCTTTGAAGATTGACGTTCCGTTCAAAATCAGTGGTGGTGAATTTCTGGGTATCGAATAATTCCCATCCCTTAACGCTTGTGGGTATGATGCCTTCCTGGCCCAGCCTCATCCTGATTGTTCTGCTTTGATTTTCATCTTTCAATAGAATAAATTTATCATCTTTTGTTTCAAATTTCACACTCCATTCACCGAGTTTTTTTGTTACGCGGGCGTATTCTTCAGGCGAAAGAGGCGATTTATACAGCATTGAGTAGCTTTGCTTAGTGGAAAAATTGGCAAGAAAGATAATAGAACCAATAATCGCAAGAACTATTACGCCCAGAATAACTTTCTGAATAAGTGTTAATTTATTGAACATTTCCTGGATTTTGTTTAATATTTCACTAAAATTCGGCATGCTCCCCTCCTCCCAAAAACTATCTCAACATCATGATATCATTATAAGCCCTTAAAGCTTTTTCAGTGATGCTTTTTAAAAAAGATATTGACAGCCTGGCTTTTTCCGAGGCGATCATAACAGCATGGATATCAACCTCTTCGGGATTGAGAATCATCTTTTGTTCAAGATTATCCGATTCCAACTGCAGATCATTGGACTGATCCACAGCATTGAATAATACTTGTGAAAAGGATTGAACCGGATCGCCTTTCTTTTGTGAAGTGATGCCCTTATCGTTGAAATGGAGCGCGTCTGTAGTAAGCATATCAAGCTTATTGCCTGTTACTTGTTCACGTGAATAGATTTGCATTTTCCCCTCCTCTTTCGTAGTAATTTTTTAACTACTATTATTATGACTAATATTTTAAATAATGCAAGCTTTTTTTTAATTTATTTTTTCATTTATTTTCCTATACTTAAAGCCTTTTCAAACATCTGCCTGGCTGAGTTTATCATTGTCACATTAGCTTCATAACTACGGTTCGCCGAGATCATATCCACCATTTCTTCAACTATATTAACATTTGGATACATAACATAGCCCTTCCATTTGCCTGACTGTACGGCATCCGGATGGGTCGGATCATAAACCATTCTCGGCGGTTTTTCATCTTTTTCAATTTTTATTACTTTTACGCCTTCGCCGACCTGCTTTTTAATATTGTCCGGGAGTAAGTATGATTTAAAAGTCAGGCTGTCGTCAATAGGCCTTAAAACAACCCTTGAACGCTGGAAAGGCCCGCCGTCCGTAGTCCTTGTTGTCGTTGAATTGGCTATATTATTTGCAATCACATCGAGTCTTAACCTTTGTGCCGTCAGGCCGCTGCCGCTGACATTAAGAGTACCGAATAATCCCATAATTCCCTCCCTATCTCATAACATAATCAAGAATCTTAACATTTCTTGAATAGCTTTCCATTAACGCATTATACTGAAGCGCGTTTTTTGTCGCGTCTGTCATTTCTTTATCTATGTCCACATTGTTTTTATCGTTCTTGCTGATGGAATCAAATTCGACAGCTATCCTGGGCTTTACACCCCTGTAATCAATCTTTTCGTTAAAGTCTATATGCTTTTCGTCGGTCAGAAGAGTAGGAAATTCAGGTTCTTTTTCAGACTCAATGGCCCTTTGAAGCTGTGATTCAAATGTCACTTCCGATCTTTTAAAGAACGGAGTATCGGCGTTGGCGATATTATCCGCGATCACGTCCCGTCTGAGCGAATTTGCATTTAAGGCCATTTCCATCATCTGCATTTTCTTTCCATAATCCGTATTGATTCCAAAGAACATAGATTTCTCCTTTCAACTTTTTATTCTTCTCTTTAAATTTATCGGAAAACCACAAATTCTGATTAGTTTGACAGAGATTTTTTTAATCAGTATAATTTTAGATATAAAGTGCAGTTCCAAAAACATATAGATTTTTTGGAACTGCACTGGGTTTAATAAACTTTTTGGTTAATTTAAATGCCGCAGTTCCTCACCTTTTTGTCAAGCTGAACGAGGGGAACTCTCAAAATGGTGAGGGACTGCAAAACACTGAACAACAATGTAAAGGTTTAATAATGAAATATTTAAACGATCAGGTTATCGCTTCCGTCGGCGATATTACAGAACAGAAGGCCGATGCTATAGTCAACGCGGCCAATTCAAGCTTGATGGGCGGCGGGGGTGTCGACGGGGCTATACACAGAAAAGGCGGGCCGGGAATTTTAGAGGAATGCCGGAATATTAGAAAAAATCTCTATCCTGACGGCTTACCGGCCGGCAAAGCCGCTGCGACAACAGCCGGTCTTCTTCCGGCAAAATGGGTGATACACGCTGTCGGCCCTGTGTGGCATGACGGTTCTCAAAACGAAGATGAACTTCTGAGAAATTCTTATTTTAATTCATTGAAAGAGGCTGTACGGCTGAACTGCAAATCCATCGCTTTTCCCGCCATATCAACAGGTATTTACGGATTTCCTGCCGAAAGAGCCGCTGGAATAGTCTCGGAAACATTAAAGAATTTCATTTCTGAGAATAAAACAGAATTAATTATCCATTTAATATTTTTTGCTCAAAAAGATTATGATATATTTATAAAGAATCAATTGTTTTAAATATGAAGTCTATTGAAAGATCATTCAGGAGGCGCTATGCCCGTTTTGCTGATTGAAAGCCTTGATTATAAAAAATTTATTCCTATAACCAGCTCTAAACCAATCTGGGATGTTACTTGCGGTATTTTTACTCCATATCAGAGATATAAGAGACAATTTCATGATATTAATGTATATTCCCTGCGTTTTGAAGAAGAGCCTTTTTCTTTTCTTAAGGAAGAACTTTTAAAGAATATTTATCATAATCCCAATCAAACTATTAATACAGTAGTCAACGCTCAGTATATTCCCAGCGAAAATCTCTCCCCTCAGATGAAGAAGATCGCGATTACCAAGGAAGGTAAATTTATCTATTTACATCTTGAGGAAATCAAACTTTCTTTAATCGAAAGAATCATAAATAATGATATTTCCGCCCTTCTCACACAATATCCTGTTATAGAAATTGAAAGCGGGATATACCTGAACGATCTTACCGATATTATTAAAAATAACTCGAAAGCAATAGAATATGATTCTTTTCTCATTAAAAACGACACGAATTTTATTTCACCCGAGAACCGTATTTATATCGATAAAACAGCCAGGATCCAGCAATATGTTTCCCTTCAGCCTGATAATGGACCTATTATTATCGATAAAGGCGCCCAGGTCAGGTCTTTCTCACTTATAGACGGCCCGTCTTATATAGGTAAAAATTCACTCATTGACAGCGGTAAAATCAGAAGCGGCACAACAATCAAGGATGTCTGCCGGATAGGCGGCGAGGTTGAAAGCTCTATAGTCGAAAATTATTCCAATAAGCATCATGAAGGCTTTCTGGGCCATTCTTATGCCGGTGAATGGGTTAATATCGGGGCCATGGCGACAACCAGCGATCTTAAGAACAACTATGGTAATATAAGGATTAAGATAAAAGAAGCCACGATTGATACCGGGACGAACAAATTCGGTTCAATCATTGGCGATTATACAAAAATCGGGATTGGTACAATGCTGAATACCGGTACAGTCATATCCCAGGCCTGCAATCTTTTTTCAGAAAATGGGAAACTGCCTGCCTATACCCCGCCTTTCAGCTGGGGTTCAAACAATAAATATGATATAGACCGCTTTATTGATGATACCAGAAAGATTATGCTCCGTAGAAATGTTGAACTTTCGGAAGCGAAAGAGAAATTTCTCAGGTCTCTTTATAAAAGATCCATTTAGACACTTCTTCATATTCAGATTATTGAAGGAATTTTTAATATAATTTATAATATGGGCAGTTCTAAAAACTCAAATATTTAGAACTGCCGCTATTATATGAGTTCATGCTACCGCCCGAGTTCGCTGTCTGAAAAGATCATCAACCATCGAACTCTATACGGTAGCGCCAATTAAATTTACAAGAGAATTCTATAACCGGGGCAGTTCCAAAACCTATGTTGGAAATATCTGATTGATTTTGAGTTTTTGGAACTGCCCATATGTGAAACCCGGTCGTAATTAAAAACAAATAGAGGATAATTATTTGTGAAGCTTGAGGAATTTTTAACTGTCTTTAAGCTGATTATCAATGAGTTCAGGATACTCAATGAGCATTTTGACTCTCATGCAAAATCCACAACGGCTGAATATGATATGATTTTTTTTCGCTGGGCAAAGGATATGAGCCGGAGATACAATGGAATACCTATACGTATGCACTGGGGTACCAGCTCCCGGGCAATAGAAAAAAACCAGATTTTATTCAATATATTATATAAAGATGATTATTTCAGCGAAGTTAAATATTGTTTTAATAAATCATTTGTTATAGAATTTCAATATTCAATTAAAGATGCGGTTTTAATGCTTGAGAATATTATTAAAGCATTTAATTTATTTAACAGCCTGTATGATAAAAATGAATACGGCGAAGTTGCAGATTATGACCGGGCTTTTAATGATTGGAAAAAAAAGGGTTTAAATATCAGCCCGGATATTGCGGTGGATATTCATTGGGGCAATAAAGAAAAAGACCTGCTGGACAATTTTTTCTTTTTAACGGTTATGTTTAAAGATAATTATACATTTCAAATGAAATATTATTAAGAGCGTTCCAATAAACCCGGTTTTTGGAACTGGAACAAAGATGTTCCCGGATTTCAAGTATTTGCTGGTTTTTGAATACCTTTGAAATTAAACAAGCACGCGGATTCAGCATAACTTGCTGTTTAAACGGGCTATATATAGCGGAGAGTATCATGCGTATATTAAGCGGAATGCAGCCGACAGGCTATCTGCACCTTGGTAATTATATCGGGGCGCTGCAGAATTGGGTAAAACTTCAGAATGATGAAAAACTGAAACCGGAAACCTATTATTTCATAGCCGATCTGCATTCTCTCACTTCAAATCAGAGCGGCTACAAAAAAGAGATTACGGAATATATTTTCCAGATGGTGGTCGACTGGCTGGCTTTGGGAATTGATCCCGATAAATCAGTCTTGTTCCTCCAGTCCGACATACCTGAACATTGCGAATTGTATACACTTCTATCTATGATCACACCGGTTCCCTGGCTTGAAAGGAACCCTACATACAAAGAAAAAATGGATGAAATAAAGGGCAAGGACCTGGACAATCTCGGATTTTTGGGATATCCCGTCCTTCAGACGGCTGATATTGCCCTATACAAAGGCGATGCTGTCCCCGTTGGAAAAGACCAGGTGCCGCATCTGGAGATAAGCCGTGAAATCATCAGACGGTTTAATTATATTTATGAGAAAGATGTCCTTATTGAACCCAAGCCGATATTAGCGCAGGTCGCAAAACTGAACGGCCTTGACGGAAGAAAAATGAGCAAATCCTATAATAATGCCATCTACCTTTCGGATGATGAAGAAACTATAAAAAAGAAAGTGATGACAATGGTTACCGATGTCAAACGGGCTTTGAAAAAAGATCCCGGGCATCCCGATGAATGCAACCTTTTCCCCTATTACCTCGCTTTCTGTCAGGATAAAAAATTTATTGATACAATCAGAAGCGACTGTGAATCCTCCGCTATGGGCTGTGTTGATGATAAGAAAAAGCTGATAACGGTTCTACTGGATTATTTTGCCGATTACCGGAAAAAAAGAGCGGAATTGGTCAAAGATCGAAGTAAAATTTATGATATTTTAAAAGCCGGCGCAAAAAAAGCCGGAGAAGAGGCTAGGAAAACAATGGAAGAAGTGCGTGAAGCGATAGGACTTTCATCAAAAGTCCGCTACGGGAGTTAATATGCTGGGAGTAATGAGAAAGGGCTGCAACCTGACCTTGAAAAATTTTGAAGGGCCTATGGACCTGCTTCTGGAATTGATTCATAATGAGAAAATGGATATTACGGAAATCTCTCTTTCCAGTATTACCGATCAATATCTTATCTATTTGAAAGCCATGCAGCTATTCAATGTCGATGTTGCCTCGGAATTTTTTGTTATTGCGGCAACCCTTGTTTATATTAAAACCAAAAAGCTGCTTCCAAACAGCAAGGATGAGGATATTGATGAAATTCTGGATGAAAAGGACCTGCTTGAAAAGCTCAAGGAGTATAAAAAATTCAAATACCTGGCGCGGTATCTTTGGCATCTAAAGGAAGCCGGTGATATCTATTATTCCCGCGATTATACATTGAACCCGGCTGGAAATACATTATCAGCAATACCGGCAGATGCAATGGATAAACTGACAATAGGCGATTTGATCCAGGCCCTCCTGCGGTATAAGGGCGCTATTATACGCAAGCCGATTCCAATAAAAAGAAGAGAAGTCAGCGTAGAAGAAAAAATGATAAAAATTTTAAATCTGCTCAATATCAGAAAAATGATAAAATTCAGTGAAATAGCCGAAATGGAAAAAACTAAAGTTGACAAGGTCGCATCATTTCTCGGCGGACTGGAACTCAGTTTCCGGCAAAAGGTAATGCTCAGACAGCTTGAGCTTTTTGCTGATATAGACATTATTAAAAAAGACACAGATTTATTATAAGAGGTTTACAGAATGAACAATTCTTTATTTATTAATAAAACATATTCCCGGAGCGAGCTGAAGGGTCTATTTGAAGCCATTCTATTCGTTAGAGGTAAATCAATACAACTTGAAGAACTCCAGCGAATATTCGAAGCGACAAAAGAAGATATCATGTCTTTGATAGATGAGCTGAACACGGAATATGATTCAAGAAAAAACGGCTTTCATATCATCCCTGTGGCCGGGGGCTGTCAGATCGTATCAAACCCTTATTACCGCGATGAGCTTGAGGAGTTATTCGGAAAAAGAAATGAAAACGTCCTTCCGAAGAGCTGCCTGGAAACTCTGGCCATTGTGGCCTATAAACAGCCCATATCCAAGGATGATATTGATAAAATCAGAGGGGTATCAAGCACCCGCAGCGTAAACACTCTTATTACTTTGAAGCTGATCACAATCAGCGGAAGCGCGGATGATATAATCAAATCGCCTATATATACGACAACGGACCGGTTTTTAGAATTCTTCCGAATAAAAAGCCTGGAAGACCTGCCGTCGCTGAACAGCATAGAATTCAATAAAATAATGGAAAATATTGAAAACTCGTTTAACAGTGAAGAACAAAGCGATGAAGAGAATGAAAATACCGCCATCCCTTATAAAGGGTAAAAAAAAGGAGACACCATGCCGGTAAAAAAAAGCGTCAATCCGTTAAAAGAATTCAGGGATAAAATCGATAAAATCGATACTAAATTGGTGGAGCTTTTAGACGAAAGGGCAAAAATTGTAAAAGAAATCGGCGATTATAAAAAAGCGAATAATATTCCTATTTATCAGCCTGAAAGAGAAAAAGAAGTCAAAGCCCTGGCTTTATCCAGATCAAAAAAAGAATTTCCCACTTCTTCGCTCCTGCAGATTTTTACAGAAATCGTGTCTGCGGCAAGGGCATTGGAAGAACCGATTGTAGTATCTTATCTGGGCCCGGAAGGCACTTTTACAGAACAGGCTGTCCGCAAGCATTTTGGAAGCTCAATTATCATGAAGCCTGTTGCAACTATACCTGATATATTCAAGGAAGTGGAAAATGGAAAAATGGACTTCGGCGTCGTACCGATAGAAAATTCGCTTGACGGGCCTGTCAAGGAAACCCTGGACGAGTTTGTCGATTCACCTCTTGTTGTCATAGGCGAGGAATTTCTCAATGTACATCAAAATTTGCTGGCCAACGTCAATACATTGTCTGAAATAAAGCGTATCTATTCCCATCCGCAATCTTTCGGACAATGCCGCACATGGCTGGAAACCAATATGCCGAATGTAGAGAAAATAGAAGTTTCCAGTAACGCTAAAGCCGCCAGTATGGTCCCGTGGGAGAAATTTTCGGCAGCCATAGCGAGTTCCATTGCCGCTGATAAATACAAACTTAATATTCTGTCTGAAAATATTGAAGACAATCCCGAAAATTATACACGTTTCTGGATCATTGCCAATAATAAGCACACTTTTGAAAACCCCGAAAAAACTTCCGTGCTTGTCTCAGTCAAAGATAAGCCCGGAGCCCTTCTTGAACTTCTATTGCCCTTCCAGGTTTATAATATTAACCTTTCTAAAATCGAATCCCGTCCTTCAAAAAGGAGACCATGGGATTATTTATTCTTTATTGATCTGGAAGGCGGTGTTGAAAATCCGGGCGTCAAGAAAGCGCTTGAAAAGGTTAAAGAGCAGTCCGTCTTCCTCAAAGTATTAGGCTCATACGCAAAAGGCAGTTACTAAACAAGCAATGAAAATTTTCTATATGTTGACAATTATTCAAATTATATTATGATTAGTGGTTAATATTTAAAAGAGGTTCTTCATGCCAACAATGAGACACCCGCATGGTTATTGGATGTTGGTACTCCATTCTCACCTTCCCTTTGTCAGGCATCCGGAATATAATGATTCTCTGGAAGAGAGATGGCTCTACGAAGCAATAACAGAAACTTATATTCCCCTTCTTGATGTTTTTGAAAGATTGATAAATGAAAACGTGAATTTTAAAATAACTCTTTCTTTAACACCCCCTCTCTGCAACATGCTGACGGATCCCCTTCTTCAGGAAAGGGCTGCCAGGCATCTGGAAAACCTGATAGAATTAGCCGAAAAGGAAGAGCTTCGAACGCAATATGTTCCGGAACTGAACAGAACAGCCGTTTTGTACCTTGATAAATTTAAAAAAGCAAATGATATCTATATAAATAAATACCAGAAAAATCTTCTGAAAGGCTTTAAAAAATTCCAGGAACTCGGAAATATTGAAATAATCACATCAGGCGCCACGCATGGCTATCTTCCGCTGATGAGTTCCTATCCCAACGCGGTACGCGGCCAGGTCCTTACGGGAATAAAGGACTATAAAAGGCATTTCGGAATAAAGCCGAAAGGAATGTGGAACAGCGAATGCGGATACTACCCCGGCCTGGAGGATATTCTTAAAGAAGGCGGCATCAAGTATTTTTTTGTCGATACCCATGCCATGCTCTATGCCGACCATTATCCGAAATACGGCGTTTTTGCGCCATTAGTCACTCAAAATAATATAGCCTATTTCGGAAGGGACATGGAAACCTCTCAATCCGTCTGGAGCGCCAAGGACGGCTATCCGGGCGATCCCAATTACAGGGAATTTTACAGGGACATTGGGTTCGATCTTGATTATGATTATATTAAACCTTATATTCATGAAAGCGGTTTAAGAATTTCCACAGGCATAAAGTACCACAAAATCACAAGCAAAGAAACTCCCATGGAATACAAACAAGCTTATGACCCTCAAAAAGCACTGCTGAAAGCAGCCGAGCATGCCGTGCATTTTGTTTTTAGAAGAGAGGAACAAATACAAAATATCTCAATCAATATGGATCGTGAACCTGTCATTGTATCGCTTTATGATTCCGAATTATTCGGGCACTGGTGGTATGAAGGCCCTGAATTTATTTATAATGTGCTGAATCTTATGAATAAGAGTAAAATAGTCGGCACTATTACCCCTTCAGAATACCTGAAAAAATACCCGGATAATCAGACCGCTACACCGCCCATGTCCAGCTGGGGATATAGAGGCTATAATGAATTCTGGCTTAATGATTCCAATGACTGGATTTACCGCCATCTTTACAAAATAACTGAAAAAATGATCGAACTGTCAAATAAATATATAAAAATTACTAATCCACTTATAAAAAGAACTTTGAACCAGGCGGCAAGGGAATTACTACTCGCGGAGTCTTCCGATTGGGCTTTTATTATGAAAACAAATACAATGGCTGATTACGCAGTCAGAAGAACAAAGGAGCATGTTTTCCGGTTTAACAGGCTCGCACAGATGATTGAAGAAAAAAAAATCGATGAGAAATGGCTTTTAGAGCTGGAAAGCCTGGACAATATTTTCCCGGAAATGGATTATAAAGTATATTGCGATAAAAGGGACAGGTAGGAGTTCTCAATGCCGGAGAAAAAAAGGAAAGTACTGGATGTGGCGGTTCTTTATGTTGAAGATGATGAAGATACAAGGAACGGAATCGCGGAATTCCTTAATCTGTATGTCAGTAAAGTCCATGTCGCTTCAAACGGCCAGGAAGGTTTTGACTTTTATAAAAAATACCATCCCGATATAATCATCACTGACATAAAAATGCCTGTTAAAAACGGGCTTGAGATGATCAAACAGATTAAAGCTATTAATAATGAAGTGTCATTTATCATTGTCACAGCCTATAACGAAATACAATTTCTTCTTGATTCCATAGAATTAGGGATAAACCATTTCATACTCAAGCCGGTTGATGAAAAGAAGCTGATCCAGGCTGTTGAAAACTGCATGAAGGTATTCTCACTGGAACAGGAATTAAGGCATATCGCAAAATTACTTTCAGAATACAAAAAAGCGATCGATTCCAGCAGCATAGTGTCTAAATTTAATACAAAAGGGCAAATAACATATGCCAATGACGCTTTCTGCATACTCAGCGGTTTTCAAAATGAAGAAGTGATTGGTAAATCGTATCAGTCGGTTATCAACCCTGAATATTCAAAGGATTTCATTAATAATATCATCCAGGAAGCCGCCAAGAAAAATATCTGGAGAGGGGAAATCAAGGGAAATAATAAAAGCGGGCATACTTATTATATAAACACAACCATAATACCAATTGTCGATTCGCATTATAGAATCGAAGAATTTATGTGCATCGGTTATGAAATAACCGAATTGATTGAAAAAAAAGAGGAACTGATCAATCAACTCTATTTAGACAGAATGACAGGTCTGCCGAATAGAAGAAAATTATTAGAGGATGTGGAAAAAACCAAATCCCCTATCCTAGTTCTTATCAATATTGATTCATTTCAGGAGATAAATGATTTTTACGGGAATGAAATCGGGGATTTCCTCATTGTGGAAATGGGAAGAAGATTGAAATCCATTCTGCCCTCAGAAGATTATCATCTCTATAAAATGCCGGCAGATGAATACGCAATACTATTGGATAAATCAATCAGCCGTGATGAATTTGAGCAGATGATCCTTGTTCTGATGAAGCTTTTCCGTGAAGAAATCAGCGAAACAGATTTTATTTATAATGACACGATTGTCCATATAACCATTGCAATGGGAATCACTATGGGTACCGATGTTGAGGAAGACCATAAAACAAAAGGGAAATGGCACCATCTCGCGTTAAATGCCGATATGGCGCTTAAAAAAGCCAAAAGACTGAGAAAAAACTATATCATCTATAACGAATCGATGCAGATATCAAAAGAGTATGAATATAATATCAGCTGGGCGAAAAAGCTGAAAGATTCCATAAAAGAAAATAATATAGTGCCGTATTTTCAACCGATTTTTAATAACCTTACCTCAAAAATCGATAAATATGAATGCCTGGTCCGTATGATTGATCTTGAAGGCCGCGTTCATTCGCCCCTGCTTTTCCTGGATATGGCTAAAAAATCCAAATTATACCATGATATAACAAAGATCATGATTAATAAATCGATTGAAAAATTCAATTTCACTGAGTATGAATTTTCAATTAACCTCTCAGTTGATGATATACTGGATGAAGAAACCAATTTGTTTATAATTAAAAAGCTGAAAGAAAATCATAAAACAGCCATGCGGCTTGTTTTTGAAATCCTTGAATCTGAAGGTATAGAAAACTATGCCCAGGTGAAGAATTTCATTGATGAAATTAAGGAATTTAACTGCAAGATAGCTATTGACGATTTCGGGACCGGATATTCCAATTTCTCTCATATTCTTCAGCTAAACGTGGATTATATTAAAATTGACGCGTCTCTGACTAAATATATCAATCAGGATTCCAACGCCCAGATAATCACTCAAACAATAGTTGATTTTACAAAAAAGCTGGGTATTAAAACAATCGCGGAATTTGTCCACTCAAAGGAAGTTTTTGATAAAGTTTGCGAACTCGGTGTTAATTTTTCACAGGGTTATTATTTCGGCGAACCGAAAAATGCCCTTCTGAGTTAATGGAGGTATTGCTTGGATATTGATTTGGAAGATCCGGTTGATCAATATATAAATAAACAAAATTCCGGCGGAAAAAAAGTTAAAAAAGATAAAAAGTCAAATAGCGACAGCCAATCTGCCTTAAAAAAAGCCATTGATATTTTTAAGAAAAAAGGCGCTTCAAAAGATTACCAGAATATTATCGATATTCTGGCGACTTATCTGGAACTTCATCCTGATGATCTACTGGCGCAGAAAATCATGGCTTTTTCTTTTATCGAATTAAAATTATTCGAGAATGCCTATCCCGCTTTTAAACGGCTCCATTCCGCGGACCCTAATGACGCCGATGTACTGAACGCTCTGGCATTTTTAGGTCTAATGGAGGGCAGACTCGAAGAGTCAATCAATTATATGCTGGACGCCATCTACATAGATGACAGCAATGCCCAGCTTAAGAAGAACCTTGAAAGTCTTAAAACTGTCAAAGACCCCAAGGTTTTTTTCAGAATGACAAAGCCTAAGGATTTTATTTTTATCCATTTGCCAAAAGAAACACCTGTTGAATTTATTGAGAATAAAATTAGGGCCGGGCTGAAATCGCCTCTTTTAAGGTTAATAATAATAATAATCCTCGTTTTTATAGCAGGCTATGCGTTTTATTTAAATTATCCGAAAATTGTCAATGTCTGGGAGGATTTTAAGTTTAAACAGGGTCTCGGTCAGGGCCGCGTTACGCATGTCACCATTCAGGACATCAATAAAATCATTGAAGAGAGAAACCAGTATAATATCAAGCTGTCTGAAGCGGATATCAAGAAGAAATTTGAAATCATAAAAAGCTATATTGAAGAAAAAAAACATAACCGCGCCATGATCCTTATCAATGAATTATTGAATTCCAACGCCAGCGAATATATCAAAGAGAGGGTTTTGATATTAAAAGACGTCATGCCGGATATTGACCCTAATATGATCGATTTTTTACCTTCCATTCAGGAAGTAACCCGGCTTCCTTTCCTTTATAAAGACGTTTATATCCGCTGGTACGGGACTATCGCAAATCTGGAACATAAAGAAAGAAAAGAAACTGTTTTCGACCTTCTCATCAATTTTGTGGAAAACGCGGTTGTCGAAGGGATCGCGGAATCTCATTTCACCGGCTTTCAAAGCATTACAAGCGGAGAAAAAGTGGCCGTCTTCGGCCAGATCGCCGGAATAACTGTGGACAATAAAATCATCGTCAAAGGGCTGCAAATCCAGAGATTGGGAAAATAACACAATATGATTAAATTCTTTATTGAAAACTACGGCTGTCAAATGAATGTCTCGGAAAGCGATTCCCTGCGTAATTTACTGATAGAAAACGGTCATCAGGAAGCAGCCGCGCCTTCCGAGGCGGAAGTTGTGATCATTAATACCTGCAGCGTCAGAAAAACAGCCGAGGAAAGAATCGAAGGCCGGCTGGGGTATTACAGAGGCTTAAAAGAAAAAAAAAGGATTTCAATCAAAGTCATTTTTATGGGCTGTATGGCCCAGAGTATTGGAAAGGAAATGAAGAAAAGATTCCCCGATGTCATAAAGCTGGTCTGGGGAACATATAATAGAGACGGCATTTTAGATTATTTCGATCAGATTGAAAAAGGCAGGGATTATTTAGAATTGGAATCCTATCATTTCATGGAATCGATGCCCCAGGGCAAATACTCATTTAAAAGCTTTGTCCCCATTTCCCATGGCTGCAATAATTACTGCAGCTACTGTATCGTTCCTTATGTCAGAGGAAAAGAGGTATATAGAAAAAGCAAAGACATTTTAGAAAATATATTCCGGCTGATGGACAAAGGCGTGAAGGAAGTAACGCTCCTGGGCCAGAATGTCAATTCCTACAGTGACGGCGCCGTCAGTTTTCCGGAGCTTCTGGATATCATTTCTATTAAAACCAGCATACCGCGCCTGACCTTTATGACATCGCATCCCAAAGATCTTTCAAAAAATCTGGTTGATGTCATCAAAACGCATGATAATATTATTAAAGCCGTTCACCTGCCCCTTCAGTCGGGAAGCAGCCGGGTCCTTAAGCTGATGAACCGGAAATACGGTTTTGAAGAATATTTTGAAAAAATTGGGTGGATAAAATCAATCCCTGCTGTACTGATCAGCACGGATATCATTGTCGGTTTTCCCTCGGAAACAGAAGATGATTTTCATGAGACTTTAGAGGCCCTGAAAAAAATAGAATTTCATGAAGCCTTTATGTATTTTTACAATTCGCGCCCGGGAACAGCGGCCCGGGACTTCAGTCCGCAAATCCCGCTTAAAACAAAAAAACAGAGGCTTAAAGAACTGATAGAGCTTCAATTCAGCATTACGGAGAAAAAGCTTGAGGAATTCATCGGCTTTAAAACAACGGCATTGATAGAGTCGGTCAGCAGGAAGAATAAAAACGAACTGGCCGGACGGACCCGGAACGGCCTTATGATTTTTCTTGAAGGGGAAAAAAGCCTTATCGGAAAAATACTAAATGTGAAAATCGCGTCCCGTAGCGGAAGCGGTTTAAAGGCAAAGATAATTTAGTTTAATTGATAAGCCAAGAATTTCAGCACAAAGTCTGTCATTGCGAGAACCCGGTTTTTTCCTTAGCCGCTGGCTTCAGCGCGAAGCAATCTGTCAATTCATTAAATTGTCTTTATTTGCTTAAAAGCCAACATAATTACTTGATGCCAGCGACCGGTAAACCGCCGGTATTGGAAAGAGAAAGAGTAAAAGTATTCGATGAAGAATAGACAATATTAGTTACTTCTATTATATACCAGCCTGTTGAAGGAATATTGTATGTAATCTTCTCATTAATACCAACGCCATTTAAAGATTGTGTAACCAGCGAACCCAGCGAACCGTTAGTGTAATTATAAAGATAAAGATCGTCGTTATTTCCTGCCGGGACCTTTAAATTAATCGTCACCCAGCCGGCATTCGTTACAAAAAACTGGTAATTCAAACTTCCATTTGAGCCAATACTGTCGTTGGCAATCTGTCGGTTGCTGATCCATTGATAGGGCGGAAAATAATAGAGGTTTGTTAAATAATCGACCCACTTTGTTTTTGTAAAAAAAAGTCCGGGGTTATTTTCATAATTTGGATTTATAGGGGGATTATAACTGGCGTCACTAAAATAAAGAGCCAGGCCATGGGAATTCGGGTCTCCGGAAAAGATATCGCCCGCCGGGTTGTGCCATTCATAATAAACAAAGTTATTAACGGCGTTCTTAAGCGCGTCATAACCGGTAACATTAATGTGATTGGCCAGGTCCCAGACATCCGTATTTAATTCGGAATTAAAATAATATTGTTCCGTCAATAATATGATATTAGATAAATGATTGATGCTTTTATTAGTATGACCGGGATTCCAGAGATCATAACTCAAATTAGAAACATATGTATTAAATGCATTTGTCAGCTGATCAAATGCCGATAGTTTATAAGCCGCCATTGTCGTAGCGGCCTGACTGATGTAATAAGCATGGTAAGAATCGATCACATTGCTTTCAAGGGCTTCGGGCGTGAGGGACGATGCGCAGAAGCGCGCCAGCCAGTCGTCGTAATTCCAGCCATAACCGGGCTCTTCATCCGCCGATGCGATCATATACTGCGCCAGGTCCTTGAACTCATAAACAGCTTCCATCATACCCATCAGGCATGCGTCGAAGCCGATGACTGTCATACCTTTTCCGTTCAAAGCCCATCTGATCTCGGAATTCAGCAGTCCGCATGCGCCTTTATAAGGCGGAATTTTGGAATTATTGTTTGAAATAATCTGTACAGACCTTTGCCCCGACACAAAATTCGCGAATAGACTTTGAGCGGCCGTATTAAGCAAAGGAGGCCCTGTACCCCAGCCGTCGCCATGGTCCCAGAGAATGATAAAACTGTACTGCGCTTGATAATTATTCGTTGCCCAGACCACAAAATCAGATAAGGTGTTGGTATTTCCCATATCCAGATACTGATTTACTCCTGTTGTCGTGAGTGTCACTCCGTTTATAGTTCCCGAAAGCCGTTTGGATTGTATCACATCATTCATTCCTGTCGGATCATACTTGACCTGGTAAAGACGCGCCCCTGCCCAGCCTGTATAATTCCCTGCACTGTTGAACAATACAAGAACATTCACCTGCCCGTTTGTCAGCGCGCTGACGCATTCCATTTCGTTAAAATTCCAGAGACCAAAATATTCCAGGTTATTATCAGCCTCCATATAGACCAGGATGTTCCAGACGGCCTGACGGTATGTAAATGTAATCAATGGCGTCACGTTCGTCCTGCCGCCGGATGTAACAGCCATAGCCTTTACTGTATTAACACCGTTATTGACAGGCGTGGAATTGGTCCACTTTGAAGTACCGTTGGTTACAATAAAAAATGGACTGCCGTTCGTACTTAATTGAATATTAAGAATGGTATCGTTACTTACAGAAGCGGAACCGTAAATGTTAAGAGGATTATCGCAGACATAGCTTCCGTCGGAGGGATTGTCGATCGTTATCGATGGTATTTTAAAATCAGAGATAATTATGACAGATACAGGAGAACTGACATTACCTTTATTATCCGCTGCCCAGACCCGTATTGTGTTTGTGCCTGGACTGGCCAGGGTCAGCGTCGTTGACCAATATGCACTGTCCAGCCCCGTGATTTCATTGGTATAGCTGAGGCCGTCGGCCGTAACATATACCTTATTTATACCTGATGAATCAGAGGCAGTTCCTACTACAAGAATATACTGGCCGTAGCTTCCTGTTGTTTTCGGTGAACTGATTGCAACAGACGGAGGGGTCGTGTCCGGAACTGGTTGAGGCGGGTAAACATAAATCACACAGGATGTAAAAAATGACAAACTGACAGCTAAGCATAATATATTCAAAATTATATATTTGATTTTCATTAATGACTTCCTTATATTTATAATATATAATATCTTTACTAATTTGTAAAGATATTATTTTTATATTTTTTTTGACAAAAAACCTATAATATAGGAGAATAATACCTCAAGATTAACTTTTAGTTTCTTTTCTCTATAACCGAGGAACCTATAATGTTTTATTATTATATGATAAAAAATCCAAGGGGGATATATGTCTAAAGACAATGCTCTTCACATTGATGAAAGTATGATTGATACCGTTCTGGCGGAAGATATCAATTTTCAAGGCACAATGAAATTTACCAAATCCTTGATGATTAAAGGTAAATTTGAAGGCCAGATTGATGCATCAGGACATCTGATTATTGGTCCCAATGCTATAGTCGGCGCATCAATTAAAGCTGGAGTTATTACTAATTACGGCCAGATTAACGGAAATGTTGAAGGAACGGAAAGAGTGGAGCTTTTTAATAACGCAAAACTGACGGGAGATATTAAAACTCCCGAATTGATTGTTGAAAGCGGCTGTACATTTAATGGAAGCTGCGTCATGGGCGATAAGAAACATGTAACTACCAGTACGCCGACACCAAGCACATCCCAGAGCAGCGCTCCGAGCCAGGCTCCATCTCCATCAGGCTCCGGTTCTTCTTCATCCCATAAAAAGCAGTAATCATCAAAATACGAATCATTTCCCCCGCTTTTCCGGCGGGGGATTTTTTTAATTGACTGTCCGGGAATTTCAATCTCGCGAGCAGCAACCGCAGACGCCGTGGTGAGCATCAGTCGAACCATTACACCGATTTCACTGATATTAACTTTTAATGAGCCTTTCGACGCCTATTATATTTTTTGTTTTTTACTAAAAATACCGATTGGAAACGGCTAAATTGCCGCGCTAATAATTTCATATTTTCGTTCTTCCATAATAATAATCTGTGTTTTCTGTGAAATCTGTGGTTTCTTTCCGTTGTTCCTTATCCATTAAATAGTTAGCATAGCTATTTTCAAATTATGTTAGTTTTGAGGACTGCTCGTATATCAATTCCAGTAATTTTAATAAATCCTTAAAATCATCCGGCAATTCAGCGGTAATCGAAATGTTTTTCCCTGTATAAGGGCAAATATAACTGATCTGATAAGAATGAAGCATCTGTCTGGTAATTTTCTTCAAATTTGAATCAATTATCTTTTTATGTCCAAACTCCTTGTCGCCGACAATCGGATGCCGTATCGATGCCAGATGCAGTCTTATCTGATGTTTTCTGCCGGTAATAAGCTCAATTTTAAAATATGAGAAGCCATTGTTTTTATTAATCAATTCTACAATTGATAACGCCGGTTTATTTTCTATTTTTATATCAATTGAAATTTTTTTAAATCGAGCCTCATTATGGGATATGGCCCGGTAAATTTTTTTGACTTTCTGTTCCTGCCAAATATTTTTAAAGCGTTCAAAAATATCATTATTTTTTGCGAAGAGAATCACACCGGTTGTATCCCGGTCCAGCCGGTGAACAGCGCGGATTTCGTGATTCTTCTTAAATTTTTTTAATCTGGATTCTAATGAATGGGGCTCATTATTAGTTATGATCCCGGAAGTTTTATTTACAGCTATAATATAATCATCTTCATAAATTATATTTATTTCACTGTTTTCTTTTTGTTCTTCTGCATATTCGACAATATCGTTATATTTCAGTAAATGGTTAGCCATCCATGTCGTTTTATTATTAACAAAAACATTCCTTGAATCAATGATCTTTTTTGCTTTATTTTTTGAAATGCCTAATATTTGAGAAAGGAAAGAAATGAGTGTGGCAGGATCTTTGATAATCCACCGGTCCATTATTCTGTTTCTTTATCACCATTGAAGCGGATGGATAAACCCGCTATTACTGTTCCCAATCCTATTACAACTGTTGAAATAGATATAAAAGCATATGTTCCGTCATAATTAGTTGTAATAAAAGAAATAAGAAAAAAACCGAAATAAACCAGAATAATGCCGACGATCACAAGAATCCAATTCTGCTTATTCATTATACTTTTTTTCATTGCTATACCTCCTGTCATCCCGCATAAGCATTATATTATAGTTTAATTTTAATAATTCCTCAATTATTTTAAGAGAGTCAGTTATTCCTTGACAGTATAATAAAATCCAATTATAATCTTAGTCTAAAATAATAAGGTTTCATCTCATCTGACTAGTTTTCTGAATTAAATAAAAACTTTACTTAAACGGAGGTTTAGGTGGCCCAGAAGGTTTTAATTTACGACACGACTCTCAGAGACGGAAAACAGGCCGAAGGAATAAGTTTTTCTATTACTGATATGATCGCAATCGCAAAAAAATTGGACGGCTTCGGGATTGATTACATTGAAGGCGGATGGCCGGGGGCCATGTCCAAAGACAAAACTTTTTTTGAAGAAATTAAGAAAGTCGAGCTTAAAAACGCCAAAATCGCCGCTTTTGGAAGCACAAGGCATGCAAAAAATAAAGTGAATGAAGATAATAACATAAAAGAACTTCTTATAGCGGATACACCCGTTATAACAATATTCGGTAAGTCATGGGACCTTCATGTCAGGGAAGTTTTCCGCATTGCGCTGGAAGACAATCTGGAAATGATCTATGATTCCATCGCTTATTTGAAGGACCATAAGAAAGAAGTCATTTTCGATGCCGAGCATTTTTTTAACGGTTACATGGATAATGCGGAATATGCCCTGGAAGTTCTCAAAACAGCCCAAAAAGCCGGCGCCGATACGCTGGTTCTCTGCGATACAAACGGCGGAATGCTGCCGCATCAGATTGCCAACATTGTTTCACATATAAAGAAGGAAATAAAAATGCCTCTGGGCATCCATGCCCATAATGACAGCGAATGCGCTGTCGGCAACAGTATAGAAGCGGTCAAGAACGGCGTTGTTCATGTTCAGGGCACTATTAACGGGATCGGGGAAAGATGCGGGAATGCCAATTTATGCTCAATCATGCCCAATCTTATTTTTAAAATGGGCTGTACTTTAACTCACATAAAATCTGAAAAATTGAAAAAACTGGTGGAATTATCCCATTATATATACGAAATGTCAAATATGATTCCTGATACCAAACAGCCCTATACCGGTATCAGCGCTTTTACTCATAAGGCGGGGGTTCATGCCAACGCCGTCTTGAAAAATTCACGGACATATGAACATATCGAGCCTGAATCAGTCGGTAATAAACGGAGAATATTGATTTCCGAACAGGCCGGCAAATCCAGTATCCTTGAAAAGGCTAAAGAGCTGGGATTAAATATTCTAAAACAGTTTTTACCTTTTTTAGTTGATAAAATCAAAGAGCTGGAAAATATGGGTTATGAATTTGAAGGCGCCGATGCTTCATTTGAATTGCTGGTTAAGAAAACCTCCGGCTTATTTAAAGAAAAATTTCATGTAGAATCTTTTAAGACTTTTACATATATAAAAGAAGGGGCAAATCCTGTAATTGAAGCGACCGTTAAAGTAAAAGTCGGAGATCTTGAGGAATTGACCGTGGCAGAAGGAGATGGACCCATTAATGCCCTGGACACGGCCCTTAAAAACGCGCTTTCGGTTTTTTACCCGGTGATAAAAAATATAAAACTGATGGATTACAAGGTCCGAATCCTCAATCCGAAAGCCGGAACAGCCGCAATTACCCGTGTTCTCATAATGTTCCGTTATAACGGCTACGATTGGGGCACAGTGGGCGTTTCAGGGAATATCATAGAAGCAAGCTGGCAGGCCCTTGTTGACAGTATGAACTATATACTGATGAAATTGGAAAATGAACCGGAAATTAAGTGATTAAAGGCTTTTATGAATAAAAAACCAATTGGCGTATTTGATTCCGGAGTCGGCGGTTTGACTGTCGCCAGAGAAATTATTAAGCTCCTGCCGAATGAAGAAATAATTTACCTGGGAGACACTGCAAATTTGCCTTATGGGGACAAATCCGGCGATATAGTCAAACAGTATTCAATAGCCAACACAAAGTTCCTGTTAAAATTCGATATAAAAGTTCTGGTAGTAGCCTGTAATACCGCTTCATCCGTTGCTCTTGATTATTTAAAAGAACATTTTAAAATACCAATCCTTGGGGTAATTGAACCTGCGGCAAAAGGAGCTCTTTATGCCACAAGGAATAGTATAATCGGCGTAATAGGAACGAATAGAACTATTAAAAGTGATATCTATACAAATACGCTGAAATATTTAAATAATAACCTGATGATTTATTCCAAACCCTGCCCGCTTTTTGTACCGCTTATTGAAGAGAATTTTATTGATCATGAAGCGACTAAGCTTATTGCTAAAGAATATTTAAAAGATTTGGGCGAAAGCGGTATCGATACGCTGATCCTGGGCTGTACACACTACCCTCTTATTATTCATGTTATTTCCGAATTACTGCCTGATGTCAAATTAATTGATTCCGCTTCTTCGACTGCAAATGATTTAAAAGTTATATTAGAAACAAATAATATGAAGAATGACGAAAAAAATATTCCCGGGCACCGTTTTTATGCGACAGATATTTCAGAAAAGCTTAATATACTGGCGAAAAATATATTAGGAAACATTTTACCGCAAAATGAACCTCTTTTTGAAAAAGTTTCGTTATAATATATTTAAAATCCAATATATTACACTGGAATAACTATAAAAATAATAGTATATTTATATACAAGTTTAATAAGGAGTAATTAAACATGAAACTCATTTGGATTCTCATATTTTTTAATTTGACAGTGTTCAGCCATGGTTTAGTAGTCAACTCTATCATTGCCAATGTCGGAAAATACTCTATAACAAAATACGATCTTCAGAAAATGGATGAATTCCTGCGGATAAACGGTGTTACAAATGGCGCATTTCAAGAATTATTATCAACATACAGCATGTTTACTCTGGTTGAAAACGATGAGAAGATCATATTTAAAGAAAAAGAAGTGGATACATATATTTCAGCAATAACAAACGCTAAAAGCACAAATGATCCATCTATTAAAACAAGGCTCAAGATTTATCAGGAATTTCCGGATCAATTCCGGATGCAGGTAAAAAAGAGCCAGATTATCCGGTCAATGGCATTTTATAAAGAGGAAATTAAAAACAAATCTGATGAGGAGATTCCTAATAAGGATTTAAATGATTTTTATAAAAAGAATAAAAAGTATTTTACGGAACCTCCTGTTTTGGATCTTTATATAGTATCTGTTCCTCAACCAAAAGATTTAAATTTAAGCCAATTAGAGAATTTTGAAAAAAATCTCATGGTACTGGCTGATGCTTTAAAAAAAAGCGATGATATTACTCCGTTATTAAATAATTATAGAAAGATTATAAATCCCGAGCCATATTCCGGCAGAACAGGGACCAAAAGTGTATATGAACTTTATAATTCCGGCTATCCGGAGGAATTATTATCTATATCCCTGATGACTAACATACCCAATGCTAAAGTTCCAATCAAGATTAAAAATGGGACTGTACTCGGACCTGAAGTCATCAATTTCCGTAATTCACCGGATAAAATGCATTACTTAATACTAAAAATTATAAGTCGAAAACCGGTACATCAAAGCACTTTTGAAGAAGCCAGACCTCTCCTGGAAAATTTATTAAAAGAAGAAAGAATTAAAAAAATAATTCAGCAATATATTATAGACAAAATCAATAATGGAGAAATTTCTATTAGTATAATTGATAAATCTTATGAAGGAGCTTACGATGAATATATACGAAGGTAAATTATCCGCAAAGGGAATGAGCCTGGCTGTTGTACTCAGCAAATTTAATTCATTCATCGGCGACAAACTGCTGGATGGAGCGCTTAACGCCTTTGAACAATTAAACGGCGATCCGGCAAAACTTGACGTTTTTAAAGTGACGGGAAGCTACGAGATAGCCGGCCTTTGCCGGAAACTTCTGGCCCAGAATAAATATCAGGCTATTGTCTGCCTCGGCGTAATTATTCGCGGCCAGACTCCTCATTTTGAATATGTCGCTTCTAATTCAGCCAAAGCGATCATGGAGCTGTCGGCAGAGGGTACAATTCCTGTTATCTACGGCTTAATAACAGCAGATGATATGGATCAGGCTATTGACAGGGCCGGCACTAAAAGCGGCAATAAAGGCTACGATGCCGTTATATCGGCTGTAGAAATGTCCAGCCTTTATTCACAGATTAAATAGCAGGTATTTTGAGCAAATGCTCTCCATAAAACATGGAGTCAGGGAATTAGGGAGGGAATTAGTTTTTCTGTCCCTCTATATTTATGATATCTACCCTCTTTCACTCCATGAGATCTCTTCTTTTGAATGGTATGAAAATATGACTCAAAACAAGAATGACAATGAAGAGATATTATTTATACCGGAAGATAAGAGAAAAGAAGTATATAAATTCGGCACTGAACTACTCAGCGGAACAATATCCAACCTGGATAGAATTGACGAAATTATAAAAAAACATCTGGTAAACTGGAGTTTTAACCGTCTTCATTCTGTCGACAAAGCAATTCTTCGTCTTTCTATTTATTCCATTTTATACCGCTTTGATATTCCAATTGAAGTCACTATTTCAGAAGCGAATGAACTTGCTAACGATTATAGTGATGATAATACGTCAAATTATATTAATGGAATTCTTCATAAAGTTAAGCAGGAATACCGAAAAAATTATTTGACAAACAAAAATTAAATATCTTTTATGTTGTCACCCGCTTATTTGAGACTTTAAAAACCGGAATTTTTATAACAAAGAGGAACAGATTGGGCAAGAAAAAAAAGATATTAAAAAAATCAAAAAAAATCTCAAATGGCGGTATATTGATAAAAATTTTGTGCATTTTTTGTCAAAAAGAAGGTTCAGGGTCCTTACAGCATTTATGAGGCTTATGAGCAGAATCGGGGATGGTTTTGTATGGTTTTTTCTCTGCGCCATATTTCTTCTTATCGGCATACTTCAGGAAGGAGAACTGACAACTGGCGGCGAGGTATCGACCGGCATTGCCCTGACTTTTAGTTCTCTTATTCAAGTCGCTTTGCAGATGATTATCAAGCATATTTTCAACCGTCAAAGACCTTATGTTAAGCATGAGGAAATATCTTATGCAATTAAGCCTCCTGACCGTTTTTCTTTTCCATCCGGTCATACAGCAGGAGCTTTTACCATAGCTTTTGTACTTTATTATTATCACCCTCTTTTATCCATACCTTTTTATGTTTTAGCAAGTCTTATCGCTTTTTCCAGAATATATTTAGGTGTGCATTATCCATCTGATATTCTTGCCGGAATACTGCTGGGATTTGTGTGTTCCAGCCTGGGAATTTATTTGGCTTTGCTCATTAACATTTAAAAGGAAGAAAAAAATAAATGATTAATAATTCCAAATTAGAAACTCTTGCAGAACAAAACCCTTCCTTAATTAAAACAAAAGACAATCATTACACACTTCGCATTCAAGGCCAGTATGTCCATAGTTATTATTCCTGCGAAAAAGAAGCGAACCGTTTAGTTGAACAGATTTTGCCCCTGGATAAAGAAAAAACTCTCATAATTATAATTGGTTCCGGTCTTGGCTACCACATTGAAATACTGGAAAGAGCCGGATTTAATAATTTAATTATTATTGAAAAGAATATGGAAATATTCTCTATATTTAAAAATATTTATAAATTGAAAAAGAATTATTATGTTATTTCTCCTGAAGATGACGCTTCAAGACTGGATACAATATTTTCTTTATTTGAACTGCAAAAACTGACCCATATAAAGACTGTAATTCTCAGGGGATGTTATAAAAAAGAATTATACGTTTCTTTTGAAGACCGTATTGAGCGTCTGCTTAAAGTCAAGCTGGGTGATTTTGCCACGCGCCTGAGATTTGAGGAAATCTGGTTTATCAATATTATTAAAAATATCAGTAATCTTAAAAGTTCTTTTTTTGTCAATCAATTATTTAATACGGTCCGGAATATTCCCATTCTGATCATATCAGCCGGCCCATCGCTTAAGTATTCCCTGAAAAATATAGAAAATATTTATAAGTATTGCTTTATTATTGCGGTGGACACCGCGCTCATTCCGCTGTATGAAGCCGGGATAATTCCTGATTTTGTTTATTCTCTTGATTCGCAGATACATAATTTAAAGGATTTTTGTCTGATAGATCATGATTATTTAAGAAAAACCCGTTTGATTTATGATGTTGTAGTAAATCCCCGTCTGCCCGATTTTTTTAAATCCATTAATCAAACAGGATCAATAAAAAGCTTCGCGGCTAATACCGCCCATATGGATATTGATTACAATGGGCATTCCTTTCTCGTTAAAAATGATTTAGTTAACTGGATGGAAACAACCGGGGGATTCAGGATCGGAGATATAGAAACAGGGGGGTCTGTTTCAACATCCGCGTTTTATTTTGCTTATCTAATGGGAGGAAATCCTATCATACTTGCGGGCCAGGACCTCGCGTATACTTACTATTGCTCGCATTCTCCTTCAACATCCCATTATTACCAAATGATACACTCCAGCAGCCGGATGAATCCCCTGCAGAGCATTTTTTTGAATATTTTATTATCCAGAAAATACATGCCGGTTCAATCATTATACCCGGTCCAGAATGAGACATTGTATACTGATTTTGTACTTAACAATTTCAGGGGCTGGTTTGAAGAATCCGCCGCCAGTGTTTTGAAATTCAATCCTGATATTCATTTAATCAATAGTACTTACCAGGGAGCATTTCTCAATTATTTTGTATCTGAAAACCTGGACGATCATTTCACAAAAAATAATTACAGCATATTGGATAAAGAAAAACTATTTAATTTTCAGTTGATAGATTTTCATAAAATTGATAACATGATATCTCAATTAAAATTGATATATGATTATATGAAATCACTTGATGTTAATCCCTCTTTCTTTCAATCGATAGAACAATCCGAATGGAAGTTTTTACAGAAGTATTTCATGAGGGAGATGCTGATATATGAAAGATATGAGAATTTTGATAAATTTAATATTGAAAGAAAATTATTCCGATTTATAAAATCAATTGAGGGCGTTTTTTATGACAAACATTAAATTGATGGATGAGATAGAAGAAAATATTTTCATTATCTACGGGCAAAATCCCAGTTCTCATGCCTATCTTATCAAAGGTCTCTATAAAAATGTATTGATTGATACCGGCACAAAAAGTAATTTCAGCCGCATAGTTCAATCAGCGGCAAAAGTCGGTTTAAAAGCCGGTGATATTCATCTGGTCATCTGCACTCATGAGCATTACGACCATATCGGCGGGATCAGTTTTTTTTATGAAACGGCCCTTCTGGCAGCAGACCGTTTCGCGGCGACAAAAATTGAACTCCAGGATGAATATGTCATCCATGCCGCTGTTCATGGTGAAGAAGCTATAAAAACAAGAATCAATATCTGGCTTGAAAACAGGGTTTTGCTGGATTTCGGCAACTATAAGCTGAAAGTCCTCCAAACTCCCGGCCATACATCCGGCTGCATCTGCCTGTATGAACCGTTTAAAAATCTCATGTTTACCGGAGATACCGTCTTTGCCGGAGGAGTTATCTCCAAAATATCCGATTCCGGAAGTTATGGCGATTATATCAATTCACTGGAAAGACTTAATACATATAAAATTAAACGGATCTTCCCCGGACATGGAAAACTCTGCAATAATCCGGAAGAGGTATTGAATGAATCAATCAAAAATGCTAAAAAGAAACTGAATGATTATACACACAGCTTAACACAAGAAAAGAGTAAATAAATAATGAAAAAAATCATTCTGTTGTTTCTATTTATTTTTTTTATAATATTCAGTTCTGTTTTTGCTGCGGCCGAGGATTTTACAATCAGTAATTTAAACGAACTTTCATTACACCACCACGATTCAAAAATATTTTATAATCTCGGTATAACATCGCTCCGATCAGGTGATATGGGCAATGCCGTTTTAAACTTAAAAAAAGCGTCCGTCCTTGATCCCGGCGACTCTGAAATAAAAGAAGCTCTCAATTCGGCCCGTGAAACTCTGGGAATACCTCTTTACCTTTTTGAATTAACCCCTCTGGAAAAAATCATACTATTTCCATTTACACTTTTCAGCCTTAATACAGGCTTCTTTTTAGGCCTGATTTTATTCATCCTGGGAAGTATTTCTATTTCGCTTTATTTTTCTCAGATCGAAATCCCTTTTTTGAAATTTAATTATAAATATATCCGCATATTTTCAATAATTGTTATCGTTATCGGAATTGTATATCTATTTTCTTCTGTAATCCGTTATTCATTTATTTTTGATAATAAAAGCGCTGTTGTAACAGCACAATCTCCATTAAATGAAAGGCCTGCGCCAGCCTCCATTAAAATTACCGATATTATGCAGGGAATGGAATGTACTGTTAAAAAGGAAGAAGAAGGATTTTATCTGATTGATACAATTGACGGGCGCGAAGGATGGAGTAATAAAACAAATATCGCTTTTCTCTGGCCTTGATCATTTATCCGAATTTATAATGTTTTCTTACTGCCTTCTTGATTTTCCAGACGCAGGATAATCCCCTGGGAAATACCACAAAATCACCCTTTTCAAAATGAACAGCGCCTTCGGGCGTTATTACTTCAACATCGCCTTCAAGGATATAGCAGCTTTCCATTTCCGAATAAGACCAGTCGAACTCCGACGCTTCTTTTGTCCAGACCGGCCATTTGAATACACCCATTTTTTCCAACTCATCTTTCGAGAGCTTTTTTACTTCAACAGCCATAATAACCTCCTGTTTTTAATTATTAAAATAATTTAAATTATAGATGATAAATATTAAAAATACAAATCAAGTTGTTATTATTTGATAGTCTATCTCATTTAGTCTATAATAAATAGATATGAATATGGATTTTTTAAAAATTCAGGACGATCTGCTTATTATATTCGCTTCAATAATTGTGTTTTTATTAGCTGGTATAATATTTTTATCTATCCGTTCCCTATTTTTTCATCAGGCTATTGAAAAAATCCTCTCAAGGAAATTGAAAAGCAGAGACTACAATGATGTTATCAACAGGGCGAAGGAATTCATTGACAATAAAAAATCTAAAAGAAAAGACGACAGTTTATTTATCATGTATTACCTTGCCCAGGCTTATGAAGCCCAGGACTCGCTCACCAATGCTTTGAAATTTTATCAGGAAGCGGCAGTTCTTTCTACAAAATCTAAAAAGCTTTACTCTTCTATTCTTCTTCATATCGCAAAGATATACGGCAAGCTCGGAAAATCTAAGGACGCGCTGGCTTATTATCTGATGCTTTTAGAAAAAGATGAAGGGAATGTGGAAGCGCTTTATGATCTCGCATTATTCCAATATAAAAACAAAAGCTTTAAAAAAGCCAGAGAATATCTGGAGAAAGTTTTAAAAAGAAGAAGCGGTCTTCTTGACGCGCGCTTCCTTTATGGAAAACTGCTCTTTGACAGCGGCAGTTATCAAAATGCCATGAAACAATTCCGCCTTCTTGAAAAATACGACCCGGAGAATTATGAGATATTCTATTATAAAGCGCGCTGTCTTGAAAACCTGAAAAAATACAATGAGGCCATAAAACAATATCAGTTTGTCCTGGAAAATGATTGGAAAAACAGTAAATTCAACAGCGAATCCAGCACTCTTCAAAAAATCTGCGAAGATTGCCAGATTTCAATCATAAACTTATTCATCAAAGTGAAAGATTATCACTCAGGCATCCATTATGTGTCTGAATATCTTTCTTTAGTTTCATCAGAGGAAACAAAAACAGAACTCATTTACCTTTACGCGAATCTTCTCTGGAACACGGGTGAAGAATACCAGGCTCTTAAAAACTTCGAGCGTATTTATATGATGAATGCGAATTTCAAGGATGCATCAATCATGTACGAGCGCTATAAGAAAATACTGCCCCATTCTTATCTAATTCATTATTTTACCAGCAATGAAGACAACGAAACTAAAAATTTCGATTCAGTCTGCCGTAAAATCCTCTCCAAGCATGTTTTCAGATTGATGTATAAACATAATGATTATTATATTTACTCCAAGGGCGTTTTTTATGTAGTTTTCTACCGCCATATAGAGCCGATCCCATTCAGCAAGCTGACGGACATTGAAATATTGTTAAACAGCTTCGGCGTAAGGCCTCAAAATACCGAGATTTACTCTCTTTCAGGAGTGAGGGAAGACGCCGTCACACACTACCTGATTAAAAATTCCCGCCTGATTGAAGGGGATGAATTTATGAGGACAATAAAGAAAATTTATCAGAGATAAGAAAAAGCGGCATTAATAAATGCCGCTTTAAGGGCAGTTCTAAAAATGTAAGTTTTTAGAACTGCCTATAATGTCCTGAACCATGCGGCCGCTAAGTTCGCTTCGCGAACTCCACGCGGCAGCGTCTTCACAATTACCCAAAAAGTTTTTTATAATCATGGCGGTTCAAAAAACTTTAGGTTTTTTGAACCGCCCTATATGAATCTTTGGGGCTAACTGGATTCGAACCAGTGGCCCACAGTTTAGGAAACTGTTGCTCTATCCCTCTGAGCTATAGCCCCGTTATGATATAAATGAAAAAAGCGGGACTTTCCCGCTAGAGGAATATTTTAACCAATACTCAGTCTGTTGTCAAATTATTGTATTTTTGTATTTTTTATGTATTTGATTTATAATTCATTATCATTCTGATATTAAGGAGCGTTATTATGGCAAAGTCAAATAAGGTCTGCCCGATAACAAAAGAATATTGCGATCCATTTGATTGGACAAATAAAGATGCGGCGAACATTAACTGTACCTTTTATGTAAATCCGGAACATACTATCGGTCAATGCCTTTATATTGAAGCGCTTAAATCCTTTCCAAAAATCTCAGAAAATATTAAAAACCTGAAATTAAACGCTTAATTTAATAGACGGAGGTTTTATGAAGCTGAATGAATGGCTGAACAGGGAGCTGCCGGCAGTAGCCCAAAAACTTGAAAAAGTTAATCATCAGATCATTATAAAAGAAAACACAATCGGTTTTACCGGCAAAGAAACCGTTTATAAAATCATCAATGAACTTCGCGGGGCTCTATTTCCGGGAGTTTTTGATGAACAGCCGATCGATAAATCCAGAATAAATATACTTATAGGGAATCTTCTGAGAGAAGCGGCTATTGACCTCTCTTCAGTATTGGAAAAGGCTTTTGAGTTTTATTGCGGAAAAGACAATTGCGAAGAATGCAACTGCAGGGATCAGGCCAACCAGATAACAATTGATCTGCTTGATAGTCTGCCCGGCATCAGGGACATACTCCAGCAGGATATCAAATCAGCATATAATGGAGACCCTGCGGCCAAATCTGAAGAAGAAATTCTGCTTAGCTATCCATCAATAGAAGCGCTCAGCATACACCGTCTGGCTCATTTTCTCTATAAAAACAATGTGCCTGTCATACCCCGTATCATGTCAGAGTATGCGCATCAAAAGACCGGCATAGATATTCATCCGGGAGCTGTAATCGGATGCTCTTTTTTCATTGATCATGGGACCGGCGTTGTGATAGGAGAAACATGTAAAATAGGCGATAATGTCAAGCTTTATCAGGGCGTCACGCTGGGAGCAAAAAGTTTCCCGCTGGATGAAGAAGGCCATCCGATCAAGAACATCAAACGGCACCCTGATATTGAAGACAATGTGGTTATTTACTCCGGAGCTACAATTTTAGGCGGTGATACCGTTATTGGACATGATTCTGTCATCGGAGGCAACGTCTGGCTGACGCACTCGGTTCCGCCCTTTACCAATGTTTATAACATGCAGCCTTCTCCGATTGTCAAACAGAAAAAACCTAAAATTGAATAACCTTTTCAAGATTGTTTCTTGCTTTAATGGAAAATCGCTCTATTCAGATTAAAGAATAAGATCAATGATAAGACCTTTGATGCTGTTGACCAGTTTAAGAAAATTAAGCCTGTTTTTTTCATTGGAAAGGATCATTATCGCGAGTTCAGATAAATTTGAGTCTATATTTTCTATAGTTTTATAGAGTTTTTGTTTTGTAAAGGTTATCCTTGATATTGTGTCTTTTACTTCAAAATTATTTTGAAGGGCGGTAATAAAGAGTTTAATATATTTTTTATACTGATTAAAATTATCAGGCGTCGGATTTTGGGAAAGATTTTCTCCGAATTTAGAAATAAGGTCGGCTAATTTTTTTAAATCTTTCTGCTGAACATTTTCAAGATCGAAATCAATTTCCGCTTCATTTTCGATTTGATTGAGAGTATCAACAAATTTTCCATCAGCTTTATCAATTACTTTTCCTTTTTTTAATTTATCTTTAGCTGAAACAAGTCTTGTTTCAATACGCATTCTAACCTCTTTCCCGAATCAGACAATCAATTTATTAATATAATAAATAATAGGCATTAAGACAATAACCCGCTGGAAGAATATTTAAGGTAAAATCGGTAAAAAAATATTATCTTTTAAAACTCTATCCTTTATCTGCCGCCATGCTGTTTCATTAGAGTTAGTAATTCACCATACCCTTTACTTTCTGCCAGCGCCATTGCAGTACGGCCGTATTCATCTTTAACATTGACATTCGCCCCCTTTAAAATGAGCATTTTGGCAATTTGAGGCTGATCATTTTTCAATGCCTCTGTTAACGCCGTACTGCCGTATTTATCTTTCACATTGATACCGGCGCCTTTATCTAAAAGCATCTGCGCGATTTTAATCTGGCTTGTTTCAATTTTAAACCCCTTTTCCGAAGCATACATTAAAGGAGTATGATTATATTTATCAGCGGCATTGACGTTTGCTCTTTTATCAATGAGCAATTTTGCAATATTACTATGCCCCGCCGATGCGGCCCTCATTAATGCTGTTTTACCATCTTTATCCTTTGCGTTCACATCAGCGCCTTTTTTAATAAGCATTCCTGTAATTTCGATATTCCCGTTTTCTTCAGTATGCCCTTTATCCGAAGCATACATTAAAGCAGTACAGCCTTTTGTATCTTTTGCGTTAACATTTACATCTTTATCAATGAGCATTTTTGCGATTTCTCCAAAACCATTAAATGATACACTCATCAATATTGATTTAGTATTATTATCCATATCATTCACATTTGCTCTATTGGCAATCAGCATTTCCGCAGTTAATATTTGATTTTTCTCACAAGCATATCTCAGTGCGGAATAACCTTTCCTGTCCCTTGCCTTTAAATCCGCTTTTTTTATCAGCAACAGCTTAACAATGTCTACATTTCCTTTTTCTGAAGCATATATCAGCGCTGTACGGCCGTATTTATCTTTTAAATTTACATTTGCGCCTCTTTCTATGAGCAGTTTGGCAATTTCATCAAAATTACCCGCTAATGCTATCATTAAAGCCGTAGAGCCTGATTCATCTTTAGCATTAACATTGCCTTTTGCGTCAAGCCAGGACTTTACCTTTCCTACATCTCCCATTACCAATGCGGTCTTGACATCCTTGGCAAGCCTCTGTGTGAAAGAAAACGAACTCATTGAAAATAAAAAAGCAATGATTAAAACCCCTCTCAAAATATTCTTTGCCGGCATAAAACCTCCTTAATTTTTTTTGATAAATGCGTAAGCATTATGATTATGTATCGACTCAAAGTTAGTTACTTCTACAGAATACCAGCTTATTCTCGGATCTTTATTTAAAGCGAGGGCGGCTTCCCTTGCCGAATCTTCCACAAAACGGGGATTATTAAATGCCAGTTCTGTAATATATTTCTCATCTTCTCTTTTTAATAGACTGTATAGGGGCGCCGAAGCGCATTTTTCCCCTATTTCGATTAATTCCTCAAACCAGATCATTTTGGAAGAGATAACCCTGATTTTGATCATACCCCTTTGATTATGAGCGCCGAACCGGCTTATTTCTTTTGAGCATGGACAGAGATTATGCACCGGTACATTGACCTCTGCCAGAAGCTCCAGCCTTTGCGCACCGCCCATTTTTGCCTCGACACGGCAGATATATTCCATCGGGCTTTCTATTCCCGAAACGGGGGCTTTTTTATATATAAAATAAGGGAATTCCAATTCAAGGTGGGCTGTTTCACACTTAAAAGTCTCTTTTATTTCCTTTAAAATTTTATCCAGATTATTCAGGTTTAAATTCATGCTGTGGCGGCTGATCACCTCCAGAAAACGGCTCATATGCGTGCCGCGGTAATGATGCGGCAGGTCAACATACATATTTATATGCGAAACAGTATGCTGAAATTCGCCTTTCCTGTCCAGAACACTGATCGGATAGCTTAAATTATTAATTCCCACCTTATGGATCGGCATCTTTCTGTCATCTCTTTCATTTTGAATATCGCGCACAGATTGATCTCCTCAAGAGTCATTTCTTAAAGTTACAAAGCTCGTCTCCGTTTCCCATAAAACAATCTCAAAAAGACTGTAATTATCGCCTTTCAAAGGTTTTTCAAGTCTGTTCCAGATCCATTCGGCAATATTTTCCGCTGTGGATAGTTTAATGTTATCATTAATATAACTATGGTCCAATTTTTCAATGATCTTATCATTTACTAAATTTTTAAAGATACTGAAATCCATTAACATGCCTGTTAACGGATCCGGTTTTCCTTCAAGAGTCACACGAAGCTTATAAGTATGCCCGTGCAATTTCTCGCATTTTCCATGGTAATTGATCAGATTATGAGCGGCATCAAATTTGAATTCCTGAGACAATAAAAGCTTCATAAAATATGATAATTTCGCATCGAGTTTTTGTCAATGCATCATAGAAATGCCTTTTCCTCATTATAAAACAGTTCTTTTGCTAAAATTCACTTTTTAAAATATAATATGAAGGGTTATTTATTGAGGGGAATTATGTCAGACTTCATTCATCTGCACAACCATTCTCATTACAGCATTTTAGACGGAATAACAAAAATAAAAGATCTGGTAAGCCGGGCTAAGGAATTCGGACAGGAGTCTGTCGCTCTGACCGACCATGGCAATATGTTCGGCATGATGGAATTCAACAAGGAATGTTCTAACCAGAATATTAAACCAATATATGGGGCCGAACTCTACATCGCTCCAAAAAGCCGTTTTGAAAAAGATAAAGAGGACAAATACAATCATATTGTTCTTCTCGCCAGGGATTATAACGGCTTTAAAAACCTCATCAAATTGACTTCTCTCGGGTATCTGGAAGGGTTTTATTCCAAGCCCCGGATCGATAAAGAACTTTTGCAGGAATACAGTAATGGTTTGGTGGTTTTAACGGCATGCCTCAGCGGGGAAATCCCGAAACTTATTTTAGATAAGAAAGAAAAAGAGCTTGATGAATCTCTTGCCTGGTATCTTGATGTTTTCGGAAAGGAATATTTTTATCTGGAAGTTCAAAACCATAATATGCCTGAAGAACTCTTAGTTACTGCGAAAATGATCGAAATATCCCAAAAGACAGGCATAAAATTGATTGCCACTAATGATTCACACTATATTCATAAAGAAGACGCGAAACTTCAGGAAATCGTTTTTGCCATCCGTGATAAAACGACGCTCAAAGATCCGAATCGCTATAAATTCCAGAATGAAGAATTCTATTTTAAGCCGCCTGTAGAAATGGAAACCCTCTTTAAAGAAATACCGGAATCTTTATATAATACAAAAAAAATAGCCGAAATGTGCTCGTTTGATATCCGGTTTATCAAACACCTGCCTCTATTCCCGCTTCCGGACGGGGAAACGGCCGAAAGCTATCTCGAAAGGCTCTGCGGCGATGGTTTGAACAAGCGTTTTAAGCAGCAGGTCCCGGATGTCTACAGACAGAGATTAGAGATGGAAGTTGATTTAATTAAAAAAATGGGGTTTTCAAATTATTTCCTTATAGTTTCTGATTTTGTCAGCTACGCAAAAAATAAAGGCATCCTGGTAGGGCCCGGCAGAGGGTCCGCCGCCGGTGCGCTGATCTCATATATTCTATCCATCACTGATGTGGACCCCATTAAATACGGCCTGCTATTTGAGCGTTTCCTGAATCCTGAAAGGATCAGCATGCCTGATATTGACGTTGATTTTCAGGATGACCGGAGGGATGAGGTCAAAGAATATATCAGGACAAAATATGGATATGATAAAACAGCCGATATAATCACTTTCGGCGTCATGAAATCGCGCGCTTCTTTAAAAGATGTGGGGAGAGTGATGGAAATCCCTCTGGAAAATGTAAACAGAACTACCAAGCTGATAGACAATAAAATGGCCAATGAGGTTTTAACGGATGTTATTAATAAGATACCCGAAATTAAAAAAATGTATCAAAACGGAAACGCCGGTGAAAAGGAATGGATCGGTTATTCCGCGAAATTGGACGGAACGATCAGGAATATAGGGACCCATGCTTCCGGCCTGATCATATCAGACTCCCCTTTAACGGATGTTGTTCCTCTTTACAAAGATATGTCCAGCGGTCTCATTTCCACTCAATTTGAGGGCGATTATCTTGAAAAGAACGGCCTGCTCAAAATGGATATTTTAGGCCTTTCCAACCTGACAATGATAAAAGACTGCCTGTTAAAAATAAGGAAAAACCATAATATTAAAATCGACATTACCAACATTCCTTATGATGACAATGAGGTCTTTAAATTATTCTGGCACGGGGAAACTATGGGCATTTTCCAATTTGAATCGCCCGGTATGACTGATTATTTAAAAAAGCTTAAGCCGACTTCCCTTGACGACCTGATAGCCATGAACGCATTATACAGGCCCGGACCGATGGATTTTATACCCACCTTTATAGCCAGAAAACAGGGAAAGGAAGCCATAGACTGTTTTCACCCCAAACTTGAGCCGATATTGAAAAGCACTTACGGTGTTATAGTCTATCAGGAACAGGTAATGCAGATCGCTCAGACACTGGCCGGATTCTCCCTGGGAAAAGCCGATGTCGTCAGACGTATGATGGCCAAGAAAAAGCCGGAAGAACTCGATAAAATCCGCCCCGAATGGATAGAAGGCGCTCTCAAACAGGGATTCTCCAAAGAACTGGCGGAAAAAATATTTGAAATACTCATCCCCTTTTCGAATTATGCTTTTAACAAATCCCATTCGGCCGCTTACGCGATACTCGCCTACCAGATTGCTTATCTGAAAGCCCATTATAAACTGGAATTTATATCTTCGCTTCTGACGCTCAATATGAGTAATTCCGACAATATCCGCCTGTACTGCCAGGAAGCCATCGCTAACGGTATCAAGATTCTTCCGCCTGATATTAATCAAAGCTTCTGGGAATTCAAAGAAATACCGGACACAAAAGATCCTTCCATAATATTCGGATTCGGCGGAATTAAAGGCCTGGGAGAAAGCATATCACTGGCCATTATTGAAGAACGTGAAATGGGAGGCAATTTTAACTCTTTTGATGATTTTATTCACCGGATCATTAAACATGACGAATTTAAAAAAGCTTCCGTTGAGATTCTGATTAAAACCGGCTGCTTTGACAGTTTTTATTCTCCCGCGGATTATCTTAAAGAAAAAGCGTTACTGACATATAATCTGGATAATTATATCCTGCAGGTCGGGAAAAATCTCAAGGATAAAAAAGACGGCAAACTGAACCTGTTTGAAAATGCGGAAAACGGGCTGCAGCCTGTCCATATGCAGAAAAATGTTAAACCGTTTACTTTAAAAGACGATTTTGAAAATGAGGTGGCTTTATTCGGCTTTTATCTCAGCGGAAAACTCTTTGCGCATCACAAAAAAGAATACGGCACTCTGTCTCATTGTTCTTTTGAATTGATTTCAAAGCTGAAACCGGGTACAAATATCCTTCTCTGGGGCTTTATCAATAACCTGGCTGTAAAAATCACTTCAAATAATAAGAATTATGCCATATTGTCCCTGGATAACGGTATCAGTAATTTTAAATTATATCTTTTTTCTGAAAAATACGAACAGTATAAAAATTATCTTATAGATAATAATTTTATTATGATGCGGACCGCCGTATCAGAAGGGAAAAACGGCATTCAATTTGATGTTTCGAGTATTAAACCTATTGAATCCCTGTCTCAGGAACGCTTTACAGAATTGCATATCTGTCTTGAAAATATCGATTCGCTCGACATGATAAAACAGTCTCTTCAGTCCGTAAAAAAAATCGCGGAAAACCCTTCATCACAGGGCATAATCAGGATTATTTTTCATATTATCGAAGAAAAAGAATGTGATGTCATTTATGCTTCCGATAAATACCGGGTAAAATATTCCCATGCCCTGATGCAGGAAATAATCAGGATACCGAACATTATAGGATACTGGCTGTATTAAAAATAATATTTATTAATGGCGCTGATGAGAATCATGAAGATATTATTTGATTTGAACCTCCTTTTTTACTATTTTATATAATAATGAAAAAGAAGGTTATCATCATGCCGCATATAAGAAAAATAAATTCAATTATAAAAAGCGTACCAACTTTAGAAGGTGCGGGCGTTCATTTAAATAGAGCTTTCGGATATAATCAAACCAGGCTTCTTGATCCCTTTTTACTGCTGGATGTTTTTCATTCCAATAATCCCGATGATTACAAATCAGGCTTTCCATGGCACCCGCATCGGGGTATAGAAACAATCACGTATGTGCTTTCAGGAAATATTGAACACTCGGACAGTATCGGCAACAAAGGAGTGATTAAAGCCGGGGACGCGCAATGGATGACGGCCGGCAGCGGGATCATCCATCAGGAAATGCCGAATGGCGGGAAAAACGGACTTCTCTGGGGATTACAGCTCTGGGCGAATCTTCCGTCGGCTAAAAAAATGACAAATCCTCAATACAGGGAAATAAAATCAAAAGATATACCGGAAATTAATATTGATAATGGCGTTAAAATCAGGATTATCAGCGGATCACAAAATGGTATAACCGGGCCGGTTCAAAATATTGAAATTGATCCTGAGTTTCTTGATATCAGTATTGAAAAAGGAATCGAATTTGATCATAAAACAAAAAAAGGTTATACAGCATTTGCTTATATCTTAGAGGGCAGCGGCCTTTTCGACGGCAAAAATCCAATAAATAACGGTAACACGGTTATTTATGAAGACGGTAATGAGATTTTAATCACATCTGGAGAAAATAATTTGAGAATTCTTCTGGTTTCAGGCAAACCCATCAATGAACCAATAGCTTGGCAGGGTCCCATAGTGATGAACACAGAAGATGAATTAAGAACGGCTTTTATGGAATTGGAAAATGATACTTTCTTGAAAAACAAAGAGTTATAAATTTTAGATAAGGAGAATCTTATGCAGTATAACCATTTAGGGAAATCAGGTCTGAAATTAAGCGAGCTTTCATTCGGGTCCTGGGTCACTTTCGGCAGCCAGCTCGATCTGGATCATGCCAAAGAATGCATGCGTACAGCCTATGAAGCCGGCGTAAATTTCTTCGATAACGCGGAAGGTTATGCCGAAGGCCAGGCTGAAATCCTCATGGGTGAAGCGCTGAAAGATTTCAAAAGAGAAGATCTTGTCATATCCACAAAGATATTCTGGGGCGGCAGCAAACCAAACCAGACGGGACTGAACCGCAAACATATCATTGAAGGAATCCATAATTCATTAAAAAGGTTTAAAATGGAATATGTTGACCTTGTTTTCTGCCACCGTCCCGATCCTGAAACCCCTATCGAAGAAACAGTTCTTGCCATGGATTATGTTGTGAGGAACGGCCTGGCCATTTATTGGGGTACTTCCGAATGGAGCGCAAAGGAAATTGAATCCGCACATAAAATAGCGAAAGAATTAAACTGCATGGAACCGGTTATGGAACAGCCGCAGTATAATCTTTTCATCAGGGAAAAGGTGGAAACCGAATTCAAGCCGCTCTATAAAAAATACGGAATGGGAACAACAGTCTGGAGCCCTCTGGCATCGGGTTTTTTAACAGGCAAATATAATCAGGGAATACCTGAAGGGTCCAGGCTCGCAAATGTCGATTGGCTGAGAAATATGATGAAGGAAAATAAACTTTTATCAGAAACTAATATTAAAAAAGTGATGAAATTAGGCGAACTCGCTCAAAAAATCGGCTGCTCCCTCCCTCAGCTTGCCATAGCCTGGTGCCTGAAAAACCCGAACGTCAGCACCGTCATAACAGGGGCCAGCCGTAAGGAACAACTGCTGGATAATTTAAAGGCCGCAGAAGTAAAAAATCAACTGAATGATTCAATAATGAAAGAAATCGAGCAGATAATGAAATAAGGGCAGTTTCAAAAACCAAGGGTTTTGATACTGCCACGATGAAATAAAGATTAAAGATAATAAAAAGACACTGCCTCTCACTATTTTGTGAGCTTCACCGATGTTGCCTTACAAAATGGTGAGGAGCTGCAGATTTTGGCACTATGTATTTGGAACCGCTTATAATTCATTACATATCATGCTTAAAATAAATTAAGCTCTTTATCTTTAACCGGATATCCCATATGTTCGTAAGAGATACGCGATGCCATACGGCCTCGGGGGCTCCTGTTAATAAATCCCTGCTGGATCAGAAAAGGCTCATAAACATCCTCGATAGTATCAACCTCTTCGCTGACCGCTGCCGCAATCGCTGAAATACCGACAGGACCGCCTTTATAATTTTCTATGATAATCTTTAGAATTTTTCTATCCATTGCGTCAAGCCCTTTATTATCGACTTCAAGCCTCTTCAAAGCGTAATCCGCAAACTCATTATCGATAACATTATGTTTTTCCACCAGAGCGAAATCACTGACCCTTTTTAAAAGCCTGTTGGCAATCCTGGGAGTGCCTCTCGAACGTCTGGCGATTTCAGCAATACCTTCGCCGTCAATTTTGATATTTAGAAGACTGGAGCTTCTTGTGACAATTTTCTTTAAGCTTTCCGGATCATAATAATCCAGCCTTTCTATTATACCGAATCTGGAACGCAGCGGACCTGTGATGGCGCCTATTCTTGTCGTCGCGCCTATTAATGTAAAATGCGGCAAAGTGATTTTTAAGGTCCGTGCTCCTGTTCCCTCTCCGATAATGATATCAACTTTAAAATCTTCCATCGCAGAATAGAGAACTTCTTCAAGTATCTTTTTTAACCGGTGAATTTCATCAATAAAGAGGATATCTCCTTCTTCTAAAGTCGACAGTATAGCCATTAAATCACCCTGTTTTTCAATAGCGGGCGCTGTTATCATTTTTATCGTCCGTCCTAATTCATTTGCTATTATTTTAGCCAGTGTGGTTTTTCCAAGACCGGGAGGTCCGTATAAAATCGTATGATCAAGAGAGGAATTTCTCATTTTCGCTGCCTCGACAAATACTTTTATGTTTTCTTTTACTTTGTCCTGACCGACAAAATCGTTAAAATTCTGAGGTCTCAGTTTATCATCCATGTCGCCTTTCAGAAAATCAGCTGTTGTTATTTTTTCTTCTATCATAGAATTCCTTCTGTTTATTATTTAATTTGTTACTCATTAGATTATAATAGAGAACCCCTTTTTTAACAAAAAGTTAGCAAAAAATATTTGACTAATTCGTTAACATAACATAAAATATTTAATGTTATTGAGTGATTAAAAGGAGGGTCAAGTGCCTATTATCAAATCAGCTAAGAAGAGAGTGCGGCAGGAAGCTAAAAGAAGAGAAAGAAATAAAGCTTTAAGAAGTTATATGAAGAATTTACAAAAAAAGACGATTTCTTTATTATCATCTTCTAATGCAAAACAGGAAGATTTAGTACAGGCTTTAAACTTTTATAAATCCCAGGTTGACAAAGCATGGGCAAAAGGCATATTTAAAAGGAATAAGTCTTCCCGTCTTAAATCGAGAATTGATAAGATGCTTGCAAAAAAATCACAAGTTGAAAACAAGTAGGAGGTATAAAATGGGTAGAAGCAAGATGACTAAATCGGATATTGTGGATACTGTTTTTGAAGATTCTGAGGTAAAAGAATACGGAATGTCAAGAAAAGAAGTCGGCGTAGTAATAGCTAAATTCATTGATAAGCTGAGAGAATCTATTGAAAATTTAAATCAAAATGACAGAATAGAATTACGCGGATTTGGAACTTTTGGAATTAAAAAAAGAAAGGCGCGTATAGCCCGTAATCCCAAAACAGGTGAAGAGGTAAAAGTACCGGAAAGAAAATCCCCATTTTTTAAAGCCGGCAGGGAAATGAAGCAAACAATAATGAACAGCTAAAATAAAGGGGCAGTAAATTCTGCCCCTTTTTTATTGTTTTTTCTATTATCCATTGTTCAGAAAGCTTTACTCAAGAAGGAGTTAGATTGTTCCGATAACTATTTTATAAATCTTTTATAAAGAGAATTTGATGATTACAGAAGAATTATACAAAGAAGAGAAAGAAATAATGAAGATGATCGCAATAATGTGCGCTAACGGGGCTTCAGGAATCTTATCAGATAGAGATAATAAGTTTCATGTCCGGTTCCGTGAAATTAAAGGTGATCAAATATTGTTTTCGAAAGTTGAATCAAATAAACCTGATCTTAATTTAGAATCCTATAATATGAGGCCTCTTGAAGCGGAAATCACGCTTGGCGCTAATGTATTTCTCTTCACGGCTGTTCCCATGTCAGGAAAAAGCATTTCTGTACCCGAAATGATTAAATCCCATCCAAAACGTAAAACAGTCAGGATAAAAATTGCAGGCAATACTTTTATTCAAAAAATGTACGCTCTCATTTCCGTTAAAGTCGTTGATCCCACAATTCAGGATGAAGAACTTTCCCGCAAGATTCATCTTATTATGAATACAATAGAAAGTACGTTAGTAAGATCAGAAAACTATGATATTGCGAAAATTTCCCTTTTTGACGGGACCGAGAAAAGTACAATAATTAAACTGCTCAAAAAATTCCAGAAACCTTTTGTTGTTTTTGATACAAATAACATGTCCCTTCGGGATGAGACCGTTCTCACTTATGAAGATTTTGTCAAAACTCTCAGCGAAGAAGGTTCCAATTTTAATGAGATATTATCCCAGCTGGACAAGATTAAGGAATTTTATCAGAAAAATCAGATCAAGAGCGAAGCAATTGTTCCTCTTGTTTTTGAAGAAGAAGTAATCGGGCAGATAAAAGTTGTTTCACTCAAGGAATTAATAATACGCCCCAATGTTATCAGATTGAATAATCTTGCAATAAATGCTGTGGATAATCTATTTACCAAATGCGCATTTGAAATTGTTTCAAAAACGCCGCAATCAATAATCGATATAAGCGTTAACGGCGCTAAATTTATTGTTTCAGAAGCAGATTTTTATAAGTACATGAGATTGATGAAGCGCCTCTATTTACAGCTCTATTTTCCTGATGAAACAGTCATTAAAACCATGTCAACACTTGTCAATATCTATGAGGATACCGCAGAAGGTTATAAAATAATTGGCATCCGGTTTTCAGCCAATATGGACTGGAAGGATAAAAATAAACTGGATGAATTTATACAAAGTGTTGTCAGACTCCAGAACTCGGAATATATCGCATAAATTCAATTATTCCTTTTCTTTCTTCTTTCAATAGCAGGTAATTTCTGATATTGGTAAACCGCTTTGTTATGTTCAGAGAGTGTCTTTGAAAAATAATGGGAACCATCCGGTTTTGCAACAAAGTAAAGGTATTCAACTTCTGCGGGATAAATGGCGGCCAATATGGATGTTTTGCCTGGATTAGCAATAGGAGAAGGCGGTAAGCCATAGTGTTTATATGTATTATACTTTGAATCAATTTCAAAATCCCTATATCTTATATCCCCATTGTATGTACCGGCCAGGATCAATGCATAAATCAAGGTAGGATCCGCCTGAAGCCTCATTCCCTTTTTTAAACGGTTATAGTAAACACCTGAAATAATAGGTTTTTCATATTCCATCTTCGCTTCTTTTTCAATAATTGAGGCCATAGTAAGTACTTTCTGCAATGTCAGGCCTTTTTTATAAATTTGATTGAGGATATTTTGATCGATTATTTTACTGAAATGATCTAAAAATATCTGTACAATTTTATCGCTTCGATAGCCTATCGGGATCATATATGTATCAGGATAAAGATAACCTTCTAATGTCGAATTAAAGGGTAAATTATATTGAGAGAGAAATATTTTATTACTGCATTCCTTTATAAATTCTCCATTTGTCGCTATATTCTTTTCTGCAAGAATATCAGCGATTTGAAATATATTACTTCCTTCCGGAATTGTAATTTTTATTGAATATGTCTGCCCTGAGGCGAACTTCTTTATAAGATCTGAATATGTTTCGCCTTTATTTATTAAATAAATCCCGAATTTCATTTCCCCGCCTTTCCTCATAAGTTTTGCCAGAATTTGAAACCGGAGAGGATTTTTAATAATATTCTCTTTTTTTAACCTCTTAGCCAGAACCTGAATATTTTCGCCTTTTTTTATTTCGAACAGGATATCATCTTTATTTATAGTAATATCACCTGCACACCCGGCAAATAAAAATAAGGCTAATATTAATAAATTAGCACACAAAAACCGCTTCATAACATACACCTCAATGAAATAATAGATTTATATTATAATAAATCAATTCTTATAAAAACACAAAAAACCCCGCTCTTTCCATAGAGCGGGGTTTTTTATAATATATTACCGGTTATTCATATGTTTTTTACATTTATCTGCGTAAGGAATAACTTCAAGTCTTTCTTCCTCTATTTCATCACCGCAAATGGTGCATTTTCCATAATTATTATCTTTAATTCTTTGTATAGCTCTTCTGATTTCTTCAATTATCTTTTTTTGTGAACTTGAAAGGCCTTCATTAACAGTAGCTGAGCTGAATGCTTCCGCCCTATCTACTAAATCACCGTCTATTTCGAATGGATTTTCCTCTTCACTTGTTTCGCTTTTAATATTTTCAAGCATTTCGTTTTCCATTTTTATTAATTTTTTTTTGAAATATTCCATTTTAGCGCGTTTCATACTGCACCCCGCTTTTATTTCTCTTTGATCTGAACAGTCTTATGTCCTCTTTGATCAATAAACTCCACATAACCAGCTTTGAGTGCAAATATGGTGTAATCCTTGCCCAAGCCGGTATTTATTCCATTATGATATTTAGTGCCCCTCTGTCTTATAATAATATTTCCGGCTTTCACTAATTCCCCTTCAAATTTCTTGACTCCCAATCTCTTAGAATTACTATCTCTGCCATTTTTCGCTGTACTGCTACCTGCCATTATCATCCTCCACAATTACTATAATATTTTCCGGATATTGTTTCTCAAGTGTTAACAAACTAAGCGCCAAAGACTTGAACAATAACACATCCGCTTCTTTACTATGATGAACTTCGGCCTCTAAGCGACCGCTTTTTCTATTGATCTCAATTTCAGCCAGACATAATTCTTTTTCGCTTAAACACCAGCTTTCAATAAGAACAGAAGCAGAAGCGCAAACAATATCTTTTCCTTTTTTATCAAAAAGAGCATGCCCTTCCGCATGAACTTCTAAAATTTCCTTACTTTTTTTTAATTTTACTGAAATCATTTTGTTATTCAGCTTTGGTTTCAGCCGCCTGTTTCTCTGTCTTGGACTTCTTTTCTTTCTCTTCTACCTTAATCCCGGTAATCTGAATTTTTGTATATTTCTGCCGGTGACCCGTTTTTCTTCTATAACTCGCTTTCTGCTTATACTTAAAAACAACTAATTTTTCGCCTTTTTTCTCAGCTTCTAAAACTTTTCCTTCAACTGAGATATCATTCACATAAGGTTTTCCTATCATAATTTCATTATCATTTCTGTAGAGCGTTACAGTGTCAAACTTTAATTTTTCGCCTTCTTTAGTCTCAATTCTATCAACCAGTATTTCGCTCCCTTTTTCTATCTTATAAAGCCTTTTTCCAATTTCTACTATAGCATACATAATTAACTCCCCTATTTTAAAATTCTTAATCTATAGTTGTGAAGATTCCCGAACCCCTCTAATAGAAGAGCTCGGGAATCTTCTCAATAAAATAAAAAATCAGGCTATTATATTAAATTCTTACGTTCATTTTGTCAAATTAACGATGATTCTTTTTTGTTCAAAGGTGATAGGATATTTGATTTTTCTTATGACAACAATTTTATTGTACTATAAGACGGGCTTTTAAATTGCCGTTTTTATACAGTAGCTGCAGTATTTTTACAATATCACTTCCTGAAAACCCTGTTTGATTGAGACTGTTGACCAAATCCTGGACTGTTGAAGTTGATTTTAATAATTTAACATTGTCTTCATTTTTCTGGTTCTCACCTGATTTGCTCTTTTCTCCGCCTATTTCTAATTTTATGCCGTTGTAGGAAATTGCTGCTTCGGAAAGAAGAACATTGCCTCCTGAAATAAGAATTCCGTTTTTAGAATCCACCAGAACACTCGGCTCTTCTTCAATATCAACATTTATTTTATATATATTATCAATGAATTTATAAATTTCCTCTTCTTGAGGAACCTTTACTTTTATCCTGTTGTATGAAACTTCCTGTACCCCATCTGGATATTTTTGACGGATCGCATCCACTGCTTTATTAATAGCATTATAGCCTAAAGATTCCATGACTATGAAAGTTATATTATTATTGGAATCCACAATATTATTTTCAATCTGCTTTTGAATGATTGCGCCCTGTGAAATATTCCCGATAACGCCTCTTAAGGCTCTCTCAGTCATAATGCTGCCCTGAGCAATAGCATAGATCTCATTATCTCCTGCAATTAAAGGAGTAATAATAAGCTCTCCCCCTTCCAGAGATTTTGCATCATAGATGGAAGAAACCTTAACATCAATCTTGGATCCAGGTTGAGAGAATGGCGTTATAAGTGCGCTAACCAGTACAACAGCCGAATTTTTGGGTTTAATTTTTTCCGCATTAATTTTAAAACCAAAATTATTTGCTATTCTTGATATAATTTCTTTGGTCTGAGTACCGCTGTCGCTATCCCCTGTTCCTTTTAAACCAACAACAACACCATAACCGAGAAGAGGATTTTCCTGGAAACCCTCAATATTAAGAATATTTCTTAAATCCACCGCTGTGGCATAAAATAATTGTGTGATAAAAAATAAAAATAAAAAAATAAGAAACGTTTTTATTTTATTCATTATAATTCCTCTGTTTTCTCTTTCAATTTCACCTTGAATGTTTTTCCGCTTTTATTATTTTCGACAAGATAGTAATTATCCTCAAGCTTTCTCATTATCTTTACTTTCATAGTAATGAAAATATCGCCTTTTTTATATGAGAGATCCGCCATACCTCTATCAATATGTTCAAGATAAATATAATCATAAGAATTATTGAATTGAGAAATACTTTTTTGATATATATTTATATCGCTTCCATAATATTTTAATTCAAATTTTATATTGGTTGTAATTCCATTATTCCCAATAAAATATAAATATTCAGCCTGTATTTTAATATAATTGTTTTCATATTCGCTTTTTAAATTTTGAATTTTAAATTCTTCAGGAAAACTTATATCTGAAAAATCAACTTTTTGAATATTTATACCCGGATAAGTATTTAATAAATAATTTTTAATATTGTTCAAGCTTGAAAATTGATTTATCCATTCTACTTGAACACCTTTTCCAATTAAAATTACTTCTTTGATATATTGCTGCTTTAATAAGCGTGATATTTCATAATTTGAGAAATATTGATTTGATATGATCTGAAATTCTGAACTTAGTCCTAAATCATTTCCCAACAAATCGTTAAAGGATATTTTATTTGTTTTTATATAAACAATATCTTTTAATATGAATTGTATTTCGTCAGCATGATTAATAACTGAACAACATAAAAGAATTAATATTATAATAATTCTTGTCATTTAAACCTCTTGTTAAAATATCGACTTATATTGCGCTTACTTTAAATCAATGCACATCACACAGTATATGATTGTGCATTATGAACTGTGCATTTTTATCATAATAAAAATTGAATTATATTTTATTTATATATAATGCATATGATTATCTAATCATTTTGAGAAAATGGCACATTAATTGCCCATTATAAAACAAAGCCCCCTTAAAATACATTTTTTTCAGAAACCCTCCCCAACCCCCGGGGAGGGTTTCACTATTTATATCTAATTATAAAATAAAGCTATTCTTTCTATACAAAGTTCAAAATAAAAAATATAATAATAATTATGAACAATAAACGTAGAAAAAGAATAATTTTAAAAAGCATGAAATATTTTCTTATATTTATATTCTTTTTTTCATTTACTTATGCGGAAAATAACAGGATTATCAGTATAGCCCCGAATGTGACTGAGATGCTGTATTTTATTGGAAAAGGTGACCGCTTAATAGCTGACACAACTGCTTGCAGCTATCCATCAGATGCTTTACTTTTACCTAAAATAGGAGATATCTGGAGTATTAATATAGAAAAAATTGTGTCTTTGAAACCTGATCTGGTTATAGCATCCTATTCAGGTAATTCTAAAGATCAAATTGAGCGGTTGGAATCTCTCGGTATAAAAGTCATTACACTCAAAGAACATAATGTGACAGATATAATTAAAGACCTTTGCATAATTGACTAATCCCCTGCTATCCGTCCCGGATAAAAAATTTAAATTCAGATTTAGCATAGAATTTGATGATTTCTATCACCGTTAACCCGAAACATTAAGGATTTCCAGGTGTTTTTCAGCTTTATCCCGCTGAAAAAGGGCTTTTGGGCGCAGTTCACCCTATACCTCAAAACATATTCTTGCCGCTTTTTTTAAATTTAATGCCATTGCTTTTAAATAAAACTCCATTTCTCCTTTCTCGCATCCCAGATAACGCATTCTCTTAAAACCGTAGTGTTGTTTGAGTATGCCGGTTGTCTGTTCTACAATATAGCGAAACCCGCTGATTAAACGATTGAATATCTTCTCTCGTTCTGTCAAAGCCCAGCCTCGAGCCGCTTTTCTCATAATCCTGCTTTTCATCTTTTTTTCTTTAAGCATGTCCCGATTTTCCTGGCTTGCATATCCTTTATCTGCTGCTACTGATGATTTTTCCTTTAATCCAATTTCTTCTACAACCTGTTTTATTTCGTTCATGTCTGAAATATTCGCGCTTGTTACATGACCTCCAAGAATAAATCCGTTCTGATCGTCTACCGCCATATGCAACTTATAACCATAAACAACTTTTTTCCCCTTGACCAGCCATTTCGCGTCTGTGTCATCAGAGTAAGTTATATTTGGATTGGAAGCTTCTGCTTTTTCTTCCTCTTTGCGATCTAGAGGAATACTTTCCGTTTCCACTACCTTTCGCGGTCGTCTTGCCGACTCTATCACTGTAGCGTCTACAATCGCACCCTTTTTAATTAGTAACTCTTGTTCCTCTAACTGGCGATTGATTTCGTTAAAGAGCTTTTCGTAAACTCCCAATTCCTTCAATTCATTTCGAAACCTGCAAATTGTACTGTGATCAGGCACATCACTTGCAAGCGATAAGCCTACAAAGCGTGACGCTGGTATCCAGTTGAGCAGATATTCTTCTGTCACAGGGTCTGAGAGATCATACCATGTCTGTAAAAGTAGAACTTTAAACATCACAAGACTCGGATAAGCAGGGCTCCCTACCGCATTAAAGTACTTCTTGTATTTCTTACGGATTATCTTCTCGATTTTTGTCCAGTCGATCAGTATTAATACTTGGTCTAAAAATGTGATGCCTTTCTGCTTTCGGGAATTGATCTCATAATCTGCCCAACCGTCAGGCTTTGTTTTTATCGCCATATTAACCTCTCCCCTAACAGTATATTATGGCATATATTGAAATTATACACTCCTTTTTATCAATTTACCGTGCAAAGGTCTCAATTAGTAATATAATTTTTTTAGGGAATTTTTTAAATGCAGATATTACAAAGAAAATTCAAAATATTAATTATAAATTATTAACAATTAAAAAGTCTGCTCATAAAAAGAAAGCTGTTATCTTAATTTCCTTATATCCTTTCTATAGCGCATCAAAATATACATTCCTGGGCGATGTTTTAGAAAAAGCTGGTTTTGATAACCCTATTGTTTCACAAGTCCACTATCCTCTCATAAATGAAGAAGAACTGATCCGTTTAAATCCGGATGTAATATTCATTGCTGACCGTTTTAAAAAAGAATTAAATTCTCTGCAGAATAGATTTCAAAGATTGAAAATCAACCCAAGAATAATATTTGTAAATGAGGATGTGATGTCACGGCCCGGACCTAGAATTTTTGATTTCATTCTGCAAATAAACCGCTTTGTCGGCCGATCTTTATTTCAAAAACAAATAAACAAAATAGGAAAAATGTTTTGTTTCTGAATGGCTGATGATAAGATTATAAGAATGTTTACAATTCTCGATAAGCATGAAAGTACCTATTGTTTTGATCTCAAAATGCTTTAATATTTCTGAGAAATTTTTCCCTTCAATATCGCATTCAAGCATTTCCATTGCTTTTTTATTGGCATAAATCGTTTTTTTAAAATGGTTGGTTATGACCAGAGGATGCTCAAGTTCATCCAGTACATTTTGTATATTAAAATGAGGGGTATATTCATCAAAATAAAACTGACACTGGAATTCCTCAAATGAAATAATCCGCATGAGGCTGCCGGCCTTGTCTATTACGGGAACCTGCAGATTTTTTGATGTTTGATTCTTAAAAACCACCTGGGTCAGCTGATTGAGTTTGATCATATTTATATTTTCAAATAGATTGAAACTGCCTTCCATAATGCCGATTTCAATATCTCTTTTTAAAACAACCCCAAGATAATCATTATCTTCAAAAACAAGAATACCATGAGCAGCCGGCGCCTGAAAGAATAGATTCATCAGGCTTCTAGCCAATTCTATTTCCATTATTATTACTCTCTAATCAGTTAAGCCAAAGTTCATTTTATCAATCAAATCGCTGCAATCAATAAAAATGATTTGTTCTTTCTCCGGAATGAATGCCGCATAGATATTATTGCTAATTTTAGTGCCAATCAGCAGCCGGTTGGTGTAATCATCTGAAGCGATTCTGACTGTATAAAAAGGATTGATCAAACCGAACTTCTTTAAAACGTTATAATTTAAATCAGAATCATAAAACGATTGAATATTAATAGTATAAAGATCCATCATTTTTTCTTTTAAAGAATCAGGGTTAATTTCTTTTTTTTCAGGCTTTATCATAACCCACTTTTCTTTATTTTTATTATGATCAATATAAAACTGATATAAAATCCCCGGTCCTTTTTTTATTTCAACAAAATTAATTGTCTGCAAAGGCTGGTTAAATATCTCTGTATTTTTGAACTCATCACCTGTTTTCTCCAGACTGGAAAATTTATAATCATATACCAGATATACGCTATTTGAATTTGTACTTATAATAACATAGGACAAATCTTCAGCAGGGGTTTTTGAACCGACTAACATTTCTATTTCATGAGAATCTGAAAAGCGTATTTCCAATGTTATTGAAGGGTTATTAAATCCATATTCTTTTAGCTGATCAATAGTTACATTTGTTAACAACCTTTCGCTTTTAATACCGGGAAGATCATTCAAAATCCGTAAAACCGCTTCATCATTCGCCTGGTATAATTTCGGTTTTGTTATATCCCATTGATTCGAAATATAATCGATAACCGTCAGATATTTGTTGGAGACATTATTATAGCAGATATTCAGACCCGCAACACTCTCTTTTGAAAAATGAGGTAAGAGAAAAACTTTACCTTCAGTTTCTTTTAATTTCTCATGAGGCAATATACTGAATAAATAATAAGAACCGATTAAAATGAGCAGAATAAATAAAATCAGCATGTTGATGAACATCTTTTTCTGCCTGTCTTTCATAAAATTTCCTCTGATAATAATTTCCTAAACAGAGCGATTTATTTTATATTTATCTATAGTGTATAAAGCTGCAGATTAATAAGCTTTTGAAAAAAATCGCTCTATATTATATTTTATCTCAATTAGTGTATCATAAAACCGTGAAAAAATAAAACAATCCTGTCGTCATAACAATTGTTTATCTGAAACTGAGCAATTTCTTTCCATAAAAACTTAATTTATTAAGTTCATATCTGATTCACATTTTTATTTTGAATAGAATTATTATTTCATTTTCCATACATTGGTTGATAAAATGCCTAAAATTGAAATTTTATTACTTTTCTTATATAATTTTTCTAAAGCATTCGGGTTTAATGCGAAATTATAATATATCAACCAGAAAATAATTATTTAAAGGATATCTTTATGGATATAATAATTCTTATTATTTTCTCAATTTCAGCTTATTTAATTGGCGCTATTCCTTTCGGCCTCCTCTATTCCCTGTTAAGAGGCGTGGATATCCGGAAAGTCGGATCTAAAAACATCGGAGCAACCAATGTCAGCAGGCAATTCGGCTTTGTCGGCGGTTTTCTTCCTGTATTTCTGCTCGATCTGTTAAAAGGCGCTCTGCCGGTTTATTTTTCAAGAATATTCATTCAAGGCCCTATTCCGCAGGATATTGTCCTGGTTGTTGTCGGATTAATGGCGATCATCGGGCATATGTTCCCGGTTTATCTCGCCTTTAAAGGTGGAAAAGGCGTGGCAACGACACTCGGCGTATTTCTATTAATTGCTCCTTTTGAAGCGTTGATCGGGGGAATAGCATTCCTCATTGTTTTATTTACGGCCCGGGGAATCGCGTTATCCCGGATGCCGGAACCGGATAAGAAAGGGCAAAGATTTTTTAAAGACCTTCAAAAAGGAGTCGGGTTATCCTCCAGCATTGCCGCTGTCACTCTGCCATTTTCAACTTTTTTCCTGGAACCGAATAGAATTGTCATTTTAATTATTACTATCTTTATTGCAGTATTACTCTTAATAAGGCATAGAAGCAATCTGATCAAAACTTTTAAAGGAGATCATTCTTAATTATGAATATACCGGATTTAAGCCTTAAAGAACTCTCTCAATTACTCTCCGGAAAAAAGCTTTCTTCACTGGAAATTACCAAAGCCTATCTGGAAGCGATTGAAAACGATGCAAAACAAACGAAGCCTGTTCATGCTTATATTAATGTCTTAAAAGATTATGCTTTAGAAGCGGCTAAAAAAGCTGATGCGCGTATCGCTAAAGGCAATCATACACCGCTTACGGGCATACCCATCGCGATAAAAGATAATATGAACATAAAAGGCGTCCCGACAACATGCGGCTCAAAAATACTGCAGAATTATAATGCCACTTATAACTCCACTGTAGTTGAAAAGCTTATTTTTGAGAATGGAATGGTACCGATTGGAAAAGCCAATATGGACGAGTTTGCCATGGGTTCTTCAACAGAAACGTCATATTTCGGAATTACACGCAACCCCTATGATAGAGAAAGGATACCGGGCGGGTCATCCGGGGGTTCCGCGGCCGCTGTCGCGGGAAAATTGGCTCCGGCCGCCCTGGGAAGCGATACCGGCGGATCAATCCGCCAGCCCGCGTCTCTTTGCGGTGTAGTCGGTTTTAAACCGACTTACGGCCTTGTTTCCAGGTACGGCCTGGTTGCTTTTGCCTCTTCGCTTGACCAGATAGGGCCTATAACAAGGAATGTGGAAGATTCGGCCTTTTTATTATCCGCTATAACCGGCTATGATCCGAAAGATTCAACCAGCCTTGATATAGCAAAAAAAGAATTTAATTTGAAAGACAACATCAAAGGTTTAAAAATCGGCATTCCGAAAGAGTATTTTATCAGCGGAATGGACAAAGAAGTGGAAGACAACATAAAAAAAGTAATATCAGAGCTGAAAAATAGAGGCGCTGAAATTATCGACATCAGCCTTCCCTACTCAGATTATGCCGTCCCTACCTATTATATAGTCGCGACGGCGGAAGCCAGCTCAAACCTCGAACGGTATGACGGTATAAAATACGGCCTGCGGGCTGATGCGAAAAGCCTGTCGGAGCTCTACAAAAAAACCAGGAGCGAAGGATTCGGCACCGAGGTGAAAAGAAGGATTATGCTGGGCACATATGTGCTTTCTGCCGGTTATTACGATGCCTATTATTTAAAAGCCCTTAAAGTACGTTCTCTTATTAAAAATGATTTCGATCAGGTTTTCAAGAAGGTCGATTATATATTAGGACCGACTTCACCGACCCCTGCTTTTAAAATCGGTGAAAAAATGGATGATCCCATAGCGATGTATCTTTCCGATATTTACACCATATCCATTAATCTGGCCGGGTTACCCGGAATTTCCGTTCCCAGCGGATTTACAAAGAACGGCCTGCCGCTCGGCGTTCAGATCATCGGCAGATTATTGGACGAGGAAGGAATTCTGAACCTCGCTTATTCCATTGAAAAAATCGGACATTAATCCAGCGACTTTGTTAACTTCCTAATATTCTCAAGTATTTTCATCAATTCAATTTCTTTGTCTTACTGAACAACATCTGTATTTAGTTTTAAAAATCAAAAACAATTAGTGGCGAGTCGTCATCTTGACTTAATCTTTTGATTATCTTAAACTTATTTGGTATAAAAATGGCGGTTACATCTTATGAGCCAATTTCAGAAATTCCTTTATAAATTATTACAAGGCGCAAGCGACCATAATATCGATTTTTAGGAATTAAGAAATTTCCTCGAGTTATAATAGAAAGTTGTGTATAGGAATAAATATTATAAAAAAGATGGCGTACCCTCTATAATTTATTTACGACAATAAACAAAAGGAGGAATACGCCATATGCCGAAGCACAACGAAGATTTTAAGCTCTTACAGGCTTTTAATCAAGATGAAACAGTAGAATTTTTATGTCTTGAAGAATTGGCAAGGATCGGGGCCAGGGAAATAATCAAGAAGGCTCTGGAAGATGAAATTAATGGGTTTCTTCAGGAGAGAGAGCATTTAACTATCGAAGACGGGAGAAAGGCAATAGTAAGAAATGGGTATCATAAAGCCCGTCAGATTCTCATTGGTGGAGGGGCTATTGATGTATGTATTCCGAGAACAAGGAACCGACTCGGAGGCGACAATTTTCAAAGCCTAATAGTACCGCCGTATATGAGAAAAAGCCTGAGAATTGAGGAAGCCATTCCATTGTTGTATCTCTATGGAGTCTCAGAGATGGATATGGAGAATGCCTTGAGAGGATTGCTTGGTGAAGAAGCGAAAGGATTATCAGCCTCAAGTATAAGCAGAATGAAACAAGGATGGGGTAAAGAATATGATGAGTGGCGGACATCCGATTTAAGCGATAAAAAGTATTGCTATATATGGGTTGACGGCATTTACTTCAATGTACAGGGCAGCGAAGACCGTTTATGCACTCTTGTAATGATCGGAGCCAATGAGAATGGTGAAAAGGAGATTATTCTTGTTGAAGAAGGTTACAGAGAGAATTCCGAGACTTGGTTAGGGATATTAAGAAACCTAAAAGAAAAAGGTTTGAAAGGTCCTATTCTTTTTATCGGAGACGGAAGCCTTGGATTCTGGAAAGCAGCCAAAGAAGTATATCCTGAATCCAGATGGCAGAGATGCTGGGTTCATAAGATAAAGAACATTCTAAACAAGCTGCCCAAAGTATTACAGTCAAAGGCAAAAGAGATGCTTCATGAGATATGCAATGCTCCTGATAAGGATAATGCTATCAAAGCTTTTGAATTATTCCAGGCGGTTTTTAATCCTAAATATCCAGCAGCTGTCGAATGTTTAGAAAAAGATTGGGAGCTTATGATCGAATTTTATAACTGTCCGGCGGAACATTGGGTACATATCCGTACGACAAACGTAATAGAATCTACCTTCTCTACAGTTCGATTAAGAACTAAAAAGATGAGAGGCTGCGGAACCAGGGAAACGATTCTAATAATGGTCTATAAATTACTGGATAAGGCATCCAGGCGATGGAGAAAATTAAGAGGTTATGAAAAGATTTGCCTTGTATTGGAAGGCGCTGTTTTTGAGAACGGAGAGCTTGTAAAAAAGGCAGCATAAAAAAATGAGAGGGTATGTCATACACAACATTTGACAAAAACTCATTTCCTCTTACACCTCGGCTTTGAAGAGAAAATAAAAGGCAGCCATCATATTTTCAGAATGAAAGATATCGAAGAAATTATTAACCTTCAGCCTGAAAACTCAAAAGCCAAAGCTTATCAAGTACGGCAGGTAAGAAATATTATCATAAACAATAAATTAGGAGACAGCGATGAACATTAGATATGAAATCATTATATACTGGAGCAATGAAGATAACCGTTTCCTGGCTGAAGTCCCGGAACTGCCCGGCTGTATGGCTGACGGCCTCACTTATGAAGAAGCTTTAAAGAACACCGAAGTAATAATTGATGAATGGATAGAAACCGCTGTCGAAAACGGGCGTACAGTCCCGGAACCGAAAGGCAAAAAGCTGGTTGTCTAGCCGCTAGTCTCTGGTCACTAGTCGCTAGCTTCAGCTTTTGTGTTATAAATTCCCTAATGACTAATGACCAGCGGCTTCGTGCTTTCCCAATTCTAATTTATCACTAGCACGAGGATACTGCGGCCTCTGGTAATTTTGCGCCAAAAAACGAGAGAATAAATCATCCCGCCTATCAACTAAATTAACGTTGAATGGAAAGGATTTACAGCGGCTTGAACCCTCTCCGATAGCTATATCAGTCCAGCATCAGACACATGCGGCTTTTTTGTGTTCGGGCAATTCGGAAACGACCTTCCAGCCCTCTTTTTTTAGTTTTTCAGTGCCTTCGGCAATCCTCTGAAAATAACGGTGTAAATCATTTCCGCATTCTTCCTGCATCTTTCGCGCGGTGTTCCGTATTTCCTCAACAATCGGGTCAAAATTATTCATATATTACCACCAAACTTCATTTTTCTCAATTGCTCCGGCGTGCAGATTTTAGGCATTTCATAACCAAGTTTCCGGTTTAACTTTATCAATTGATTTTCCATATCCACATTGGCCAGATGCGTAAAGTTCCATGTCAAAAGATAATCCATTTCATATAGTACGGCGAAAGCCACATGGGACATATCCCGGTAAAGCTTTTCAGAAAAATTAAAAAACTCCATATATTTCCTTGTTGTTTCCTCTATCTCAGGTTTAGGCGCGAGAACAGTAATACCTTCAAGTAAATACCGGCATTTTAAGGCTTCTTCCTGATCTCCGCCCCTGATTTCTTCTATGACAACTTCGGAAATATATAAATCAAAGTCATTCCTGTCCGTTTCCCACCATTCTGCCGTAAGTTCCTGACGCGCAGCGATAATTAAGTCCCGGCTAATGCTGCCAACCTTGTAGCTTGGTATCGTCGAATCAAGATAAACTTTTTCCTTCTCCATGGAACGCGCCTCTCTACATCGATATATTTTAACTCTTTTATTCTTCCAGGGCAAATATTTACAGTATCCGTGACAAGGTGATTTCACTGTACCTGATCAAATACTCAAACCATTGCCAGTGGATAGGCAGTAAAAGCATGATCACTAGTTTTTCATATGTTTAATCAAGGTTTTGGGTTTTCTTACGTTCCTCATTTTTCCTTAGCATCAAATAAAGCAAGTGCATTCAGTTGAAGAGTGGAAAGGCTCCGGTACGAAGTTTATTAATGATTCATCAAATGTAAAATTGAAGATTTTAATTTATGTTTCTTTTGTAACTATTCAGCCCTTTCATATTGACTAAGAGCTTTTTATACTGACCCCAATGGATTCGGCCCGGCTCACCACAAGTAAATCAGGATAATTCAGGATTTTGCAGGATTCTCAGGATTTTTTAAGGGTCTGTTTTGAAGGCCCTGGCTTTCTAATAATCCGGTGAGTACCATCTCTCAGGGTTCTCTGCGACTCTGGGGTGCAAATCCTGTATATCCCCCGTTCTTCCGAAGAATAAGCCGCGGCGGGTTTGATATTAAAATATATAAAATTTAACCATGCTTTCGCATTATCTAATAAGCCTTTTCATAGCTGTATTTAACAGGCAGCACCTTATCTAAATCCACATTCTTTGAAGCGTCCAGAATTTCAATACCGACAATTTTGCTGCCTTCTCCGATGTCCAGTACCATTTCATCGCTGACACGCTGATTAATCACTTCTTGCTTTTTCTCGTCTATGCGGATGTACAACATGTCTGTACCCGGATTGTATATTATGTTCATGATCGCCTCCTATTACCATTTTCCGTAAAAAACATACACGGTAACGGTTATGATTTCTTTGTTCTTAACAAGGTAAAACACTTCGACCCGCTTTTGTTCATAGTATTTGCCGAGCCGCTCTTTTTTAAAATTAAAAACTTTTGCCTTTCCTTTCCGGTTATTTTTCGCTTCTACCGGAAATCCTGTTTTAATTACGTCAATAATCTCGACCTCGTTTGTCCCTCTTTCTTCCGCGCGCTCCAGCGTGTGCGGCTCTATTCTGATTGTCATTAAAACCTCTTATTAACAATTATCAACAAAACCAGTTAGATGATTAAACGCGGTTATTCAATATACAAATAGTTTATAACAGGGTTTTCTTTTAGTCAATCGGATTATCTAGTCGCTGATTATCTAGTCGCTAGTCTCTTGTTACCTCTTATCAACCTTCATTGTCCCTCACACTTCTGAAACCACTCCTTGATAGCATTTAACGTCAATTAAGCCGGACGTCAGGCAGGGCTTAAATAGAATTCAAATATAAACTTAAAAAGTCTAAAATTACAATAAAAATGATATTGTTCGAGTCTTAAAATCAAATCAATTATTAGCGATTTCATCGTTTTTCATCTATAATAATTGATTATTGGAGTAAGTTATGAAAAAAGCACTTATTACAGGCATTAACGGCCAGGACGGTTCTTTTTTAGCCGAATTCCTTATAAAAAAAGGCTATGATGTCCATGGAATAATCCGGAGAAGCTCCTATTTTAATCTCGCCCGGATTGAGCATCTTTATTTAGACGAACTGATAAAAGATTTTCATAAAGACAGGAAGATCAAACTGCATTACGGGGATATGACGGATTCGAGCAACTTGATCCGCCTAATCAAGCAGATTGAACCGGATGAGATTTACAACCTGGCCGCTCAATCGCATGTCAAAGTTTCTTTTGAAGTCCCCGAATATACGGCTGAAGTTGACGGTGTCGGCACCCTGAGGCTTCTGGAAGCGGTCCGTTTACTGGGTTTAGAGAAAAAGACAAGGATTTACCAGGCTTCCACATCCGAATTGTACGGCCTTGTGCAGGAAACACCCCAAAATGAAAATACCCCTTTTTATCCGAGAAGCCCCTACGGTGTCGCCAAGCTTTACGCATACTGGATCACAAAGAATTACCGGGAAGCTTACGGCATCTATGCCTGCAACGGCATTCTTTTCAACCATGAATCAGAACGAAGGGGCGAAACCTTTGTGACCAGAAAAATAACCATGGCTATAGGCAGGATTTTAAAAGGGAAACAGGAAAAACTCTACCTGGGCAATATGGACGCCAAGCGCGACTGGGGATACGCGAGGGATTACGTCGAATGTATGTGGCTCATTCTGCAGCAGCCGGAACCGGAGGATTTTGTCATAGCTACCGGTGAAACTCATACGGTCAGGGAATTTACTACATTAGCTTTCCGCGAAGCGGGAATAGAGATTGAATGGAAAGGAAAAGGCGTTGAAGAAAAAGGTATTAATAAAAAGACAGGAAAAGTATTAATAGAAATAGACCCTCAGTATTTCCGCCCCACCGAAGTAGATCTTCTTCTCGGAGATCCGTCAAAAGCCAGAAAAAAGCTTGGATGGAACCCGACACAGACTTCTTTTGAGGATTTAATTAAAATCATGGTCCGTTATGACCTGGAACATAAATAAATCACTTCTGACAATCAGAAGTTAGTCTATCAATTTTAATTCAACAAACGGCCTTTATCTTAAAAGTTTCAAGATTTCCAGGGCAAAATTTACCGGATCGTTCTCAACTGTCAAGTTCGTACATTTTTCTATTCCTTCTGCGCCAATATCAGTTGCCACGACTGGAATGCCTGCCGAAAGGCACTCCAGCACTTTAACCTTAATACCCGCGCCCAGCCGGAGAGGCGCAATAGCGATCCGCGCCCTCTCAAAATAGGGCACAGGGTCTTCTACAAAGCCGGTAACAATGATATTTTCCGATGCCATTTGCCGCAGCCATTCCGGAGGATTTGAGCCTACCACCAAAAGCTTTGCGTCAGGAACTTCTTTTTGAATATGCGGGAAGATATCTGTGAGAAACCAGCCCACAGCATCGCTATTTTCCCGGCGGCCCATAGCCCCCCAAAAAAGAATCGTGTGTTTCTCCTTCAAATCCCGCCGGACAGTTTTAAAAACCGGGTTGACATAAGGAAAAATCACCCTTAGTTTTGAAGAAGCAATCCCATCATTAACCAGAAGGCCGCGGTCTTTGGAATTATGAAGGATGATTTCATCAAATCTTTGTAAAACATTCAGTTCCCAGGATTTTTGCCGCCTATATTCAAAATCATACAGGATTTTCAGCAAACCTGAAGTCTGGTTTCTCTTTCGTTCAAAAGTTTGATAAGTTACGTCATGTTCGCTTAACGTGCAGGAAATTCCCCCGGGAATCCATTGCCGGTAATACGCGGCCGCGGTAAATTCAAAATGAGCTTTTTCAAAAGATACTCTTTTTATCAATTTCCTGATCAGCCTGACCGCGGAAAAATCCGCTCGCAGGGCCGTATTGAAAGGAAGAAAAGGATGCGTAAGAATGGAAATCAAACGTGAAAATTGAGTCACCGGTATGAAATGGCTTTCGCGGCATAAAAAAAAATCTTCGCTCTTCAGCCATTTTTTCTCTTCTGAATTAACAAAAGCTATAAGATAAACCTCATACATCCCGGCAGCTTCTTCCAACAGCATGCGGGCTGTCTTATGCCCGGCCTGGGGAAAACGGTAGGAAGGAAGGTGGGATGTGACATAAAGAATTTTTTTCTTTTCCATACTGATCATCCTTAAATTCGTCTGTCAAAGTGTGGAGTGTCCAGATATCCTGTTAATCAAATCCAGCCATTTTTCCTTAAAAACAGCACTGCTGTAATGCTTAACGGTAAAATCCCTGGCCCTTGCGGAATAAGCATTCCAATCCGATTGGATAGTTTGAATGCGCTTGATATAAAGATCGTCCGCATTATCTCCCCAGCCGTCAACCACGAATTCGGGTATTTCCCGTTTGAGTTCCCAGGCCATTCCAACATCACTGATTACAACGGGCAGGCCGCAGGCCATGGCTTCTATCGGTACTAAACCGAAGGATTCATAGCGGGAAGGAAAAACAAGGTATTGATAACGATTATAGATTCCGGGTAGTTCATTGTAATCGATCTCGCCAAGCCAGTTCAACTTTCCGGAAGGTCTTTCAGAAGTAACGCAGTCCAGCGGAAAGCCTTTATCCGCTATTTTTTCAAGAATATCAAACCCTTTAGCGTAGGGATCATAGCGTCCGACAAAGAGACCCCGGCCATTTCTTACTGCAGCAGGATCCGGGCGGAAATAATCCGTATCCACGGCATTGGGAATAACTAAATCCGTTTTAATCCCCTGTTTTTCCAGATTGCTTTTCAGAAACTCGGAAACCGCCACAACAATCTTTCCTCTGGAACCAAGGTTCTGAAGTACAATCCCCCTGGTCAAACCCAGGTAGTTTTTAAATGATAGTCCTTTCTTAAGGCTTTTCCTGTAACCGAGATATGACATATGGAAAACAACAATGCTTTTAGCGTGATTTATGCCGAAGCCATACTCTCCGTTGCAGATAACAATATCATAATTTTTTTCAGCCGCTTTAAAAAACACAGAGGTCATATAAGGTTTGCCTAAGAGCGCTTTATAAAGAGGGTTCACCCAGACACCGGGGTTTTTATCGACAGAAATGATGTCCACCTTGTGCCCTTCCGACTCAAAAAGACTTTTCAACTGTCGGTTGACCGTTTCCACGCCGCCAACGCCGTCATTAAGAGCCGTTACAATCGCGACATTCATAAATAACACCTCTGGGAATCTAAAATAAAGCGCATCAAACTGCAATTTTTCTGTTATGCCAGCCTGAAGAACTTCTTTATATAATGACTGATGAAAGCTCTAACGGTTAAAAATAATGATTTTCGGGATGAAATTACTCCATGCTCTTTTAAAATCCTGTAATTCTCCAGAACTGATTTCAATGAAGAAGAGACCCCGTCCGTCCGAAAGTTGGCCAAAACCCGGTCTATCCTGATAAACGGGACATGGCTTTCAAATAACCTCAGCATAAAATCATAATCCGCACAATAACTATATTTCAGATTAAACAGGCCGTAACGGTCATACAAAGCCTTCGGTACAAAACTGGCCGGGTGCGGGATCATAAACTGCCTGAGATAATCATGGTGATGGGCCATTACCATCAATTCCCGGCCGTCTTTAATATACCGTAGAAGCCCATATATCACGGTATCAGGATGAGCCTTAAATTCATTAACAACAGCCGCCGCAGTTTCCTTCTCATAATAATCATCACTATTAATGATCCCGATAATTTCTCCATGACTTTTCCGGATGCCCTTGTTCATCGCGTCATAAATCCCGCTGTCGGGCCCGCTCACCCAATAAGTTATCCGGTCTTCATATTTCTTAATAATGTCCAGCGTACCATCGCTGGAACCGCCGTCGATCACAATATACTCGATGTTTTTGTAAGTCTGGCTTATCACGCTTTGAATAGTCTGTTCGAGAGTCTTTGCGCCGTTATAGACAACGGTGATAATAGATACCAGCGGCCTGCCGGACTGAGAGGGATTTTTAGTTTTTGAATTCATTCATATCCCTTGTTTAAAATTTATTCAAGACATCAATCACCCGATGGATATCTTTTTCGGTATGAAAATATGAAACAGGAAGGCTGAGCGTTGTCCTGTGAATTTCCTCTGAGACAGGGCATGGAATATTGTCCAATATGCCGATCATCGCTTTTTGTTTATTAGGTGAAATCGGATAATGGATGTCCGTTTTGATATCATTTTTTAAAAGATATTCTTTCAGCTGGTCTCGTTTCGTGTGACGGATATTAAAAATGTGATAAACATCAAAGAAATCGGGATGGACAACCGGTTTGATAAAATCCTCTTTCAGATTCTGCATGTAAATCGAGGCCAGTTTCCTCTTGTGTATATTTATCTCATCCAGCTTCCTGAGCTTCACCGATAAAAAACCGGCCTGTATTTCATCCAGGCGGGAATTATAACCCACTAAATCGTTTTGATATTTCACTTTCGATCCATAATTCCTGAGTTTGATTATTATTTCAGCCAGTTTTTCATCATCTGTAACCACTGCCCCGGCGTCGCCCAATGCCCCAAGGTTTTTAGTCGGGTAAAAACTAAACGCCCCGAAATCGCCGAAAGCCCCGGTATTTTTACCCTTATACTTAGCACCATGCGATTGTGCACAGTCTTCGATGAGTTTTAAACCGTGTTTTTTTACAATATCCATTACCGGTCCCATATCGCAGGACTTACCGTACAAATGCACGATCAGCAAAGCCCTTGTATTCGGCCCTATTTTTTCCTCGATTTTATCCGGGTTAATATTGTATGTCCTTATATCCGGCTCCACCAGCACCGGCTTCAGACCGGCCCTCAGCACAGCGATGATAGTTGCTATATAGGTATTCGAGGGGACAATCACTTCAGAGCCCTGCGCGAAATGGAAGGCATCCAGAGCCAGTATTAAAGCATCCAGCCCGGAGGCAAGGCCTACGCAGAAACTGTTTTGGTTGTATTCAGCGAATTCTTTCTCAAACTTCCCGACATTTTTACCGAGAATGTACCAGCCGCTTTCCAGCGTTTCCCGGAATGATTTAATATACTCCTTAAAGAAAGGACGGTTCAGCTTACCCAGGTTTTCATAATCAATCATGGGTAATCCTCATCAAGATAGTCCTCAGCATCAAAATATTCCGAAGCCAGTACCAATAGGACCGCATCTTTTGAAAAATGGTGCATACTGTGAAAATCCTGCGGATCCAGTATCAGGCATTTATCAGGACTATCCAAGGGATAATCCTTCCTGCCGTTTCCGTCATTATTGGTAATTACGCAGGAGCCGGATACGCATATCAGCGCCTGCCGTGTAATCTTATGTTTATGACCGCCGCGGTCTAACGATTCAGAAGGTACGCCGTAAATATAATATATTCTCTTTATTTCAAAGGGAAGGACTTTTTCAATCACAGTCAAACTGCCGCGCTTATCCGAGAAGGTTTTTAACTTAATTAAAGAGGCCAAAACTCACTCCAATACTTTTTTCAGGCTCACGATATTATAACTGCCTGTCAATCTTTTTTTCAAGTTCTTTAGTAATAAGAGCCCGCCTTTATACCTTTCTGCCGGTCTGGAAAGAGCCCCATGAGGATCAAAAGAAGGATCTATTTCCGCTATCTCCCGCTTAATCTTCTCCAGATGCCTGACATAAGGATAATAAATATAATGTCTGACAGCATTGTTCAATTGATAATCCCCCAGCGTCAAAGTTCCGTCATTAAAAAAACGCAGATAATGAAAATGAAAAAAGACTATGGGAAATATTCTGCCGGTCGTTTTCTCCCTGCCGAATACTTCGCCTTTTTTGACAAATGTTTTGTACTGCTGGACATTCCAGGGAGCCGTACCCCCGCCGGGATTCTGGAGCTCATGCACACCCTTAAAGCGGGTTGTCCAATTGTCCAGATATTTCTGATCGCCGAATTTTCCATCTTCTACCCTCGCATAACACCAATCCAGGCAGGCATTCCTCCACCAGCGAAGAACTTTCAGCCCTTGCTCATTATTCCGGAAAGTCACATATTGGACACAATATTTTCCTGATACAGCCGTTTGATCATATTTTTTTGTATACCGATGTTCGGTAATCAGAATAGAATTATTACCCATTTCTTCAAAAATTGCCCGGGGAGAATTGAAAAAGTATAAATCCGCATCAAGGTAGGTGCAAAAGGAAACATTATATCTTTCCAAAACATATAGTATTACTGATGGAGTAGATGTCCAGCAATACTCCCTTTTCGTCCGTGAGGATTTTATTTTAAGCAATTCAGAGTCTTCAAACTCCTTTAAAGAGATAATAGTGGCATTCCTTAATGTCATTTTTCTCAGTACTTTTTCAGTAACTTCATCAAAAGCGAAGATATACAAATGAAACTCCTGACAATGCCTACTGAGGGATTCATAGAGAGCCAGACCACGCGATAAGTAATGAGAATCAAACAAAGTGCAGAAAATAAAATCATTATTCGACATTATTGCTCTTCTTCAACAATAAAATATTATCTAAATAAAGGTCATTATTCTTCGGAGTAATATAGTACAGGATCTGACCGATCAGATTGGACGGCATAAACAGAAGAAAAGTAATAACCCAATGAATTATAGAAATTCGGCGGATTCCCATCGATTTCTTAAACATATATGCATTGAAAAGCTGGAAGATGGTCCGGATATTGTTCAAAGACTTCCTTTGCTCTAAAACTTCAAAGCCATTTTGCTCTATTATCTGCCGGATTCCAAAAGAAGTATAGCGAAAATAATCGTATGGCTGTTCATGCTCATCCCAGATAAACGGAACTGTCAATATAAATAGACCGTTTTTTTTTAAAACCCTGTTAATCTCCCTTATAAAATCAATAGGAGTCAGGACATGTTCCAGAACCTGGATACAGATTACTGAATCGAATTGCTCTGCCGGGAATGGGAAAGTTTTTCCATCATAATATACATCGATCTGTTCCTGCGAATGATCGTGGCCGGATTGTTCTATATCCATTCCAATATATTCAGAACATTCCTTAAACAAAGAGCGGTATGGTTTCCTGCCGCAGCCCACATCCAGAACTTTACCGGTTATTCTATCTGAAAGCATTTTAATATTATTATATAACGATCTTCTTGCAAAATAAAATGGATTAACAAATAGTCCAATAATGCCGGGTTGAAAATCCTGTTTTGATATCAAACTTCGGATTTTGGATTTCATTCATTTCTCCTTTTAAAAATAAAACCTTTAAAACAAATTCCTTCACCCAAGTAATCATCATTATTAAAATCAGTGATTAAATCATAATATTTTAAAAAGGCGGATTTAAATTTATTTTCATTAAAAACCCAGAACGGGTAGCTAGCATTATATATTTCCTGTGGAACTTTCTGAATCGTTATTTTATCTTCATTACCGTTAATAAAAGAGGTTCTATCAACAACTACTATATCTATCGGATGGTCGCTCAACATATCGATTATTTTATACGGTTCGGATATGTATTGCAGCAGACTTGAAAATAATATCAATTGAACTTTATTTTCAGATAAACATTCATCAATATTAAAATAGAAACGAAGTTTCTGGTCCTCAAAGTATTTTCTCCCGTTTTCTACAAAATTGTTTTGTTCAATAATATTCCATTTTAAATTTTCTATATGAGATAAGAATTTTCTATTTTGAAAATAACTGCTCCCAAGTGACCCGCCATAATCGATCAGGTTCAGCCGGTTATTATTGAGGGAAGCTGACCATAGCAAAGCTGATAAAACCGGCCACGAGTATTGAATCTTATCAAATAAAACCGAATCTCTTTCATAAACCGCCTGGCCGTTTTTGACTTTCAATAATGAATTTCTTACTTTATCAAGAATCAAAGCATTATCATATCCACATGTCTTACTTAATGCATCATTCCAATTTTTATAAAATTTGATACTTTTTTTCTTTTTAATAATTTTATAAAATATTGGAGGAACAATCAATCGGATAAACGAACGGAAATCATTTTTATTCATATTTATTCCTTAGTTTTTTAAACAACGCCAAAGGTTTTTATAAAACCCTGTCGGGCTAAGCCATTCCAAGTAAAGTTCCCTTATTTCTTTTTGTCTTTTTTGGAATTGTTCAGAAGTAATCTTCTGATGAAATTCAAGTAAAACATCGGCAATTTTGTTTATATTTTTATCCTCTATCCATACACAATATTTTCTATAGTCTATGATATGATCAAACGGTAATACAGAATCAGTATTAATAAAAATAGGTATCCTGCCACAGCTTATAGTTTCATAAAAACGATATGAAAAATTACCCATTCCTCTGGTTACTAGAATATAATCGGATCCTATCAGATTATTTATAAAATCTTTCCTCAATCTGTTCTTATCACCCTGACCGCGCCAAAAATCTTTACGGATGATAAAATTAGAGCATATGTCCTGTCTTTTTAAAAGTTTATTCAATGCCCTCCCCCTGAGAGCCTGGGCATCATAAAACCGACTGATCAAAAGCTTTCCTCTTAAATATGATATGAATAGCAACATTGATTTTTTAAAGCTCCTGCCGTAACCGCAATACCCCACTACAGGCATAATTTCTTTTTTCCGGATTGGCAATATTCCCTTATAAAATTCCTTTATATAATCTTGAGACCATCCCGGTAATGCGAATTCATTCGGCTTTCTGGTACTTTTATTAAATGAAGTCCGAAAGATGATGGCTTTTTTCAGCATAATTTCTTCATCCGAATCACTATTAAAAAAAAGAATAAATCTTTTTTTGTTTTTTGCGGCCAATTCAGAAAACTCTTTTGCAATTTCCCGCCCCATATTCATCTCATATGAGATGGGACAAAGCAAGTAATCGGCTTCCCGGATGGTAGGCACAATTTTAAAATATTTTTTCCCATTATCACAATAGTCCTTAAATCTATTTTGATCAGGTGATCCATCCGGTTCAGGAATATTACCCCAGAAAGGATATAGCATAAAAATATATTTCACTCCAGTCGGCACATATTTTTTATCAGTCCAGAATTTTAATATTATCTGATTCTTGTTCATTTATTTTTCTGCCTAAAAAAATATCTTAAAACCTTACTAAGTATTAATTGGATCTTATTCCTTTTTAGAGATTGAAAATATTGAATTAGAATCTTTTTTGCTTTTTTATTTTCAATAATCGGCTCATCCGTTAAATTCAAAGGCACATCTGATAATTGAACCGCAAATGATTCAGTACTCATGCTATGTGTGCCGCTTTCATCATTGCCGATATTATGTATAAGAGATTTTCCCGGATATAAAGTCAGCTTATCTTTTAAAAAAGCCGAGGCATACCAGCGTATAGCCCAGGAATTGTTTTTTCTTTCGATCTGTCCTTTCAACATATCCAGATAAGGATATGAACCGTTAAAGTTAAATTCTCTTTCCAGTTTTTTATCCACAAGCTGCTGTAAAAGTTTCTTTCCATCAGCTTCGAACAAATCCCAACCTCTTTTCCAGGTTGCCCACCCCCAGCAGTCAGCACCGCGAATAAAAAATGTTTCGGGTAATTCCTTCTTAACAGGATAAATATATCCATGAATGCTGATCACTTTATCTTCATTTTCATATTTAACCAATGCATTATTCATATACTTAATAAAATACGGTGAAGACACCATATCATCTTCAAGAACAATCACTTTTCCATATCGACCTACTGATTCAGTAACACCTGAAATAATAGAATCCGCAAGCCCCATATTTTTATCATGTTCGATAACCCTGAGCGATCGGAATCCTTTAATACTTTTAATATAATCCCGGACATCCGCCACTGCTTTTTCACTATTATTGTTTTTAGCCGCATCGGAATAAATAATTAGATCACTCTGCTGAGCAAAATCGTTTTTTAAAAGTGATTCGACAGTCCGTTTTGTATGATCCGGACGATTATAAACAAATAAAATAATAGGAGCTAATTGCATACCATTACTCCCTATCTGACTAATTTGATATGCTCTTTTTTTTTATTAAATACAAGATACTTTGAACCAAAATAATTCAATAACATTCCAACCAAAATGCCGCAAAGCTGAGCTATAACTTTATAAGGTAAAACAAAAAAGAAAAGAATCAGGTTTAAGACAATTAAATTCACACCCAAACCAAAAAGAGATACTAAAATAAATTTAACATAATCAACCAAATTCATTTTTCTTTCTTTTGTATTATGGCTGAAAGTCCAGATATGATTTAGAATATAGTTTTGGGTTACTGCTACTGAAAAGGAAATACAAGCCACTAAATTTACAGGGTAATGTAATTTATCAGCCATTATAAAAAATATTATAAGGTTTGTAATGGTACCCAATCCTCCCACAATCCCAAACTTAATAAAGCTGAAAGACTTATAATCAGATAAACGTATCAGCCAGCACTTAATCAGCGCTTCATTAATGATACCGCCATGCATCTTAGTCACGCCTTCAAAACGGTCGCGAAATATAATAGGAATTTCTTTCACTTTAAACTTTTTATAAACCGAATTAGCCTTCATTTCAATCTGGAATGAATATCCGTTAGATTTAATAGATTCCAGGCCGATATTTTCAAGAACTTTTCTGCTGTAACAATTATAACCCCCGGTTAAGTCGGTCATTTTTATCCCTGTAGCCAGCCGGGCATAAAGATTACCGCTTACGCTTAAAATCAAACGTTTTAAATCCCAATTTAAAACCCGTACTCCATGGATGTATCGCGAACCACAGACAACATCATTGCCCTCTGCAATAGCTTCAAAAAATAAATGCAGTTCATTGGGATCGTGGGAAAAGTCGGCATCCATTTCAAAGAAATATTTAAAGTTTTCCTTGCTATCCAATCCCCATTTAAACCCTGCTATATAAGCTCTTCCCAGGCCTTGTTTTTTTCTTCTTTTCAGTAAATGCACTCTTTTATTCCTTTTCATCAATTTCTCAACTAATTGGGCCGTTCCATCAGGTGAACTGTCATCAACAATCAATACAGATATATCGTTTCTCTGTTTTAATACTTCCCGAATAATTTGCAGTATATTCTGAGATTCATTAAAAGTGGGTATAATAACTAAACTTTTCATTAAGAAAAACTCCTCATTTTTATTGATATTTTAATGCAATGAATTCTTCCGGATGGGTTTTAAAATATTGATCGCTTTTTAATAAATAATATCCGGAAGCATGAAATGCCGGGTAAATCACAGCGGGATAAAATTCATAACATTTTTCCAATAGCTTCTTAAATTGAAAAGTATTCTTTTCAAATTCATAAGTATTCATGTCAGCGCCATATTCTGTATATAATATAACCTTTGGCAATTCTGCTTTAAATTGCCGAATCAGTTCATGAAATTGTTTTTCACCTAAAATATTGGTGTGCAGAATAAAAAACCTGGAAAATGGCTTAATATGGGCAAAATAATAAAAATATGGCGTCCCCCAGCCGTAGATATAAAATATCCTATTATCATCTCCCATAGCCTTTTTCACTTTATCTGGAAGCTGGATTTCCGGCTTTTTTATTAAAAATCCCTGGAAATATTCTTGAACTGACATGGTTTTATAGTATCCATAATTGTTCCATTTCGGATATAAAAGCCAGCCGAAACAAAAAACAATAATAATTAGTATCGCATTAATTATTTTCCGATTCAACAGCGGTATTCTTTTACTTATGAATTTCTTTATGCTTTCATGAGTTATTTTATAAAGAAAGGCAAATGCCAAAATGAGCCCGGGAACCATTTGTAATGAATAATTTGGCTGATTATTATTTAAAAGCTTAAATCCTTCAAAATTCATTAGCAAAAAACCAATTGTAATTATACCTATTCCCTGCTCATATTTCCAAGTATTAAATGATATTTTCAATTTTCCTCGGATTTTTAATAGTTTTAAAGGTATAATCAGACAAATTAAAATCAATAAAAAAAAGATATATAATAATCCGCATGAAAATTTAAAAAATGAATTCAATAAATCTTGAAAGGAAATGGAAAAATTATAAAAATTAAATGGATCCAAATTATTAAACAGATTTATTATAGAATTAGCCCCGAATTGCTGTGATTTAAAGGCGGAGATTTCCTGATAATTTTTTAAAATTCCCAGCAGATATAAGTACAAGTAATTCCCTAAAAAAACCATAAAAATAGCTATAGTAGCTATCACAGAATTTTTAATAAATAACTTCAGACTTTTATTGGCTCTCAGCAGATATCTGGCCCCAATATAGACATATGGCAGGAATATAGTAAAAAGAAATGTTTCTTTCATAGTGCCTGAAAAAGCAAATAATAAAGAGCTGATCAAATATTTTGTCCATGACTTTTTTGTAAAGGCAAGAAAATAAAGCCCGCAAAGGGATATAAATAATGCCAGAAATGCATTGTGAAATAATATATAGTAAAAATAATTTGACATGAGTAGGTATAATAGAAAAAAAATAGTGATTGGAATGTTTGGAAATTGAAATTTACTAAAAATTTTAATTAGCATTTTTAATACAATTAATCCCATTAATACTGCAAACAGGATATGGAATAATTTAAAAATCAAAGTTTGACCCTGGAAAAATAATTCAAAAGGTGTCAGAAATATAAATATGCCTGGAGAATAAATATCCCAATAATCTTTGTAGGGCACACCCAAATGAAAGATAGGGGCCGCAGCCATTATCAGATTAGAAACCATATTATGACTGGGATAAGCGTCTTTTATAAAATAACTAGCATAAAATAAATTAAACAATATGAGAATAAGAATAAGGCCCGTCATCCAGAATTTATTAATAGAGAATTTTTTTATTTCATTATAATTCATTAAAATACCGCCATAAATCTGAATATTATAGGGATGGTAAAAGAAAAAATCAATTGAATTATTTAAAAATGAACTTTTTAATATTTCGTAACTGCATTATTAACTCATCCCATAATTTATAAAATAATAATCCTTTTTCCTTATAAAATCTCTGTATATAAAACAATTTTGAATGTCCCTGCAAATGCAGCGCATTAAAACGGATCAATTTATTTGAGGAAATCTGTTTTCCATAGGGAATTCCATTCTGCCATATTATTTTTTTCATATCCCCTTTCATTTCATAACCCTGTGAAGCATTAATATTATCATCAAAAACAGAATTATTATAAACATTGCACAAATCAAACGCCTTATTCCCAAACCGGCCAACGTATTTTTCGAACAATGTCATATCGCATACACCGCCGGCAGAATGCCCCTTCTTATAGTTCTCAAACCAAAACCGCATTTTCTTTATTTCATTTTCATTGGAATAAGTATCCATCAGGAAATCACAGAATCCTTTGAGAACTTCCAGACTTTCGAAATAAGCATATTCCGGGCCTTTTTGATCGCAAATTGTAATTGAATATTGCTTTAGAAACGATTCCAATTCTTTTAGGTCCCTATACAGCATAATATCGGAATCCAGATACATTATGGGAAAATTAACTTTTTCTTTTATGGCAAATTCATATAAGATAAACCATCTTTTAAAACAGATCAACTCATTCTCGTAGCCTTGCTGGGATAGGTGCAAATATATTTTACTAAACTCAGAGGCACTGGATTTATAATTTTTAATATCATATTGTTTAACCGGTAAAGAATGATTACTCATAGAATCCCATAGTAGATAAATATCAGAGCCGGGATTTGAACGACACGCTTGATTTACAGCATATTTTAGATAACGGCTTTTCCCCTGATGGATAAAGTAAAGTGATATGCTCATTTATAAAACCTCGCTTATTAAGAAATGAATAAATAAATAGAATACAAAAGAACCTCTTATGATTTGCTTTTATATTTTCTTGCTATATAAAATTTTATCAAAATAAAGTAAATGGATAAGCATACTAACCCGCTGATGGGCAAAGACAATGCCGCACCAAAAACGTTAAAAATCGGGACAAGGATGAAATTTGCGGCCAGGAAAACCAAGCTGTAAATAAAACTGATAATCGTTGATAAATAAGTCTTTTCAATATAAATAGCATAATTACTAAATAACGGAGTAACTGCATTAAAAATCTGACCAAGAAGCAGAAAAGGCAGAATAAACAACGCGTTAGCATATTTCTGGTCTATAATTTTAAACATTAGAATTACTTTAGTCATCGCAACCAATCCAACGCCGATTAAAGCCAAAACGAGCATGATTATTATTGCCGCTTTCTTTGTCCGCCGTAAGTTATTATCAAAGTTTTTTTCCTTAAAAAACAAAGGAAGCCAGGTGTTCTGAATCGATCCGGAGATCAAGCCTATCACTCCCGCAATTGTCGCGGAAAGATTAAAAACAGCCATATTTTTGAGACCTCCGAATTTCTCAATAAAAAAACGGTCGCTGATATTCAACGCACCGACAAGAGTTGAAAGTGTTACCGGCAGGGCAAGGAGTAAGGCCTTCTTCATATAAATAAAATTGAAACGGGGTTTCATACTTTTAATATATATGATTCCGAAACCCATTAAGATTAAGAGTTCTATATAAAAGTTTGAACTGAGCCGTATCATCGCTTTGTTGCCGGTTGTAAAGAATAAAAAAGCCAAAGTCAAGGCATTAACAACAATCAGCCGGACTACATTATAAGCCTGGGCAGATTTGATCCTTTCACTCGTAAGAAGAAAATTATAGAACATATTGATATAAGCAGAAACAAAAATCCCGATGAAAATCACTTCACGGTAGTTCTGATATGGTATTTCCTTGGAAAACATAAAACGGATCACTCTATAGTCCAGTTTAAGAAAATAAGCTGATCCTAATACAACCGTTAAAAATGTGATCAACAGCATGTTTATGGTAAACAATAGGGATTTTTTTTCTTCGGCATCATAATCAAAATACAATTTACTCTGAGGTATATACATACCAAACTGCATTATACCTGACAGAGTTATAACAATTGAAAATAAATAGCCGAAAAGCCCATATTCTTCCTGGGTCATCAATTTCAGATAGACCGGCAGCAAAAGAAAGGCGGATATTTTTACCAATATATCAATACTGAAAAGCTTGAAGAACCGGTTTATATAGATATTATCCAAAAAATAACGTTTAAAAAGTCTCTTTATTGCATCTATCACTATAAATTTGTGCCTCCGCCCTTCTATACCCTACTCTTCACATACCACTCATAAGTCTTTCTGATCCCTTCTTCCAGCGGCGTCTTATACTTCCATCCCAGAATGCGCTCAGGCGGCTCACATCGAGAAGCTTCTGCAGAGTTCAGTCGAGTTGCTGCGCCCGGCGTTATGCTCCGTTTCTACAAAATTACTTTAAGAGCTGTTCTACCTGTTCTTTCAATTCTGGAATTTTATGACGGATCAAATCCCGAATAATTCCTTCATTGCTGCCAAAGTATTCATGAATCGCAATGCCGCGTATCCCGGCAATTTTTTTCCAGTCTATTTCCGGGTGTTTTCTACGGAAATCAATCGGTATATGCTTCACTGCTTCTCCGATGATTTCTATATTGCGCATAACCGCATCAAAAGTCCGTACGTCCGATTGCAGTTCTTCAAAACTCATTTTATCTGTAAAATACATAATCTATGAAGCGCTTTTCACAATATCACTCAAGAATAAAAGCCATTCCCTCTTAGACATAAACAATCTCTTTTAAAACCCTTTTGGCAAATTCTTTTCTAACAGACCCTTCCGGACCAAGGTCCACTTTTTTTTCAACTGTCTTTCCAAGAAAAAACGGAGTTCCATATAATTATGGGCAGTTCCAAAAACTAAAAATTTATCAGATATTTCCACAACAGGTTTTGGAACTGCCCCGGTTAAAAAATTCCTTATGAATGCAAATGGCGCTACCGTATAGAGTTCGCTGGTCGGCTTTCTTTTCAGACAGCGAACTCGAGCGGTAGCATGAACTCATACAATAGCGGCAGTTCTAAATATTTGAGTTTTTAGAACTGCCCTTATCAAATGTTCTGGCGTCTTTTCCCAGGTCAACCAGTATGTCGATATCGCTTTTCCTTTTTTGCTCATTTCGAACATAAGAGCCGAATATGCCAATCTTCCCTACGCCGAAACGTTCTGTAAGAATCGGCAGGCAGACAGAAAGTCTTTGTAAAATTTCATCCAGATTTCGCAGGCTTGACAAGCGCACGGCAGCCTCCAATCCGGCATATTGCGTCTAAAAGGCCTAAAAAATCAATAATACACTTCGCCTCTAAAATCTTAACCGATTAAAGAAATGACACCTTGTTATTTATTTTTCCGGTACCACTCATAAGTCCTTTTCAATCCCTCTTTTAATCCTATCTTATTTTTCCAACCCAAACCGGTTAACTTCGAAACATCCAATAGCTTCCGGGGCGTACCATCCGGTTTCGTTAAATCATTCATTATCTTTCCTTTAAAGCCGACTACTTCAGAAATCAGCTTTACCAGTTCAATAATCTCGATATCCTCGCCGGTCCCCACATTAATATGCGCTTCCTCATTATAATTCCGCATCAGAAATACAAGCGCATCCGCCAGATCATCAACATAAAGGAATTCCCGCCGCGGCTTTCCAGTGCCCCAGACGGTAATTTCCGTGGCGCCCCTGATCTTCGCCTCATGGATTTTCCGCAATTGCCCCGGAAGGACATGAGAATTATTCAAATCGAAATTATCATTGATGCCGTAAAGATTTGTCGGCATTGCGGAAATAAAACTGCACCCGTACTGCCGCCTGTAAAATCTGCACATTTCGAGGCCGGTTATTTTGGCAATGGCATAGGCCTCATTGGTCGGCTCAAGCGCCGATGTAAGAATATACTCTTCCTTGATCGGCTGAGGGCAAAGCCTGGGATAAATACAGGAACTGCCCAGAAACAAAAGCTTTTTTACCCCGCTTAAGTACGCGGAATGAATGATATTGGCTTCGATCATGAGATTCTGGTAAAGAAAATCCGCCGGATAGGTTTTATTCGCGAGGATACCGCCGACCCTGGCCGCCGACAGAAAAACATATTCGGGTTTCTCTTTCTCAAAGAAAGCCCTCACTGCCTGCTGATCGGTTAAATCGAGCTCCGCGTGAGTTTTAAGAAGCAAATTTGAAAACCCTTCAGATTCAAGCCTTCTCAAGACCGCCGAACCGACCAGACCGCGGTGGCCCGCTATGTATATCTTAGAGTTAAAATCCATTCGCGGTTTCCTCTTTTCGATCTATTTCAAATTAAAAACGTTTTAAAGTTTGATATAAATATTTATAAAGCGTCTTTTACTGCATTCGCCTATTCTTCATATTTTTTGCAGTAATCTTTTACTCTTTGAATGCTCTCCAGTAATTTCGGGGTAAATTCCAATACTTTTTCAAAAATATCCTTCACCGCGGAAGGAAGATATTCATGGGCGATGTCATTTCTCAGTATTCTCATCTCTATAAAATCCTCAACGGAGTTGATTAAGTTCTTTTTTTCAGCTCTTTGAATCCTGTCCCTGACCGTTCCGCCGCTTTCCAGATCTAATTCATCTATCACTCTAAAAAACTTTTGAATCAGAATATCATTTGTCCTGGCAAAGCGGCTGGTCAACGCTTCAAAGCGGTCCATTTCATCTAAAGAATATTCCAGGACCCCGGCGGCATCATCCAAAACCTTCATTTCCTCTTTTAAATATTCTAATTCAATTGGGGCCATATCGGCACGCTCCTTTTTAACGCGATTTTCACAAAAGGCTTCTCATCATTTTCAGTGATTACTAAATCTATTTTCTGAGGGCCAATTTTATCAAAAAGCCGCGCTTTTATTTTTATCTTATCACTATACTTCAAGACCTTTGAGAAAACAAGCAGGTCAATATCGCCGCCCTTTTTATTATTGTCCGCTCTGGAACCAAACAAATAAACTTTTGCTTCCGGATCATACTTTAAAATCGTATCCCGGATGACTGTAATTTCCTCAGGCGTCAGCCGCACAATAAACCTTCCTTATTCTTCAAATCATGCCGTACAATAATCCCCGCCAGTTCCAGAACGGCGTTTGAGTTGGATTCCATCCTAATTGTCTCCCGGCCTTTGAGGGATTCACCGGTATCCGCCCGCTATTAAATAAACTGCAAACTCCGGATAAGTATTCCTTGGACCCCGTAATTTTTGATCATTAGAAATTCCGAAAGAAAAGAACCGTCCCGTCCAGTAATTCCGGAAAACAATGCATTTTTCATAAACATCTTAATCCTCGATTGATTTTACGTTAACCCTGAGAATCAACTTAATCTGAGCAATTTCTATCACTACTGCAATTATATACGCGATTTATAAATAAGAAATAAATCGCCCATTTCAGGGTCAATTAAATTTCTCAAATACGGGCCTAATTATAAGTTATTTTTTAAAATATTGCATGAAATAAAACAGAAACAGCATTTTGATTATTGTTGAAAAAAGACCGGAATGATAATACAATATTACCGCTATATTCTTAGTATTCAAGGAATCTAAATGACAAAATTTCTTGCCGGGAATAAATGGGCTATTTTGTATTTTACCCTTCTCCTGATCTTTTTCTCACACGGCCTGTTTGAGATCATTTTTTCCCAAAAACCCATTCCCTATATTATTCAGCTTATTGCAGTTCTCACTTTCTGCGGGATTATTTTTTTCAGATCAACCATTGACAATCAGTCATACAATAGAAAGCTGATCGTATTATCCCTGGGATTTCTGATAACCGTAATCATCAGCAGCATCATAACAATCGTAAAATACGTCATACCTGTGGAAGTGATCCTATATGACGGCGTATTATTGTTTTTATTCTTTCTTTTTATATTTCTGAACAGCGTCCGGTTTAGAGATAAAGAAGCAGTGTCCCAAATCGTCACATCGCTTCTCGCTGTTGCTGTTATTTTGCTTCTGGCGGCTGTCATTGAGCAGATTTTCAACCCGTTTTTCCCTCAAGACAGCCCCGCCAGCCTGAACTTTTTCCCGGGCCATAAATATCACGAGAATATGGTGCGCCCTGCTTCCCTCACCGGAAGCATGCTGCACTACCCGATCATTATGCCGCTTATCGGCGTCATTATTATCCGCTTTTCTTCAAAAAAATGGGCCGGAATTTTCGGGGTAATTTTCCTGCTGGTGCCCTTTGTTACATTCTCCCGCTCCGGCATACTCATCACCAGTATTATTCTTTTCCTCTATTTTGCCAACAAAGCCATTGACCTCTTCCTCAAGATAAAAAGAGGAGAGAAGATCAATATCAATAAACTGCGCAGAGTATTAGTTTTTACCGCCGCTATTGTTTTAACGGCGGGCCTTTTATATTTTACTCAAAAAAGGGTCTCAAACTATGTCAATTCTATATTCGAAAGGATCACGGCATTTCAGGACACCGGCAATTCATTGCGTTATTCTGTCTGGAAGGATAAATGGGATTCTTACCGGAGCACCAATCTGCTTTTCGGTGAAAAAACAGCGTTTTATACAAATATCGTACGAAACATTCTGGGCATGCAAAGTAAGGCTGTCAGTCTTACCGGCGACTTGTTTGTGGCAGAGTCCAGCCTGCTGGAGCTGTTAAACAGTTTCGGATTATTGGGCACATTATTTTATTTCAGTGTGCCTTTTTTATGTTTATACAGGCTTTTATTCAAGCAAAAAGAAAGGTTATTAGGCTTCGCGTTGTCAGCTGTTATCATTCAATCATTCTTTTACCAGTCGATTGAAGTATTACCCTTTGTTTTCACGCTTGGCTTGATCCCGCTCCTGGCAAACAACGCGTCAAAACAGGAACCGGCATTGTTATCGCGCGAAAAATGATTTTCCACTCATTTCGGGGAATCCATCGAACTCTTTTTATATCTCTTTAATAAAGTCCTGCTGAGCAGAAATGTCACCGGTATCACGGCCGCGCTCGCGATTAACGGCGGAATGATCTTGCCGATCCTGAAATATTCCACGCAGATAAAAACTATTCCCATACTCAATAGATACTGGATAAGATAAACAACCGGAAATTGAAGCAAGGCTTTAAAATTAAGCCGGGCTTTAAAGACAATGACTGAATTTAATACATAAGAAATCAGGATACCCAGGATATAAGAGATTGTAAAGGCAGCGGCATAGGGAAGAAATAAAACCAGGAGCAGATAGATCAGATAGGACACCCCGGTATTGATTAAACCAACAATAATAAATTTGATAAACTCATGGATGACTTCAGCGTTTATTTTCATTTCTAATAAATACCTTATCGACTAAATAGACGGGCCGTTTTCTTGCCTCGTCCAATATCCTCCAGAGGTATTCGCCGATTACACCCAGCATAATGATAATGAGGCCCAGCAGAAAAGTAACAACAGTGATTACGCTGGCCCAGCCCTCTATCTTTATCCTGCCTGTAAGAGAATTAATTATCGCGAAAATGCCGTAACAGATGCTTAAGATGGAGGTTATCATTCCGATCATCGATATGATCCGGATGGGCGCGTATGAAAACGCCACAAAGGAATCAACGAAAAGTTTTATTTTCTTGAATAATGTCCATCTGGATTTTCCAAGCCCCCTTTTTTGTCTCACATAAGGAATAGCGGCCCGATCATGGCCCAGCCAGAATATCAAACTCATTATATTGGTATTCTTTTCATTAATCCGGTTGACTTCCTCCACAACCTGACGGTCTATGAGAAGAAAATCAAAGCCGCCTTTGGGATAATCCTTGATCGCGAACTTCCGCATCAAAGCATAATATAAACCGGAAAATATTTTTTTAAAAAATGATTCTTCCCTGTCTTTTCTTACAGCAATGACGACCTTTTTGCCTTCCGCCCAGAGACGGACCATGTCCTTAAATAATTCAGGAGGGTCCTGGAGGTCCGCGGCTATAATCCCGATGCAATCGCCTGTAACATAATGCAGTCCGGCCGCTATCGCTGACATGGAACCGAAATTCCTGCTCAGTTTAACAACTTTTATTCTCCTGTCCTTTTTCTGTTCATTCAGCAGTAGTTCCAAAGACCTGTCTCCCGAACCGTCATCCACAAAGACAAACTCAAGCTCTGTGTCCGATAGAATCTTCTGCAGTTTTTGCAGACGGGGTACTGTATAGGGAATATTCAATTCATTATAATAGACTGGAATGACTATGGATAGTTTATTTTTCTTTTTATTCACAAAATCTCCTTGCCCATAGTCAAAATATTAACTAATAGGCAATGAATATTTTTCGTAATTTTTACGAATCGTCGGATACTGATCTCTCATCAATTCAAAATAAACAAATCCTTCCTTCTCTTCTTTAACACAGGCTCCAAATTTTTTATGAAAATTGACTACTGCTTTATTTTCAACCATTACTTCAAAACGACACCGTCTTAGTCCTAAAGAATAAAATCCAAAGTCATAAACCATGATTGCCGATTCAATTGAAAAAGTAATCGGAGAATTTTTCTGGATAATCCAGCTTCCCCATGTAAATGAATCATTCTGGATTTCATAAACACGGACTGTTCCAAATCTAAGGTTATGTTTATTCTCAATGATAAAGTAATATTCTTTCCCTAATATCTCTTTTTCTTTATATTTTTTTAGCCATTCTTTTTGCTTTTCCACATCACTTTCAACAGCTGATAAAAACCTATTCAGTGTAGAATCCAGCCGCAATTTTAAAATAAAATCGGCATCTTCAATTTCTGCCGTTCTTAATAAAATATTTTTGCCTAATATTTCCAAAGGTTATGAACCTCCACAGCATATTTCCCATTTATAAAATGTATTTATTAAAAAACCACAAATGATTATAGTATATCTATTAAAAAGCGTCAAAATATAGTTTTTAAATAATAATTTGCTATATAAAATAAACTTATTTAAAATAAATCTAATTATTTCGCTAGAGAAGATAGTGATAATATGAACGCCATATTGTCCGGCTGGATTTAATTCAAGAAAGGCTCTTGCGGGTTTTCTTGCGCCTGATTTATTATTTGGTTTTTGGAAATCGAAAAATCATAGAGTTATATCAAGTCGCCTGAATATGGGTTTTTCAGGCTTGACTAATTTAAAATAGGAAAGATTTTTGCTTGAAAAGAATTTACCACTTAAAAAGAGTGCAAACTGGATAATTATTTCTTTTCCGATTCTGTTTTTTTTCACATTTATTTTCATTTATGCTGTCAATCTACCTTTCAGAGATGATTATACTTCCGTACTTTTATTTTTAAACAATTTCATAGATAGTCATCATTTTTCTGACAAAATTAATCTTATTTTTCAAAAGCATTATGGGCAAATACCATTCTTCACCCATATTATTTCCTTATTTCTTTACCAAATCGAAGGAATAATCAATTTTAAATATATGATTATAATTGGAAATTTGGGGTTGCTTGTCATATTCTTGACATTATACAAAGATTTTCAGTTAAAAAATGACAAAACTCTTTATTTTCTTCCAATTGCATTTCTTTTTTTTCAACCCATGTACAGCGAAAATATCTATCAGGCAATGGCTTCCATCGGAAATTTTTATATAATGAGTTTCGGCCTTCTCTCATTATTACTTCTAATCAATTATAAAAATGGCCTTATTCCTTTTCTTTTAGCTATTTTCTTTAGTATTATGTCTTTTTTAACTCAAGCAAATGGACTCATTTTTCTTTTTCTTGGTATTCCAGTTTTATTTTATCAGAAACGGGTAAAGGAAGGAATTGTCTGGTCTATTTTTACAATACTTTCCGTTATTTTTTATTTCTTTTATGATCTCCAAAGTGGTAGTAGTATAAATTTTTCCATACTGAAAATTCCATCTTATCTTTTGTACTTTTTTACCTTTATAGGCAATAATTTCGGAGTGAATGAAAACAGTTCCATTTATACGCAGGGAAGCGGGCTTCTGCAGTTTTTTCTTAAGGCCGTCCCCATTGCCGCCGGGATTTTAATTTCCGCTTATTTCATCTTCTTAACCATTACGGCTTATTATAAAAAGAATCTGTTTCTCTACACCATATTGTTTTTTTTATTCATTTCCGCCGCCGGGGCTGCAGTAACACGTTTGGATTTGGGAATGATTACAGCCGTCAGCTCACGCTACCGTGTATTGACAATACTCTTTTTAATTGTTTCCTACCTTTCGTTAATTGAAATAATCCCTGAAAAATGGAAGAAGGCCGTATTCTACTCCGGACTATGTTCGGCCGTCGTTTTCTGCGCTTTCTCCTACACCCTGAAAATGAAATCCATACAAAACCACAGAGAAGAACTGGTCCAGAATTTCAAGAAATGGAAAGAAACCGGGACAGGATTGGGCCCGCTGGCCTGGCCGGTGGAAAAAGGGACGGCTGAAAGCATCCTGGCTGATTCGATCAAAAGGAATGTCTATAAAGTACCGGATAAATTGGAATAAAATAAAAAGATATCAGGTGTTTTATTAACTTTATACCTTGTCCTTTGCGGGTTTGAAAAAACCGATCAATTTCCTGAAATTGATATGGATGTGCTTGCCGAGGTCCAGGGCCCTATGTTCCAGCAGATGCCAGGACAAAAATCCCAGTACCAGCGAAGCCGGCATCGTAATGAGCATGCTCAAATAGGAACTCATGCCCGGCAGATAGAAAGCCGTTATCTGCTGGGTTAAATACCCGTAAATATAGATCCCGTAGGAATAATCGCCATACAGATTTATTTTCCTTACAGTCTTCGAACTCGCGGCCATCAGCACTGAATAAACCAGGAAAATAAAAAAACCTATCTGGTATAATGGCGTAAACCGGAGCGCCAGCCATAAAACAAACAATAAACATAATATCCTGTAATCCAGAATAATATATTTTCTGAAATAGAAGAAAAGAACCCCAACTCCGAAAAAAGCGCAGAACAATAAACCGCCTTCCGATCCGGCCAGTTTTAATAAAAAGGCGGGGAAAACTATATAACTGGCGAACAGGGCTAGGATGACTGCCACAATCCATATTTTATTCCTTATCAAACCGACCAGCCCGATTAATAAAATTCCGATATAGCACTTGATTTCAAGAGGCAAAGTCCATAAAGAACCGTTGACGGTATTCGGGATCAAATTATGATCAAAAACACCCGGTAGATTATATTTCATTTTTAATACAGAATTAGAGATCAGATACATCCATGTATCCGGAGAATTGAAATAAGCTTTTTGCCCGATGACTGATACAATTGGCCCCGCCGCAAAAACTGTTAAAAGAGTACAAATAAATAAAGCCGGCCATATCCTGAAAAAACGCATGATAATGAAATGCATCGGGCTGTTGGAATTATGATAACTGGCTGTTATCAGCATGCCGCTGATAAAAAAGAAAATACAAACGGCGATTCCACCGCTGAAACTGAACCCGATTAATGTGGTAAGGGGATCAATCAATCCGTTTGAGGGATGGAGCGCAAAGGCATGCCCAAAAATCACCATCATAGCCGCGACAAAACGGATAAAGTCAAAATTATTATTCCCTTTTTTCAGGACCTGTTCCAGTTTCAATGGATTGTCAAATTTTAAAATATTCGTTAAAACCCAATTAAATTTCTTCATTATTGATAAATGTTCCTCCAATTCGCCAGATTCTTTATAAAAATCCGGTTAACGGTAAATAATAATAAGTTAAGATTATAGAACACACGTTTAAAACAGTCAAAATAAAAACTTCGCCGGCTTTTATGAAGTATTATATCAAAAAATAAATTTATCCGGCTATAAACAATTTATTACAAATAGTTTTCTTCTATCCGTCTCTGCCCAGTGATACAAAATCCCTTCTTTCCTCATCTTAATTGACAATAGGAATATTTACCCTATAATAATGTTATATTCTATTTAATTACCAATTAAAACAATAAAGGAAAAAACATGTATTACTCCATATCCGGCACTCTTATCCATAAAGATGAAAATATGGCCGTCATTGAAGCAGGCGGAATAGCTTATGAAATTATGATACCGCAATCCGTTTTTCATAAACTGCAGGAATCAGGCAATACCGCGACACTTTTTACAAAAATGATCGTCCGCGAAGACGATATTTATCTGGTCGGTTTTCTTGCCCTTGAAGACAGAAGGCTGTTTGAAAGCCTCATGACAGTTTCCGGCATCGGTCCCAAGCAAAGCCTGAAAATACTCTCCGAACTGACGGCTTCTGAGATCAGGAACGCCATCATCACAGGAAATGAATCGGTCCTGAGTAAGGTAAAAGGGGTCGGCGGTAAAACTGCGTCCCGTATAATCCTGGAGCTCAAAGACAAAATTAAGAAGCTTCAGATCGGCGATTCCCTGCCTATTACCAACACGACAGAAAAGAAAAAAATGGAAATCCTTATGGCCCTGCGTGTCCTCGGCTATTATGATAATGAATCCAGGCGCGCGATAGATTCCGCATTTGCCTCTTCCGCTGAAATAAAAGATAAAGAAGTCGAGGATATCATTAAGATCATTCTTTCAAACATGGCGCGTTAGAAGCCCGATATTTTATTTTTTTTTAATTATGTTATAAAATATGGATAATATAAATTGAGTGATTTTTTAATAAAAGCTTATTAATAAACTTATAGATAAATAAAAAATAAATTGCCCGATTATTGGGTTAGTATTTTTTGCATTTATCATCAGGATTAAAAAATGAAAAATGCAGTTTGTTTTATAAGCATCCTATTGCTGTTATTATTTTTTACATGCAGTTTTAAAGACACCCCTCCCGACGGCACATATCAGGGAAAAGTTGAGCTGATCAACAATCAGGATTATCTGCCCAGGGTCCTGGATTTGATCGGCAGCGCTCAAAGCAGTGTATTTATTATAATGTATGCGATGAAATACGAAGAGGCTAACAGCGCCTACAAAGCAAATGATTTGATAAAAGACCTGGTTCAGGCATATAAAAAAGGAGTGGACGTGAAAATACTGCTGGACGACATTACAGCCGGCGACTATCCGCAGACAACCAACTATTTAAAGCAGAACGGGATGCATTTTAAAATTGATCCCCCGTCCATAACAACCCACTCAAAAATGATAGTGATTGATGGAAATATATCAATTATTGGAAGCCATAATTGGACTGAGTCGGCCGTCGCGGATAATAATGAAACCAGCGTTATTCTCTACTCAAGTGAAATCGCGGAAAAAGAAAACGAGTATTTTTACACGCTTTATAATAAATATTAAAAGGTTATAATTATGAAAATTAAATTAATTATTTTACTGCTGCTTTCAGGTAATATTGTTTTTCCCCAGACAATCAACGAAATAATGTCGGAAAAGAACTTTAAAAGCGGCATGATCCGTTTTTATAACCGGGAATATGAAGCGTCTGTACAGCTCTTTTCAAAAGCGCTTTCTTTCCAGCCGCTTAATTATAAAGCGCGTTATTATCTCGGCTGCGCTTATCTCAATTCCGGCTACGCAAAAAACGCCATTAATGAATGGGAAAACCTGGTGCAATTAGGCGGAACTTCCTATGAGGTCAAGCAGAAGCTGAATGACCTCTATTTCCGTTTATCCATTGATAAAAGCTATGATTATTCGAATCCGTATATTTTTTCAAAATTATATAACGGATTGGACAACGGAATGAATAAAATTGACAGGCCTTCTTTTATTATCTATGATGAAAAAAACGATTCACTTATTATTTCCTCCACTAAAACAAAATATGTCGTTGAAATTGACAGCACCGGACGGCCGGTCAGGGAAATCGGCAGGAATTTCGGCGATTTATCTTCATTCGATATGCCCACCGGAATATGTTTATTTGATGATAAGATTTATATTGCCGATTATAAAGCGGATAAGATCTATATTTTTGACAGGGACGGTAAATATCTGAGCAGGTTCGGCTCCAGAGGTATTGCTTCGACAAATATAGCCGGGCCCATGGGACTTTACATATCAGGCGAAGAATATCTTTTCATAGTCGATAACGGCAACGACCGGATCCAGAAATTTGACTTAAAGGGAGAATGGATCCAGAGCATCGGCGAAGGAGTCCTGAAAAGACCGACGGATGTCGCCGGTAAAGACAATATCATTTATGTTTCAGATTCTTTCAATAAAAGAATTGCCGCTTTTGATACTTTCGGAAATATGCTGGAATCAATCGGCGACGGCGTTCTGCAGGAACCCCGCGGCCTTTTTTTAAAAGGCAATAAACTTTTTATCGCCGATGCTCAAAAAGGATTGTATTTTTATGATACGGTCAGTAAAGTCCTGGAAAAGTTCAATGTTGATCAGGATAAAGTCCATTTCCCCTTTGATATCTGCCTTGATTCTAAAAATATCCTGTATGAAACCGATTTTAATACGCCTAATATCGCTATTTTCAACCCTCTTCAGCTTCAATACGCTAATTTAGGCATTCAGGTTTCACAGATATGGCTGGGTTCATATCCGAGGAATATAATCCATTTGAGAGTCTGGGATAAAGTGGGTAAACCAGTTTATAATCTAAAAGAAGATAATGTCTTTATATATGAAGAAGGGACCGAAATACCTTTTATCCGGCTGGGTTCAACATATGAATACAGGAACAATATGTACGCTAAAATTATTATTGATAAAAGCCTGCCGATGCAGGAATTTGATCCGGAACTGATCGAAACTGTTTCCGCGTTTCTCACAAAAGCGACCGGCAATGACTGGCTGGATATGATCGTCGTCAACAATGCTCTGGAAAGTTCCGGAAAGACGCCGGCCAGCCTGCTTCATCCGATTGATTTTGTTAAAAAGTTCCCGTACCAGGGCCAGTATCCCCAAAACCTCGATAAGTCGATTCATAACGCGGTCACAGAACTTTTAAATATTAATAGAAATAAAGCGATCATATTATTCACAACCGGGGAAATCGGCGAATCTACTTTCTCGGATTATGACCCGGATATGCTCTCGACTTATGCGAAACAAAATGCCGTACCGATTTATGTCATCAACTTTACCGATAAAAATAAGGAGATATTTGAAAGGATTACGGAAGAAACCTACGGCAGATATTATTCAATAAAAAATTTAAAAGAAATTCTGGGTCTTTATACCGAGATAAAAAACGCACCTCCACTGGAATATATCATCAGCTACCAGGGGCTTAATCTCAAAGGCCTGAGAAACTTCTGGGTGAACGTGCATATCAAAGTTAAATATAAAGACCTGATGGGTGTTGACGATACGGGATATTTTATTCCCGAATTATTCATCCCCAATACGATCTTTGGAGAACAGCAGGAAGTGATCAAGATAAAGGAATAAAATCCTGAAAATCAGCCATTATGTTTTATCTTCTTTGACAGCTCTTTTTTTATCGTATTCTGCATCTTTAACAGCAAAGCGGTATCTTTTTCGTCGTGATACGGCTTAATATCCAGTTCCGGGGGTATTTTCCGCAGGTTTTCATGACCCGCGCACTTAATATATTGCTGCATAAACCTGTCATAAACCCTCCATTTAATTCCCGCTGCCCTGACAGCGGCTTCCTCGGCGCGCAGAGCTATCTGATGCGCATGCTGATAGTGAAGCCCCAATTCATCCAGGAGGGATTTTTCAACAGATTCATGCAGAATGAGAAACGGGTCTACATTGTAGGTTTTACCCTTGAACTTTAAATATTTCGGCAGGTGCCTGTCAATATAAATTGTTCTGCCGCTGCGGCTGTATCCGGCCAGATAGGGAATATCCCATGACCGGTCGAGCTTAACTTTTGTCAGTATTTTATGCACCGCGTCCCTCAGCATTTTTTCTGAAACAAGAGTATCATCCCTGCTGATGCGGCCTTTCTTTTTAATAGGACCTGGTTTTTTCATAATAATTTCTCCTTTTATAAATTTGATCAATCTTTTCCGGAAAATTGCTCTTATCCGCTGAAATATTTATAATTATTAAAAGGCAGTTCCAATAGCCAATGTTTTTGAACTGCCCTTAATCGAGAATTATAATTTATCTTCAGACCAATAAATCAAGGACAGTTCTAAAAACCAACAAAATATTAGAGAATTAAGAACATCTTATTCTCTAAGTACAATATTTTAGGCGTTTCCATCCCTCACCAGTTTGTCAGCATCTTTGGTGCGGCTCGACAAACTGGTGAGGGATAAACCGCCCTTTATTATAATATAACTATTAACAGAAAAAATGAAAAATATATTACGAAATATATATTATGGTATCTGGAGGCTTATATGGATAGATCAACAAGAACAGCTGTCATCACCGGCGGGGGACAGGGAATCGGAAAAGCCATTGCACAGGCATACCTTTCAGATGGAATGAATGTTATTATTGCCGAGCTGGATGAAGAGGCGGGCAATGAGACAGCCGCAGAATTAAACCTGGCGGACCGGCTTCAATTCATCAGGACCGATGTCTCCGACGAATCATCTGTCAGAACAATGATCAATAAAACAATTGAAATTTTCACAAGAATAGATATTCTGGTCAATAACGCTGCGATTGCCATAAATAAATCCATCAATGAACTATCTCTTAATGAATGGAACCGCGTTATTTCCGTAAACCTGACCGGCCCTTTCCTCTGTTCAAAATATGCGGCCCCTTATTTAAAGCAAAACAAGGGCTGTATCATCAACATTGCCTCGACAAGGGCTTTTATGTCTGAACCGGATACGGAAGCTTACACGGCATCAAAAGGCGGCATTGCCGCATTGACCCATGCGCTGGCGCTCAGCCTGGGGCCGGATGTCAGGGTAAACAGCATCAGCCCGGGCTGGATTGATGTCAGCGGATGGAAAAAGAAATCCGGCCGGTATAACGCTGATCTTTCGAAAGCCGATCAACTGCAGCACCCCGCAGGAAGGGCCGGCATGCCTCAGGACATAGCGTCCCTGGCCCTATTCTTGGCTTCTCCCGGTAATTCTTTTATCACCGGCGCAAATTTCATGGTTGACGGCGGTATGACAAAGAAAATGATTTATGGACAGCTCTAAAAACCTTAAGTTGGTTCGATAAACTCACCACAAGTTTTGGAACTGTCCTTATGTATGATTCTAAAACAGAAGAGAAATGCATTCATTGATATTTTTAACCGGCATGATGGAAAACACTTCTGATTTTTTTAATTTATTGGCCTGATAAGGAATTATAATTTTTTTAAATCCTGTTCTTGTGCTTTCCGTAATTCTCTTTTCTATTTTCATGACAGGCCTGACCTCTCCGGTCAGACCGACCTCGCCGCAGAGCATGATATCCAGCGAAGAAGGCAGGTCTTTATAAGACGAATAGATGGCGCTGATGACCGCCAGGTCCAGGCCCGGGTCCTGGATCTTGAGCCCGTTAGTTATATTAAGATAAATATCGAAATGGGATAGATTGATTTTCAAATTTTTTTCCATAATCGCGATCAGCATAAAAAGCCTGTTTACGTCCATACCGTCAGAAGTTCTTTTCGGGTAATTAAACTGGGACGGCGCCGTAAGCGCCTGAATCTCAACCGGAATGACCCTGTTCCCTTCCGCCAGAGGAAAAAAAGAAATACCGCTGACAGAAGTATTATGCTCGTAGAGAAAGGCTTCCGTTACATTTTCTATGCTTTTAAGGCCGTTTTCTTCCATGGTAAAAAAGCCAAGCTCTTCTGTGGAAAAAAAGCGGTTTTTCATACTCCGGAGTATCCGGTAATAACCTCTGTTGTCCATTTCCAGGAATAATACGGTGTCCACAATATGCTCTATCACCTTCGGGCCTGCAATGCTCCCGGACTTTGTCACATGGCCAACTATAACCAGAGATATATTGATCTCTTTACATAAAGTCACCAGCTGATAGGCCGTTTCCCTCATCTGAACAATGCTCCCGGGCAGCGAGTCATAATCCGGTGAAAATACTGTCTGAATGGAATCAACAAAAACAAAGGAAGGCTTGTCCTTTTTTAATTTATTGACAATGGAATGGATATTATTTTCCGAGTATAAGAACAGGTTTTCCGACTCAATCTCAAGACGCGCGGCGCGGAGCTTTATCTGCGAATTGGATTCTTCGCCGTTAATGTAATAGACTTTATTCTGCTTCGCCAGCTGGCCGGCCGCTTCTATGATAAGCGTTGATTTTCCAATACCGGGTTCTCCCGATAAAAGTATGGTCTGCCCCGGTACAATCCCGCCGACAACCCTGTCAAACTCGGTAATGCCCGAATAGGATCTTTCTTTTTCATCTTTCTTAATGTCTGAAAGTAAAACAACCGGTGTTTTTTTGCTTTCACTAAAATCATCACCTGTACTTTTTTTTGATCGGGTTGTATCGATTTCCTCTTCAATAAAAGTATTCCAGGAATCGCATTCGGGACATTTCCCGAGCCATTTTGAAGACTGATACCCGCAATTAGCGCAGAGAAATAAAACTTTTTTCATTTTTTATTTGGTTTTTTCTTGTTTTTAGTTTCTAATATTTTATCCGAAGGAATTTCAATTTTTTTATTTTCAGCAGATGCTTTCGTTTTTTCCTCCGCTTTAGATTTCTTACCCCTAAATAATAAATTATATGTCAATAACCCAAAAATATAACCTATCAACAGGCTTAACAGTATCAGGGATATAACCGGAACGCCTTCTATATTGATGAGTAGGAATTTAACCGGTACCGGAGTTAAATTTTGAATAACAAGAATTACTAATAAAACGAGCAGAAGAATGAGAATTAATAATTTAAATAATTTACCTTTATTCATATCCGCCTCCTCTATTCTTTCCTAAATATACTTTTTAATTGATTCACCAACCTTTTCTTTTAATAAATTTTTGTCCTTTTTATTAACTTTAATAAAAAACGATCCTTCTATTTTTCCGCCCTTTTCCTTTATATTATTCTCTAATTTATTAACAGCTCTAATTGGTTTAGACAACAGGTAAGTACAGAATATAACAAATTTTATATTTTTTAAATCCGTTTCCTTGATAAATGTATTTATCGCAGGGGCGGGATTCCCTGCCCATACAGGAGTTCCGATAAATACTTTATCAAAGCCTTCCAGACCCTGATTATACGGCCTTAAATCACTGCTGAAATCTGCTATCGCCTGAATTGCTGAAATGATATGACTGAAAACGCCTCTTCTTATAATAACTTCTTCAATCCGGCGCAGTTCAAAACCGCCGATCTCTTTTAATACTTCGGCAACAGCCCTGGTATGGTTTTTCCAGGAATAGTAAATAACTAAAGCCTTCATGAGCGCCTCTTAATCATCAATTCCGTTCATCCAGAGTTAATTCCTTTTTTAATCTGAGTTTAACTTCGCCTGTAATATCGAACTCTCTATCGACAAAAAGCAGGATATCGTTTCCTTTTCTGAATACAAAACTGAAACCTTTTTCAGCGCTGACTTTTTGTATTACTGTGGCTATTTTTAAATAAATGGGTTTAGTCATTTCTTCTTTAAAAGCCGTCAATTTATTATTTGAATCAATAATGAAATCATTCAGCAGTTCTTTTTTGTATTCAATTTCAGCATCACGCCTCTGTCTTTCCTCATCAGAAAGACGGTCATTATTTTGATATCCCTTTTCCAGAAGAGCGATTTCCTCTTTCCTTTTATCAATCTCAATCTGATAGGTTTTTCTTTCATCTAATAATTTTTTCTTAATATCTTCTATTCCCGGATAAGAATTAAAAACATCCTCGACATCTACATAGCCGAGCTTTACCTGCCTTAAACCATAATTAACGGAAAATAATATAAAAATACTTATCAGGGATATCAAAATTTTTTTTATCATACTTTCCTCCTTGTATTAAAACAGGCCCTGAATGCTCAACACAGGAGTAATTCCGTTAAACAAATCCTGTGTCCCGACAAGTTCAAATCTGTTAAGATCAGGATTATATTGGCCAAGCCTTGCCAGATAAACGCGGATCGGCAGCATCGGTATATTTAACTGTATTCCAATTCCAAAACTGAATTTATATCCGTCAGGAGTAAAAGGCGCAAATGAGTTATAGTTAAGATAAAGACTTCCCATATCAAAAAATAAAACGCCCCAAATTTCATCAAATATTTGAGATCTCAATTCGGCGCTGTAAAATATTTTGCTTTCGCCTCTTCCATATGCGTTCATCCATCCGCGCATTTCATAAATGCCGTCAAAGTAGCACATATCGGAATAGTCATAAACAAAACGCGGATCCGCTTTGAATTCAGCGTTTAATTGCGGAGTAAGAAACTCTGATGAGGCATGCAGAGCCAATACTATTTTCCATATAGGGTTCCAATAAACGCTATAAGATAGATGTGATTTTATAAAATTAGCGTCTCCTCCCAGAATTCCTCCAACATACATAGATCCGATGTCAATTATACTGCCATAGAGAGGTCTCAGAGGATGATCAGTAGAATTTCTTGTAAAGCCAAGGGATATTGAATTTTTAAATTGCCAGCCTTTATTAAATGAATCGATTAATGTCTGGTTTGTCACCCAATGGTCGGTATAGACCAATGGATTTCTAAAATTTGGATCAACATCGCGGTAAATAGATGTACCCAATCCGAAAGTAACAGACCAATAATCAGGGAGTCTTCTTCTAAGACTGCCGCCTAATGAAAATGTTTCCCTTGTATAAGCATTAGATGATGCATAAAGACTCATCATATTTGTTGGGTCTTCTATATAATTAATATTTGTTCCATCTATTGTACCGTTCCCTTGCGAAATCAGCGGGGATATTTTCTATTAAATATCTTGAATATCCTATAGAAATTCCGGCATAGAGAGGCTCATCAAAAAGCCATGGTTCTTCAAAACTTATTTCAAAGCCCAGAGCTTTTTGTCCCCAATTCCCTTTAACTGAAAGAATTCTCCCGGTCCCGAACAGATTTCTTTCAGAAATCTGCGCTGATACATTAAAACCGCTTTCTGTTCCATAACCCAAGCCGAATGTTATAAGGCCTGTTCTCGCTTCTTCAACGGTAACATCCAGATCAATTAAACCCTCATCGCTTCCCGGCAGAGGCACAAACCTTATATCAGAAAAATATTGAAGCTGCATGAGCGTTTCATATGTCATTCTCAATTTACGTTGTATATAGAGTTCTCCTTCCTCAAAATAAAATTCCCTTTTTATTACTGAAGTGAGTGTTTTTGTGTTCCCGGATATAGAAATACTTTCAATATGCGCTCTCGGACCTTCAGAAACAATCAGCTCAGAATCAATAATTTTATTTGTTATCTCCTTATTCATCACAAGAGATACGTTCGCGTATAAGTGACCATTGTCGCTATATTTATTATAAATATCCATCCTGGTCTTATCCATCTTAACTTTATCGTAAACATCACCCTGTTTCAAATCAACTAAGGCCTGTAATTCCTTTGTCTGGAAAAGCGTGTTGCCGGTAATAGATATTTTCCCAGTTTTATATACTTCGCCTTCTGTTAAATCAATATAAACAACAATCGCTTTATGTTTATCCTGTTCCAGCTGTTCTATTTTCCACTCGAATTTATTTATATTGACGTCAATATAACCTTTATGCTGATAAAGGTCAATAACATTCTGCTTATCTTTATTAAAGTCTTCTTCTTTTAAGACCCCGCTTACAAAGATAAAAAATCTTTCTTTGGTTTTCATAATGCCTTTTATCTCATCAGCTTTTACATTTGTACATCCGGTTATATTAATCTTCTCAACAACTATTTTCTTTTTAGGACTGATATTGAATACAAGATCAAAAGTCTGTTTTTTTACATCAACCAGTACAAATTTTTTAGTGACAATAACATCGATAAATCCTTCACTAATGTATTTATTTTGAATTGCAATAAGAGAATTATTTAATTTATTATCAGTAAAAAATGAATTCTGAGTAAAACTGATAACTTTTAATAAATCATCAGATGAAACTTCATCATTTCCTTCAAACTTTACAAATCTAATATAATAATTTTCTTCTACAATAAAATTAATGATAAGCCCGTTAGTTCCTTCTATTATATCCGCTTTGGCATTTTTAAACATATCCAGAAAAAATAATTTTTTTAATGCTTTGTTGATCATTTCCGAATTATAATTATCGCCTTCCTTGATATCGATAATTTGTTTAAGTTCCTCCGGTCTTGCATTAATCAAGCCGTCAAACTTAATTTCCTGTATCTTTTTATCTTTATAATTTACATCCTGGCTGTAAGAGAACTGGATTGCAATAAATAATACTGCAAATATGCATAAAAACCTGCGAAACATAATTACTCCTTTAGACAATTATATATTAATAACCCGAACATTATACTACAAATGTAGTATTATGTCAAAATATTTAAAATCTTCGATTAAAATTAAATTCAAATTTTTGCTCATATTTTACCTGCTTCCCGATTTCAGTAAAAGGCTGAATCTTCCAGCCAAGATCAAAAAGCCTCATATCAAAATCCAGGCCGAAGGTATGAAGCGGAATAATTTCATCATATGAAAGAGGATTCCTTGAAATAAGCAGATCGTATTGGAAAAAAACATTGGGAATTATATATTTTCCCAGACTAAGTGTCGAGCCCTCAAACATATCAACAGCATTAATATTTGTTTCTCCCAGAATATTTCTTCTTGCCCAGCCGCTGATAACGCCGCTTCTTATTGTAAATAAATCCAAACCCAGTCTTCTTTTTATATCAATAGTTAAGGGATTAAAAATAAAGGCGTTTTCCGCCACATTAACCAGACCGCTGGGTATAAATCCTTCATTTACTGCAGTTTTGTTGCTTATATCAGAAGCAGAATTTTGAGAATTCAGACCGATAACTGATGACAATTCACTGATGGTTTTTGAAGGAACAGATTGAAATGATTTCAGCGTGATATTGTCCGCTTTTCCTGTAAATGTGAGGAACACTTCTACATTTTCTCCCGTATCATCTTTATATTTAAAAGATGAATCCAGCTGGACATATGGAATAATATCTCCAGCAACACCTGCAAAAACCGCATTCCCTTCTGTAATTGAAAAATCTTTTCCAAAATAAATTAAAGACCCTCTATCAACCCCCACATTACCTTTAATGGAGAATGAATTGTTGTTAAATGAGCCCATTAAAGTTACTATATCATCTTTTTTAAGAAAAACATCGATTAATTCATTTGAAAATTTTACACCATTACCCAGCCGGATCGGGAGTTTCCATTTAATATTATTTAAAATACCCGAATCGTTATTTTTATTAGTATTAAAAGAAAATGAACTGACATATATCAGGCTGTTTTCTGTCATAAGATCCCCGGCCACTTCCAATGAGGTTATTTCTCCTTCCAGTTTTAATTCTTTTATAATTAAATTACCCGCAATTTTAAAGTTTGGATTATTAATATTTAAACTGAGAGCGGCTGCGTTTTTATCACCCGGAATAATCTGAATATTAAGCTTTGGATATAAAATATTTTTAAAATCTATTGTGCCATTTAAAAGATAATTGCCTGTGCTCGTTGTCATAATATAATGATCCAGTATGATTTTATTTGTCACAATAGGCAGGTATGCATTCAGACCTTTTATTTTAGTGTTTATATTATTGAGGTTCAAATTCAACTGGTAAAATTGAATGACCCCATCTATCACAGGGGCATTTATATTTCCTTTCATTTTTAGATCTATCTTACCGTCGCCTTTAATATCTTTTATTAGATCAGAAAATGAAAACACATCCATCGGCGCTTTTAAATTAAATTCCGCATCAATAAAATTATTTTTTAAACTGCCTGAAAACGCGCCCTGAAAACTTTTATTCATTAATTGTATATTCCACTCTTTTTTCTTTTCTCCGTCATTAAAATAACCGCGGACACCATTTTCTTCTTTATTAAGAAAAGTATATTGATTATTCTTTAAAATAACTTCGCCCGATATATTACTCACTATTCTGCTCGAAATCGATAAATTATTAAAATCGTAAAAAAGATATTGCTGATTGGTTTGATAAATATAATTAATCAGACAATCGGTTTTTATAATATCAAAGAAAATAAATTTTCCTTTAACCCCTAAAGAATATTCTGAATTCATCAACGAATACCATAAATTAAAATTGGCCTTATAATCAGCCATTTGAAAAGCTATTTCGTCAAAAATGCATTGATTATCGCTTATTCTCAGATAGGGAATATCAAGTGTAAATTTTTCAGAATTTGCCGAATTAACCGCTTTTATTGTACCTTGAATATCCGGAAACATCAAATCGCCTGATAAATTCAGCTTTGCCGAAACAAACACATCAAGATTTTCCTTGATAAAATCTTTAATAAATAGATTCCTGAATTGGAATACTCCGCTTAAATTTTCCGAAGAACAGGAAAAAGATAATCCGCCGCCCCTGATAAAATCTATCTGGCCGAATAGACGGTCATCATCCTGCCATAACCTGCCCTGGCCGAACAATTTATCATCTTTTGTATCCAGCAAGAACCTTTCAATATTCAAATATCCATCCTGTTTACTTGATTTAAAACTGAATTTTATTTCCCTTTTTTTATAATAATATGAAGCATCTAATTTTAAAGATTGGATTTTACCACCGATAAAATCGCCGGTATATTTAAAATTCAGATTGCCTGCCAGGCCTATGTGTGATAAAGAATATTGATTTGCCATGGCGTTAAAATTTAAACGGTTGCTTATTAATGTGACAAACAATGCCATATCATTATCAAGATAAACCTTTGAATCAACTGTATTTATCAGTCTATTGATAAACACAGTTCCTTTCATCGGAAGATTGTATTTATTTTGAAAAACAGCCATACCTGATAAATAAACGGCATCAACGCTTTTATTTGTATTTGTAATTATAAATTCACAATTTACATTAACACCTTCGTTTATGAAGAATATTTTCGGGAAACTCAAAATATTATTATAAAAACTTAAGCTCGTACTGGCATATTTTTTATTTCCTTTTTTTAAATTATAATTATATCCATCCGCATCAGCTTTAAGCCGTAAATCATCATTCTCATCATTATAAACATGCATTTTTCCATAATACTTCCCTTTACTGATATTTAATAAATCAAAACCTATATTACTGACAATAGCCAAGCCGCTCACATCATACGCCTCAACAAACAGCTCATATTTATTATCATTTATAAAACCTTTCATAACTCCATTATAACGCTCCCGGCCGGAGTCAAAAATAAGCCTATTTGTTTCCATTATCATCTCGGTAAATGCATTTCCAATAGGCCCGCCATTGATCTCTGTCTCCCTGCCGAATATTTTAACCCTGTTGCTATCAGGCTGTAGATCAAATATTCCGCTGACTTTTAAGCCGGGTATTATTATGAAATTTCTTAAATTCATAAATCCCGAGGGGAATATAGATTTTTGATTAAAATTAAACTCCAGCGCCCCGGAACCATATTTAGATGATTCAAGATTGCAGTCTAATTTCCATATTTGATCTTTTTTATTTACATCAATTATCAGTTTATCAGGGCTTGTTCTGGAATTTAAACTTAAATTCATTCCCTGTTCATTCTGATTTGTAAAAAATGACAATTGAAATATATAATTTCCCTTATTAAAGAGATGTTCAAAAAGATAATATTCTTCAAGTTGAGTATAGTTTAGTTCAAATTCTTTCTCAATCGCAAAAAAAACGAACTTATTTTTCTCGTATGATTTATTAGATAAATAAGACTGCGGTAGTTCAAGTATGATTTTATTGCTTATAACAAAAGGGATATCCTCATTCTGAAGTAATTTAATACCGCCAAGATTTACATGTGAAAAAGAAAGCATTCCTGAACCATCTCTATTATCCAGCCGGTAAAACAAATTGACTTTTAAGACTGCCTGGAGATAATCTATAGAATTTCCCATATGAGTATGAGCCGTTACTAACGCTTTTATTGCCGTATTATTATTTTTAACATTCAATTGAAATTGATTCAGATAAAAATCCGATTGAATGGATCCCATCATTTTAATACTGGAAACAATATCATCCCCAGATATCGATACATTTTCCATCACGATGTTATTTACATTTGAATTCAGCTTTTTTTGATAATCTCTTATGTCAGAAAGTCCGCATTGTATAGAGGCTTTTCCCAGGGAAATATGATAAATTGAAGAAACCGGCCCTTTTAATGGTATTATTAATGGATTATAGTAGAAAGAAAGATTATTAATTTTACAAACCCCATTCTTCTCAAATAGAATTGTAACATTATTTAAATTTATTGATACAAAAGGGAAATTCAGGATATTTCCAATGCTCACTGACGATACATTCAAATATTTTGCCAGCTCTTTTTCAAGCGAGCTTTTATATTGATAAGATACAAATTGCGCTATGACCACCAATATAAAATAAAATAATAATCCTATTAATCCCAGCGTTACAATCTTCTTTATTCTTAAACCATAAACCATAATTCAATACTTAATTAAATTTTTCTATCTCTTGATTCATTTTCTCTAAAATCTTTTTTGCCGCCATTTCCACAGCCTGCTCTTCATTAAGCCCCATGCCTCTCGCTTCTATTGTTACGCCTTTTTCTGTTTTATTAGAATCAATATCAATAAATGAAAGTATAAATTTCACTTCCACGGCTTTAAACTCGCTGTCATTAATATTATATTCTTTAAACACAATATCCTTGCCGATTTCACCGAGATAATTTATCTGGCGTATTCCCAGAAGAAGTCTTTTTAAATCCGGATAATTAGATTTCAAATATTTCATTATCGCCTGTTTGATTTTTCCCTCATCTTTCCCTTCAGTAATAACATCGGGCGGAATTTCCGCGGAAATGATATTAAAACCTGAATTCGCCATTTTACCTGACACGGCTTCCTGGAATTTCAGCGACAATCCGCTATGAGCCTTCTGCTTTCCTTCCCTGATGATGTCAAAAACCACAATTGCCGTATTGAGGGCTTTATCCTTACTGACAACCGAAAGGCTGAAGTTTAAAGCCTGCGATTTCTGAAGGCCTTCTATCTGATTGTAAAATTCCTCATCGATTTTTTTCACCTGATCAAATTTTGCCAGTGAAAAAGAGGAAAAAAGATCCAGCTTATCTGCGGAAGTATCGGCGATCTTTTCTGTATTATAAACAACTTTCCCTTTGTCATCAGTTGTATTCCCGATTTTTGAATTGATGACGGCGTTTGTATTTTCTTCCAGAACGATCATCATTAACCCGGCCACGGCCCCTGACGTTTTGGAAGACATGGCCTTTATTTGAATGGGGTCCCCGCCTCCTTCAATATAGGCGTATTTCGGCGCCCCTTCTAAAGCAAAAGAAAGGCTTGATAAGCACATTAAAATTGAGTTTTTTGATTGATCATAAATATCCGAATTTTCAGCCGCTTTTTCGCTGATCAGAAGAGCGTTTAGAGATAGATCCAGCGATTTGGAAAGGTTCCCTGTTTTCAGGGAATCATCCGCTTCCGATAGATATGTCTGCGACTGCTGCCTCTGGTCGTTTACCAGTTTTTGAAGGCGCTTTCTTTCTTTTTCCACCCAGTCCTGAGGGAATTTTATCAGGCAATACACAGAATAAGTATTATCCGAATACTGCTCATAATAAATATCTTCCAGATCAATATTAACGTTTGCAGTGCCTTTCCCGTCAATGGTCTGCTGAACAGTCTCTTTGAAACTGGAAACATTATCCATATCCGTCATTTCTTTAGTGCTTTTAAACCTTGTTGTGGCCCTGAACCCGATATATTCCACTAATTGCGAAGCGGCGTCATCAACGGCTTCCTTTTTAGCCTGTTTTAAATCAGGGGCTTTTGTGCTCATACCGACAAAATATACAAAGTCGGCGGATTTTTTCTTTTTCAGCACCCATTCAGGCATACTCTGCGCGGAAGCCTTGATTATTTTTGCGTTCTCCACGGCAATTATCTGCCGGCCATTGCATAAAAACAAGAATATTAGAATGAAGACGATAGAGAAGAAATTTATCCTTTTCATAGACAGCCTCCTCTTATATAAGCTGTATTATCTGAAAATTTTAGCCTGAATATTATAAAGACAAGTATAATTTTAATCAAAGTATCAGCTTTGAACTTTTCAAGTAAAAAATTATTTCGTACTGAGGATAAAAACACCGTCCCAATCTTCAGGAGGAGGAGTTTTCTTGTATTTCTGGCAGCGTTCGAAGTAAGTCCTGGAAGGGGGATCATTATATTTTTTAACCAGATCTCTGAACATATCATACGCCGAATCCCATTTTTTAGCCCTGTATTCCTGCAGGGCGCTATGGTATTCATCAATTATTGACAGTTTCTCAGGGCTGACTTCTCCTATTCTGCCGACCAGTTCATACACTTCTGTCGGCGTTGTTTTACCTACCACCCTGAGCAGATCAAGCTTCCTGACCACAAACTTATCCTTAACCTGATTATAAGTAAATTCCGAAATCATTGTAAAGGTTCCATAGGCTTTATTCGCCCCTTCAAAACGGGACGCGGAATTGACGGTATCGCCCATCATCGTATAGTCCATCCTCTGCTCTGAGCCCATATTCCCTATAATTGCCGGGCCGGTATTTATGCCCATTCTGGCTATCACAGGCGGATAACCTTCCTTAATCCACTCCTCCCGGAGGTTCACCAAAGCATTCTGCATATCCACCGCCGCGCTGCAGCACCTGATCGCATGATCGGGATGCGGTATCGGCGCGCCGAAGAAAGCGACGATCGCATCGCCTTCATATTTATCCACGGTGCCGCCGTTAGCCAGAATTATATCCGTCATCGCCGTCAGGTATTTATTGAGAAGAGCGACAACCTCTTCAGGCGTCAGTTTCTCAGAAATGCTGGTAAACCCGGCCACATCGGAAAAATAGGCGGTGATTTCCCTTCTTTCACCGCCCAGCTTGAGAAGGCTGGGGTTTTCAATAACTTCCTGAACGACTTCGGGCGATAGATACTGCATAAACGCCTTTTTAATATAATTTTTCTGCCTGTCATACTGAACGAATTTATAAGAAATAAACGCCGCGAGGCTGATAATCGTACTGAGAAGGATCATGACATAATTCAGAATGATGCCGAAAACAGCCAGGAACAGATACTGGATCAGGAATAAACCTATCAAAATAAACAAAGAGGCGATTGCTTCCTTGAACGCCGATGTGATCCTTATACTGACTATGAAAATGCCTAAAATAAAAAGAAAAGATATGATAACATTCCAGAAAAAGGGAAGCTCCGTTAAAAACGCTTTTTGATAAATCGTATTGATCAGGTTGCCCTGTAATAAAGCCAGGGGCGCCTGGGGATCTATGGTTATCATACCTATATCGGTACTGGAATCCGCGGTCCAGCCGGTAATCGTTATTTTGCCCTTGATTAAAGCAAGCTTGTTGGAAAGATCCTCCAGGGTTTTAATATTGCTTTTGATATTCTGCCTTTCTTCCTCAGTGATATCTTTGCTGTTTAAATAAGGAATCTGGGGCAGGATTTCCTGCTTCATATTGTAATAATCAATCAGCGCCACAAACGGGATATGCTGTCCAAAAGGAGTTTCAGACCACTTTTTCGTCCAGTTGATATACATTTCCCCTTTTTGAGAAACAGGTATTTTTATTATCTTATTATCTTTCGTAATCAATTTAATATATTCACCGGGTTTAATCTCTATTTTATCCCTGTCCACGTTGAATTCGTCAAGGATAACAGGTAATGACAGCTGGGGGACCAGCTTATCTTTATAAATTCTGAAAAGTTTGATTTTCCTCAGTGAACCGTCTATGTCTTTCTCTGATGTCGTAAAGCCCAGACCCTTTGCCACGGTATACAGAGGATAGACGGGACTTTCCATGTAAAGATCCGACACAAGCCGGTTGGTCAGGCTTTTATCTTTTATAGGAATGAAAAACTTTTCCACTATCTGCAGTTCCATGAAAGAGTCCGCCGCGATATCTGTTCTTATTTTTTTTGTCTCATCAACTCCCCTGCAGGTCAGATAAACATTCGTCGGACTTATGCCGAATGCCCTGGCCAGCGCTTTATCCGGGTCTATCACTAAATTATCTAGAATTTGACGGACGGGAAGAGATGATTTGCTTTCTTTTGATTGATCATAATATTCCTGATTTAACACAAGCGGGGCAGGATTGTTATACTCGATATCGAGGAGGATCTTATCGGCGCCGAACTCCTTTAATACCGCGATGCCCTCTGCGATCTTATCTCTGGGTATCGGCCATTTGCCGATCAAGTCAATACTCTGATTATCAATGTCCACATAAAGGATTTTATTCCATTCCGGAGGCCTGGGTTTTACCATTGAAAATATATCATAGAGCTTTAAATCTATCATCTGCCCGGCCTGGCTCATGGAAAAGAGCACGGCCAGGAGTATACTCACTATGATAATGCTGAAATCAATCCATCTGTTTTTCGGCAATGTCTGTCTCCCTAAATTTTCACCCTTACACCGGCGATGAATTTGTATTTATTTGTCGTGTCTGTAAACGCGTCGCCTTTAAGAAAATAACCGCCTGTCAGGAATACCGAAAAGTTCGGGTCTATATCGTAAATAATACTTCCGGAAATTTCATTGCCTACTCCGGTTCCTTTCCCGTCATAAAAGCCGTTGACAGAATCGTTTGTGGTCATTCTCATCAGGTAATAATAATTGGCGCCGAAAGTCAGAGTATCGCTCAGCGCTTTTACCAGAAAACCAGCCTGGACCATAAATAAATTGGCTAATTTCGGGCCTATGACCGACCCTGTATTATAATTACCGAAAGTATCAAACTGCTCATAATTGCCGCCCGGACTATCGCCTGTCGCCAATGACAGCTTGCCGATCAATCCCCATTTCACATCGCCTTCGGACAGATAGGTCAGTCCGGCATTTCCGCCGAAAGCCACGATGGAATTTGAAGCATCAAGACTTCCCAATTCGCTGATAAAAGCGGCTTGAAAAATAAGGCCCTTAACGATTGTTCCCTTTCCATTCAATCCAAGATAAATCGGATTGTAAATATTATTTGTCGATAGATCTTTCGAATAAAGGATAACAGCTCCCAGAGATTCCACTAATAAGCCCATTTTTTCCAGTGCCAGGCCGGCGAAAATCCTGTTCGGCCCATTCGAAAGGGTAAGGTCTGCGGTACTGATATCGAATTGGTTGATCTCCTGGGGAAGCAGGCCGGAATAATAAACATAAACCCTTTCCTTCAGACCCAGAAAATTAAGATTTAATTTTAAACCGTCAGCCAGGTTCCCGATGAGCAGGGCGTCATCTTCCACGAAATAATCCCTGCCGGCCAAAACGCCGAAGGCTTCTCCTTTATAATCAAAACTGAGCCGGTCGATGTACAGATCATTGGTCCTCAGCAGGTCAAAATAGGTGTCTTTGAGCCTGAATTTAACGCTGGAGTAATCATCAAAATTAAGGGACAAGCCGACATTCGCGATATTATAAAAGCTGTAAAAGGCGGCGTTAGTCGTATCCGTCCCCATAACCATCATCGGCAGATCTTCAATGCTGAAATTATAATTGAAAGAGTAACCCAGCTTTACCGTAATAATCAATAAAATGATACAGAATAATTTTTTCATCTGTTCCCCCTGTTATTACAGCCTTTCCGGTTCAGGCAGGCTGTTCTGATTGAATAAATTGTTTAAAAAACCTTTAAGGCCGTTATCAATTGTATTATTCCGAGTATCATCATCACCGAACGAATCAAACTGGTTCAAACCTCCGGAAACATGATCTGTGTTTCCGTTGATTCCATTGTCCCCCGAAACACCGCCGTGGTCTCCCTGATGGCCGGTAAAGGAATTGCCGTTATTATCCCCGACATCAATGGTGCCGTCAATTATATCCACATTCATGCCTGAAGACGAATAAAAACTGACATCTTCTTCTGAACCCAGCACCGACGCGGTTCCCTTTGGGGTCTGGACTTTGAAACTGGATTGGGTTCCCTGTATCTTTGAGAACCTGACCTTGACCTTGCCCATATTCAAAGCCAGTTTCTGTGCGTGAAACTTGTCGGACAGTATTTCCTGATAAGTAACCATCGATAATTCATTCACGGTAAAAAAACCGCCGGCTGTTTCCACTTTAACAGTGGAATTCAGACCTGTCATGATCTTCGTCCCGTCCTTGATCTCCATGTTCAAAGCTGCTTTCTGCCATTTCCCATTTATGAGAACATCAACGCTTCCCGTCATGTCCTTGACAACCCCGGCGAATAAAATCTGGAAAGCGAAAATTAAAACTGCGACCGCTATAACTTTCTTCATAAAAAACCTCCTCAGCAACCCGTCAGCCGGATTGCGGCAATTTAACTTCTTTTATATAACCAGACCATTTTTCTCTATATTACTTTGACTTTAAAAGGGCCGTAAACTCTATCAGTTCCTGTCCGCTCAATTCCCTGTTCCAGGAATAGTATTCGGGATATATTTTATCGAAAACCAGGCATTCAGCCGCGTATTTCGAAAAGCCCGTCAGGGAATACAAAATACTTCCTCTCGCCTTTTTCATCTCGATGGCAATGATGGCGAAAGCCCCTGCGTCCAGGTTCGCGTCCTTTTTCAGGGCGCTGATCCTCGGATTATTTATGGAAGCCAGGTCGCTTATGACGGCATCCGGTTTATCTATGGAATAGACCATATAAAGCGCGTCAATAACCGTGGCGTTCTTTTTATCCATAAGGGCGCGGATATCGTCATTGGATATAGAGTAGGCTTTTATTCCCGATAAGACAAGACACACAAAACATATCATCAAGATTTTCTTCATTATAAGACCTCCTCTGTTTAAAAAACTTTAAAATATTTATCAATTAAAATAGTTTGATACATTATCCGGAGTATTTAACTTGATAATGCAGTTATTCGTTACAACCGAGGTATTGAGGAACATTATTCCACCGCCGGCTGAAGCCGCATTATAAAAGATATCACAGTTTAATAAATTCTCAAAATTTTCCTGGTAAATCCATAAGCCGCCGCCTTCATTATTGGCCGTATTTGTGTTTATTGTGCATCCTAATATGGAAGTATTTGAGTTATTTCCAAGATAAACGCCGCCGCCGTTATAGACAGCCGAATTGGTATTTATCGTGCATCCGGAAATAGTATTACTCACGCAGTTAACGTAATATAATCCACCCCCGCTATATGAAATATTGCCGGATATATTACAATTTATAATATTATTATAATCGCAATTCTGATAATAGATGCCGCCGCCATAACCATAATTATTCGTATCAACATAATTATTCATAATTGTGCTATTTGCTATTACATTATAACTGCTGTAGGCCAGATAAATCCCTCCGCCGTAAGAGGCCAGGTTGTTGGCAATCGTACAGCCGTTAATGCTGATATAGGATGAGCCATAAATATAAAAACCGCCGCCATTGCCCATGTTTGTCCCGTTGTTTGTAACTATATCGTTGATAAAAACAATGCCTGTACAACCGTCAATTTCAATTGCTCCGCCTCCTGCAAATAGAAAATTCCTGAAAACAAAATTATTTATTGTCATGTTTAAGGACGAATTCATTACAAGGAACGGGGACGTGGTACCCTGCATATCAAGTTCGGTTCTGCCGACTATTGAAGTAAAGTTGTTATTATAACCGCCAATCATATTGACATTCGATTTACTTGTAAAAAACATGGTGTTCAATCCTGTAGCCGGCGTATAAACTCCCGCGGCGACAAAGATATTATGAATTCCCCATATATCGGCTGAGGATATGGCATTTAATAGAGATTTAAGAGGAGACGCAGGAACAATACCGGCATTTGCGTCATTTCCAGCCGGCGAAACATAAACCGCATTAAAATTTTTAAGGTATGCCGGTATCTGCGCATCAAAAGTTTTTGTATTGAAGCGGTAGAGGTCGTAATTCCCTTTACCGTACCTTTTAGAAGCAAAGTACACTTTATAACCGTCTCCTGTGTCTATAAAAGGATAGGCATCATCCGAGGATGATGAATAAGACGATATATCAAAAGGCACCAGGTATGTTCCGCTGCCCTGAATAAACACTTCCCCGTTGATCTGGTGCCTTCCGCCGGTCATTGTGTCATAAAGCGCGTAAATATTAGTAAAAGGCCCGGCGGCCGTTTCATACCCGCAAAGAGAGTAATGTTGAGTGGATAAATTAGTTGTGTTTTCCTGAATCCATGTATATGCGCCGACACCCAAAAATAAATAATATTTATAGATGGTGCCGCTACCGTTTACTATTAAAAGATGATAATTTCCATCACTGCCCGGATAGGAACTTAAGTTAAGGGGCATTGAAGGCGGCGTACCGATTGAAATTGAAGAATTTGTCTGAAAATTCAGGTCCAGTTTATAACCGGTTACATTTGTTCCGCTTGAATTATACTGTATGTAAGTGAGATAATTGGTGCCATTCGTCTGAATTATTACCGGCGAAATCTCATTAGAGGAAGTATTAACCGGACTGCCGAATTTTACAGGCGTATAAAACTTCCCTTCGGAATTCATTTCAGCGTAGTAGATATCATAACTTCCGTCTTTATCGGAAGCGTAAAACAGGTAGGTTTTATTGTTAGCTTTATCCCGGAAAACAAAAGGCGTGATTTCATTATACTGATCGGTGCTGAGGTAGCCGCTGCCGTCGGCCAGCGCGAGGTGCATATCGCCGGATTCCCGGTTCTGGGCGCCGTTATTGCTATTCGGAAAATAGCCGCTGCAGGAGGTGAATATAACAGCGCTTATAAAAAATATAAATACTTTTTTCATAAATCTCCCTTCTCAACAAAAATTAATCAAGTACTACTGTTTGACACATTATCAGGAATATTAAATTTGATGATGCAACTGTTTGTAGTTAAAGAGTTATTAATTATAAACAGACCGCCTCCGCCTCCGGCAGCGGTATTAAACAAAACATTGCAGGATGAAAATATATCATTGATGTCATTATTTATGTAAAGACCGCCGCCGTCATTGAGCGCCGTATTGGTATTTATCATACAGTTAGAAATATTATTACTAACGCTATTTAAGTAATATAATCCCCCCCCATAATATGAATTATTGTTTAAGATATTACAATTTATAACATTATTATTATCGCTATTTTCAAATTTCATTCCTCCGCCGTAATAACCGGAATTCAATAAAATATCGCATCCTGTTAAATTGACATATGACGAATAAAAAATATATAAGCCTCCGCCGTCTGTTTCAGCATAGCCATTACCCTTGACCGTATTATTAATAACATTGATCCCGGATGAATTTATAATATAGATTCCTCTCCCATTTGTCGCGTTTTCAATAATTAAATTATTGATAGATATATTCGTAGAATATGATATGTATACTATAGTTGCCATGTCGTTACCCTGCACGTTAAGACTGCTTTTCCCATAAATAACGGTGAAACTACTATTATATCCGCCGACGATATTAATATTTGTAAAATTATTGATCTGCAATCCGGGCGCGGATGGATTCAAACCACTGCCCGGGGTATAAGAACCTTCTGCCAGAAAGACATTATGTATGCCGTTATAATAAGCATCATTGACAGCGTTCTGTATTGTTCTTAATGGTGATTCAGGGATATAACCGGAATTGTAGTCGCTGCCGGAGGGGGATACATAAACTGTATTTAACGCTTTCGTTAAAACGGAAGGGACCTGTGCCTCAAATGTTTTTGTATTATACCGGTAAAGATCGTAATTCCCCTTTCCGTACCTGTCCGAAGCGAAATAAACTTTATAGCCGCCTTCCGCGTCCACAAATGGATAAGCGTCATTGGCTGATGAAGAATAGGCCGATATTTCAAAAGGAACAAACAATTTATAGCCTGCCTGCATAAAAGCCTCGCCTCTGAGCTGATGTTTTCCATTTGTCACTGTATCATAAACCATAATATTGTTTGTAAATACTGCACCCTTTATCATATATCCGCTGATCGAATTGGCACTCATTGCTGTATCAGATCCATAATCCAGATTCCATACTACCCCTGAACTATCATTAAAAATAAAACGGTAATAATTAGCCAATCCATCTGCTGTGATCAGATAGATTTTTCCCTGGCTGTCTTTAAAAAGGCTGATATGAGTTGGATTATATGGGCCTGAAGGGACAGCCGATGTTGAGCCTGAAAAATTCAGATTATTATCAAGGGTATATGTTATTATTGATGATATTTTATTGCTTTCCATAATGAAAGAAATATATGTTTTTAATGAACCTGAAGCCGAACTTTGAAAAACAACCGGAGAAAATTCATTGGAAACCGATGTGTTAATAGACGGACCCATTTTTACCGGCGCGAAAAACTTTCCCTCTGAATTCATTTCGGCGTAATAAATATCATAGCTTCCGTCTTTATCGGAAGCGTAAAAAAGATAGGTTTTTCCGCTGTTTTGATCCCGGAAAACAAAAGGCGTGATTTCATTATACTGATCGGTGCTGAGGTAGCCGCTGCCATCGGCCATGGCCAGACTTAACTTTTCCGTCTGGGATTCTATTGAATGGTTGTTGTTGTTGAGAAAATAGCCGCTGCAGGAAACCAGAGACGCCAGAGCGATGAAAATAAAATATCTTCTTATCATATCTTTCTCCCCTTGGAAGAGAATGTCTTCAAACTGAAGATAATCCCCATTCTTCCATATCTTCTAATAAATGACACCCTATAATAATAAGGGGGGTTATTTTTCATCTCCGGCCTTCCGGCCCGCGTCGTTTCCCATTAAAGGAAAACGGTCTTATTTTTTCATTTTATTCTTTTTCGCTCTAAAGATTAAACACAGTTTTAATAAACGGCAGATTATTTATTATTATAACACGGGCATTGACCATATTCAAGGATTTTAATGAAATAAAAGAGGTTATTAAATTACCCGAATATATTAAAATCTAAATCCTAAACTTATTGCTGGTATTGGAATATCATATAAAGCTAAATTTGGAATCTCGAAAGGGTTTGCATTCTTGTCTATTTCCTGAAATTTCTTTGGAGCATTACTGTCAAAATAATAGGCCAAATAATCGACTTCAAAAAACAACTTTAAAAATAAGGGTATATTATTAACCTTAAAGTCAAAGCAATAGAGTTTTTGTCAAATGTTGTGTATGACATACCCTCTCATTTTTTTATGCTGCCTTTTTTACAAGCTCTCCGTTCTCAAAAACAGCGCCTTCCAATACAAGGCAAATCTTTTCATAACCTCTTAATTTTCTCCATCGCCTGGATGCCTTATCCAGTAATTTATAGACCATTATTAGAATCGTTTCCCTGGTTCCGCAGCCTCTCATCTTTTTAGTTCTTAATCGAACTGTAGAGAAGGTAGATTCTATTACGTTTGTCGTACGGATATGTACCCAATGTTCCGCCGGACAGTTATAAAATTCGATCATAAGCTCCCAATCTTTTTCTAAACATTCGACAGCTGCTGGATATTTAGGATTAAAAACCGCCTGGAATAATTCAAAAGCTTTGATAGCATTATCCTTATCAGGAGCATTGCATATCTCATGAAGCATCTCTTTTGCCTTTGACTGTAATACTTTGGGCAGCTTGTTTAGAATGTTCTTTATCTTATGAACCCAGCATCTCTGCCATCTGGATTCAGGATATACTTCTTTGGCTGCTTTCCAGAATCCAAGGCTTCCGTCTCCGATAAAAAGAATAGGACCTTTCAAACCTTTTTCTTTTAGGTTTCTTAATATCCCTAACCAAGTCTCGGAATTCTCTCTGTAACCTTCTTCAACAAGAATAATCTCCTTTTCACCATTCTCATTGGCTCCGATCATTACAAGAGTGCATAAACGGTCTTCGCTGCCCTGTACATTGAAGTAAATGCCGTCAACCCATATATAGCAATACTTTTTATCGCTTAAATCGGATGTCCGCCACTCATCATATTCTTTACCCCATCCTTGTTTCATTCTGCTTATACTTGAGGCTGATAATCCTTTCGCTTCTTCACCAAGCAATCCTCTCAAGGCATTCTCCATATCCATCTCTGAGACTCCATAGAGATACAACAATGGAATGGCTTCCTCAATTCTCAGGCTTTTTCTCATATACGGCGGTACTATTAGGCTTTGAAAATTGTCGCCTCCGAGTCGGTTCCTTGTTCTCGGAATACATACATCAATAGCCCCTCCACCAATGAGAATCTGACGGGCTTTATGATACCCATTTCTTACTATTGCCTTTCTCCCGTCTTCGATAGTTAAATGCTCTCTCTCCTGAAGAAACCCATTAATTTCATCTTCCAGAGCCTTCTTGATTATTTCCCTGGCCCCGATCCTTGCCAATTCTTCAAGACATAAAAATTCTACTGTTTCATCTTGATTAAAAGCCTGTAAGAGCTTAAAATCTTCGTTGTGCTTCGGCATATGGCGTATTCCTCCTTTTGTTTATTGTCGTAAATAAATTATAGAGGGTACGCCATCTTTTTTATAATATTTATTCCTATACACAACTTTCTATTATAACTCAAGCAATAGCCAATCTGACTTATTAGAAATAATTGGAAACCATTTGCAAGATAATTATTGTTGTTATTATAATACGATATATATCCAGGGCTTAACTTTAGATTAATATAAAGACCTTCCCAAATATATCTTTGATAGCCAATACTGATTTCATACACCCATTCATAGCCAGGATAGGGATTCGTAAGCAATAAATCTGAAAATGCGCCAGCAATCTTATAAATGGCTAAATCACCAGCAATAGCATTTTTGAGATCTAACCGATATTCAAAATCATCTTCATATATAGGCTCAAGGACACCATTAATAGGTACGAACCATGTTATTAAATCTAAAGGCGTAGGAGACTTTATATACCAATGATAATTTGTTTCATCATTTATGTTTATGACAGTATTATTTGATATAAAGTTGTTATTTGTGTCATTTTGAAGTCCCCATATTCTACCAATAAAAAAAATCGAAATTAAAATAATAATCAATCGCATTTGTTTATCCTGATTTTGATAATTTCAAACGGAACTATCCACTTGACAAACCAAAGTTAAATTTCATCTTTTTCCTTTGAATTTCTATTTATATTATAATACCCAAGTTCCAAAAATATCAAAAACATTTTCAGATTTTTGAGATAACTATATATATAAAAGGGGAAATAGGGTTTTGATAAATTAAACACTTATGATTTGTTTGCTTCGTGGTTTTTCTGAAAAAAGCGAATTTCGGTGAAAAGAACCGTCAATTGTGGGGAGACAGACATCTGCTTTGCCGAAAGCCTTCACCCGAACCCTCGATTAGATCGGGGGCTGTCGGCATATAGAGACTGCTTAATGTTCAGACAGACGCCGTGGTGATCCCTCACCATTTTGTTAAGCCGTACCAATAGAGTTGCAAAATGGTGAGGAACGAACCATTGCTTCACACTATAATCAGCGGCGAAGGAGCAAGTAATCCGCTCGCAATGACAACCTTTTAGAATTTATCACATTTTTCAGTAAAACTTCCGGCCCCGCTGAAGTAACAAAGGATTATGTATTTGATTTTATACAAAATAATTCCGCGATAATCCGTAAGATTCCGTATTAGGAGTTTACCCTGACCCTTCAACTGGTATGCAGGAAACGGATGACCCATAAAAACCGGGTATAAATAAGATAATTATCCTTTTGACTAATCAATCGTTTCAGGATATAATTATAATAAAGAGGGCGCTATGATCTTAGTTAATAAAACAAATGTAAAAGACATTAAAAAAATGATTGACGGTCTGCCTGATGATTTAAAAAACGAGGTATTTGACTTTGTCGAATTTATAATTGAGAAGAAATATAAAACCCATGCCGGACCGAAGAGGTTGTCTTTAAAATGGGCGGGAGGCCTTGAGGAATATAAGAATAAATTTACTTCGTTAGAACTGCAGAAAAAATCCATGGATTGGTGGTCAAAATAATGTATCTGGTCGACACGAACGTCTGGATTGAACTATTCCTGAACCAGGAAAAAAGTTTAAAGGTTTCAAGATTTCTTACTAAAACCGATACTTCATTGATATCAATAAGCGGCTTTTCGCTTTATTCCATCGGCGTTATTTTAAGCCGTTTAAAAAAGCTTGATGTTTTAAGGAATTTCTTAGATGACGTAATCACTTTGGGGCATGTAAATGTACTCTATGTTAAACCCGAAGAAATATTCCATTTAATTGATATACAAAAAGAGTTCGCTATCGATTTTGATGATTCTTACCAGTACTTTATTTCAAAAAAATACAATCTAACACTTGTAAGTTTTGACAAAGACTTTAAAAAGACAGACATAACTTTAAAAAGTCTATAAAAATCATCATCGCGTTCAATTTCCTATTCTGACTCTCACTCATACATTTGCCCCTGAAGTATCTCCTCAATTAAAATACCGATATCAAGATGCTCGGAATGACGGCGGTTTTGCATAAACGAAAGGCTTTTGACATATATGCTTTGCGGTTTTACTGAAAAATGCGATAAATTATAAAAGCCGTCATTGCGAGGAGACAGACATCTGCTTTGCCGAAAGCCTTCGCCCGAAGCAATCTGTCGGCTTATAGATATTGCTTAATGTACAGACAGATTGCTTCGCGCTGTAATCAGCGGCGAAGGAGCGGGTAATCCGCTCTCAATGACGCTTTTTGTATTAAACACTAACAATACAAAGTATGGATTCACTTCATATCAGCACAGTTTTTTTTGCACTTTCGAAAGGTTTTATAATTTATTCCCTCCGGAAGCGCTGGATACGGTTGTTCATTGAATCAACCACAAAAATATAATAATTATATGCAGATGAAATAATAGTTATGCCGCGGGGCTCATTAAATTGCCCGTCGCCGCTGCCGTTAGTCCCGAAGGATGTATAATAATTACCATACAAATCAAAGACCTGGATTCTATTGCTTAAATCAGAAACATAAACAATACCTTCCGAATCCACTTTAACGCTATGCGGTGAATTAAATTGGCCGTTACTTGTACCGAGACTTCCCCATTTCCTGAGAAAATTTCCATTCGTGTCAAAAACTTGAACCCGATTATTCAACACATCAACCGCATATATATTATTATTGAAATCAATACCAATTCCAATTGGATTACTAAATTGGCCGTCCCCTGATCCATTGGTTCCCCAGCTTAATATAAAATTCCCATTTGTATCAAATTTCTGTATCCTGGAATTACCTTCATCAACTACATATAAATATCCTGATGAATCATTTACTATACCACAAGGCCAATTAAATTGTCCATTGCCTTTTCCACCCTGTCCCCAGTTAGTAATAAAGTTCGTATTCAAATCAAATTTTTGTATTCTAAAGCCCATGGTTTCAGTTATGTATATATTTTCATTGATAGCTATACTATGAGGATTTCGAAATTGACCAAGACCAGACCCAGAAGAACCCCATTTCAATATAAAATCACCGTTTGTGTTGAATTTTTGTATTCTGTTATTATTAAAATCTGTCACAAAAATATTTGTATTGCCATAAACGGCTATTCCATAAGGAGTATTAAACTGCCCATCTCCTGTACCGCTGCTTCCCCATTTGCCGTCAAAAATAAACTCCCACATCAGCCTGTACCCCACATCTGATAAGCTTTTTAATGTCTCACCGTATGTTGAGGAAACAGCCGAGGCTTCATAATAATAGTTTGTCAGCGGAAAAACAGACCTGTCGCAGTAAGCGTTGGAAGGACTGCTCCCGATCAGCGAATAGGGACCACCGGAGGAAAGAGAGCGGTAAATATTATAAGACTGCGCTCCCCAGCTGTTTGTCCACTGGACAAGCACATATCCCTGGTGAGCCACTCCATCGGAAGCGGACAAATTAGAAGGCGCCGGAAATAGCGTTATGCCGGCCTGCTGTGTTATGCTGGAAGCGCCCGTATTGTCCAGAGCATAAGCGGCAAGGGTATGGCCGCCGTCGGTAATCACAATATTCGTATTCCAGGCATGGTTCGACCCCTGCGATATATAAAGTCCGCCGTCAACGGAAAGCAGGATATTGCTGACTTCATTTCCGTTTGTGCAGTAGGTCAGCCCGGACACGGCCACACTGCCTGCACCGAATACCTGATGATTGGTCGGGGCCAGTATTTCCATTACAATGCCGTTCTGCCGAACGGTGTTTGATTGGCCCTTTTCTTCTGTCTGGCCGGGCCACATGTCCTTAAGCGACGCGCAGGAAGTAATGACTGATAAAATAAAAGCTGATAGTAATATAATTTTTCTCATATATCTCTCCTATCTTACATAAAATTAAGATTATCTTTCCTAACTTTAAATTTCCTTTTTTTTATTATATCCGATTAATCACACTGATTCCCGTTAATACCTTCATGAAATATCCGCGCTAATCCGCCAAATCCTCCCTCATCAGTTTGTAAGCTACTCCAGTGCGGCCCGACAGATTGCTTCGGGCTGTAACTTCCGGCAGGGAAGATAACCATCTCCCCGCAATTACGCTTATATATGCCAAATCCCATATTCTTCTCCCATTAATCCTTCCCGCCCCTTCGATGCGCTTCACTTATTCAGGGCATCGCTTTCCGTCTTCCTGTTAATTATTTTTACATCAAAAAACGTATCACAACGCGGCGGTTTTTAGCCCTGTTCTCTTCAGTGTCATTCGGCGCTATGGGTTTTTCCATTCCAAAGCCGTGATAGGAAATCATTTCAAACGGTATCCCGAGCCTTATGAAGATATCCGCCACATTTTTGGCCCTTTTTTCCGAAAGGTCTTTGTTATAGGCGGCGTTTCCCGAATCGTCCGTATAGCCTTCAATAATGATTCTGATATTTTTGTATGTTTTTACCTTTTCGGCAACGGCCTCAATCGATTTGACCGAATCTTTATTAATCCTTTCGCTGTTCAGTTCAAAAAGAATGTCCGACATGCTCATCCTGACTTCATTGCCCTCCCTTGTAACAACCTCTCCGGCCGCCGTGTCCGCCTTCAGTACGGACTGAATGTCCTTTCTGAGCATCTCACTGCCGCCCGAATCTTCCGGTTTAACGGAGCCCTCATCCTCAAAGAGAGGCAGGCTGATATTCAAAACGGCGCCCGTGTTAATTCCGTATAATTTGTACAGATCATAGGCAAAATAGGAATATCCGCCATAAATCCCGATACTGATATATTTTCCCAGCGGTGTCTGAACGCTCAACCCGGGCATGGCGTACAATCCCCATCTATCCCCTGGCGCGTTTGTCGGCCCGTAAAATGATATCAGGCCCCCGCCTATGATGACTGAAGGCGTCAGGATGATCTTTCCGCCCCATAAAGGGACATGGTAACCCGCCTCTCCCGCGAATACTTTATTGACAAAGGAATTATTATTGTAATAAGCTCCAGCGAATAAAAAATCCCCGCTGATGTACAGACCCTTCGGCATTGATGAAAACAGCGCGTTTAAATCGGCCTCAACGGACAGCCCGGCGTTATAGCCGATCCCGTCGTTGTAGAAATCCGCCGAAGGTTTGATTGAAATGGACAGAAAACCGAAGCAGGTATTGATCAGAAGCGACAAACAAAAACATAATAGGAATTTTTTCATAAATACCCCTTTTTTATAATTATTAATAATAATATTCTGTTATATATAATACTTATTTTACGATCATTTTCTTCAATTCTGCAAAAAAAACGCTCCTGTCTGTAACTTGTTTTATTCTGTAAAATTCATTAATATATTATAATATATAAGATTAAGGAATACAATATTGGATAAGACGCTGGAATCTTTAAGAAAGCAAATCCAATTCGCGCAGACCCATTTTACTTTTAAAGACTGCCGTTATTATCCCTGCCATAAGCTTCCCGATGACGGCATCCTGGACTGCTTTTTCTGCTATTGCCCGTTTTATCCATGCCGGAACAGGACCGGCACGGGAAAATGGATTAAAAATAAAGATAATATAAAAATATGGGACTGCAGCGCTTGTAATTTTATCCATAGAAGGGATGTCTCCCGGAGAATATTGGGACTCCTTTATGAAAATAGAAATTTCAAGCAGATAGAAAAAATTATCCGGAAGGAATTCTGCCGGTAAAATATTAAAAATGAGTCTTTCCTTTATTCTATTTTTAATGGCGGATAGAAAGGGATAAATAAATAATTTGAAGGGCGTATGGCAAAAAAGCATTTTCTTATCGGCATCGCCGGGAAAATCGGCTCAGGCAAATCAACTGTCGCGAAGGTCCTCTGCGACGATTACGGTTTTTCCATGATCGACGCAGATAAGGTCGGGCATGCTGTCCTGGAAGAACTGAAACCAAAGATTATAGAGGAATTCGGTAAAGACATCATTAACGATAAAAATAAAATCGACAGGGCCCTCCTCGGCAATCTGGTTTTTTCCGATCCCGATAAGCTTAAACAGCTTAATTCGCTCCTTCATCCTGAAATGAAAAAGAAAATCATCAGGATGATCAACGATATTAATACCAAGCTTATAGCATTGGACGCCGCCCTTTTATTTGAGATCAAGCTGGACGAAATCTGCGATTATATACTGGCTGTGGAAGCGCCAGCGGACAAACTGGTGGAGCGTATAAAAAAATACAGGAACTGGCCCGAGGAAAAAATCCTGAAAGTCCTGAAGATCCAGGATGACTTCAACCGCCATAAACAGGATATCGACTACATCATCTTTAACAACGCGGACGAGGAAAAGCTCCGCAAACAGATCGAATTTTTCATTCTCGCAGTTTTATAGAGTTTTTCTCAACATTACCGATAATATTATTATAACATTTCATCGAGGTCAAAATGAAAGTATTGGTAATGTATTGTGTTTTTATTATATTATTATATACCGGCTGTTCCAATTATCAAAGGCCGGTCGCCCATGCTTCGCCCATCGTTAAAATACTGCTTTATCAAGGCAGGGAAATACAGATAAAACCCGGCAGGAATTATGTCCTCTCGATTAACTCAAGAAAAGAAATGGGGGAAGGCCCGGTTTATATCAATTACACGGGAAGTAAGCTGTTAGTCAATGATACCGCTGTCAGCGCTGATTCCATTGAAATCATTCCCGGTTCAAGTTTTGAATTTAACGGGAAAAAATACGGCGGAAGCGCTGTAATCATTCTTACCAACAATTCCCTTATGCTGATCAATACCATCGATATTGAGACTTATATAAAGGGCGTGCTCCCCAATGAAGTCTCGCCGAACTGGGATATGGAGGTCCTGAAAGCGCAGGCCATTGTATCAAGGACCTTCGCCCTCTACGAAGTCGTCAGCTCCCGGAAAAGCGGCCGTATTTTCGACCTCTTTAATGATACCCGCTCTCAGGTATATGACGGCTCTGCAAAGGAATCCAGATTTACTTCGCTGGCCGTTGATTCCACCATGGGCGAAGTGCTCCGGTATGAAGGCAAAATAATCCAGTCTTTTTTTCACTCCGCCAGCGGCGGAATGACTGAATCCTCGAGCGAGGTTTTCGGCGATAATAAGCCGTATCTCACGTCTGTCGCCTCGCCTTACAGCTCCATTTATAAGGATAATAAATGGGAAGTGACAATTCCTTTGAAAAGAATGGCTTACCTTCTTAAAATGCCTGATAAGATCGCCGCTGTTAATGTGACTGAAAGAAGTTTGTCAAAAAGAATAAAGAATGTTGAATTTACAGACAGTTCCGGGAAAAAAACGCTTTTGCAGGGAAAAGATTTACGGGAACTGATCGGCTCCACGCAGATGAAGAGCACAAGGGCGAATATCAAGATCACTAATGATGATCTTTTTGTAAGCGGTGTCGGCTACGGCCATGGCGTCGGTATGGGGCAATGGGACGCGCTCGGCATGGCAAAACAGGGCTTCGAATATAAAAATATCCTCGCCTTTTTTTACAGAGGCGCCGCTGTCGATAAAATCTGGTAATATTTAACAGGGACTTTATAATTAGAAATTTGAGATTTTATTTTCATAATAACGGATTATTCCGTCAACCGGCATTGACGAAACAATCTCCCTGACAAAAATGCGCGAGTAAAAGCCTTTATTTTTTGATTTTAATTCCGATTTGATATCATTCATTTTTCCGTCAATTTTATTCAAAACCCCGTCTTCCCTCATAAAGTTTAATTTGACCGCGTTTATTGCATCAGCTTTCCTGCTTTTGCCGAAATCCGTCAGGCTGAAATCCTTTAATTTTATAAGCGAACTGAACTCGACGCCCCGGCCTATATATTTATTGCCCTTGAAATATTTCTCTGCAAGGTTTTTTACCAGTAAAAACTGGCTTTGCGTATAAAGGCCTTTCTCATTTAAAGCGGTCAGATCCTTTCTTTTTAAAAAGGATGTTGAATAAGCATCAAAAGTATCAAACCGGCTGACCGCGCTTTTCTTTCTCTCATAAAAAGCATTGCCGGCGCAATGGCTGCCTCCGCTCAGTGAATACGCCAGGTCAAAGCCCGCGAAAATCACTTTTTTTTCCGACAAAAGATTAGCGAGCCGTCCGGCGTCAATTGTAACAGACGGGTTTTTTAACTCAAAGCCCGGCTCATCTATTTCATCCTGCAGATCATAAAAAATAACAGGGTTTTTTATAGACGATAATAAGGAACTGCTGCCATAAACACCGCTGAATACAGGTATGTCCTCGGGAATACCGAAGCCATGCATTTTATTAAAGACGCCGGCGTCGCTCATAACGATAAAATCCGGTTTAATTCCCGCATTTAATAGAGAATGGGCCGCGGACAAAACGGAAATGATGATCATCCGGCCCTGATATTTTCCGATCTCCGCAATGCTTTCATTTAATGAAGGGCCGGAGGCCGCAACTAAAACAGTCATATCCGTTTTTTTAACCGGCTTTTTAAGAATAAAAGCGTCTCTTTTTGACTTTGTTATAAAAAGGTTTCTCATAAAATTCATAAACCAGACTTTGGAAAAATAGGATGAGACTTTGATGTTTTCCACAGCGACTTGAAGGGAATTTCTTACCGCCTGAGTAAAATGTTCATAATCTTCATGAAACGCTTTGCGGAAAGACTCCAGGCTGAGCAGGCAGGGTTTTTTCTGCCCCAGGAGTTTTTTTTCCAGATAACCGGAAATAAATATACCGCCGTCCAGCAGTGTTATATCCGGGAATTTCTTTACAAAATAATCACGCAGCACAGGGTCCGGTTCATGAACGATTATATTGTCCTTATCAATACCTTTACCGGTTAAAGCATTTACCATATAGCCCAGCGCGCTTCCGAAAATAATAAAATGATTATCCCTGTCTATGGCCGATTTTTCAATAAACCGCTCGACTTCACGGACAGGGTCATATCGGCTGAGTAAAAATATACCGTCCTTTACGACCGTCGGTGATCCGTTCTTCGCTTCGCAAATTTCAACCATGCCCGCCCCGCAGTACAAAATTTATAAAATAAAATCCGCTTTTCTTCCGCAGACTGAGCAATGCCCGTCTTTGATGCCTGTTATTTTAGTATAATATCCCTCTCTTTTAACGAGTACATTTTTGCATTGAGGGCATGCGCTGCCGCTTTCTCCATGAATATTCCCCGTATAGACATAATCCAGATAGCCGTCCGCCATCTCTTTTGCCCGGTTCATGAATTGAATGTCCGTTGCTCTTTCATTATAACGGTATTGCGGAAAATAACGGGAAATATGATAGGGAATTGATTTATCCAGTTCCGCGATCCATTTAACCAGATTTTCCAGTTCATCCAGATTATCATTTAATCCTGTCACAACCAGTGTGGTCAGCTCAATATGCACGCCGGCTTTCTTAAAAGCCCCGATGGAGTCTAAAACCGGCTTCAGTCTGCCCCCGAGCCGGCGGTAGTGTTCTTCCGTGAAGGCTTTTAAATCAATATTAGCCGCGTCCGTCAAAGGCAGTAATTCGGCGAGCGGCCCCCGGCTGATGAACCCGTTGGTAACCAGAACATTTTTATAATTCCTTTCTTTCAGCAATGAAGCCGTTTCCATTACAAACTCAAACCAGACAAGAGGTTCGGAATAGGTATAAGCGGCGCCGGAAAATACATTTTCAGGGCCTTTTTTTCGCCTGCCTTCCAGTGCTGACAGAATATCGCCCGGCTTTGATGTATCATCAATGGAACGGTTCTGGTCATCAAAAAAGCGTGAAATATGATGGTTCTGGCAGAAAGGGCAATGCATATTGCAGCCGACAGTGCCGATGGATAAAATCTCGGAAGAAGGATAATAATGATAAAGCGGCTTTTTTTCTATCGGATCAAAAGACAAACCGGATATGACGCCGTAATTAAGGCTGTACAGCACCCCGTCATTATTCTTCCGGGCCCCGCATATTCCCGATTTCCCGGGATTGATCAGGCAATTATGAGGGCAAAGCCTGCATAAGACCTTTTTCTCTTCTTTACTTTCATAAAAATCCGCGATTTTCATATGACGGCGCTTTTCCCTTCTTTTTTTAAATCATGGCTGAGTCTTCAGTTGTGTTTAAGAAATTATAATCCTATTAATGAAAAATTGCAAGGCGCGTTTTTCGCAAAAAAAAGGCGGCTGTTTAAAGCCGCCTGACTATTGTCCTGAAATTTGCTGTCCCTCACCATTTTGCGGGCTACACAGTATAGCCGAACAAAATGGTGAGGGACAGCGTCTTTGATATTAAATAAAAGTTTTATATTACCGAATAACAGTTCCAAAAACTCAGTTTTTGGAACTGTTATTTTATCCCTTCAAAGCCCCTTCAGTTACCTTGGATATGATAAGCCGCGACATCAAAATGAACATGAACACAAGTGGAAATACTGAAATGAAGGTTCCGACCATGATTGCGCCGTAATCCACATTCTGCAGTCCGCGGAGCGAGTTGAGCGCCACCGGAATTGTAAACGAGGTTTTGGATGTCATCACAACAAGGGCAACCAGGAAGTTATTCCAGCTTCCCAGGAATGTGATAATACCGAATGATCCGACAACCGGCAGTATCAATGGAAAGACGATCTGCCAGTAAATCATAAACTCGGAACACCCGTCCACTCTCGCCGCGTCGATCAGGTCAACGGGAATGGACGTCTCTATGTACTGCCTCATAAGAAAAGTACCGAAAGAATTGGCTATACCCGGCAGATAAATTGCTTTTGCCGTATCAAGCCATCCGAAGTATCTCATTATGAGAAAATAAGGAATGATACTGATAAGAGGCGGGATCATCAGAGTAAAGAGCATAAAGGCGAAAAAGACCGATTTTCCCTTAAACCTGTACATCGCGAACCCGTACCCGCCCAGCGAGCAGAAAAAGATGGACAGGATTGTCGACATCGCGGCGATATAAACGCTGTTCCATAAATTTCTCCAAAACGGTATCCTGTTTAAAAGAGAACGGTAATTCTCCAGAAACTGGTTCCAGAAATCGCCGGCCAGTGTCATCGGGGGCGGGAATGAAAATATCTGGGCCTGGCTCTTGGTGGACACAACAATCATATACCAGAACGGGTAGATCGTAATGACTGTCCATATGATGAGCGGTAAATAGAGCAATAAAAGCTTGAATATAGCTTTAAAGCGGCTCTCTCTATGCTGAAGTCTGAACTTTTCATCCTGCCTGGATACTCTGCTTTCTAAAGAATTAATATCTTCCATTATCAACCGCCTTATTATTGCTCTTTTCTGAATATTCTATTATTCACCACGGAGAACGCCACAATCAGGATCAAAATGATATAGGACATGCCTCCCGCCTTGCCGAAGCTTGACCACGCGAAAGCATTGCCGTAAAGATACACAGCCAGCGTCATGCCCATATTGGAGAAAGTGCCCATCCCCGGCACTCCTCCGATCAATACCATCGGATCATCAAACAACTGCATCTGCCCTATGATCGTCATGGTCGTCGCAAAAAAAATAATCGGCCTGAGAAGCGGAAGAGTGATTCTGAAGAAAACCTGGCTCCAGTTTGCCCCGTCAATCCTTGCCGCTTCATAAAGCGTGTCCGGAATGGCCTGCAGTCCGGCAAAATAAATAATGGCGTTCCAGCCGGTCCATCTCCAGATGGCCACGGTAGCGATCGTGAACCAGCAGATAAAGCCTCTGAACCAGTTTATTGGCAGCTCAATGGGAAATAACGCGCCCGCGCCTATGATCCCGAGCTTTTCCAGCTGAGCCAATCCGAAATTAAGAAGGCCGTAGCGGTAGCCGTAAAGAATGAGAAATACAAGCGAAACAGCGACCGCGGAAGTGATATAAGGCAGAAAGAGGATGCCTTTAAAAAAGTCCTTTAAACGGACAAGGCCCTGGTTTAAAATAAAAGCGAAAAAGAGCGCCAGAATATGCTGAGGAAACGCCGTTATAACAGCAATCCCCAGAGTGTTTAAGAGCGACTGCCAGAAGAGAGGATCTTTTATAATATTGATATAATTACCAAAACCGACCGGCACCATCTCGGCGGCCGCGTTCCCTCCCCACTGGAAAAAACTGAGATAAAGCGTATAGAAAATCGGATAGACCTGGAAAATCATAAATGTAATAAAGAAAGGCGCTATAAAAACATACGGAGCGGCCTTACGCTTGAAGGATAACCATCCGCCCGAGGTCCTTTGCAAAGCGACAGCTTTCTGCATGCGTTCCTCCTTACTGCTTTGTACCGGTTAAAAAACCCTGATTTAATGAAGGTAATTCCAGTTTTCCCCAATTAATTTGATTTTACCACAGCTTTGATAAATTTGCTAATATTGTAAAACTAATTCTTATAAAATCAATACAGCATAAGCATGATTCTAACTTTTCCCTGAAATGGGCGATACTTTTAATAAATTACTAAGCTAATTAATAGGCGGTTTTCCACCCCGCGCTTCGCGCGGGGTGGAAAACCGCAATAATATATAAGTTATTTTTAAATAAAAAAATGAATAATCCATTTTTTGTTTTATTATAATCTGAGAAATTTTTTCGGATTATCCTCGGCTATTTTATAAAAACTGCCTTTCAGATGCTTTATAACAGGTAATAAATAATCCTTATAAAAACCGTAATTACGTATAAACGGCATGACTATATAATAATCCGTGCCGTACAACATCCTTTCCCCTATCAACGGATGACTGACCAGCTTTTTTAACAGGCCGAAATGATTGAACCAGAGAAACCTGAAATTGAGGACCGAAGAGACATCCGAATAGACGTTTTTGTATTTTTTCATGAATTTGATGATCGTATTCTTCCAGGAATATTTAAAAGCCCCGAAATGAGCGAAATTGACCCGGAGCCCCGGATAGGCTTCCAGAACCGGTCCCCACTTATCGGGATTGCAGTAAGAATTAGCAAGACTGTTATGTGTAATGTTTTTTGATATGAATCCGCCGGGCGCCGTATGAGTTGTAATGGGAATGTCATTTTTAAGGCAATAATCAAAAAAATCACGCAGCTGCGGATAAATATCCAGATCAATATTCAAACCCAGGGGAGGATAAACTTTAACGCCGATAAAATCGCCGTTTTTAATTTTGGAGACGCCTTTTTTCCTTTTAATATATTTCTTTATCAGGGGAACGGCGTCTTTTTTTGTCGGTTCAACGGCCAGAAAAGGATATACTTTAACGGGAATTTTATGGAGCATTTTCAGAAATTCTTTAACGGCCTTTTGGGTATCATCAATCTGGACCCTGATTGTTTTTAAACCGTCTTCATATTCAAAATTCATTAATAAAGGGGTCAGGACTATTTCTTCGGGTGCCTCAAAATCAGCGGCTTCAGGAAAGGATTCCAGGATCTCTTTCTCAATTGTTAATAATATGTCTAAAACCGGGTATTCGGATAACTGGACATATTTCCTGACCCGGTCATCTATTTTTAACCAGCTCCAGTTCATTATTCCGATTTGAAGCGGCAAACCATACCTTTTAAGCATTGTCATCATCGGTATATGCGTCACGTTAAATATATGAAAGTGGACATCAAAAAAAGACTTTTTCATTTTAATCGCTCCTCTCTCATTTAACCGGGCATATCCAAAAACCTTTAGTTTTTGGATATGCTTAAAAGTGTGTATATCCTTTTTTTAATATATTGATATCCAGTTTCTTTCCTTTGTAGTATGCTTCCATGTCTTCAGGCTCAATACGGCCTATGCAGGCGACAGCTGTTCCTGTATCCTGAAGTATCTTTTCTCTGTTCAATTGGTCCGGCGATGTAAAGAGGATCTCATAGTCTTCGCCGGAACCAAGGGCCATTTCATAAAAATAATACTCGTCCCGATAAAAAGCGTCCCCTATTTTATCGGAAGAAACCGGCAGTTTATCGATATCAATTTTAAAACCTGTTCCGCTCTCTTCTGCGATGTGTATGAGATCGGACAAAACACCGTCGCTGATATCTATGGCGGCGCCCATTCTATAATGCTTCCTGAGATACTGCATCAGTTCGACGCGTATTTCAGGAAGGAAATGTTTTTGAATAAAGTAATCTTGATTTTTTACAGGGTATTTAAGCGTATTTTTAATGATAGAAAGCCCTATGCCGCTGCCGCCGATATTCCCCGTCAGGTAAATATAATCGCCTTTCCCTGCCGAACTTCTCAGCAGAGGCTTTTTTTTCAAGAAACCTATCATGGCAATGGTAATAAAAAATGTCTTTGAATGAACAATATCGCCGCCTATGAGATCATAAGGACATTTTTTACGGATGAGCAGCATCCCTTCTATCAGTTCATCGATTTCGGAATCTTTTGTATTATCGGTAATTCCCAGCGTCAGCAGGGCGTAAGAAGGTGTCCCGCCCATGGCCGCGATATCGCTGATATTGACCGCAATGGCTTTATAGCCCAGATGGGAGTATTTGGTATTTCCCGGCAGGAAATGGACGCCTTCAACCAGCGTGTCTGTCGTGATGAGCATTTCTTTATTTTTGCTTTTTTTTATTACAGCCGCGTCATCGCCGATCCCTATGACAGACAGATCGAGAGGTTTAAAACTTTTTTTAATTTTATCGATAAGGGCGAATTCTCCGATAGAAACCATATGTTAATCCTTATAAAATGTAGTTTGTATTATAGGGTTTTATATAGAATTGTACAATACGGCATTCATTATTTTCATTCAAGATATATTTCCATTTCACATCTGCCGCAGTTGAATTTCAAAGCGTATTTATTTCTGCCGTCGGTTAAATAAAGCTTCCTTTGTTTAGACAATCCGGTATTTTCCTTTTCACACTCGCCCAGCTCGTATTTCAGACAATACCTGCTGGTCATGATTTTTTTCCCTTTTAAATCCAGACCGCTTTCGGCCGCGTCATCGATTTTTTTCACGCCATGGCGGAAATAAAATTCCCTTGCTTTCTGATTAAGGACATTATATGTATAATCCAGTTCTTTTTCAGGATAGGGAACAGTATTCTTTACTATAGGGGCGGTTTCCCGGCGATATGCTTTTATTCCTGCTTCTTCTAATTTCAATATAAGCTCTCTTCTCATTGAATTGATCATCTTTACAGGCATAAAAAGCGGGGTTTTTACATTAACTGTAAGTTTTCTGCAGTAATAGATAGTATCGCCTAATTTCGTCATATTTCTATCAAGCGTCTGGACGGCGGCTTCCTTATTTTCCGCTGTTTTTTTATCCATTTTGACGATTAATTCCGCTTGTATGCCGTCTTCATCGAGCGCTTCCAGCTTTAAACCGTCATCGGTCTCAGCGCATTTTATTTCAACGGCGATTTTCCTTTCAATTTTACCGCCTTTTAATAACTGAATAAACGCATGATCATGATTTCTGTAAATTTTATACCCTTCACTGATCCACCGGTTATCGAAAGGATAAATCTTCCGGTTTTCAACTTTACTGGCGGCCATGCCGCAGAGAACGTTTTGATCATTAAAAAAACATATCCCGTCGCCGTTATGAAGCATTTTTTTATCAGCGTCATCATAATTTATGATAAAATAATCATTGACTTTTTCCTTGACATCTCCGATGTATTCCCCGATCGATTTCTGGGTATGAAGAGATATGATCCCTTTTTTCCTCCCGTTTATAAAATGATCCGTATAACCCCTGTTGAATGTCTTATACGGGCCAGGTTCGAAATTGATGCGGCTTTCGCCGGTTGAGGACCGGGCAAGGCCTTTTTTATCCAATATATCATCGAACCTTTTCCTATAATAACTGACAATATTTTTAATATAACTTTCATCCTTAAGCCTGCCCTCTATTTTAAAAGAAGTGATCCCCGCGTCCAGCAATGGCTCTATGGAATCCGAGAGATTGAGGTCCTTGAGCGAAAGAAAATACTTTTCCCTGCCGATAATATTTCCTTTTTCATCCATGAGGTTGTAAAACATGCGGCAGGGCTGAGAGCAGACACCCCTGTTGCCGCTTCTTCCACAGACCGCCTGGCTGAAATAACAGCGGCCGCTGTAGGAAACGCAGAGGGCGCCATGGATAAAAAACTCCAGTTCCAATTTTGTATGCGCCCTGATTTCTTTAATTTCGGCAAGAGTCAATTCCCTGGCGAGAATCGCCCTTTTAAAACCGGTATCCTCAAGAAATTTGATCTTCTGCCGGTCCCGGTTATTCATCTGAGTGCTGGCGATGAGCGGCAGGGGCGGCATATCGATTTCTAAGAGGCCCATATCCTGAATAATAAGCGCGTCCGCTCCGGCATCGTAAACTTCATAAGCGATTTTCCGGGCTTCATCCAGTTCATGATCAAAAAGTATTGTGTTGAGAGTAATATAGATTTTTGCTTTATATTGATGCGCGTAAGATGCCAGTTTTTCAATATTAAGATGATCGTTGGACGCGGCTGACCTGGCGCCGAATTTTCTCGCGCCGATATAAACAGCGTCGGCGCCGCAGTTTATGGCCGCGATGCCGCATTCCAGATCCTTAGCGGGGGATAATAATTCAATTTGATTCATAAATACAGAAAAGTTCTAAAAACCAACAAAATAGTTAATATTTAAGAACATATTATTCTCCAGGTACAATATCTTTAGGCATTTCCAAAAACACCAATTTGGTATATATGGTTGTTTTTGGAAATGCCCTATATAAAAACTGCGCCCAAGAGGAGTCGAACCTCTGGCTTTCAGCTCCGGAGGCTGACGCTCTATCCAGCTGAGCTATGGGCGCAATTAATATGAAAATTCCTCTTTTTTATAAAGAAAAGGCGACAGGTAGAAAAACAAAGTCCCTATCAGAATATTATAAACAATCTCACCGCCCATATTGAGCAGAAGCATTCCGTCCATGATCCAGACGCCCTTAAAAATCAGGCTCAGCAGCACAAACAGGACATATTTTATTATAGTGGCGATTCCCAGATATATCAAATAGGCCACAACGTCCGAAACAAATATGTATTTTCTGTAAATGCCGGTAAACCAGCTGATAAAAGTAAAAACAAATGCGTTGATGCCGAATATCTCGCCGCTGAAAACATCGACTGAAATCCCGATAATAAAACCGAATATTTCGCCTTTCAATTCTCCTCTGTTAATGGTGTGAAGTATGCAGAGGATCAATAATAAATCAGGATTTATCCTGAAAATCGAAATGACCGAAGACATCTGAAGGGCCAGCAGCAGACAAATGATCAATCCGAAGACAATATTTCTGAATAATCCTTTCTTCATATCCCTACTCGCTCGTATGTTCTATCAGATTTCCGACATCCACATTGGGCTTCCATTCCATGATAAAAACATTTCTGGTTTTTGAGTATTTAAACTCAGGCTTTACATAGAGCTTTTTAAAAAATTCCTCGACAGGCGCTTTACCGATGCCCACTACATGTCCTATCAATAAACCGGGGGGAAATATATCGCTTTCGCCGGATGTGACAACTTCCTCTCCCGCGAAAGTGTCGGCCTCAATCGGAATATACTCCGCGATGCAGTTCTGGTTCCAGGAACCGTTGCCCCTGAGAACGCCGACATATCCGCTGGATTTGAGCGCCACGCCGATGAAAGAATCCGCCGCCGTGATCAGCTTGACCTTGGCCGCGGAAAGATTGACTTCCGATGTTTTACCTATTAAATAAATATTCCCGTCCTCATTATATGAAATCACCGGCATATTTTCTTTAAGTCCGTCAAACGCGCCTTTATCAACAATAAAATAATCCCCGGTCAAACTGGGGTCCCTGAATACAATGCGGGCATATTTTGTATTATAATCAATTTTGGACTTTACACCCAGAATCTTTTTATATTCCTCATTGTCTTTCTGCAGCTGAGAAAAAGGCAGAAGAGTCCTCTTATACTTGTCCAGGCTCTCCCTCGTTGTTTTTAATTCATCTTCCAATTCCTGAATTTTGGAAATGCCGACAAAAGAATTTGAGAAAAAATCCCCTATGGCTTTAAGGGAATATTGAACAGGGTATGTGATAAAAAAGAATACCGGCCTGAGGTTTAAAAAATTAAACCGGACCTGGAAAAACATCAGACAAACCGAAATGGAAAGGAGAAGGATCAGAAAAAACGAAAGGTTTGTTCTTATAAAAATAAAGGTTTTGCATTGGATATTACCAATCGCCCCTATCCATAATACTGATTTTCATATTTTTTAATATTCTCAAGATATTTACCCGCACCCAGTACATCACAGGTAAGAGGATTTTCAGATAAAAACACGGGCACTCCCGTATTCTTTGAAATAAATTTAGGCAAACCGCGCAAAAGAGACCCGCCTCCCGCCATGACAACACCCCTCTCGATTATGTCCGAGGAAAGTTCCGGCGGCGTCTGGTCAAGCGTCTGCCTGACGGCGTCCAGCACTTTATTGACGGTTTCCTGAAGAGCTTCCCTGACCTTAACGCTGTCGATTTTAAGTATTCTCGGCAGGCCGCTGATAGCGTCCCTTCCTTTTATTTCCATTGTTTCCACGGTTTTCAAAGGATAAGCGCTGCCGATCTTTATCTTGAGCTCCTCGGCCGTTTTCTCGCCGACGATCAGGTTATGGTATTTTTTCAGATGAGACATGATTGCTTCGTCGAATTTATCGCCGCCGACGCGGATGGAGTTGCTGATCACGATTCCCCCCAGCGACAGAACAGCGACCTCGGTCGTGCCTCCGCCGATATCGATTACCATATGTCCGGCCGGTTCATCAATGGGAATGTTCGCTCCGAGGGCCGCGGCTTTAGGCGCTTCTATCAGATAGATTTTTGTCGCGCCGGCCTGTTCGGCCGCTTCCCTTACGGCCCTTCTTTCCACTTCCGTCACTCCGGAAGGCACGCCGATAACGACGCGGGGATGGACCAGTTTCCGCCGCGTCTGGCTTTTTGAGATAAAATATTTCATCATTTTTCCGACAACTTCAAAATCTGCGATCACCCCCTCTCTCATCGGGCGGATGGCCACAATATCCCCGGGGGTTTTGCCCAGCATATTCTTCGCTTCTTTCCCCACCGCCATTACTTTCCCCGTGCCGGTCTGGATCGCGACAACGGAAGGCTCGGAAAGAACAATGCCCTGTCCCTTTATATAAATGAGGGTATTCGCAGTGCCCAGATCAATCGCCAGATCATTGACAAAAGCGTCTTTTATTACAGAAAAAAAGTTCATATATTCTCCTTCCCTCATTTCTAAATTTTAATTTATATTTTAACTGGCTTTCAAAAATTATTCAAGGTTTATGAATATCAATACCCGGAAAGGCCTTAAAATCATCTTCAGCCCCATAAACTACATCGGCACTTTGCCTGCAAGGCTAATATTTATTTTTCCAATAGGTGCCCAGGGTCAATTCGCGCATGATTTTTGTCGCTTCCTTTTTTTCAGGAAAAGCTTTTTCACGCCGGTGAAAATGCGGATTATGCACTTTGTGCGACGATCTTTTATGGAAGAAAGGCGTTTTGTACCTTTCCTTTAAGGCGTCCCTGTCCTGATAATGCAGAAGCTCATGATAAATGACAAAATTCAATACAATAGCGGGAACGGCTTCATTTTCCAATATCGGGTGGATCCTGATCTGATCTCTTTTGATATCATAAGTCCCGAATGTGAGTTTACGGTATTTTTTCTTTATGACTCCCCTGCTCCATTTAATACAAGGCAATTCAGGCATTTGAAAAAACGCGTCATTGACCACTTTTAAACGCTCAAATAAATTAACCGGCATTGATACTCTCCAGCTTTAAAATTATTGTCAGTTCCAAAATGTTTCAGGTTTTTTGAACTGCTTTAGATAATGTAAACGGCATATTCTAAAATAAAACTTAAAATAAATAAAGAGTTGCCATAACTGAGAATTAAAAATTGTTGAAATAATTTTGTTATAAATATAAAATTTATTAAAATGCTTTTCAATTAAATAAATACCCTGTTATAATAATATTCAGAGTAAAACAAAGGAGAATAAAATGAAAACTATTATTTTAAGTTTATGTTTATTAGCTTTCTTCAGAGGCGGTTTTGCCGGCGAACCCGATAATGGGAACATGATTAGCCCCAATCTCAAAGATGTATGCAAGGGCAAAATCCAGGTCACGCTGAAGCGTGATGAAGTATTCTTTATATTAAACTGGGATTCTTCCGCAAAAGCATTATTGAAAATCACTGGAAGATACAGAAATGAGCTTTTCAAATATGACGGCCAGATAATTACAGTTAAAGGCATCATTCAAAAACAGACCGCCAGTCTGGGCACTATTGATATCTATGAAATAATCAGCACAGCGGCAGGTCAGTATTCTTCTGCACCTGTGATTATTGATAACAGAGAAGTCTACAGGGGTAAAATAGAAGCAACTTTGAAACGTAATGAAGTGTTTTTCATCCAGAATTGGGATTCCGAATCAAAGCTTTACCTGAAAGTTACCGGGAAATTGAGAAATGAGCTTTTTAAATATGACGGAAAAATCATTGATGTTAAAGGCGAAATAGACAAGCAAACCGGCAGGTTCGGGACAATCGAGATAAAAACCATTCTGGGCGTTATTAATGCCGGAAATCCGGCAACGGTCAACATCGCAACTATAACAAATTATGTTTATTTGACCATAACCAATTACATTACAATAACAAATTACGTTAAGTCCCGTCCGCATGATATTGAAATCAAAACACAGGGCGAAGACGATGAAGGTTTTATTAATGTAAAAGTTGAAGTCAGCACGGGCGATAATGAAGTCTATCTGGTCATCAAGCCCGAATCCCGGTCCAGAATATCTCTCAAAGTCATCGGTGATTATAAGAAAAGCCTGTTCAGACAAAACGGAAGGATGATCAGGGCAAGGGGAGACATCATCAAGGATTCCCAATGGAGCGGTACCATCGATGTAAAGGAAATCTTGGAATAATTATTTTTCACGCAAAAATACAAAAAACCCGCAGGGAGTTAACCTTACGGGTTTTTTTATGTGTTATGCGGTAACACTTACCGCGGGGGTCACTTTCTTTTGATAATCTTTTCTTTTTAATGAAATTTAAAGAGATTTTTTATTCCGACAGGCTGTTGGGGGAAGCTCCTTTTCTTTCTTTTCGAAAAGAAAGAAAAGGAGCAAAAAAGAAAGAAAACAGGTCGAGGCCATTTTCATACTAAGAAGTCTGATGATATGGATGTGTGCTATCCGTCTATTGAATTTATGATTCCCGTTTATAATAGCCGCCTTATTACGCTGTCCTTGCCCAGCACCACTTTGAGGACGGGCAATCAAAGTGGTGCTGGGCGTGGCTTTATGCGGCGGTTTTGACATCCGTGTCAAAAGAATGTGCTTCATCTCTTCTATTATTAAAGCGGATAGCACGACTTGATATTGAGATATTTAATGCGCAGATTATGGCTAATGGAAAATGGCCTCGGGAACGGAGGAACGGGAAGCAACCACGGGGGAAACATAATGAAAAAATTAAAATTAGCCTTATTGATATAGAGAATCAAATAAATATGGTTTTAAAATGAAGACGGGTGTATAATTGGTTATCTTTTTGTGCAATAGCGGGGGTTTGACGGCTCACTGATGACAAGGGGGTGGATATGAGCCTTTCAGAGCGCATTGCCTACATAAATCGGCACATCAAAGACTCAGGAAAAATTACTGTTTCAAAAATCAGCAAAAAATTCGAGGTGAACAAGAGCACTGTCAAGCAGGATATCGAATATATGCTCGACAATAAAAGAATCTTTATTATAAAATCCGATTTTTCACACGGATCAGCACGGATGAGGCGGATTTGCGCGGTTTTTATTTATCTTGTACAGGGACGTCCTGTGTCGCGGGGGATGTGGTATAATGGAAGGGTGATAGGAAGGATTAAGTGGGCATAAGTAAGTTTTATGGGTTTTAGTAAATTGTCATTGGATGTAAGAAAATGAAAGATTATTATTTCTACTGGGGAAAATCAACCAAAAAAGGAGATAAAGAGTTTTCTTACCATCTTTTGCCATACCACTGCTTAGATGTAGCCGCTGTAACTTGGCTGTTGCTTGATCCGGAATCCCGGAGATGCAAGGATATAGCTCAAAAACTATCCTTTCCTGGAAAAACGGTTCGTTATGTTATTACATTGATTATGATCATTCACGACCTTGGAAAATTTTCAAAAACCTTTCAATCCTTAGTGCCTGGTTTATATTGTATTCTGTTTCCTTTACATAAAATTAAAATTTATGAAGAGAGGCATGATACTCTTGGTTTTCTTCTTTGGCGCGGTGATCCGAATAGAAATGAAAATTCTATAAAATATTTATTCGATTCAAAAAACAATATCTTGATGCAGATTGCTGACTATATTATTAAAGCGGCATTTGGTCACCATGGAATTCCGCCGCTTGAGTCTAGCAGAGGAGGAAATACACCATTATATGTATCTTCTTTTTTTGATGATAATGATGTTAAAGCTGCCCAAAGTTTTATAAATTCCTGTTTTGATCTTTTGGGTATAATTCCTGAGTTTCCTGAAAATTACATTATTCCTAAAAAAATATTAAAAGAACTATCTTGGCAGATAGCCGGGCTTGGTATTCTGGCGGACTGGGTTGGTTCTAATCAAGAATATTTTCCTTACCTATCTGATATAGTAGAGTTAAAAGATTATTGGAATAATAGGGCTTTATCACAGGCGAGCATAGCTTTAGATAAAATCCGGTGGAACGTGGGGAAAGCAAGTAAATACAGCGATATTTCATCTATGTTCCCTTTTATTCATCGTCCGACACCTCTTCAGTCTTTGGCTGAAATCACACCTTTAAGTACGGGACCTAAGTTATTCATAATAGAAGATGTTACCGGGGCGGGGAAAACAGAAGCCGCTATGGTACTGGCCGCCCGTATTATGGCTGCCGGGGAAGCGGACGGGCTTTATATCGGGTTGCCCACAATGGCGACGGCAAACGCTATGTTTAATAGAATGAAACAAGCTTATTACAAACTTTATACAGATAATTCAAAACCTTCGATTATATTATCTCATGGATCAAGCCATTTATATGATGTGTTCATAAAGCTGTTGCAAAAAGAGGATCAATCTTATGGAAATGTTGAGGAAACAGCAAGTGCTTATTGTAATGAATGGTTTACGGACAATCGGAAAAAAGCCCTGCTGGCGGATGTGGGGGTAGGCACTATCGATCAGGCTCTGATTGGTATTTTACCGGTGAGACATCAATCCCTTCGGTTATTGGGAATGCAAAGAAAAGTACTTGTTGTAGATGAGGTTCATGCGTATGACCCTTATATGGGTCATTTATTAGAAACTTTATTAGAAGCGCATGCACGGAGTGGAGGTACGGCAATACTACTTTCCGCGACGATTCCACTGAAGAAAAAAAGGGATATTTTAAAGGCGTTCCGAAGAGGTTTGGGGAATCAGGATGATGTGACAGAATACTCCGGTGAAAAAGCTTTTCCTTCAATAACTCAAGTAGCTAAAGATGTTTTAAAGATTGATATTGTCCAAACCAGTAAAAAGTTGAAAAGGGAAGTTGATGTGAAATTTACTTACAATTATTCCGATGTGTTGGCTGAAATCATTAAGAAAGCCGAGAAGGAAGAATGTGTCTGCTGGGTGCGCAATACCGTCAAGGATGCCAGAAAAGCCTATTTTGATTTAAGAAACATGTCTGGTATTGAGTGTGAAAATATTGATCTTTTCCATAGCCGGTTTGCTATGATCGATCGGGCAAGAATTGAAAAGGCGACTATTGACAATTTTGGAATAATGAGCGGCAAAGATAAACGAAAAGGCCGAATATTGATTGCAACTCAGGTTGTGGAACAGTCTTTAGATCTTGACTTTGATGCTATGTTTTCCGACCTTGCCCCTATTGATTTATTGATTCAAAGAGCCGGGCGCCTTCGCCGGCATGTCAGGGATAAAGAGGGTAACAGACTTGAAGACAATGCAGTTGATGAAAGAGGGGTTCCCGTTATTTATTTGTTCTGTCCTGTATTTAACGATAACGCTGATAAAAATTGGCTGTCGGGTGATTTTAAAGGCACATCATCTGTTTATCAAAATGTTGGGATTCTCTGGAGAACGCAGAGATTATTGGAAGGGAAAAAGGGTTGGAAGATGCCGGAGGAAGCAAGGGATTTAATTGAAAATGTTTATGATGAGAATAATTCTCAGGAATTGCCGGAGGGTCTGAAAGAAAAAGTGTCAAGGGCGGAGGGTGCAGACAGGAAAAAAGAGGCCCAGGGAGATTTGAGTGCTATTATTCTTGAAAAGGGTTATTGCTGGGATGCGGATAAACTGAGTGATTGGGGCGAAGAGGAAGAAAAAAGCACCCGTTTAATGGAAGAAAATCAGGAAATAGCCCTGGCTGTTATCCAGAATGGCAAGCTGATTCCTTATGCGGAAGTCGAAAATAATGCTTGGGACTGGAGTACTCTTTCTGTTTCTTTGTGTAATTGGAAGAAAATTAATTATGAACTGTCTGCGGATTATTTAAAATTAGAAAAGAAATTAAAATCTGAAATTTCGAGACTGAAATATAGTGAAATCGTTTTGGTTAATTGCAGGTCAAGCGAAGCACTTTCTGGTAATAAACCGATATCGGAATATTATGATCCGCGACTTGGGTGGGGTGCGGAGTTAAATGAGGAGGCTTGAATGAATTTAATTAAAGACCGGTGGATTCCGGTAAAACGTGCGGATGGAACAGAATGTGTTATTGCTCCCTGGGAAATTGGGCTTTCGGATAATCCTGTTACTGAAATTACCGCGCCGCGTCCGGATTTCCGAGGGGCGCTTTACCAGTTTATGATTGGACTTGTTCAAACCGCTTACGCTCCCGAAGATGACAAGGAATGGAAAGATAGGTGGGATAAAACACCTTCATGTGAAGAATTGAGAGGGGTTTTTAGTAAATTCGTAGAAGCTTTTGAACTGGTGAATGAGCATGGCCCGGCGTTTATGCAGGATTTTAATCTTCCTGAAAAAGCAGAAGTTTCAAATATACGATCTCTTCTTATTGATTCACCGGGGGCAAATACTGTAAAAAATAATTTAGATCATTTTGTAAAAAGGGATGTCGTTGAATGTCTTTGTGATAGGTGTGTGACTACGGCATTAAGCACCTTACAGATTAATGCACCATCAGGTGGTCAGGGTCATAGAACGGGTATGAGGGGTGGTGGTCCTTTAACTACACTGATAATTAATGAGGCTTCAGAAGATTCTTTGTGGAAAATGGTTTGGTTGAATATTTTGACTAAAGAAGAAAAATTCGGAGAACCAGTCCAAAACGCACCTTTTAATATTTTTCCATGGATGGCTTTGACTCGCGAAAGTAAAAATGATATACAAACTAATCCTTCAGATGTCAATGAATTACAAATGTATTGGGGCATGCCTCGCCGTATTCGATTATTGAAAAAAATAGAATCTAAAACATGTAGCATTTGTGGAAGCACTGGTTCTGTTTGGGTAGAATTCAAAGCTATTAACTATGGTATAAGCTATTCTTCAATTTGGCAGCATACTCTTAGCCCCTATAGACAACAGAAAGAAAAAGATGGAAGTACAAGCCTTATTGCAATCAAAGGTAAACAAGGAGGATTTTCTTATCCTGATTGGCTTTCTTTGACTTTAGGTGGATCGGAAAATGAGAAGGCAGCCGCAATTGTAAAATCTTTTATTACGCATAAGGTATATAAAATAAGTAATTCTGGGCAAAATAGAATATGGTGCTTTGGTTATGATATGGATAATATGAAAGCCCGTTGCTGGTACGACCAGACTATGCCCTTGTTGAATATCAGTGAAGATAAAAAAGAGCGATTTGTCGAAGAGGTTCAAAAAATAATCACCGCCGCCGATGAAATGTCAAAATTACTCCAAGATCAAGTTAAATCAGCCTTGTTTGATAGGCCCGGTGACAAAAAGGGCGATATATCTTTTATCCGTTCCGCTTTCTGGGAAGAAACAGAATCCGATTTTTATGCCATAACCGATGAGCTAAGCAAAAGCATAGAAGGAAACCAACCTACTTTTACAATCTTAAAAGAATGGCGTTCTATCATCATCAAAGCTGTAGAAAGAATTTTCGACCGGTTTGCTTTGCAGGAAACTGATGAACCCAGGAATATGAAGCGGGTTGCCGAAGCCGCAAAAACGTTGACCAGTATTTTAAATAGTCCTAAAACGAAATCATTACAAATCTTAAATCAGGAGGGTGTATGAGCCAATATTATTACGGGTTCAGAAACAAAGAAGACCCGGAAAAAATGAAGTCATGGTGGGGGAAGCTTCAGGAAAATTCCGGCTGGAGGGCGGAACTTCGACGCTCGGAAAACCCGGCAGATGTTCTGTTATGCCATGGTTTCCGCTATCTCTATTATGAACTAGCTGGATACTGGACTCAGGAACGGAATTTACTCGGACTTGCGGCGGCGGCCGGTATTGTGTCGCATATTAAGTATATCGATGAAAAGTCTTTTACGGCATCCTGCGCAGCATCGCCAGAAGGTAAAGATAAACCGGCATTGAGTGAACTTCGTTTCGCTCAGCTCCAGAAAAGCCATACATTGGATGAACTATATATCCGTATGATTAGGGCAATACACCTTTTGCGTGAGAAAGCAGACCCTGTTTCTGTCGCTGACAGCATTCTTCACTGGTACAAAGAAAGGGAAAATGGTGAAGAGGAAAATAATCCGCGTAACAGGATTTTAATACGATGGGGACTGGATTATTTTCAACACCTTCCGAGATAACGAAAAATAAAATTAAAAGGAGAATTTTTTATGAGTAAGTTTATTCAGATTCATACCCTGACATCATATCCACCAGCAAATTTGAACCGAGACGACATGGGCCGGCCGAAGACAGCGAAAATGGGCGGAGTTGATCGACTTCGGATTTCTTCTCAGAGCATCAAAAGAGCCTGGAGAACCTCTGATTTGTTTAAATCGGCTATGAGCGGACATATTGGAACTAGAACCAAAGAGCTTGGGCATAAAATATATGAAAGGTTGATAAAAGGGGAAATTAAAGAAAAAAGCGCGAAAGAATGGGCGCAATCGATAGCAGGTGTATTTGGCAAACTCAAAGGTGAGAACAAGAAACAGCCTGAAAAACACGAAGAACTTGAAATTGAGCAATTGGCGCACATTTCACCGGAAGAAATAGAAGCTGTTTATAAATTGGCAGACAGACTGATTAAAGAAAACCGGGTGCCAAATGAGACGGAACTGCAACTATTACGCCATCCTGAAACGGCTGTCGATATCGCTCTTTTTGGTCGTATGCTGGCTTCCAGTCCGGCCTATAATGTGGAAGCCGCCTGCCAGGTATCACACCCCATAAGCGTTCATCCGGTTGTCATTGAAGATGATTATTTTACCGCTGTGGATGATCTTAACAATGGTAAAGACGATATGGGTGCGGCGCATATCGGTGAAAGCGGTTTCGCATCTGCCCTTTTCTACAGCTATATCTGTATTGACCGGGAACTTTTGATACAAAATCTCGGGGATGATAAAACTCTGGCTAATAAAACACTTGCCGCTTTACTGGAATCAGCCGTGAAGATTGCTCCCGAGGGCAAACAGAACAGCTATGCCAGCCGCGCTTGGGCATCTTATGTACTCTTGGAAAAAGGTGATGAACAGCCACGTTCACTTTCTGTCGCGTTTCTCAAGCCGATTAAGGGGGATAATATTGGAGAAGATGCTGTAAGTGCGCTTGAAACAACATATGCAAAAATGGATAAAGTTTATGATATTAAAGGAGTAGAAAGAAAGACTTTAAACGCTTTTGAAGGTAAAGGCTCCGCGGCTGATTTGATTAAATTTATTCAGGAGTAACTTATGGAGAAATTCCTTGTTTTCAGACTTTACGGGCCTCTGGCCGCCTGGGGTGAAATCGCTGTCGGAGAGGTCAGGAGAAGCTCATCTTATCCGAGCCGTTCTGCAATTCTTGGATTGGTTTCTGCAGCCCTGGGAATCAGAAGGGATGAAACAGATAAACTGACAGCACTGTTTCTCGGTTATGATGTCTCGGTAAAGGTATTTAGTCCCGGCACACTACTTAAAGATTATCATACGGTACAGGTCCCGGATAGCACCGGGAAATATCATTATATGACTCGTCGTGATGAAATAGTGGTTGGCAAAGACCGATTAGGGACTATTTTAACCAGCCGGGAATACCGTTGTGACGCTCTGTCCATAGTTGCGTTACGTTCAAGAAAAGTTGCACCTTATTCCCTGGAAAAACTGCAACAAAAGTTAAATTATCCGGAATTTGTAATATATCTGGGGAGAAAATCCTGTCCTCCGGCGGTACCGCTCAAACCGCAGATTATTGAATCCGCAGGATTTCGCGGCGCTCTGGACGGTGCGTCATTTCCTCCGCTTGTTACAAATTACTCAGATGAAGATATTACCGGAAGATACATAGAATTTGTAAATCCGCGTTATTTATGGGAAGGTGAAGCCGGTGATATGCAGCCTCAAATGACTACCGAACGTTTTGACGAACCACTAAACCGCAGACGCTGGCAGTTTTCTCCCCGAAAAGAACACTCTATGACGGCGGGAGGTGAATCATGATGTATTTCTCAAGGGTTAGAATTGAGAGCGGGGTTCAGGCTAATATGAATCTGATAAAAGTGCTTAATAATGATATTTATGCCATACATCAATTGATCTGGAAACTTTTCCCCGATCAACCCGACTCCGGACGTGAATTTCTTTACCGGCAGGAATTCGAAAAAGAGCAAATGCCATTTGTCGATTCGAGACGCGGTATGCCTATTTTTTATGTCTTATCGAAGAAAAAACCGGTTCCGGTTAACGGTCTTTTGAGGGTTGAAACCAAGGAGTATAATCCAAAACTTAAATCAGGAATGAAGTTGGTTTTTAATATAAGAGTAAATCCCATAGTTGCGCGTAAAATTGAGGGAAAAGAGAATTCCTCTAAGCATGATGTGCAAATGGATGCAAAATTTAGGGCTCAGAAAGAAGGTATTACTGACCGCAAAGAAATCAAACGAAGGATGGAAGAAGCGGTAATAGAATGGATGGTCAAAAAGGGAGAAGCATCAGGGTTTCAGATTGCGGTTAATGAAGGCGAAAACAGAAAGATTGAAGTTTCCGCACATCGGCAAAACTTATTGCGTAAAAAAGGAGGAAATGAAATCCGGTTTAATAGTGTTGAACTCTCTGGTATTCTAATTGTTAAAGACCCTGAAAGATTTAAGCAGGTTTTGTTTGAAGGTATCGGCCACTCGCGTTCTTTCGGCTCTGGAATGTTGATGGTTCGTAAAATATAAAGATAGATAAATTGTTTTATCAGAATATTTTCTTTACTATTAGGCGAATATTCTGTAGTGGCGCAAACCGATAATCATATAGTCAGCTTTCTTTATTGGGAGGGGGAAATTTCCCAAGGAAGGAGGCAGTTTATGAAAAATCGGGATTTGCAGGAATTGCCGAAGTTTGAGGACGAATGGAGTTATCTGTATTTTGAAAAGGGCTTGATCGACCAATATCAAAAATCCATAGGGTTTCATTATCTTGACAAGGTGATACCTATTCCGGTCGAAACCCTCTGCGTTTTGATGCTCGGGCCGGGGACTTCCATAACTCACGAGGCCGTAAAATGCCTGTCGGAAAGCCGATGCCTGGTGGCCTGGACAGGCGAGATGGGGGTCAGGCTTTATTCATACGGATGCCCGGGAACTTATTCTTCAAGAAATCTGCTTAAGCAAGCGGAACTATGGGCGGACAAAGCGGCGCGTGAGAAAATAGTACGTGAAATGTACAGGAAACGCTTCGGAGGGAATGAATTGACAGGAAGCGAAAGCATCGAACAGCTCAGGGGAATGGAAGGCGCCCGCGTGCGTAAAAGCTACAACTTGCTGTCTGAGGAATACGGAATTGAATGGAAAGGCAGGAATTACAATCAGGAGCACTGGGATTACGGCGACCCGTTGAACAGGGCCCTATCTTCAGCGAATTCCTGTCTTTACGGGATAACTCATGCGGCGGTTCTGGCGTGCGGCATGTCCCCTGCCATCGGTTTTGTTCATACCGGCAAGCAGTTATCTTTTGTTTATGACATTGCCGATCTTTATAAGACGGATGTCACTGTTCCTATAGCTTTTCAGACAGTCAAGGATAACCCTGAGCATCTGGAAAGGGAAGTCCGGTATCGGTGCCGGGACGCGTTCAGGAAAAACAGGATCATGCAGCGAATTATTCCCGACCTGAAGGAATTGATATATGGTCGTGATTATGATGGAGAATTCGAAGCCGTCTCAGAAAGGCGAGATGTCGCGCTTAGCATTGGAGCTTAAATCAGGTGTGTTTGTGGCTGATATCGGAGCGAGGATCAGGGAAAAGCTCTGGAGAAAAATCGTGGAGGATTGGAAGTTGAACGCGATTATGCTGTATTCCACAAATGCCGAGCAGTCTTTCAAGATTTTGGTGAATGGCGATCCTTCAAGAACGGCGGTTGATTTTGACGGCATTACATTGTTGAGTAAACCTGTAGATAAATAGTTTTTTGTTAAATAAAGCAAACTATACAGTATTCCCCATACGCATGGGGATGAACCGTAATATGCTTCAATTTATATCTCGCAATATTTGTATTCCCCATACGCATGGGGATGAACCGTAATCATTCTATTGGAAGAACTTGCACCAGCTGTATTCCCCATACGCATGGGGATGAACCGCAAGCAAAGCATTGAAAGCCCTTCCGTCAACCGTATTCCCCATACGCATGGGGATGAACCGTTAGATGGAAAAGAGTTCCCGGGGTTCCTGGAGTATTCCCCATACGCATGGGGATGAACCGAATTTCTCCAAACAAATTTATGCTGCCCGGTTGTATTCCCCATACGCATGGGGATGAACCGCAGCGTATGCATTCGACACCATAGTTGGAATAGTATTCCCCATACGCATGGGGATGAACCGGCGATGGAACTCGTTCTGGCGGAAAGCAACAAGTATTCCCCATACGCATGGGGATGAACCGCTAAAATCCCGAAAACATAAGAAAGTCCGGTGGTATTCCCCATACGCATGGGGATGAACCGCTAAAATCCCGAAAACATAAGAAAGTCCGGTGGTATTCCCCATACGCATGGGGATGAACCGTTCGACGACAAATCATATTGATGTTTATGTTAGTATTCCCCATACGCATGGGGATGAACCGGCAGCAAACTCTATGCTGAAGGCAACAAGCTCGTATTCCCCATACGCATGGGGATGAACCGGAAATTACCTACGATTGCAGCACCGGACTTTCGTATTCCCCATACGCATGGGGATGAACCGGAGGAATTGCCGATGTTCGAAGCCCGTCATCGTATTACCCACATTTGTGGGGATTTACAAAAATTAAATTTTTCACACCGGGACATTCTGTGTCCCTCGCAATGTTTTATAATATGGTTGTAATAAGAAAAAAGTCGCTTATTACATTAACCTCTCAATTTACGGAATGGACGCTACCGTTCTGTACAACTTTATATGGCAACAGAATGCCTGTTATACTATGTTTTAAAAAGTATATTTAATCCTCAATGAAACGAATAAAAATCAAAAAGATTTTAAAAAAATAGTCCGTTCCCGAGGCCATTTTCCTCCAAACCATAATCAGCACACAAAATATCTCGATATATAGTCGTGTCATTCGCTAATATAATAATAGAAGAGAAGTACATGTTTTTGACAAGGATGTCAAAACCGCCGCATAAAGCCACGCCCAGCACCACTTTGATTGCCCGTCCTCAAAGTGGTGCTGGGCAAGGACAGCGTAATAAGGCGGCTATTAAATTAAGGAATCGTTTTTTAAAAGCCGGATGACACACCTCCAACCAATCCGACAGCTTCGTATGAAAATGGCCTCGACCTGTTTTATTTTTTTCGCGCGTACTTTTTTTCTTTTCGAAAAGAAAAAAAGTACGCAAATCCCTCGACTGCCAGTCGTAACAAAAATCCAATATAAAGTTAATAAAAGACATTGACACTACCGCCGGAGGCAGCACCTTAGTACTGGAAGTACAAATCATCCTCCGGATGGACCCTTCTCACTTCCACTTCATTGAAGTAAAACTTCAAAATCTCCTTATAGTTCTTCACCTTCGACAGCTCGATGGCCCCATACTGGCAGAGACCCACGCCATGGCCGAGGCCTTTGCCCCTGATATGATAGACAAGCCCATCGCTCGATCTCCGTATGGTAAAAAGATTGCTCTTTAAAAAAGCCCAGCCCTTTTTCCTGGCCGTCAGGCTTTTCAGGTTATCGAAAAGGTAAGAACGTTCGTTCACCTTGATATATTTCACCCTCCCGAAGGGATCAGCCTGTTCAATTTCAAATTTATTAACCGTAAAATTCATTATTTCAGAAAGCTCATCCCTTGTGATCTCCCTTTCCCAATCCTTAAAATGCGGCGACAGGGAGCAGAGGATTTTGTTCGACAGGCCGCACTCGACGCTTTTGATATAAGGCAGGCTTTTATTCCAGACATCGGCGGAAAGCGCCGTATGCCCGGCGCAGGTTGACGAGTAGTAGGGATAAACCATGCTATTATGGTAAAAAAGGGCTTCCTTATCCGTTTCCCGGACGGCCCTGCGGGAAAGGGCTGTTTCCCATCCCCGGCCCTGGTATGACTGGTCGCTGGTCAAAGTCAGGACATCGTACAATTCATTCCTGTTCAGCCTCTTTTTGTAATTCACAAGGCTCCTAGAAAGGACCGCCTGCGTTTTCAAAGCTTCCAGGCTGGCGGAAGGCATTTCGCTTTTCACGACGCTGTAAAGATACTCCTCGACAGGGACCAGGTTGATTAAATAAATATTCTGATTACTGAGAATGATCTTTAAATTCCCCCTGTAATCCCTTGATTTCTCCCTTCCGTTATCAACAGAAAAGCCGTCCTTAAAATAAAGCGACACATTACCGGATTCGTTATTGTTCAGATAAAGCTTATTATTGATATGTTCAATATCTATACTGTTATCATAAATATTCGTAAGACCGTTATCTTCAAGGACCCTGCAGTTTCCGTTAAATGTTATAACGAACCTTTTTTCGCTCCTCGGATTGATCCATACCCTGACGGTATCGCAATCCGCGTAGTAGTAATCAAGATACCTGCTTTTAATGTCCGCCGGAGAGGCCTTTTCTAGAAATCCCAGGAATTCCTTTTTCTTCATCTGCGTCAGTAAATACTGAATATAATTCCGGGATGAGTATAAATAATACTCGAAGTCCAAAGCGTTTGTAAAATTCGAAGGATTTTGTATGCTTTCGTACAGAAGAGGTTCAGCCTCCCGTACTTTATTCCCCGCCAGGTAAGAGGCCAATCCCTCCCGGATAAAAAAAGGCAGATTGGTATAAAAGCTGTCCGCATAAAAGTGCGTGTATTCATGGGAGAGCATACTCCAGAGAACTCCATTCTTCTTTAATACAGTAAAAGGCTGGAGAGTGATCTTTCCATTCTGATACAGGCCGCCGAAATGCCGGTCTAATGAATGATTTTTCTCAAAGGAATTGACGCTCGAATAAAAATAGACCGCCGGCTTTTGTGAAAGCCTTTTATTGAAAAAATCGTTTAATTGATCTTTTTGCCGTTTAATCAGCCGGTTGACATCTTCCAGTTCAACAGGCCGCATTTCAGAATCGGAATAAATCATGGCTTCTTCGCCGTTATAATTGAATAATGAAAAAGACGCGGTAAAGATATTCATGATAAAACATAAATGAATAGTAAACAGTATTCTTTTATTCATAAACCTTAGAGTTATTCATACTTAACTTTTTGAATTTCCTTCCGCCGATTGAATGGCGCCGATCATAACCGACAGGTCAATATAAGCTTCCTGGAAAGTACTTTCTGTTTTTTTACCTTTGCGGATTGAGAGATAAAAATCCTCAAATTCCTCCAGGTACCCGCCGTCGTTCTGGATTTCCTCTATTTTATCCGCTTCACCCTCTTTTTTGATAATGATTTTATTTTCCCCGACAACCATGCTCCCTTCCGTACCCAGCAGGAGCAGACTGTCTTTCCTGTACCCGTTCACGCTGTAGTACATATTAAAAACCCCTTTTACCATATGGGTCGTCGCGAAGAGAAAGCTCATCGAATCCATTCTCCCTATCGCCGGATTGATGCACTCGATGGCGGCGATGCCGGAAGAGAATTCGCCGCAGAGGCTTCTGAGCACCGCGATATTATGAATACCGGCGTCTGTAACAAAACCGCCCTCGTACTGATGGTTTATCCTCCAGAGCGTTTTCGCGTATTTATCATTGAGGTCCATGCGCCTGAAGGCATCCCAGAACGCGCCGTACAGCTCGCCGATCGCGCCTTCCTTTATAAGCGCTTTTACCCTTTTATAAAGCGGGCTGTAGCGGTAATTTTCCGCGACCATCAGAACACGGGGGTATCTTTTTTCATATGCCGCCATTTTTTTCGCTTCATCCAGATTGGCGGCCAGAGGTTTTTCCACTATCACATGCTTTTTAGAGCGGATCGCGTTTTTTACCGCTTCATAATTGAGATGGATCGGCAGCGCAATGTCAACGGCTTCGATTTCCTTGTTTTTCAGCAGTTCCCTGTAATCCAGAGTATAAGGAACGCCGCCTGCCATCTCTGCGAAATCCCTGGCCTTCTCTTCGGTATGATTGCATACCATGACTATCCTGAATTTATCCTGAAGCTTTTCCAGCGCCGGCCAATGCAGTTCATGGGCGGCAATACCGCATCCGATTATTCCCAATCTGACAGGCTCCACTCAAAACCTCCTTTTCCAGGCTTATATTAGGGGTACTCTCAGACTCATCTAAAAACTTTATTTAACTATCTTAGTAATTCAATCTTACGAGTTGAAACCACAGATTACACTGATTTCACTGATATTTCTAAAGGAATGATAACAGATGATATAAATTTCCTATTCCTTTATTAAAATATTATTTAGGAACGTCTTGCCACATCAATAATCCCAATTGCTCTGATCACATTCGAACCATATGTTCGCGTACCGTTCTTTTCTTTTTCATATTGAGAATTATAACATGATTTCACTGATACCTGCAAAATTATAATCTGTGTCATCTGTGAAATCTGTGGTTCCATTACGTTGTTCCTTTTTATTTTAAAGAATAATGGTAACTATCCAGCCACTAAAAAATAGTCACATGAAATATTTGCATTGAGCATGAAACCATGCTATTCTATAGCATGAATGAAGATAGAAGAGAAAAAGACTGTGCGGCCTGCTTAAAACGATTTGAAGGCATCATTGCTGATTTACAAAACCAGATAAAGGAGCAGGGTTTAATCATTCAAAGACAAGCGGAAAAGATTAAGAAATTGGAAGAACAGCTTAATAAGGACAGCCATAACAGCAATAAACCGCCGTCTTCCGATAATCCATTCCAAAATACAGTAAAGAATTTACGGAAAAAGAGCGGTAAAAAACAAGGCGGCCAGTTTGGACATAAGGGAAATACTCTGAAGAAAGTAGAAAGCCCTGATAAGATCATAGAACATCAGGTTGAAAAATGTTCCTGTTGTGGAATTGATTTAAGTTCCGAATCAGTTAAGCGGACGGAAAGAAGGCAGGTGTTCGATATACCTCCGATAAAAGTGGAAGTTACCGAACATCGCTCGGAAGTAAAAGATTGTCCGCATTGCGGTGCGAGAGTAACGGCGGAGTTTCCGGAAGGCATAACCAATAAGGCACAGTATGGAAAAAACATTAAAGCGCATCTGGTCTATATGAAAACATATGGGTTGATACCCTATGAAAGGCTTTCGGAATACGCCGAATGTTTATTGGGAGTGCCGCTCAGCAAGGCAACGATTGAAGGATTTATCCGGGAGACCTACAATAAATTAGAAGAGTATGAACAGAAAGTCATAGAACTGATACTAAAAGAAGTGGTTCTTCACTGTGATGAAACCGGTATTCGGATAAAAGGGTTATTAAAATGGCTCCATGTTGCCTCGAATGAACGTTTTACCTATTATTTTTCTCATGACAAACGCGGCACAGAGGCGATGCGTGCGATGGACATTCTCACAAGATTTACCGGTATTATTATCCACGATGGATGGAAAAGTTATCTGGAATTCTTATGCCGTCATGGATTGTGTAATGTACACCATTTGAGAGAGCTAATCTGGATACATGAGGAAATGGGTCAGGAATGGGCTAAGGAGATGGGTAATCTTCTTATAAGGATTAAGAATGATAAAGAGGCAAGTTTTCCAATACCGGCGGAAAGGATTATAGAATATGATACGGAATATGACCGGATCATCGCGAAAGGATTTGCTGTAAATCCAACGCCTGAAAAGCCGGAAGGACTTGTTAAACGCGGCAGAAAAAAGCGGGGCAAGGTTTTATGCCTATTAGACCGATTAAGAAAATATAAAGAATCTGTCCTTTTATTTATGCGGGAAAAAGATGTTCCATTCAGCAACAATTTGGCGGAACGGGATATCAGAATGATAAAAGTCCAGCAGAAAATATCAGGTACATTCAGAAGCTGGAATGGAGCGGCTGCCTTTTGCAGAATCAGGGGTTATATATCTACAGTAAAAAAGATGGGCGTCAGTGTTTATCAAGCCCTTATTGACGCGTTGAACGGCTCCGCTATTAAATATGCGGCTGGATAGTTACGAATAATGACAGTAAAGGAAAGTTTCCCGTCTGTTTTTGTTAGACATTTTTATCCTTTCAATTTAAAATATTTTTAATGTTCTGTATAAATTCATTTTTTAGGACAAGCATATGAAAAAAGACCGTCTCATAGCGGTTATCGATATCGGTTCGCATACCATCAAAATGCATATCGCCGAAGTCACAAAAAAAAAGAATGTTTATCCCATAGAGTATCTCTGGAATAATATTTCCATCGGCAAGGATATCCTCAATAAAGGGGTCATTTCGAACCAGACGATCCAGGAAGCGATACAGATTATCAAAAAGTACAAGGAATCTCTCCATTCCTTCCGTGTCAACAACTTTAAAACTTATATAACCGGCAATATACAGGCCGCCGGTAACAGCGATGTTTTGCTGGAAAGAATAAAAAAAGCGACCTCCATAAAAGTGGAAACCATTGATTCATCCGAGGAAACGGAAATCGTTTATGAAGGGATTAAAAACCTGATAAAGGAAAAATACGGGTTCCTCAAGAAAAACTTTATTCTCTTTTCCATAGGCGCCGGTTCAACCCATATAGTACTGCAGTCAAAAGGCAGGATAGTCTTCTCCGAAACCCATCATATCGGCACCATCAAATTTGTCAAAGAATATAATTTTAACGATAATTTTCAATTTACCCTCAATCCTTTCCCGATGAGTTTTGTCAATACGCTGAAAAGATTCCCGGATATCAAAAAAATCAACGGTTTCATCGGCATTAATGACGATATACTTCTTCTCATTCAGAAACTGTTCCAGGATTTCCTGCTTAAAGGCTTTTATAAAATCCCCAGAAAGGAATTCAATAAGATGCTGACGCAGATAGAAAAAATGAGCCTTGAAAAAATGAAGGAAAAATTCGATTTGAACGAAACGCTGCTGAAAACATCCAAGGTGGCCTTTCTCCTTTTCGGCATGTTTTATAACCTGACCTCATCAAATTACATACTGATTCCTGACATCAGCCCTTCTTTTTTCAAGCTCTATAAAATAGCGTTTACGAAGAATAAAGCGATCAAAAAGGAAATCCGGGACAATATTATTTCGTCCGCGCTGGCCCTTGGAAAGAAATATCAATACGACAAGGAACATGCTTTTATCGTGACGCGTCTGGCGATGAAAATCTTTGAAGGGCTCAAAAATATTTATGATTTCAGCGAGCGTGAGGGAATATATTTAGAGGTTGCCGGCTTACTGCATGATATCGGCTTTTTTGTCGGCGCCAGCAGTCATAATAAATACTCGGCCCAGTTGATCTCATCCTCTGAAATAATAGGCCTGCAGAAAGCGGAAATGAAGATCATCGCTCAGATATCCCGCTACCATAGAAAATCACCGCCAAAGCCGACCCATGCGGATTATATAGAACTCCCGCTTGAAGACAGAATGATTATTTCACGCATGGCGGGCATCCTCCGGATAGCGGACGCGCTGGATAATACGCATGCCCAGATTGTCGAAGACCTTAAAGTAAACCTGACGGCCGACAGGTGCGAAATCCTCATTAAGATAAAAGACAACCGTTATGATTTTCTGGATATCATCAAAAATTCCGTGAAAAAGAAAAGCGATCTGCTGGAGAACTTTTTCGGGATTCAGGTTGTTATTGAGAGAGCACTATGAACGAATATCCCCTTATCAACAGGGAATACAGCTGGCTTGAGTTCAACGACAGAGTCCTGTACGAAGCTTTTGAGGCCGATAACCCTGTTCTTGAAAGAATAAAATTTCTATCCATCACAGCGTCCAATCTTGAGGAATTTTTTATGGTAAGGGTGGCCGCATTAAAAAACAAGAAGCGGGCAAAAATTAATGATAATGAGAGCAATCTTTCCCGGAGCCCGGCCGAACAATTAAAAACGATCCGTTTAAAAGCGAATGAAATGATAAATAAGCAGTATGCTCTTTTTTATCAGGAGATCATCCCGGAACTCAATAAAATCGGGATAAAGCTCCTGCTCAAACAGGATGAAATCATCCCCATAAAAAATAATCTTCTGCCCTTTTTCGAAAACGAGTTGAAGCCTTCCCTGACACCGCTTTCCATCGGCCCGACACAGCCTTTTATCACACTGGTAACCGGCCGGCTTTATATTGCCGCCGGCTTGAACCCGTTGTCGGCAAACCCGGATATTGAAAAGAGCCGGCTTTCATTCTTAGAAATCCCGACAAATGTTTTCGGGCGGTTTTATCAGCCGGAGAATGATAAAAACTGTTTTATCCCTCTGGAAAATATTATCAGGTTGTTCGCCAATCAAATATACAAGGGATATGAGGTCACATCCTGTCATGTCATCAAGATTACGCGCGACGCCGATCTCAGCCTGCAGGAAGAGGACGCCCCCGATCTTCTTAAAGAGATCGAGTCTTCCATAAAGAGGATGCACCGCCGCTCCGCTGTCAAACTGGAATATGAGAAGGATACGCCTTCATTTATCCTTAAGACCCTGCTGGAGAAAAACATAATAAATGAGGAGGACATTTATTCCATTGACGGGATTTTAAATCTAAAAGACCTGATGCTGCTTTATGAAATAATCGATAATGAAAAGCTGAAATACAGGCCGGTAACGCCTGTTTATCCCCGTATTTTGAAAAATAAAAATATATTTAATGTGATCAAGAATAATGATGTTCTCCTCTTTCATCCCTATCATTCCTATGATCCCGTTGTCGAACTGATCTGCCAGGCCGCGGATGACCCGGAAGTAATAGCCATTAAACAGACCCTCTACAGGACCAGTCCTTTGTCGGAAATAATCCCGGCGTTGATCCGCGCGGCGGAAAACGGCAAGTATGTCACCGTCATAGATGAGCTTAAAGCGCGCTTCGATGAAAAGAGGAATATTGAATGGGCCCGAAAACTGGAAGACGCCGGCGCCCATGTGACATATGGAGTGGCCGGTTATAAAACCCATGCCAAAGCCCTGCTCATCATCAGAAAGGAAAAAAGCAGGCTGAAGCGCTATGTCCACCTGGCTACCGGTAATTATAACGAAATAACGGCCCGTCTTTACAGCGATTTCAGTTTTTTTTCCTCAAATGATAAAACGGCGGAAGATATTTCCTCACTCTTCAACCTCCTGACGGGTTTTTCTCTGGCCGAAAAATGGAATGAAATCACGCTGGCGCCTGTCGATCTCAGGATGAAATTCCTGCGCCTGATTGACAGGGAAAAGGAAAACGCGAAAAACGGCCTGAAGGCGAAAATTACCGCGAAAATGAATTCGCTATCCGACATTGAAATCATAAGGCATCTATACGAGGCTTCACAGGCCGGCGTTAAAATCAGCCTAATTGTCAGGGGTATCTGCTCGCTGGTCCCGGGAATAAAAAATTTGAGCGATAATATTTCAATCGTCAGCCTGATCGGCAGGTATCTTGAGCATTCGAGGATTTATTATTTTTATAATAACGGCGAAGATGAGTATTATCTTTCCAGCGCGGACTGGATGGAACGCAATCTGGATAGAAGAATAGAAATCCTGTTCCCTGTCAAAGACGAAAACAACGGTTCGTTTATAAAGAAAATCCTGGATCTGCAGTTTGAGGACTGCACAAATCTCTGGGAACTGAGAGATGATCAATCATACAGGCTTGTAAAGGGAAAGACCAAAAGAAAAGCTCCGGACAGTTTTGAGAATATCTATCAGTTGATTAAAAAGAAGGAAGCCGGTATAGATGCCAGGGTTGAAAAAACATTTAAGCCCATTAAAAAAACAGACGAAAATGGATGATTAAATAGATTTTTATTTCTCCGCCAGTGAAATAACGTCAAGCCAGATTGTTCTTTTTCCTAATTTGCCAAAACACATATTAATCATCATATTACCTGAATTCCATGATGGATAATCATTAGTATATGTAAAAACCTGAGGATCAGGACCGGCTTTAACTGTCTTTACCAATAATGGCTTAAAAGGCTCTTTATCTTCAACTAATGAGGTAAAAAACTCAATATTGTCATCAGCCATTGCCATAAAACTGAGAATATAAGCTTTATTGGTTTTTGTTTGAAAATGCTGCCGTAAATGAACGCTCCAATCGTAATTACCAACGACTAATACCTGAATTTTTGCGCTGTTGATACCGTTCAGCCTGGAAAACTGATCAATCTCAAATCTTCCCACTCCGCCCTCTCCGGTCCATAACTGCCATCCGTCTTTACCCTGGTTAAAATCTCCGTTTTGAAAAAGGTTATCGGCAGGGATCTGAATGATCTCTTTATTCTTTAATGGTTCCTTGTTTTTTTGCTGAGAATCATTTGTAGTCTGTGTATTTACTTCATTTTTAGATAATGCCCTTTCCGTCAGTACCTTAACGGCCTGGCTGATTTTATCCAGTATGGCCTCTTTGGTCTTATCCTTGATGTTTTCCGCCGTGATATATTTACCGGATTCAAGATCAAAAAGCTTCAGGCTGATAAGAAGTGTATCGCCGAATTTCCCTATAGTACCTATAACTCCTCTCTTAACATTCAATAATTTACCCAGTACAACAGCGTTGGATTCAGAGGTCAGCCCTGTGGCTTGAAATTTATACTCTTCCATCAATTTATTCAGCTGTTTGCGGGATACAACCTCAAATGCGCCGGCGTTAATAAATTCGTCCCTCAAATATTCGCTGAGGGTTATAGCTTCGCTTTTATTTACATCACTTGAATTCACGTCCAGATCAAAAACAACGATCCTGATTTTGTTATCTTCAGAATATAAAAAACCAAATAAAAGCAGAATAATGGCTGTTATCAGGATTCTTTTCATATATTACCCCCCCATGTTTATTCATGTGTTTAATTATTTTAAGATAAAGAATATCGAAATGCAATAATTTAATATTATATCTGAAATCAATATCAATAATTGACTTAACTAAAGCTGATAAAAACATTCAGAATGGTCATTTTAAATTATGCTTTTTTATTTTCTGGCGGAGGGTGTTGCGGTGGATGCCCAGTATCTCGGCGGCTTCGGAAATTCTCCACCGGGACTGCTCCAGCGCTTTGAGGATCTGGGTTTTTTCCATTTCATTCAGGTCTATATCCGTAATAATCACATTGTCTTTCTTGACATAGCCGTCGACGGAATGAATGGCGCCTGCCGGTATGCTGGAATAGATATTCTCCGGAATATCCTCAAGTGATATCCGGTCGTCATAAGTCATAATGATCGCATGATGTATGACGTTTTCCAGCTGTCTGACGTTGCCCGACCAGGTCAAAGAAATCAGAAGACGGATCACTTCTTCATCTATGGAGCTGATTTTCACGCTTTCGTTTTTCATATACGCTTTGATAAAATAATCTATCAGAAGCGGTATATCCTCCCTTCTTTCCCTCAGCGGAGGAATATGAAAATAGATGACATTAAGCCGGTAATAAAGGTCCTCGCGGAACTGCTTCCTGCTCACATGCTGCCAGAGATCGCGGTTTGTCGCGGAAAGGATGCGTACATTGATCGGAATGTTTTCAAGCCCGCCGACCCGTGTGATCGTCTTGTCCTCTATAACGCGGAGCATTTTTGACTGCAGGGAAAGGGACATTTCGCTGATCTCATCCAGAAAAATAGTGCCTGTATTCGCCAGCTCGAATTTACCGATCTTCCGTTTTCCGGCGCCGGTAAAAGCCCCTTTTTCATAGCCGAACAGTTCGCTTTCCAGGAGGGTTTCGGGTATTTCGGCGCAGTTCAGCTTGACAAAAGGCCCGCCGCTCCTTCTTCCGATATTATGGATCGCCTGGGCAAAAACCTCTTTTCCCGTTCCGCTTTCGCCTTCAATTAATATATTGGCGTTGCTTTTGGCCGCTTTCTGCGCTTTGATAAAGGCATTTATGATGCTTTGCGACTGTCCGATGATCCCATACTGTTTCATCTGCTCAATAATAGGCAGGTATTCAGGACTGGGTTTCTGGAGAAAAACCTCGACGCCCTTGATAAAAGACATGAAAAGCTCCCCTCTACCGGTATTCCAGAAAATCCTTTTTTAATTCCTCATACGACTGCCGTGTTTTTTCCTTTAAATCCTCGTCATAATCGCCGTTTAAAATTGATTCGTAGATATCCTTGGCGGAATAGATGTCAGGCAGATATTGATAAATCCTCGCTATACCTATCATTGAGTTGACATAAAAATCCTTGTCATTCTTAAACTTTTTTGTTTCAGCCCGGAGCCTTTCCAATAAATTCTTTTCGGCGGCGCCCATCGCAAGAATCAGCTTTTCCATATCAATGACAGCGGTCTTTTTCGTTTCATCATCCCCGCCCAGGGCATCCATATAATACCTGAGCGCTTCTTTATTATTTTTCCGCGCCATCAGCAGTTTGCCGGTGTACAGGGACTTTCTGTTTTTATTATTAAGAGCGTCTATCTGAACCTGGGCGTCTTTAAAGCTCCTCTCTTCGATCAGGATTTCCGTCATTTTATAGCGGATCAATTCCTTATCATCATCGGTAAATTCGCTTGAGGAAAGCATGCCTCTGAGTTCCCTTAACGCCTCTGTCGGCGACAGACCCTGGATGGATGTAATAATGAGAGTGGAAATGTTCGGGTTAACTGTCAAAGTTTGAACATTCTCCTCTCCCGTCTTATTTGTATTCGAGGCCATAGCGCTGGAGTGTGATACTGTTACGGACGGCTGGCTGACCGCGGCCTGGATTTTTACATAATAATTGAGATTTTTTACCAGCGCGCCGCTGACATCAAACTGCTGAAACTGGATTTTCGAATCCCTTTTTCCGCTGTGGAACATAAAAAGGCCTTTTTCCTGCTGGGAAGACGCTTTTACATACTGGACGTCCCCCTGAACGGACTTGAGAATGATAAAATCGTTCAGCGGTTTTATATTAATGGAAAAATCCTGGTTTTCAGGGATATTGAGCTGCTTATTATAGGAAACGACTTTGCTTTTTTCTATTTTCTCATCCGTTGCTTCGTTTTGAACGGTCTGATTTGTCAGGATCTCCCGTTTTAGTCTTTTCTTTCCGAACCCGCTTTCCTGGAGCATGTCCTGGATTGTTAAAAGCTTTAATCTCTGAATGTTTTTTACCAGAATGAGATGTTCCTGGGAACAGCTGATAAAAGGCAGAAGGAGTAATAAAAATAGAAAGTTTTTACCGATGTTTAATAAAGAGCCCCGCTTTTTTGTTTTATTGATTTTTTCTTCCAGGGAATACAGATAATTTTTCGCTTTTTCCTCGCCCGGATTGATTGAAAGCACTTCTTTAAATGCGGTCTTCGCCTTATTATAATTCTTGAGCTCTATGAATAAAAGACCGAGTTTGTAGAGCATATCAGGATCATCCTTATGATACTGCTTGAATTCATCAAACAGTTCCGCCGCGGAATCCTTATCGTTTAATTTCATTTTTGCCAGCCCGAGAGCGTAAAGAACATCAGGGCTTCTGGTGATTTTTACCGCTCTGCTGAAATAATCGGATGAAGAACGGTAATCGCCGAGGCTCCCTTCCAGCACGCCTAAAGTATAGAGAAGATTCACATCTTCCGGGCAGAATTTAAGACCTTCAAGGAGTATTGTACGGGCTTCTGCCGTTCTGGCGGTTTTTAAAAGCGAGCTTCCCAGTACAAAATAAACTGATTCCCTTTTTTTATCAATTTCGAGCGCTTTCCTTGCGTAATTGACGGATTCGGCGTGCTTATCCAGATAATAACAGCAGACAGCCAGATTCTGATAAAGGTCCGCTTCCTGGAATTCATCCTCACTCTTTTTCTCAAAGCAGATCAGGAAATATTCCAGGGCCTGCGGGTATTCTTTCTGCATCATTGAAATCAATCCGGCTTTAAAGGCGAAAAACGGCCTGCCGGTCAGCTTGAACGCTTTTTTATAAGAGATGCGCGATTCCGGAAGAGAGGATTTTTTAAGATAGAGATTTCCCAGCTTCTCCCATACTTCCCAGAACGCATGATCAATATCTCCGGCTTTCTTATAGGCAAGAACAGCATTATCAAGCTGTTCGGTAGCTTCATAGACAACGCCCAGGTAATACCATGCCTCGGCCAAATTAAACCTTGCCGCTTCATTCAGGTATTCAAGGGATTTTGATATATTTCCGATTTGAAAATAGGCCATACCAAGGCTGACAAAAGCGCTCGGATAACGCATTTCGTCCCATGATATGACCCTGAGAAAACACTCAATGGCTTTGCGGTAATCTTTCTGCTGATTATAAGCTATTCCAAGCCCGAATGTCGCGTCTATATCATTTTGAGCTGAAGAAAGGTATTTAATAAAAAAGTCCCTCGCTTCTTTTGAAAATCCATTGTTCACAAGGCCTATTCCCGCATTGTAAATCAATTGAGGTGAAAGGGGCCTTGTATCAATCAAATAATTAAAACATTCCATGGCTTTCTTCCCTTCTTTACGGCCCATATATGCCGTCCCAAGGTTGTAAGCGATATCCTGGTTCATACCTTCCTTCTCACGCACAGCCTCAAAATTTTTAACCGCCTGATTATAATCATTCAACATTAAACAAGAATATGCCAGATTATAAACAACAGTCGGATATTCCGGATTAATTTTGAACAGCTCCTGAAGATAAAAAACCGACTGCTTATAATCCTGCATTTTAAAATAGCAGAGAGAAATATTACAGAGCAGGCTTTCCTTATTAAGATATTCATTTTTTTCAAGCGCATTGCGCAAAAGCGGCAAAGCCTCCGTGAATTTTCCCTGCGCAAGCAAAGCCTCGGCTTCCAATTCATTTAAAAAAGCGCCAACCTTATTCATCCTCTATTCAACCTCTTCTGTTAAAAGGAGATCCGCGTTGATAGTCAGCGATTGATCAGCATTCTTCTCATAATTAAGAGATAGAATATAAACATATCCCCTTTTGATTTTTTTCACGCTATTCCCATTTGCCTCATCAATTCCCTTAGCCAAAAGCCGAGACAAATAACTGAAAGGTTTGGAAATATTAAGTGAAGTAGATATTTCCTTTTCTGAACTGCCCTGGATTTTTATGACGGAAGAATACGGCAATTCATCGACATAAAAATGATCCATTATCTTTTTCATATTGGCTTTTGTCAAATCTTCTATTGTCAATAATTGAGGTTTATTTGAATAATCAAGCTTCAGTTTTAAATCAATCTTTGAGTATTGAAATAAGACCCCCTGTTTATAAGCGTAAAAAACCGAGTTCAGGTCGCTTTCGGCTTTGCTCTGATCATAACCTACGCCGAAAATCAGCGTCGAAACCTGATAATCATGCGCGGATTTTACTATTTTCTGCTGTTCCTGAGTACATGAAAAAGTCAGCAAGAAGAAAAAGACAAGTGCCCTGTTAACAACTCTATTCATTTGAACCTCTAATCATTTTTTAGCAGTCTCCGGAAAGCGGTGCGATTCTTAACGTTTACAATAAAGTTATAAACCTCTTTACCATTTCCGGGTCAAACTGCAGTCCGCTGTTTGCTTTTAATTCAACAAGAGCTTCTTTTTTACTCTTTGCCTTTTTATAAGGCCTGTCCGAAGTCATCGCGTCATAAGCATTTGCTATCGCCGCGATCCTGGCAACCTGAGGAATCTCTTCGCCTTTCAAGCCTTCCGGATAACCCTTCCCGTCATATCTCTCATGATGATAATAGATAAAATGCAGTATATCATCCTCCCTATTAATCATCGGCTCAACAATTTTCTTTCCTAAAACGGTATGATTTTTTATCAGCCCGAATTCATCCAGGTCCAGAAACGAAGGCTTGGAGAGGATGTTGTCAGGAATGCCGATTTTACCTATATCATGAAGAAATCCGCCGATTTTAATATTTTCAACCCTTTCCTGTTCAATATTAAGAACAAGGGCCAGCTTTTCCGAATATTTCGCCACATTCTTTGAATGAGAGGACATTGTTTTATCCTTTAATTCAAGACTGTTAATGATCAGTCTTAAAGAATCAAAAAAAGAAGACTGGAGCCTTTTTGTGACTTCGGCGATCTCTTCTTCCAGGGAAATAAGGTAATTCTTTTTTTCCTCAATCAATTTAAGCCTTTCAATGATGCGGTTTATTGAAAACATGATATCGTCAACAGAAAACGGCTTGATGATATAATCATAAGCCCCGTTCCTCAGCGCCTCACGGACTATATCCAGGTTGCTGGAAGCCGAAACAACAATGATGCTGGCCTCAGGATTTGTTTCTTTGATCTTTTTTATCAGGTCCAGGCCTGATAGCCTCGGCATAAGCACATCGGTAATCACAATATCGATATCATTTGACAGATAGAGCTGAAAAGCTTTTTCTCCGTCATTCGCCGTATAAATTGAGATTGTATTGGGATGGATGGCAAGAATATCGCAGATGATCTTCTGCACCGGAAATTCATCATCGGCGACAAGGTAATTATATTTCTTTGACTGCATGAGCCTCTCCATTTTTTTAATTGATATTAAGAAAAAACCATGCGCTCGCGTAATCTTTCTGTATTCTGAGAGACGCCTTATAAAACTTCGGACTTAAACGGTTATATTTTAACTTTTCCAGGCATTTCGCTATTTTATATGTGCAATCAGCGTTTTTGGAATAATAATTGACAGCCTCAATATATTTAGCGAGCGCCTCAGCGTATTTTGCCTCGTAATAGAATATCTCGCCTATCTCAAAGTTTGCGAGGCCCCGGAAAAAACCGTTCTGGGTACTCTGTACGACCCTGCTGAAATAATAATAGGCCTGTTTGTTATCCTGGAGACCGTAAAAACATTTTCCGATAAAATAGAGATCATCCACATAAGGTATCATCCTATAGCTTTTATTAAGGTCATCGACCGCCTCATTATAATTACCCAGTTTATAGTGTGAAATGCCTCTTAATTTATAAGCGTATACAACAAACTCTTCGGGAACATTTTTTATGTCCTGCAGATTTGATATTACCGAAAGATATTCAGAGGAATCTTTTGCCGCCAGATAGGACAGATATGCGCCGCCGAAAGAAAGATAAGGATTAATCTCTATCTGGGAACGATTGCTCACCATGCCTTTCAGCATCTCAATAAAATCCGAATCGCCGTCCAGCGCAAGCTTAATAATTACACGGTAAAACCTTCTCTGAAAATGGGCATTCGTCTTATTACTGATATTATCCAGGAGATGATAGGCCTTTATAAATTCCCCTTTATCATACAGCTCATCAAAACGGTAATATTGAGAACAGGAAAAAAGGATTAAAAAAAAGAACGAAAAAACAAATTTTCTCAACATTTCAAATATACTCCTGCCAATTTATTCACCGGAAGAAATTCCTGTATCCCACAATGCGATCGATTCAGGAAACATAAAAAAACGCATTTTATTTGCTTTAAGATAAAGAGTGGAGCTTCCAAAAACACTTTTAAAAAAGCCTTTTTTATTCAGCAGATTTTCCGTTTCCCAGAAGGAAAAATTGTCATTAAAATTTAAAGCCGCCAGTTTATCTTTATTATAAATGACTAATTTTTCATCCGAAATGGTTTTAACTTTAAAATCAGCGGCCGGCAGAAAAAACTGGAAAATCCGCGAACCTAAAGTATTGATCATAGCATAAGGAATAACGACGCGCTGTTTCTGCGACAGCAAATAGGCGGCCGCGGCATAATTATTCATTGAAAGGCTTTCGCTGTCAATATAATGGATCCAGCCGGAATGAGCCCGGAATGAATTCACTTTTGTCAGCTGAGGGACCGGTAGTATGAATATATTATTTCTTAAAAAATAGTAATCATCCGCGCTTATTCTCGTTTCATTTTCATTCATATTGTCGGAAAGAACAAGAAATTTATCTCCGTAATTCCCTCTCAAAAATACTCCATAGTCTTTTCCCAGGCTGCCGGGAAGATCTCTGAGATCAACCAGCCATTTATCTATTGAAAGCGACAGCATAAATTGAATTATACTCTGCAATTTTGCTCTGGCGCTGTTATTATCGATATTAAGATAATACAAATCGGAATAAAGATAGCTGTCGGACGTAAAATCAGTGCTGTTCCAGAAATCCCTTTTAAAACCGTCCTTCTGTACAAACAGGTTGATTTTGGAATAAAGCGCTATCTTTTTTTCTTTTAAAACATGAACAAGATTGGTAAAAGAAGCGGTTGTACCTGACGCTGTTTCCAGCGAACCTCTCTGAAACTTTGTTCCGGTATCAAAATAATCATAGTTGACTGCGTCTTTCTTTTTATAATCATATCCCTTAAAAGGGCTTCCGATTATCACTCCTTCCAGAGACAGATTTGAATTTGAAGAAATAAAAGAAAGGGTTTCCTCGTATGTCAATCCTTCGCAATTGATGATTAAACCGGAATAACCCCGGACATAAATTATTATAAATATAAAAAACAGGATGAATTTTCTAAAAAAATCTAATTTTTCATTATTCATCGGATTTCCGCTTTCCTTATTTTATTTTCATATAAGCAAGGGCCGCCGCGCCCAATACTCCCGCTTTATTGCCCAATTTTGCGGCGGTTATTTCCACTCCCTTCCAGGCTGACGGTACAGAATTCAGCATAGCGTAAAATTTCACTTTATCCAGCAGAAACCTGCCGGCATGCGATAATCCGCCTCCCAGAATACAGAGCTCGGGATTAAAATTATTAATAATATTAGCCAGGCCCAGTCCGATATAATAAGCGCTTTCTTCAAAAACCTGAAGCGCTACAGGGTCGCCGGCCTCCGCTTCCGCAGTAATGACCTTTGCGTCCATTTTTTCAGGGGAATATTTAATGAGGGAAGTTTTTAAACCCCGCCCGGCAAGGCAATTCGCCCTTTTTACCATGGCGCTTGCCGAACCGTAAGCTTCCCAGCACCCGAAATTCCCGCATCCGCACTGCTTTCCATCGGGAACGATGACCATATGCCCGATCTCGCCGGCGCAGCCGTTCGCCCCGCTGTAGATGTCCCCGTTGATAAAAATGCCCCCGCCGATCCCTGTCCCGAGCGTTATGAGGACAAAATTATTTTTCCCTTTTCCGGCGCCGAAAACATACTCGCCCCGCGCCGCATTATTAGCGTCATTATCAACAAAAGTCGGGATTTTAAATTCTTTTTCTATTTCAGCTCCCATCGGGTAATCATCAAAAACCCGGATATTGGAAAAAATAGTGATATTGCCGTTTTCATGAACAATACCGGGGACCCCGACGCCGGCAACGTCTATATGGCTTCCCTTATTTTCTTTCAATAAATGCGATACGCAGTCTTTAATGTTCTGCATGACAACATGGCAGGAATTCGCTTCAACTCCGGTCGGGACTTCCATGGATTTCCGGACCGTTCCCTTTTCATCAATCAAACCGGCCTTTATCGCCGTACCGCCCAGATCAATACCTATAACCAAACCCATATTTTAAAAATCCTCTCCGGTCATTATTTTAAGATCTGCCCTATTCTTTCTATTACTTTTTCCCTGTCCAGGGGCTTGACAATATAGCCCTTTGCCCCGAGTTTAATAGCCTCTTTGACGGCTTCCGCCGTGCCTATTGCGGTAACCATGATAACAACAGCGTTCGCATCAATCGCTTTTATCTGCTTCAAAGCTTCAAGCCCGTCCAGCTCCGGCATGGTAATGTCCAGGGTGACCAGATCGGTCTGGGCATGGTGCTGTTTAAACAACTCAACGCCTGATTTACCGTTATCAGCGGTGCCGATTACCTCAAAATCCCGGGACATAAATATCTGGCTGAGGTGTTTTATAATAAACTGTGAATCATCAATGACGAGTACTTTTACATTTCCTCCATTGACCTTTCTTCCTGTTGGAAGACCGTTTTCATCATAAATGATAGGCATGCCTGACCTCCTTTTATTCTTTAAAAGCGATGTTGATTTCAATCACACCCATACCGGTATCGATCGGAATGATCAAAGCTTCCATATCGGCATATTCATAAATATTCAGGTTTTCGCCGGTGATGAGAGTGGGAGGGGTAAAAGCGAAATTCAGCTTGTCTTTTTCCAATTTTGTGACCGAGCGTCCCGTAATCATATTGGCAATCTCTGCTATTGTGCTTCTTGCCATATCGTTAAAGGTCTTGAATTCCTCGTTATTCATTTTTGATGCGATTTTAAGCGCGGTTTCCTCGGAAAGGTCAAAAACAATCCTTCCTTTTATTTTACCAACCACACCGACAACAACTGCCACACCCTTCATCGATTCGCCCAGTTTTTTTAAATAAAGCTGGCCCCTTTTTACTGTAGTTTGAAGGACCTCATTTAATATGTCAAATGAGGCTTCCACAAACGGGTTGATATATTCTATCCGCATGAATTCCTCCCTGTTACTTCAATGTAATAATATACTTTAAAAGGCTCTCCACATTAATGACAAGAATTTCCTTGCTCCCTTCCAGAACCACGCCTTTAAAAAGCGAATTCTTCGACCAGTCTTGAATAAATTTACCGGTCCTGTAATTTTCATCAGTGGCGTTTATATTTTTATATATTCCGTCGATCAAAATCCCGAATATGTCCTTCTCTCTTTTTATCATAATGATAAATTTTTCTTCATCCTCAATAATATCAAGGTTCTTAACCGTGTCTTCCATTCCCAGTATCATTTTAATGCTGTAAACCGGCAGAATATTTCCCCTCAGGTTCAATACGCCGAGCAGCTTTTCGTCAGTATTGGGGACTTTATAAATTTTATGCGCGAAAATAATCTCCTGAATGCTCATCACATCCATCGCGTAAATATGAGGGTCCAGCTTAAAAGAAACGGTCTGGAACAATACTTCCGCTTTTCTTTCTTTTTTTGTCTCTTCGATTTTCTTATTCAGGATTTTTTCCTCCAAAATCCTCCTCCTTTAATTTAGTCCGGACGGTCTTCAATCGCCTTTAAAATGATGACTGATGATCTGGGCGGTTTCCAGAATATAACCGATATCCCCATTTCCTATAATTGTCGCGGCTGATATGCCGGGACTTTTTATGAGCTTTGTATTAAGGGACTTTATGACTATATCCTGCTCTCCTATAACCTCGCTGACCAGTATGCCGACATAATTTTCGCCGTATTTTGACACTATGCAGTAGGCTTTCCCTTCCGGATCCGGCTTCAGTTCATTATGATAAAAATACTTTTCAAGGGACATAACCGGAATGAATTTTCCTCTTAATTCAAAAGCCATTCTTCCGTTTATATCTTTGAGGTCCTTGAAAAATATTATGACTGTTTCCTCAACAGAAGCCACCGGTATGACATAATACATGGAATGGACAACGATCAAGAGGCCCTGGATAATGGCAAGCGTCAGCGGAAGACGGATAACTATTCTGGTCCCCTTGCCTTTGACGGTAGCGATGCCGACGCTCCCGCCGATCTCCTCGATCTTTCGTTTTACAACATCCATGCCGACGCCCCGGCCGGACATATCCGTAATTTCCTTTGCCGTTGACAGGCCGGGAATATATATCAGCCCGAGCATTTCTTTCTGAGAAAGTTTAGAAGCGGCTTCTTTAGAGATAAAACCGTTTTCCACGGCTTTTTTCTTGATGGCATCAACATCAATGCCGTTCCCGTCATCATTGATTTCTATTACAATGCTGTCTCCCTCATGATTCGCTTTCATGACCAGCTTCCCCGTTTCCGGTTTCCCTTTCTTTATTCTGTCTTCAGGCAATTCAATACCATGGTCCACCGAATTACGCAGAATATGGATCAGCGGGTCAAAAATATCATCGACCATACCTTTATCGATTTCAGTCTCCACGCCTTCGCCGATCAGTTCTATTTTTTTGCCCATCTTATCGGCCATATCGCGGATCAACCGCGGAAAGCGCGAAAAGACCATTTGAATAGGGACCATCCTCATATTCATCACATTTTCCTGGAGGGATGTCGCTATTCTATTCAGTTTTTGAATGCTGTCTGTATATACTTCATAAGAATTAAAAAGGCTGCCCAGAGCGTTCAACAGCAGGGAGTTCTTTTCCCTGACAACTTCGCTTTCTCCCGTAAGATTAAGCTTATGAACGCCGTTGATAAATTCCCTGAGCGTTGATTTGATATCCGTCAGGGATATATCAAATTCATTATCAAGCTGGAGAAAAGCCGCCTTTGTTATGACCATTTCACCGATCAGGTTAAGAAGCTCGTCTATTTTCCAGCTTTCAACCCTGAGCGTCGCGACATTTCTTTTCTGTATATCGATTTCCTTTTCTTCTTTTAATTCTTTTTTGCCTTCTTCCCCCGCCTTTTCCGCCGGTTTTTTAACCATCATCATGCTTTCCAGGTTTTTAACAATATCGCTGGTTATTTTGATGATTGATAATGTTTCGACCATTTCAGTCAAATTCGTCTTGTCCCTGATGCTGTTTTCATTCTTATCGGTGCTGATAATAAAAAGGACTTCCTGATAAAAAGATTTCTCCAGTTCCTCTATGGACGGGTGGATCTTTATTATTTCAGAAATATCATTCAGGAGGGCATAAATTTGAAAGGAAGAAACCTCTTTCATCTCATAATTTTTATTGAAATAATATTTTAATACATAAACACTTTTAGCATGGCCCATCAGGTCCGCGATCAGTGAAAGATCATAATGGGTAATTCCCGCGGTTTCAATCAGTTCTTTTGGATTAATAGTAATGGATTTTTTTGTTTCTTTTATTTCTTTCTCAGGCAAAGGCGCGCTTTTTACCGCTTCCGGCTTTTTTTTCATGCCCCGCGATTCTTTTATGGCAATCAGCTCTTTTTTTACATTCTCGGTACTGTCATTTAAATATACTTCTTTTTCAGCTCTCGCGTTCAGCATCTTTTCAAGTTCATCCCTGGACCGTAAAAGAAGAGAAATGTCCTCATATATGAGCGGTATTTCTTTTTTCCTTATTAATTCAAAAACATCCTCAAGTGTATGAGTAAATTTCTGAATTTCATTAAAACCGACAGTTCCGGCGCCGCCTTTGATGGTATGAGCGCATCTGAATATTTCATTAATGGATTTATCATCGCTGGTGTTTTTTTCAAGAGTCAAAAGGCTTTTCTCCATATTATCCAGAAGATCAAACGCTTCATCTAAAAAGTCCTTAATCAACTCTTCCGAAAAGTCCGGCATCTCGCCTCCCTTTTTTTGACTGACACTGCAATTAAGTATATTTCAAAAGTGCATTTATATCAACATTCTTTCTTATTCTATGGCTTTCCAATGCTATTTTTATCGGCTTTTTCCCGCTATTAAATTGATGGCTTCACCGATATCTTTAATATTAATAATGATATCTATGCCCCCGCTTTTAACTGAATTGCCGGGCATCCCCCAGATCACAGAGCTTTCCTGGTCCTGGGCTATCATGAGCGCCCCCATTTTTCTTAAATGGACCGATTCATGAGAACCGTCCTTGCCCATTCCGCTGAGGACTATCCCCGCCATGTTTTTCCCGACAGATTCCATAAGCGAATGAAAAAAGATATCTAAGGACGGTTTAAAGAAAATACCTTCGTAATTATTTGCATCTGACTGATAAATCAAATTTCCATCGGCTTTATTTATCCTGGAATGAAAGCCGCCGGGACATATATAAACAATCCCCTTCTCCAGAATGGCGCCGTCAGACAGCTCTGCAACTTCACGATGGTAAATACTTTTCAGGTTTTTTGCGAATTCCGTGGTAAATCCCGCCGGCATATGCTGAGCTATTACAAGTGGTACAGGAAGCTCCAGGAGATTATCCAGGATGCTCCTCACGGCGACAGGACCGCCGGTTGATGAGCCGATGGCGATTAATTCCGGTTTTATTTCTTTTTTTTTGAAAACATCCTCCAGTTTTTCAAGGCCTTCCACAACATCATCCGGCGTTTCATGTTTTAAATCTTTTTTGATCACTTCATGTTCAAAGGTATGCCAGGATTTCATCTCTCTTTTGCCCTGATAGAGCCCTTTTATCTTTAAATCAAATTCTCTTTTTAAATATTCCAGATTACCGGAAATAGGACCAACGGGCTTTTTTATAAAATCAGCGGCTCCGTAGGATAAAGCCTCAAATATAATTGAAGACCCTTCTTCCAGAAGAGAACTGAACATAATAAAAAAGATCCCGCCTGTATTATCGCTTTTCTCTTTTACATGTTTCAATAATTCCAGACCGGTCATTTCAGGCATCTCAATATCCAGAATGACCACATCCGGTTTATAAAGATATATTTTTTGAAGCGCGATCTGCCCGTTGGACGCCAGGCCGACAATCTCAATATTATCCAGTTCCGATAAAATCTGGGACACATATTTTCTGACCAGGACGGAATCGTCAACAATAAGGACTTTTATTTTATTATTGCTTAACATATATAATACCCTTTTCAGTTGAGAAGGGTTTATAACCTTCGAACAACCCTATCAGGCTTTCCGAATGGCCCAGGAAAAGAAAGCCGTCTTCCTTCATTGAAAGGTAAATATTGGACATGACCTTTTTCTGCACGTCTTCATCGAAATAGATCAATACGTTCCTGCAGAATGTTATATCGATATCCCGGATGCCGTTATCATAAATCAGATTATGATAATCGAATTTTACCCATTTTTTATACTCTTCTTTAACCAGAAATGAATTATCAATCTCCATAAAATATTTATCCAGGTAGGGTTTTTCAATTTTCTGAACGCTGCGTTCAGGAAACTTCGCTTCCTTTGCTGTAAAAAGGCTTTCCAGGCTGATATCGGAAGCGATGACCGAGAAATTCCACCCGGAAGCAAAAAGATTATGTCTATTAAAATAATGATAGACAACCATCATGATTGAATAAGGCTCTTCGCCCGTAGCGCAGCCCGCGCTCCAGATTTTTATCGACCTCGACGACGAGTTTCTTTTTTCCAATTCAGGCAGGACCACTTCGCTTAATATCTCAAAATGCCTGGGGTTCCTGAAAAAGCTGGTGAAATTTGTCGTTACAAAATCGATAAAAGAAGCGAGTTCATTTTTATCTTCTTTGAGAAGGGCAAGATAACGGCGGGAATCTACTTCCTTTTCTTTTAATTTTGTCGTGAGCCTGCTGATTAAAACGCTTAGATTTGAATCCTTGAAAACAATTCCGCAATTTTCATAAACAAGATCAGCTATAAATTTTATAGCAGGATCGCCCGGCAGTAAAGGTTCAGGCCACATTGTTTATCCTTTCAATATAATCCTTTTATAATTCTCTAGTTTTTCAGGAAGTTCATATTCCAGCAAATCGCCCAATAATACAGCGTCGCCGTTCTCAAAGGCTTCAACAATCTGGGTCAACAACGAATTGATTTCCTCGTACAAACCTTCGATTTCATCTTTCTCATCCGCTGAAAAAGACGAAATATTCTTCCTTAAATAAATGCAGCATATCTCCAGAATACTGATGATTTTATTAATTTTGTCATAAGCGTCCTTGTCATGCCCGACCTGGAAAGCCTCGGAAATCTCAGGCAGGATCAGAATGCTTTCCTGGATCGCGTCCATCAACTCGCCGCTTGTGATCGAGAAATTTGTCGAAATCTTTAAATGGATCGCATCGATATATTTAATCAGGCTCTCTAAAATACTGATAATGGAGCCGATTTTGCTGTCATCCTTTTCCTTGCTGTTAAGATAGGCAGTCAGCTGATCAATAGTGGAAATGAGCAGTTTTACTTCCACCAGATTAAAAAGAGAAAGCCGGTTAATGGTCTCAATTGTCTCTTTGATCCATAAAAACAGCTCGTTAAATTCCTTTACATGGGCAAATTCATTTTTCTTTATATCCGATGCGATATTCATCAGGACCTTTCTGCATTCCTCAAGAAGGCTGCCGACCAGTTCGTCCTTGGTTGAGGCCTCAATATTTATTTCATCAATCTGGCTGATCTTAATATCTTTCATTTTTTTATCTTCAACATTATATTGAGTGTTATTGATGGAAATAGAAGTCATGATGATCTCTTTTTTATTCAATTCCCTGCTCAAAGAATCAACGACATCAAGGGCTGTTTTCTCATTCTCAAGAGTGACATCCAGGACTTCACCGTTCAATTTTACGATCATTCCGCCGGCCTCATTATTTATTTCTAATACTATAAATCATCTGTAATATTAATTCAAATTATTGAAACTAAAATTGAAGGGCGGTTCCAAAAACCACGCTCATTTTAATCTATCCGGCAGGATTTTTGACATCCTGCTAAAAAAAAAGAGGGTGCCTTTTAAAGCACCCTCTTATTTTTTTTTTGATAATTAGAATTTAAACACTACACCGGCGTTGATATAACCGAAGGAATAACCGACTTCAGCATAGACGCCGATCATCGGTGTAAAGTAGTAGCGTATCCCCGCGTAAACCCCGAAGTCGAAAAAACTGGGCGATTCGGTATAAGCTGACGAAATACTGGAAGGCAGACCGGAAGGCACTGTTACATTAAATGATACTACCGTAAATCCAAGCAAAACACCGGCATAAATATCAGCATTCGGTAGATTGAACAGATCAATAAAATGGTAGGAACAGCGTGCCCCGATTAAAAGATAACTGTAATCATATTTCCATTCATAAGATGATAAATCATATTTATACTCATAAGCCGAATAACCTATAGTAACACCAAATGACAGAGGCACTTTCGGCGCGAACCTGTAATCATATTCAAAACTGGCTACTAAAGGTGGAAATGTCATATCACCCACCGTACCGGGAACCCCAAAACCAATGCCCAGCTGGGCCGCCATCATTCCGGAGTCGTAAACTTTAATCGAACCGGTTTCAGTTGATGCAGTAGTATCTGCCTTCTTCGCCGCAAAAGCCCCTGTTGCAAACGTCATAAAAACCGCTGCGGTTAACAAAACTAAAATTCTCTTTTTCATCAAACTACCTCCCTATTTTTATATATTATTTTATTTGATCGGCCAAACTATTAACCGGTAATTTTACAATATAATCATGAAGAATGCAAAAAAAATACGATTTCGGGTAAAATAATAACCTGAATTAAGCGGTTCTTTCTAACAAAAGTTTATTAATAGGCTGTTGTATTTTCAAATATATTTGAAAATAGAAATAGAAAAAGGATTAATCAAGATGTTCTATTCAGGATAAAGAATCATTCAATTTTCACTTTTTTTGATAAAATCTTAAGCCTATTATATAATATTGAGCTTTTAATTGAGCATCAATTAATTGGTCGATTAGCTCAGCTGGTTAGAGCGCATGCCTCACATGCATGAGGTCGCTGGTTCGAGCCCGGCATCGACCATGTAAAGAATTTTATACGGCTTTTGTGAAATATGCCCGGCCGTACGGGATAAAGATCAGGGCGGTTAGCTCAGTTGGTTTAGAGTATCTGCTCGACAAGCAGGGGGTCACTGGTTCGATCCCAGTACCGCCCAAAATGATCAAAAACCTGCTTCTTTTAAAAGGGGCAGGTTTTTTTTATCGCTATTTAGCCAGAATTTCACAGAAGTTCACGGAAATAAACATTTAATGCATTTTAAATAAGTAGAACCGTTTTCATACAAAAAATATTTAAATTCAGTGTGATTCTGTGTAATTCCGTAGCAGAATATTTCAGACAGATCAGCAAACATTTTTTTGGGAACCTTGAATCATTTATTTTGTATCATAGAGTATAATATGCTAAAATATTCGAAATAATAAAGGCGGGTCTTATGAAATACACAGAGGCCGGTTTGGGCCGTACATTCATTCTGCGGCTGGAGCACCATGACAGGATCCCGGATGTCATAGAGGACTTCGCGAAAACGCATAAAATCCGTTCGGCAGCTGTGCTTTTTCTGGGCGGAGCGGATGAAGGAAGCAAAATCGTCACGGGCCCGGAGGACGGGAAAGCTGAAAAGCCGAAGCCGACTGTGACAAAACTTAAAGGAGCAAGCGAAGCGGCCGGCGTCGGCACTCTGTTTTTGAATGAATCCGGCATTCCAAAACTCCATCTTCACGCCTCTTTCGGAAGGCAGTCTGAAACGGTTACAGGATGTACCAGGCAGGGTGTGTCCGTCTGGCATATCGGCGAGGTTATCATCATAGAGCTGATCAATACGGCCGCGGTCAGAAAAATCGACGGACATACCGGCTTTGAGCTTCTCGAAACCGAATAATACAGCCGGCAGTCAACAGTTTATAGATTCCCCGACTTCTTTCTTGACTTTTGAACGTTATTATGTGAGTATTAACATTGATATTATTCCGGCCGGGCGTCTTATTAATTTAAGGAGCCGTTAATGAGTATCGATAAACAGGATATCAAAATAAAAATCATGAACACTGCCGAGATCCTTTTCGCGGAAAAAGGCTATGACGGCGTCTCGATCGATGAAATCGCTAAAAAAGCAGAAATCAACAAGGCAATGATTTATTATTATTATTCCAGCAAGGAAGGCCTCTTTATCAGCCTGCTCCAGAAGCATATCAGTAAAATCGATTCCCTGCTCAGTTCGATTGAAGTAAAACCCAGCAATAATTACCGCAGCATCATCCGGGATATGCTGGCGATCGCGGTGAATTATATTGATACAAACACCAATATCATTAAAATACTTTTGGTCGAAACCCTTCTTGAAACTCCCAAAACAAAGATCGATATCATTAATTTCATCAATCCGATCTGGGATAAGATCGAAGCGACCATGCAGGCCAATTCCTTCGAATTCGGCGATATTTCAATCACCGATAAAATGCTCTGCATAAACCTTATCATTAATTTTGTTACGATAAAAGAAAGAATTGATTACAGCGACCCGGATGATTTTGAGAACATTAAAAAAGAATATATTGAACGGCTGACAGATATTGTCCAGCTCATCAGTAAGAAAAAAGGAGCCAGATAGACGGCCGGGACCGAACAGGATGATAGATCATTAACTTTATTCTCAATATTATGCGGCTCATAATTCCAGCCTGTGCCGGACTTTTTATCTATAAGCTTAAAACCCGGATAGGATTTTTTTATTTTTCCTTTTAAAAAATTTTCATAAAAGCGAAAAAAATGTTATGATATTTGAAAAAAATACGGGAGGAGTTTATGGGGAAAATATATGATCCCAAATTTATCAGAAATATCAGTATTTCCGGCGCCCCCAACGTGGGTAAAACCACATTGGCCGAAGCCCTCCTCTATACTGCCGGACAGATCACCCAGATGGGCAGTGTGGACAAAGGCACAACCGTGATGGATTTTGATGAAGAAGAAATCGCGAAAAAAATGTCCCTCCGCAGTTCTCTCGCTTTTGTAGAATGGAAAGAAATTAAAATCAATATTATCGACACCCCCGGCATACCGGACCTGGTTGCCGAAGTCAGAAGCGCCTTCCGCGTGACGGAAGGAATAGTTTTTGTCGTCAGCGCCGCTGAAGGCATTACGATCGATACGGAAAAAGACTGGCATTTCGCCGACGATTATAAAATCGCCCGGGTCGTTTTCATTAATAAAATGGACGATGAGGCCGCGGATTTTTATTCCGTTGCCGAAAATTTGGGCAAAAAATTCAAAAAGCCTGTCATTCCGATAGAGCTTCCCATAGGTAAAGGCAAGGATTTTAAAGGCACGGTTGACCTTGTGCATATGAAGGCTTATTATCCCGATAAAACCGGAATAAAAGAAGGGGAAATCCCCGCAGATATGAAGGATAAAGTAAAAGAATATAGAGAAAAACTGTTTGACGCCGTAGCGGAAACCGATGACGCCCTGATCGAGAAATTCCTTAACGGGCAGGAGCTGACCGCCGAAGAAGTCGAGAACGGCGTTAAATCCTGCACTCTGAACAATAAAGTCATCCCCATTCTCTGCGGTTCAGCCGTCAATAATATCGGAACAACTGTATTGCTTGACACAATCCTGTCTTACCTGCCTTCGCCTCTCTACATCGGCGAGGTCATAGCCCAGGACCCGCTGCATGCTGAACAGACCGTTAAGAGGCATCCCGATCCCAAGGAACCTTTCAGCGGATTTATATTCAAAACCAGGATAGACCCGTTTATCGGCAGGATTTCCTTCTGCAGGATCCGTTCAGGAGTACTGAGCACCGGCGATGAAATCCTTAATGTCAATAAAAACCATAAGGAAAAAATCCCCCACCTTTATATGATCAATGGAAAGACCGTCAAGGAAATCCAGACCCTCGAAGCGGGCGATATAGCCGTTCTTACAAAAATTGAGTCCCTGGATACCGGCAATACGGTGGCGGATATTGCCAAACCCCTCGTTTATGAGCCCATCCGGCTGCCCAATCCATCCTATTTCGTGGCTATTCATTCCACGGACAGGAAGTCGGAGGACAAGCTGGCGTCTGTTTTCCATGTCATCGCTCAGGAGGATTCCACTTTTAAATACGGTTATAACGATATCACAAAGGAAATGGTCGTATCCTGCATGGGTGAAATCCAGGCCAGGATCCTGTTCGACAACATCAAGCATAAGCATAAGCTTGCTTTCGATACGCGCACGCCCCGCGTTTCTTATAAAGAAACAATTTCAGCGAAGGCCGAAGCCCAATACAAGCACAAAAAGCAGAGCGGCGGCCACGGCCAGTACGGCGAGGTTTATATCCGAATAGAGCCCCAGCCCAGAAACGCCGGGTTTCTGTTTGAGGAAGATATTTTCGGGGGTTCAATCCCTAAAAACTATATACCGGCAATTGAAAAGGGCGCCATGGAAGCATGCGACAACGGCGTGATAGCCGGTTATCCCATTGTCGATTTCAAAGTGACCGTTTACGACGGCTCTTTCCATGAAGTCGATTCGTCGGATATGGCTTTCCGCATCGCCGGTCTGCACGCGACGAAAATTGCCATCGAAGCTGCCAAGCCCGTCATACTTGAGCCGATTGCGAAAGTAAGGATTTACATCGATGAAAACGACATCGGAAATGTCATGGGCGACCTGGGCACAAAGCGCGGCAAGGTGATCGGCATGGACAAAATTTCCGAGGATGTGACCGTTATAAACGCGACCGCTCCTTACAGCGAAATGCTTTCCTATTCGCCCGTGCTGAACAGCCTGACGAGCGGCAGGGGCCGCTTTGAAATGGAAATCGACCATTATGAACCCCTCCCCCAGAACGAATATGAAAAAGCGAAAAAACAGGCTGAAGAGATGAAGAAAGAGGAAGAAGAGCGTAAAAATACTTAGAAAATAATATTCCCACCGGCGCAAGCCGGTGGGAATCGCATTTATAGGCATAACATAAAAAAATAGAGGAAGGAAAATGGCTGATCATTATCTTGAATTTGAAGGACCGATACAGGAAATTGATAATAACATTGATGATTTAAAAAAAACCACAAATATAGAAAAAGGGCTGGATTTTTCGATCGAAATAACCGAATTGGAAAAACAGAGGAATTATATTATGGATACTATCTATAAAAACCTGACGGCGTGGCAGGTTGTGCAGGTAGCCCGCCATCCCAAAAGACCTTTATTTCTTGATTATCTGAACGGGATTTTCGAGGACTTTCTGGAAATCCATGGCGACAGGCTTTTCCGCGACGATCCGGCTATTGTTGCGGGATTCGCCAGGATCGGCAGCGAAAAATTCATGGTCATCGGCCAGGAAAAAGGTAAAGATACAAAGCAGAAAATTTACCGCAATTTCGGATCGCCCAATCCTGAAGGCTATCGCAAAGCCTTAAGGGCAATGAAGATCGCCGAAAAATTCCATCTGCCTGTCCTGACATTCGTCGATACACAGGGCGCTTTCCCCGGCATCGAAAGCGAAGAGCGCGGACAGGGAGAGGCTGTCGCGAAGAACCTTTTCGAAATGTCCGCCCTTAAGACACCTATTATTACAACAGTCATCGGAGAGGGCGGAAGCGGCGGCGCGCTGGCCATAGCGGTATCAGACAGGGTTTTAATGCTGGAAAACGCGTTCTACTCCGTCATATCGCCTGAAGGCTGCGCTTCCATTCTTTACAGAGACGCCTCAAAAATGGAAATGGCCGCGAAGGCTTTGAAATTTACCGCTAAAGACCTTTACGGGTTCGGCGTAATTGAAGAAATCATCAAAGAACCAAAGGGCGGAGCCCACCGGAATTATGAAGAAACATTCCGGAATACCAAAGAAGCCGTCCTCAGGCATTATCTAGAGATCAAGAAGATTTCCATTCCGAAGCTTGTCCAGAAACGCTACGAACGCTTCCGGAAGCTGGGAAAATTCAATACTATTGAGTAGAATTTAAGATTGTCATGGAAACAGCCTTTGACTTCCATCCGGCTGCACTCATGGTCGCTTAGAACAGGCGCCGGACACAGAAGCCGGCAATGAATTATTTTTAGGGCTGAATAATCACTTCCTTTTTAAGTTATTTCCCTCTTTTTTGCAAAATATTAGACTGTCGTATAGAATATCCCAGGTAATTTATCTCTGTAGTTGGAGGAAGATTTTATGAAAAGTCTAAAGCATTCAAGTCTGTTAATTATCACCGCATTCTTCTTTTTGGCATGCTGTTCAAAAGACGGATCAGTCATTGCGACTTATAACGACGGAGTAAAAACATATTCTGTAACAATAGGAGATATAAAAAATAATATCCTGCCTTATGTTGTCAATAATCCCTCCATCATATCCAATACTGGCTGGCATAGAGATTTTATTTTTGACAGTTATCTCACCCGGAATCTGGTTTTTCTTGAAAAAGCCAAAACAGGTTTTACCAATATTCCAGGATTTAAAACAGATTTCGACTTGGAATATTATAAAAACAACCTTTTGCTTCTTTATCAGAAGGGAGAAGAATCGATAAAAAGTTCGGCTAAAAATGAAAGGTATGATGCAGCCCATACCGCTCATATACTTCTTCTGGCAAGCAGATTCACAAACATCATCAAGCCGGTTGCAGGCTTTACAAATATTTACCGGACAAAAAAGGCGATTACAAATTTCCAGGAAAAGCAAATAATCCTTTCAGACAAGGATTATGACAATTTAATCAAATCAAAGCAAATGGCCGCTCTCAACATCATCGACAGCCTGAAAAAATCGAAGGATATTGAAAAAGAATTTGCCAAAACAGCGGCCGTCCTATCGGAGGATCATACAACCGCCAGCAACGGCGGAGATAATGGTTTTATTCCTCAAGGCTATATGGCAAAGGAATACGAAGATGCGGCTTTTTCTGCCGGGAAAAGCGGCTTACTGGACAAGCCTGTTTTAACAACCAGCGGATATTACATTATCTATATAAAATCCCCACATCAAAAGAAATCTCTTGATGAAATTAAAAATTCAGAAGGAAAGGATCTTTTCAAAAGGCTTGAATCTTTTTACGGGAATTCATTCCTGGACAGGATAAAAAAAGAAAATATAAAAGATGCTTATACTCCGGATTATACAAATAAAACGCTTATAATTGACGGAAAAACCTATAAGCCGGCACAATTGCCGCCCGATCTGGTTTTAGTGAATATTTTCGGCCAGCCTAAAACATGGAAAGATTGTCAGGGATTCATTTTACTCTATGTCCCGGATTTTAATTCAAATATAACCTTTGAAAGTTTCATTCTCCAGATGCAGAATTATAAAAACTTTGCCTTTGTGCTGGGAACCGCTAAAAAACAGGGCGTTGAAAAAGACCCTTCTTTTTTGAAGGAACTTGAAAAATCAAAAGACAGCATTACCAAAAATCTTTCCGTGCAGGTTTTTGAAAAAGAACTGCTTACTAAAGCAGAAGCTCTGCTGACTCCCGAGGCTAAAAAGGATTATTATAATAAATATAAGGCAAGATTTATTACCAACATAGGTGGAAAAATAGTCCAATTAAGCTATAATCAAGCAGAACATCAAATCGCTGAGCGGTTGAAAGGCGATCTGTTCAGGCAGAATTATGATCAATGGAAAGAAAGTATAATAAAGCAATATAACGTGATTTACAATGATAACGGTTTCAAAGATCTCTATTCTTTGGAAGCGGTGGAATACAGCGCACAGTCTAAACTGATGCGGAAAAAATAAAAACCCCCGGAAAGCCGTTTTTAAAATCTTAACGAAAGAAATGATTCAAAAATAAGGTATTTTAGAATATTATGATTGAGACTCTTTTCCATTTCGTCCTTCCTGCAGCGATTTTTTTTTCAAGCGGTTTTTTGTTCTGGCTTTTTTATAGAAAAAAACCTTTTATAGTTTTGCTTGTTTGTCTATCTCACGCTATTCTTTTCTGCTTCATTTACACCGGGCTTCCTTTGAATGAGTATTTCTTATTCGCCGCACTGTTTTCCATACTGCTGCAATTGTCTCTTGAAGATTTTATAGAGCAAAAGGTCTCAATTATTCCGGTTATTTTATTATTCACAAACATCATACTGATTCTTCTTTTTCAGAATCATTCACTCTTAACGGCTTTTCTTTCCGGAATTATAGGTCTTACTACTCTATTGCTGCCTTACCTTCTGACGCGGGGTAAAGGAATGGGAACCGGCGATATAATCGTCTTTGCAGTGGTTTGCCTGCTTATTCAACCTCAGGAAATTTTTATAATGCTGTTTCTTGCATCAATTTCAGCAATCGTATTTTATTTGTTTCTGAGACTATCAAAAATGTGGAGTAAGGATCAACCGCTTATCCCATTAATCCCGTTTTTTCATATAATTTTATTTTTTTACTATCCTTTCCGGGAATATGGAAAAAATGTTTTAGGGAAAATTTTTGATATTTTTTAATTTTCAATTAAAATAAGGGTATAATTTAGGATATTGTCCCCCTTAATAAGGGTTCCTTCATTATTTTTTAATGATTCGAAAAACAATATCTGCAGGAAAAAAAGTATGAAACGATCAATATTACTCTTTCTGAAGCAGAAAAGATTTCTGGACGGATATATACTCATAGAAGTTCTTGTAAGCTTATCAATCCTGGCATTTTCCATCACTTTCTTCCTTATAATACTCAGCAGCCAGCTTAAAGTCAGTGTGCGGGACAATGTCATTCACAAATTCACCGAGTATTCTTATAACTATTTGACCCAAATCTATCTTTCTACAAATCTTTTTGACTCTCTTTTTTCCGAGGAAGATAAAAGCGTTATTTCAAATAGCGCTTATCCGCCAATCTATTTAAACGATATGGGAACAAACATTGAGAATGATCTCGTAATATATACTTACAAAAAAATCAGGAGAATCAGACCCTTACTGGTGGATATTGCCATAGAAGGAAAACTTCGCGGGCAAACTGGATTGTCATATGAAAAGGAGCTATCGATTGAAACGACATTTTCTGAAGCGTTTCTGCACGAAATACAGGAACCTTAACATTTCCTTGAAAGGTTTCACACTTATCGAAGTCATTGTCGGCGTGCTTATTTTTTCCATCGTGATGAACCTGACTGTCATTTTATTTGTGACATCCATTAACTGGACAAAAAAGCTTATTATGACCGACGGAAATTCTATTACAGCCACAAGGCTTACAAAATCCCTCGAAGGCATATTTAAAAGAAGCTATCATTTAACGTCTGAAGGGGGAAATCTTGTGCTTAAAACATGGGGGAAAAATAATTATTATATTTCCATCAGCAATACTTCCATTATTATTTCTTCAGATAAAAATTTCAATTTTATTCAAAATAGTGTAGAATATCGTTTCAGCGGTATACAAGAGCTGAAGGTCATGCCCGTGGAAATAAATAAAATTTATGCCCTCTATTTAAAAATAGAAGGCTCAAATTTTATTTTAGAAAGATGGTTCTGCGCAGGATTTGACAGAGAAGAATAAAAAATAATATTTATTGCTGGAGTCAGCTTTCAAAAAAATCAATATGCTTGGAGCTGATCTTGGAAAAAAAGGAAAAGAGACATGAATAATAAAAAAATAATGGCCGGAGCTTTAATCTTAATAAACGTAATACTGTGGATATTATTTATAGTGCCTGGGATATTTCATCTGTTCAACCAGAAGGCACCTCTAAAGGAAACCGTATCTATCGTTAACAGCCCGCCGGCTGAAAATGAAGAGATTACAGACCTGGATTTCGGAAAAACAAGAGACCCCTTTGCTTTTTCAGCAATTAATAATAAAAAGACGCCAGTTAAAGAAAAATCGAGAAGAATAGCGAATCCCGTCACGGCGGTTGTTCATACAGAAATTAAAGAAGAAAAATATATTTCCAGGTTTATACTCAAGTCCATTGTTTTTATGAATAACGAGTATACCGCCATACTTCAGGAAATCCCAAGCTACGGAAGTATGGATGAGAATACCATCAATTCATTCAGGATGCAGGGGACTCCTGAGTCTGAAATGGGACAGACTTATATTGTTAAAAACGGCTCCGTTGTTAATGGAGAAGAGGTTTTTAAAATAAAAAGCGACAGCATAATCCTTAAAAAAGACGGCAAGTATTACGAACTTTCCATAACAAACGGTAAATCGGTAGAATATTAACCTGCTCTATCAGTCATAATTTAAAACTTCCAATCCATTATGAACCGGCGGCTGAATAATACAGGCCGATTTCTATCGCCTCCGGCCGTTGGCCTAAAAAACACACCATTAATGAGATACCATGTTCTTCCATTATATGTCTATTACTTTCTTATAAATAATAACTATGATCATAGAAAAAGATTTTTTCAAAAAGTCCCTCCTTGCACGGCAACGGCAAAGCTTTGCCGGCTTTACTGAGCCGTCTTTAGTTATGGTAATAGCCGTAAACACATATTCACTTCTGCCGCATTTCATTAAAAAAAACACTAACAGGAAAAAAACCAGACCAAAGGTACGGTTAAAACGGTACCTAAGGTATAGTATCAATGGGAATATTTTATTATATAATTAATTTTATAATTTTAATTGCAGTGTGCTCCTGTTTTCAAATATTGCAATATCTCTCTTAATATAGAATGCCAAACTGGAATGTTCAGGAGAAATTATATGACCCGGAGGAATTTGTTAGATTCTAACGTAGTCCTGATCACTTAAAGTAATTAAAGTAGTATTTCCTGAGCATTCTTGAGAGGTCATAAAATAATTATAAAAATTTAGGAGGAGTTATGGGAAAGTTCAGAGTTATAGGGTTTGTTTTGTTTCTTGTCATAATGGCATTAAGTTTATCGACACGCGCAAGCGCCGGAACTTATGCAGACCGGTTTATGACATTGTGGACAAATATTCATGCCAATAATTTATCCCCGCAGGGGATTCCTTACCACTGTGTAGAGCCGCTTATTGTTGAGGCAGTAGACTATGGTCATGACGCAACAAGCGAATCAATCAGCGAATTGGTATGGCTGGATACCGTATATGCGAAGTTATCAGGCAACTGGACACCGTTCAAGAATGCCTGGTCGGTTATTGACACTTACTATATTCCAAGCACAACGGAAAACTGGAGTACTTACAACCCGTCAAAAGTTGCCAGTTATTGCCCGGAATTTAGAAGCCCTACCAATTATCCGGCCGCTGTGGATTCGGGAGCCCCGGTTGGGTCCGATCCTATCTATAGTTCGCTACAGTCAAAGTGGGGTTCAACTACATATTTGATGCACTGGCTTATTGACGCTGATAACTGGCGAAAATTCGGATCAAGCGCACCTGTACTGATAAACACATTCCAGAGAGGACCAAACGAGGGCGTATGGAAAACAATCGCCCAGGTGGAATATGACAGCAACAGCCCGGGTAACTACAGCATGTACGATGTATTTGTACAGTCCACAGCACCACAGTGGCGTTATACCAGCGCTCCCGATGCAGAAGCCCGCATTATACAGGCGATGTATCTGGCAAACATCTGGGCCGGCCAGCAGGGTGTTGATATCTCCGTTTACACGAACAAGGCGGCCAAGATGGGAGACTGGCTGCGGTATGCGATGTTCGACAAATACTTCCGGGTCATCGGACAGACTGCCACAGCAGGATCAGGCTACAATTCCTGCCATTACTTAATCAGCTGGTACACAGCCTGGGGCGCCGGGATCGGAAGCGGACAAAACTGGGCATGGCGCATCGGCTGTCATTCGGCTCATATCGGCTATCAAAATCCGATGGCCGCTTATTTCCTGAGTACCTCTTTCGGACAAACCGACTGGGGCACATCGCTGCAGCGTCAGCTTGAGCTGGCAAAGTTTGTCCAGTCCACTAACGGAGCTTTCGGCGGCGGCGTAGCAAATCATATCGCAGGAGAAACACCTTATCCCACACTTACAGCCAACGCATTCCATGGAATGCAGTTTGACCCCAACCCGGTCTACCTTGATCCGGGCAGCAATGACTGGACAGGGTATCAGGCTTGGTTCGCGGAAAGATTGGCCGAGTATTATTATTTTACCGGTGATACCAATGCGTTAATTCCATTGCAGAAATTCATTGCATGGATAAAGCCGTTGGTTACCCTCTCATCGGATGGGGACGTATCAATCCCCGTGGGAATGGAATGGTATATACAAGGGACCCATATTCCTTATGACGGGGCAAATCCCGATACGCTCCCGCAGACAACAACACCTAATGTCGACCTGACGGTTCAGGAACCGACCAACGATTACGGCAAAGATATCGGAATAATGGGTGCATTAGCGAAAGTGTTTATCTGGTGGGACATTGCAACAAAGAAATACAGCACAGAAGACACAAACGCGCTTTATCTGGCCAAACAAATTCTTGACAGGGTATGGACCCTGCATAAAGATTCCATGGGCGTTTCGGCCCCCGAAACGAGAAGCGATTATACAAACTTCTGGACCCAGGTAGATTATATGCCCTCAGGCACAACCAAAATTATGCCGTGGGGAGCTACTATCGCTTGGACAAACGTATTCTACCAGGACCGTCCGAGTTATGGAACAACGCCTCCTAAGGGACCTTACACGACCAGTAATCCTGCACCGACATACAACTATCATAGGACATGGCAGCAGTGCGAGTTTGCAACAGCGAATGCTTACTATGATATTTTTATCGCGAGTACTTCCAATTCCTCATCCAGCAGCTCGGTTGCGTCCAGTTCCCTGTCGAGCGTCGCATCCTCAATTGCTGCCAGCTCCAGCCGGGCCGCATCCAGTGTGGCTTCTTCAGTTGCTGTCAGCTCCAGCCGGTCTAGTGTAGCCTCTTCAGTTGCTGTCAGCTCCAGCCGGTCGAGCGTCGCATCCTCAGTCCCTGTCAGCTCCAGCCGGGCCGCATCCAGTGTGGCATCAAGTGTTGCTTCAAGTGTTGCTTCTTCTGTTTCCAGCGGCGGTTACGCGGTTAATTATACCGTCAATAATGACTGGGGTGCTGGAGCTACCGTCACAGTGACAATAAAGAACAATACTACCGCAGCCCTTTCGAGCTGGTCTCTTGTATGGACATTTGCCGGAAATCAGACGATCACTCAGATATGGAACGCCACTCAAACAACAAGCGGAGAAACAATAACGGTGAATAATATGAGCTATAACAACGTCATCGGCGCGAACGGCGGGACGCAGAGCTTCGGCTTCAATCTGAGCTACAGCGGCTCGAACGCCAAACCGACAGCGTTTACTTTAAACGGAACGGCTTGCACACTTTACTAAATCAGGCAAAAGCAAATATAAGCAGGAAAAATATTTAGAATCTCAGGCAGGCTAGTTTTTGACTAACCTGCCTGTTTTATTTAAAGGCATAGTTTTAAAAAATCAAGGTTTTTGGGACTGTCCTTTTTAATACAAAACTTTAACCTGATAAAAACGACTCTGCCGTACATCCGTTAGATTATCCTGAAGCCCTCCGTGTTCACTCAGGATAAACTCCTCGAAGTGCTCAAGGCAGGCTGTGAAGCGGTGCTCTAAAGATCAATAAACATTTCATCTGAAGAAACACAATTTTCCAGGGCTGAAGACAGGCGAAAAACTACAAGGACACAGGTATTTGACAATAGTTAATAAATCCGAATGTTTTAAAAAATGATTTACTGGTTATTTGTTTTTGAATCAACAGCAGGCTTTAAATCCAACGGCTTATATATTCTTATTGAAAGCAGGGTCCGTATCTGGCCGTTGTTTTCTTCCAGATTCAGGTTGACTATTTGAATAGGCAGGCGCGATTGCTCCAGCAAATCGATAAAACCAGCTATTTTGGAAAAGGATGATACTATACTGATTTGAAGTTCCGAAACCTCACGCCCGTTTTCCATACGGGTTCCGTTATTTTCGATTCTCAGGGTCTCTATTTGCTTTTTTTCAGCAAGCTTTGGAAGAAGGGCCGCAAACTCGCTGACAGGCCTGCTTGAAAATGCATCCCACTCGATATTCTTAAGCTCGCTTTGAAGCTTCTCAACCTCTCTCTTATAGAAGGGAAGGTTCACCAGCTCACGGCGATTCTCCTTAATGAAATCTATCTGATCCTGTATTTTCTGGGAATTCAGGAAAAGGATAAGAAACGCAATAAGCCAAACCGCCGAAAGAATAATAAACAGATAGGCAAAGTATTTTTTTTTCATGACTTTACCTCAAACTGCAGTGTAAAGAGGATACTTTTGCCTTTTTCCTGATTCAAGTCCGCCCGTTTAAGTATGATATTGGAGATTTTCTTAGAAAGACTTAAATTTTTGATCAGATCTTCCATTTCTTCACTATTTGGCGCCTCTCCGTCCAACTCGGCCCTAGGAGGCATCAGGCGCAGCCTGAGGATGCGGGTATCCGGAAGCATCAGTCTTGCCAGATCATATAAAACATACCTGATTTTGGAAGACGGGATGCCTGTATTTTCAAGCGCCTGAATCTTTTCCGTCAATTCCACCTGTTTTTGCTTCATCTGGATCAATTCATCTTCCTGCGTCAGGAGCTTTGCAAGATTTTGAGTTTCACTATCCATGGAACTGCTTCCGCTTCTTGCATCCTGAATCCTCTGATATTCCTGCATCCAACCTATCAGTGTGGGAAGTATAGCTAATGAAACCAGGTTCAGAAGGACCAGCGCCGCCGCCAGTCCCTTTATAATACTATTCTTTAAGAATTCTTTTTTAACAGGGGCAGGGGTAATTTCCAGTTCAGGGTCAGGGCGCAGCAGCAAACCAAGGCTGTCCAGGTAATGTATTCTTTCTTTGCCTTTGATAGAGCCGAAAGAAGGCAGTATTTTCTCAGCCGGCGACAATGAAACTCCCGCGGCTTTTTCAACGGCCTGTTTTAAATTGTCAGGAAACATCTTTTCCTTATTTAATAAATAAAGACCATTCAATTTTTCACCGCTTTTCTTTTCGAACTGAATAATAAAGTCTATTATGTTTTTAACGGTCATAGGACTGACATGCTGGATATCAAAAGAATAAAACAGGCTGTCAAATACCTTTCCCGAGTGGAGCAGGTAAATCTCAAGCGTATGATCGGATAGGATAAACAGCCCCAGATTACCGGAATCGGGAGGGATGGACAAAATCCTCAGACTGTGAAAGGGCATCAGAAAAACTTTCTCCGCCAGTATGCCGGCGCTTCGGAGGCTTTCCAGGATATTATCAAGTTCTTCCTTTTTTACCACCAGCGCAGTAATGTTCCATCTTTTTTGCTTCCTGGCAAAAGGATCCGCCATTTTTTTATGCGAATAATAAACATCCTTATCCGGCAATGGCAGCTTTTTTTTCAGTTCCCACTGAATGGCCGTATTAAGCTCTTTTTCCCTGACACCGGGAAGGTCAAAAGATATGGCGTGGATTGATGCTCCGGAAAATGATAACAGGAGGGATTGATTCGCTTTGAGCCCCATCTGACGGAATAAATCAATGAAGGCATCTTTGCCGCGGGAGTTTTCAATTTTAATTTCTTCAAAACGCAGGCTTCGGACAAAGCTTCCGAGGATAAAAACCTGATAAAGCCTGAAAGAGACACCGCTGTAATCCAGTAGTGTCTTTACAAAACCCGTTAAACGAAGAATCCGGGTTAAAAATGATGAAAAATATTTTTTTACGCTCATGACACAGCCTCGTACCTTAAGAAAACCCGATCATATACCGGATATTGCTTTCCGCAGACTTTCATCATCTTCTGAATATATGAATGAAAAGCCGCAACAGAATGAACCGTAAACATCTCATTACTTTCTAAAAAAAGAATAAGGGCATTTCCATCCCTCACCAGTTTGATTGCTACTCAAGTTCAGCCTGACAAACTGGTGAGGGATGGAAATGCCTAAAATCTTATACTTGGAAAATAAGATTCTCTAAATTCCTTAATATTCTATCGGTTTTAGGACTGCCCATAATGAAACCCTTTATTAAGGCAGGACACTGAATCCTGTGTTTAAAGAACGGAAACCTCTTCAATTATGTTGTCCTTAGTGCCGAATTGCTTGCCTGGCCCGGCGCTGATGATTTTTACCGTATTAGCGGAGTTATCCACTTCTAAACGGAATTCCGTACCCCAGGGATCATTTAAAAGCTGTTTTGTAATGTATCCCTTTTCCAGTAACTCCCCGGCGTTGACCGGCATGGCATTCAAATCGGCTTTAAAGCTTTGAATGGCTATATGATATTGCCTGAGCTCAATCTGGGCCGATTTTATCATGGCAGTTGTCTGGACTTTAGAATAAGTAGCCAGACCTACGGTCAGAAGAATCCCTATTATAGTCAGTACAATAAGCATTTCCAGCAGCGTATAAGCCGGAAGCCGGGTAAACAATACCTTTTTTCTTTTCATTGGCGTCTCCTGTATAGCAGTGTCGCTACAGACCAATAATCCTTCAAAAAATGCAGTAATATTAAATATAATATGTCTCTATTTTTAATTAAAGACCACATCACCGAGACTACTATCTTACTGCAATTAAAGGAATTCCAAGACTCATTATATTATAATGCACCGATTAAATTTGTCAAGGAATGCATCCGCTGAAATCATAACGGACCGAAACGGCAGCATTGAAAAAATTGCCCTGCCGGGTCTGAATTTTTTGAAAAGTGTAAATATTTGTTAATTCCAGGATGAGGTTTTATGATAAATACTGGACAAAAAAGCCGGAAGGGTTGTAAAAAAACCATAATAAGGCAGATAGGTTTTATCTCAAAACCCCGGTTAGTAATGGAGATGTTTATGGTTTATAATTATAAAGCTTTTAACAGGGAGGGGGAATCTTTTTTTGGAACAATTCAGGCACAAACAAGGGAAGAGGCTCATTATCAGCTTTATCAGCAGAATCTGATAGTGGATGAACTGGTGCTGCTGGACCAATCCCTGAAGATACGCTCTGTAAAACCGGAAACGGTAATAACCTTTACCCAGCTCCTCGCTACGGCTCTCTCGGCTCACATATCGCTGTCCAGATCGCTGGAAATCATTTTAGAAGAATTCCCGGCCAAGAACAGTTTCCGCTGGGTAATAATAACGCTGGTGAATGAATTGAATGCCGGCAAATCATTTTCACAGGCTTTGTCTCTCTTCGAAAAAATATTCAAACCCTTCTATATATATATGGTTAAAACCGGCGAAAGGTCCGGTAAGCTTGCAGGTACCGTCGAGTATATTCATAAATATATTCAGAAGCAGGATGAGGTTAAAAAGAAGGTACAGGGGGCTCTTTTATACCCGGGTTTGGTTTTAGCCGTTGCCATTCTGGTCCTCGGCTTTTTTATGTCGGTATTGATTCCACGGTTCCAGGAAACTTACGCTCAATTCGGCAGTGAATTACCCCTCCCCACCCTGATTCTGGTGAGGTTTTCTGCGGTAATACAACGCTATTTCCTGGTAATCCTTCTCGTTATAGGGAGTATAGTCTTTTTCTTCAGGCAATGGATAAAAAAAGGAAAAGGAAGGCTGATCTGGGAAACTTATATGCTTAAATTCCCCATCGTCGGAAATATTATCCGGAAGAATACAGCCTCTGTTTTTTCCAGGACTTTCTCCATTCTTCTAAAAAACGGCGTTCCCCTGAAAGATGCACTTGAAGTAAGCAGGGACATAGTCTCTTATGATCTCTTTAAAAATAATATTCAAAAAACGGTTGAAGATATCACCGAAGGTAAAAGTTTTTCCAATACGCTAAGGGACAATCCCTATCTTCCGCCGCTATTAGTGCAGGCAGCCTCTATAGGAGAGGAATCCGGGAAAACCGGGGTGCTTTTCGGGAGTCTTTCAGATTTTTATGAGAAGGAATTGGATGCCTCGGTTGAGAGAATCACCTCTCTTTTGACGCCTATCCTCATCCTCATTACGGGCGTCATTGTCGGCGTTATTATTTTCAGCCTTTTCCTGCCCATCTTAAATCTTTCCCAGATAATAAAATGACGGTTAATAATCAAACGCCGGGGTTTCTGAAATATGGTTTTTTGCGTAAAAGAAAACACTTTAAATTTAAAGCGAATATACAAAAAGACAATTTTGTTTTATAATAAGGTTGCATTAAAATTCAGTAATAAGCGTGGTTGTCATGTTTAAGGTTAAGTCATCCACTCTCGTTTCAGTATTGGTGGCAATATCCATATTCTCCCTGATCATACTTGTCATCCTGACGCAGATTGCGTTTTTCGGCCTGAACTATAGAAGAGATCTGAATGTTAAAGAAGGCGAATGGTTTCTGCAGGGAAGGGTTCAGGAATTTTTTGATGCCCTGATAAACGGAGGGTCTCATTTCAGTGAGGGCAGGTTCGATTTTACCTACAAAAACGAAAATGAAATGATCCCTTATACTATTGAAATAGACAGAAAGCAGAAAAACCTCAACAGCCTGAAAGCCAGTTTAAAATGGAAAAACAAATATGATATATCTTATTTATATGAGTATCTCTTCTTCCCTCTTTATGACTATGTGCTGTTTTACGGAAAGGATTATGACAGTACGCTTGGAAGTTCCGTCTTTATCAGCGGCAAGATCGGCTCTTATGGAGATTGGAAGGCAGCCGCCCAAAAAGATTACCAGATCTATTTATACAGGGATTCTTCAATGGATTACTTTCAAAATATGCCGGATTTGAAAGCTCTGACTTTTACCAATTCGCCCCATTCACTTTTTTCCAATAAAAATTTTACTTTCCCCAGCGCCTTATTCCCTTCCAGCATCCGTTTTTCCCGGCAGACGGAGAAAGTCAACCTTCCGACAATTGAAAAGATCTGGAATGTTTTCAGTCATTACAAGGATTCTGCTTTTATCATCGACAGGGGTATGGGTCTGCCGGTAAAAAAGATTGTCAATCCCTTCCTTTCAGAAAAAGACCTTATCGGCATCGGCGACGGCGTTACAACAAGATTCTCCATAGACCGACCTTCCATCAACCGTGTTTATATTAAAAAAATTACCAAAAACAGCGATAAAAATAAAGTTCCCTCATTGGTCTATTCTTACGGCGAGGGCGATATCAATAAAGGGTTTTTCCAGGTCATTAATAAAAAGATCCATTTAAAAGCTTCGGAAGAAATCTTACCTATCATAGTGCCGAATGAAGCTTATGGAGACCTGGGAACCGTTTACTTGAGAGGAAAAGATTATTCAGCCATAGGAGCGGCGGAAAATATTGAAAACCTGTTTATTGTCCGTGTTAATCTTGTCAACGAGCTGATAGAGGGGAGTGATTTTGAATATTATCCGGAAACCGGCGAGCTTCGTTTTATTTCAACCAAGTTTTTTCATGATTATGTCGAACATATTGGCACCGGCGACGGTGTTAGAAAGACCTTTCCCCTCACCCATTTTTCCATACCGATCATTTATGTCGGAAAAAAAAGAGTGGACGCAAGGATCGGAGGCGGTATAATTGAATTGACAACACCTCCCCCTTACGGCGCCGATGTTCTCGGGTTCCGCCCGCCTCCCTTGTTTATAAAAAAATACCCGCCAATGCCTAATGACGGCGTTTACATCGATAAGGAAGAAGAAGCCTGTATTCTTGATCTGGATTTATCATCGCCTCCAAGGTATGGAGTCATATTTTCAAAACTTCCCCTTATTGTCAAGGGAGAAGCCGCCTTTCCAACCGCTATCCTGTCCACCGAAAACATTTATCTCGAGAACATCAATTCGAAACGCGAGGGGAAACCCGTTCTTATTATTTCAGGCAAGGGGGTCTGGGCGTTTCAAAACACAAATGAAAATTCCATTATACTGAACAGGGTTTATATTTGTTCCCCTCTGGACGGCATATACCTTGTAAAAGGAAAAGAAGAGATGCCGGATCCTACTATAAATATATTCGGCGGGGCATTTTTTTCCATGGAAAAAAACGATTTTAAAATGGAAAATCTCAGGTTCCTCAAAGCAAATTTCTTTTACGACTCCTTCCTGACTAACGATATTGAGCTCGAAAATACGCCTTTTATGTATTTTCCCCGGCCCTTTTTGATAAAAAAGATAATGCGTCTTGAATAAGGACGATAACTTCTCAGATCACAAATCGTTTTCTTCCACGACATCAACAACCCTATCCAGTTCTTCCAGGGTTGTTATTCCGGCTTTGACAAGATTTATAGTGAATTCTTTCAGGGTGATCATATCTTCCTCTTCAGTCAGCCGTCCGATTTCAAGCGAACTGGCATTGCTCAAAACGGCATTTTTAATGGTTTTCGTCATTTTCATGATCTCGAAAACAGCCCTCCGGCCGATATAACCGGTCTTTCGGCAATTTTTGCATCCTTTCCCAAAATAAACCTTCTCCCCTTCCTTAAACCTGTTTTCAATATGATAGGCATGAAGTTCTTCCTTTTCCAGTTTTTTTTCTATTTTGCAGGAGGGACATATCTCCCTGACCAGCCTTTGCGCGATCACCAGATTGATGGTCGAGCTGATTAAATACGATGGAATGCCCATTTCAAGAAAACGGGCCACAGCGCTGGCTGTGTTGTTTGTATGAACTGTCGATAACACCATATGTCCGGTCAATGCCGCACGGATCGCGACTTCCGCCGTCTCTTTATCCCTAATTTCTCCGACCATGATTATATCCGGATCATGCCTTAAAAACGAGCGGAGCCCGCGCGCAAAATCAAGGCCGATTTCAGTATGGGCCTGGACCTGCGAGACCCCGTCAATCTGATACTCAACAGGATCTTCTATGGTAATGATTTTCTGGCCGAACTGTTTCAAATACTGAAGAATGGCATAAAGCGACGTAGTTTTCCCGCTCCCGGTGGGTCCGGTAAACAATATCATTCCGAACGGCTTCCTGGCCTCTTTTTTCAGCAATTCCACCTTGTCGTCAGGCAGGCCTATCTGCTCCAGCTGAAGCACCGATTTTTCCTTGTCCAGGATCCTGAGAACCGCGTTCTCTCCATAAATTACCGGTATTACCGAAACCCTGATGTCAACCAGACGGTCATTGTATGAAAAAGCGAACTTGCCGTCCTGGGGCAGTCTTTTTTCGGAAATATCCAGATCGGATAAAACCTTGATACGGGACAGGAAAGATGAATATAAGGAAGGATCAATTTCTTCGATTAAAGTCAGCACTCCATTAAGCCTGTATTTTAAAAAGCTTTTTTCCTTGTACAACTCAAAATGGATGTCCGAGGCGTTCCCCTCTATCGCTTTTTCCAGCACTTTATCAACATATTGAATCGCGGGAGCCAGGATCTCCGAGGACTCTTTCGTTTTCCTGGGAGTTTTTTGTGTTTTTCCGGACTCATATTGATTAAGGTAATTCAGTATTGCGCTTTCTGTCGCATATTCCGGATGGACCGTTTTCCCGGTAATAAAGGAAAGCTCATTATTAAGCGCGGTATTGGCGGGATCGTTAATATATATCTTGATTTTTGACTGATCTATTACTTTCGGGGCTATCAATCTTTCCCTACAGTATTCATATGAAAGCTGTTTAAAATCCTTATCTTCAGGCCTTTCCGGGATTTCAGACTGAAAATTCACGCCCATCTGTTTTTCCAGATAGGTATAAAGGGTCGGCTCATCGATAAAACCTTTTTCACAGAGTATTCTTCCCAGTTTTTTACCGGAATTTTCCTGTATTTTCAGGACTTCTTCCAGTTCCCTCTGGCTGATGATATTGTTTTCCAATAATAAAATGCCCAGGTATTTGCTCATAAAAAACTCCTCAATGCACCGGCGGGAAACGCGTCAGCCCTTATCCGCTCATTGCACTGGCATAAGAAACGGGACTCCGCGGTGCCGGCAGAATCGCTGAGTTTTATCTTTTTCATGACTGTCCCCAATTCATTTATTAGTATTGGTCATGCCTACTTCATTCAGGACATTGTCCGATACCGCTTTAAAGGTAATATTACTTTTCCCGTCTTTTATCAGACGAGGGGTTATAAATATCACCATTTCGGAACGGGTAATTGTATCTGCAGTGTAAGAAAACAGCAGGTTGATGAGGGGAATATCCTTTAAAATAGGCACCCCGGTACGGTCTCTTGTAACTGTTGTTTTGAGAAGCCCGCCGATAATAATAGGCTGGTTATCCTTGACAATCGGCATACAGCTGATTTCCGTTGTGGTTATCTGGGGCGCCTTGACATCAGTTGAGAGATTGATCAAATCGGCCGAAGTGACCTCGCCTTTCAAATCAATTTTGATCTCGTCATCCGGTGTGATCATCGGAGTAACGGTAATCTTGATGCCGATGTCTATAAAAGCGACCTGGGAAGTGACATCCGAGGTTGTCTGGGACCGTATGACACTGCTGATATAAGGCGTTTTACCGCCGATGTGAATTACCGCTTCCTCCCGGTTTATGGCCAGTATGCGCGGCTGGGATATCAATCTGGTTTTATGGTCCTGCCCTATTAATGAAAGAAGAGCATCGGCCGTCATTCCCAGCGGATCCATGTAATGAGCGCTGACATTAAGGGCCGAAGCGGAATTGATCCCGTTCGAAACCATAGTCGTCAGGGAAATGTTGCCCATTCCCTGAATATTCAGGGCCGACCAATTTATTCCAACCTGATTTGCATCGCTGAAATCGATCTCGACAATCTTTGTCTCTATTTCTACCAATTTAGGAAGGCTGGCCAGTTCTTTAAAGAGCTTATCAAGCCGGTCAAAATTGTCCTTGATGTCCGTTATAATGATTTTCGAAGACTGCGTGTCTATGGCAAAATTGCCGACGCCGGGCGAAAGAAGCGGCTTCAGGATCACAGGCAGATTTTTTATATCGATAATAGATGCGTCATATACTTTTGTTGTGACATAATTCCTGAGCAGTTCATTTTTATATTCATGGAGAGTCATAATTTTGACTATTGCTCCCTGCACAAGATAATAAATGCTGTTTGCCGAGAGGATTGCCAGAAAAGCGTCCTTTATCGATACCTTTGTAAAATTGGCCGTGACATTATTCTTTATGTTAGGGCTCACCATGATATTCAATCCGCTCTGCAGGGCGAATATCCTGAACACGTCTTTTACAGGGGTATTTTGAAAGGTCGCTGTAAAGTCGCCGCTCAGGTTTTCAACCAGGTTGTCCTTCAGCTGGATGATGGTGCTTCCTTCCGAGTCCATGGTTGTTTCCTGCGCAATACTTCCTTTAATCACAAAACAGATAAAAAGCATACAAATAACAATTACTCTGGTTTTCATTTTCTTTCCTCCTCTGCCGCACCTATTGGGTGACCTTTTGATAAAGAACATTGCCTTCTTCTCCGACAAGGCCTTCCTCTTTTTCATCGGTGGTTTTATTGGACAAATCCTTCTTAATCCAGACATTAGTCCTGCTTTTCTGATAGAACTTGATGAAATATTCCCCGTCATTATTTATTTGATTGGTTTGCTGTACACCATCCTTTATAACGGATAAACTGCTGTCATTTGACGCTGAAACATAGACTGGTTTTTTTCCTTCAACAGAAGGGCCCATGATTTTTTTATCGCTTTTCTTTATAAAAGGTTCATTTTCCTTCTTTCTCACCAGTTTTTTTTTCAATATCTGTACATGTTTAAATACTTTCATATTATTGTTTGTAATACTCGGCAGGACAGCGTTTGTCTGGTATGAGGATTGGCTGCTTCCATTCCCGGATTTTGAGCATTGGAACGATAGGAGAGCAAAAAACAGTAAAAGGTATAATGATGCCGGTATGCAGGATGATTTCTTCATAAAACACTCGTTCATAAGATATAAATACACAGCCGTTTTGTAATTTAACAGAGATATTCCCGGCTTTAAATTTATTCTAACTCTTTTAAAGAGAAATAATTATACTGAGTTTTGAATAAATAATCAACTTTTCTTTTAAACCAGTCATAATATTTTTCTTTTTTTATTCTAATGCAATAATTTATAATCAAATATGGGAGTATTCTTGTGCGTTTAAAAATTCCCGGACAGCTCTTCCTGGTTTTTACTTTTATTAAAAATGCTGATAATACTGACTGTCATAGGTATTCTGCCGGCTGTCAGACTGGAACCTATTCCGGCATGGCTAAAGAAAAGGCTGCGGCTGTTATTGCTTCATTATCAAATTTATATTGGACAGCCGGAACACGGAATTTACGCTGACCGAATAGGCTGAAATATTCATGTCAAGCCTCTGCATAACTGGAATTCCCTGAATCACTAAATATCCGGCCAATATTTCATACGGGAAATCGTTTTCATTGCCTATATACTGAATTTTATCAATAACATGCAGGCCTTTATCAAACCTCAATTTCAGAATTCTTTTCACATTTACTTTTTTAACATCGCTTTTTTCATAACCTGAAATATAAACAATGCCCGTATCTTCCTTGTCTATCTTCAGGCTGTAATTATTTAAATAATAGAGGAAATAGATGTCCCCCATCTGATAAGAATTGGTCATTGTCTGTTGTTTTTTTCCGTTAAATACGATATCACCGTTATTCCTGAGCTCAATAGTCATTTTGACCGGTTCGTTATACTGGAGCATCGTTCCGTAATAATCCAGATAGGTAAAAACTCCTTTCTGGACAGAGGCCGTCCGCTTTGTTCCATGGATTTCGATCAAAAATTCCGCCTGAAGCGACTGGATCCTTTTCTGATAGACGTCAAGCTGCTGATATATTTCCTGTATGGTTGTCGAAAACAGCAGGGCGGGTATGAAAACGATTAATAAAACAAATTTCATAAAATTCTCCTATTATCATTCAATAAAGTAAGATTTTTGGTTTAATAAATTCTTATTTTTAACCACTAAGACACAAAGAACACCAAGATTCACTAACATTGGTATTATTCTTAATACCCTTTTTCCTTTGTGGTCCTTCGTGCTCTTCGTGTCTTCGTGGTTTATTTAATCCTTTAAATCAATAAAATCCTCAAAAATCTTCAACTCATCCAGGTGCATGTGTTCGTCTGTATAACACTTTTCGCCTTCGCCGAAGCCGAAATTAATCCGGTAGTTCTTTCCGGCCGCATTTATAACCGGTGCTGTGATAAACCATTTGCCTTTTAAAATATCACCTATATATAGCTTGATCACAGGTTTACCGTCTGCCGGGTTCAGGTCATAGACCACTTTTACTTTGCTCCATCTGTCCCAATCATGCTCATGTTCATCACCTTCATTATCCCGGTTCTCATCCAAAACACAATTTGTCCCGCCGGCAGACACAATAATGCGGTATGTCCGGTCTACATAAATGCTGAAGACAGGGGAACTATCATCTTTAACCTCAAACAGCGTCATCTTTTCATAATGACAATAGAAGTATTCATACCAGAACTTTTTAAAGGCGAATTCGACAGCGCCTTTAACCGGGTTCCATATAACATTGCTTTTCATACTGTAAGATACTCCAGGAGAATCCTTTTTATGGGCAATGATGCCCTGGCCATAGTACCCGTCGATATATTGAGGACGGTTAGTCATATTGGCAATAGTATTCCCGCCTGTTCCATAGAATACTGTCGCAGAATCACGGTACTCAAACCCGGCATAGAGGAGAATCGTGCTGTCAGGATCTTTAACTATATTAAAGCGGATATTGGTATAAGCCGCATTACCCGCCTCATCTATCGCCATAATAAAGAGCGAATAACTGCCTGTATTGGTGATCATAGAATTAGTATAGATATTCGTGACATTTCCATTCTTCACCAGATACTCGTCCGAGTTAACAATACTGCCGGAATCATCCGTAATCCTGACAAGCGGCTTCACCCGCAGATAGCTGTGCTGATCAAAAACATTCAATACTTCTATCAGGGGCGCCTTCCTATCGATGATGATTTCCTTATAGTAAGCCGAGACATTATGATATTTATCTTCCGCGTAGATCGAAAGAACATGCGACCCTTCGGATTTGAATGATACATAAGCCTTTCCATTAGTAATTGCATAATATTTCCCGTCCGCCAATATTTCAGTCTTGTTTGTCAGGAGATTTTTATCCTCCACTGTGATTGTCAGATAAAGATTAATATTTGTGTACCTTCCTTCCCCGACCCCGGTAACCGTAATAACAGGCGGCGTTATATCAATTTCGGAAGCTGTGAACGTCCCTGCATATATGGACACATTCCCCGCCCTGTCGAGCGCTGTTATGGACAGTGTGTATGAACCGGCATTGGAGACAACAAACGAATTAGTCGTCAGAAGCGTTCCATTCAGCCGCGCCGAATAAGAATCCAGATTCTCATCGCTGACTGTATATGAGATTTGCGCCGGAACTATGAGGTTTGTATTGCTCAAGCCGTTGACAGTGATCAGCGGAGAGACCGTATCTATCACAAAAGAAAGCTCCATACTGTTTGTATTGCCGGACATATCCCAGGCAGAGGCTTTCAGGATATGACTGCCCTCGCCGCTCACGGTAAACGCGTTATGAGTCTGTTCATTGCCGTCAAGTATTACTTTTATTCCGCTGAGCGCGGCGTCTGAAGCGCTCACAGTGATATTAACCGGCTTATTATAATATGCCGAATTAGATACGCCGGATATTGTAATTACAGGCGGCGTCACATCAACAGGTACTGTGCTGTCTTCCCTGACTTCGATTGTAATAAATTGAGCTTCGCTCAAATTGCCTTCCCAGTTTTCTTCATTTTTATTCATACCATTATTTTCAATATCATCTATAATATCCGCTTTCTGCGCCCAGTCCTCGCCGAAGTATGCGATCGTATAAACACCTTTTGTCAGTTTGATCGGGCCTGTGTAAACCTGATAATCATCACCGCTTCCGTTATTACTGATACAGCGGCTGATGAAATCTTTATCAGGCTGGAAATTCACTATTTGTTTATTATAGGATTGTTGATCCACAGCGTACCATATCCTCCTGACGCCGGAAGAGACCCCATTGGACACAGGATCAGAAGCATTAATGCTGAAAATGCAGGAATTGACCGCCTGAACAAAATTCGATGCCGGCTTTATACCGTCAACAAGGCATTCGGCAGCGGGCGGCGTATTATCCACATTCACAAACCTGGCATCGGTGCGGATATTACCCTTAACATCAGAATAGCCGACGCGAACGGCATATTTCCCGTCGCCCAGAACAGGGTATTGATTATTGCCTTCCTGTTTCCAGATATATTCAGAAAGCTTATTATCATTATTATAATTTTCATCCTCAGAAACAAGCGTCCAGTTTGTCGGGACCATCAGCGCGTCATTCGATAAATAACCGTAATAATCCAGGGTCTTTATAGAGCGGTCTTCATTCTGGAATTCCGAATAAACAGGTATCGCTTCCTTAAAATAGTTTGTGCCTCCCATGGAAGGCTGGCGGATGTCTATGATAGTATCCAGAATATTTGTCATAATCAGGTACGCGGAATAGAGCCCGGCCTGATTGACAGCCCTCACTTTTGCCTCGACAAAGAGAGGCATATTGGTCAGGGCAAGAGCAATGTTAGTCAATATAAAATAGCTGTTCGTTGTTGTAAAGTTGGTGCCGAGGGCCGTTAACTCAAAGTTTTCCGGCGCAATATTGTTTGTGATATTCCACTGATAGATGATATTTGTCCTGTCAAGCACCAGGCTGCGGAGGCCTGATACCGCCGTTACGCTATTCTGAACAATAACCCTGACCGTTTTAGCTTCTTCAATATTGCCGGCGTTATCCACAGACCTGTATTCCATGACATATGTTCCGCTCATTGTAAATATTACTGGAACGCTGTAGGTCTGCCAGTCTCCGCCGTTTATGGATATCTCGGTCCTGTTGACTCCTGAAGCGCAGCCGTCATTCAGGCCTGGATTATCCGCGGCTGTGATGATAAACGTCGTGTTGGAACTGGCGTAAACATCGCCGTTGATAACGTTATAGCTTCCGCTTATGGCAAGGGCGCTGACAGGCGGGGTCCTGTCGGGCAGAGGCAGGCTGACATAATCCCAGGTCACGCCGATATTCGTCACATGATCGAAAGCAACAGCCGTTATGAGATAATCACCGGGTTCGTTAATCCCCAGGCTGTCAAAGCTCAGGCTGTTGGAAGGATCTTCCAGAGGTATTTCATCAAAATAGCCGTTCGAGAGGTTCTCAACCCTGATCCATAATCCGGCCAGACCGCTTCCGCTGTCGCTCCCCTGAACAATAATTTCGTTGCTGAAAGAAAGATATTTCTTCCCGCCGTTAGTCAGAAGGCCAATCCCAATTTGATTTGACGGGTAGTTCAGTGAAACAAACGGGGAAGTTCCGTCTACGGTAAATATCAATGAATTGGTTAATCCGTTGCCCACATCATCCACGGCCGCCCTTGTAAACATGTATCTCCCGTCCGCTTTTCCTTCAAGCTTCATGACATCATTTGTCGTGCATTCAGCGAGGACCGGGGCTGTTCCTTCCGGCACAAGGCCCCAGTACATCGCGGCAGTATCGGCCGATTCGATGACGGGCCTGACCGTTACATTCGTATTGACAAAAATCTTTAATTCAGAACCGTCATTCGTCGTAAAGTAATTTCCTTTCATATCCAGTCCGAAGTCAGGCGGATTATTATCCACCTCAATATTGGTGGTAAATTTCGACTCGTTGGACGCGGAGTCGATGAAAGAGAAGCTGATTGTATAAAGAGCGTTGTCCTCTTCTTTAAATACGCTGTCAAGAATATAATTTGATAAACCAACCTCATTCGTTGTTTCCAGTATATTCATATCATACCTGTCGATACTGTACATCATTGATTCAATCAAGTTTTTATCGCTGACCGCGAGATGAATCTCGCTCTGGTTCTTCAACGGATTATTCTTCGATATTTTCACCCTGCTTAGCGTCAACTGCTCCAGAACAGGCGGAACAGAATCAACAGTGATAACGAAGCGGACCTGTACCGCGTTCCCGGCGGCATCGGCGACATTGAGAATCGCGTCATAATTTCCATCGGGCGCCCTGCCTGTTGAGTTAAGGCCGTTCCATTCCAATCCGATAACACCTTCCTGGTTTGTCGCAACAATCCTGAAAACATCCATTCCCGCCGAACTGACAGTCAGCGTACTGATGACTATATTAGAAAGGTCGGTTGAATCATTCAGGGCTTCATACCTGATCCTGAACGGCCTCAGCGCGGGCGAGAAGACGTTGTTCGTTTCCAGGACCGTCACCAGAGGCGGCCTGTTATCGTTTCTATAGAAAATAGTTCCCGAACAGGCTTCCGAGGTATTTCCGGCTTCGTCCGAGGCTGTTACCTTAATGCGGTAATTTCCATCCGGCAATGCCGCGCCGGCGGTCCTTCCGTCCCAGGCAAACAGCGAACTGCCTGCCGGTATAACGCCGGTTATATCCAGCTTCCCTTTCAGGCCTGTTTCATCGTCTATTTCTACAGACTGTAATTTAACCGTCTCATTCGCAGTCACATTGATATTCAGCTTATTGTCCGGTACCAGCGGCGAGTATATTTCAGGGCCTGCCGTCAGGCTGAGCGCGGGGGCCGTCCTGTCCACAATAAAATTGGTTGTCCAGCTGCTCCTGTTGCCCGTAGCGTCGACGGCCGTTATTTCAAGACTCTGCAATCCTTCGCCCATAAGAGCCGTGTCAAGAGGCCATACGACAGCGCCGCTGTTAACGGTGCCTGTAGAGGTCAGAGCGCCGCATGAAGCGGTATAATTAACGCTGTGAGCGTCCGTCAGCGTAAAGCCCGCGCTGACAATGCCCCTGACCTTCGGGAGGAAACCGGGGCTGTCAAAAGCCCTGCCGGAATCCAGCGAGTTCCAGGCAAGAACAGGCGCCGAGTTGTCTATGTCAAGAGTAAGATAATTTGTCGATCTGTTCCCCGCAAGGTCAACGCCTTCAATCATAAATTGATATATTCCATTAAGGTTCCGCACTGCCGTATCCAGCGTTCCGATAAACCGGCCGCTGTAGATACTCTCCACTGTCCCTTCCAGCGCCGTTTCCTGAATGCCGCCGTTTATGAACGTCAGCTTATAGGAAGCGGGGTTCGCGTCGCTGTAATTGAGATAGAAATCGAGAGCGCCGGCGGACGCGCCTATGGAAGCGTCGCTTCCATTCCTGAGGGCGCGCAGGCTGATCAGCGGCGGCGTATTGTCCGATGTAAAGCGGACAAAGGCCGCGCCGACATTTCCGGCATAGTCATAACCGCGCAATGTGAGGCTGTGCGTCCCGTCGGGCAGGCCCTTTGTATCAAGATCATACTCAATTGTATTGGAAAAAGCGCCGCAGAGGACGCTGTATATGACTGTACCGTCCAGCAGGAGCTCCGCGCGCGCCATATTGTTGTCAAGCAGCGTTCCCTTGAAATGCATGACGCCGCCGCTTACGGTATTGTCCGAAGGCGTCTCTATTCCCGCCACGGGCGGCAGGCTGTCCGCAGTGATATCAAAATTCGTGACCGTTTCATTGCCGGCAAAATCCCACACCTTGACGAACACCGTCGCGGCGGAGGCTTCGAAGTCCGCAAAGGCCTCGTCAACGGAGATTGATCTCTCGTTCGTTTCCATATCCTCCGATGCGTAGACGCGGTATTCCGGACCGCTCTGAACGCCCACTTCATAACGCGCCAGAAGATCGTTGTCCCAGAGATCGGCGGAGAGGATAAGCCTGGTCATGGCCTGAGAGGCAGTCAGATTCCTGATCTCGGGAACTTTATTATCAATTGTAAATGTGTAAGTCCTTGTATTCGTGTTCCCCGCCAGGTCATAGGTATAAAGCGCCGCCGGAACAGTTCCCGACAATGACGAACAGTTCCAAGTGACGGTGTTGACGCCGGAAACGATACCGCTCCAGTCAACCGTTTTATGATAGATCCCGCCGCTGTCCATTGTGTAAAGCGAAGCGCCGGCCAGGTGCACGTCCTGAGCCGTCAGGGTCAGGGCCGCCGGTCCATTCAGGCCGGAAAGCCTGTATTTCCTGCCGGCCGTAAGGTCGGCAAACGGCTCCGCATTATCGATATATATGGTTTTTACGATCTCGTTCGTATTCCCGGCGGAATCATAAGCCCTCAGGATGACGGCATACTGGTTTGTCCCGTCAAAGGGCGAGTTCGCGTTGATGCCGGCGCTGTCAAAGACCCCGATCCTCCCGGATGAAATTCCGGTCATGCCTTCCGAAACAATCACGCTCTCTTCATCGCCCGTACTGTTGGACAATATGAGACTATAGCTGAGGAGGTTTTTATCTATAACGCTCCCGTCAAAACCGATCACTCCGCGCAGAATGCCGCCGCCGCTTAAGCCGGTCATCGCGAGAGCAGGGGGCGTGTTGTCCACTTCGTAGGAAACATTCCGGACAACGGGATTTCTGCCGGGTATATTCACAAGGGCCTGGAATGCAAGAGTATAATTTCCATCCGTCTTTCCCGCCGGCGTGAACTCAAAGACATCCGTTCCCTCTGTTGTATAATTTGTCTGGAATACCGGCATCCCTGCGTCCTGAATGGAAACCGTAACGTCTTTATAATAATACGTTATTCTTAATCTGCCTTTCGAATTCAGGACGCTGTTCTCCACCTTCACGATCCTGAAGACGACGTCCTCGCTGTTAGTGATTATAAAGGGAACGCAGATTGAGGCGCTGTTGCTTACGCCGTCCACAGCGGTGATATACAGCCGGCTTTCGATGTTATTTACAAGGCCCAGGGTATCGAAACTGCCGATGACGCCGTTCGAAACGACGCCGGTTCCCGAGGAAACATCGTACCCTACGCCGTTGTTCGATATGACGGCCGTGTAATACGCAAGCCTTTTATCGATGATCGAGCCGGTGATGTCGATCATCCCGCCAACAGTTTGATCCGTTACGGGATATGTCACGGCGAGAGACGGCGGCGTATTGTCGATCTCGAACGGGATGGTCCGCGCCGACTGGTTGGACGCGGCGTCGAACGAGTAAACTTTCGAGTAATACACGCCGTCAGGCATCACCATGCCGGTATTCTCGTTCACGCCGTCCCAGACGTTCGTGAAAATATCCCCGTTTGTCGACGGCATGCCCTGTTCGAACGTCCTGTAGACAAATTGCGACGGGTTGTCCGCCAGGACCGTAAAGCTACCGTTCTGTTCTTCCGGCGTCAGACCATGATTAAAGGAGTTAAAGATGTCAGCCGCGAAGAGGCCCGAGGCCGCGTTCGTCAGCCCGCCATTTGTGTAAGTAAAGAGTCCGATGTCCCAGTCCGAAATACGGACAAGGCCCGGATCATACCCCGAAGGATAACTGTAATTATTGAAGATGTTTTCCTTGACGCCGGTCTGCGCCATGCTGTAGGAGAGGCCATGGTTATCAACGCGGATTGCGCCTGTATTGAAAGGCTCGTCCGCGGCGTTCGAAACCGTAAAGCCCGTCAGATTGCTCAAAGCATTCGTTTCAATGCTGACAACCTTTATGCAGTCTTTCCCCGTGCCGATAGTAAAGCCCTCATAACCCAAAGACTCGACCAAAAGGCCCAGCGCCAGGTCTTCCGTGACGCTTCCATATGGTACGCCGCCTGCTTTTTCCAATGCGCTCCTCCTGAACACGGCGTTCGTGCCGACATGGAGGACGGCGTTGGCCGAGGCGCGGCAGGGTTCGATATGCCGCATAAAGAGGTCCTGCTCGTTCGGAACGCGCCGGTCCAGGCGCAGGTTGTGCTGGAAAGGATCGGGGTTGTAGAATGTCTGCGGGGCCTGGACGAACCCCGTTTCCGGCCGTAAAAAATACGGGACCGTCTTCTCAAGAAAGTCCTGCCGGACGATCATGTCGGCGTCCAGGACCAGCACGAGCGCGCCGCTTGTCTGCCCGAGGGCATTATTGATATTCCCGGCCTTGGCGTTGTCGGGCCTATCCCTCTTTATATAATTGATATTCAGGCGGCGGCTCAGTTCCTCCACTTCGGGGCGGGCGGCGTCGTCGCAGATATGAATTCTCAGAAAATCTCCCGCGTACTTCAAACGGAGGCATGCGGCGGCTGTTTTTTCCAGGAGCCCGATATCCTCATGGAATGTCAGGACCAAAACATCGACGGACTGCACCGTCCCTTCGTCATTGTCCGGGATTTTTGGCGGGACGTATGGGTTCCATGAGATCATCTTGAGGACAACGGCATTCAGGAAATCCAGAAATTCCATCAGGAGCAGAATAATGAAAAAAATCAGGAAGACGGGATTATCCTCGGGCGTTCTGTAGGGCGAAGTGTAAAAAATCCTCCAGAGGATATATGCGGACGAAAAGAAAAGCGATAGTACTATAAGTGTTTTTCTGAACGGCCCGCCCGGACGCCGGGACAATCGGTAGAGCATGATGAGGACAAGGACGGCGCACCCCAGAACGGCTGTTTTGACTATGATGAGCGTATTGGGCATCCGGCTGGGCCCTCCTTTCCGCAAATATTCTGCGGTTTTATTGTGAATTGAAGAAAATCATGCTAACATAATTTAAAACGGCTATCAAGTAATGACATGGAAACATTCAGGTGACGCACAATGGATGGATTATAAGTTTTCAAAACGATATATCAGGAGAAATATTATGAGATATTCCTTGTTTTTAATCGGCATAATTATTCTGACCGCGTCCGCCTATTCCGGGACAAACGGGGGGAAATTTGTGACAGTCTCTCTGCAAAATGGCAGATATTTTTTTGCCGGGACCGGCGGCGAACCTTTCCTGTCGCTTGGGGTCAATACCATAAAGCCCTTTGACGATTCGGCGCCTTTCGGATCAGCCGGTTATAACGGCCTGAAAAACAGGGCCATTGACGCCTGGCTCGCTAATACTGTCTCCTTTCTTTCAAACCTCGGCTTCAACACCGCCGGAAGCTGGTCGTATCCCGGGCTGAACGGCCCATTTTATTACGCCCTGCAGCTAAAACTCGGAGGAAGCCGTCTTTTAGTCGATATTTTTGACCCAATTTATATCACCGTCATCAGAAAGCGGATGGGCGGCGAATGCGCCGGACATGCCGGCGACATGTCGCTCCTGGGTTATTTTATAGATAATGACCTGCCCTGGTACGGGGATTATCCATGGTACACGGGGCATTCCTCTTTTCTTTTCGATCAATACCTGGAACTGGACGGCTCATCGCCCGGCAAGAAGCGCCTTGTCTTTTTTCTAAGGGATAAATACAGGACCATCGAGGCCCTGAATAAGGCCTGGGGAACTTCCTATCCGGCATTCGAGGCGCTGTACAACATAAAAAAAGCGGTCATCCCGAAAAAAGCGCTGGAAGAAGTCAGGAGCGGATTCTTATTCATAGCGGCAAGGCATTTTTACGGTCTGGCTTCAAAAGTAGTCCGGAGCGCCGATCCCAACCATCTTTTGTTTTCAGACCGCTATGCCAATTCCGTGCCGGAAGAGGTCCTGAAGGCTGCCGGCGAGTATTGCGACGTCATAGCTGTCAATTATTATAAGCCCTATCCGCAGATCGACCGCCGTTTTCTGGACGCCCTCGCCTATTATTCCCAAAGGCCTGTCTTTATCACCGAATTTGCGATCCGGGCTGCGGAAAACTCCTCAGGCCTCAAGAACGCAAAGGGTGTTAATAATACCGTAAAAACGCAGAAGGAAAGGGCGGAAAGATTCAAGAAATACGCGGAATTGTTCTTAAACCTTCCCTATATCATCGGCTATCACTGGTTCCAGTTTTTTGACGAACCGAGTTCAGGCCGTTTCTTTGACGGCGAGGATTCCAATTACGGCATCGTGGATCATGACGGAAATCCTTACAGGGAATTATGCGATGTTATGCGCAGCATTAATACGAATGCCGTCGCAATCCGCAGGAATACAAAAGAGGAACTTCCAAAATCGGCCATCCCGCTTGACGGCAGGATTCTCGTTAATAGAGAATCCGGAATAAAAATGCCGCCGGTCTTTCTGGATATTTCTTCCGGGGTCAAAGCCAATGTCTCTTTTATGTGCGTCGCCGCCGCTTCCGGACTTTTGCCGCCAGACCAGGATAATAAATCTCTTCAAATCAATTACAAAACAGGCGACGATTGGGGTTTGACGGCTTCCCTGACGCCAGAAAGTCCGGAATACTATGAAAAGGGGTTTTTCAGCGCCGGAGGATATAAAGGGGTCGAAATCATAATAACCCTGGAAACGAATGTCCGTTTTTCAATTAACCTGAACGAGGCTCTCGCTGACGCTCCGGACCAGGATTACGATAAAGTTTTAAACGGTGCGGACGGCGAGAGCTTCTCGTCTGAAGAAGCGCTCGGAACGGGTTTATCAAAAACCTACAGGTTCGATTTCGATTCCTTTGTCCAGCGTTTTTTGTGGGGCAACTAGATCGGCGACAAGACAATAGCCCTTCAGGCCTTAAAAAACATCGAGATATTCCTTCCCGGCGGCCAGGGCAAAGGGGAAATGAAGATAGAAAGCATCCGCTTTTATTGAATTCCTGATTTCAATGCCATGTCAGCTTTTAATATTTGCCACAGAGGCGCAGAGGGCACGGAGAATTTTCTATATTTTTATCCTCTGTGTTCTCCGTGGCTATTCCAAAACTTTCTATTTTAATAAATGTCTGTATTTAAAACTTTGAGAAGCGGCAAACATTTAAACACCCAAATTCTCGCCCTGTCCTCTGTGACTTCTGTGTCTGTGGCAATTTTAAAACTCGAACTTATACCGCTCCAGCCCGAATTCCTTCTGCAGTTCCAGGATCTCTTCCTTCAGGACTTCATCGATGGGCACGCCGCTGTCCTTTCTGTCCAGCCAGGCCATGTATTCCTTCTCACCGGCAGTATAAATCCGTTCCCTGCCCGGCATTTTTTCCGAGGCGCGGAGGGCCCTGAGGATAGTTCCCGTTGTTTTTTTGAAGCTGTCCGGTTCGGTAAAAGAGCTGATATCGACGGCCATAAAGAAATGCCCGAGCCGGTAGGGCACTATGCTGCCTCCCTCAAAACCGAGCAGCCCTTTAAGGAATGCCCCGCCCTGGAGCGCCGAGGAGAGGATTTCGACAACCGCGGCGTAGCCGTAGCCTTTGTAGCCCGCCGTTTCCTCGCCGATGCCGCCCAGAGGCGTCAGCGCCGCGGAGCCTTCCACCAGCTCGCCCAGAACGCTGATGGCGTCTGTTTTTGCCTGTCCGTCAATCCCGATCACCCATCCTTCCGGCAGTTTTTTTCCCTGCCTGGCATAGACCTCGATCTTTCCGCGCTGGGTGATGGACGTGGCGCAGTCAAGCACAAAAGGGAATTCCTCGTCGGTGGGCATTCCGAATGTCAGCGGGTTTGTTCCCAGCATATTCTCAACGCCGAATGTCGGCGCGATGGACGGGCGCGCGTTCGTGCCGGTTATACCGATCATGCCGTTTTCCACAGCCATCAGCGCGTAATAGCCGGCAATACCGTAATGATTGGAGTTCCTGACCGTTGTCATACCCATTCCGTATTTCTTCGCCTTATCGATCGCCGTCTGCATGGCATGCCTGCCTATCACCTGGCCCATGCCGTTATTGCCGTCAAATACCGCCGTGGTAGGCCCATCTTTAATCACGTCGATTTTTGTTCTGGGGTTGATCTGCCCGGTGCGGATCCTGTCAATATAGATAGGCTTGAGCCGGCCTATTCCATGCGAATCGATCCCTCTTTTGTCGGAAGTGATGAGCACATCGGCGCAGACCTTCGCGTCCTCTTCAGGCACGCCGGCGCAGATAAATACATCGACCATAAATTTTTCCATTGTATCAAAGGGTATTCTCTTATTGGTTTCAGCTTGCATAAACATTTACTCTCTTTATTTATTTTACATTCTTTTTCTTAAACACAAAGACATCCTTCGCTGCGCTCAGGACAAGCTCCGGGCACCAAGAATCACTAACTGGGGATTATTTATTTTTTAAATAATTTTTGAATATTTATAAAACCATTCTCTTAATACCGTCTTTAATTTTACTAACATTGAAATTAATTAAAAACCCAAGTCTTTTCCCGGTTAATTTCAAATAGGTTAAGAGCTGTGATTCATATATTTTATTCATCTGCTCCACGGCTTTTAATTCCACAATTATTTTATCATCAACAAGAAAATCAAGCCTCAGTTCAGTCGCCAGTCTGACCCCTTCATAATTAATGGGAACACTGCATTGCTTTTTATAAGGGATATTTTTCTTATTTAATTCATATGACATGCATTCTTCATATACAGCCCGGTCCTAAACTGTAATGTACTTTATAAGCGCAATCGACAATATCCTTAGCCATCTTTTCTATCCCGTCTATAAATTGATTTGTTTCCATATTTATTTCCGCTTTTTCTCTTATTATCAATAAATATTGCTTAAACACAATACTCAAAGCTTAAATAATCAAATATACTTTTATTGCATTGTTCTTTGTGATCTTCGTGTTCTTCGTGTCTTCGTGGTGAAAATTGATATTCAATCAGAAAAGGAAATTCATGACCTTGACATATTTGAGGTCCATACTGCGGAGCCGGGTGCTGAATTCTCTGACAATATTTTCCAGGATATGGCAGTATACCGCGATATTTTCTGACTTCATTTTCATAAATGCATCCCTCGACAGGACCGCCACCCTTGTTTTTTCCAGTGCTTTTACACCGGCGGACCGTGGAAGCTCATCAACAAGCGCCATCTCTCCGAAGCCTTCGCCGGTATTAATGACTGTCAGCTGATGTTCATTCCCCGCGCTGTCCTTTTTACGGACCCACACGCTCCCGGAAAGGATGACATAAAATTCATTCCCCAGCTCTCCTTCCTGAAAAATCTGGTCGTTTTCATTGTAACTTTTGATCACCATGGTATTCGCTATCCTTTCGAGCTCTTCGGGCTTCAAATCGCTGAAGATTTTCGGATTTCGAAGAAAATCGATAATTTTTTCTTCCATTTTTTCACACCTTTTTATTTTATTTGTATTACTTATAACGGAAGAGCATTTTTCATGAACTGACCTTGATTAATTGTAATTGATTAAAGGATTTTTATCAAGAGGGAGAATATTAATATTCCCAAAAACGCATCTCCTTGAAATATTTCCTGTTTTGCTGTAAAATCAATGGTACTATCAATTATGAGAGGAAGGGAACCGCAATGAAGAAAATACTGCCGCTTATTATTTTATCCGGAATATTACTGGGATGCAATAATAAACCTAAAGAAATGATAATACAGCTGCCTTTGGCGTCATACGGGTCCTCCGCGGTCCTTTTATCAGCGAATAAAGGCTCCGAGACGAATGAAAATTCTTTATTTTATAAATACGGCAAATTCAAAGTACAGCTTATCCAAGAAGAAAATTCCGCCGACTGCCTGACAGGCTTTACAAACGGAGATTATCCCATAGTTTGTTTGACCATGGATATGGTCCCTCTCTTTTTTGAAGCCGCCGGAAAGGACTCGAGAATCGCACCACAAATTCTGGCTGTCAGCGATTTTTCGGCCGGAGCGGATGGGATCGTAGTCAGGGGTAATATCAAGCATATTCGGGACTTTAAAGGCAAAAAAGTCGTACTGACGCAAAACACGGCTTCCCAATTTCTGATGCTTTATCTTCTTAAACAGGGCGGGCTTTCACTGAATGACGTAAAAACGCTTTTCATCCCCTCAACAATTGACGCCGGGATGTCTTTTGCCACGGATAAGACCATTGATGCCTGTGTGGCAGCCGCCCCTTTTATTTATTACGCAACCAATCAAAAAAGCCCTTCCTTTATTAAAGGCGCTTCCCTGTTTACGACTACCGCGGAAGGAAACGCCGGATACGGTTTGATCGCAGATGTTTTTCTGGCAAGGGAGGATTTCATAAAAAAATATCCCAGGATCATCGATGCCTTTGTCAAAGCACTGATTGAAGGCTATGATTATTTTTCCAAAGATACAAACAATCAGGCGCAGGTCGCGGGTATGATGGCTGATTTTTACAGTATGAAGGGCGGGGCCCAGGAAGCGATGACTTTATTTAAACATATCCATTTCACCGGAAAACAGGAATGCATGGGTTTCTTTAATAATAACAGTTCTTTTTCAGCTTATAATCTATTCATTCTTTCTTCCGAACTGTATAAAAATAGCGGCGATATCCTGCCTTCCGATTTCAATGTCGACCCCGAAAATATAATTTACAGCAATGCTCTGTATAATGCTTTAAAATAGCGTTTTATTTATTTTCCTCAACCAGGAAAACGGGCACAGGCGATTTGTGAATGATAGTCTCCGCCACGCCGCCGAGAAGCATTTCCTTGATATTGCTTTTCCCCTTTCTTCCCATCACGATAATCGTCGCGTCTTCCGTATGGGCGTAGTTCAATATTTCCGGTATGGAGTAACCGGTCGTCAGAAGCGACATCACTCTTTTAAAGCCTTTGCTTAGAAAATACTGCTTCAGCTCTTCCAGTCTTTCCAGATCAATCCGGTTAAACTCGGAAAGTTTTTCCGATGAGACATGCTTTAAATTTCTCATATCCTGGACATGCAGAATTGTCAGGCCCTGATTTTCCATATTATGCATTTCTTCAATATAAGGGATACACTTTTTTGATGTTTCCGAAAAATCCGTTGTATAAAGTATTTTCCCGAAGATATTCCGGCAGTATGGTGGGGCTTTTAAACCGTTTTTCTGTATTTTATAGATCAGCACCGGTTTAGAGGAATGATGCACAACATTTTCCGTTACGCTGCCGAGAAACATGCGGTCTAAAAATGAATTTCCATGCGATCCCATAAAGGTAAAGGAATAATCCCCCTTTTCAATCAGGTCGACAATCTCAATCCAGGGGACGCCTGATGCAATCTTATAATCCACCCGGATCCCCGATTCCTGAAGGGTCTTTTTCCATTTTTCAAGAAGTTTCTCATCATACTGAATATTGACATTCCCCGCGGCGATTTCTGAAACGCTCTGGACATGAAAAAGGAGCGCTTCTTTTGCGCCGTTCTGAACGATTCCGCCGAGGCAGTCCACCATCTGCTCCGTGTGCTCTGTCATAATGACGGGAAATAATACTTTACTAAACATGGCTTTCCTTCCTTTTACTTAAGTAGAGTATTAAGCTTACCCCGGAAGTTTTCAATTAATTTATCAAAATATTTTTTTTCAACAGCCAGATTTTTCCTGTAATAAAGAATATTGATGGAAGCGGGAGACCCCTGTGATATCCGCTTCCTGATGCTTGACTGAATTGTATTATCATTGAGTTCAATATCATCAATACCTTTTGCCGCGGTCTTATAAGCGTCACGGAAAGGTACCCCGTCAGCAGCCGCTTTAAAAGCAATGTCCGTCGCGAAAATCCCTTTAGTCAGTTTATTTTTTACGGACTCCTCATCAAAAGCTATATTTTCAATAACGGCTTTTATAGCCCGGATTGTGTCTATCATCAGGTCCAGGGCCTTCATCAATGGCTCTTTTGTTTCCTGGAGGTCCCTGTTATAACCGGAAATCAAGCCGCTGGAAATACTTTTAACGGCTGTGGAAAAGGAAAGCATTGTATATGTGCGGGCCCTGACAAGCTCCATCACATCCAGGTTCCTTTTCTGCGGCATGATTGAACTGCCGGTTGTTATGGATGAGTCTGTTTTAACATAAAGAAGCTCATCCATATTAAACATGATCAAATCGGAAGCCAGCCTTGAAAAATCGCTCATCATGCCCCAGAGCACGTCGATGATCAAGCCCTCATATTTACCGCGGGAATTCTGGACCGCCATGGCGTTGTCCTGCACCCGCGAGAAACCAAGCTGTCTGGCAGTCATTTTCCGGTCCAGGGGAATGGGAACGCCGAATCCGCTGCCGCTTCCCAGCGGATTGGCGTCAATCAAATCGAGCAGGGCTTTTAAAAGCTTGATATTATCCAGGCCCGCTTCAATGAAGGCGCCGGCCCAGAATTTAACATTCATCAGCATGGCCTGTTTTGTATGAGTATAGCCGGGAAGTATTTTCTTTCCTTCTTTTTCAGCCATGCCGGCGAGCGCCGATAAACAATCGATATATCCGGCAGCTATTTCGAAAAGCCGGTCTTTCTCATAAAGACGGAGAACGGTCAGGACCTGGTCATTACGGCTCCGTCCGGTATGAATTTTTTTGCCTGTTTCCCCGATTGACTGCGTCAGCATGTTCTCCAGCTTTGAGTGAATATCCTCATCAGAAACTTCAAGCGTTAATGTCCGGCCGTGTTTTTTATAAAGTATATTTATTTCCTTATTGATTTTATACATTTCCTTCTTTGTCAGAATGCCGATCTTATTGAGCATCCTGGCATGGGCCAGGCTTGAGGCAAGCTCATAAAAGAATAATCGGCCGTCCAGTAAATAGTCGGCCCCGACCTCGTATTTTTCGACATCCGGATGCAGTTTTTTTAAGCCCTGTTTCTGCCAGAGTTTCGCCATAGTTTTACCTCATTATTTCTAACAGGATCGCTTTCTGGGCATGGATCCTGTTTTCCGCTTCGTCAAAAACAACCGAATGGTCCCCGTCTATCACTTCGGCGGAAACTTCCTCTCCGCGGTGAGCGGGAAGGCAGTGCATAAAAATATAATCCGGGGCCGCCGTCTTTACCAGCGCTGAATTGACTTCAAAGCCCTGAAAAGCTTCCCTTCTTTTTAATGCTTCTTCTTCCTTTCCCATGGATGTCCAGACATCCGTATAGACAATATCGGCATTATGGACAGCTTCCGCTGGATCGTTTGTTATCAGCACTTTACCGCCTGATTTTCCGGCGTTGGTCATAATCTTCTGTATTATCGCTTTATCCATTCCGTAATTTTCCGGGGTGGCAATGGAATAATCCATGCCGATTTTGCCGGCTAAAAGCCCGAGCGAATTCGCGACATTATTGCCGTCTCCGATAAAACAGAGCTTCAATCCCTCCAGACGGCCTTTATGTTCAAGGATGGTTTGAAAATCCGCCATTGCCTGGCATGGATGAAGAAGGTCCGTCAGCCCGTTAATAACAGGGACCGACGCGTTTTCCGCCAATGACTTGACATCTTCCTGCTTAAAAGTGCGGATCATTATCGCGTCCACATATCGGGAAAGAACTTTAGCCGTATCTTTTATCGGTTCGCCCCTGCCGATCTGAATATCCCTTGAACTCAGGAATATTCCCATGCCGCCCAGCTCGTATATACCGGCCTCAAAAGAGACGCGCGTCCTCGTGGATGATTTTTCAAAAATCATAGCCAGCTTTTTATTTTTCAGCGCTTTACAGTATTTTTCCTTGTTCTTCCTCATTTTGACAGCCAGTTTAATAAGATGCACAAGCGTATCCCGGGAAAAATCCTCAGTATCTAAAAAATCTTTCTTTCCTTCAAGCATATTTGCCTCCGAAGTACAAAAATTAAACCTGATGCCTATCCCGCCGTTTAAACCGGGAATTGCAGCGGGCGCTAATTGCAGTATCGGAACAACCTCCATGAAAATATCAATGGCTGCGCTTTCAAAAAAGTAATCAAGGCCGACCGGGAACCTGGCGTCCATTGCAGACTGCGCTCTCATATGGAGATAAATTTCAGGGCCGTAATAGAATGCCGGGCTTCCTTCTTTGACTTTTAATAGATCAAAGTTATGCCAGAGATAATCGCCATGAATATAAAACGAACCCTCTCCCACAAACGACCAGCCCGCGGTATAATTCAAAGCCATTGTTTTATCAAGCCGGTATTTGGCGCTTATTCCCGTCGGTTCCCCGGTAATGATCCCGATGCCGAATGTCCTGCCGAAAATATTGCCTGACCCTGAAAAAATCAATATTAAAGCTTATACAATTATTAATTTTTTCATCCTGATGCCTCATCCTGATAAATATTGAGAGATCATTTTAAATTCATTTTTTGTTCCATGCAAAAAAAGCTTTATTGTATTTATAACTATTCCTGGTAATTTTTCCGGCAATAGTTTTAATAATAGACAGAGTTCATCCTGAAACTTTCCGCCGGCAGATCAAACATTATTTTTTTTGGAACTGCCTGCTTTTAAAATTTTATGCATAATTAAGATGCTTTTTTAATGTACAAAATATTTTTTATAAAATATATTGATTAAATTACAAAATATGATAATATATAAAAAATTGTAATAATAACCTCATTTTATATTAATTTGGTTTAATATTTCTATTTAATCGGGTATTTCACTATTCAATTGTTATTATTTATATTAAGGAGGCAGTCAAATGAAAGCAAAAAGAATGCTTATTTTAGCTCTGACACTGGTATTGCTCATCCCTGTTCTGGGTATTGCCAAAAAAATACCAAGCCGCGACGCGGATGAAGTAACAAATGCGTTTGATCCTTATACTGCAAGCGATTGGGTTATTTCGCCGGATGACGACCTTGTCAGCGAAACAAAAGTCGGCAATGCCCCGGAATGTGATATCAATGGCGTTATATCATGCTATGATGCGGATAGCCTGAGAGTTGACATACTTCTTAAAAATTCCATCTCTTATGATGTAAAGGTATGGTATGCCGTTAAATTTGAATATTCTGATATGGTGGAATATTATACTTACTATCCTGTCTCTAAGGATTTTATTTATGAAAAAGAAGTGGATGGGGAAGTCGTGAAAACAACAAGCCTCAAAGATAATGAAAAGGATTCCTGCGGAGTAACCAGTTCGGGAAGTAAAAAGGACACCGATGTATATCTGATTATCAACAAGGAAAAGCATATAGCCGGCGACGTGGGGAAAAAGTATTATCTTACCACAGTCTTTTATTCCGGTTATGTTGATACAAAAGACAAGCTGAAGATCGCTGATGAGACAATGACCGTCAATCTATACTTTAAAAGATAATTGAATTTCTCATATCAAAAAAACAAGGCTGTCTAATGAAAGACAGCCTTGTTTTTTGTTTTTTTATTTGTTCGTCAAATCCGCCAGTTTATCTAAAGCCTTTTTCCGGAATAAGGCGTAATTCTTAATCAGATAGTTGGTCATCGCCGGATTTATTTCTAAAACATACTTGATATTCTCGGAAGTTGACTGTATTATCCTTGCCGATAAAGGCACCGGGTTATATTGTTCTATAATGCTCATATCTTCATCCAGATAATAAAGCGTAAGATTGAGATAAGTGTTTTTCATCCAGTAAGCGACAGCTTCCGGTTCATCATTTATAAAAATCATTCCGTCAATACTGCCCCAGCTTCTGCGGTTCATAAGCCCCAGCTCTTTCTGCTCTTTTGTCGACATCACTTCCAGGTTCAGCACATTGGTCGCGAGGATGATAGTTAATATTAAAGCTTTCATTAATGATTCCTTGATAATATAGTAGAGACGATGCAATGCATCGTCTCTACTATATAACCATGCTGTAGATCATATTGACGGCTGCGGCAAGGGTATCATAGCATAAAGTTATAATGAAAAAAGATATGATATAAAAAGAAGCCGTCTGAATGTATTCCCTGTGCAGGAGCCTTTGATTTTTAAAGGCGGAACCGAAAGTGGATGAAAGGACCATCATAAAAATAAGAATAATATAATAAGCGATTTTATTAAATATAATATTGCCGATATGGAAAAAATTTATGCCTGAATTAAAAACATAATCATTATAGAGAAATACGTCTATCAGGCTGACCGGGCCGGATGAAGATTCCGAACTGAGCGCGTAAATCCCGGCAGGTTGATAGATCATGATGATATTTTTAACTCCGTTAATCCTTTTAGAAGAAGCCGGCGTCCCCTTTGAATACTGATGAAACATCGGATTGACGGCATAAAGAATGTCATCCACAATTTTCGCATAATCAGCGGTAATGATGTAATCCAGCTGTTTATTCCCGGTAAAGCCGAAGAACCGGAATCCCTCAACATAATACGCGCCGCTGCCGTCATACATTTTATCAAAATAGATGAATGAATTTCCTGAAGTAAAAGCGATATTATATTTGACCGGCATATAATTAACCTGATTGAATTCAGAAAGAGAGAATTTTTCCCCGGTCGTGTCTTTTACAGCAACCGGATTTGTGATTCCTTTTGATTTAAGCGTTTCATGAAAACTGATCCAGTTATAGATTTTCGGGATTCCGAATTCCTGAAAGAGAAATGCCAAAGCCATAATAATAAACATGAAAACAGTCGCATTAAAGGGAACTGCCGAACGGCTGACCGGATTATTAACTTCCGATCTGTCCCTGAAAACCAGAGGCCACAAAATACTGAGAGACGCGCTGACCGGCATGGTGAATATTAATTCGTTGCAGATAGAATAGAAGAGCCATAATGATGTGATTTTTTCAAATCTGAGATAATAAAACAATGAAAGCACGGTAATAAAAAGCGTAATCACAATGAACAGGCCGATAAAACTGTTCAACTTTTTCACATATTCCTTCCGGAAATCATTATAAACCTTCTCTTTTATGCTGGAACATGATCCTCATTTGAATCAGGGCATATCCGATTACTCCGCCCAGAAGGCCGGCTGTTACACTGGAAATAAGTAATCTTAAAATATTATCTTTGAATCCGAATTTAATAAACGACATAAGACTTAAGTATTGAGGATATATTATAAATAATAATGCGGTCAGGACTATGAGGGCTGACCAGGAAAGCGCCAGCGTCCTCGTTTCACTGAAAAATCCCGCAACACCGCAGACAACCGCGAAAAATCCCAGGTTCATAAATAAAAACGATATAATAGAATAAATAATGCTGCCGCCGTTGAATGTAATATTAAAAATATTTTGAGAATACTTAACATAATCAATAAAATTTTTCATGACAAAATATGTAATGCCGGTTTCCCTAAGTTTTAAAACGGGGGTTTTATACGGTATTGTAAAACTATTATAAGCGGAATACACGGAAGTATTTCCTGCCGCCTGATAAGTATTGACAGTGATATCATTCTGTCCGGTCCTGAAATCATTGAATAAGTAGGCATTTTTGTAAAAGAGAATGCCTTTCCTGCCGCCAGTTACAGCTATTTGATAATCGCCGATTGCGGTGATCCCGCCTTCTTTAATCTCAGGATAATAATAAAATTGATACTGGGAATTGAATTCATGAAAATCGCCGTTCATCCAGAAGCAGAGAAGGATTATGATTGTATTAAATACGGCAACTAACGGGACCATGGTAATAATAAAAGATTTTTCCATGCCGATAGACGAGAAATAAAGGCAGCTGGAAAAGAGTACCGTAAAAGGCAGGGCCTTAATTAGCAATAATCCGTAATTCTTCAAACTTTCAGTAAATACAGAGGCCGAGCCGGTTGACTTCAATGATATGATTTCAATAATTAAATAGACGAGCAGCATTATACAAACAAAAAAAAACGTCTTAATGAATGTGAAAGTGTAATTCCTTAAGGATACTAAATAGACCAAAAACTCCTCCTCTTGTACATTATTATCGACCATTTATTCCCGATAAATTGAATAAAGTAATAAAAAAGGCAGGCTTTAAGCCTGCCTGCCTCAATTGCTCCCCCGGTAGGGCTCGAACCTACGGCCCGGTGATTAACAGTCACCTGCTCTGCCAACTGAGCTACAGGGGAATGAATAATATTCGGCATAATTATAATTCGGCACTTTCAAAAAATCAAGAAGATGAATGGTTTTTTGCGGATGATTTTTCAAACGGCCGATAATTATTCATAAAATATATTGTTTTTAGAAACAGTAATCATGTAATGAATTTTGTTTAATTAAAATATCTTTACTGAGGAAATAAAAATATGAAAAAATTTCTGTTTAATTTACTATTCTTTATAAGTTATTCACTTTCATATGCGAGAGTTATGTCCATTGACGATGTTTTTTCCTTAAAAACAATCGAGTCTGTCAGACTGGCGCCTGACAGACATGCCGTCCTCTGCACAGTAAAATCCATTAACATAATATCCAACATTATATCAAGCGGTATTTACCTGATAAACACAAATTCAGACCCTTCAAATTCAGTAAAAATCGCGGCGGGCAGTCTGCCGATCTGGTCCCCGGACAGTAAAACAATAGCGTTCCTTAAAAGCGCCAACGGCGTTGTTCAGATCTTCAGCCGGCCGGAAAACGGGACAAATAGCGAGATGCTGACATACGGCCCCAGGGATGTCGCTTATTTTGCATGGTCGCCGGACGGCCGTTATATCGCGTATACCATGCCTTCTCTTCCAATATCCCGGGATAATAATTATTTGCCTTCAAATATCATTGTCGTGGATCAAACAACACAATATCAGAATCTCCGGATCTATGACTTTGAAAAGAAAACCAATTATCAATTGACGGATGGGGCTTTTGTCATCACATCTTTTGCCTGGTCGCCCGGCTGCGGTTCGCTTGCATTCTCGGCAAAACCGTCATTCAAGGACCAGGATTCCTTCTTTGCCAGGCTCTATACGGTTGACATTAAAACCGCTTCTCTTCAGGAACTTGTTTCCGAACCGGGGTCCTATGGAGCGGTCCGCTGGTCGCCGGACGGCCGGAATATAGCCTTTTTATCAAGAAACAAACCGAATGACTGGCTCGAACAATACCGCCTGAAAATAATACGGCTTAACAGCCGGATCATCAGCGACGGCATAAAAGACGGCCGCGGGGATATTTCTTCGCTTTATGACTGGTCATCTGATGGTAAATTTATCTATTTCCAGACTGAAAAAGGTGTCACATACCAGCTCTGCAGGGTTGATACGGCTTCCGGTAAAACAGAACAGCTGACGGCAGGCAATTCGATTTTTGAAAATTTCAGTTTTGATAAAGATTTCCTGAAGACCGCTTTTATTATGGAGGATTCCGAACATCCGCCGGAAATTTACATCTCAAGTATAGACGATATGAATGGTCAGCCCTTAACGGCTTTTAATGGAACTTTAAAAGCCATTGAAAAGGGTGAAACAGAGATCATTCAATGGAAAAACGGCAAATGGAAACTGGAAGGGATTCTTGTCAAGCCTGTTGATTTTCAAAATGGGCGGAAATATCCCCTGCTGACAATCATCCATGGCGGGCCGACATCATGCTTCAGCATCCGCTTTTTAAACGGCCGGACGGCTTACCCCGCGCAGGTCTTCGCGGGCCTGGGTTATATGGTTTTCATGCCCAATCCCAGGGGTTCCAGCGGCTGCGGCGATAAAATACGGAAGGCGAACAGGCTGGACTGGGGCGGCGGCGATTACCGTGATATTCTGGCCGGGATCAATATGCTCTTCAATAAAGGGCTGGCAGACAAAAACAGACTGGGCGTGATGGGCTGGAGCTACGGCGGCTATCTTACCGCATGGACCATATCTCATACTAACATCTTTAAAGCCGCGTCCGTCGGCGGCGGCATTTCCGACATCTACAGCCTTTACGGCACAATTGACATACCTGATTGGCTGGATACTTTTTTCAAAGGCCCGCCGTACCGGCAGGAAATATTATATTTGAAACATTCGCCTCTCTATTACGCGGAAAGAATTAAAACCCCTGTCCTGATACAGCATGGCGGGAAGGACGTCCGCGTCCCTGTCAGTCAGGCCTGGGAACTCTACACAGCCCTGAAGAGGCGCAATATACAAACAGAGTTCGTTATTTACCAGGGACAGCCTCATAATATAGCTGACCCGCAGATGAGGAAAGACTGCATACAGCGGAACATCGACTGGTTCGAAAGGTTTTTGAAATAAATAACAAGTCTTCCGCGAAGTCACGCGAATACACGCTAATGAAAATTATTCGATTCAAAACTTTATTCCAATTTGCGTAAATTCGCGTGCATTCGCGGATAACCCCGTTTGTGAATCTTAGTGTCTTTTTGTCCAGGTGTTTAGAAAATTATTTTATCAGCTTCTTCAGCTCCGCAAGGAATGTAATGGCCTCAAGAGGCGTGATGCGGTTGATATCGATGTTCCTGATCTTATCGATTATATTCTGGTAGGACTGGTCTGTAAAAAGGTCTATTTCAGAGGATGTTTTAAGCTCCTGTTTTGATTTCCTGTATTCTTTATCAAATATGGATTCGATCCTGTTTTTCGCCTGGTTGCCTCCGGCTTCCAGGGTTTCCAGAATGATCTTGGCCCTATCTATGATCTCCTGCGGTATTCCGGCAAGTTTGGCCACATAAATCCCGTAACTGCGGTCTGCCGGACCCGCGATCACCTTGCGGAGGAAAACAAGCTCGTCTTTGTATTCCCTGACGGCTATATTGTAATTCTGGATGCCCTTTTTTTCGCCGAGCCTGGTCAGTTCATGATAATGCGTCGCGAAGAGAGTCTTGCCGCCCTTTTCAGGGTGTTCATGAAGATATTCGACAACAGCCCAGGCTATGGAAAGTCCGTCATACGTGGAAGTACCCCGCCCGAGCTCGTCCATAATGATCAGGCTCTTTTTCGTGGAATTGCGCAGGATATTGGCCGCTTCCCGCATCTCGACCAAAAACGTGGACTGGCCCTGCGCGAGGTTATCTGAAGCGCCGATGCGGGTAAAGATTTTATCCACCAGCCCTATACGGGCTTCCCGCGCGGGCACAAAGCTCCCGATCTGCGCCATTACCGAAATAAGGGCGTTCTGCCTCAGGTATGTGGATTTACCGGCCATATTCGGACCTGTCAGGATCAGGATCCTGTTCTCATCATTATCGAGAATGGTGTCATTCGGCACAAAGAGGTTTTTTCCCATATATTTTTCAACGACCGCATGCCTGCCCTCAATGATATGAAAATCCCCTTCTTCGGTAATCGACGGCTTTACATAATTATTTTCTTTTGCCGTTACGGCAAAGTTTGAATAAATGTCAATAAGTGCCACCGTATGGGCGATTTTCTGTAGGAGAGGGGTTTTTTGGGCGACTTCATCAACGACCCGGCTGAATATTTCCTCTTCCAGTTTGACTACTTTTTCCGTGGCGCTGTTGATCTGCATTTCATATTCGGAAAGCTCCGGAATTGTATAACGCTCGGCGTTGACAAGGCTCTGTTTACGGATATAATGCGGCGGCACACCGTCCAGATTCGCCTTGCTGATCTCGATAAAATAACCGAAGATATTATTATATTTCACTTTAAGCGAATTAATCCCTGTTTTTTCCCTCTCCTGGTTCTGAAGCTTGATGATCCAGTCTTTGCCTTCCCGCATCATTTTTCTGAGCCTGTCAAGCTCTTCATCATAGCCTTCTTTTATCACTTCCCCGCCGAACGTGGAAGACGGCTCTTCCAGAATGGAACGGTCGATCAGTTCAGACACATCATTGAGCTCAATAATCTGTCCGGCAAGAGATTTTAAATCGTCTCTGGAAATCAGAATATTCTTTAATTCAACAGTATGTTTAAGAGAAGATGAAAGCGACGGCAGTTCCCTCGGGATAACCCTTTTCAAGGCAATTCTCGCGGAAAGCCTTTCAATATCGCTGATCTTCTTTAAAATATCCCTGACTTTCGCTGTCAGGATGCCGTCGTCAAAAAAGGCCTCAGTAAAATTCTGTCTTTCATAAATTTTCTGCTTATCATAGAGGGGCATCAGGATCCACGCCCGGAGAAGCCTGCCGCCCATCGGCGTTATCGTCGAATCCAGAACTTCAAGCAGTGTGAATTTTCTACCTCCATCCTGCATATTTTTGATCAGTTCCAGATTCCGTATGGTAAAATCATCCATCTCCACAAGGCTGTTTTTATTCATGATCTGCGTATTATTCAAGACAGACTGGATATTTTTATAAAAATCATCCGCGTTGATATTAACGCTTCCGCCCTGGGTCTCAAAAAGGTAATGGACGGCGCCCAGGAGGCTTTTCCTGAGAACTGGGACATCTTTAATTTCCTTTAAGTAGTTCAATTTTTTACTGCTTTCTGAAAAATCCTCAAAATACCACTCCGGGAAAGCCTCATAAAGGACGCCGGAATTTTGAAGCTCCAGGTTAATTCCCGGATCATCCTTCAATTTTTCATTGTATATGATTTCAGAAGGAGAAAACCGCGCTATTTCATCCTGCAGAACACGGTATTTTTCATTTCCCGTCGGAATGCTTTTCGATGAGAGAACACAAGAATCTCCAGTGGAAATATCGATAAAAGACAGCGCCAAACTCTCTGCATTGCCGTATATCGAAAGGAGATAATTATTCTGCTTCTTTCCAAGATAATTATCATCTATCACTGTGCCCGGCGTCACAATGCTGACGATGTCGCGTTTGACCAGGCCTTTGGCTTTTGACGGGTCTTCCAGCTGTTCGCAGACTGCCGCTTTTTTCCCGGCGGAAATAAGTTTATAAATATACTGGGCGGCCGCGTGATAGGGGAATCCCGCCATCGGCATATCATTACGGGCTGTCAGCGCGATGTTTAAAATCTGCGCGGCTTCCTTCGCGTCGTCAAAGAACATCTCATAGAAATCCCCTACTCTGAAAAGAAGGATTTTATCCCTGTGGCGGGCTTTAATTTCCTGATATTGACGTACCATCGGAGTCAATTGAGCAGAAGTTAATTGTTCTTCCTCTTTTAATTCTTCATCCGGCATGATTTATCCTTATGCTTTTAATTAACCACCAAGACACAAAGAACCGCCAAGATCCACAAAGTTGTTTTACTGGTGTTAATTTTAATATAAAAAGTCATTAATTTAAAATCCTTGCTTAATATCCCAATTGCACGCGGAAGAAGCGAATGGTGTGGATTTTATAATAAATGATTATTTATATGGACGCTTCGATACACCGCATTTATTTTAAAAGATCGGTCACTGAGCGCCGCACTGAGCATTAGTCAAAGTGTAGCGGCAAAACCGCATATCGAAGTGACCGTAAAGCAACACTGCGGTTACTCAGCGTCCAGCTTTTATTTCTCATTCGCGTGTTTATTCGCGTGCATTCGCGGGTTACCCTTGGTGTCTACACCCTGATCTCGGCTTTAATCCCTATGAATTCCTTGTTCTTCTTGAGGATGGGTTCAACCGTTTCACTGATAAATTCCTCGACCTGCCGAGGCGCGCGGCCGGTGTAGCTGCTGAAATTTCCGATGGTATTCCATTCATTTTCAGGAAGATTGAACCTGCCGCTTTTTTTCATTTCAGAAAGCATGTCGTATTTTTCTCCCTTGCGGATCGCTTCGACCTGCCTCATGGCAAAATCGCGGATCACTTCATGGAGCTCCTGCCTGTTTCCGCCATGTTTGACTGCCTTCATCAGGATGTTTTCGGTGGCAAAGAAGGGCAGATTGTTTTTTAAATGCGTATTTATCACGTCCGGATAAACATTCAGGCCTTTCATCAGCTTCTGATATATGATCAGGATCGAATCTGCGACCAGGAATCCCTCCGCCATCGAGATGCGCCGGTTGGCCGAGTCATCCAGGGTCCTTTCGAGAAACTGAAATGAGAAGGTGTAGGCGGCGTTCAGGACATTATTGATGGCATAGCGAGCAAGCGATGACATTCTTTCCGCCAGGATCGGGTTCCGCTTATACGGCATGGCGGAAGAACCGACCTGCTTTTTATCAAAAGGCTCCTCGATCTGCCAGCTGTGCTGGAGAAGCCGGATGTCATTGGCCGCGCGGTGGGCAGACTGGGCTATTCCCGAAAGAAGATCGAGGATCTGCACATCGAACTTTCTTGAAAGGGTCTGCCCGCTGACGGGTACGCTCGAATCAAAACCCAGCTTTTGGGCCACAAGATAGTCCAATCGCTTAACTTTTTTATTATCCCCTTCAAAGAGCTCCATGAAGCTGGCCTGTGTCCCCGTTGTTCCCTTGACGCCCCGTGTCGTAAACCGCGATAGGCGGAATTCCATGTCCTCAAAATCAAGAACAAGGTCATAAAGCCAGAGGCTCATCCGCTTGCCGAGCGTTGTCGGCTGGGCCGGCTGAAGATGCGTGTATCCGAGCACCGGCATATCTTTATATTCAAGGCATTTGTCCTTTAATTCATTGATCAGGGTTACAAGCCGCTGTTTTATCAGGAGGAGGGCCTTTTTAAATATGATCATATCCGTATTGTCCGTGACATAAGCGGATGTCGCGCCGAGATGGATGATCCCCTTCGCTTTTTCCGCCGCTTCGCCGTAAGCCCGGATATGGCTCATAACGTCATGATGGATTTCCTTCTCGATTTCGCGCGCTCTTTCTAGATTCAAATTGTCCCTGTTTTTTTTAAGGTCCTCTATCTGCTCCTTTGTGATATTCAGGCCGAGTTCTTTTTCCGCCTCGGCGAGGGCGATCCAGCAGTCGCGCCATGTCAGGAATTTTGTTTCTTCGGAAAATAATGAAAGCATTTCTTTTGACGCATAGCGGGTTTCCAGGGGATTATTATAAATTGCCATAGGTTTATCCTGCCTTATATTTTACTCTGAATTATAGCATTTTTAAGAAATTAAATAAAGAAGAATTCCTCAAAGCCGAAGGTATTCTTTACTGATCGGGAATCTTTTTTATTCTCTTGCTGCTTTTATTTTCTTTTTTAAGTTTTTTTGCTGTTATTATCCTTTTCAGACTGCGCCTGCAGGTTGCGGATGATCTCTTTTTCCCTGCGGATAAGATTGATTTTTCTTTCGATCTGCGAAATATCATTGTAGATAATTTTACCTTCAGATGACGTTTCTAAATTCCTGTCATTCTTTTTAAGCTCCCTCCAGACCTGCCATCCTTCCTCGTTATACATCCCGGAAAATTTAAGGAGGTCTTCAGCGCCGAAATTAAAAGTATAAAGCCTTTTTTGATCAGTCTGGACCCTGTTCTTAAGAAGCTGGGTATAAAGCGCGTCATATAATTTTGTCTCGGGATTGGTAATCAGCATATTGACCATCTGCCGGTAGATAATCCAGATCCTGTCGGAAAGGATTTCAATGATCTTTGTGACGATCTGCGGATAACTTTTGACGACAAAATCAAAGTTTTCTTTTGTTATCAGCATCAGCTTGAGGCGGCCGTTCGCAAAGGCGTTTGCATTCCTCGGTTTATTTTCAAGTATGGCCATTTCACCGAAAATATCGCCTTTTTTCAGGACATCCAGGAGAACTTCCTGATTATTATAAAAACGGGTAATTTTAACTTCTCCTTCCTGGATAACATAAAGAGCCTGCCCGACTTCTCCCTGAAGAAATATAATCTGTTTATCTTCATAAATATAAAGATTCCCTTCTTTTACCGGGGCTATTTTTATGCTTGACTTATCAATCCTTTCCAGCCTTTCCCTGGCTTTTTCACAATAAGGGCTGTTGGGCAGCATTTGAATATACTGCAGATAGGCATAACCGGCATAAGCATAAATACTTTTCCTGGTAAAAAAATATTCTCCCATTTGAAATAAATTCTCCGGGCTGTCCTCTTCTATCTGTACGCTCTCGGTTTTTGAAACCATTTTAGCAAGAAAAGAATCATAATATCTCAGAAGCTGGCTGAAATACCGTATTATTTTCAGAGCGATGGCCGGATTACTCTGTATCAGCTGGCCGAATTTTTCACACTGAACAACAATAGCTATGGTTTCCTCATCCGCATAAACATTTTCAAGATTCGGCCGCCTTGCCATACAGGATATAACACCGAAAAAATCCCCGGCTGTCAATTTTCCCTCTGCCGATTGCTGGGCCACAAAATTTATAGAACTGCTGACTTTGATGCCGCCCTGCTTGATGATGTAAAATTCACTGTTTTCCGGCTGTCCCTCCATCAAAATATAAGCGCCCTTCTGAAAACGGACCAGATTAAAATCCCCAACAGCCATTAAAACCTCTCAAAAATACAATATTAATAATATTCGTATATTATAAAGGATTAAATCTAATTGTCAAAGTGTTATACAGGTAGTTCCATAATTTGTGGTTATTTTACGTGTTAATCAAGGATTTCAGGACCATCAGATAATGTTAAAATAATAAATATATTAGTTAAAATTAAAAAAGAATTGCTTAATTTTAAGAATTTTCAATGTTTTTTACATCAAAAATATTGACCAATTCTTTTTTCCCTTTAAAATATAGTATGCGGAAATTAGTAATATCTCATTATTTATTGTAAAAAAAATATTAGGAGGATACAAATGGCTGAAGTGTTGTTTAAACACGTCACGAAAGTTTATGAAGGAGGTGTAGTCGCTGTTAAAGATGTCAATCTGGAAATCAAAGACAAAGAGTTTGTCGTCCTTGTCGGACCTTCCGGCTGCGGGAAATCAACTACTTTGAGAATGCTTGCCGGTCTGGAAGAAATTACCGAAGGCGAGATTTTTATTGACAATGTCCTTGTCAATAACAAACAGCCTAAAGACAGGGATATCGCAATGGTTTTCCAGAATTACGCTCTTTATCCGCATATGACCGTGGAAGAAAACATGGCTTTTGGTCTCCGGCTTAGAAATTATCCCAAGGAAGAGATCAAGAAAAGAGTGAATGATGCCGCTACAATCCTCGGTCTGGCTGATTATTTAAAAAGAAAACCTAAAGCCCTTTCCGGCGGTCAGAAACAGAGGGTTGCCATCGGAAGAGTCATCACCAGAAGACCTAAGGTATTTCTATTTGATGAACCTCTTTCCAACCTGGACGCGAAGTTAAGGGTCCAGATGAGAGCGGAGCTCATTAAAATTCATGCCAAACTGAAAGTCACATCCATTTATGTGACTCATGACCAGCTCGAAGCTATGACAATGGGCACAAAGATTGTTGTCATGAACAACCAGGTCATACAGCAGATCGGCACTCCTATGGAAGTCTATTCCCACCCGATCAACAAATTTGTCGCCGGATTTATCGGCACGCCGCCCATGAACTTCTTCAGCGTTACGTTAGTAGAAAAGCATGGAGCCATCTGGGCTGACTTTAAAGATTTCCAGATGAAGCTGCCGGCTATGTTTGTTGAAAAAGCCAAACCTTATGCCGGTAAGGACGTCACTTTTGGGATCAGACCTGAAGATATTTATGACAAAACCACATTCCTCGGCCAGGTTGACAACAATTTCGGCACGGCAAATGTGGAAATCGTCGAACATCTCGGCTCTGAGCAGCATATCTTTTTCTCAACTACAAATACTGCCTTTGTTGCAAAATATGAACCATCCATTATTCTTCATATCGGCGACACTAATGTGGAATTTATTTTTGATTTAAAGAATGCTCATTTATATGATAATGAAACAGAACTGTCTATCATATAATTTAATCTGAATTATAACCCGCCTCTCAATAGAGAGGCGGGTTTTTTATTTAATAAATCCTTTTATATTCAGTATCAGTCTTTGTCTTCCGACAATAGAAATGGCAAAAAGCAGGCTGAATCGGATGGTTATATGCTGTTAAAAAAGCTGAAATGCGGCTTTTTATTATCTTTCTTATTATTTGAGGCAGGACATTGCATTATTCATGAAGTGAGAAGAGACGATACGATCTGGAGTATATCAAAGAAGTATAATATCAGTGAAGAAAATATTTCTTCTATTAACAAAATTCATAATAAACTTTTAATAGGTCAAAAACTTATTATCCCGGATAAAATATTTGAATATATTGTTAAAAAGGGAGATAATCTCACTAAAATCGCTCTGGAAAACAATTCGAAAATAGAAATAATCTCTGAACTTAATAATTTAAATAAAATTGATCTTTTTGAAGGTCAGAAATTAAAAATAGCTTTTTTTATGACAAATCAGGCTGATAATGAAACAAAACATGATATTTTAAATTATTATACGGTTAAAAAAAGAGATACCCTTTTAACTCTATCTAAAAAATTCAATGTTACTAAGGCTGAATTAAAAGAAAGAAATAAAAAAACATCAGATACGATCTATTGCGGTGAAAAACTATTAATAAATTCAAATAAAAAAGAAGAAGCGCCGGCTGTTAGAAAATATTCAAATAAAAATTATATAGAAAAAAACCCTCTTTTCCCTGTCAATAAAAATGACGTCCATTATGTACAAAATAACGGACGGGGAATCATTGTTTATCTGGAAAAAGATACTCTCATAAGGACGATAAAAAAGGGGATCATTAAATATGCCGGCGTCATGTCCGGATATAATAATGTCGTTATTGTTCAATATGATAATGAACTTTATTCCGTATACGGTTTTTTGAGTAAGATATCGGTTCATGTAGGAGAAAATGTTTCGGAAAATCAGCCAATTGGAAATGCCGGATATATTTCTTTCATTGGCAATACAGGCCTCTATTTAGAAATCCGACATGGGAAAAACAGCCTTAAAATTTTTGATATTTATCCTTTTTTAAATGAAAAGGAGTACGCCTTAAACAATAAAGCTCCAACTCTTTAATCGATAACAAAATAAGGGCGGTTCCAAAAACTACCATAATTATTAAATTTAAGTTTTTGGAAACGCTATAAATATTATAGTTAGAGACAAAGATGTTCTCGATTATTAAGTATAATGTTGGTTTTTAGAAGTGCCCTTAATATAATCACTTGACAAATAGCCTTTTCAGTTACAGAATATAGCCGATATTATAAAAGCAGGCCGGGGAAACGCCCAGCACCACTTACGCATCAATCTATATCCTCTGATGAAGACCGGATGCGCAAGTGGTGCTGGGAGGAAAGTCCGGGCATCAAAAAGCAACAGGCCGGTTAACAGCCGGACCCTGCTTTTGCAGGGATGGAAAGTGCAACAGAAAATATACCGTCCAGCACCACTTACGCATCAATCTATATCCTTCGGCGAATACCTGATGCGTAAGTGGTGCTGGGTAAGGGTGAAAAGGCGGTGCAAGAGACCACCGCGGGCTGTGTAAACAGCCCGGCATTGCAAACCCCCTGGGATGCAAGGTTAAATAGGCATTCCATGCCGCGGCTTTGCGGCTGATGATAAATCAGGGAATGCGGGTAAACCGCTGGAGTTTATTCGTAAGAATAAAACCAGATAGATGTTTCCCGTCCCTCACCATTTTGCAGGTCTTCCCGCCGGGGCTCACAAAATGGTGAGGGAAACAGAACCCGGCTTACAGGCCTGCTTTTTATTATAATATTATAAGTAACCTGAGAGGGCTTATGAGCGTATTACCTATTGATCTGCAGGTTAACCTGACAAAAGCGTCTGAACTATCGGATAATTTAGCCCGTACCGTAAATGCTGCTCAATCCGGCAAAATAATGGAAAATGAAAAAATCCACCGTGAAAGCAATGAAACTAATGCGAAGGTCAAAAATTTAGACGAGTATTCCGAGGAATTTAATAAGATCAACCCTGAATCAAAAGAAAGTAATGAACAGGGTTTTTCCGGAAAGAAGGGCGCTAAAAAAAATACCAATCAGGAGCCTGCTGTTTACAAGCCAGCACCCAAGGAAGAAGGCACAGGAACAATTATTGATATAATCGACTGAATTTCTTATTCATTATAACAAGGAGGTATTCATGGCTGTATCTACCGCCGCATTATCAAAAGAAGAACTGGAACAGAGATCTTTTATGACCAAAGTATTTGCCTGGATGACCTTTGCTCTGGGCATTACAGGGCTTACAGCTTATCTGACTTATCAAAATCCAATAATGATAAAAGCTATTGCCGGAAACCCGTTTTTATTCTGGGGAATTATCATCGGTGAGTTTTTATTGGTCGTTATGCTTGCCTATCTCATTAAAAAAATAAACTCAACCCTGGCTATATTTCTTTTTCTTCTCTATTCTGTCCTGAACGGTCTTACTTTTTCCATGATATTCCTTATTTATACGCATGAATCCATCGCTTCGACTTTTTTCATCACAGCCGGTATTTTCGGCGCCATGAGTATTTACGGTTTATTTACCAAAACAGACCTGACCGGCATCGGAAGCATTGCCTTTATGGGCCTCATCGGTCTTATTGCCGCTTCTGTGATCAATTATTTCTTTTTTAATAAAATCCTGTACTGGATTACAACAATAGTCGGCGTATTTATTTTTGTCGGCCTGACAGCTTATGACGCGCAGAGAATAAAAAACCTGAATATTATTGGGAATGAAGGAACAGAAGAGGATAAAAAAGAAGCGATCATGGGCGCCCTGACGCTCTATCTCGATTTTATCAATCTGTTCCTCATGCTTCTCAGAATTACAGGAAGGCGGAAATAGCTGATCCTGACATATTAATAAGCTTTTTCTAAAATAATCTCTCTATTAAGACGATTCAATGCAGGGTTTTCAGTTTCTTTCCTATTTTGCAGTTTTGTATTATACTTTAAAGAAGATATGTTTTAAAGAAGGAATAACGCCTCTTTTTTAAAAGACAGGCAGATACGTCCCTCTCTAAAAGTGATTAATATTTTATACGGAGAAACAAGTTGACACGACAGGAAGTACTTGATCAGATTGAAAAGCTTCAGCAGGTAAATTTGGCGGATTTATATTCGTTTTTCGAATGTACGGCTAAAAACTCTCAGAAAAGGCTGTACAGGATTCTGACAGAATATCTGAAAGAAAAGATAATCAGGTTTGATCAGAACACAAAAAAATACAGTATTATTAAAAAAGAACCCCCTAAATCAAAACCTGTACAGCCTCAAATAACTGAAAAGAAATGGGACCTCAATAATTTCAGCATAAAGAAAAAAAAGAAGGAAGCGGTTCAGGATTTTGATTCAATTATTGAAAAATACCATATCCGGAAGGATTTTCCGCCTTCGGCAATGCGTGAAGCGGAAAGCATTAATATTACAATTCCCGAGCATGAAGTAAAAAAAAGGCTGGACCTGAGGAAAGACCTTATATTCACTATTGACGGGGCTGACGCCAAAGACCTGGATGACGCCGTTTCAATAGAAAAAAATCAGAATGGCTGGAAACTCGGGGTTCACATTGCCGATGTGTCGCATTATGTCCCCAAGGGTGACCATCTTGATAAGGAAGCATTAAAACGCGCAAACAGCTTTTATTTTATCAACAAAGTTGTTCCCATGTTCCCTAAAATCCTTTCAAACGGCATCTGCAGTCTTAATCCGCAGGAAGACCGCCTCACTCTCAGTATATTTATGCAGATTAATAAGAACGGCGCTGTGGAAAATTATACCATACATAATTCAATCATCCATACCAGGTACCGCCTGACTTATGATAAAGTCCAGGCTTATCTGGACGGGATCGAATCCTATCCTTCTATTGACCTGGAAAAAAGCCTGAGCGAAATGAAGACCCTGTTTAAAATTCTTTATGAAAAAAGGATCCGCGAAGGAGCTATAGATTTTGATTTTAAAGAACAGAAATGCGTTCTTGATGATAACGACGAGCCTCTCAAATTCTGGCTTAAAGAGCGGCAGGATTCAGAGCGGCTGATCGAAGAGTTTATGCTGATCGCCAATCAAATGATAGCGAAATTCCTGGCCGAAAAGGGGATTTCACTCTATCGCATCCACGGCGAGCCGACCGCTGAAAAAATGCAGGATTTTGTCAGGCTGGCATTAAAATTCGGGCATAAAATTTACGGGGTTCCCGTGCCCTCGCCCAAGGAACTGCAGAGGATCCTTCTGGAAGTAAAAGACAAGCCGCATAAGGAACTGGTCAATCAGCTTCTTCTCCGCACGATGCAGCAGGCTAAATATGATACGGACAATATAGGCCATTTCGGGCTCGGCTTTGAATTCTACACGCATTTTACATCGCCGATCCGGCGTTATGCCGATTTGATCGTCCACCGCCTGATCAAGCATATTCTGCAGAAGAAAACAGACCAGGCCCTTTATCCTGAAGAGGAGCTGAATAAAATAGCAAGTCATATTTCCACCATGGAGAGGGTCGCCATGGAAGCCGAACGTGATTTTTATAAAATCAAATCCATCCGGTTTATGGAAGGCAGGGTCAATAAAATATTCGACGGGTTGATCACAGGCGTTTCATCTTTCGGTATTTTCGCCCAGATCAGGAAATACGGCGTTGAAGGACTGATCAGATACCAGGATATGGATGACGATTATTATATTTATGATGAGGCCAATTATTGCGCTGTCGGCAAAAGAACCAAAAAGAGATACACTCTTGGAGACGATATTAAAATTCAAGTTAAAAAAGTCAATATAGAAAAGGGTTATCTGGACCTTCTTCTCGTAAAAGATTGAATTTCATGGAGTTCCATTTTTTCATCTATGAGTATTAAAATAAAATCGCGTCAATTTTTACTATCCAGGTTAATTATCTTTATATCATTATCAGGCATCTTTATTCTTTTTACCGGCCATGCTTATTCCATGATTGATGGTGAGGCCCTTAAATTTTATCAGGAAGGCAGCTACAGGCATTCTGCTTCCATATTAAAAGCGAAATGGATTAAAAACGCCCTGGAATACTATCTTATGGGCCGTGATTATCAGGAATTAAAAGAACAGGATAATGCCGCGGCCGCTTTCAATCAGGTCAATATAAACGATTTAAAAAGAGATGTTTATTCAGATTTTTACTGCGAAAATTACGCTTACTATTATTCATCATTACTCTATCAATGCTATTTAAAATCACCATTAAACAGTTCAACAAATAACTTAAAGATCATTCCCACCCTGTTTCATCTGTTAAAAGACAATTCAATCTACTATGAGGATGTTTTAAAAACCTATCTGCTTTATGAATGGAAAAATAAAGACTTTGTCGTTATTACGAACATGACTTTATCAAACACGACTTCCGCCATGTACAAGGCTTTTTCGTTTTTTGCCCTTGGGAATAAAAGCTTTTTTCCCGTCCTGATCAATTTTAACGGAGAAAGGGATTTTCATATTCTGTTTAACGACATCACCAATTTAATAGAACAAAGCGATCTGGATGCTCTCGGCACGCCGCAAATACCTCCCGCCTACTCTTCATTTAATAAAATAAATAATGCCGAAATAAAGCTTTACTTATTAAACAGATATGCCAAGTTATCAAACGAAGATGATTTTTTTGTACGGAATAAAACCATCCTCGCATATAAGGAAGGAGATGCTCAAAAAGCTTTTGAAATTTTTAATGCCTTTTTAAAACATGGCAAATGCTCCATTAATACCATACAATATTTTTTAAATACACTCTATCAAAACGGTCACTATGAAAAAGCCTATCAAATCCTGAAATTGATTTATAACAAATACAGTAATATCTTTCAGGATGATTGGATTAAAGTATTGACCAAATTGAATAAATTTGATGAACTCTATAACTGGTATGCTAAAAAGAAAGCTCTTGATCCTGATTATGAAAAATATATCTACCGGTTTTTCCTGCAGAGTAAATCAAAATATGCCCCGGCCATGCTGTCAAAAGCGCTTAAAAAAGACGATCCTGACGGATATTTTCTTACCATTTCCGCGCTGTTTGATCTGAATGAAAACAAATTAAAATCCGCCTACTCAAAATTTCTCAGGGTCAGTCTCTATAAGCCCTTTACCTACGAATGGATCATATCTAAAGAATATGAAAAAAGCATGCGGACAAATTTTATCAGTCTCTATGAACAGGAAATGAATGGTTTTATCAGCAATATATCCCGTTTTTCCCTTAAAGATAAGCTCAATTCTTTGATCGCTTTGCGTGATATTGACCCCGGAAAATATAAGGAATGGAATGATCTGCTTAACGTTACAAATCTTTTAGCCGAATTTCAAACCGGTATTACCAATACTTTGTCGATAAACAGCAGCGTGCCATCACTTCCTCCTGAATGGCTGTCCTTAAGCAACAGCTATATTATGGCCCATAATCTGGAAATATTGAATTATCTTGAAAAAATCTGTAATAATCCGCTAACCCGCTATAAGGCATCATACCAATATCAGGATTTCTACCGGGTTCTCAAGCTGGACGGCCTTGTTGTCGCCCGTTTGAATAATTATATCACAAAGTTATCCGGAGGAAGGGAGTATCATCCTTTGCTGGATGATAAACTGAGAAAAACACTCTATCCGGACAATTTATTCAATAATATTTTTTCCCTTGTCTCAAATACCAATGATTCTTTCTGGATTCTGTCCGCATTCCGGGAAGAAAGCCATTTTAATAAAAATGCCCTGTCATCCGCAGGCGCTGTCGGTCTGACCCAGCTGATGCCCGCTACCGCCGCGGTCCTTAAAAAGAACATGAAAAAGGAAGATTACAACTATTATGATTTTCAGGACAACCTGGAAATCGGCATAACGCACCTGGCCTATTTATTGAAAAAATATCATCATAATTATCTGTTTTCATTGGCCGCATATAATGCCGGCGAGACTATGGTAAACCGCTGGAAAAGAAAATATCCCTATGAAAATGAGCTCTGGGTTGAATTCATCGAATATGATGAAACAAGGGAATATGTAAAGAAAATCATCCAGACGCGCTATTTCTATGAAAATATTTATGGGAAAACCGATTGAAAAATCTAAAAAAAAGAAATATTTTTTATTAATCACAAACTCAAAATAATCTGCGGTCCAGTGCCGCCGCCGAAATCAGGAAAAATGATAAAATCCGCTTATTTTACAAGGGATAATGTTGACTAATTTTAGTTTTTTATTTAAATTTATGTATTGAGAGAAAAATAAATGGAAAGAATATATCTTGATAATAATGCCACGACACTAGTCGATCCTCTTGTTAAGGACGCTATGGAGCCGTTTTTCAGCCAGATGTACGGTAATCCGAATTCTCTGCACAGCTTTGGAACGGAAGTCCATCCTTATATGCGGATCGCAATGGACCGTCTCTATGCCGGGATCAATGCCAGCGATGAGGACGATATCATCATCAACAGCTGCGCTTCGGAAGGCAACAATACCGTACTGAAAGCGGTTTATTTTGATATCATACGGCAGGGCAAAAAAAACAGGATAATCACAACACAGGTTGAACACCCGGCCACAACAAATACATGCAGATTCCTGGAAGGTCTCGGCGTTGAAGTGATCTATCTCCCGGTCAATGAAGACGGTATTGTCGATACGGATATTTTAAAAAAGCACCTGGACCCCGATAAAACGGCCCTTGTTTCAATCATGCGGGCAAATAATGAAACAGGATTAATTTTTCCAATTAAGGAGCTCTCAAATCTCTGCAGGGAGAAGGGCATACTTTTCCATACCGACGCCGTTCAGGCGATCGGAAAGATTAAAGTCGATTTAAAGGAATCGCCTGTTGATCTTCTGACGTTCAGCGCCCATAAATTCCACGGTCCAAAGGGCATAGGCGGGCTTTATATCCGTAAAGGCCTGAGCCTGACCCCTCTGATCCATGGCGGCGAGCAGATGAGCGGAAAGCGCGCCGGGACAATAAACGTGGCGAGCCTGATCGGAATGGGCCTTGCGATGGAGATCGCCAATCAAAACCTGGAATATGAAAATAGTGAAATAAGACGCCTTCGTGATAAACTGGAAGACGGTATATTGAAGATCAAAGACACATATGTTATAGGCCGGAGGGAGATCAGAACGCCGAACACAATATTAGCCAGTTTTAAGGGTATTGAAGGAGAGGCTTTTTTATGGGACCTGAACCAGAACGGGATCGCCGCTTCCACAGGCAGCGCATGCGCTTCCGAATCTCTTGAGCCGAACCCGACTTTTGTGGCCATGGGCGTCAGCAAAGACCTGGCGCATACAGGTATTCGTTTCAGTCTTTCACGGTTTACAACGGAGGAAGAAATAGATTTCGCGATTGATGTTCTCAATAAAACGGTAACGCGGTTAAGAAATATTTCCTCGACTTATGCTTAAAATATTATTATAGGATATAATAGATGGCAAAAAACGATTTGATCGGCGGGGCTCTCTGGGAGCAATATTCCAATAAAGTCAGCGAAAAAATGAATAATCCAGTCCATAGAGGCGAGATATCTGAAGAAGAAGCGAAAGCGAAAGGCGCGAAGCTGATCGTTGCCGATTGGGGGGCCGAAGCCTGCGGAGATGCCGTCCGCTTATTCTGGCTGGTCGACCCGAAGAGCAATGTTATACTTGATTCAAAATTCAAAAGTTTCGGCTGCGGCACGGCAATCGCCTCAAGCGACACAATGGCGGAACTCTGCATCGGCAAAACCGTGGACGAAGTGCTTAAGATCACCAATCTGGATGTTGAGAGATCGATGCGGGACGATGACAACACACCTTCCATACCGCCGCAAAAAATGCACTGCAGCGTCATGGCCTATGATGTCATCAAGAAAGCCGCGTCGATTTACAAAGGCGTCGACATGGCCTCTTTTGAATATGAGGAAATTGTCTGCGAATGCGCGAGGGTTTCGCTCGGCACTATAAAAGACGTGATAAGAATTAATAACCTGAGAAGCGTGGAAGAAATAACGCAATATACAAAGGCAGGGGGTTTCTGTAAATCTTGCGTCCGCCCGGGCGGTCATGAAATGAGGAAATACTACCTTGTCGATATTTTAAAAGAAGTGAGGGCACAAATGGAAAAAGAACAGGTACATGAGACTTTGAACACCAGGGATTTCAAAGGTATGGGCGTTGTCCAGAAATTGAAAGCGATAGAAAAAGTTCTGGAAAATGAAATAAAGCCTATGCTGGCGGCGGACGGCGGAAGCCTTGAAGTTGTCGATATCAAGGATAATGAGGGCTTTACGGATATTTATATTAATTATATGGGCGCCTGCAGGGGCTGTCCGGCCAGTACGACCGGCACTCTCTACGCGATACAGAACTACCTGAATGAAAAGCTGGACGACAAAATCCGGGTATTACCGGTAGCATAGACTTTCATTTTTCAACAAGCTTTTTGGCAATATCGTCATTGACTCATCTGCAAAAACACTGCCGCCGCTTAATCAGCCGGAGGCGGGTTCTCCGTCGGGAAAACCAGGCTGATTTTTGCCCTTTTTCCCGCCGCGGGGTAAAATATCTTCCGATAGGGATTATAATTTTTTCTATCAGTCAATTATTTTTATCTGGGTTTCCTTTTATGGCTTCAATGCCAAGGGGTTAAATATTTTATTTGTTGAGGGAATTATGTTAAATACATTTTTAGGATTTCTTTTTGGGTTTCTTTCTGCATTTCTTTCTGCATTTTTAATAAATATTTGGATTGAAGGCCACAGAAATAAAGTTAAAATATATAACGATTCCAAAGCTTGGTTTAATGGAATCAAAGCTGAAATAAACCATTTGATGAAGGTTTCAAATAGTATAAAAGATGTGCTAAAATCTAATCTAACTTGTACTTTAAGATTAAACCATGACTATCTTGAAAATGCCCGATTGAGAATAACAGAGTTTGAAAGTGATATTAATTTTATTGAATCACTATCTGATACTTATCGTGAAATTGTTCATACAAATGGTATGCTTGACATATTGTATAAGGATTATGAGAAAAATCAAAATGATAAAGAAACCGTAGGAAATGCCTTTGATATTTTGAGAAAATGTATATCTGATATTAATGGTAGATTAAATGATTTAAGATTAAAAGTTGATAATAAAATAGAAAACCTTAGAAAGCCATCTTGGAGTGAATTTTAAGCATTTTTTCGGGAGAACAAGGCGTCAAATTGGAAATATTAGTTTAACTCATTTTTTTAAAGAGGGTTATATGTTAAATATTTTTAAAAGGAAAATAGAAGCAAACGAAGTTTTAAGATTTTTTGGTGATAATTTTATTAATATTTTGAAAGGGCTTAACGAATATATAGATAATTCTAATTTAGAAGCTGAAATAAAAGCAATAGATAGAGACGAATTAAATTTTTGTTTCTGTGTTTTATATTGTTTATCATTTTCTAAAACCAATCAAGAAATCTTAAGGTTAGAATCCAGCAGTGTTTCTGATGGGGCAGGTTGGCAATTAGTTGGCACTTCAATTCAAGTAGATATTTCCAATAAATTTCATTATAAAAATCTTGGTCAAATCGGGGACGAATATTTTGTAATAAATAATATTTATGATAATAATATTAATTCAAAAGAAAATCCAATTTGGCATGTAGGGAGTTATAATAGAAAGTTGTGTATAGGAATAAATATTATAAAAAAGATGGCGTACCCTCTATAATTTATTTACGACAATAAACAAAAGGAGGAATACGCCATATGCCGAAGCACAACGAAGATTTTAAGCTCTTAGAGGCTTTTAATCAAGATGAAACAGTAGAATTTTTATGTCTTGAAGAATTGGCAAGGATCGGGGCCAGGGAAATAATCAAGAAGGCTCTGGAAGATGAAATTAATGGGTTTCTTCAGGAGAGAGAGCATTTAACTATCGAAGACGGGAGAAAGGCAATAGTAAGAAATGGGTATCATAAAGCCCGTCAGATTCTCATTGGTGGAGGGGCTATTGATGTATGTATTCCGAGAACAAGGAACCGACTCGGAGGCGACAATTTTCAAAGCCTAATAGTACCGCCGTATATGAGAAAAAGCCTGAGAATTGAGGAAGCCATTCCATTGTTGTATCTCTATGGAGTCTCAGAGATGGATATGGAGAATGCCTTGAGAGGATTGCTTGGTGAAGAAGCGAAAGGATTATCAGCCTCAAGTATAAGCAGAATGAAACAAGGATGGGGTAAAGAATATGATGAGTGGCGGACATCCGATTTAAGCGATAAAAAGTATTGCTATATATGGGTTGACGGCATTTACTTCAATGTACAGGGCAGCGAAGACCGTTTATGCACTCTTGTAATGATCGGAGCCAATGAGAATGGTGAAAAGGAGATTATTCTTGTTGAAGAAGGTTACAGAGAGAATTCCGAGACTTGGTTAGGGATATTAAGAAACCTAAAAGAAAAAGGTTTGAAAGGTCCTATTCTTTTTATCGGAGACGGAAGCCTTGGATTCTGGAAAGCAGCCAAAGAAGTATATCCTGAATCCAGATGGCAGAGATGCTGGGTTCATAAGATAAAGAACATTCTAAACAAGCTGCCCAAAGTATTACAGTCAAAGGCAAAAGAGATGCTTCATGAGATATGCAATGCTCCTGATAAGGATAATGCTATCAAAGCTTTTGAATTATTCCAGGCGGTTTTTAATCCTAAATATCCAGCAGCTGTCGAATGTTTAGAAAAAGATTGGGAGCTTATGATCGAATTTTATAACTGTCCGGCGGAACATTGGGTACATATCCGTACGACAAACGTAATAGAATCTACCTTCTCTACAGTTCGATTAAGAACTAAAAAGATGAGAGGCTGCGGAACCAGGGAAACGATTCTAATAATGGTCTATAAATTACTGGATAAGGCATCCAGGCGATGGAGAAAATTAAGAGGTTATGAAAAGATTTGCCTTGTATTGGAAGGCGCTGTTTTTGAGAACGGAGAGCTTGTAAAAAAGGCAGCATAAAAAAATGAGAGGGTATGTCATACACAACATTTGACAAAAACTCCATGTAGGGAATTATTACAGTAATTTATTTCTTAAATGTTTAAATATAAATTTTATTATGTTTATAAAAAAAATATATTTAGAATTTTCATCTTTTATCAGTGATAATATGAGAAGTATATTAAAAGATTATAAGATTGTAAGTATTGTTTTTGATGATAAATAAGGATTTAAAGATATAGATCAATAATAATACTCTTAATAAATGAGGGGGTATTATTTTCGATGGCAAATATTAATATTAATGCTAAAGATTTCTTTAATAAAGGTGTTTCTTTATTTAAACTTGGTCAAACAGATGATGCTCTAATAGCTTTTAATGAAGCCGTAAATTTAAATCCGGATTTTGCAGAAGCATATTATTATAGAGGTTTTTTATACCAAACTACATATAAATATATAGAATCAATTAATGATTTTGAAAAAGCTATCAAGTTGAAACCCGACTATGCTGAAGCCTGGTTTTGTAAAGCACTTTCATTAGGTTTTCTTAATGACATTGAAGGCTCCCTATACGCAGCTGATAAAGCCATTGAAATTAATCCATATTTCACTGAAGCATTGCTAATGAAGGAACGTATTTTGTCTGAACTAAATGAACAAGATAAAATTGAAAATAATAATATTAGCGAAGAAACACAATTAAATTATGAAACAAAATTAAATCCTGCTATCAACCAAATTATTAAAGAAAAACGAATCACAAAACAACAATATGCAACTAATAATATTCCAAAATCATCATTATGGTCAAAATTATTAATCGGAAGTATAATTGGAATCCTATTAGGAATAGTAATGGCCAACCTTCATATTGGAGATAATAAAACAAAAGTAGATAGAATTACTTATCAAAATCAAAAATTGAGAAACAGCAGAAATCATAAAATATACGAAAATAATCAAAATGCTGTTTCCCGAATTGATGCTTATAAAATTTTGCAGATGGATTATTATACTCATTATCTTTATTCTTCCTATACACCAGTGCAATTTTTACATGAAATGCATTCAAAATATGTAAATTATGTTTCAGAAGAATATCTGCATGGGGATAGTGGTTATTGGCAAGACCCTTATGTAACTATGCTAACAAAAAAAGGTGATTGTAAAGCTTATGCTATGCTTTTTATAGTTTTAATGAGATTAACATATGGGATCTCTCCTGAATTGGTCATCATTGGAAATCATTCAGAATCGGATCATGCAGTAACCGAATGGGAAGATACAATTTATGATTTAACTTGGAATGAGGCTTATCCAGAATCACAATTATCATCAACACATCCAGGTTATTACATTATAAATAAATATAATTACAATAACGCAGTATCAATGATAAATTATAGAACTAATAATTATTAAAATAATCAAACCCGGCTTGTAACCGGGTTCTACTAGTTTATTTTTCCTTCCTGACACCTTTGAAAGGCTTCACATCGCTCTTTTGATTGATGAATCTGCCTGATCCAGTATCTCGCTCGACCCATCGGTCGGTTTTCGGATTATGGACTTGAGAACGGTCTTTAACCGCTCCTTCACGATGTCCATCTCCATATGGTTTATTTTTAGCCATGTGAATTCCCCTCCTTATGACTAAATTTATAATATTATAACATATCGGAATAGATAATCTGAAGTTTTTCTCATTTTCTTCTTTGCTTTGTGGTCCTTTCCCTGACCGTTCCCCTCCGTGTCCTTTTACATCAAGGTTACTGCGGAGTTTTCCGCAGGCGGCGCACCGCAGGGGTCCTTATTCTGGATGCAAACCGCCTTCAGGAAAATTAGCCGGATTTTTGCCCTTTTCCCCGTCCCGGAGTACAATTTCCTGCGGTAGGAATTTCAATAAAGGGGGAAAAATATGCCGGACCGGAATTCCGAAGCGCTGGTCAGGGATTTTGAGAAGAAGCTCTCCAGCCTCAGGAACAAGATCGTTCTCCACCAATCGCTCTGCACCACCCTCACGGAGGAATTTGAGTCTTTATACTCCGATTTTGAGTCTATGAAGCAGATAATTGGTTCTACAAAGGACAATTTTGAGTCTACAAGCTTCAACGATGGTGCTACATCCGGGAAAAATGGGTCTACATCAGAGAATTCTGGTGCTACATCTGAGATAATTGAGTCTACATCAAACAAAATTGGTGCTGCAAACACAGGCTCTGGGTCTACAAACCCCGGCGATGGTGCTGCATCATCCGAACAATTAGTTGAAATCATCACACGCTCGACGGCCGGATTGAAAATCTACTTCGGCCAGCCCAGCATTCCAGTCCGGCTGGCTCGAATTCTCCTTTCCATTTCTGAAAAAAAGTCGCTTTCCGCCGCCGAAATGAGGGAGATCACCGGCGCGTCGCGCAATTCGGTGAACCGGGATATGAAAATCCTCAAGGAACTGGGATGGGTCAGGTTTAACAGCAGCCGGAAGAATGGAAGGTTTACGCTGACCGATGAAGGAAAAAAGGCCATTTTTCCATAAAAGAATACTATTACCAAAAAGAACCTTATTAAGAGTTTTTGTCAAATGTTGTGTATGACATACCCTCTCATTTTTTTATGCTGCCTTTTTTACAAGCTCTCCGTTCTCAAAAACAGCGCCTTCCAATACAAGGCTAATCTTTTCATAACCTCTTAATTTTCTCCATCGCCTGGATGCCTTATCCAGTAATTTATAGACCATTATTAGAATCGTTTCCCTGGTTCCGCAGCCTCTCATCTTTTTAGTTCTTAATCGAACTGTAGAGAAGGTAGATTCTATTACGTTTGTCGTACGGATATGTACCCAATGTTCCGCCGGACAGTTATAAAATTCGATCATAAGCTCCCAATCCTTTTCTAAACATTCGACAGCTGCTGGATATTTAGGATTAAAAACCGCCTGGAATAATTCAAAAGCTTTGATAGCATTATCCTTATCAGGAGCATTGCATATCTCATGAAGCATCTCTTTTGCCTTTGACTGTAATACTTTGGGCAGCTTGTTTAGAATGTTCTTTATCTTATGAACCCAGCATCTCTGCCATCTGGATTCAGGATATACTTCTTTGGCTGCTTTCCAGAATCCAAGGCTTCCGTCTCCGATAAAAAGAATAGGACCTTTCAAACCTTTTTCTTTTAGGTTTCTTAATATCCCTAACCAAGTCTCGGAATTCTCTCTGTAACCTTCTTCAACAAGAATAATCTCCTTTTCACCATTCTCATTGGCTCCGATCATTACAAGAGTGCATAAACGGTCTTCGCTGCCCTGTACATTGAAGTAAATGCCGTCAACCCATATATAGCAATACTTTTTATCGCTTAAATCGGATGTCCGCCACTCATCATATTCTTTACCCCATCCTTGTTTCATTCTGCTTATACTTGAGGCTGATAATCCTTTCGCTTCTTCACCAAGCAATCCTCTCAAGGCATTCTCCATATCCATCTCTGAGACTCCATAGAGATACAACAATGGAATGGCTTCCTCAATTCTCAGGCTTTTTCTCATATACGGCGGTACTATTAGGCTTTGAAAATTGTCGCCTCCGAGTCGGTTCCTTGTTCTCGGAATACATACATCAATAGCCCCTCCACCAATGAGAATCTGACGGGCTTTATGATACCCATTTCTTACTATTGCCTTTCTCCCGTCTTCGATAGTTAAATGCTCTCTCTCCTGAAGAAACCCATTAATTTCATCTTCCAGAGCCTTCTTGATTATTTCCCTGGCCCCGATCCTTGCCAATTCTTCAAGACATAAAAATTCTACTGTTTCATCTTGATTAAAAGCCTCTAAGAGCTTAAAATCTTCGTTGTGCTTCGGCATATGGCGTATTCCTCCTTTTGTTTATTGTCGTAAATAAATTATAGAGGGTACGCCATCTTTTTTATAATATTTATTCCTATACACAACTTTCTATTATAACTCTTATTAATTGTAAAAGAGCCGTATAGAAAGCGTAGCAACCCTCTACGGTTTTTCCCTGCAAGTCTTTAGAATAGTTATTTAAGATTGAGTAATGAGTCAGCGGTATTCTGAGGAATGTATAAAAGAAGTGGGGTGTTTGCCGCAATGGATTGCGGCTGCCTTTCGAATAAAGCCAGGGAGGGCGACATGAGAAAGGCATCAATTCAAGCAAGCTTCTATGAATAATATGCCTGAAGAATACCCATAGGTCTTAAAAAGACGCGCGACTAAAGAAAACCGTGGAGGGTGTCCTTTTCTTTCCGGCAGTTGCTGCCGGTTGTTTAATTAAGGATGGTTCAAAAAACAATGTCGGCAAATGTGAGTTTTTAGAACTGCCATAAGCTTATTTCTCAACAGGTTTAATCACTATATTATCATCTATAATGTCAGCGTAAACAGAACCGCCATGTGTCAATCTGCCGAAAAGGACCTCATCGACGAAGTATTTTTTTATTTTTTCCTGTATCCAGCGCGATACTTCACGGGCCCCGTAAATCTTTGAATAGGCTTTATCGGCGAGATATTCCAGGCACTTATCAGAAACAGTCAGTTTAATCTTCTTAATCCTCAGCTGGGCCTGAAATTCCTTCAGCTGCTTTTTAACAACGCTGAGAACTATTTCTTTTTCCAGGGCATTGAACTGGACTATAGCGTCCAGTCTATTGCGGAATTCCGGTGAAAAAAGTATTTCAATAGCTTTTGCGACCGATTTTTTATTATCATTCATGCCGCTGAATCCTATATCCGTCTGTTCAAGGTTTCTGGCCCCGGCGTTTGATGTCATTATCAGTATGACATTTCTGAAATCCGCCTTTTTGCCTGTATTATCTGTCAGTGTGGCGTAATCCATAACCTGGAGAAGGGTATTGAAGATATCCGGATGGGCTTTTTCCACTTCATCCAGAAGCAGAACGGAATAAGGCTTTTTTCTGATCTCTTCTGTTAATAGACCGCCCTCCTCATAACCGACATATCCGGGAGGAGCCCCGATCAGCCTTGCCACAGTATGCTTTTCCTGATATTCACTCATATCAAAACGGATAAGCGGAATGCCGAGTACCTGCGCCAGCTGTTTTACCAATTCGGTTTTACCTACTCCGGTCGGCCCGACAAAAAGGAATGAAGCAACGGGCCTTATCTCATCATGGAACCCGGCCCTTGACCTTTTAATCGCTTCGGCGATCATTTTAATTGCCTCATTCTGCCCGAAAATCCTTTTCTTTAATTCCTGCTCCAGACTTTTTAAATTTGCCATTTCATTGAGAGAAATCGATTTTTCCGGAATACGCGCCATTTTAGCCACGATTTTTTCTATATCAGATGCATTAACAACAATCCTTTTTTTATCGGCCGGTCCTTTCTTCATTCTGAGTAAGGCCCCGGATTCATCAAGCACATCAATGGCTTTATCCGGCAAATGCCTGTCATTAATATATTTATTAGACAATTCAACCGCCGCCCTTAACGCGGCATCCTGATATTTTACCATGTGATAATCTTCATAATTCTTTTTCAGGCCCTGAAGAATTTTGTAAGTTTCATCCACCGAGGGTTCATCCACTTCAATCTTTTGAAAACGGCGGGACAATGCCCTGTCTTTTTCAAAAAATTTCTTATATTCCTCGTATGTCGTAGTTCCGATGCATCTCATTTTTCCCGACATAAGAGCCGGTTTTAGTATATTGGAGGCGTCCAGAGCCCCGCCTGAAACCGCCCCTGCCCCCACAATAGTGTGTATTTCATCAATAAACAGGATTACCTTATCCATTTTGAGCAGTTCATTCAGGATCTTTTTAAGCCTTTCCTCAAAATCACCCCGGTAACGGGTACCGGCAAGAAGGGCGCCCATATCAAGAGAATATATTTTCGCGCCAGTTAAAACAGGCGGTACCTTTTCCTGGGCAATCATTAATGCCAGACCCTGTGTAATAGCTGTTTTACCTACGCCGGGTTCGCCCACGTGGATCGGATTATTCTTAAAACGTCTGCAAAGAACCTGAATTGTTCTTTCCAGTATATCTTCCCTGCCGATTAAAGGTTCAAATTCATGCGCCTTAGCCATCTGCACCAATTCCGAGGTAAAATAACTCAAAATATTGTTCTTAGATTCAAGACGGTTTCCTTTTTCCTCCATACTTTCATCTTCAATCTCCATAGGAGGCAATTGAGATAAATTATCCCCTGGAATCACAGAAATGCCATGGGAAATATAATTCAGCAGGTCGAGTTTTGTAATTCCTTCCTTCCCGATAAAATATGAGGCAAATGATTCTTTTTCATCCATCAGCGCGGCATAAATATCTCCAATGGTTATTTCTTCTTTCCTCGGGTCGGACGTTGAATATATGGCTCTGGTCAGCACATTCTGAAGTCCCATTGATTCAAGCAGTTCAACCTCTTCATTCATGACTTCCTGATATTTTTTAAAATAAGAATCAAGATTTTGTTTAAGATTTTCAATATTGCCGCCGCAATGGTAAAGAATATCAATACCGCTTTCAAAAAATAATGAAGCGTAGAGAAGATGCTCGGGCGTATAAAACTCATGCTTTCTGGTCTTGGCTTCATTATATCCGGCAAGGATAATCTGGTTCAGCTCTTCGTTTATTTCCATGAAGATAGCCCTCCATGCTTGATGCCGGTTTTATTATACACCTTAATGAATAATTTTTCTAATAAAAAGAGGCTGTCCAATTATCTAAAGACAGCCTCTATTTTTTACTTAAAATGATCTATTTGACTTTTGTTTTTGTTTTATTTGTCTCCTGAGTTACAGGCAGATTATATTGATTATTTTGAGATTGATTGGTGACAGCAGTCTGGCGCTTTTGCATCAACTCTTCAAACTCCAACTCTTTTCTTTCTTCTTCTTTATAAGCAAAAGCGCTGTTCGGGAATAAATAACGGTAACTCAAACCAACGGTTTGTCTCAATGCTCCATTGTTCAAACCATAATCAATACAATAATCAACACTTACCTGATGCGCCTCATTAAATTCATAAGTAAAACCAAGACCGCCTGTCATAACAAGATCTCCTGTAAGTTTAACTATATACAAATCAATGTCATCTCCTGTCTTTTTCTGCAGATAAATCATACCAAAGCGGAAAGCCAGCATTTCACCTTTAAATGTACTCCCTTTAATTATCTCGCTGGCTGTCAGCTGCCTGAATTCATAGCCAAGGTTCCAGGACATATCTGCCTGACGGTTATCATTCGGATCTCTTCCGTAACTGATTATACCGAAACCCAATTTGGCCTTTTTGAAAAATAAAAAATCTCCGATATCCCAGTTGGCCCCTAATCTTAATTCGCTGGGAAGGACATCTGTCCCATCGGGCATTATTGAAATATTAGGCTGCACTAAATTATTATAAGCCAGGCCGATATGAATAGTCTCGCTGAAATCATAAGTCAAACCCGCGTCCATACCGAATGAAAGCCTGGAGAGCTGAACAATATTCTCGTTATTTTGAACATCCACTGTATTTCCAATGCCGATATCAAACAAATTAAATTTTACTCCGACAGATATTTTCGCTCCTTTTGATAGGGCATCGTTCAAATCTTTAGCATAAATTAAACTGTATTCCGCCTCATGATAAAACTCCACATTAGCGCCGTCAGAATCTATGCCGCTTACTGAAAGTCTCTTTACGCTGATTCCTAAAGCCGCCCTTTTTGTCAGGAAGGGATCGGGGCCGATTGTAAAACTATTCCAGAATGGAACGACAAGATCAAAGTGAATTGTATTGATACCTGTATCGTCATTCAAGCCTGTATAGGGCGTATCCCAGGCCCCGTAAGTTTGTATGCTTCGAACAAGCGCTATGGTAGCCGGATTATAATTCATGGTGTTCACACCGTCAAAATCGGCAAAAATAGCGTCGCCCATTGCCCGGCTCCGCGCATTTCTTTCCCCGTCTTCATAAGCACAGTAAGCTGATGATATAGATAGAATAAATAAAATAATAATTAAATATCTTTTTAACATACCCCGTTCCTCCTTTACCTGACAATCACTATAGTACCGCTGTAAACAATTGTTCCCGCGATAATTTTATAAATATATACCCCAGTCTTCAGATTATATCCATCTTCATCTGTGCCGTCCCAGTAAATTTCTCCCTGCTTGTATTCACCGCTCCGGACAAACGATCTGATAAGATTTCCCCTCAGATCATAAATTTTAACCTGGTAAGTATCATGAGCGTCTTCAAAGCCGATGGATATTTTAATATTTTTAAATGTTCTGTTATTCACGCCCGGAGTAAATATTTTCGGATCGGTCTTTACGCTGACAATACCTTTAACTTTCGTGCTTCCCGGATTCTCATCAACTATCGCGTAATACTGATGCAGATAGCTTGCTTTGATCGTTACCATGTTTCTGGTGGTATCCACTGCGCCTCCGATCCTGATCCATTCTTTGGTCATACTCCTCCAGTAATAAATAGCCAATGTACCTTCTTTCCAGCCTTGTGAGCTTATATCGATGTCATTATAATGCAGGGAAATAATGACATCGTTTTTCAATTCCTGTTCATATCTCTTGTCCTCGTCAACTCCCCTGATATCAAGATTGTATACTTTAACATTATCAGGATAGGAAGGAGACTTGATTGAGCCGCCGCTTGTGAGCTTTTCCCTCATTCCACTCACAACACTGACATTTGTAATCCAGATATCAATTGAAAAATTATCGCCCAATGTCCCCGCTGGAATTGTAACAATACAATTTGTATCATCCAATGAAACTGTTGTCTGAACAGTTGTAGAATCACGGTTAAATATGTCTCTTCTGAGCTTGAATAAGCTTATATTGGTAATAACATTATTTAGGACCTGCACACCGGATATTTTATCTTCTTTATACAGATTCCCTATAAAACCTATGTCATAGGTGCCTGCCGGTATATTATCAAGCGTATACTGGCCGGTAGTAGAATTGCCGCCTGCTGTAATCTGATTCCCTAATTTATTCGTCGCGGTTACGGCGCTGTTGTGATTATACAGTTTTATGGTCGGATTGGAATTCCCGGGAAGAACAATACCGGTCACCCTGCCGAAGTCCGCTATCATTACAGGAAGGAAATTATTTTCACCGGGCTTTACCTGCGCCGGCGCGTAATCATAAGCCCCGTCATATAAAACGTCGGCATTCATATAATTTGTCCAATTGTGATTATTTGTATAATTAACCGCAATCAGAAGGATTTCATTACTGCCGGATGAACCGGTTGTAGGTTTGGGAGGAAGCAGGGTATTATAATGGATAATAATATTTGACGGTGTCAGGTTATAGCTTAAGTTTTGATTTAAAACCGTTGAGTAAATATTTGTCACAAAAAGTTGTGTGTTATCAAATGAAAGTCTCACTGCCCTGATGCCGTGGTCATACATGCCGTTGTTGATATGATATTTAATAACGGCGTTATTATCTATGCTGTAAATCGACATTTGTCCGTCAACATATCCTTCCGTCGGTTCCTGCGGCGAAATAAAACTGACAATAAATGTCTCTTCTGTGTCCCCTTTGGAACTGCCGTTGTAACTCTGCGTGGATAGATAGAGATCTTTAGAAGAAGTAACTGTATTAGTAAACATAAACGTAATTGTATCACATTCTCCCGGGAATAAACCCGAACTATTTGTATACTCAACAATTATACTATTCCCGCTGAAATTAATCCTGGAACCTGTTTTTGTATTAGTCAACGTTGATGCTAAAACAGTGGATAGCTGGCTGGGAAGCACCACAATATTAGAAAATATTGAATTAGCCCCCTCGCCGATATTGCTGAACATCAGAATAAAACTATTTGTTAACTCTGTACTTCCGGTATTGATCACATACCATTTAGTATAAACAATATTCGATACACTGGGTTGAGGTATAATAAGAGACATTTCCAGAGAATTACTCTGATCTTCAGCCACAGCCGAATAGCCTCCGGTATTATCAGCTTCCAGCTTCCAGGGAACATTGCTGGTTTCTACCATATCGTTGCTGTCTACCGCCCACATTTCAATTGTATCGTTATCCGTTTTAGCAAGACCGGAGGCATAGTAAATCACAATATTTGTTCCCAGATTACTCACAACTGTTCCTTTTGCGCTTGTCGGGTTCAGCAGATTTGTAAAGACATTGGGCGGAGTTATTCTGAGATAATATATAGAAGAACTTCCGCTGCTGTAATTAAAGAAATTCATCTTTACATCATTGCTGTAGTTTGGCGCATAAACTTCTTTTGTTAAGAGAGATGCGGTAGGGGGAGTATCAACATTCAAATAAAGCGACAAATTTGTATTGCGTATTCCATTATTGAAACTCATATCAAAATTAAAATTCTTTATTTTCTGCGTATTAGTATTTGTCACCTCAAGCACAATATCATTTGTCATTAATATAACAAAATTGCTGTAGTTCATTTCATATGTACCGGATGCGCTGTCATAAATGATATTTGTGGCCAGATTATCAGAAATCCTGGCAATAGTTAAACCGTTTGTAAATGAACTATTAACAGTTAAACTGATATTCCTTAATTCATTACTTCCCAGGCCGTTATTGATAATCCTGAACCTCAGCTTTGAATCTCTTTGAACTGTATAAACACTATCGGACACAAAGTTTGCGCTGACAACAGGCGGAGGCATTAAAAAACTGATCAGGTTCGTAAATCCTGATTGTATCCTTGAAGGAATATATGTTAATACTGAAGTATTATAACGGGTTTTTACATCAACAAGTATATTGGTGTCGCCGTAATTCATTTCATCCTGGATATTGAGTGTAATAATATCCGCTTTATTTGTAACAAAAGTATTCGGAGGATACTGCAGATCAACATAATTTGTCCCTCCCTCGGAAGACATGCTGTAAGCGGCGCCGTTTGAACTTGATACGGCGATATTATTCGTCAGGAAAGGATATTGTAAATAGATTCTCACATTGTTAATATTGTTTGTTCCTTTACCCGCATTTTCAATGACGACTTTGATAGTATTTGATGTACTAACTGTCGAAACACTATTGGGAATGACATAATATGTCGAATCATAATCAGGCATAATCACATTATAAGAGAGGCTTTTTCCAATGCCGGTTTCCGGATCAGCCGTCGCAATTGTTGGATTCATTGTTTTTCCATTAGCCGTATAGACTGCCCATTGGCCCTTAAAACCGATTGAATCCTGATTGTCATAAGCTCTTAAACTGACAGTATCGATGGCTTTAGAAACAATATTCGTATTATTCGCTCCATAATCGATATAAACGCAGCCGTCATTGGAATATATGGTATTTGTCCCCGCTAATACTGATGTAATACTATCAATATTGGTCATTACTAAAAAATTATTTGAATTTGTTGTCGGCGGCACTATTTTTATCTTATACAGGTTATTTCCGATCTCCCCGTAATTTGTAATAGTAAAGGTATATAAAACTCCTATTTCATCTTTTCCCACATCATTAGGCGAGACATAGCTGTAAAAATATGCGTTAGGCAATACAATCATCTGTCTTGGATCGCCCCTCACATTACTGACAGCCGTATTGCTGGAATTATCCAAATAATAGACATCGCAATTCCATAAAACATTCGTGGCTTCTGAAATAAGAGGTTTGACCGTTTTAATTTCAATTGCTGTATTATTACCGCTTGAGAGATAATTCGGCCCAACGTAATTCAGCCATATATAACCGCCATTTGTCGAGAGGTTGGCGCTCTGTCCTCCGATATTCATAGTCTGGATCACCGCAGTATACGGCCAGGGTATTTCTATTCTGGCTTTACTGACCGGTTCTCCATTAAAAGTACTCCCGTTTTGAATGACATAATCAAATGTGTTTGTGATGACTGTTGTCAATGTGTCCCCATTCTGGCTGACTGTAGGCCTTTCAGTGCCGTATAATCCGGAACTTCCGATAGTGACATCAGTCAGTTCAAAATAAGTAATATCCGGGTTGGGAAAATTATTTAAAACAGAGCCGTTGTCCGCATAAAAATCCCATACACCATTTGTCGGAAGAGAATTAAGATTGGAAACAAGCGCGGTAACAATTATAGTATCAGCATTTTTTGCCGGGATAAATGACGAAGCGTTAGAATATATTATTTCAAAATTGGTCGCATTTAATTTTATCAATAACGGGTTACCCTGGTTGGAAACTCCTAACTTTGTGGAATAAACCGTATTTATTAATCCATTCAATGCATCCGGTATATCAACTTTTAAGCTATTAAAGCGGTCTGTTCCCACACCCGCATTTGTCACCGTTATTGTGAACTGCTGCGTCAAAACGCTGTTTAATGGTTCATTCAGATCGACAAAGAACACATTCGGGCTGACGCCGCCGCCGCCTTTCGGTTTAGGAAGCAAAAAATCCAGCTTTCCGCTCATGCCTAAAACCACATTTGAGACCTGTACGCTCTCCCTGTCATTCGAAACCCAGGGATATAAATAAATATCTTTTATATCTTTTCCGTCAACAATATCAATCATATTGAAAGTAACTGTTCTTGACTGCCCTCCATCTAAAGGCGTCGGAAAATTGATTACTATGTTATTTGTAACCGGGTCAAATACTCCCCCGTTAACATTCTGAATATTGGTGGAAATATTAGTGGGAATACTGATTTTTATATTATGTACACTGTTACCCGGCATTCCCAGATTTGTGATAAAATAGGTAATTGAATTTGTGATTGTTGTCGTATCCAGTTTGTTCGGAACTATATAATACGCCAATGCGACATGAGGATATTCGACATAAATTTTATTGGTTCCAGAATATTTGATGCCGATCGCAGAGGTGCTGTAATCATTCGGATCCATGGAAACATTAGTCGTTTTATAAACGGTGACCGGCATGCCAATATTTGTGGGCATAATGCTGAATGTATTGACCGCTATACTGTCCACAGCGGTAAATTGGACTGTGTCAAGCGCCGCCGGGTCCTGATCCATTGATAACAAATTCGTGTTATTTTCATAATACTTTAAATAAATATAATTGCTTCCGTTAATATTGCTGATTTGATAATGGCTGCCAGCCAGTGAGCTTGAAACATTGAAAATTGATGAAATATAGTTTGTTGCCACTGATATTACAGCCAGTTTAATATTCACACCGATAGCACCGGTATTATATATCTTATGTATAAATGTATTAGTCACATCAGAAGTATAAATAACAGGATTCATTGTAACATTGGTATTGGTCCCGATAATATTCGTGACAGGAATAAAAAGCTGGTTTTCCGCCGCCGGTAAAGGAGGTACAATTGTTACACTCCAGGTCTGTCCTGCCGCTTCCCTTTGAATTGTATATCCTATGCTGTTATTGTTATCGGCATAACAATAAAATGGGACTGATTTACTGGATGCATTGACATCCGTATTTGTGTGGGTCGCGTAAAACAGGATGGTATCCTTCTGACCGCTCGTCAGCGGAGAAGCGTAATTTACCCAGATCGAGCTATTTGATAATTTCGTTATACCGCCGTTTGTACTCACGATATTCGTTACACTGTTGGTTAAAAAATCCCCGGGTATATCAATCCTTATTCCATAAACATTATTATTTATCTGACCTGTGTTTTCAATAAAATAGCTGTAGCGAAGCTGATTGCTTTGAACCGTGGTATTTATAGCGGCTTTCTGAGGCGTAATATAAGCTGAAACCTGAGCATTGGACATAGTCATTCTTAATGTCTGATGGCTGTAAGTACTGTTTGTTATTGTGTTCTGCCAGACTGTACCTCCGATAATTCCCGAACTGTCGACAGAAACCTGCCAGAGGAAATTCGTATAATTGATTCCGCCGGGCATTGCAGGCGTTCCGTAATTATTGAAAGATATCGTGTCCCAGCCGTTTATTCCCGGGAAGCCTCCCACGCCCATATAATTGATAAAAATAAAATTGCTTCCATTGATATTAGTCAGATAGCAATTTTGAAAACTCTGGCTTCCCAGTACCATTGAACTGATGTTGGTCGACGGATTGTTATTACTGACAGTAAATCCGGCCGGTATATAAATCCTTGCATAGGATATGTTAGGCGCCCCTGATATCCCTTCAGTGGATAAAATAAAACTGAGGGCGGATTGGTCCTGACCGACAACCAGGCTGTTCGGCGAAGACAGCATCGCATAAGCAGCCGGTGATGTATAGACTTGCACCGATAGGGAATCCGATGAAACAGGATATGCCTTCTTTTTTCCTGTCGTAGCGTATTTAATACCGGTAGATTGATTAAAAACCCAATCCGGGCCGGTATCGGCATGCTTGACGCAGTCGGCATACACCTCAAAATTCTCGCCAGAGCTGTTTGCATTTGGAGAAGTCCAGATGCTGAATTGAAGATTAACTACCCCTACGCTGTTTGTGAGTATTTGATGCGATGAACCTGATGACATGTTAAACCGTATATAGAGATCACCGCTTGAGTTTGTTGATACTGATGCGTAGCCTGAAGGCGGATTCATATTTGTATTTGTGACCGTCAGCATTCCATATTCATTGGAGATGCTCACATTGGATAAAATCCAGTTTGATGTATAACTGGCAGGTTTTTTAACCACAAATTCCCCTATACCGCTGTCATTGGTTGTACCCATAAAATTAGTTATGATCATATTAAAGCGGACAAAACCATTGGTCACAACTTTCTGGGGAGAAATGGAAGCTTGAATATTACTGGTAACAGTCCTTATAAGGAAATTATCGTACTGGGCTTCTATGCCTTCAGGCAGATAATATGTTGTTTCATCCCCGAAGTACGCAATCAGGTCCTGTGCAATAGCCGCGTCTTTTTCAACTATCAGGACCCAGCTGTTGGACAATCCGTAAGCCGTTTCATTGGTCGGATTGAAATTGACATAAATTCTCACTTTTGAACCGTCTGTAGTCATTTTGATACCCAACGGGCGGGTTACTGGATTTGAATATGCCGTGCTGTATTTTATTGAATTATTAAATCCTGCGTTATTATCATCCATTATTTTTCTAAAATCAGTACCCAATAGAGCTGTATTACCAACCGATTTTCCATCAAAATCGGAAGTTAATGTTGTAATATCTACACTGTAATCCGCATTGTAATAATATCCGTAACTGTTCTGTACTTTGTCCCCGCTTTTATCTTCAAATATAATGAAATTATTCAAAGAATCATTCTGATTGGTTTTTCCCGGCATATCTTCGCCGAGCCATGCACCTACGAATCCTTTATGATAATCCGCCTGCGCCTGAGACTCGCAGGAAGCATCAATGCTGGTTGTATATCTGACTATCGTATAGCCGAAAGGATTTTCAGGCGTGGCTATTATCGAACTATTACCTAATTGCTGGTTACTTTTCGGATCGAATTTGATCCCGTCCCCGATGCACCAGTTGTTCCAGAAGAGGTCTTCATTATTCGGCCTTCCGTATATAAAGAGACGTTTATTTCCTCCATTGTTTGTAATTTCCACTCCTCCATACCAAGGAGTTGGTGTTACTGCTGTACTGCTATGCCAGACATCATAAGCTATAACATCTCTTCCTAATCTATAGTTCCAGCTCCATCCGTTGGTCGAATAAATACCATTATTAGAATAACTTGCCCCATTAGCGGCCGTAGGCATTGCTTCAAAATCTTCATAATAATAATAAGAGAGGGAAAAGCCTGAACTGCAGATAATCAAAGCAAGAAATACCAGTATAAAGCGGTAAAATAGATGCATTTTTTTCCCTGCCTGTAAAAGATAGTTTATAGATAAATATAATATTTTATTCATATCCGCCCCCTCACCGCACAATGATTATAGTGCCGGCAAAAACACTCGTCCCGGCTTTCACACGGTAAATATACACTCCGCCTTTAACCGGATAGCCGCCATCGTCACGGGAATCCCATGCGACCTCGCCCTGAGTGTAGGAGCCGCTTCTCTTAAAACTCTTGACCAGATCACCCCGTAGATCATATATTTTAACCTCATAACTATCATATTTTTGAGCAGGATCCAGTTCAAAGCTGATACGGACGCTTCCAAAATAGCCGTTCTGGTCCTTGGTCGGCGTGAATATCTTGGGCCTGACGCTCACGTTTCTAATGGCGCCGTTGCTTTTTCCATCTCCGCTTTTAGCCATAACAGCATAGAATTGATGTATGTAATTAACTTTGGCTATTACAAATTGATTGACTTTATCAACTTCTCCGCCCAACCTGATCCATCGCGAATTGAGTTTTGTTTCATCCCAGTAATAAATGGCTAGATCATTTTCATTCCACCCTCTTGATGTAATATTAGTGACATCATAAGCCAGGTACATGATAGCGTCATTGGTGATAATGGCCCCCTTCAATTGATTATCATTAATATCACTCAAGTCGAACATATAATTGCTCAAATAATCTTTTGTTGACGGTTCTTTAATAAGATTTTCAGAATTGACCTTCTCTTTCTGTATCTCAGTAAAGGGCATTCTTTTTATATTGACTGCAAACTGCTTCTCAATGCCGTTTGTTAAAAAGATCACCTTGCTTCTATTATCATCATAGCAATCGACTTCCTGGTTGGAATTTGTCAGCCCTGCGATCAGAGGCGCATTATCCATTGTGATTATTGATATTATATTCAGTGTGTTGGCATTTACCTTAAAATTGTTTATTCTATAAGTTCTATAAGTTGCTGCTGTATATTCAAAATTGTAAGTTCCGGCGGGAACTTTATCAATATCATATATTCCCGTGCCTGATGATACGGCCGTTATAACAGCGCCGTCTACATTCGTCGCCGCGGTACTTGTGCCGGGGTAATAAAGCTTTACATTAACTGGTTTTATTGAAGGGAATATAGTTCCCCTCACTGCGCCCCATGAAGAATTTGTTATCAGAATATATGAAACATTACCCGCCGATGCAAGCGTATCTATATTAGTTATTGTATTTCCTGTCAGCCAAACCCTTGTATGAACCGGTATCAAATATGAATTACTGAGTGAATACTTAAAATTAAATGTAATATCATCATAACCGCTGAAACCGAAATTTGTCTGTAATGGATCGTAGCTGAATGTAATCTGATTGCTGGCGCTGTTAAAAGAACTGCTCAGGGCTTTTAAACTTGCAACGCTTATACCTGTAAATAAATTTGTGTCCAGAGTAATAACCGCCTGCGTTAACACCGTATCAAAGGTCCTGTTCATTATCCTGTAAGTCAGGCTTGAATTCGTTTGTATAATATATAAAGTATTACTATTATTAAAATATCCTTCAGCCGCAACAGGCGGATAATCTACACGTATCATCAAATTTGGCCCAATTACGCCCGGGGAATTAACGTATTGCGGATTATTGGTTAAATTCGCGACCTTAACCAGGACCGAAAGATTGCTGACAGAATTTATTCTATTCGTAAAAATAAAGCTCAGGCAATCCTCTTTACCGCTCGATAAAAGGTTTTCATTAGTATATTGAACAAAAATCAGATTGCTTTCCGGTATATATGCAGTCAAGCCGATATTGCTGCTTGTGATAGCCGGCGAGACATTGCTGAGCCCGGACGGCAGCCATATTCTCGCAAAACGTATGGCGCTGCTTCCGCTTCCTTCATTTGTTATCCATATCGACATGCTGTTTGTCGTTGTCGTCAAACTGATTGTGTCCGGGTACAGCCTGCTTTGTGATACAGGCTGAGGCATCTGAAATATGATATTAGTCGAACCGGAGACCCTGACCTTTGTCTGCACAAAGCCGAATCCCTGCCCGTCGCTGACATAAGCCAGCAGCCCGTTTGTTATAGTGCCGACATTAAAATTATCTGCTAAATTAACAGTGATGACGTCATAATCCCCGACTTCGATTTCTTTTCCCTCATCATCATAATTTAATACCAGGTTTGTCGCTGTCCCCGTAATATGGGCCGCATTAGTTATAATCCTGCTCTGTATGGATATAATATTCGTAAATTCTTCAGGAAGTACCAGTATGGCTTTTTTCACATTCAGTGTGCCGTTTATAATGTTATCCAGAGTTATTGTCAAAAGATTGGTTGACGTCGTTGTATCAATAACATTCGGTGTAACAGACACTGCCGGATAAGTCGAAATGAATAGATTTTTATTTGTTTCAATTGATGTTGTATTGGTGTATATAAAATCCCTGACTTTTGAATCAATATATAAATTAGTCGAAACGGCAGAAGCATTATTCAGAGACAAATAAATATCATCCTGCTGGCCTGTCAATAACGGCGATGAATAGTAAAACTCGATTTGCCCGGTGCCGCTGTTATAATTTGTCGCTATGGCCTTTGTATTGGATATTTTTGTTAAGTCAAAACCGGTCTTTAATTCATTAGGCAAAGTAACCCAGAGATAATCCAGATCGGCAGTACCCATGCCTGAATTACTGAGAGACAAATGCATCACAAAATTAGTCTGGTTCTGATAAAGCTGAGACGGATTCATTGTAATATAACCGGCAGGCTGCGGCATTCTGTATGTAATACTTAGCGATTTATCAGAAGAGTATAAAGCCGCGTTTTTATAATTATTATAAGTTGAAACAAATGCGGCATCAGCGCTCCATGTTAAATTCGTTTCTGAATGAGTAATTGTATCATTTACCCGGATAAGGATTTCATCATGCTGTCCCGAAAGTATTCTGGAGGAGGAATAATCAACCCAGAGAGCCCCATTGGATAGAATTGTAACGGCGTTTGATATGATTAAATTTGTCGCGGACAGCGTGTTAGTATCCAGTATTCCGCCCATCGGCAGGGTAATTTTCAGCTTTGTAATGCTGTCATCCAGACTATCTTCTGTTGGACTTAAGTTGTAAATATAAAATTTCAGATAATTTGTAGTCAAACTCGAATAGATAACATTCTTTTCCTGATCCGAGACTGAATTTGTCGCTTCGATATAAATCCTCGGCCTGACATCCGGTGCCACAATATTCAATCCAAGACTTTTTCCAACAACTATTATAGCATTCTCGCCGCCGGTAAAATTCGTCGTATTATAAACATATAACTGCCAGTTATCATTTGTTGTCGAGTTACTGATACTATCATAACCGATTAAACTGATAAGATCTGTTTCTGTGCTGGCAAGCAGACTATTCGTATAATAAATTGTGACAATATTGCTTGTTATCGTGATTATACCGGATTTTATCAATGAAACAGCGTTTGAAATATTGGTTATAAAATTCGGGGCTGTAATTCTGGCAACAGCAATATTATTTCCGCTTTCCCCTATATTTTCAAGATAAAATGAATAATTATTCGTAGGGAAATCCTGCGAAACCTGATTGGGTGTAACATAGGTACGGGCGCTTACTGTTGGATTCCTGAAATAAACTTCATTAGTCTGTCCGGGTGTTGTGCCCGCCGGATGCCATCCGGAACCGTCGCCGTAATCAACATCCCATGTAAAGGATTCTCTCGTTTCACCGAATGTCCAGTTATCATAAGCATAATATACTATTGTGTCCAGCGATCCGGGACTTAACGGAACGCCGTAATTCACTATAATATAATTACCATTCGTTGTACATGCTCCGAGAGAACTGCTCATTATATTACTGACCAGAGTAAACATGGAAAGCATTCCTATTCTGACCCTTGAAATCGAACGCCCTGAATTAATGGTATCCCCGTTTTTAATCCGGTTTGTATAAGCATTGACGACTGAAGGAGTCAGAACTTCCGTGGTAGCCGTATAACCATGCGGCCTATCGACAAGCGACAGCATATTCATTCCGCCGTCCAGCATAAACCCGTTATTTGTCAGGCTCTGACTGTAATCATTTGTCGAATTATTAGCCGCCCATACCGTCCAGGTTGTATTGGTGACATTTGTCGAACTCACTTCAATCCATAGATAGATGTCATCTCTGCCGCCTGCCGTCAAATTTGTACCAGCCTGGTCATACATCAACCATATATTATTATTATTGGATATCTGCAAAGGACCGCTTGAAGTATTTATAAGTCCAGTCAAAGCGTTGCTGACCAGAGTGACTTCATTTATAAAATCCTGAGGAATATCGATTTTAATCCTGTTCAGCTTATTACTTCCCCATCCTCTGTTAGAAACACTTATCACAAGCTGGTTTGTATTAGTAGCGCCGATTTTAGCATTATAAAATATTGTTGGCAAGAGACGGTAGGAATAGAGAGTGGGCGGCGGGGTAATATATACTGTTTGTGTTTGATTAGAAGTAACTCCAATTGAATTTGACAGCTCTCGGTCATTGGTAATACCGCAGGTGAGATCGAATGTGGTTTTCGCGCTTTCCACATTGTCCCACATAGTTACATTTATTACATCATTTGTTCCGCCTGGAAATTTGTTCCCGTATGACAATGTTAAAACGCCGCTGCTATAATTCGCGGCCGCACCGAGAAGGCTTCCGTTAAATTGAATATTTGTGATATAATTGGTTGGAAAATAAACAAATGCCTGAATGATCCTGTTTCCATATCTCCCGAGGTTATTTATAGTATATGTTATTGTCGCCGTATTTGTCGCCGCATCAATAAAACCATTCGACACGGATACAAAGCTGTCTGCCATAACAGGCGGATATATATAATTCATTATGAGATTTCCGCCCTCAAGAGGGGAACTGTCGGCATAATTTGTTGTATTTTTACCTTGAACCGTAAAGCTCACATCCATTGCCTGAGTAATAGAATCCAGAACATTCAAATTAATGATATCATTACTGCCGAATGAAGGATCGGTAAGAGATGCTTTCAAATTACCCATCCCGGCATAGGAAGCTATAATAACATTCGAGCCGTTTTCTTTATTTGTAGATAAAAAAGCGCCGTTTAAAGAATTAAGCGATAAAATATTTGTGATCTCAAAAGGACAGATGATCTTTACAAGCGAGATGTCATTCCCGGCTTCTCCCCAGTTTTTTACTTCAATTTGAATATTTGTGCCGAAATCAATATCAGTATATTCCTCATGCCTGTTAAATGGATTGGGACCGCCGTATTCATCTTCAGGGAATATTATCCGCGCTCTGAGCTCTGCAGGAGGCGTATAGAATGAAACTTCCCACCCCAGTGAATCCCGGTTAAGCGGAACCCATCCGTCCCCATTCCCGTTATCCGCATAAGACGTATTCGATCCAACTAAAATAACATTTGTTAAAGGCTGCACATTATCATAAGCTGTAAAACTGATAGTATCGATATTATTATTGGACAATACTTTTCCGGAAGCGGCATAATTCACTTCTATCCAGACCGATGAATTTGAACTATAAATGGAACTCACCGCTGGAATTGAATTTGTAACATTTACCGCATTTGTAAAATAATTTCCAAGATTTATCAGGGCTTTTCTGATATTATTCCCATTATCGCCTAAATTTTGAATAACATAGCTGTAATTATTACTGACGGCAGTGTTTTTTGTTAAAGCTGGAATGACATTGGGGCTTACCGCAATATAACCATCTCCGTTCGGCGGCTTTTTTCTGACTAAAAGCTGTTGATAAATAATTTCCGAATTGGTTGAATTCGTGACAAAGGAAGTCCCCGCCAAAGCTGAATAAGATAAAGATTTCCAGAAAACCATCACTTCATTTGTTAAAAAATTGGTTGTTGTATTGTTTTGAAAACTGATGGTATCAATCCCGCTCCCAGCCACAAGAGCCGTACCCGCTTTGGAATAATCCACAACAATATATTGCTTCCCCGAATTGTTGCTTAAAGAAATATTACTCGGGTCAATACGCAGACTTGCCATGGTATTCGAATTTATTGTAAAACCATCAGGAACTATTATTACAACACGGCCGATATCGGCATTATTATTCGTCGCATCCTTAGCCGAAATAGTATAGGAAAGTGTTTGATTTATATCCCCTTCATACATGAAGGGATAGGGAGAAGTCGGCGTAATTCCCGCGGAAAGACCGGCCACGCCGTAAGGATCATTATATGTCCGGAATGCCAGTGTATTATTATCGGCCTGCCCTAACAATACCATATTATAAGCGTCGCCTGCATAGGATTGCATTTTACCTGTCGTCGCAACCTTAGTCCATGCGGTATCATTATATTTTTCATTATTCACATAAATTGTAAAACTTTTGCCGCTCGAATCAGCAATCGCAGCGGAAGTAAAATTTGAAACAATTAAAAGGATCGCGTTGGTGGCTGCCGTTCCGCAGCCGTTATCCGGATGAAACACCTCGGATGAATTAAAACGTACTTTGAGCCGTCTTTTATCACCGGATGAAAGATCTTTGACAATAATTCTTACATTACCGGCTGCCGGATTCGCATCGCCGCCATATGATTTACCAAAAGTTTTTACCGCCGTACCGTTTGTATCAATCCACTGTATGCTGATGCTGTTTGTAAATTCATTTGTCCATGCATAGCCTGCCGGCATATCAACATAAAACTCCCCAACTCCTGCTTCATTCGCGCTTGAAAAGACAGGTGTTATAACTGTATAAAGCCTCGTAGTTGAATTAGCTTTGACCTGATATGGAGCGATCTCCGAGGTTACGGAAGAGCATACAGAACGGATTGTAAAATTTGATACAGCTGCGTTGTTAAATTGCTGATCGCTTCTATTGGCTTCAACACCGAACATGGCAATTAAATTATTAGAATAGCTGATGCTTTCTTTTGCGACAAGAAGAAACTCGTTCGGATAAGATCCTGTCGTACCATCGCTGTTATTAAGACTGCCTAAGCCATTGGGATTCGGATTGATGTAGAGATAGGCATATGCCCCGTCAGTCGATACACGGATCTTGATGACATTAACATTATTGGAATAAGCATTATCATGCCCTCCGGTATGATATGTATTCCGGCCCCAGTAATCATCATAACACCACTGCAGATAGTTCGTTAAATTAACGACCCCGGTTTCAGACGCATTGGAAATTGCTGACAGATCATAACCGCTGAGAATATCATCATTTTTTCCCCAGTAACTTTGCGGCCTTGTATCCGCTTCACTGCCCAGTTTCGGCCGGTAAAATTCCATAAAATTAAGAAAATTATCATATTTAATTCCAGTCCAGTTACCGTTATCCACTCCGGCTTTATACTGCACCAGCCACAAACTGAAAGCCGCCCACATTCTTCCGGATTCCGGGTTTGTCGCATCATCATGACTGTCTAAACGGACCGAACTCCTGGTCACTTCATATCCGAAAGGCTGATTTGGGCTGGCATTATAACTCGTATCATATCTGAGCATACAGCCTTTTAACAAATCTATAGTTGTCATAGCAGTGGTTATTAATCCGGCGAATGATGCTCCAGCAGCGCCGTAAGTAATCGTTTCCGATGTTGCTTCATTGGTTATACCGGTATCAATGCCGTATCTGAGATTGGTTGTCCATCCCGCTCCCGCAGGCGTAGCTGTAAAATTCTGGGAATAATAATAAGACCAGCCTTTTATAAAAATAAAAAGACATGAAATAATAAATAAGATAAGCCCTCTCAGAAACACCATAAACTCCTCCCACCCAAAATTCACATCTTATTAATTATTCAAGAAACATTTTCTTAAAGGCTTTTTCTAAAATATTTTCATAAAGAAACGCTCCAAACCCTCCCCCCAGAGGATAGAGATTCCCTATATATATAAATAAATTATATAATCATTAAATAATAAATATTTAATTAATTTTTTTTCAAACATCCCTCACTATCCACATCTTTTTTGATTTGTTTTTGTATTGAGGCATTCCTCGCATTCTATAAATTATACACCTCAAACAAAAAAAATGTAAAATTTTCATACATATGATTTCAACAAAAATCTTGATATTACTGATTCTTTTTAGAAAGAAAATTCTAATTAACTAATGATGTGTCAATTATTTTGTTATTGACTCCGGAAAGGATTTATTTATTGAAAAGCCGAATAAAACCCCTTTTACCCATAAATACTATATATCTATTTATTTTAAATGTAAAGGGGTTTAAGAAAAATATTATTTCATTTTTCATTGCTATTTTATCGGAAAAAAAGTCCTAATAATTAAGCTTTCAACTATACGATCAAAAATCAAGACAATTAAATTAAAGGTTTTGGAATAAAATTCACTGCCTTTGATAATTCTCAATCTTATTTATTAAAGCAGATAATATTTTGCTTTTAGATATGTTCTTAATAATTCTTCCATTTTCAAAAAGAACCGCTTCTTTTTTACCTACTGCAACCCCTATATCAGCCTCAACCGCTTCACCCGGTCCGTTTACAACACAACCCATAACGGCAACTTTCATGTATTTTTTATAGTCTTTTGTTCTGAAAGTCAGTTCTTCAACAACTTTCTCAACATTAAATTCCTTTCTTGCGCAGGTGGGACAGGATATGATCTCAATGCCTTCGCGCCGGATCCCCAAAGCTCGAAGGAGTGTTTTAGCGGCCTGAACTTCTTTTACAACATCTCCGGTAATAGAGAAACGGATTGTGTCGCCGATGCCGTCAAGAAGAAGCGCCCCAATGCCGGCAGAGCTTTTTATTACCGCCTGCTCATACCCGCCGGCCTCAGTCACTCCGAGGTGAAGGGGATAATCATTCTTCGGGGCAAAAAGACGGTAAGCTTCAACCATTGTAGCAACATCTGAAGACTTCAATGAAACTTTTATATCCGAAAATCCAGAATCTTCAAGAAGACGTATATGATTGAGCGCTGAATCTACAAGAGCTTCCGCGTCAGGTTGTGAATATTTTTTCCTGTCGATTGACCCGCTGTTGACGCCAATACGGATAGGTATATTCTTTTCTTTGCATGCATGAGCGACTATTTTTATCTCTTCTTTATTTCTTAAATTACCCGGATTAATACGGAGAGCGTCAACACCGGAATTAATGGAAGCAATAGCAAGGCGGTAATCGAAATGGATATCCGCTACTAAAGGCATTTTGACTTCTTTTTTTATCTCTTTTATCGCATTTGCCGATTTTTCATCCGGAATACCAAGTCGGACAATATCACAGCCGGCATTCTCAAGCCGCTTTATTTCTTTGACAGTCGCTTTAATATTACTTGTTTGAGTTGAGGTCATCGATTGAATGGGAACAGGCGCATCTCCGCCTATCCGGACATTGCCTATGCGGATCTGCCTTGAAATCCTTCGGGTTATGGACATACCTTTTCCTGACAGGTTTTATTCATATTTCATAGCTTCTGACAGCTTGAAGCGCCCTTCATAAAGAGCTTTGCCGATAATTATGCCTTTAAGACCCATCGGCTCATATTCTTTTAATTTCTTAATATCATCAAGATTGGAAACCCCTCCGGAAATAATGATGGGAATATCCGTCACAGTCAGCATTGTTTCAATGGCGTCATAATTCGGGCCTTCCAGAGTACCGTCGCGCATAATATCAGTATAAATAACTTCTTCAACACCGAATTCTTCAAGTTCCTTGATTATATCCACAGCTCTTTTATTGGTAGTTTCTTTCCATCCGTTCTTGACGACAAAGCCGTCCGCGGCGTCTATCGCTATGATAACGCCATGGGGATCGTTCTTGCAGAGATTTTTGATGAATTTTTTGTTCTCAATAGCCGCTGTCCCGATGATGATTTTATGAACGCCCCTGTTTTTGAGCGCCCTGATAATGCGGTTATCCCTGATGCCCCCGCCGACTTCAATCTCAATATTCACTTCTTCCACGATCCTCTGGATGATATCGAGATTTTTCGTTTTTCCCTCAAAAGCGCCGTCCAGATCGACAATATGCAGCCTCCTGGCGCCTTCCCTTTCCCAGAACTTGGCCTGAAAAACCGGTTCATTTGAATAGACAGTTTCAAATTCCGGATTTCCGCGGACAAGCCTGACACATTTTCTATCTTTTATATCTATTGCCGGTATTATTAACATTTATTTCTCCTTTTTAATTAAATATACAAAAATAATTATAATTTGCCAAACCTTTCAATTAATTTCAAGCCATTTTTATGGCTTTTTTCAGGGTGATACTGAACTGCGAAAATGTTGCCTTTCACTACTGATGACGCATAATCAATTTCATAATTAGTAGTCGCCGCAATCATATCAGTATTGGCCGGAACCGGATAATAGGAATGGTCAAAGTAAAAATAAGCATTATTTGCCAAATTGTCAAAAATCCCCTCTTTCTTCAATAAAGAGACCTGATTCCATCCGATATGAGGGACCGGCAAAGAAACATTGAACTTGACAATCTCCCCTTTAAGAACACCCAGTCCTTCAAAAACCCCGTTTTCATAACTCCTCTCAAAAAGAAGATGCATCCCGAGGCAGATCCCGAGAAAAGGCCGGTTTGAGCGGATAAAATCAATAATTGGATAAACCAGCCTGCAGCTTTCAAGGTTTTTTATCGCGTCCTCGAATGCTCCCACTCCCGGAAGAACAATTTTATCGGCATTTATAATATCCTCAGGTCTGCATGTGACCGCGACATCCTCTATACCCACCTTTTTAAAAGCATTATAGACACTCGCCAGATTGCCCATCCCGTAATCGATTATTGCAATCATAATTCAATTAAACCTTTTCTATATAATCTTTTGTTGAAGGAATCGAGTTTTTTGCCCTGTCATCAATTTCCAGGGCCATTCTGAGAGCCCTGGCAAAAGCCTTGCATGAAGCTTCCATAATATGATGCAGGTTTTCTCCCGATATTACAACAATATGAATAGTGTACCCCATTGAGGCAAAGCCGTTAAAAAAGACATCCCCCAGCTCAAAACTAAAGCTGCCGATTTCCCCGGAATATTTTGAGAAATTAGTCTGACAGAAAGGCCTTCCGCTGATATCTATGGCCGCCTCTACCAGGGCCTCATCCAGAGGAACCGTAGCATAACCGAAACGCCTGATGCCTTTCTTTTCCTTGAGCAGCTCATTCATTCCCTTTCCAATAAGGATCGCCGTATCCTCAACCAGATGATGAAAATCAACATGAGTATCGCCGCTCGCATTTATTCTCATATCAATGAGACTATGTCTTGAAATCGTTTCCAGCATGTGATTGAAGAAACCGACCCCTGTATTGACCTCATATATGCCGCCGCCGTCAATATTCATTTTTAAATCTATATGAGTTTCCCTTGTTTTTCTGGAAAACTCTCCTTCCCTCTTCACGCATGCCCTCCTTTTATAAAAACCCTTGTTTCATTTTAACTTATCTATTTATTCTGTCAATAGTTATTTTTTATAATACTATTGATTGTTTATATGAATTAAAGCTTTTTTTGAACTATACCAATTAGATATAAATACTATTGCTATCAACAGGCCGTCCGCTATGAAGAGCGTTACAGCCATAATGATTAAAAACATATTGATCGCGGCCGTTTTTAAAGTAAAGTAATAAATACCGCATAGAATAATCAATAAAAGCCACATAATGATATTCATCTTTTTGACATTTTTAGCAATAGCGAAATTAATGATGTTCTGCATGATCCCCAATGGAAGGCTGGCAATAATATAAAGAGGAAGCATACTAACCACAGGGTCATAATCTTTTCCAAAAATGAAACCGACCATCCAGTTTCCAAAAAAGACTGTAAATAAAGCCGCCGATGAAAAAGAGAGCAGTGTTAAAATAAGCCCGGCCCAAAAATGGCCTTCTTTAGTTTTTAATGCATATGAATAAACCACATTGGAAAAAACGAGGGATAGTATGACAAGATTTTTCCCGAACAAGGCGCACGCGGAAAGATAGCCGCTTTCCTGACCTCCAACGCAGTATTTAACCAGGGTCAAATCAAGGCTGTTGATCAATCCGAAAGGGACAAGGACCAGGAAAGTTTTAAAAAAACCGCCCATCAGGTTTTTGTTTATTTTAAACCTGAATTTATCGGGAAATATTTTGCCTTTATTATTAATAAGCAGAAAAATAACAATGAAACTCGCTATAACTGACGCGCCGAGAGCTCCAATCACCTTCCAGCCGATCATAATGAATAATATTCCAAAAACAGTCCTGATGATCCCTTCTATGCCTGTGTTTAAACCCAGAGTAAAAAAATCCATCCTGCCCTGATAGATTCCCCTGTATCCTGCCGTTACAAGCCAGAGACTCACTATGGCCGCTCCAAATGCCACATCCCAGATACTCTCAAGCCCATATAAAATCTTTAGAAAAGGGGATAATGCAAACAGGATAACAAAGATCACAATGCCGATCAGCCAGAAATCCATTGAAAATTCCTGTACTGCGGCATTGATTGACGGAAGCTTCTTCTCAGACATATATTTTGCCGCCGCTAGCTGAAGGGACGCGTTCGGCTGGGAAAAGCTCATCAGAAAATAGAAAAATGAATAGAAAATCCCATAATAAACCGGGCCCAATAATCTTCCAGAAAGTGATGTGAAAACAAAATTTGAAATCATGAGAAGCCCGAAACCGAATAAGCTGTAGAGTGTATTTTTTGTATAATTATCCTTGTGCAAAGGTCCTTCCTTTTTAATTTATTGATTTATATGCCTTATCAATGTAGAAGCAAAAAATAGACATTTATTTTAATGAGAAATGAATAAAAATTCAAGTGCTGTTTCCATGAATCGGGCAATTCCTTTTTATTTATCTGAATTAAATATAATTAAACTTTATTTATCAGCATTGATTAAAATTCACACTACATGATTGTATTTTTAGAAAATCCTTACAAAATTGACATAACCCTGAATTTATTATTATCATACTTGGAATTAAAAATGGATGTAATTATGCAGAGAGTAAAAAAATTCTTGTCAAAACTATTTTTCACTTTAATATTCATCATATCAATCCTGTTTATACTTATTATCATACAGCTTGTTTTTCATCCCTTCAGCGTCATATTGAGTCAAATCAGTGAATGGATCATCAATGCAAATAAAACCCTGTCATCGGAACTGATAGCCGGAATTTCAATCGGGACAGTCATTTTTGTCCTGCTGATGTTTTTTTTCCCTCTTATGCATAAAGGAGTTAACCGGAAGCGTTATTGGTCATCCATACAGAAAGGCCTGATCACTTCTTTTGTGTTTTATATCTCACAGCTTTTTTACAGATACGCGGAAACAATCGGGCGTTTTTATTTTTTGATAGCTCTTTTCATAGTCATTATCATAACTTTAATTCTGATAGAAATTATAACCCTCTCCATGCGGGAGGAAAAGGAAATTGAACTGCGGACCGATTTGATTGCCGCTATTGTATCCGGCCTGATTTTCGGGATTTTACTCAAGCTTTTCATGATCGGGTTGAACCTTGTCGAGCATCTTCTTCCCTTTATGCCAAAAGAATGATTCAATGACCAAAATAATCAAAGTTAAATATCCGACAGCGCCGACTACCAGACTGACCTGGATCAGGTCTTTATGGAAAACCATGACTCCGAAGTAAAGAAGAAGCGAGCCGGCAAAAAGCGTGATTGAATAAAACAGCTTTTCTGAAATAACATAATAATTGACCAGAAAGCTGATTAGCGCAAACGGAAGGAACATGAAGCCGTACAGAGGCAGAATTTTTTCCATACCAGCGAATTTATTGCCGAATAAAGTTACCGAAATAAAATTACTTGTTAAAGCAAGAAATGAACAGTAGGCCACCAAGACCATAAACAGAAATAAAAATGCCTTTTGATTGGACCGGACAATGTTTGCTTTATCCTTTGCCATAATGGGAAGCATAACAAAGGAAATGGAAGAAGCAATAAAAAAAGAGGCCTGGCCGAATTGATTTACCATGGAATAAATGCCGGAAACTTCCGGAAGATAATGCAGGACCAGCATAGTATCCAGATATATGATCAGGTTAAAGAAAAATATTGACAGTAAGGAATTCAGAAAAGACTTTAAAATATTTGCTGTTTTAATGATATCTTTATTCAGAACTTCTCCGGGTTCTATCATGTTTTTCTTTTTATAAGATTTATAATCAGTGAATAAAAACACAAGACTTGCTATAATAGTCAATATCATCCCGAAAAGCACACCGAAGTAATTTGCCAGCAAATAAACCAGGCTGATCCAGAAAACCGCTTTACTGAATGTTGTTATTAAACTATAAATTATATATGTTTTATAATCTTCCCTCGATTGGATCATGCTGTTGAAAGGTATGATAATGAGCATGAGCGCGGCCAGAATGATTAACAGATAAAAAACATTATTATCCTGAACATGAAAATAACCTTTAAGAAAGGGCAGCATGATAAAAAGAAAGCCGACAAGAATAATAATAAAAAAAGCAATAAGACCTGATATTTTTTTGAGATAATGACGGAGAGTATTCATATCCTTGTGATGTACCATATAAGAGATATCCTTGCTGAAAACCATCTGTAAAGCCATCCCCGGTATACTAACTACCAATAAAAGCGATATAAGCGGTTTGATGACCCCGTATTGCTCCTTGCCCAGTATCATACCGACAATAAATGTCACAAAAAAATTGACCACTCCCGCGCAGACTGAAATAATGGAAATCATCGACGAGCTCAAAAATATTTTATTACTCATCAGTTTTTTAAATTGTTCCGCAATAGCTTTCCTCATGACCTGATTACCCCTATGCTTGATAAAAAATTACCGCCGATTGTCTGCACTCCGAATTTTTCAAAATTCACTTTGATAAATTTATCCGAAGCGAATGTTACTTTCCCCATACCGAATCTTTTATGACAGACCCTGTCGCCGACGACAATCTCCGATATTGAAGAAACAGCCGCGCCATTTGAACAAATATCTTTATCTTCAGTATAATTATCATCATCTGTCTCTTTTATTGATTTAATGGATTTCCCCGTTCCGGGCTTTCCCATGGAAAAATCTTTTTTATCATAAGACTTCATCGGCTCAATTGAGAGAAATTCTTCCGGAATGTCCTTCAAAAAAGGAGAAGGAGTGCAGTTTTCAACTTCGCCGTATTTTAACCGGTTCTCCGGATAAGATAAAAAAAGCCTGTCTTTTGCCCTGGTGATGCCGACATAAAAAAGCCTTCTCTCCTCGTTTAATTCCGCCGGCGAATAATATGAAGAGGCATGCGGTAAAAGGCCGGCAATGACGCCGCTGATAAACACAACGGGAAATTCCAGCCCCTTTGCGTTATGCATCGTCATGAGCGAAACATAATTCCTTCCGTTATCGCTGTCCAGCTCATCGGTACCGGCCTGAAGCGTAATATCGTTTATAAAATCGATTATTACGGCATCCGGATTGGCGTTTTCATATTCTTTAATTGAATTAATCAGTTCTTCCACGTTTGACCACCGGTCAAGCCCGTCCTCATCAAAATTCAAGATATAGCTTTTATATTCAACGGCGTCAAGAAGGACTTTGACAAAATTCATCGGGGTCATCTTATCCCTGGACTGGTTCAGTTCTGAAAGGACCTGTCCTAATTCATTCATTAATTGTACCGGGCCCCGGTTCAGATCCGGATATTCCCCGGCTTTAAGAAGCAAATCTATAAAAGAAATCCCTTGAGAATTGGTTATTTTTAAAATTTTCTCGACAGTCGTCTCGCCTATTTTTCTCCTCGGTACATTTATGATCCTTTCGAAGGAAGTTCCGTCAAAAGGATTAATAATCAGTTTGATATAGGCGAGAACATCCTTCACTTCTTTCCGGGCATAGAATTTCTGGCCCCCGAACACTTTGTAGGGAATATTATGAAATAACAACTCTTCTTCCAGAAGGCGCGACTGGGCATTCGTGCGGTAAAAGAGCGCAAAATCCTTGTAATCATAATGGGCAAGAAGAGAGTCAATTTTATCCACGATGCGCTTTGCTTCTTCTTTATCCGTCAATGTTTCAATGACAGTTATTTTATCGTCTGATTTGCGTTCCGTCCAGAGCTTTTTTTCCATACGGCCTTCAATTTTCTCCACCACACAGTGAGCGGCCGAAAGTATTGTTTCTGTTGAGCGGTAATTCTGCTCCAGCAGGATGACCTTCGCATGATAACGCTCTTTAAAATCATAAATATTATCAACATTCGCGCCCCGCCATCCGTATATGGACTGATCATCATCCCCAACCACGCAGATATTAGGCGATTTTCCGCAGATGAGCCTGATCAGCTTATACTGGGCCGAATTTGTATCCTGAAATTCATCCACCATCAAATAATGCCAGAGAGATTGATAATAGGATAAAATATTCTCATTTTCGGAAAAGACACGGATTGGTAACGCAATAAGATCGGGAAAATCCACGGCTTTATTTCTTCTGAGTACTTTTTCATAACCCTCATAAACAAGAGCCGCCTCTTTATCAAAATCAGATAATGCGGATTTTTTAAACTCGCCGGGTGATATAATAGAATCTTTTAAACTTGATATCTTTTCAGCAACACCGGCCGGATTATAAGTCTGCGTATTGACGCCGGTTTCCTTCATAACGCTTCTGACAAGGTTCTTGCTGTCAGTATCATCATAAATCACAAAATCCCGGGGATAGCCGAAAGCTTCCGGATTTCTTCTGAGGATTAGAACGCCTGTTGAATGGAACGTCCTGACCCATGCGCTTGAAGCGTCAAAACCGGCTAATGCGGAAATCCTTTCTTTCATTTCTCCGGCGGCTTTATTGGTAAAAGTGACCGCCAGGATATTATGCAGAGAAAGTTTTTTTTCCCTTAATATATAAGCAAAGCGGTGTGTAATCACACGGGTTTTTCCGCTGCCGGCGCCGGCCAGGACAAGCTGCGCGCCTTCGGTATTCAGGACCGCTTCTTTCTGCTTCTCATTTAAAGAATCTAAAATCTTATCCATAAATAATCATCCATAAATATAACCGGACAATATTATAACCTGACTTTAAGGAATAATCAAAAGTCATCTGCTGCTGACTGCCGATTGTCCCGATGCTCAGCAGAAAGAATTCGATACTAATAATCAGATCGGAAAAAATTAATAATTTTTAGACATGAATATGAAAGCATGATATGATTATTATCGAATAGTTATTAATGTAATCATTGATTATTTTTGATCTCTTACAGTTAATTACATTATTACCTGACCAGACAAAAGGGGGTTCTTTATGCCGCAGGAGAATAGAGAAGCGCAGAGGATCAATTCCGATATTGTCGGAAAATATATTGTCGAACCAGGCTCTGATGAAGAATATCCCTGCACCATTGAGGATGTCAGTGAAAAGGGTTTCGGCTTTCTGGCGGAAGCGGATAAAGAAATGAGAGGAAGACCCAAAGGCGGAATTAAAAAAGGGATGATCATACAGGTTATCATAGGGGACATGAAATTAGACTGTAAAGTCATTTATGAAGAAACATGCCGGGTCGGCGTCTACTTTATTAACGCCACGCAGGAACAAAAAGACACATTAAAAAAGCTGGTCGGTAATTAATATCGGCTTTTTCTATCAATTAAACTCTATCAAAGAAGGCTCGTATCCTTCCGGTTTCTCATATCCCAGAAGGTTGCAGATTGTCGCCGCCACATTGGCCAATCCTTTTTGAGGAAGATCCGCCATTCTGTATTCATTATTAAATCCCGAATCGACGATAATAAAAGGTACAGGGTTCAATGTATGCGCCGTTTTGACTTCCCTGACCCCATTTTTCTCAACAAACATCTCGTCGGAATTGCCATGATCCGCAGTCACAAGGGTAATTCCTCCGAGTCTATTCACAGTTTCTATGAGTTTGCCGACGCATTCATCCACAGTTTCCACGGCGACAATAGCGGCTTCCAATATTCCCGTATGCCCCACCATATCGCCGTTAGCGAAATTCAGCCTGCCGAATTTATATTTTCCAGATTGAAGCAGTTCAATTGTTTTTTGAGTTATTTCCGGCGCCTTCATTCTGGGAGTTTTATCAAACTGGACCCTGTCGGAGGGAATTTCAAGGTATTTTTCCAGCTTATCATTAATATAGCCGGATTTATTACCATTCCAGAAATAGGTGACATGCCCGAATTTCTGCGTTTCTGAAATCGCGAAGGATGTGATATTTTGAGCGCAGAGATATTCGCCGACCGTTCTGTCAATTTCAGGCGGGAAAACGAGAAAGTTTTTAGGCAGATGCAGGTCGCCGTCATATTCCATCATACCGGCGTAGAATACATCGGGTCTCTTCTGCCGGTCAAAACCCTTAAAATCATCATTCTCAAAGGCCATTGTAATTTCTATGGCCCTGTCCCCGCGGAAATTAAAAAACACAACGCTGTCGCCGTCATTTATTGTACCCACAGGCCTGCCGTTCTCAGCAATGACAAAAGACGGCAGGTACTGATCGGTTATTTTCGGGTCCTCCTGATAATAAGTTTCAATAGCCTGCCGGGCGGAGGAAAACTGCCTGCCAATACCCAGGACATGCGCTTCCCACCCCCTTTTCACAACGCTCCAATCGGCAAAATAGCGGTCCATTGTCGTGACCATTCTTCCGCCGCCTGAGGCTATCCTGTAATCAAAACCGGTATCATTCCGGATCTTCCGCAGAAATTCTTCCAATTTGTCCACATAGGTCAACGATGATTTTTCAGGGACGTCTCTCCCATCCAGAAGAGGATGAACGCACAAAGATACTATCCCTTCTTTGGCAGCTTCAGAGATCATCGCAAACAACTGGTCAATATGCGAATGGACATTGCCGTCCGATAATAAACCGATAAAATGCAATGAGCTTTTTTTACTCCTGCAGCGCGAGATCAGGCTTTTCCAGGTTTCACTCTTAAATATACTGCCGTCCTTAATTGCCAGATTCACTCTTAAAGCTCCCTGGGCAAAGACCCTGCCTGCCCCAAGAGCGTTATGACCTACTTCACTGTTGCCCATATCCTCATCCGTCGGCAGACCGACAGCTTTTCCATGGGCCCGAAGCGTTGTATAAAGAGAACTTTTAAAAAGCTTATCGAGAACCGGCTTTTTAGCCAGGTAAACGGCATTACCGGGATACTCTTTTCCGATCCCGATGCCGTCCATGATAATAAGAAGCAGCGGGCCTTTCCTGCCGGAAAAATTCTGTAATTTTTTTAGAGAAAAATCCATATGATCCTCCTTTTAAGAGCCTGACATTTTAATTGGAAGATCTTTTTATTTCAAACTATAACGTTATTTTTAACTCTCTTTTAAAAGGCGGGTGAATAATGAAAAGATATACGAGTGGTAGCCGAACCGGCTGATCTGATATTCTTTTACTTTATTAAATAATCCTTCCCTGTTCTTTATTTTCAGCTTGGCATACACAGCGCCCGCGTGGTCCTTTACAGTCGCTTCCGTTATAAAAAGCGCTTCGGCTATTTCCCTGTTTTTATGCCCTTCAAGCAGCAGGCGCATAACTTCTTTTTCTCTGGCGCTCAAAGGAAATTTTTCAAAGAACGATTCATCCGGCATAAAAGCGTTTGCCATCAGAGGTTTAATATCTATCGCGTTCCACCGGATCCCGTCTATTACCTTTTCATTTATAATAGGAGTCCCTTTACCGAGCAAATTTATTTTTGAACTGTCTTTTTTCAATAAGCGGAACTCATTAAAGCTCATCTGGTTGCCTTCCACAACCCTGGCGCAGTATTCGTCAAAACGCTTCCTGTCTTCAGCGGGAATATAATCCAGATATGAAACCCCCTTTTTTATATCCTCTTCAGTTAATCCGAAAAGCTCCAGACCGGATTTATTGATATAATTAAACTGCATATGAATATCCGTTTCAAAAATGATAGTCGGAAGAAATAAAGCCATTTCCCTGTATTTTTCCTCGCTCCTCCTTAACTTTTCCTCAGCTCTTCTTCTCTCGGCTATCTCAATCTGAAGCTGGGAGTTGATACGGACAAGGTCTTTAGTCCGCTGTTTTACTTCTTCTTCCAGATACTGGGCCTGGTTCTGTATTTTTTCAACCAGAATAGCCGCGTCCAGGGCTATGCCGATTTTTGTCATTAGAATATTATACATTTCGCCGTTTTCAGGTTTATAATCAAGAATAAAAAAGCCGATCTGCTGATTCCCATGATATAAATCCATAATACAGAGGTGATAATAATCCTCTTTTGGCCAATATAGTGATGGAATAATATCCAGTGTCCGGAATACAAGCCCTTCTTTATCAAGGTTTATTCTATTGCCGTTTACAAAGCAGAGGATTAATTTAGAATGATTAAGAGGATTTAACGGGTCCTTATAAAGAGAAAGATAAAATGTGCTGATACCGATTTCAAATATTTCATGGGCCAGTATATCCATTTGTTTTTCCAGATTAAGCTCTGTGGATAATTCGGCACCGACGTTATTCAGATTCATCATCTGGTTTTGATTTAAGATTTTATGCATCAGTTCGCTTTTCTGCATTGCCTCGCTGACCATAATCCTCGCTTCATGAAATAAATCCTCGACATAATAAAGAACCGCTTTTTCAGAGATATATGGAATTATTGACCTTCTAAAGACCGATAATAGATTCTGGAACAGCGTCAAATTAATTCTTTCATTCATTGCCCAGGTAATCACTTTTTTCCATTCTGACAGAAAATAGTTGGATTTTTTCTGCTTCAGTTCATCAATAAAAGCAGCGAGCGCAATTTTAATCCAGTTTCGAATATAATTTCCTTTTAGTCTATTCAATCCTATATCAAAGCTGAGGATTTTTGATATTATTTTATCCTGATTCTCTTCTATAGCGCCTTTATATGCGGCTTCTTCAATAGAATATGTCGCCGTTATAGCCGATGTTATCGTGCTTGAATAACAGCCGCATGATTCCCTGATAACAAGCGAAGAAGGCAGCTTGACAATCTGCGGGGCTTTTTTATCCGATATTTCCTGTAATAAAATCTGGGCCGCCTGATACCCCTCTTCATAAAGAGGCTGTTTGCTTGTTGTCAAATTAGCTTCGGCGCTGGCATCCGAATCATCAAACCCGATGATCGGAATGCTGTCTGAAGCGAAATATCCGCGGACTCTCAATTCTTCCAGAGCTCCCAGAGCCATATTATCATTTGATGCCACAATAGCGTCAAACTGCGCATGAGGCTTATCCAGAAGAGTTTTCATTGCTTCCTTGCCTGAAGAATAATTATAGTCTCCATTAAAAATTAAATTGGGATCAAGCGGCAGCCCATTTTTTTTAAGAACATCCTGATAAACTTTATACCTGACCTGGGCCTCTTCATTATCCTGAGGCCCTCTTATGAATACGAGTCTTTTATATCCATGAAAAGAAACCATATGTTCCACAATTTCAGTCATGCCTTTTTTATTATCAAGCAGTACAGCTGAATGGCCGGGCAGCTGATCGCTGATAGTTATTATAGGTATGTCTTTGAACTTCTTTGTCAGATTTATCATGTAATCTTTGCCAACAATATTTCCGGCTGTACTGAACAGAATGAGCCCGTCTATTTTATCGTTGTCGATAAAACTGGCTATGATATTTTGATTTTTTTCCCATCCATGAGGCGATTCAAAGCGGCCGCTGACAAAACTGATTAAATTAAGGTCATTCTCCTTTATAAAATCATAAATTCCGGACATTATTTCCATATGATATGACGTGTTAATCCAATCAACTAAAACTCCTATAGTAAAAAGCCGGCGTATACCATCAATATCATTTTTCTTTTGAGCCATTCTGGTTCCTTATTAATAAACTTTCTCTATAATTATAAATAAAACTAAAAATAAAGCCAGCAAATTCATTATATTTTATATTATCTGCCAATTCAAAAACCAAGTTTTTAGAACTGCCTATTTGATAACCAAATTTTTTCCAAGTGATGAATTAATAATCAATTCTATTAAAACAACTGATTATTATTTTACACTCATCAATATTTCTATTTCCAAACCATACTGTAAAATACATTAAAATGAATGAATTTTACATCTTTTATGTTAAACTGGCATTTTAATTGCTTAAATAAATACAGCCGTTGGATCTGGTTTCCTCCAGATCTCTTTTATACAAAGGGGGCTTCAGTAAATGAAGCCCCTTATTTATTCTTTTCAATATCAAAATTATATGGTAAAGGATTTTTATCGGCCGTTCCAAATACCTTATTTTTAGAACTGACATTAATACTAATTTCTTCTTGAAAATCCATCAGTTCCCGGGATTCCATTATCTTTTTCAGCTCACTGAATATTTGCCGTTTAAGATTATTTTTTAAGCCGGTAATAGCTGCTGATATTCCATTGAGAATAAACAGGCTGTTTCTTGCCGGATCTATTTTTCCGATGCGGTCCGCCAGCTCTGCTATCAGCTCAGCTATAAAAAAAGTATCCACATAATTTCCCAGCGCATCCTGTATCAATGGAAGAAATTGCGCTATTTTTTTTGTTTTATCAGTTAATAAAGATGAAAAAAATTCCAATGAATACCGCAATCTTTTAAAACGGATCCGCAATTTATGAATCGCCGTATCTTTCATACTGCCGGAATTCTGAAAAAAACGTTTGGAGTATTTAAAAACATCTCTATAGAATTTCATTAAATTTTCATTCATGACGGTTTTTATGGGAAGGCGGGCAATACTTTGAAAATCGGACCGCAGAAAGTTATGAGCGAGCATATCTTTCAGTTTATAAATAAAATGCTTATAACGGTATGAATTAAGGCAATTCAGCATTTTTATATGGTTCTCTTCATGTAATTTTAAAATCTCCTTTTCAATAATTTCCAGCAAATCGGCGTTTCTTTCACGGATGACGGAAGGTATCATATCTATTATTTTGTCGGAAAACACATCAATATCCCTGACTTTGCCCAGGGAATCCGCGATCCACTTGAAATTGTTCCTTAAATACATAAAACCATCCAGCGTCATTGTATAGCGGAAAATGGGGAGGGCTGTCCTGATTTTCCGTATAGCGACGCGCATATCATGCACATACTCGCTGTCCAGACCTATTTCCACGCCGTATTTATTCTGTTCCGCTGTTTTTAAATAATAAGAAATGATTTTTTTTACCGCTTGAGAGGTCATTTCATTATTATTTAATTCAAACCGCGGAAATTTTTTTAAATTCAGATTAAAATATGTCAGCGCTTTTTCCAGTTTATTCTTTAAAGAGTTTTCCAATCCTGTAATTTCAGAAATAATTTCTCCCAGTTCGATAAAATCTTTATCCGAGGCATCTTTTCCTCTTAAAAGTTCAAGTTCCAGTTCATTAAAATGATAATTTCCTTTTTTTTTGCTAGAATTGAAAGGAATTAATAAAGAAGCCGCGGACTTGTCGAATGACAGTTCGGCAAGAATGCTTTTGTATTTTATCTCATATTTTTTTCTATCGCTTTTTATGATTAAAACCGGAGCCAGTTTCCCGGGAATAAGATAATTAAACTCTTCTAAAAAGAAATCCCTGACCTTTTTTTCTTCAAACCGGTATACAAATTTTTCTTTTATAGCCTTCTTATCAATTAACCATTCATTCCTCTGCCAGAATGAATTTTTTGTTTTTTTCGGCTGAAATTTTATTTCAAGACATATCTTATCTGTTGTTCTGACGCGGCAGCTGAAGCCGGAAAGATATAGCACAAGCTGTTTTGTGTCATAATACCGGTCTTGATATTCTTTTTCTGCAGCCTCATTAAATTCTATTTTGTTATTAAGCCTGTCAGAGAGGTTATTTATCAAAAAATTAATATCAAAAAGCTTATCCAGGTTCCATTTAAATTCCTTTTCAATCATCAGCGCGCTCTCATAAAGTCAACAGATAAATCGGGCATGTATAACTGTTGACTGTCATCTGCCCGGCTCTTCCATTTATATTTTTATTTTTACAGTATATCTTTTCACATGATGTTTGGTCATATCATAATCAGGTCCGTAAGCCAGAATAACCTTATATTCCTTTCCTTTCTCAAGTTTTTTGTCATAAGGATCTTTTGAGTCAAGCGGAATGGAAAAGCTGATTTCTGTCCTGCCGTTTTCAACTTTACCTTTTTTATTTTCCACATTATCTTTTCCGCCTAACTCTGTATCTTTTTTGTGTATAAATAAATCAACACCGTATTGGTCTTCAATAACCGCAGTATTATTAGATACATAGCCAATAATAAAATTGGCCCCCTTCATTATTTTCTCCGGATCAAAACCGACGGAAACCCAGCCCGTTGTCGGGGCTGTTAATTGAACAAAAAGATTTTTCCCTTTTACCGACCAGGAAATCGACATATCCCCGGCAGTTAAGGAACTGGTGTACTTAATTTCTTTTGAAGCATTCATTTTATTTTTCTGCGCACTAAAGCATGTTGCTGTTACCGACGCCAATAAAAGTATTAACAAATACAGCCGGATCTTTTTCATAAACCCTCCAAATTAATAAATCTTTCTTACAGCTTTTTCTTTGGCAGACAAAAAGACAGAGAAGCCTGATGAATAAATATCTCAACCACATGGCGGGTATTGATATTGATGGAATTCCTTGTCATAATCGCCACCAGCCCGATTAAATTTCCGCTTTTTTTTAAAGCCATCCTATAAACATTCCTGAGGTCCAGCATTTTTTCCACCAAACCCGATTCATGCTGGGTTATCATAGCATTTGTCAGTTCGAATAACCCGCCCTTTAAATGGACAAGACCATCATCCATTATTTCCCGGACGCTGTTTTGATCCATTTTAATCTTTAAGCCGTTAATATCTTTTTTTAGGATTTTATGCAAAGCCTGTATGTATTTTTCATTTCCATTAATAGAATCAATCCGCATAACTTCTTTTTTCTTATCATAAAGTATAATTAATATCATAGAATCAAAAACAAAATTAAGCAATCTGTCTGAAATAATTCCATAAAGTTCTTCTATTTTTACTGATTCAGTCAATTCTTTCAAACTATTCAGAAGAAATTGGAAACTTTTTGAAGAAAGAATTTCTTTTCTTTCAGATTCTTTATTGGCAATGGCCAAAATTCCCTGACGGACAAACGTCTCAATTACCAGCTGGTTTTCCAGCGCCGATTTCTGGCACATGAGGATTTCCGCGGTCCCAAAAAAATCCCCTTTTTTTACAAAACCTATGCTGTACCTGTTCCCTAATTGAAAAGTGTGTTCCAGCTGTTCACAGAGATCTATGGGGATCATTCCTGACGACATGTTATAGAGGCCTGCCGGCATTTCGATGATCCTGCCGCTGTCCAGAAGCGATTTTTGATCCTGATCAAGCTTAAAAAAAAGACCTATGGGGGTGCTTCCCAGAATTTTATTGAATTTTAAGATGTTTTCAGGGCTTCCCGTAAAAGCCCTTATCTGAGCGCCCTGGTAAACATGATGAAACTTGCTGACAAAAACAAAACAATCGCCCGCCAGTTCATAAATCTTCTGGGCGATATAATTGTACAGATCTTCCTCCGGCGATAACTCAATCATTGAAAAGGCCGCTTTTGATAAAAATAATATCTTCTGAGTATAGCGTTTTTCGTTTTCTTCCGCCTGCAGACGGCGGGCTGTTTCCAGATGAAGCTCTTTATTCTGCCTTAAATCATGCCCGATGAAAACACAGCCGAAGTTGTGCCCTTCCGTATCCTTGATTAAAGACCCGGAGATTGTCACCGGAATAATACTGCCTTTTTTTGAGCGGTAATTAAGCTCATAAGGTTTTGAAAAATGAACTTCATCTTTTATTTTATTAATATCCTCATGTATCTTATCCGACTCAACAATAACTGTTTCTATCGGTTTCCCTATTATTTCACTTTCCTTATATTCCAGCAATCTTTCCACGGCCTGATTTATTTTTAATATTTTCGCGTTAAAGTCCACCATGATCAGCAAATCGCTCAGCATATCAAGTACATTTTCCTCCGCAAAAGACGGCACCATAAACTTGTAATGTACAATAGCATATACTATCCCTATAAGAAAAAACAGGTATAAAATATGCCCTGTTTCAGGTATGATATAAATTTTCAAATAAGGGAGTATCACATTTGTCAATAGTATCGCCGGGAAAACAACACTTGAGGTTTTAATAATAGTGTCCGCCTGTTTTTTTTCAAGCTCCACTCCTGTCGTGTTTTTCCAGTATATCAATAAAATCAGGCCTGTTGTAATAACCACAGTAATATAAATGATATAGATCCAGAACCATGGCGAACTTGTATAAAGGACCGTATGCCATGACCCGTAATTAAAAATAAAATCCTCTGCAAAAAACATCTTGAATAAAGCTTTGATAACAAATACGACTCCAGGCAGGTATATAAGGGCAAACAGCCAGCGTGAAATATTTTTCTGACGCAGGGTCAATCTGATTATAAAATGGAGCGCTATGGAAGAAAGAGGGAACCAGCAGACGGAAGAGATCAAATACCATAACCGGGCCAATTCTTTACTTTCCGCCGAATAGTAAAAAACAAAGGCCAGATCAATCAGCGCGTTGGTAAAAGAAGAAAATAAAAAAGAAGTGTTTAATTTTGATCTGGGATTCAGCTTATAAACATAATATGCCATTTGAATATTTATAATAAAGGCCAGAAATGAAAGCAGGGAATATATATTCATTACAAATCTCCCGATTCTTTATTCTTTCTTGTAATAGCCCAGATAAATTGAAGCCCCGATATAAAAATAATACTTTCCCGTGTCATAGAAATAAGACGCGCCGCAGGAAACGGAGGCGAATGAGAGAAAATAATAGGTCAACCTTAAATCAATATAATTCAAAGGATTCTGGACAAAATTGTTCATATTGGTATTGGTCGCGCTATCTGAGATCTGAAGCGGTTTATACCATGCCCACTGGAAAACAGCATAAAAATCATTTATTTTATCCGCCTCATTTTCATAATATAGAGGAACTATGATCATGAGCGGTAAAAAAGTGCCCGCATTGTTTGTATAGCCAGGCATATTGACATAAAGATCAATCAGCTTGCTGCCCAATCCGATGCCGAATTTATTATCCTGCCTCAGCCATACCATAAAAACATCCAGGACCCCGATTTCCAGCCCTTGAGGATAGAAATAGTTCAAATCGGCCAGGGATACAAATTGTATGCTCTGCAGGCCGGGCAGGGCTTCGTTTGTCTGAACTGTGTTTGAATCCTGACTTTCCGTAAAAACGTACTCCGAATAGACATCCAGTTTCTCTCCATTCCACTTTTTGGGGAACCGTTCCGCCAGGCCGCTGACCGCTTTTTTTATCCCGGACTCGCTGTCATATTGCGAAGTGTATGTTTCATCCTCGAATAACATCCTGTTGGAAATACGGTCATATACATTGATATGAAATATGACCCGCTCTTCAAAATAAAAAGAAAATCCCTTAATAATAACCCGGGCATCATTCGTTGTGCCGGCAGGCGTAAAAGAATAATTGGACAATTCCGAAGAAAACCAGGCATGAAAATTAGTTATATATTTTATTGTTTCGGAATCCTCGTCGATATCGCTTATCTTCAACGGATAGAGATAATACTGGATTTCAGCAATGCCCATTGTAAAAGATGATAAGCAGAAAAGTAAAGTCATCAATATAATTTTAATCATAATCAAGCCTTTACATATTTTGAAAATTCATAATTAAGTGATATAATTAATTCGCTCTAAGGCCGTTTTTCATTCTGTCCAATATAATTTTTCAATCCGGCTGTAAATTAAGCTCTTAAAGTAAAACAATTATCTCATATTATATACTAAAGAATATTTATTGTCATTTCGGCAATGTGATTTTACAATATAAAACTATTTCTTTTAAGGGGGCCTTTTGAAGCGTTTTATATCTTTATTTCTTTTTTTATTTTTTTGCAGGACTTTTCTGTCTGGAAATACGTCTTATTTTGTCCTCTCTAACTACCAGAATACGGTAATAATGAATAACAGCAATATAGTTTTGATAGAGAAAGGGGATTCTCCCGAATACAAAAAACCCGCTTATAACGACAGTCTGTGGAAAAGAGTGTATGTGCCGTCTAAATGGCAGGAGACGGCTTTTCCAGGCTGGAACGGGACCTGCTGGTACAGAATTCATGTTCAGTTCCCGAATGAGATTCCGGAAAGATCTTTGGGAATAAACCTGGGCATGATCTCTGATATTGATGAAACCTACTTCAACGGCATCCTTATCGGCAAAGAAGGATCATTTGAGAACAATAAAAGCCATGCCTATGACAAAATCCGTATCTACGAAATCCCCTCACAATTAATCAAGCCCGGAAAGGACAATGTTTTTTCAATACGGGTGAAAGGATATTTTTCCTATGAAGCCGGATTGATAAACGGGCTTATCATGATCGCCCCATATCAAAAAATTACGCATCATTATTTTTTAACCGAATATATTAAAACTTTTCTCACTATTGTCATCATAGTTTTCGGCCTTTATTTTTTACTGTTCTATGTCAGGATTGAAAAAGGCTCCGATAATTTATTTTTCGGCCTCTTCTGCCTGTTCTTCTCAATCTATTTTTTCATGCATTCGGAAGTGAAGTATTTCATAATACAGGATTTTATGCTCCTGAAAAGAATTGAATACATCTGTTTATTTACCGTTGTCCCTTTATTTTTCGAGTTCATCCTGCGGCATTTTAATCAAAAAAGGAACATTCTTCATTACATTTTTTACGCCGTTTCGGCGGGCTGTATTATTACGGCGCTGATCAGTAGCGAACCGGCTTTATGGGATTTCCTGAATATCAATATTTACCAATACAGCTGGACTATTCCTATTATTTCAATATTTATCATTCTGCTTAGAGAACGCAGAAAAAATAAAGACGCTCTGGTCATGCTCTATCCCATGATTTTCATGATCCTGACTGTTATCATGGACATTATTATTTCAAAGAATGTCATCACATCCCCGCTGCTGAACGCGCTGGCGCCGTTTTCCCCATACGGCTTTCTGATCTTCATATTGAGCACTTCTTTTGTTCTGTCAAATAAATTCACCCGCCTTTACAGGGAAATAGAAATAAAAAAAGCAGATCTGGAAAAGACTTTGTGGGAAAGAGACAATGCCTTCCGTAAGGTCGATTTCGCCTATCTCGAAGCGATCAACCGTATGGCCATTATCGCCGAGCTGAGGGACCCGGAAACTGGAGCCCATATCAAGAGAGTGAGCCTTTACGTCAAGCTTTTAGCCGAAAAAATGGGACTTTCAGGTGAAGAAGTTGAAAACCTCTATTTCGCGGCCCCCATGCATGACGTCGGCAAGGTCGGAATTCCCGACAGGATCCTCTTTAAAAAAGGGCGGCTTTCTCAAAAAGAATGGAAAATCATGGAAAAACACACTGTTATCGGCGGAAAAATATTTGACGGCGCCGGTTCGCTCGTGCTGATGACGGCCCGGCAGATCGCGCTTTATCACCATGAAAAATGGGACGGAAGCGGCTACCCGGAGCGCCTGAAGGGCAAGCTTATACCGCTCCCCGGGCGGATCATGGCTTTCGCCGATATCTATGACGCGCTCCGCAGCGCCAGACCTTACAAATACGAGCTCTCTCATGAAAAAGCCGTCGATATCATCTCCCATGGCGATGACAGGGTCAATCCCGCCCATTTTGACCCGGAGCTTTTGAAAATCTTCCTCGCCAATTCCTACCTTTTTAATGAGATCTATGAAATGAATAAAGATTGAGGTACTTTAATTTAACCACAAAAACACTAAGAGCACCAAGGGGCGCAAACGAGGTTACCCGCGAATGGACGCGAATAGAGAAACGGGGTTTAGTTCAACAGGAAGATTGTTTTAGTTAAGTCAAGAAAAAAACAATCAAAATATTTAAAAAACCTCAGTAGTTCGATATAATAAAGGCGGAAGAAAATGGAGGTGTTGCTCGCGGAATATTTCCGCAGGGTTTCTAACCCACTTTTGCCACCCCGTTTTCTTCCATTTTCCTTATATTTTCAGACTCATAGTCCTTTAATATCCGAAATATCTTACGGACTAATGCTCTGGCAACCCTTTTATTCGCTTCGAGCCTGCTCATTCCATTTTTTATCAAATTCCTGTGCATGCCGGAAATATGGTGGTCCGGATTCCAGTGAACAAAGTTCTTGGCCGCGTTCATAAAGGCGTTTTTCAAACGGCGGTTATAATCGTGAGTATGTTTCATCTTCTTTCTTTCACCCCTATTTTTCTTTCCGGTTTCATCTTCCACCATACCGAATCCCGCATATAACGCCAGGCTGTCCTCTTTAACAAAACGATTGATATGAATAATCTCGGCTATCATCGTAGAGGCAGTGATCACGCCGATTCCTTTCAACCCATTGCCATTGGATTCGTCATAGGCTAAAACCCGGACAGCTTCCCTGGATTCAGCCAGATTATCCAAAATCTTCTTCATTTCTTCCTTATGGCCTTTCAAAAGAATAATATTTTCAGCAGATTGCCGGATCATCATGGAAATGGGGCCCGCTACACCCAAGATTCTTTGGGCTATTACCTGTAAGCCGGCGATGGTCTTATCCCGGCCTCTATAAGAGCCTCCACCCATCAGCTCTTTCATTTTCTCCGCGCTTAATCTCCTCCATTGGCTTAAATCGGGACAATTACACAGCAAATTCAGTACTCCTGCGCTATTCAAAACATTACGTCTGTTATCCGTCTCCATATTCTTGCCGCTTAAGAACAGGTAAACATCCGGGGAAGCCTCGCATAAAAGCTTCCACAGCCCGGATATTTCCTCTGTGATCCTGCCGCTTACACTTTCATATTTCCGGGTTATCGTCTGTAATTCGCTGTCAACAGGATAGACCCTTCTCCATTTTTCCAGAGAACCGTTCATTTCACGCTCTAAAGCCAAAAGAGCGGCGGCATGAGCATCCTTTTCGTTGTTCTTTCCCGCCGGGAGCTGGCTTTTCCTCTTTTGTTCAACATCCCTTGCTTTAAACGAGTAATAGGTCATCGATTCCTTACGAAGCACTTTCTCTAAGGGCTTACTCTGCCCGTTGCTTCCCTCGATGGCGATAATCGGGTCATTTTTCGACCGAGTCCATTCGATCAGATTATCAAGGCCGCTTGTGGTAACCGGAAAGGCTTTCCGTTCCGTTTTCCAGTCTTCCGCTTTGACATACATACACACATACTGTTGTGAATCGGGATCAATCCCGATAGCATCCCGGATTAGCATTTTTTCCTCCAGCAGATTAAAATATCAGACCGTTCCATTTCGGCACCCTTGTAATGAGCGACAGGATTATTCAAGGGAATATCCTGGCAATTGTTTTAAGAGACCAAAACGGTCCTTGTGGAGTTGGCAATCTTCCTGTGTGCCTTGGTTTCAAACCAGAAGGCAGGCGGGTAGTGAGCAACAACTTCCACAAGGAGGTATTCTACTGAAGAATTATTTTTTGTAAACTTTTTCTCCAAAATATAGCTTACAAGACGGGAAGGCACGAAGAACCGGGAAATGGTCATCATAATGATAATAATACTTATCCTTTTATTGAAAAACACAGAGATTACTGAGAAAAAGGAGAGCACAGAGAACAGGATGTATTTAAGGTGTCTGATTAATTTACACTTCCCTATTATTAGGCTTTCGACATTTTATAATAATGTATTGAAGCATCAAGATGTCAAGAACACAAAGATACACAAACAGGATTAAGCAAGTGACTGTCAAGATGAGCAATGAAATGGATTAAATTTCCTTGGTGATTCTTGGTGATTTTGGAGTCTTGGTGTTTAAATATAGGAGTTTTTCCGATAAATAGGAATGATTAATTATGATGGAGTATAATTATGAAGAAGTTTCTTTTAAAAAACTGGCAGTCCGTGGTCTGTCTTATTTTAGTCCTTTTTGCTCTCTTTGATGTCTTTTACCAGGGCGCGCTTCTCTTTCTCAGCAATTCATCAACGCTCGCTTTAACAAACCTCTCGCTTGTAACAGGACTTAAAATCCTGATAGGCGGTGTGCCCCTGCTCAAAGGTTCCGCCGAGATCGTCGATAAAATATTCAACTTTTTCGTGATCATCAACGGCGTTCTCCTATTTCAGCTTATCCTTCTGAAGATCAGTCAGCTTTTATTAATAAAGCTTCTTCTTGTCGGCACATGGGCTTTGACCCTTTTTGAAAAGACAAAAAAATGGGCGGTCAAGCTTTTGATCCTCCTCCTCTTCATCAATCCGGGATTGTCCCTGTCCGTCCATATCACGAATTATTTTACACAGGCCGCCCAGCTTGAAAATGGGACCCTCATCAAGGCGCATATCGAAAATATTCAGAAGGAACCTGTCAATCAAAAATCCAGCGATAAAAACGCGCAGAATCCGGCGCCTGTCAAAACCGACCAGGATATCAAGCAGAAAAGTTTCCTGACAATCATCGCCGAGTTCCTGATCAAGACTTTCAATAAAGTAAAGAATTTTATCGTTGAGGCCTTCACCAAAGCCCAGACGTTTGTCGGCGAGTCCATCCTGAAGCTGCTGGAACTGGCGATCAATTATTTCATCACCGTTATTCTATTATTTGTGATCATGCCGTTTGTCTATTTCTTCCTCTTCTACTGGCTGCTGAATAAATTGTTTATTAAAGAAGACTCTAAAAAACTAAAATCGGAAGAAGTGTATTTTATTCCGGGGATCGTGAGGAGTGGAAGATACCGCGGCCGTGTGAGGGCGGGGTTTGTGAGGTTAAGGAAATGAATCATCACGGAGGCGCAGGGGCAAAAACACAAAGAATGGGGATAACGGTAATTTAATACTGAAGCTTTTATACGATTAAGGATTTTATAAAAGGATTCTTTTTCATAATATCCGATTGTTCACACTGATTTTCACAGATTAAGACAGATTTATGAGGATTTATTTATTATAAAAGATAGTTGGTTAGTAGAAGTGTTTATTTGCCGCTGAGACGCTGAGGACGCGGAGAACGGGGGGAAGGGGGATTTTATGTCATATATGTATATTCTTGAATGCTGTGACGGCAGTTATTATACTGGAATTACCCGGGATTTAAATAAAAGAATTGAAGAACACAAAGGCTAAAGAAGAAATAAAAGACATTAACAATAAAACCCAAAGTTGGTGAATCTTAGTGTCCTTGGTGTCTTGGGCGGTTAAAATATTTGGGGAGACGTATATAATCTGATTCTTTGCGATCTTTGCGCCTTTGCGTGAATTTAATCCGTGTATCTGCGAAAATCCGTGTCATCAGTGTAATCCGCGTGAACAATCGGATATTACAATAAAGAATGGTTTATATTAGTCTATAATTTTATTCAAAGGATACTCGACAATCCCCGATGCGCCGAGCCTCTTCAGCTCAGGCACGATGTCCCGTACGATCTTCTCGTCGATGATCGTGTTGAGCGCCACCCATTCGTTGTCCGTGAGGGGGCTTACCGTCGGCTTCTGGAGCGCCGGCAGGATCTTCAGAACGGCGTCAAGGTTTTTCTTCGACACGTTCAGCATCAGCCCGACTTTGCTTTCCGCCGAAAGGACGGCCTGCAGGAGCAGGTTGATCTTTTCTATTTTATCCTTTTTCCAGGCGTCTTTCCATGAATTCTTATTGACAATGAGCTGTGTGGTCGAAACCATCACTTCGTCGATGATGACGAGGTTATTCGCGCGGAGGCTCGAGCCCGTTTCCGTGATCTCCACGATGGCGTCCGCCAGCGTCGGGCATTTCACTTCCGTCGCGCCCCAGCTGAATTCCACCAGCGCCTTGACGCCGTTCTTAGCGAGGTACTTTTTCGTCATCTCGACGGCTTCCGTAGCGATGCGCTTTCCTTCAAGGTCCTTGACGGACTTTAAGCCGGAATCCTGCGGCACGGCCAGCACCCAGCGCACGGGCTTCCTGCTCGACTTGGAGTAATTCAATGTCGAAACGGCCGTGACATCGGCATGGTTTTCCTCGACCCAGTCCCTGCCGGTGATGCCGGCGTCAAGGACGCCTTCCTCGACATAGCGGGCCATTTCCTGCGCCCGGATCATCAGTAGAGAAAGCTCCTCGTCGTCCACCCATGGGTAGTACGAGCGCGAACTGAGGTTGATGTTGTAGCCCGCCTTCTTGAACATCGCGAGCGTCGCTTCCTCCAGACTTCCCTTCGGGATACCAAGCTTCAATACTTTATTACTCATAAACAATCCTTATTATTTTTTATAAACCGTTTTCGGGTCAAATACCCTGACTTTGCCGTTATTCACCCACTCGCCCTTTTGGAGGGTCCTGAAAAAACAGCTTTCATAACCCTCGTGGCACGCGGCGCCGCCTTTCTGGTTCACTTTATACAGGAGCGTGTCCTCATCGCAGTCGATCAGAATTTCGACGATCTCCTGGTAATTCCCCGATTCCTCGCCCTTGCACCAGAGCTTGTTCCGCGAGCGCGACCAGTATGTTGCCTTGCCGGTTTTTATTGTATATTCGAAGGCTTCCCTGTTGGCATAAGCCAGCATCAGAACTTCGCCCGTTTTAACGTCCTGCGTGATGACGGGGACAAGACCATCCCCTTTTTCAAAATCAATTTTCAATGGAAAACTCCTTTAGACGAATTATTTTTCAAAGAAAAATGAGGTATAAATATTAAACGGAAACGATGAAAAAGTCAATTGGAGATAAAAGAACGGGTAATCCGCGAATTCACGCGAATAAGGGTGAGGTTTAACAGAAAGTAGGGAAGACACGAAGTACCCGCCGAGGGACAAGCTATAGGAAAAATAAAAGATGCTGAGAATTATTTTTGGGTTAAAAAAAAGGAAAGCGCCTTAAAAATTTCAGCCACTGAATTACACAGATTAACACAGAATAAAAATAGTCCATCATCCCCTTTCAGTGAATTTCCGTGAAATTCTGTGGCTGATTAGACTCCAACCGTTACCCGATCAAATTCCTTCCAAAAGAAAATTTTATTTTTTTTCAATCGTCCTTTAGAATTTATGCCTGTTATAATAATATAACGATTAATAAAGCCGCGTCTATAATAAGGAGGAAATATGGCTTACAATATCGCCGTGATCGGCGGGGACGGGACAGGCCCTGAAGTCATCGCCGAAGGCATCAAGGTTTTAAAAAGCGCCGCGGATAAATTCAAGCTTAAGCTGGATTATCATTTTTATGATTTCGGCGGCGAACGCTATCTCAAAACAGGGAAGATCATCGATAAACAGGAAATAGAGGAATTAAAAAAATACGACGCCATCTACCTCGGCGCCATCGGGCATCCAGACGTCAAGCCCGGAATTTTAGAGAAGGGTCTTCTCCTCCGCATCCGGTTTGACCTGGACCAGTACATCAACCTCAGGCCGGTCAAGCTTTACCCCAATGTCGAAACTCCGATCAAGGATAAAGGCCCTGCGGATATCGACTTTATCGTCGTCAGGGAAAACTCAGGCGGCATATACACCGGCCACGGCGGCGTGACGCGCGAAGGCACGCAGGACGAGATCGCCTCTCAATTGATGGTTTACGACAGAAGGACCGTCGACCGCTGTCTGAAATTCGCCTTTGAACTGAAGAAAAAAAGAAACCAGGAAAATAAAGTCTACGCGGAAAAGCCGATCCATCTTGTCCATAAAAGGAACGTCCTGACATACTGCGGCGACCTCTGGTTCAGGGCTTTTGAGGAGATGGGCGCCTCGCAATACCCGTCCCTCAAGCGCGATTACGCCCATGTCGACGCGACAACAATGTGGTTTGTCAAAAACCCCGAGTGGTTCGATGTCGCGGTCACTGAAAACCTCTTCGGCGACATCATCACCGACCTCGGCGCCATGATCCAGGGCGGGATGGGAATAGCGGCCGGCGGGAACATCAATCCCGAAGGCGTTTCCATGTTCGAGCCCATCGGCGGCTCAGCGCCCAAGTACACAGGCCTCCATAAAATCAACCCTCTCGCGGCCATTGAGGCGGGACGGATGATGCTGGACGAACTCGGAGAAGACAATGCGGCCAAAGCCATCGCAAAAGGCGTCGCTTACGCGTGCACCAAAATGAAAAGCCAGTCGGCCGGCAAAATGGGCTACACAACGGAAGAGGTCGGGGACCTGGTGGCCGGAGCGATATAAAAAAATAGTTATTAAAATATAAAGGCGGCGATTTGATTCGCCGCCTTTATCACAGGGGAAAAACTCATGCACCCTTTGGAAAAATTACCGGTATCTGAAAAAATAAGAAAAAATAAAAAGCTTTCAATTCTGATGCCCTTCCTGAATGAAGAAAAGATCATTGTCCGGAACACCCATGAAGTCATCCGTGTTTTAAAAGAGCTCAATTTCAATTATGAAATAATCCTCATTGACGACGGATCCAGGGACAATTCTTATAAAATCCTTAAAAAAGAATTTTCCGGACATCCCCGGGTTAAAATAGTCCGGAATTATCATAATTTCGGAAAAGGCTGGGCATTGAAAACCGGCTATGAGTTTTCCACCGGCGATTATATCATGTTTCTCGATTCCGACCTGGAATTATCTCCCTATCATATCCCCAATTTCTTCCGCGTTATGATCGCGGAAAAAGCCGACGCCGTCATCGGAAGCAAGCTTCACCATGATTCGATACTGACATACCCGCTCAAAAGAAGGATCATGAGCCTGGTCTATTATTCGGTTATCAAACTTCTTTTCGGCCTGCCGGTCATGGACTCTCAAACTGGCATCAAGCTTTTCAAACGGGAAGCCCTCGAAATGTCGCTGCCGAAAGTTTTAGTCAAGCATTTCGCCTTTGATATTGAGCTTCTCATTGTTCTGCATAAGAATCATAAAAAGATCGCGCCGGCGCCGATAGAACTGAAATACACCCGCGGCAGCTTCGGCAACATAAAACTCAATATGATCATTAAAACTTTTATAGATACTCTTGCCGTTTTTTTCCGCGATAAAATCCTGCGGTTTTATAACAGGCCGATGGGGCAGAATAAACAATTCTTTTATTCGATCATTCTTTTCCCCCAGAATTATGACAGATATGAAAAAGAATCTCTCAGGCATTTTCTGAAGATCCAGTATAATGATTATGAAATTATTTACGCGGGTAAAAAAGCCCCCGGCATAAGAGACCCGAGGATTAAATTCTGCCGTACCGGTGAGGAGAGCTTCAGCCTCAGGATGATAAAAATCCTGAAAGAGCGGATGATTAAAGGTGATATCATTGTTTTATCCGCGCTGGACTGTTATCCGGACGAGCGTTTTTTATTTTCCTCCGGAAGGATCCTGTCCCTGCCCCATATCGGCGCGACGGGAGGATATGTTGTCCTGCGGAACAGGCCTTCTTCGTTTGAATTACTTTCATACTCGGTATTATCCAGCTATTTTCTGAACCTCAATCTGAACTACCGTTATAAACCCCTCAATTACAAGGAAGTCAATGAACTCCAGCTGAACGGCCTTTTTATAAAAAAGGAATATGTTGATATAAAAGACCTGTCAATCAAAAATCATTTAAAGCTGGAATACCTGCTCTGCAGACAGATAAAAAAGCGCTCAAAAAAGATATCATACAGCCCGGATATTATGCTGTACAGAAAATTTCCCCAGAATAATAAGGAATTATTCGGCCTGATCATAAAAAACGCCCTCTTGAGGGCGCGCCAGTACAGGGAGCACAGTCAATCCAACAGACTCAGCCTGAAGGATGGATTTTATATCCTTTCCCTTTTTATTCTGCTTTTGATCCCGGCGTCCGTCATCAGCGCGGTCTTATTAAAAAACATTCTTTTCGCCGTTCCTGTATTGTCCTGTTATTTATTAATGCTTTTTACCAGGATCCTTTTTTCCGGTTTTAAGAAAGGCGTCATAAGCTTCGCTTATCTGGTTATCCTTCAGATCACATACGGGATTTATTTTATAACCGGTCTGTTCAGTAAATAAAAAAACCCGTCCCTCACCATTTTGTCGGCTTCTCCGGTGTAACCTGACAAAATGGTGAGGGACGGGAATATTAAAATTATTCTTAACTTAAGAAATTATCGCCAGGATATCATCCGCTGATAAAATCAGAAAATCGGCAGTGTCGATCTTAATCTGAGTGCCGGCGTACTTATCAAAAATAATTTCGTCTTTCGGTTTAACTTCAAGAGGGATCAACTCGCCCTTGTTGTTCTTTTTACCCGGGCCTACAGCTTCGATGACGCCGGTCTGCGTTTTTTCCTGGGCTGTCTGGGGAATAAAAATTCCTCCCTTTGTTTTCTCTTCTGTTTCCTTCACTTTGATCAAAACTCTGTTACCTAAAGGTTTAACTTTCATTATGTCCTCCGATTATTATTTTATATTAAGTAATAATTTAACTAAAAAAACCAATAACGTCAAGTATTTTTCATATCTTCTCTTCATCGCAGAGGATCAGCAGGGCTTTTAGGAATTCCCGGCGGCTTTCCTCGATCCGGTAATCATCATACCGCTTTATTTTTATTTTATTTAAGAGGACATCCTCATAAATATTCAAAAGAACGCCCTGAAGGACGGAACTGACCCAGTCATGCGGCATGTTTTTTAAGGCGTAGACCAGCTTCGCGAAGCCGATTTCATCCACTATCAGATCGATCGCCCCCCCGTCAGAGATCCTTTTTTTGACTTCCTCTTCGAAATCCATTTGTTTAACAACCGGAGCATAGGTGATTTCCTTAACCCCTTTATAAAAAAGCGAAAGGGAGAGATAACGCTTATCAAGGGGCAGTTTCCTTGAATATTGAATGTCTTCCTTAAGCAGATCGACGCCGTTCTGCGAGATGTGTTTTTTAAATACGCTTTCGATTTTATTCATGTCCGCAAAAGTGAGCGCTTCCGTCAATATCTTTCTCTTGATACCGGCCATGATTTCTTTTATCTGATTGTTTTTATCAAATTCAAAAATCCAATCTTCCACCTTTTTTTTCTGAAGCAGATTCTTTACCGCGCTTATCTCGAAACTCCTCCACATAAAATCCAGCGTTTCCATTCCCCTGATGGAAATATCCAGCTCCCTCGCGGCGACAAAAAGATTTCGGTGAATGATATATTTAACTTCTTCCGCCCACCGGTAAGTGGATTTAAGGCGCGCCAGCTTTACCTTTTCCATTACCTCATTTTTTACGGATCTTGAAAGGTTATCGGCGATCTTTTTGCCGTCATCCCCCAGCCCGTATATATAGGAAGCGAGCATGTCAACCGAAGCGATGTTTTTATGAAGGATATGGTTTAGCAGAAGCTGAAGGTCCCTGTCGGGAAGCAGGAGAACGGACTGCGAAAAATTCTCCGGCGGCTTTGATAGCTTCTGGTACAATACCTTTTCCAGGATCCCGACATATCTTTCCTCAATAAAATCTTCCAGATCATCGATCGGATGGTCCAGAATCCGGTAGAGATTTTTAATATTGGATTCCGAAAGAATGATACTGCCGTTTATTATCCCATCGCTTATCTTATATTCAAACGGAACGGCAAGGAACTTCCGCTGTGGAGAAACAGGTTCAGGCGCGGCCGTTTGCTTTAACTGTAAAAAGACTTTTTTGCCGCTGATCAGGGAAAGTATTTTATAATTTTCTATTTTTGAAGATATAATCCGCGTCAATACGGTTTCTTTCAACCCGCCGGTATCCTGTAATACTAATACTGCATTATCATCGATGGATTCCTGTTTGCAGAAAATACGCAGATGATAAGCCTTCTGAGGATAAGAATCCTTTTGCCAGTATTGATAGGGTAATATCCTGAATTCCTGATTAAGGAATAAACTTCCAATCATTCTAAAATTCTAATACCGCTTTGATATTATTTCAAGACATGCCTTACCTAAATTATATCTTTTTTATGGAGGTTATTTGCTTTCCATATTATTGCAGATCTCGCGGGCAAATTCGCTGGATTTCACTTCTCTCGCCCCTTCGATCTGACGGGCCAGATCATATGTCACGACCTTGCTCTTGATAGTCTTTTCAAGGGCATTTTTAATGAGCTCGCCGGCTTCCTTCCAGCCCATATACTCCAGCATCATCACGCCTGAAAGGATGAGAGAGCCGGGATTGACCTTGTCCTGATTGGCGTATTTCGGCGCCGTCCCATGCGTCGCCTCGAAAACGGCGTAATAGTCGCCGATGTTGGAGCCGGGCGCTATGCCCAGGCCGCCGACCTGCGCCGCGATGGCGTCGGAAAGGTAGTCGCCGTTCAAATTCGTCGTCACGATCACATCATATTCTTCAGGCTTGATCAACACCTGCTGGAACATGCTGTCCGCGATCCTGTCCTTAACGATGACTTTCCCTTCAGCCATTTTACTGTCGGTGATCTCCGATTCCAGGATGATCCTGTCGCGGAATTCGCTCACGGCCGTTTCATAAGCCCAGTTTTTGAACGCGCCCTCAGTATATTTCATAATATTGCCCTTGTGGACTATCGTCACGCTCCTTCTATTATTATCAACGGCGTACTGAAGCGCTTTCCTGGCTATGCGCTTGGACCCGAACTCGCTGATGGGCTTGATGCCGATCCCGGAATCCTCCCGGATATTTTTCTTCATTGTGTTCCTGAGAAAATCTATCACCTGCCTCGCCTCAACCGAGCCTTTGGGCCATTCAACGCCGCTGTAAACGTCCTCGGTGTTTTCCCTGAAGATGATCATATCTACATTTTCCGGCCTTTTAACCGGCGATGGGGTGCCTGTATAATACCTGACTGGCCGTATGCACGCGTACAGGTCCAGAAGCTGGCGGAGCGACACATTCAGACTTCGGATACCCCCGCCGACAGGCGTCGTCAGCGGCCCTTTGATGGAGATCATATAATCCTTGACAGCAGCCAGGGTCTCTTCGGGAAGAAAAGTGCCGTAGAGGGCCTGCGCTTTTTCGCCGGCGTATATCTCCATCCAGGCGATTTCCCGCTTTCCTTTATAGGCCTTCTTTACCGCTTCATTAAAGACAACCTGCGACGCTTTCCAGATATCCGGGCCCGTGCCGTCTCCTTCAATATAAGGAATGATGGGATAGTCCGGGACAGACAGCGCCCTGTTTTTTATTTTAATTACTTCGCCTTTCGAAGGGACCTTTATCAGCTTGCCGCTCATATACACCTCTTGTAAAAAAATCTGGATTATTTTAAGAAAAATCAAAAGAAATAGCAATATTTATAAATCGGTTTGAATTAATTCAATAGCAATAAATTTATTAATTCCAATATAATAAGTCAATTTTTTCAAAAATAAAAAAATATCCCCCGCCAGTCTATGAGGCTCAGATATAGAACTGGCGAGGGATTATTGCATAAAAGGAAATAGATAATTACCTGACCAGGTATATGGCTGTTTCATACCCTCCTAAAGTCACGGTCAGGGTGCCTCCTCCGCTATATATTACATTTGTGCCGCTGATCAATTCAGTCAGAGAGCTTATTGTCCCGAGTTCGGCATTTGTCAGCGAAAGAACCGCTGTCCTGCTCTCATTTGTGCAATTCGCCAGTACGATCAGTCTATTTGTCCCGCTGACAGAGAGGGATGAGTAAATGACGCTCGAATCATTATTGATCCAGTACTGTTGCAGATCACTCTTGAGATATTGGTTCCTGACGGCAATCAGCTTTTTAAAGTAACTGTATATAGGCGCATTAAAATCCCAGACAATCGGATCATTCTCAGAATACGGATGGGTCATTGCCGGGGCAAAACCTACTTCGGCCCCGCCGAACACATCCGGGTATCCCCTTGATGTTAAAACTATCGTATGCGCGACTATGGATCCGTTTACGCCCCAGAGGGAAGCGGCGCGGGGATAATCATGGTTCTCGGCGAACCGGAACGGCTGACCGTTTGCCGGCAAACTTCTTGTCAGAACATTATGGACATCAAATGCTGTCTTCAGTCCGGAAAACAAAGCGGGAATTCCAGATGTATCGGAACCCCTCAAATCCCAGTCGTAAGCGCTGTTGTAACCGTTATTAAAAAACCGGCCCTCGTTAACATTTCCCTCAGCGAGAAGGAAAATATCCGGTTTTATGGCGGCAAGACAGTTCTTTAAAATTAAACTGAAACCGGGATATCTGTCTTCGAGCAGGAACGCGCAATCCATTCTATAGCCGTCAATGTCCAGATTGGTCAGCCAGTATTCCGCCACGCCGTATACGTATTCCCTTACCGTCTGGTTTGTCAGATTGAGACTCGGCAGATTGGTCCAGTCGTAGCAATAACTGAAAGTTAGAGTTCCCGGGCTCGCCGCTCCAGATATAATAATCCCTGTAAGGGGACAGGCCTTTATTCTTTAAAACATCCTGGAAAAACGGGTGCTGGGTCCAGGTGTGATTGAACGCCAGGTCCAGAATGACCATGATATTCCGTTTGTGGGCTTCGTAGACAAACTCCTTTATATCATTGAGAGTGCCTAATTTAGTACTGATCTTATAAAAATCGTACGTCCAGTAGCCCATCCCTTCGCCCTGGAATATGGGGGTCAGCCAGATGCAGTTCACGCCGAGCTCCTTGATTTTGTCCAGCTTGCCCGTGATCCCTTTAAGGCAGTATCCCCCGTCCCAGGACCCGCCGTTGTAAGACCCGGGAACCAATTCATAAATAATGATATTGGACCTGTCCATAACCGGTTTGACCGAAGGATAGTTCTGCTGGGCGGGCTCGGGACTGATTTTTTTCAATACCACATTATCGATATAAGTTGTCCCCGCGCCCGGCCCGCCGATGAAAAACTCTAAATCCGACGCATTATCGGTCGGATTGTACATGGTAAAAGTATAGGTATATTCAGTCATATTGTTTGTGATAATATAAAGATTGTCGGTCGAATACATGGTCCAGGGACTGCCGTCAAGCTGAACAAAGGATTGTATTTCCCGCGATGAGTCCGAGCTGACCTGGAATGTTAAAACGTAGGTTTCGCCGCTTTCAATCGGGAACCTGTTTTGACGGAATCCGACAGACCACGCATGCTGTCCCGGGTCAGTAAATGTGATCTTCGCTTCCCCGTTTTCAACAGTCCAGGAAACCTGAGCGGTATCGTTCGCCCACAATTCCCAGTTGTTGGTCCCTTCCGAAAATGTTCCGTTCTTAAGCAAATTGCCGTCAGACGATGAAGTTGAAGATGATGATTGTGAACCTCCCGGCGCATTGCTTCCTCCGGTCGGATTCACAGTACAGGAAAAGAACATAAATGCTGTAAAAATGAAAATACTAAAGCACAAATATTTCTTCATAATTCCTCCGGAATACTTTCTTTAAGATACTTAGCAATTTTGATATACATAAATGCTGAGTTGTCGAGGTTTTTCCTCTTAAATATAATACGTTTTGAGGCATTCAATTTTGATAAAATTTAAAAATATATGAATAATTTTTCTATTGAAATGAATTAAAGGGCTATCTTAAAAAATGGTCCCATAATATTGTTTTAAAATATACAAAATCCACTCAATTCAAAAATATTCATATTATTATCGCATCAGGAGGAAGAATTTTACGTTTTTTTAAAAATATTTTTTGATAGAAGCTTTTTTATTTTTTGCCAGTCTATCCCCTTTCTGTGTATAGTTTTTCAACTTGATCTTCCGTCAAGGCATAATTAAATATTCCCAGATCATCAATTCTTCCGAGCGCGTATTCATTTTCCCCGGAAGGACCGTATCCAATGAACAAATCGGAATCCGCTTTGATTTTGTAATATCTATTTTCTTTATTGGTTTTTTTGCCGTTAATATAAAAATACATTTTCTTTTTGATACTGTCGTTTATCAATACGATATGATACCATTCGCTAGAATTGGTTAAATAATTTATCACGGACAATGACCGGAAATAAATGGAAGAGTATGAACTACAACCCTCAATTTATAATTCTTGTCTTATTTTAGAGTAAAATATACAATATCAGCAAGTCTTTTTTTTGCGGATATTAAACATGAAAATGGAATCCATTGATTTTAAAAAATCCGGGAATATATTTAAATTCATTCAACTCTTATTTCCTGTTTTACTCGCCCTGTTTCTCTCTATCAACCCTGTGGACAATCCCGATTACGGCTTTCATCTGCGGACAGGCGAGGATATCGTTAAAAACCATTTTTTCCCGCTGACCGAAAGCTACTCCTTTACGGCAAAGGGAAATTTCAATCCCGCCTACTCATGGCTTTTCGACGCGGCAAGTTATTTATTTAACACCATCGGGAATATCAACGGACTTGTCCTGTTTCAATGCGTTTTAGTCCTGATATTATTTACCTGCGTATGGCTTTATTTATTTAAAGCCTCTTTTTCCAGGCAGAGCCTCTTTCTTTCCCTCTTGATCATCATCAATCTTTTCCTGGCTTTCGCGTTCCTCTATATGCCGAGGATCATGATCCGCCCGCACCTCCTCGGCAATATTTATCTTGTTTTATTTATTCTAATTCTTCCGAAAGCTTTGTCCGGCCGGAATGAAGAATCAGGCCCCGCCGCGTTTTTTAAAAACCCTTATTTATGGCTGACTGCTTTCCTGTTTATATTATGGGTCAACAGCCATTCATCCTTCGCTGAAGCCTTTGCCGTGCTTTTTATCTGGATCGCCGCGGCGCTTGTCCGCAGATTCTTTTTAAAAGACAAAAATCCGGATATAAAAAACGCGCTCATACTGACGGCTTTTCTTTTATGCCTGAGCCTGGCCAATCCGAACTTCATTAAGGTTTACAGCACATTTGTCCCGGCGACAAAAGCGACGGAAGAATTTTTCTCGCTCTTTGAGGTCCTGCCGAAATCGGGAATTTTATACATCGTCATTATATTGAGCTACCTCGCGGTTTTCACCGGCATCACCGTTTATTATTTGATTAAAAAGGATTTTTTCCGCTCTTTTCTACTGTTCTTTTTTACACTTCTCGGGGTCTATTCCGTCAGGTTCCTGGGCGACCTGGGAATTATCGCGGCGGTGACGGCTGCGCCGGCGGCCTTCAATCTCACAAAATACGGTGAAAATAGATCTAAATTCAAAGCGCTATTTACCGGCGCTTTTATTGTCCTGCTGGTTACGCAATCATTCCTGATTTATCAATTTCATAAACCTATCGGTATCGGCCTGAGTGAAAAGGATTATCCCGTTCATTCAGCGCTTTATCTGAATCAGAGCGACCTGGACGGGAATATGTTCAACCCCTTTGAATGGGGCGGCTATCTGATCTGGGAGCTCAGGAAATACCCGGTTTATATCGACGGGCGCGTCCAGGTCTATCCCGATGAGTTCATCAATGATTTCAGGACGAAAATCCTGCAGAAGCCGCCGGCTTATTTTTATGAGCAATGCAGACTATACGGTATTTCTTTCGCCGTGGTGCCTTACGCGTCGAACATCGGAAATTTAGTAGTAAATAACTATATGGAATATCTCTTCGACAGAAGCGTCTGGGCGCTGGTCTATTTCGATAACAATTCGCTTGTCTACATCAAGCGCGGCTTCAGCCCGAAAAACGACGCGGTCATCAAAAGAGACGAGTACGCCATGCTTCAGCCGGCGGTTATGGCGCCGCCCCTTCTGGATCAATTTATCACTAATGACAACACCCGCGGTAAAGTAATAGCTGAGCTGGAGCGCTCCATCGCCGCCAGCCCTCAGTGTATTTATTCGCACTTCTGCCTGGCGTATGTACGGTTCAGGCTTGGCGACATTCAGGGGGCAGTGAAAGAGCTTGAAATAACAAGGGAGCTTTTTCCCGACCCACAGGTGGAGATGCTTTATCGGCAGTTGAAGAATATGGTCAATTCTTCAAACTGATTTAATGAAATGATTATTTAAATTTCATTTCTTTTAAATTGCATTTGGGGTTTTTGTCACGACAGGCTGTCGGGGGAATTACGATATTTCTTTCTTTTCGAAAAGAAAGAAATATCGCGCTAAAGAAAGAAAACAGGTCGAGGTCATTTTCAGTCGAAGCTGTCTGAAAGTATGGATGTGTGTTATCCGGCTTTTAAAAAACGACTCCTCATTAATATAGCCTCCTTATGTCGCCATCCGATGGCTTTATGCGTCGGTTTTGACATCCTGTCAAAAACTTGTGCCTCTCTTCTATTATTATGTTAGCGGATGACACATCTATAAATCAAGATATTTTATGTGCAGATTATGGCTAATGGAAAATGGCCTCGGGAACGGGGTTCTATTTCACAATCCAGTCCACATCCAGTACAGCCATCACACCGTCGCCGTCGAGATCGGTATTATCCAGTGTCCCGGCACATTCGTGGCACTGATAAATCGTTTTAAGGTACTTCTTTTCCAGAATCGCGGGCAGGTAGTCAAAATACTTCGGGTTGTCGGGGTCTTTCTTCTTATAAAATGAATAAAGCCCCATTGTTCCCTTCGACGCGTTGCATTTCCGGCAGGCCAATACCTGATTATGAATACTCTGTATCGCGTCGCAGGCGCCGCATTCGGGCTTGATCTTGAGCGACTTCGGGACGATATGCTCCCACTGCAGGTTTTTCTCCGCTCCGCAGTAGGCGCAGACTTTTTCGGCCTCGGCGAACTGTTTGTCCTCCCGGAGGATATCAGACCAGGAGATGGCCTCGTCCCGGAGCCGGCGGAATTTGGTCTTGATCAGGCCGTAGTCCTTTTCCTTGGCTTCCTTTCCGTTCAAGTAACCTTTACTGCTGCGGACGATCAGCTTGGCGTACTGGAAGAAGATCATGTCGCGGAGGGTTTTTACTTCTTGGTCGGGCATGGTGTGCTCCTTGGGATCTATTATTAATTATCGGCTTTATTATACAATCCGATTCTGCGCATGGATTGGCACGGATGAGGCGGATGTGTAGGATTAATTGTATATTATTTTCATTATTAATACAATGGAGGGGGTTTGCGACTGACAGTCGGGGGTTGTTCGCTTTTCTTTTGTCCGGCGGTGACCCTTACCCGATAATGTAGACACGCAGAAAAGACGCAACCCCCGACAGCCTGTCGGAATAAAAATTCCCAATTAGATTTCTAAAGAAAATAAATGTTGTTTCCGGCCGACGTTGCCGGCCATCTTACAGCAGGCTGTACTGCAAAGAGAAATATTTTTTATATCACCCTGCAGACGAGTCCCTTCAGGTACTCAGATTCAGGATATGATACCCTGATCGGATGGTCCTCCGCCTGCGACAGCGTGCGGATGATCTGTACCTCTCTCTTTGCGTCGATGCTCGCCCAGCCTATCATCATCTTGAAATCGGCGAGGCTGACGCCGCCGGAGCATGAGAAAGTGACCAGCAGGCCGTTTTCCCTTAAAATTCTCATGGCGAGCAGGTTGACGTCCTTATAAGCCCTGAGGGCTTTATCGCGGTGGTACTTCGTCGGCGCCAGTTTCGGCGGATCGAGGATCACCATATCAAAAAGCCTTTCCTCATCCCTGTACTGCCTTAACAATGTAAAAACATCCGCCTGAATGATATTTGATTGAGATTGAGTCATTGCGTTATTTTTCAGGTTTTTTTCAAGGAGGCCCAATGCTTCGGCCGAGGAATCGACAGAAACGACAGACTTCGCCCCGCCCTTCAGCGCGCTCAGGGTAAAGCCGCCGGTATAGCAGAAACCGTCCAGGACTTCCTTCCCTTCCGCGTACGGCATAATGATCTTCCTGTTTTCCCTCTGGTCCAGGAAAAAGCCGGTCTTCTGCCCTTCCTTGAGGTTTACAAAATATTTCAAACCGTTCTCGGTAATTTCCAACAATTCCGGGACCTCTTTCCCCAGCATCAATCCGCTTGAAGGCGGTAAGCCTTCTAGCGAGCGCACGTCGGCGTCGCTTTTTTCATAAATGGCCTTCGGTTTTAATATTGAATCGATGATTTCAACTATTTCTTTTTTGACCCGGTCGATGCCGGCCGTCAAAAACTGCAGGACGATATAATCCCCGTACCTGTCGGCGATCAGCCCCGGCAGAAAATCGGCCTCACCGTAGATCAGGCGCATGGCGTCAGTACCCGCGATGTTCTTCCTTTTTAGAATGGATGCGCGGATTTTTTTCTCCCGCCAGTCCCTGTTGATCTCGACGCCCTCATTCCACTCAAGGATACGCGCCTGGATTTGTGATCGGGCGTTATAATAGCCCTTAGCCAGAATGGCGCCTTTGGAGTCCCTGATCTCAACAATTTCGCCGGCTTCGGGATTGCCTTCAGTTTTCTGTATAGCGCCGGAGAAGATCCATGGATGGCGGTGGTGGATGGATTTTTCCCTGCCCTGTTTAATAATAATCGATTTCATTTATAACTCACCCTGTAATTGCCGGGACCGGTATGAATATCGATCGATTCGATTGTGACATGAAAATATTTGAACTTATTTATTCCAAGATTCAATTCAAGCTCCTTGATGATCTTTTTCTTTACGCGTTCGGCGAAACCGGTAAAATCGCTTTTTACAAAGGTATCGAGCCGGAGATGAACGCCTATCCTGTTGTCCTTAAGAACATCGACAACCGCTTCCGGGGATTCCACCCCAACGATATCCGCGGCGGTCCCCTGGATAAAACCTTCAATTGCTTTATCGCTCAGATGAACGCTCCCGTTCCCGGAAGCCGTGATATAAGAGCCTGAAAAATGATCGTAAATAAAGAGCGCTGATAGTATGACGGGAAAACTGATGAGTACGCAGGCGCATATCCCGAAAAGGGCAAAGGGCTTTAAACCGGCCCTGGCCTGGATCAGGCCGGAAACGTCTATTCCCGGCTGGAATCCCAGGAATATCGAATAAAATAAAATGCCGATGGCGGCGGAAATGATCAAATAAAAGGCAGAGACGCTATTTTTTACCAGCCGGAGGGTTCTCTTTCTCATTAAATACGTCCTTGACTATTATATCCACATCCTTAACCTGCACCTTGACCTGGCTTTCAATATTGGTTTTTATATCCTTTACCAGTTTTTCAGTCGCTTTTAAAATATCAACCCCGAAGCGCACTAACACTTTGACTTTGACATTGAGCGATGTTTTTGAGGTATAGGTGATATCGATGGGCGGCTTTTTCCCTATTCCCGGCGCTATTTCCGCGGTCCTCGCGTCCTTATTCTTTTCTATTGTAAAGCGGACAATACTCCGGATGCTTTCCCTGTCTATAATAAATTGGTCCATAGTCCGTCCTATTTATCAGGTTTAAAATTAAAATTCTCGAGGAATTTTGTGGAATATTTCCCCTTCTGGAAATCGGGGTTTTCCAGGAGCTTTTCATAAAAAGGTATCGTCGTCTTGATCCCGGTCGCTTTAAATTCCAACAGCGTCCGTTTCATTCTCGCCAGGGCTTCGTCCCTGTCCCTTCCCCATGTGATGACCTTCGCCAGCAGGGAGTCGTAATATTTCGGGATCTCATAACCTGTGTAACCATGCGTGTCCACTCTCACGCCGGGGCCTCCGGGTATATGAAAATCCACTATTTTTCCCGGGGTCGGCATAAAATTCATAAAGGGGTCTTCCGCGTTTACGCGGCATTCGATCGCGTTACCGGTAAACCTGACGTCTTCCTGCCTGAATGAAAGTCTTTCCCCCAGCGCCACGCGGATTTGCTCCTTGACGATATCGATATTCGTGACCATTTCCGTCACAGGATGCTCCACCTGTATTCTTGTGTTCACTTCCATAAAATAAAACTTGCCGTCCGTGTCGTAGAGGAATTCCATGGTCCCCGCTCCGACATATCCGACCTTTCGAACTCCTTTTTTAGCCGCTTCGCCCATTTCAGCCCTTGTCGCTGCGGTCAAACATGGACTCGGCGATTCCTCCACAAGCTTCTGGTGCCTTCTCTGGATGGAGCAGTCCCTTTCGCCGAGATGCACCACATTTCCATGCTGGTCGGCGATAAACTGTATTTCAATATGGCGCGGGTCGCTCAGATATTTTTCAATATACACATCCGGATTCCCGAAGGCCGATTTCGCCTCGCCCTGCGCTATCGGAATGATATTGACAAGCTCCTCATCCGACCAGGCCACCCTCATCCCTTTTCCGCCTCCTCCTGCCACGGCTTTGACAATAACGGGATAGCCGGAATCTTTGGCGAACTCCACGGCTTCGCCCGGGTTTTGAATAATGCCTGTGCCCGGAGTGATCGGAACGCCGATCTCCTTCATCGTCTTGCGGGCCATCGCCTTATGGCCCAGCAGGTCGATCACTTCGGCAGATGGACCGATAAACGTGATTTTATGGTCTTTGCAGATATTGGCAAATTTTGAATTTTCGGCAAGGAATCCGTAGCCGGGATGGATGGCGTCGGCGCCCGTAATTTCAGCGGCGCTGATGATGGAAAGTATATTCAGATAACTTTCGCTCGAAACAGCCGGCCCGATGCAGACGTCCTGGTCGGACAGTTCCGTATGAAGGCATTCCTCATCGGCTTCCGAATGGACCGATACCGTCGGGATACCGAGTTCCCTGGCCGCCCTGATAACCCTGACGGCGATCTCGCCTCTATTCGCGATCAATATTTTTCTAAACATGGCTTTACTCCTTTTTTCATTAACCCTGGACTTCAAAACGCATGACCGGCTGGCCGTACTCTATGGGCTGTCCCTCTTCGACAAGCACTTCCTTTACCTTGCCGCTCACTTCCGATCTGATATCCTGAAGGACGCCCAGCACACGGACATGCCCGACAAGCCCGCCTTTCTTCACGATGTCCCTCAGCTTAATGTAGTTTTCACCCGTTTTCGGGTTCAGGCGCGTAAAAAAACCGATCCATAGAGAGCGGAGCTCAAACACCTGACCGCTTTCCTGAAGAACAGGTTTATCGGAAGGAGCCGGCGCCCCGGAAGATAATGCGGAAGCTTCCATTGCCTGCCTAGCTGCCAGCTTGTCCGCCGGATTTACTTTCTGCCCGGATATGATCCTGACAGCGTCCTTCCCGCTGCGGATCTCGATTTCCTCTATATCATCGCCTGAAAAAATATTCTGCAGCTTTTTGATATCTTTAATATCAATCATATCGCCCTCCTATTTTACCCTCTCAATATAACGGTCGTCCCTTGTATCCACACGCACCTTTTCGCCGATGGTGACAAAAAGCGGCACCTGTACGACCGCGCCTGTTTCCAGTGTTGCGGGTTTGGAACCGCCGCTGACAGTATCGCCCCGCAGACCGGGGTCAGTTTCTTTTATGATCAGGTCGACAAACATGGGCGGCTCAACCCCGATAACCTCTCCCTCATAAATTGAGAGCGTGCAGACCATTTCATTTTTTAAGTATTTGGCCGAATCGCTGACAAGGCTCTCGGAAACCGAATACTGCTCGTAACTTTCATTATCCATAAAAATATAATGTTCGTCTTCCTTGTACAGGAGCTGCGCCTCGGTGCTCTCGACAAAGACGTCTTCAAGCATTTCGCCGGCGCGGAATGTTTTTTCAATCACGGTGTCTCTAATGACATTTCTGAGTTTTGTCCTGACAATGGCACCTCCCTTCCCGGGTTTATGATGCTGATACCAGAGTACAGAATAGAGTTCGCCCTCTATCTTTAACACAATGCTTTTTTTAAGATCATTTGATGAAACCATATATCCTCCCAATAATTCGCATAAATTATAAAGTGAAATGTGAAAATTATAAAGTAACTGAACAATGCAAGTTTTATAAATTTGAATGATATTTTTTTAAATCTGATTTCAAACCGGATTACCTGATTAACTAGAGATTATATTACCAATAATATTAGGGCAGTTCTAAAAACTCATATTTTTAGAACTGCCGACATTGTTTTGATTCATGCAACTGCTAAGTTTGCTTTGCAAACTTAGCAGTTGCGTCATTTACATTAACCAAAAAGTTTTTATAACCGGGGCAGTTCCTAAAAACTTAAGGTTTTTGGAACTGCCCATTATAAATAATAAGGACTAACACGGAATCTTCCGCGAATGCACGCGAATACACGCTAATATTTAATTCCTTAATTATATTTCATTCCATTAATACTTATTTTTCCATCATCCCGATTCGCGTCCATTAGCGTGGCTTAGCGGATTATCCGTATCCCGGGTCAAAGACTGTAGTCCGAAGTCGTCAGCACCTCGCAGCCGTTCTTTGTCACAAGGACCATGTCCTCGAGCCTGACGCCGCCGGTGCCGGGCAGATAAATACCCGGTTCAACCGTAAATACCATGCCTTCTTTGAGGAGCCTTTCCTCGCCCGGCGAGATGCCCGGGAGCTCATGGATCTGCAGTCCCACGCCATGCCCGGTGGAATGCGTAAAATACTCCCCGTATCCGGCTTCCCGGATGACGCCGGACGCCGCTTCGTGTATTTCCTTTGCCGGTATACCCGGAGCGATCAATGATTCGGCTTTTTTCAGGGCCTCCAGGACGACTTTATGGATCTCGCTGATTTTCGGGTCGATTATTGTACCAAAATAATAGCACCTTGTAAAGTCTGAGCAGTATCCGTCTTTTACTATCCCGAAGTCAAAAAGGACAATTTCATTATCATTAATCATTTTATCGCCGGCGGTGCCGTGCGGCAGTGCGCTCCGGAAGCCGGAGGCGACTATCGTATCGAAGGAAGTTTTTTTGGCTCCCTTTTTCTTCAGGTAATACTCAAGATCGGCGGCTATCTCGGCCTCTGTCCTGCCCTTTTCAATCAATGGCATGATCATGTGAAAGCCCAGCTCCGTGATCAGGAGGTTCTGCCGGATGATTTCAATCTCGTATTCATCCTTGCAGATCCTGAGTTCTTTCAAAATCAATGAATTCTCAATTTTTAAATCGGCAGGACCAAGCGCGGTTTTTAAATTATCGATAAAATCACAGCTGATCTCTTTTTTGTAAAAAAACAGAATTTCTATATGATTATTTTTAATTAAATCGGCCAGTATTTGTGTCAATTTTCTATCCGGTTTAATTTCCAGAAGCCCGGCGTCTATCCGGCTTTCCAGTTTATACTGTTCCACATAACGGCCGTCTGTAATGAAAAAGGTTTTTTGATTGAATACAACAAGACAGGAATCGTCTCCTGTAAATCCTGTCAGATAGGAAACTTCTTCAGGGAGGTTTATAAAGAGGGCTTCTTTTTCCTTTAACTGTTCCTGGACTTTCTGCAGGCGGTTCCGGGTATAGTTCTGCATATGCCTAATCTCTCAGGATCGACATTTCATCGGAAAGTTTCTCTTCCTCTTCTTCAAGGGCCGACTGGAAGTTCTTGATATCGCTGTCGGCGTCCAGGATATAACTGTTGTTAGTGGTATAGAGATTTTTATATACGCCCATCATGATCTCGTATTTTTTGCTGATCTGACTGATCAATTCATCCAGTTCATTTATTTCCATCAATAATTTTCTTTCCTGTTCGGACAGGGCCGGATTCGGCTTCTGTATGACTGTTTCCGGCAGGGTTTCATGTACGGTTGTCACAGGCGTTTCCACCTGGACAACCGGTTTTTCAGTAACAATATTCTGTTTTATATTCGTTTTAAGCGACACGATGCTGAAGTCCTTATCCACTTCTATTGATTGACTGACTTCATTGATCCAGCCGGTCGCTTTGATCCTGACATTATATGTGCCTCCCGTATTCAGGCCTGTCAGGTTCCAGAGCATTTTTTTTGATTCGCCGGAATTCACTTTAACATAATTGATCATATTCGTTTCATCCGGTGAAAGTTTAAATCCCTGCGGCGGAATAATTTCAATCTGAAGCCTGTCAAGGGGGTTTTTAGAATGGTTATTAAAATCGACGGCTACAGGGACTGGAGGCCCCTTGAGTTCCATCGGGACGCTCATGGATACAAACATGTCATCACCGGTGAAGACACTTGTCCCGTAAACTCCGTACATTGTGTTAATCTGCCTCATTTCATCTTTCCCTTTTTCAACCGGATCATAAAAAAGGGCAACAGCGCTGTCCATCTGGGCTGTACCCTGCCTTCTGAAATCCCTGGAGGAATCGACTGAAAAATCCCATTTATTATCATAAAAACGGTCCCAGGCCGCGAAAATAACCCTGTCCGGTTTAACGACACCCTCTCCTTTGAAAGTGCCGACCGTACGTAAAATCGGATTGCTGTAATCGTCAAAAGCGTACCAGAAGCCGGGAATTCCGTCATGTGAAAGCAGCGTTTCCTTGCTGATATTCCCGGCGCCGGGAATGCCGAACTCTTTAGGCTCAATATCATCCAGGACTGTGTCAAGAACGATCCTGGCCCCTATTTTTATTGTTCTACCCGTTTTATTCGCAATTTTATAAGAAATAAGCATGGTGTCTTCCAGGCCGGTGCTCGCGCCTTTTGTTATACCGGCTTCCTGGATCACGTCAATATCCCTGACCACCCATTCGGTTATTATCTTATTACCTTCAATAAAAGGCCTCTGTTTGAAATAACCGCTGTCGCTCCCGAATATGAAATATTCGTCGTTGATTGAAAGCGTCGTAAAGGAAGTCGGCGGGGTTTTGGAATACAGTAAATCCTTAAAATTATCAAATGAAATGCTGACGTCTCCCTCAACTGTGGACAGGGTCAAACGGCCTGTGTCGTTATCCACTCCTATTTTTATATAATCATTGGAAAGTTCGATCCATTTGCCGTAACCGGCGGCCGTCAATAATAAAAAAAGAAGGACCCCGATATTCAGTTTCATTTACTGCACCTCGTTTTGTTCTTTTAAACGCGCGAGAGCCTCAACTTTTATCGCTTTTATTTCCAGGAGCCTCTGCTTGATCTGGAGGAGCCTGGACATCTGTTCCAGAATATTCTTTTCTTTTACCAGCAATTCATTTTTTTGTTTTAAATCCAGAAGGCCGGTTGATTTTTCTTCCTGCATGCTCCTCTGAGAGTTCTGCTCTTCTAGAATACCCTGCAGGGTTGAAATTGAATTCCTCAGCTCAAATGAAAGGGCGCTCGAAGGGTATTTATCCAGTACAAACTGATAAATAGAAAGCGCTCTGATATAATCATTCTTTTTCGCGCAGGCCCTGCCCATCCAGTAATAGCTGTGGTCTTCCAGGAAATCCTTATTTTGATATTGCGCGATATAATCTTCAAGAACAGCGATGCCTTCACTATAGCGCCCCGCCATAACAAGCGTCCTGCCCAGTTTATACAGGCTTTTTGAATAAATATCTTCCTGGTAATAAAGACGGGCGACCAGCTTATAATTATCAACAGCCTTATCATAATCCTGCCTGATGAAAGAAATATCTCCCAGAAAATAATAGGACTTCGCTATATAAGGATCGAATGTTTTATTTTTTGCGGCATGGGCGGAAATGACCCGGTTAAATGATTCTTCGGCGCTCTTTAGATCATTATTCGCCAGCGAAGTCACTCCCTGGAGATAATTCTTTTTGACTTCCGCGAGGTCCTGCCCGAATGATAATACCGTCAGAATTAAGAAAAATAACAAAAACGCATATTTTCTAATCATTTACGCTCCTCTTGCCAGTTATCACTAAAGCGCATGGTATTCTAACTTTTTTTCCGGATAATATCAACGAGCGCCTCGAGGCCCAGTATATAAGAAAAGGCGCCGAAACCGGCCACAATCCCGGCGGCGATGTCCGAAAAATAGGAACGGTGGCGGAATTCTTCCCTGCCGAAAATATTCGACAGGTGGACCTCCACAAAAGGTATCCTGACGCTCAAGATGGCGTCCCGGATAGCTATGGAAGTATGGGTAAAAGCGCCCGCGTTCAGGATAAGACCCGCGGCTTTCTGCCCTTCTTTCTGAATGAACCCAATGATGTCGCCTTCACTGTTTGATTGAAAGCTGTTTAAATCAAATCCCGCTTCCAGGGCCTTTTTCTTAACATCCGCGACAATTTCATCCAGGCTGACAGTACCGTACCTGTCCGGCTCTCTTAAGCCGAGCATATTCAGGTTCGGACCGTTTATTAAAAGGATCTTATTCATATTCAACCTCTTTCCCTCAATTTTTCAAGGCAAAATTATTTTTATTGGCTATTGTGATCCATTCATATTTATCTATGCTGCGGATATTCTTAAGCCCTTCATCTTCCCTTTTAATGGTATAAATCGCTTCTACTTTTGTCCGGTATTGTTCGGCTATCCGGCGGAGCACATCCGGGTCCAGCGGCCCGGCGACAATGTAATTCCTGTCATCGATATTTTGAGAAAGATAATTTGAAATTTTATCAGTATCTTTAAAATCCTTATAGACAAGAATGATATTGGCGCTTTTATATTTCAAGCAGTAAAACCCATCCTCGGAAAGGGAAATCAGATTTTTATTGATGCTGAGATCGAAAAGCGGGACAATGATAGTCGAAGAAATAATTTTTTTATTCGCATTATAGAAAGGAATGAAATCCTTTTCGCTGATGACCTTCTTTTCAGATAAGAGGATCATAAAATGAGGGCTTTTTTCAATTTCCAGATGCGAATCCATCGATGACAGGGCAAAATCGAATTGATAATCGCTTCCGTAAGGAACTGTCTTTATTAATGACTTTGATAAAAGCTTTTCTGAACGGCTGTTAATTCTGAACTGATATACAGCGTTTTCCTCCAGGTCCCTGAATATCATTTTGTGATAACTTGAAAGCTCGTTATCATAACGCAGCCAGTCCAGATCCCCGACCATTGAAAAATAAATGGATGTCTTTTGCTTATCTTTTGTAAAATAATTTATTGAAATCGAATTAAGGCTGTTATTAGCAGGTATAAAAAACGGCCCGAATTCAATAGAAACATTTGAATCAAATTTCACCGGTGTCTTTTTTACTGATGGAGGGACTTGAACGGCGCAGTCAGTTAAAAAAAACAGCAGGATAATTACAAATATTCTCATTTTTATAAAATACCTCTTCTTTTATTTATCGGAATATGATGGAAATGCCTTTATCATATAATAAGGGTACTTCCAAAAACTATTATTTTATTTTTTTTAGAACCGCCTCTAATTCAAATAATCCTGATTCAGGAGAAAAACTAAAAATTCAGGTTAAAAAATATTTTTTACCGGTAATAAAAAAACAGTTTTCATTTAGACTGCGCCGGCCGATAATAACCTTATAAATAATTTTTTCTATTGACAAAATTAAATTTTATTTTACATTATAAAAGAAGAAAATTGTTAGTTACAAGGAGGTTTTTGTGAATAAAAAGTTCAGATGGCGTTATTTTATTGATAAACCCTTTCAGATCCGGTTTATTGGACGTTTTTCCCTGCTTATTCTAATCAGTTTAGGCCTCTTTCTCATGGCCCTCGGTGTTGTTAATTATTACAGGTTCAATAAAGGCCTCTATTTTCAGTATACAACCGATCCTGTAAAATTACAGGCAATCAAATTACAATCCGACAGGGACACGGCAAAAGACATGTCTGTTCTCTACAAGTATTTTGACATGAATAAATCAAAAAACATTTTCCAGCTCTATTGGAAGCCGCTGGTTACCATGAGCATTCTTTTCATAGTCATGATAGCCATCTTCGGTCTTTTCATTTCGCATAAGATGGCCGGACCTGTATACAGAATAAAAAGAACCCTTGAAGAAGCGACCTCAGGCAAGATTGATTATAAGACTCTCCGCTTCCGCCTGAGGAAAGGCGATGAGCTGCAGGACCTGGTTGACGCTTTGAATAAGTTTATAGAAAAGAAGCAATAGAATAAGTCTTATAAGGACAGATATCTTTGAAGGTATCTGCCCTTTTTTTTATCTGGCAATAAGGTCTTTAAAAGGCGTCGTATAAGTAATATCCCTGTACTTTTTCGGCAGGTCGATGAATGAAAAATCCTTTTTCAGCAATTGATCTTTGATCGCCGTCACCGGGATTTTTTCATAAATCATTCCTTTTATGATTCCCGAACGGGAAATATCATTTACGAAAACAGCGCCGACAATGAGATAATCTTTAATGATTATTTTCCGGTATGTCTTACTGTCATATCTTTTCTCAAGAATTTCATAATCCTGCGGGTTCTGCGGATTGGTCTCGCCGAAGGAAATCGTATAGAGATCATCAAAAAAGAGCGAGTTCATCGGTATCGAACCATCGTATTCATTATCCATTCCCATCATATTCATACCGGCATTATAACCCATTTTCCGGGCCACAGGCCATATCGCGATGACCATGTTTTCTTTAGTGAGGAAATTATAGCCTTTTGCCGCATCGCCGGCTGAATAGATATCCTTAAGGTTTGTCTGCATATGGCGGTCGACTTCTATTCCCCTGTTCGCCTTGACACCGCTCTCCTCGGCAAGGCGCGTATCCGGAGTAACGCCGATCGATATAAAAACAAGGTCGGTTTCGATTTCATGCCCGGTTTTGAGCCTGACTTTTTTAACGGATTTATCACCGATGATCTCTGAAACCTCGGTCCCGGTGAAAATCTCAACATCGCATTCCTTCATTTTCTGCGTCATCAGTTCCGATCCGGCCGGATCAAGACCCCTGGTCAGGATGGCAGGGGCCAGTTCAACTATAGTCACCTTTACCCCGAGATGCGCCAGGGCTTCGGTCGCTTTCAAACCGATAAGCCCGCCGCCGATGACAACGGCCCTTTTTGCCCCTTTATCGACGACTGCTTTTCTCATTTCCTTAGCGTCTTCCAGGTTAAAGAAGTACATCACCCCCTTTAATTCCTTGCCGGGTATCGGCGGGCTGATGGGTTTGCCGCCTATATTTAAAAGAAGCTTTTCATATTCGACAACCTGGCCGTCGGAAAGCTCGACTGTATGCGCTTTGGCATCCACTTTCACGGCTTCCTTGCCCAGGACCGTATCGACATTGCGGAATTTGGAATATCCGAGCCCTTTATATGCAATGCCGTCATCATTAATCCTGCCCATGGCGTAATCGACAATGGCCGGGCGGCCGTAAGCAGTAAACTTTTCTTTTGTTATAGCTAATATTTTACTCTTTTTATCGTACTTTCTGATCACTTCCACCATCCCGATCGCGCCAGCGGAATAACCAATGCTCACATATTTGGCTTTCATTCAACTTCCTCCGTTAATCTTCCAACGCCATGTCTTCACTTTCCATTAAGGTATGAGCCGAACCTTTCATCGGCTTCTCGTCCTTTGTTTTTTCATCCCTGTCTTCAAAAAGAAGCGCGTCGTTCGGACATGCCTGGACGCAGGCCGGTCCCAATGCCCTGCCCTCGCACAGGTCGCACTTGTCCGCCAGGCGCAGTTTCACGTCTTCATCCACGCGCGTCGTGATCGAACCCTGCGGACAGGCCATAATGCACATCCAGCATCCGATGCATCTTTCATCGATAACTTTAACCAGTCCGGTTTCATCATCCCGCCACATGGCCGCCACCGGGCAGGCTTCCACGCATTCGGCATTTACGCAGATCCTGCAGCTTGCCGAAAAGGAAAGAGGTCCGCTCATCTCGACTTCTATTTTTGAATTCACCTTCGGTTTTTCCGAAAAGGCATAAAATATATTCTTTGACTTTGAGTGCTCGACAACGCAGGCCACTTCGCAGAGATGGCATGCGATGCAGTATTGCTCTACAGGATAAACTCTTTTCACACGCACCTCCTACATTCCAAGGCCGGCTTGCTTCAAGCCCAGCACCTGCATTTCGCTTTCCGTCATACCGACCGCCCTCAAGCGCTCTTTATTGCCCCTGAGGCTTTCTATGGCGTTCAGCCCCATGCTCCCGAGGACTTCCTTCATCTCTATTTCCCAGGCCCTGAGCAGGTTTGAAACCTGTTCGGCCGCGATATTGGGGTTCTGCCTTTTAGCCAGATATGGATCGTTAGTCGTAATACCCCAGGCGCAGCGGCCTGTATGGCACTGCTGGCAGAGGGTGCATCCAACCGCCATTAAAGCGGCTGTCGCTATATAAACAGCGTCAGCTCCAAGCGCAATGGCTTTGAGCGCATCAGAAGCGCTCCTGATTCCTCCGGCGGCGATCAGCCCGACATTTTCCCTGATCCCTTCTTCCCTCAGCCTTTCATCAACAACGGCTATGGCCGGTTCAATAGGAATGCCGGTATGGTCGCGGATGATCGTAGGCGTAGCGCCGGTACCTCCGCGGTAGCCGTCCACAACGATGATATCCGCTCCGGCTCGGGCAATACCTGAAGCAATGGCCGCGATGTTATGAACGGCCGATACTTTGACGCTCACAGGCTTCTCATACCGGGTCGCTTCCTTTAAAGCATAGATCAGCTGACGCAGATCTTCAATGGAGTATATATCATGATGCGGGGCGGGCGAAATCGCGTCGCTCCCGATCGGGATCATTCTTGTTTTAGCCACATCTTCCAGCACCTTTTCACCGGCCAGATGCCCGCCGATGCCGGGCTTCGCGCCCTGGCCGATTTTTATTTCAATGGCCGCTCCGGTTTTCAGGTATTCCTCATGCACTCCGAACCTTCCCGAAGCCACCTGAACAATCGTATTATTGCCGTATTCATAAAGGTCCTGGTGCAGACCGCCTTCCCCCGTCCCCCAGAAAGTCCCATGCCTCTTCGAAGCCTCTGCCAGGGCTTTCTGAACATTAAGATTGATCGAACCGTAAGACATCGGCCCGAAAATTATGGGGACATCCAGTTTCAGGAGTTTCGAAACTCTGGTTTGAAGTTTTATTTTTTTCTTTTTTTCTTCCATTTCCAGTTCCCTGCCCCTGTTGCCCAGGTAAGTCACAAGCTCCATCGGCTCGCGCAGGGGATCAATGGACGGGTTCGTTACCTGGCAGGCGTCAAACAGGATCCTGTCGAAATAGACGGCCTGGGTCTGCATATCATTCCCCATTCCGGTAAATCCGATGGCGCCCGTTTCGGCATTCAGGTAAATATTCCTGATCTCCCTTTTTGTCCAGTAGCCGTTTGCCCTGAATTTTGAAGGATTATGCTGGATGGAGATCGCGTCGGTCGGGCAGAACGCCTCGCAGCGGTGGCAGCCGATGCACTTGCTGTGTACCGAATCTATCGTCTGCCTGTCCTCGTCCCAGTAGTTTGATTCAAATGAGCATTGGGTGACGCACCCCATGCATTTTATACATCTATTCTGATCGCGCACAACCTTGAAATCATAATAATTCGATACAATCGGCTGATATAACATTCTTTTCCCCTTTTTTATCTATCCCGGATATTTCTAACTTTAGGATAGCCGTTTTCTTCATAAGAACCCGGCAGTACCGCCTTTCTATTGGTTAAAGTATGCCAGAACGGAACATAATGCCTGCCGTAGGGCCTTTTACTCACGGGAATAAGCTTTATAAACTTGTCCTTTAAAATCTTTTTGCTGTCGTACCCGAAGGCTTCGCAGAAATTCTCTATCAGCGGTTTGATGATCTTCATATCATTTTCATCCAGTTCGAAAGATTTTGTTTCTTTTCCAAGATGGTCCGCTTCCACATCGCCCCTGATATAGATGCGGCCGCCGTGCATTCCCGTCGCGATATGATCTCCAAGTATCGGCCTGTCTTTTTTGTTCAGGCCCAGAATAACAAGAAAACCGCCCGCCATATATTCGCCGAAGAAATCGCCGGCGCATCCGCCGATAACCGCCTTCGGAATATAATCCATATATTCTTTCATATGGATTCCCACTCGGTAGCCCACATCGCCTTTGATATAAACCTCACCGCCCCTCATTCCGTAAAACAAAACATCGCCGGCGTCGCCATATACATAAACCCTGCCGGAATTCATTGTGTTCCCTATTCCATCCTGGGCGTTTCCATAAACATGAATCGAGGGGCCGTTCATAAAAGCCGCCAGGTCATTCCCTGCGGTCCCGTGAAGATCAATTCTGACATCGCTGCCCCTTAAACCGTCGCCGATGTAGCGGTGGCCCACGGCATTCTCAACTTTAATATGCTTTTCTCCCTCTTGTATGGAATCATAGATTTTTTTGTTCAAATCTTTATAATGCAGTTTTGCCGCATCAATCGTAATCATCTTCTTCTCCTCTCATAATCAAACAGATCATATATGAGCTATAGGCAAATTTTATTATAAAACAGGATGAGAAAATTCTCAATAATAACAATTTTTTTGAGTCATAAAATTGAATTGCTGTTTTCTTATCAATAAGGGAGGAAAGAATACTTTCCTCCCTTATAATTGTTTCTCTTACTAAAATTTTATTTATTAATTTATATTTTCTTCTAATATAAAACTTATACTATACCGTAGGCCAGCATAGCTTTCGCTACTTTTGTAAATCCGGCAATATTAGCTCCGGTGACATAGTCGTCCTTCTTTCCGTACATTTCAGCGGCTTCGACGCAGGAGCTGTGGATGCTCTTCATAATGATGAGAAGCCTGTTATCCACTTCTTCCCTTGTCCAGAGAAGTCTGAGGCTGTTCTGGCTCATTTCAAGGCCGGATGTCGCAACGCCGCCCGCGTTAGCAGCTTTACCGGGCCCGTAAAGAACATTATTGCTCAGGAACACTTTTACCGCGTCCGGATTGGAAGGCATATTGGCGCCTTCAGCGACGCAGTAACAGCCGTTCTTCACAAGGGCTTCGGCGTTCTTTCCGTCGATTTCATTCTGGGTAGCGCAGGGCAGAGCGATATCAATTTTAATTCCCTTTTCCCTGATCACATCCCATACGCTCTTTCCTTCAAAGCTTTGCGCTTTGTATTTCGCTGCGTATTCTTTTATTCTGCCTCTTCTGACATTCTTGAGTTCCAGGATATATTCCTGTTTCTTCTGGTCAATACCGGCCTCATCAATAACTGTGGATTCAGAGTCGGATACGCTGATCACTTTACCGCCGAGCTGGTTGACTTTTTCGATGGCATATTGAGCAACATTTCCCGAACCGCTGATCGCCACAACTTTTCCTTTAAAGTCCTTGCCGCGGGTTGAAAGCATTTCAGCAGCGAAATAGGTACAGCCGTAACCGGTCGCTTCAGGTCGGATCAGGCTTCCGCCGTATTCCATTGCCTTTCCCGTCAATACGCCGGTGTGCTCATTTCTGATCTTTTTGTAGTAGCCGTACATATAGCCGATTTCCCTTCCGCCGACTCCGATATCTCCGGCAGGAACGTCAACATCCGGTCCAATATGTCTGAAAAGCTCTCTCATAAAGGCCTGGCAGAAGCGCATCACTTCGCCGTCCGATTTGCCTTTCGGATCAAAGTCGCAACCGCCTTTTCCGCCGCCCATCGGCAGTGTAGTCAGCGAGTTCTTAAAAATCTGCTCAAAACCCAGAAACTTAACAATACCCAGGTTTACTGAAGGATGGAAACGGAGACCGCCCTTGTAAGGTCCTATCGCGTTATTAAACTGGACCCTGAAACCGCGGTTAACCTGAACCTCTCCCTTATCATCAACCCATGGTACACGGAAATGGATTGCCCTGTCCGGTTCCACGATCCTTTCGTAAATTTTAGCTTTTACGAAATCGGGGTTTTTTTTCACTGTAGGTTCAAGAGTTCCCATAACTTCCTCAACCGCCTGATGAAACTCAGGCTGATTAGGATCTTTTTGCTTCACCTTAGCAATGATTTCCTCCATTAATGACATATGCCTCTCCTTTATACTAGATTTTTAGTTTTTTCCAAGCCGTTGGATCAAACTAAATTAAATCGCTCCTTTTAAAATAAATATTTGTTTCCTCTCAAATATTTACAGATTTTGAATAATTGGTGCAATTATGATGCCATTAAATCCATTTATTGTTATAATTTTCTATTCCTTTACTCTAGAACAAGTTATTAAAAAAAGGCGGACAAATCACATATTGATAATTTATTGAATGTTGATTAATAAATAAGCATAAATAGGTATAATGCTTATTTATTAAGCGTCTTTTTCTCATGTCTTTTTTAAAATATTCTTGAAAAATTATAAAACTTATTATAGAATAAGGAATTATATATCTGATATTAATTCATTATTAATTCATAACGGGGAGCGCATGGATTTAAAGACGCTGATAGAATATTGTTCATCCAAACAGGGAGCATACAAGGACTTTCCATTCGGGCCGGAAACACTTATTATGAAAATCAGCAATAAAATGTTCGCCCTGATACCGCTGGACAATGAAATCATCAGTATAAATTTGAAATGTGACCCGTTCCTTGCTATCATACTCCGTGAGCGATATCCGGCTGTCAGGTCCGGCTATCATATGAACAAAACCCACTGGAATACAGTCGCCATAGACGGGACAATACCGGATGAGGAAATTAAAAAGATGATTGACCATTCTTATTCCCTGGTTTTTAAGAAATAGCCGTGCTAACTGCTTAATGGGAAAAGGAACAAAGGAACGAAACCACAGATTTCACAGAAAACACAGATTATATTTTTGGATTTATAGATTCGTCAAGATCACTATAATTCAGTGAAATCATGTTATAATTATAAATATGAAAAAAGAAATGAGAACGAATCACAAACACATGAAATTATTAATACGATAATTGAAATTTATAAAAATGGGCACAGATTTTCTGGAGGCGATATATCAATCGATAATAATCCCTACAAAATGTATTACAGGTATATTCCAGTTTATAGAATTTATTCAGCCGTTCCCATTTGGTATTTTTGAAAAAAATAGACAATATATTATTTCTGCAATAATTCATTTTGGAATGATTTCCTGAGCAAGGCCTTCGGACCTCATCAGAGGGCTCACCACAGTTTTCACGGAAAAACATCAGTGAAATCGGTGTAATCTGTGGTTCCAACTCATAAGATTGAATTTCTTAGACTGTGAATTAACCGGCAGGAATATTAATAAAAACAAGGAATGATCCTATGGATAAAATCGGGATACTTCTTTACGGTTATAACAAGTCCGATGCTGCAGCAATCAATAATTTATTGTCGAAGGAATTAAAGAAAGATATACTGCTTCTCAGCGCGTCCGGAATGGAGGACAGGCCGCTTAAGGAAGCGCTGGAAATCCGGAATAAAGACCATTTTGAAGAGAAAGAAACGGCAATTCTTGTGTTCCTCGGTTTTGATAATAATGAGATACAGAAGGCTCTCCATATCTTTCCCCAAAAAAAAATCCGGCGCCCAATATTCTGCGGACTGACGGAAAAAAATATTCGCTGGCCTGTTAAAAAACTTATCGCGCATCTCATGGAAGAAGAGCTATACTGGAAAAAAAAGAATTCATAAGGAAAGCTTCGCTATGTTAAAAAATGAAATCATAGAAACTGAAATTTCATCACTCAATCAAAATGGAGAAGGAGTTTCAAAGTTCAATAATAATACTATTTTTGTTCCAAGAACAATTCCAGGCGACAGAGTGAAAATTAAAATCAACAGGATAAATAATAATAACGCCGGAGGAGAACTTTTAAAAATCATAAAACCTTCTGAAAAACGGGTTAAATCCGGCTGTAACGCCTTTGAAAACGGCTGCGGCGGATGCCAGTGGCTCCATATCGGATACAGGGAACAGCTTTTCTGGAAAAGAGAAATACTCTGCGATATGCTTAAAATCAAAAGTAAAATCAATATTGAAGTTAATGAAATAATCGGCATGAAGAATCCGGCCGTCTGCCGTAATAAGTTTTCATTTCTCAATGAACACGGCAGTCTTGTATTTATGCAGGAAAGTTCCAAAAGAACAATCACACTGGACAACTGCCCCCAGGAAATGGAAATAAATAATAAAGTTTATGAAAAACTGAAGAAGTATCATTTTCCCGAAGTGATTCTTCAAGCGCACATAAGAAGCAGTGAGGAAGGTAAAACGGGCATCTGCTTTTTCGTAAAAAGGTTTCAATCTGAGATCAATAAAATCGGCAGTAGAATTATAAAAGATATTAAAACTATTGAAGGCATAGGAGCAGCCAGTTACCGGGAATATCATACAATTTCAGGCAGGGATTATATCGAACAGAAAACCGGCGATTACCTTTACCGGATACCTCTGAACGGCTTTTTCCAGACAAACTATGATCAATCCGGCATATTGTTAAATTTAATCGATAAATCCCTTGTAAATGTAACCGGCGATGTGCTGGACCTTTACTGCGGATCGGGATTCTTTACGCTCCCGGCCGCGGCAAAAGCGCATAAAGCCCTGGGGATCGATAATAATCCAGCCGCCATAAAGTTCGCAGGAATAAATGCTAAAATAAATCAAATCCAAAATGCGGAATTCATCGCTTCCGACATAAAATACGTTTTAAAAGATTTAAATACCGGAATGTTTCAAACTGTGATTTTAGACCCGCCGCGTTCCGGCTGTGAGCCTGAAGTATTAAAAGAAATCTTACGGATTAAGCCTGAAAAAATAATCTATATATCCTGTTCTCCCGAAACGCTTGCCAGGGATTTATTGATCCTGACGGGGAAAAATTATAAAGCGGTTTACTGCCAGCCTGTTGATATGTTTCCTCATACCTATCATATCGAAACACTGGTAACATTGGAATTAAAGTAAAGATACAGTGCTGTAATTAAAAAAAAATAATATTTTTCTATTGATATATTTAAAAAACTCAATTAAAATGAGTTGAGAATTAAGGAGGATTTTTATGATTATTTCTCCCGCTCAACAGTTTCAAGAATTAACCACCGCCCAGAAGCAAAAGGAAGGAATGAAGGCTATGGAAGATAAAAAAGCCGCCGAAAGATCAGCCCAGGCTAAATCTCAAAGGGATGCGGATAATAAATCCGGCGGCTCTAATCCAGTTCTTCCGAAGGAAACACTGGGCAAAAAGCTTGATGTAACAGCATAAAGCCATATCAATTTCCTCCCTTCATAAAAGGAAAGCTTAAGCCAACACTCTTTCTTCTGTTATTAATTTATTCGGCAGTTTCCATTGTTTTAGTCTGATTGGAATCTGAGGTTTCGATCAGTAAAATTGAATTGGTTCCGCCTTTGCCGTCCGGAGTAAAGACGGGATTATTCATGTCGTATTCAAATTTTGAACCGTTAATCACAAACTTGTACATATAAACGCCTTTCATCAACCTAAGGGTTATACTCCAGATAGTATTGGAGAGTACCGTGGTGTTATCCGCTTTTAACTGCAGATTATTAATATTCCAGTTATTAAAATCGCCGGTCAGGGATACATTTGTCACATTATCTCGTTTTGTTATAATAAGAAAAGCGGCAAACTGATTATTAACTGAAACGCCTGATTTGACTGAATCAAGCTGGGATATATATAATGTGTTTGTTGATTTTAATCTATCCGGATCTAAAAGGTTATAATCAATCATTTCATTTACCTTTTTTAATTTTCTGATGACTTCTTCGCTTTTCGGGCTTAAATTCAAAGCATTTCTCCATAACTCTCTTGCTTTTAAGTAATCCTGTTTATTATAATAATATAATCCTTTGCTGAAATAGTCATCATAATTCCTACCGAATAGAAATTCCCCATAAATGGAAAAGCTGTTGTTGTTGCCCATGACCCCCAGCGGTGAAAAAGCATAATCAAAACGGAGATTGTCAAAGATTAACGGGTATTTAATTCCGAATCCGGCCGAAAAATTACCGCTGTCTTTACCGATATTAAAACCGCATCTGACTGAAAGTATATCAAAAAGGGTGTATTCTGCTCCGCACTTGAACATTAAGGGGGTATCGTTATAATCTTTGGATATATCAAAAGAAAGAAAAAAATCGCGGAACAGGCCTATTGAAATACCTGCATTCATTCTAAGAGGCGCCATAAATTCACCCGAAAAACCAATATTTTGAATGGAAAAGCCCGCATTGATCGGCATAAAGCCGACCGTTTCATTGAAGTATTCATCATTAATTTGAAGCAGTTTTGAAAGCGTTGTTTTATAATGAATCCCGGCATCCACTGTCATCCCCAGCTGATAATCATCAAGCAGGCTTCTGTAAATCCCTGAAACACACATTCCTATGGACAGGCCTTTCAAGAATTCGGCAAGAATGCCTCCATCGGCGGATACCGCCAGTTTAAGATTCATATCACAAGGATTGTAACTCTGAACATAATTTCCGAAATAATCATATTCCTTAAAACCGCCGTAGTTCAGATAATAGAAGCTGCTTCCAAAAACAAATGACCCAAGCCTGTAACCCGCCGCCCCGTAAGCACCGAAGCTGTTGTCAATCCAGGTTTGATACATCAAAGAAAACCCAATATTTTTCATTGTATTGAGCGCCGCCGGGTTATAATCAATAGCGGCAATATCATCAATAGCGGCGGTATAGCTTTCACCAAGTGCGATAGCCCTGGCGCTTTTCGGGATTTTTTGAAAATCAGAACCGGAAGTGATGGCCGGGAACATCAAGGAATTGACAAAGAAAAGCGATGCTATTATAAGAAGTATGGATTTTTGAATGATAAACTTTTTATTCATAAATCCCTTTATCATTTAACATAAACCTTGCGGACTTCCTTTAAATCGGCAAAATCTATCACTATAAAGTACATGCCTTTTGCAACCCAGGCCTTTGTTTTATCCATACCGTTCCATTTTAATATCTGCTGATCCAGATTCCCCGTAGACATAATATAGACCAGGTCGCCGCTGATAGAGAATATATAGACTTTCCCTTCCTTACCCATCAGTTTGTCCGGGAGTTTTATATAGAGATAATCTCCGCTTTTATAATCAATAACATTATGCATAAGAACAGTCTGATAATTATCCTGAGATCCCAGGTCCAAAAGCCTGTATGTTAAATTCGTTAAATACGTTACTCCATCAATCTCAAAAACAAAAGACAATATTGAACCCTTGGATAGAGCGTTCCCGGGAATATCACCCTGGAATTGTTTTGATGATAATGTAGTCATCTTCACGGATGTATCCGCCGTATTAGGGCCAAAACTACCGTCAGCCAGACTGTCAACCGCATACCATAGATACAGACTGTTTAAATTGAATGGCGCATTAGCGAGATTAAGGGTGATTGAATTTTTTGTTCTGCGGAGACCATACAAGCCATTAAAAATGTTGATCGTATCAATACCATCAGTGCCGAAAATGCTTGTTATTTGATTGGGCAGATTAATATTGATCCGGATATCATTTGAGGCGGTATCTATGCCTCCGTAGTTTAGAAGATTATAACCTGTATATTGAGCGGCGACATGCCCTGTATTACTGAGAGTAGACGCAATAACCCTGAAAAAACCGCTGGAACCGGACGGGCAATCGGCAGGAATGTAAACAACCAGGTTGAAACTGAAAATAGCCCCTTCTCCGAAGCTGGCGTATGGTATCGCGTAATTTGTTCCCTGTGTAACGGAACTTACTTCAATGGAATAATTCCAGGCGCTTGCGGCATATCCCGGATTGTTGCTGAGGAGTTCCACAAATATCTGGGCATTGCTGTCGGCATCGTTGCCTAAATTCGTTATGCTGAAGGGTATTCTTAAAGTAAAAATCGGATATCCGATATATACATTTGTCGTAGAAATCAGAGCACTGAGGCCGTAAATAGAGCCTGCTGTTAAAAAGACATTCGTCTGGTCTATAACATAAGGGCCGCCGTATATTCTGGCGGTATTTGTGAAGACAGTGCCGGATCTTGTAGCGGCAGAAAGGCTGATCGGCAGGAGAAGAACCAAACAAAACAACCATTTATTCATAGGCTTCAATCTCCAACAATTCAAGATAATTCCTCAGTGCCAGCCTGTTATTTATCTTTTCCCCTTTTTTAACAATAATACCGATATAATACGCTGTTATATTTGTCATTATATCATCGATTATGAGCGGCGTGTTGTCGCCTGCTACATTATTGGAAAATTGATTGGTACTCCTTTCAATATAATTCCAGTTTGTCCCATCTTTGCTGTAATAAAAAGAATATTTAAGCGGATAATAATAGGCATGCCAGTACACTTTTATTTCCTTCAGTTCCTCCATACCGAGCAAATTGATAAAAGCGTATTGATCGCTTGAATTTACTTCGCCGCTGACTGCCATTCCCTTATACCATTCCAGCCTGCCGTCATTAATTCTTCTGATCACAGGCGTTGTATCGTCAACAAACCTGCTTTCCGGCAATTTTGTAAAAGTCCCGTATACCGGTTTATTCAAGGCGATGTTTTTAAGCAGTGTTTTAAATCCCTTACTTTTATAATAATTATTAGAGGTCAATTCCAGTCTGTAATAAGTGCCGGATCCCAAATTCTCAAATCTGATGATATTACTTTTATTGACAGTTAATTTCTTATTATTAAGGATTTTATTACTGAGCAACAGGCTGGCTTCTATATTTTCATAATCTTTTGTATTAATCTCAACTTCAATATTATCAGAACCTATTGTCTTAATATTAAACTTAAACGGTTCTGTTAAATCAAGCTTTCCCTTTTCCAGAACTTTTTTTTCAATATCATAAATGACATAATCATAAAGACCGTCATCAATATTCAGCTTAAAGAGACGGTTAGCATCATCCTCCAGAAGGAATAAAGTATTTGTTATCTGATTGTTATAAATTAAAAAAACGGCGGGGGAATTTTTAAAAAGGCTTTTATTGATCTCAACCTGCGCATACCAGCCGTCCCTGCCGATTAACTTGACATTCCCATAGAAATCAATGCTTACCGCTAAGAACAAAACCATCAGCAGATATCTCATAATCTTATTCCACTAACCTTAATCCCCCGTGTTATCTATAGTATTTATATTTTATTAATTAATCTCTTTTTCCTCTGCCAGCTATCAGGGAAGATTTGTCTTATTAATTAGGGTATATTAACTATTAACCCGGATCAGGAAGGAATATCCCAGGAATGAATTCTTAGAATCTGTAGTAATGTCCCATAATTTAAAAATTAGCAAAATTCCTTTCCTGATAAACAATTAGACAATAAATCAAGCAAGATTACTTCAAATAAGTTCTGTAGTAATAAGCGCCGGCGTCATTGGACTGAATATCGCCGCCGGTCAAAGGAGCAACGCCGTTTGTCGGGCAGAAAATAATCTGGTCGGCAGCCGTAGGATTCGTTGAACCGTCATCATCTCCCGGGGTGTCTAAAAGAGCCGTAAGAGTCCCGTAATTGGCAAAAGTGGTCGCATAATTACCCTTCTTGAGAGAATTATTAACATACAAAAGATCATTTGTGGGAATCGTATCAATAATCCGTACGGAATTTCCGGCCACCATGCCTGAGTTTGTAAAACCGAGCCTGTATGTTATAATGGCTCCGGGGAATGGGATTGTCGTATTGGCTATAAAAGGAGCCGCGTTGCTGATATCGGCGGTTTTTGAAATCAAAATATTGGCAAAAATCGTTGTGACAATCCAGTTCGTAAAATTGGGCTGAGCATTGGAAAGAAATGCTTCGCCTACAGGAGCTCCGTATCTTCCCATGTCGCCTCCGTAAGGAATACCGTTATAACCGACATAGTTTGTGGCGGCTGTGCCGATTTCGGCAACGGCATTCGAATTGGATGAAAAGCATTGAAAGATGATAAAGGCTCCGTTCGTTTCAGTGTTGGGAACTGAAATGAAAAGGCGGATATTCGCAAAACTGGATGGGGCCAGCGTAACCCTGAGATTACCGCTGCTTGCGCCTCCGGCCTCATTGGTAAAAACCGCAGACCAGTTTACTGAACTGGTATTTGGAAAAGTATTACTGCTGAAGGTCAGGATAAAGTCCGCGGTAGCATTCCCATCATTGGAAAGAATTGTTTCGTTGGAAACAGACGTTCCGGAAACAACATTCTGGTTTGTTATCCCGATCCATGTCATGCCATAGTTTGTTCCTACAGCAGCGCCGACATTAGTGGCATTCGTCGACATAGCAATAGCGCCGCTGTTCCAGTTCACCTGCACTATGTTTGTCAGGACAATACCGGCGCCTGTTGCGGCTCCAAGTTTGCTGCCTCCCCAGGGGATGAAAATCACCACACCCAGAAGGAAAATCACAAACAAGCCGGCAACAATACCAAAAACCCTTCTCCCTTTCATAACTGGCCTCCTTACAAAAAAAGAGAATATAAAAAAACAGTAAACTGGATATAAATTTTTTATTTGGGCTCTTTTATTACCGCAATCTCACAAAGATACAAATTGGGACGCGGGTTCCATTTTTTAATCTTCGAGCCCCTCAAATTACCGGCTTTAACAAACAGTTTAACCAGTCTCGCGGTTTTATTAATTGGTACCGACTGATAAACCAGATAATCGCCTCCTGGGGAATTAATATCAATCCCTTTTTCCGCGTCAATATGTTCTTGCGCAGTAAACCAATCAGTGCCGTTCTCGCTCAATTCGATCCTGTAATCCCTTGAATAGGATAAAGCCCACCAGTAGACATCAATCCTTTTTACCGGTTCAGACTTTCCCAGGTCAATTATAACATATTGATCCGCATTGTCCGCATTATAAGAGATTGCCATTCCGCCGAAATAATTCAGATTGCCGTCCACAACCTTATCGACTGTGGTCTCTCCAAACCCCCTTTTTTTAATATCTTCATCAATAAAATTAAAAGTCCCGATAACCCTTTTACCCAGGGCGATATTATCCGCGGGTGTTTTAAACTGGAGCGGCGGCGTCATTGCCACATTCCCGAGCTTGTCCTTTAAAATTATTTTATAATAATATATTGTTTCAGGCTGAAGCCCCAGTATATCAAATTCTCTCGCTTCGCTGAATTTACCTTCTTCAATGATTTTATCCAGCTTTTTTTCATTTTGGCCCAGATAGACTTCATACTTTGTGGGAATGTTGGAGCGGTAATAAATTTTGGCCGTATAAGGGTTGATATTGACCGCTCTCAATTCCCAGATATCCGGTAACGGAGTCCCTTTTGTCCTGAATTCCATCGGCTCGCTTTCTAATTTTGTTCCGTCGGGGGACTGGCTTATTATATTAAAAACATATTCGGTGCCTTTTAAAAGCCCCTTCAGTTTTATGGAATGTTTCTCTTTATAATCCATTTCAAACAATGTCATTTTTGTGCCGTTCACTTTCTTTGAATAGACAAAAAAGTCCTCTGTCTTGATTTTCGTTTCCCAATTAAGTACAACAGAGTCTTCCATAATAGAGTCGATTTTAATATTAAATATTTGATTTTTAGGCGCTGTTGCATCAAAACACTCGATTTCTTTGATTTTAATTTCCGAATCGGAATTGATCACAATTTTTATAAATAGACCTGCGGTATTTTTTAATTGAAAGTCAAGGATGTTTTCATTCGGATTCCTCTTCTCTAATATAATACTCCAATTTATGAAATTATCTGAAGTATATAACGAAATTTTTTTTATCTGCGCCTGTTCTTCTAAATATATTTTCAAGTCTTTTATATACTTCATAGTCCCAAGCTGAAGTATAATCGTATTATCTCCCTTTTTCCCGGACGCGTAAGTATCCATTTTACCGTCAATCAGATTGTTATAATCTTTTAGGTCCGAGATGACGCTCAGCACTTTCACCGCAGAAAACAATTGAGCGCCGGTCATTAGTAACAATAGAGCAATAAAATTTATCCGCTTCATAATTTCCCTTATATTCAATTTAATTTTAACTTCTATTCCAATATTAAAATTCATTTATCGGAATCTTCAATATCAAAGTACAATTTCATTGCTAATCAATAGTTACTCCCAGATAAATGGTCCTGTCATCTTCATCCGAAGCTATGCTTGTTTTCCTCCACCGGACCCATTTGACGCCCGTATTGTCGCTGTCATAATCTGTTGAACCATAGCTCTGGTCGGGATTATCAATATGCGCATACTGGGTTTCCCAGCCGGTTGTGGCAGCCCCGAGATAATTGGTATAATACGTGGAATGCTCCGGAATCTTTTCAAACAGGACAACATTTGTCGCGTATCCGTCACCCTGGTTGGAGTACATGATTTTATATAGAATCAGCGCTCCCGGCCAGCTGAAATTAGTGGAACCGAGCTGGATGTTATCAACGGTTTTAATGATTACCAGATCGGGGGCTGATAAAATCACAAAAGTGTTGGTTGCGGACGATAATCCGCCCGAAGTATTGCTCGCCATGGAATAGATGTCATAAGTGCCGGGCGGAAAAGCATTTGTATCAATATCCCAGGTAAAATTCGATTCATAATTCGTAATGGAAATCGTAAACATATAATGATTATTGGTATAATAAGAAATATTCCTCAGGCCTATGGCCTGCCATGCGAAATTTGTCAGCGTGATCCGTTCGCCCCAGACATTCGTTTGACCGTTTGAAGGAAATAAAACAGTATTAGAAAGTACCGGATTTGTATCAACAACCTCATAAATTGCGTTTGAACTGATAATATTCGATTCCGTGAAATCAGTCCCGAAGTTTAGAAAAGTATTGATATAACTGCCGAAGCCGTCTGAAAAAGATACATTCGGGACAGCCCCGAACATTCCTGAAGGTTTTACCATATAAAGATTACAGTCCAGGTACGGAGAATTGCCGAGGTTCGCTCTTGATATGCGGAATTCCAGGTAGCTGCCGTTTGTCATCAAATCGGAAGAAGGCGTAATTGAGAATGGACTGCTCCAGTTCCATCCCGTTCCGTTCCAGACGGCGCTGTCCCAGGAATATGTCGTATCATACCTGAACAGAAAATCCGCCCTGTAAGGCAGGACCGCTCCCTGGGAGTCAAAGACAGCTCCGTAAGCGCCGCCGCTGTTTGTATTTGTTGAAAAATACGCTATGAGCATAGTCGAAGCGAGATTGTCCGCCAGACCGGTCCCGAAATAGCCTATGTACAGGTAATTATCGTCCCAGGTTATCCAGTTAGTATAACCCGGAGTGGAAGTGAGAATTACATTGGAAGTCATGTCAAAATCATTAATTCCGTCTATAGATATTGTAATAGAGAAGCCTTCTAATCTGAAAATCAGGCAAGATGCGGCACATAAAAGTATGATAATGAAAATTTTCAAAAATTTCACGCTTCCAACCATCCAGATTATATTATATATTGTTACGCCGATTTTTCAAGGATATTTATTAATAAATATAGATGGCCCTACTGCAAAAACAATCCTACCGATTCATGTACAAAAGTTGCATAACTCGTTATAATATATGCACATGAATCAGAGAGAGGTCAAAATGTTCAAGCTGAATCAGAGACATATAGAACAGGATTTATATCCGGTAAGATATGAAATGAACCAGGAAATGAGAGAAAGTTTAAATGAAAGCTGGGCCGGGCTTTTTTACCAGAAAGTTTTCTCAAAAATAAATGAGCGGAAGTTTGCTCCACTATATGACCCAAAACTTGGTAGGAGTAATTTCCCGGTCAACATATTAGCCGGGCTGGAAATCATGAAAGAGCTATTCTCTCTGACCGATGAACAGTTGTTTGAGCGGTATCGATATGATTTATCGTTTCGATACGCGCTGGGATTGGAAGACATCAACGCGCAGCAGATGTCGATCAGGACGTTATACTATTTTCGTGCCGCTGTGGCGGAGAATCAGGACGGGCTTTTTGACGTTATATTTGATGAGTTTCGGGATCTTTTAATTGGAGAGGTCGGGATCAAAACCGGACTGCAGAGGACAGATTCTGTAATGATTGGGGCCAATATCAAGCGGCTGAATCGGGTTATGCTGTTTCATAAAGTGTTGTCCAATATGGCGGAAGATGTTTCCAATGCTGGATTTTCCTTAAGTGAAAGATGTAAGGATTTTCTAAAACAAAATGAGGACGGATTCAGTTATCGACTGAAAAAGGAGAATTACGAATCGAAAACGGTGGAAATTGGCGAGGAAATATTCGGGCTGATTACAGAGAACGTGTTTCACAATAAAGTCAGGAAACAAAAGAGTTTCCGGCAGGCAATGAGACTTTTGCGGGAACAATGCCGGATAGAAAAAGAAGGCAAGGTGACGCTGAAGCTGCCGCGGGAAATCAAAGCCTCATCGATGCAGTCGCCGGTGGACGAAGACGCGACCTACCGGGAGAAGCGGGGAAAACAGTATGTCGGGTATAAGGTGAACGCGGTTGAAACCTGTGACCCTCAAAATCCGATGCAGGTGATTACCAGCATAGAAACCGCATCGAATAATGCTGACGATGGGGATTTATTCCGCAGGCAACTATCTAATTTAAAAAAGGAAACGAATATTGAAACAGCGATAAGCGATGGCGGTTATAATTCTGAAGACCTTCGGAATGAGAGCGGCGAAGACGTTCAACTGGTAATGAGCGCGATACGCGGCGTCGATCTGGAAGGGATAAAAAACAAAGCGAAACTTTCTGAGTATACAGACCCAAAAACCGGCAAATATGGGATGTGTCCGGCGGGAGAAATCCCGAATAGCATTATTGAAAATGAAGATGGTTCCGTGGTATTGAATTTTGATGTAAAAAAATGTGCCGCCTGCGATAAGAAAGAAAATTGTCTGGCCTGTGTCGGCAAGAAGCAAAGTCGGCTGGTAATAGACGCCAAAAGGGAATGGATGGATGAATTTTTGGAATTGATATGTATGGATGCAGGAAAATTTCTGATGGGACTACGCCCTGCCGTAGAAGGATTGATGAGTTTATTGAAACCAAAGTATTTGAGCGGCAGGATTTTGTTCCGTGGTCTGGTAAAAGTCAAAACCCGCATGCTTTTAAGGGGAATCGGGATTAATTTCAAGAGATATCGGGGCTATTTGGCTGATAAATCGAAGGCTGCCGCCGACATGGCCTTTGATTTCTTAATCTTTTTCCTTGTGCGGTTGAAAATTTGCCGGAATATCCCCTATGCTTGTGTTTGAATTTTTTCAGCAGGGCCATAGATAAAAAAGTCGATCATATGGATAAAATTAATTAAGGAGGGCTGTATGTCTGGGTTCCCAGTTAATACGCACCGTTTTGATCCCTACAAAAATTTTAAATTCAAGGTCAATTGGGATGGAAAATATGTGATCGGCGTATCAAAAATAAGCGGCTTGAAAAGAACAACTGAAGTAATCTGCCACAGGGAGGGAGGTGACCCCAGCCTGCTCCGCCGTTCACCCGGTACGACTGAATACAGTCCCATCATTCTGGAACGCGGTATCACACAGGATACAGCTTTTGAAGACTGGGCAAATTTTGTACATAATATGGCCGGCGATTCTGCCATGTCTCTCAAAAATTACAGAAAAGACATCAACATCGATTTATTTAATGAACAGGGCGCTCTTGTCCATTCTTATATAATCTATAGATGCTGGGTATCGGAATATGAAGCCATGGTGGATCTTGATGCCAATTGTAACGCTATAGCCATTGAACGAATAGTAATACAGAATGAAGGCTGGGAAAGAGACACGGAAGTGAAAGAGCCGAAAGAAACATAAAGACATGCTTTAGCATATTAAACCTGGGCATATGATTCCTTCCTTTCTGTGTTTATAGATGATCAATAATCAGCATAATCCACTGTTATCCCCTGTTTTATTGAATAAAAATGCTTTTCCTCTTAAAATTTTATGGTTATAGAATATCACCAAGTTGTTTGTCCATTCCACAAAACATTCAAAGGAGTTTTACAATGCGCTTATCCAAGCTTCTTCTTCCCACCCTGAGGGAAACCCCGAAGGACGCGGAAATTGACTCTCATATTCTCATGATGAGGGCCGGCCTGATGAGAAAAATGGGCGCCGGCCTCTATACATTCCTGCCGCTCGGCCAGCGCGCCGTTCTGAAGATCATTCAGATCGTCCGCGAGGAAATGAACGCGGCCGGAGCGCAGGAGCTTCTCCCCCCCATTCTTACGCCGGCTGAGCTCTGGCAGGAAAGCGGGCGTTATGAGAAGATGGGGAAGGAAATGATGCGCTTAAAGGACCGGCATGAAAACGACATGGTCCTCGGCCCGACGCATGAAGAGGCATTTACGGCCATCGTAAAGGAAAATGTTCATTCCTACAGGGACCTGCCCTTAAATCTCTACCAGATCAACACAAAATTCAGGGACGAGATACGCCCCCGCTACGGCATTATGCGCTGCCGGGAATTCATCATGAAGGACGCCTATTCCTTCGATATGGACGAGGCGGGACTCGATAAAAATTATGGATCGATGCGCGCCGCTTACCGGAGGATCTTCCACCGCTGCGGCCTCGAAGTTATGCCGGTTCTCGCCGACACGGGCGCCATGGGCGGCTCCGTTTCGGAAGAATTTATGGTCGCCTCAACCATCGGCGAGGAAGAGATCATCAAATGCTCTTCATGCCATTATGTGGCCAATGCCGAAAGGGCGGCTTCCTCCATGGATTTTAAAAAACCGGACGGCAGCCCGAAAAAGATAGAAGAGGCGCATACGCCCGATACCAAAACCATTGAGGAACTGACTGAATTCTTTAAAACATCCCCTGAAATCTTTATTAAATCCATAATATATATGGCGGACGGAAAGCCCGTTATGGCCGTCATCCGGGGAGACCTCTCCATAAACGAGGTCAAGCTGAAGAACGCCCTGCAGTGCGCCGAATTGGAACTCTCCGATGAGGAAACCATATTAAAAGTTACCGGCGCGCCGGTCGGTTTCGCTTCGCCGGTCGGACTGAAAAATATCACCATCGTATCCGATGAAAGCGTGCAGTATATTGTCAACGGCATCACAGGCGCCAATAAAAAGGACTATCATCTGATCAATGTGAACCCGGGAAGGGATTTCGCCCTGGGCGTCATAAAAGATATCCGCCTTGTCAAAAGCGGGGATAAATGCCCGGAGTGCGGGAAAAAACTCGAGTCCTACAAGGGCATCGAAGTCGGCCATATTTTCAAGCTCGGTTATAAATACACGCATGCCATGAATGTCAAGGTGCTGGACCCCGAAGGCAAGGAAGTCTATCCGATCATGGGCAGCTACGGGATCGGCGTAGGCAGGACGCTGGCCAGCGTCATCGAGCAGAGCCATGATGAAAACGGCATTATATGGCCGATGAGTATCGCTCCTTTTGCCGTCATCATCATACCGATCAATACGGAAGACGGCGATCTGATGAAAACAGCGGAGAAATTATATGAAGATCTTTCTAAAATTCACGAGGTGCTTATTGACGACAGGAACGAAAGGCCGGGCGTAAAATTCAAAGACGCCGACCTGACCGGCATACCCATCCGCGTCACCATCGGTAAAAGTTTTAAGGAAGAAGGTAAGCTTGAAATAAAAGAACGCCATAGCACGGAAAAAGAATTCATACCCATGGATTCTGTGCAAAAGCGTATTGGAGAAATGTATGAAAATCAAATGGCTCGCTACAGGAATTAGCGTAATACTGCTCCTCGTCTCATGCGGAGCGGTCAAAAAGGAAATGAAACCGGCCTACCGTTTTGAACTGGGTAAAGTCTATCCTTATAAATTAAAGGCCGACTGCCAGCTGGATATGAAGGCCGGGCCGCTCATATATTCCGGACAGGTCGTTTTCACCGCGGATATTGAAATAAAAGCGGTTGAAACGAACGCGGCCGGATATAAAATTCAATTCGATATTAAAAACCATGAACTTGAAGGCGCCGATACCGCGACAACGGCCTTTTTCGAATTCGGGCTGATCTATATCAGGAACTGGCTCGGCAGCTTTTACCTGACGACAAAAGGCAGACCCACTGTCGTTGTGAACAATAATCCTGTTCTCGGGTTGAATGCTTACGCCAGCCTGATTTTCCCCGACTTTTCGGATGAAGAAGGAATCTGGAAAGGGAAAAGCGAAATGACAAACTTTCCCGCCAGATATGATAAACAGGAAATCGTTATCGTTTACAAGCATAATTGGGGGATCAAGGACGTCCAGAATGACAGCCTTATAATTAATAATCAGATCCAGTTCCTCTCTTATACAAAAGAGGATTTCAGCAATACAGTTGAACCCCAGCCGGTCGGTAATATCACGGTAGATTTTGAAGACAATTTTAATATGATGCTTCAACAGCTGATAAGTAAAAAAGGAAATATACAGATCAATTTCAATCTGACGCTTAAACAGGGGTTTTTCAGCTATATTCTCTCACTGCAGGGAAAAGGCAATTTTGAAATGACGCCGGACAAAGCGATTTAAGGGCAGTTCCAAAACTCGTGGTTCGATAAACAAGTTTTGGAACTGCCCGATAATATAAAGCTTAAAGTGAATGAAAAAGACGCTGCCGCGTAAAGTATGCGCAGCATACGCAGCGGCTGCAAAACTCAGCACTCTAGCAGTAGTTCCAAAACCCAAAGTTTATGGAACTGCCTTTTTGACTTTTTAATTTACTGTTATTAACTTTTCAATAAAGACTCGGGAGGTTTGGATGGATGTTTCATCTAAGGAAAAGATAATGAGCAGAAAGGTGATCTTAGATGAACTATCAAAAATTGAGGTATCCGATATCATGATACCCCGAAGCAATGTGGTCCTTATAAATAAGAACAATTCTTTTACAGAGATTATTGAAACCGTGATCGCGGACGGGCATTCACGCTTTCCTGTTTTTTTTCAGAAAATAGATAATATCATTGGCATCCTGTATGTCAAAGACCTTCTCCAGTTCTTTAAAAGCATAGAAGTAAATTTCGATATCACAAAGATCCTCAGAAAACCGCTCTTTGTTTCTGAGAATAAAAAAGCCAGCGAGCTTCTCTCGCTTTTCAGGGAAGAACGGGTCCATATCGCTATTGTTGTCGACGAATACGGGACAATGGTCGGGATTATCAGCATGGAAGATATTCTGGAAGAAATTGTAGGCGATATCAGCGATGAGTATGATAAAGAAAAAAAACAGAACTTTAAAATGATCAAAAAGAACGAATTTATCCTGTTTCCGCAGATGAGCCTGGAAGAGTTCAACGATCTTTTTAAAACAAAAATCAATTCAAAAACCTATGAGACCATAGGCGGTTTTATCCTCGAGAAATTCGGCTATATCCCCAAAGCCGGAGAAACAATATATTACGGAAGTTTTTATTTTGAAATACTGAAGGCTGACGGCAGCAGGCTGAAAGAAATTCTCCTGAAAAAAAAGTAGGAACATGGGTATGCGTGCTTTTTTCGCAATCGATATCCCTGTTGAGATTAAGGATAAAATCAGCGGATTTATCTCCGGATGCAGAAAGATCCAGCGTGATTATATTAAATATGTCGAGGATGAGAATCTTCATATTACGCTGAAATTTCTAGGCGAGACTGATCAGGCGGCGGTAGATTCAATCATAAACGATTTAAAAAAAATCAAAACAGTTAAACCTTCTCTATCAATCAAAACATCAGGCGCTTTTCCCAATATCATTTTCCCTAAAGTCGCCTGGGTCGGCGTGGAGGAAAATACCGGGCTGAAGGAACTATATGAGAATATCGAATTAACCGCCTCTCAATACGGATTTCCCATTGAAGAAAGAGAATTTCATCCTCATATCACAATAGCAAGAATAAAAGGACGAATACAGAATGATTGGACGCAGTTTTTTAAAAGATCAAACGCTGAAGAATTCGGCAGATTTTCTCCGGAAAATTATGCCCTTTATAAAAGCGAGCTCACAAAAAACGGGCCGGTTTATTCAAAGATCGCCGAATTCCCTTTCCAGGAGGAAAATGATGGAAAATAATAATTACAGCTTTATAAAAGAACAGATTGACAGAAACAAATCATATATCATGAAATTTTTCATAGCCGATGATGATGTGGAAAAGGAAGTGGAAACAGCCCTTCAGATTATTTTTGAAAAATTTAATAAACCCGAACTGGCCGGTGTACTGCTCACATGCCTGATGGAACTGATTGTCAATGCCGCAAAAGCCAATTTGAAGAGGGTTATTTTTGAACTCAACAATCTCAATATCGACGATGAGAATCAATACCTGTCGGGAATGCTGAAATTTAAAAACCTTCTGGTGGAATCTTCTTACATAAAGTATTTCAGTAACCTTAAAAATCATGATTACTGGATCAAGGTTGTTTTTGAATATGATGATAAAGGCGTCAAAATCGAAGTGATTAACAACGCTCATATCACTCAAATTGAGGAAAGGCGCCTGAGGGAAAAATTAAAAAAAGCCATGCAGTATAAAGATATCGCGCAGTTTTATCTTGAACAGGGTGATGAACTGGAAGGGGCCGGAATGGGGATAGCCCTGGTGATCATGCTTATGAAAGGGCTGGGCATAGACCCGGGCCTATTCAGGATCGGCAATATAGAAGATAAACAGACTTTGATCCGTCTGGAAATTCCGTTTACCGATTCCTTTGTGAGCATCAGGCAGAATATACAATAGAGCATATTTTAAGAAAGGAGAATAAAGTTAATGAATATTCTATTAACTAATGACGACGGCTATCAAGCGCAAGGCATTCTTCTTCTTAAAGAAAAGCTCCTGATAAAACACAATGTTTTTCTCTGCGCTCCCATGAAAGAGATGAGCGCATCAAGCCATGCCATAACGCTTTTCAAGCCCATGGAAACAATCAAGCTTGACGTTCAGAGCTATGCTGTAAACGGAACGCCGGCCGATTGCGTGAAAGTCGCGCTCGCTCATTTTTTTAAAGACATAAAAATCGATATTATCATTTCCGGCATCAATGACGCCCCCAATATGGGCGATGATATCCTCTATTCAGGAACTGTGGCCGGCGCGAGAGAAGGCGCCCTCAACAATATATTTTCCATCGCGGCATCCCTTGACGCCTGGACGGAAGTGAAGGATTTCACCTACCCGGTCCAATTTATTTCCGAACTGCTGGACCATCTTGATAAGAGAATTCTTAAAGAAAACATTATGCTCAATATCAATTTTCCCAATCTTCCAAAAGCAAAAGGCATTAAGATCACCCATCTGGGCAACCGTGTTTATAAAGATTACATCATCGTTGAAGAAAAAGAAGATAAAGTTTATGTGACCATTACCGGCGATCCGCCCGGTTTCGGGCATAACGACGGTTCCGACCTGAACAGCGTCCACGACGGCTATGTCTCCATCACGCCGCTTGCCAATGAAGTGAACGATCCGAAAATGCGGGAAAAACTGCGCTATCTGGAATCTCTCCCATGGAAAAGCCTGATATCAGAATAAATATTTTCACATGAAGCCCTCGACTAGCAGACTATGTGAAAACTATTTTATTCACCACGAAGTTCACGAAGAACACGAAGTTTTATTATTGTTTATCTTCATTAAAACAGTTAAAAACGAAAAATCAATACAAATTTTGACTAAATCATTAATTTTCTTTGTGCTCTTCGTGAACTTCGTGGTGAAATTTTAACTTTTCACATAGCCTGTAGATCAGGGGTTTCATGATTAATTAAAAATTCCAATGCTTTAAATATATTTTTACAGAGTCATTAATTTTTATTTATAGTATATATATTTTCCCTTATTATTCCGATTTAATATATGAATAGTCTTATTTGGAGAATTATAATGAAAAAAATGATTTTTATTTATCTGCTGTTCTTAACGGGCTTCGCTTTTTCATTGGATCCGAAACTGATGGAGCACTGGCAGAAAACAATGAAATTCGGGATCGCTTCCCAGAGGTCAGGCGTCATAAAGGCGATCGAAGACAGCAAGACAAAAGAAGCTTACAATATCATACAGGAAGCGCTTGTGAGCGATATCAGCCCCGATGTGAGGGGAAGCGCCGCTTATTCCCTTATAAATCTTAAAATAGATGATGAAAAAATATGGCTTTCTGCGCTCAGTTCCGAAAGCAATTCGGATGTTCTCAGAAAGATCGTTTTTGCCGTCAGCGAGCTTAAGATAAAAAGCGCCGGCCCAAGGCTTTATAACCTTTTGACCAATAAAATCGATAACCCGAAAGAAACGCTTCTTTGCTCCGGCATTATCCGCGCGATCGGCGAAATTCAATACAGGGAACTGGGTAGTAAAATGCTCGGTATTCTGACCAATATTGATTACCAGAATGATATCCGCAGTTCAGCGGCAATCGCCCTGGGAGATATTGGCGATGCAAAAGACATCTCTGTTTTATCCAATATCCTTCAAAATACCGGCGAAAGCAAGGACCTGCGGATGTACTGCGCCTACGCCATCGGCAAGACAGGGAATTCCCAGGCCGTCAGCATTCTTTCCCCTTATATTGAAAATGAAAATGAGGATCTTAATATCCGTCTCTGGTCTATTGCCGGAATATCTTATGTAAAAGAAAAAGGCGTTTCTGAAAAATTGATAAACTTCGCCAAATCAGAAAACGTGCGGATACGCCTTGAAGCCATCAAGTCGCTGGGACACCTCAAAGATAACAGCTCGGCAGTTGAATTATTGAGATATAAAGCCGTTTACGATCCCGACTTCGGGGTTCAAAAGGAAGCAAAAAAAGCCCTGCTGGATATGGGTATTGATCTGGATAAAGAAAACAAAGATAAAAAAATCACGCCTTCTGCGACAACAAATCAAAGTGTTCAGGATAAGAAAACATCTCCGGCAACAAATAATAATTTGAAATAATGTTTCTGCCTGGAAAGGCCGCAGCCGTTCTCTAAAAAACACTATATGATTTTATAAAAAAAGGGACGCTTTAAAAAGCGTCCCTTTTTTGTTAAATGCGATCTATTTTTTATCGGGCCGATACCGGGGATGGTCCTTATAAGAGTCAACAAATTTATCGAGTTCCTTACTGTCTTTATCCAGCTTGTTCACCCAATTATCAAGAGCTGTCTTTAATTCTTTTTCCCTGGCATCATTAAGGTCCTGAATTTTCTTCATGGCTTCCTTATTAATTGCCTGGACTTGGTACTGCAGAACCTGCATATCTCTTAATGCTGACACAATATCTTTTGAAACAGTTTTATCATCCGCGTATTTAACAACCAGCGCGTCCAGCTTCTGTTTGAGATCCCTTCTTTTATCCATAAATTTAAGCTTTGCTTCTCTGGCGTCAAGGAACACTTTCTGTATTTTTATTCCATAACTTTCAATGATTGTCCTGGCTTCCGGCACAAAGAACATCACCATCATCCCTTCGCCGCCCCACATCGGGCTATATCTATCCTGATTAAAACCAGGGCCGCGCATCCTGCCTCCGTTATCCCAGTCATTCATCATTCCCGGACCTCGGAATTCATCCCTGCCGGATTGATCAGTGTCTTTTTTGCTCTGTGAATAACCGCTCAAGGCTATTAACAGCGCCAATCCCAAACTTACCGCCATCACTTTACTTTTCATTATTTCCTCCTCTGGATCAGATGTCTGCTTTTTTACATCTAACTTTCAGTCTCCGGAAAAATCGAGCAGGCCGGCTTAACTTTATTCATCAATTGATTTCCGAATTACTTTATATTTCCATAGATATTTCATAATAATAATCGAGATCGCTTGTATCATAATTATATTCAGCATTAGCCGCCGCGCTGGAACCGCTGCCGCTTTTTACAGAATTACTGACCACCGTATTCGTCTGATTAACAGTCTGCGGCGTATTAAAGCTATAGAAGGTAAAAAACAAAGAGACAATAAAGATTAAAGAAACAGCGGCCATTACCGGTCTGAGCCAGAAGGTCCTTTGACCTCTTGTTTCCAGCTTATCTAAAAACTCATTCCATAATTCCACTTTTTCCCCATTCTCTTCAATACGGTTCAAGTGAGAAGTAACGGCCGCATAATGTTTACATTCCGGGCATTTTTTCAAATGCTCTTTTATATCAGAGTCTTTTTCCCAGAAGGGATTATTATCAATCTTCTCCATTATAAACCCGCATACTTTACTCCGCATAACTTGCCTCCCACTCTCTGGCCAGTTTCAACTTCCCTCTTCTATAAAGAGATTTTACCGTCGGAAGTTTAATATTCAAGAGTGCTGCGATTTCATCAAATTTCATTTTGTCGCGGTCTTTAAAAATAATGATATTTTTCTCCGCCTCTTTTAATTTCTGCAGCTCCCGTTCCAGCCATTCCTCCTCTTCCATATGTAAAACCTTTTCCTCAGGGTCATCTTTTATATAAACATTCCTGAGGGATTCTTCATCGCTCTGGAATGTCAGCCAGTTCTTGACTTTTTCCGTCAAAAACCTCTTTTTAACTTTATTAATTGCTATTTTGACTATATATCCGGTTTTATTTTCATAGTTTTTAATTCTATTCCAATTATCATAAACAACCATCATCGACTCCAGCACAATATCTTTTGCAGCATCATGGGATTTTGTGTAACCTTTTATGATACGGTAAACCGTATTCTCATTTTCTTTAAAAAAAACCTCGAATTCCCTGATCCTCTGCTCGTCCATTCATACTCCTCAGGCTTTTCACCTTTATAAGTATAAAAATAGGATAAAAGATGCAAAAAAGCAAAAATATATATAATTAATGTTCTTTTTCTTTTTAAGTGGATGATATAACTGCCGCGGAATTTCACAGAAGTACACAGAAATAACATATAAATAATTACCTTCAAAATTCACATTTATCTTTTAAACTAATAAAGTATTTTAAAATTCAGTGATATTCTGTGAAATTCTGTGGCTAAACATAGGCCGAACACTTAGATTATCACATGGTAAGGGGCTTAGTGTCACCCATGAATACATTATCTATTTTCTTTTACAAAATAAAATAATTCCGATAACTTCACTATAAGAAAAAGCATCTGTACAGCTGATGACGGGGGCATTTTGAATATTCAATTGATCAATCAGGAATCCCTGCTGAAAAAAAATCTGCAGCCGGATAAAATTGTCAATGTGAAAGTCATTAAAATCGAAGAAAACAAGGCGACAATCGAAATCAACGGGCAAAAAGCGCAGGCCGCTGTCAATTCCGATATTCCCGATAATTTCTTTGCTCTTGTTGAATCCGGCATTGATGATAACGGACGTCAAATTTTCAAACTCAGGGTCATCGGCTCTCTCATTAATGCCGAATACCTCCAGGGAAAAAAAGAAGCGTCCCTTCTGGAAAATATTAAAAATATACTGATAGAAAACAATCTCCCTTTAAAGGACAGCTTTTTTCAGACCGCTCTAAAAATGCATCAATCCGGCTTAAAGCTGAATAAAGATTTATTAAAATTTCTCCATCTGGCTTCAATAAAATACAGCCAGTCTTATGCAGATCTATTTATTAATTTTTTTAGGAACGGGTTGAGCCTGGACATGGAATTTATTGATTTTTTTTCTCATCTGAAAAAAATACTGAAACTCTATATACAAAATCTAAGATCAAAAAGCCTGTCTAAAGACGAAAAAATATCTCCTGATGAGAACCAGGTTGACCACATCCATATCCTGGAAGGGCTTTTCCAGGCTTATTTCGGTAAAGAAAGCGCATTCGGCATTTCTTATCTGCAAAATAATAAGGAAGACATACCTGTTCTGCAGAGAAAAGAAAAAAAAGCAGATAAAGAAAGATTCTATTTTGACTGTTCCAGTGAAAAAACCGGAGGTTTTATCATCATACTGGATAAATTTGAAAACGGATATGATGTCAATGTTTATTTAGAAACCTCATATTTAGAGCGGTTTTCCGGGGAAATAAAGGATTACGCCGGGAATATCAGTCCTGCGCTCAGCCGGAAGCTGAATAATAAAAAAATCATTGTTGCATTTCATGAATTTAAAAATCCTAATTTATTCTGGATAAAGGATAAAGACCGGCCTGAAAATACTGAAAATAGAGATTTGTTTAATCTTGATATATCTGCTTAGAAAAATGAGGAGGAATGAATATGCAGACTAAATCCGTCGCTTTAAAATACGAAGAAGCTGTCAATGACGCTCCCTATATTCTGGCAAAAGGAGTCGGAGCGGTCGGAGATTATATCGTATCACTGGCAAAAAAGAACAAGATCCCTATTTACAAAAACGATAAACTGGCGGAATCGCTTTACCGCCTGAAAGAGAATGAAGAAATACCGACAGAATTGTACACAATAGTTGCTGAAATTTTCAGTTTCGTGTATTCTTTAAGGGGTTGAAATTTGTGTAAAAGTACGCGGGGGTATTCCGTATGCCGATGCGGAAAATAGATATTGATGAACTCCGGTCCGGAATGAAATTTAACAAGTCTTTATTCGACAATAATCTTAATATCGTACTGCCGGCCGGAAAAGTTCTGGACACCTATACGATATCCAATTTAAAAACCAGGAACGTTAAATATGTCGAAACCGCGGGCGATCTTGTCGCAGCAATAGATCTGAATAAAATCGGGGAAGCTCCGGTCCCTTCAGAAAAAAAGAGCATCATAATCGATAAAGACACGGCTAAATACCTTGATTTTTATAAAGAATGCATCACCATCGTCGATGCGATGTACAATAAATACAGAAGCGAACAGTCCCTTGACACGGAAAAATTCCAGAAATTGGCCACAAAAATCGTGAATACCATTATGGCCGAGAAAAAAATGGAGCTGTTTATCAACCTGGTCAATATCGCCGGAAAAGGCGACTACCTGGCCAATCATATCATAAATACAACGATATTATCTGTTTTATTGGGACAGAAACTGGGTTATTCACTGGTAAAATTAGTAAATTTAGCTCTGGCATCTCTTGTTTATGATGTCGGAATGGTAAAAATCCCCGCTTTTATATTAGAAAAGGAAGAAAAGCTCAATCAGGATGAATTCAACCAGGTTAAAACCCATCCCATCTACAGCTACCAGATCATAGCGAAAGAACTCAATCTGCCGATTGAAATAGCCAGGGTCGGATTGGAACATCATGAAAAATATGACGGTTCCGGCTACCCCCGTAAAATCAGGGGCACGGAAATTTCCGAAATGAGCAAAATTATTTCCATTGTTGATACTTACGAGGCTTTGACCAAGGACCGGGTTTACCGGGAGGGAAAAGATTTCTATGACGCCATGAAAATGGTCCTCGGAGAAGGGGCCAAGAAATTTGACCCCGAGATTCTTAAAGTATTTATCAATATGATGTCCATTTATCCGGTCGGCTGTTTTGTACAGCTCAGCAATAAATCAATCGCGACTGTCATTTCCTCAGATCCTGTATCACCTTTAAGGCCGACTGTAAAAATAATGCGGGATGAATTCGGCGACGAAGTAACCGAAGGCCAGACAATCAGGCTCTCCAAGGAAAAAGATATTCATATTGTTAGAGCTCTCCAGGCAAAACAATTTAAAAAGAATTAAAAATGACTGATCATATTCTCGGAAGAAACGGCGAAGCCCTCGCCAAACAACACCTCATTTCCCAGGGTTATCAATATATCACTTCCAATTATAAAACAAGATATGGAGAAATCGATCATATATTCAAAGATGGAGAAACACTGGTTTTTGTTGAAGTAAAGTGCAGAAAAGGCCCTCAATTAATGGATATTGAGGCAACAATTAATCAAAGAAAAGTTAAAAGGATTTTAAAAAGTGCCGAAATTTATATTAACAATTCAGAGATCAAATTTGAAGAGATGCGTATAGACGCATTTTTTGTAGAGATGAAAAGTAAGGAACCCAGTTTTAAGCATATAAAGTCCTTTTATTAGATATTTTCGCCGGGAGAAAAAAGTGATAGAAGAAGTCCTTATTGAAAAAAAACGGAATTTTCACCGGATTATTGTCAAGACCAATTCCAGCTCGCTCTCCCAGACAAGAATGGAACAGCTGAGAAAAAAGATTAAAGACCCTAATTATATTTCTTTCGCCATAGAGAAATTGGCTGAAAACATCAGCAAGGCAATGCTGGAAGGATATATTGACCAGAAAGACCTGTAATAAATCCCTGGTTTGTAATAAACGAAAATACCCGCCAGTAAGCGGGTATTTTTTATTTATACGCCAGATAAAATACTTTTATATCATAAGGTTTTAATTCTATATTTAAATCTTTAAAAGAAGCCGGGCTTGGTTTCTCTTCAGGAAACAGGCAGTATTCCTTTATATTATTCACTTCCGGAAATCCGCCGATTTCAGCCGCTGAAATATTATAAGACCTGTTTAAATCCCTATTCAGAATTATCAAAGCCTTTTCTTTCCCGTTTCCGGAAAACTTCAGTAACGCCAGGATGTCCATATTATTTCCGGGGTCTATTTTTTTTATTTCACTTTCCCCGCTGAATATTTTATACTTCATTCTGAACTGATTAATCTGTTTAATAAATCCGGTCAGATCAATATTTATTTCTTCCCAATCCGAAGGAGATGTATGAACAACATCCATTTTATTTTTAAAACCGTATTCAAAACCGGCAGGTATCATCCAGCCAGATGAGAAAAAAGCCGTAAAAACAGTCCGCTGCTTAATGAGATCAATATTATTGCCGGATTCGAAAGCCAGGCGCGGAGTGTCATGCGATTCCGGAAAAGAAATTGACGGCGCTTTCTCTCTTGTCTTAGCGTATTGTTCAAGAAGCCAGTCATCCTGATAATTCCACCATTTCGAGCTGTTAAAAATATAATCAAAGCCGGTCTCCGCCAATTCCACGGTTTTTTCCACGGGACAGCCCAGGCTTTCAGCAAAAAAGAAGAGATCATTTTTCTTTCCTTTCGCATCATGAATCAGGAAATCCCATAAAGCGGAAGGCACGCTGTAAGCAGCGTCAGCCCTGAAGCCGTCAAAGCCGAGTTCAATATAATATGAGATCAAATCTCTCCAATAATTCCAGAGTTTTACCCTTTCCAGAGCGTTATTGTTGTCCACTTCCGCCAGATCTCCCCACTCTACCCAGCGGCCGTTGTCCCAGGCGCCGGGGCTCAAGATTTCACCATTTTTATTCTTTTGATACCATTCCGGATGCTCTTTTGTAAAGGGATGGTCTTTTGCAGTATGATTGATAACCAGGTCCATCATAACTTTGATATCTTTTTTACGGCAGGTTTGAATAAATTTTCCAAGCTGTTCAACCGGGGATAATTTTGAATCCGGATTAATGAACAGCGGATTGAAATTATAATAGTCTTTAATGGAATACAGGCTTCCTGAAAAACCGGAATAATGAAACGGATTTAAATAAATCCAGTTAAAGCCCATATCTTTAATTCTATTTAAATGCCCTGACCAATCATCCATAGAGCCGATCAAACGGGGAAACAGATTATAAATGCGCGGTGATTCATTATTCATATGAATAATACTCTCCATTATATTTTATCCGAGAATTTTAATGATCTTTATACAAAAAGTCTATATTTCATTATCTTATTCCGATGAAAAATAGGATATCCTAATCTGACTTTTTATAAAATATATATTATAATTATGTCCTGTTTGTATTTTTTTATTGGAGTAATAGATTGAGCTTTAAAAAAATAATTCCGCTTTATATTGTAATTGTTTTTTTTCTTCCAATATCTTATATTCATGCAGATACAAATAGTGAAGATACTAACAGCATACCCGAATATCAAATAGAACCATCTTCAACAAATTCCGGGAAAAATATTATATTCGATAGTTACGATGAAGTAATCATGCAGAATTTCGAAAAACAGCATATAACGCAGATAAAATTTATAGGAAATGTAAAAATACGATTTGACAATAATACGCTTAAAGCAAGAACTGTCATCATCACAACTGCCAGCAACAAAGTAACTGACATATCCGCTTTCGAAAAGGTGGAATTCCGTTACGGACAGGATGTCTATCTGGCAGACTTTATGTCTTTTAATCCCGAAACAAAAAAAGGAATTTTAAAAAAAGTAAGGTCGTATGTCAAATCAAGCGGGTCTTCCAGCGGGACCGGGACAATGGCCAGCCCGATTTCGCTGCAGGGCGGCTGGTATTATCATGCTGAAAAAGCGACTATTCTCTCAGAAACCAGGGTTGTTCTTGAAGATGTTTATTTCACATTTACACCATCAGAATTCCCGGCATATCATTTCTATGCCCAGCGCCTCTGGTATTTTAAAGATGAAATGATCTTTGCCCTGAATGACACCTATACCGTCGGCCAGGCAAACTTCATATATTTTCCTTTTTTCATAAGATGGGAAAAATATACCGGCATCCGTACTGCTTTCGGTCAGGAAGAAAGGATCGGATGGTATATGATGAACTCTTTAACTTTTAACCTCCCGAGCGGTTCATATGAATTCGGCCTGGATTTTTATGAAAGGCTTGGACAGTATTTTATGATGAACTATAGTTTGAAACAACCTTTCGGCGTCATCCAGACCCTTAACCTTGCGTTTCAGGGAGCAAACGATATGCGGATATTCCGGGATACCTCTTCTGGTAACGACCGCTTCACTTACATCGACTCCCAAAACAGCAACTACATCAATACTCAGCAATTATCCTGGCAGTATAATTTAAACAGTTCCCTTAAATTCAATGATATTCTACTTTCCTTAAACTGGGAAGATTTAAATGACCCTTTCTTTGTATCAAAATATAAGCAGCGAAGATATGATTTCAACATAATGGATGTTCTCCAGCCGATTAATAACCAGTTTTTCCTTCATGATGACCGTAATATAGAAAAAAGTGAAATTGACCGCAGTTTTGATTTAAAATATAACACGCTTGATATTAACGGATCATGGCGGTATCAACTCAATGAAGATCCATCTGTTTCAAATAGATACCTGAACGAGCGCTATAAATATTATCTAACCAATATATCTTTCCCCAATATTTCTTACAGCCCCGGTCAGATTGAACTTTTAAAGGATGCCGGCTATTCCTACCCAATTTCCAAAACAATTGAGTTATCTAACAAAAAGTATGAAATACCTGTTGAACAAAATTCTGATTCTTATATTGATAATATTTTATTAAACCGGACAAACACATCGGATCAGCCGAATAATACGCAGGATAATACAAATAATCAACCAGTCAGTATAGAAAATACGCCGGGCTTAATATCCTTATCCAATAAACCGGCTTCTTCACCGGCTTCTTACAGGATCAGTACCAATAATCTTGAATTATATAATTTCGCATCTTATTTTAACAACATAAATTTTAATTATAATTCACAAGAATATGTCGACACCAATAATATGCCGACTTATGACCACTATTCCCATACTGAAAGCGGCGATTTTGTATTTAACGGGGCCTTTCTTAACAGATTCATTTACTGGAATAACGACTTTTCATTAAAAAATTATAAATACTGGTCATCATTTGATTTTGAAAGAACAAATAATATTAATAGTTCCGGTATGATATTGAGTTTGTCGACATCTCTGGGGTTCACCCAGAATCCCTCGATCTTTACTGGAAGCCCATGGCAGATCAATTTCCCATATAATGTCAGTCATGTCATATATTATGATATTCTCAGATCTACAGGCTCTTTAATACCTTCATCAGACCCTTTAAAATATTCACATACGACCAGTTTGTCCTCAGGCTTCAATCTCCTTGAAAACAATATTAATTACAGCCTTTCATTGCAGCATTCCATGACATTCAGAAACACCAACGGCATAGATGATGTATATATAGATAATATGATTGCAAGAACTTTTAGTATAGACACACATCTTGTTCTATATTGGGTATCTTTCAGCACAGGAACCGCATTTGATCTTTTAGAAACCAAAACAAATGTTATCTTATTTACTTTTGATTCTTTAACCAATCGAATTCAGCCGGGATATAACCCCATACTGACCGTCCAGTTCAGCCCGCCTCAGAAATTTCAGCCTCTTCCCAGCATTACTTATTTATATGATATTTTAAAAAAGACAAATGAAAAAATAACTTTTTCATCAACTTACTCAATAAGTGATCTTTATACCCCTATCATTTACTGGATAGAATCGCTTTCTTTTACAAGCTCCCTCAACTGGGATTTCCTCTCTCCAAGATCTACTTTGTTTTTGTTCAATATTAACACAGCCTTCTGGTTAGACCGCTACTGGAAATTATCTTTTTCCACAGGAGTAAAGAACCAGAATATTTTCCGTTATTTTCAGGAAAACAGGCAGTATTTCGCCCAGGGAGAAACATATGTCGATTTCTGGCAAAACCTGTGGGACAGTATAAATATTTTTAATTATGAAGGATTGAAAAGAGGCTTTTTTAAAATCCAGGACCTCAATTTTACACTCACCCATTATCTGAACGAATGGAGAATGGATATAGCCTTCAATATAGCAAGACGTGTTGATACGACCAGGCAGATCGCATACTGGGAACCCAGTATAAGAATCGTTTTTACATTAGGAGACAGCTCTCCTTTCCCGCCTTACGAAAAGAAATTCGTACCGGCACAATATCAGTAAAGGTTATTCAAATGCTGTTTGAGATCCAGAATAAAGATAAAAAAGCACGCGCCGGCATCATGCATCTCCCTCACGGCGATATTCTCACACCGGTTTTTATGCCTGTAGGGACTCAGGCTACTGTAAAAACAATGTCCAGTGAAGAATTATATGAAATGCGTTCGGATATCATTCTTGCCAATGCTTATCATCTTTATCTCAGGCCGGGGATTGATGTCATAGAAAATGCCGGCGGTATTCACAATTTTATGAACTGGGAAAAAAACATCCTGACAGACAGCGGAGGATTTCAGGTTTTTTCGCTGGCCACACTCAATAAAATAAATAACGAAGGCCTTGAATTTCAGTCGCATATCGACGGTTCCTATCATTTTCTCACACCGGAAAAAGCGGTGCAGATACAGGCCGGCATCGGCGCCGATATCATAATGACCCTTGATCAATGCATACCTGCTGATGTTACTTATGATGAGGCGGCAAAAGCCCTGGACAGGACTACATTGTGGGCAAAGCGCTGTTATGAAGAAATGAACAAGGCTGGTTCAAAGAAAAACCCTCAACATCTCTTCGGTATTGTTCAGGGAGGCATGTTTGAAGATCTGAGGATAAAAAGCGCTGAAGAGATCACGGCTCTCGGCTTTCCCGGCTACGCCATAGGCGGTCTATCCGTCGGAGAGGAAAAGCCGACATTGTACAGAATGCTTGATGTTCTTAATAATGAACTGCCGGAAAATAAACCGCGCTACCTGATGGGCGTCGGCGTGCCGGAAGATATTCTGTACGGTATTGAACTGGGAGTGGATATGTTCGACTGCGTTTTTCCCACCCGCGCCGCGAGGAACGCCACTGTTTTTACCCATGACGGGAAGCTTTCCCTCAGGAACCTCTCGCTTAAATACGATCTCAATCCTCTGGATGATGATTGCCCATGCTCTACATGCCGGAATTACACCCGTTCCTACCTCCGGCATCTTTTTAAAGCCGGAGAAATACTGGGCCTCCGCCTGGCCTCCATACATAATACTCATTTTCTTATTCACCTGGCTGAACTTTCAAGAAAAGCCATCTTAAAAGGAAAATTTACGGAATTTAAAAATAAATTCCTCTCCCGCTATGTTAAGGGGAAATTTCTGAATATCTATAATGCCGCTGAATAGAAGCATATATCCAGCCGTATGCCTGCACCTCTATTTTGACAATTCTACCGGTTTTTCTTAAAATAACCGGCAGAAAAAAGCCGATACATATATTAAAGTAATTCCCTCCGCTGTTAGATAGCGAAGAATGCAAATAAGCTTCCTGATAAGCTTTAAAATAATTAATATTAATGTTAAATTAATGTATTAAAGAGGAATAAATGTGCGGAATTGTAGGTTATATAGGAAATAAAGACGTAAAGGAAGTCCTGCTGGATTCCCTCCAGAGACTTGAATACAGAGGATATGACTCAGCCGGAATAGCGATTATTGATAGTGATAATCAATTAAAAATCCAGAAAGATGTCGGCCGGATCGGCAATCTGAGAAATCAAGTCTATAAAAACCTGCATAATGTGGAAAGCAAGGTAGGGATCGGGCACACACGCTGGGCAACGCATGGAGGAGTGACTCAGGTCAATTCTCACCCTCATGCAGACTGCACCGGTAAAATCGCCCTCGCGCATAATGGAATCATAGAAAACCACAAAGTCCTCAAGGAACTGCTCATAAAAAAAGGGCATACTTTCCTTTCTGAAACTGACACCGAAGTCCTTGTCCATCTTATCGAAGAAGTCTATAAAGAAGATCATAGAAACCTCCAGTCAGCCGTTGTCGAGGCGCTTAAATTAGTGGAAGGAACATACGGGATTGTTGTTGTCTCCACAGATGAGCCTTATAAAATCGTAGGAGCGCGGAACGGCAGTCCTTTAGTTGTGGGAATCGGCGAAGGAGAGATGTTCATCGCGTCGGATGTCAACGCAATTATGCCCTATACGAAAAATGTCGTCTATGTTGAAGACCAGGAAGTAGTCGTTATCAAAGCGGAAAAATTTAAAACCTACGACCTTAATTATGAAAGGATTGAAAAAACAGTATCCGTCATTGACTGGGACGTTGACGCAATATCAAAAAACGGATATGAAACATTCATGCTCAAGGAAATATTTGAACAGCCGGAGGCAATTCATACGGCACTGCGGGGAAGGGTGGTTTTATCCGAAGGCACGGTAAAGTTCGGAGGGCTTAATATTGATGAAACCAGGGCCCGGCAGATCAATAAGATCATCATTACGGCATGCGGGACAAGCTGGCATTCAGGTATCATAGGGAAATATCTGCTTGAAAGGTTCTCAGAAATACCGGTTGAGATAGATTATGCCTCGGAATTCCGCTATAGGAATCCTATCATTCAGGAAGGTAATGTTGTTATTGTTATCAGTCAATCCGGTGAAACTACCGATACACTTGAAGCCCTGCGCGAAGCGAAACGGAAAGGCGCCCAGATCATCGGCATTACGAATGTTATCGGCAGTACGCTGGCGCGCGAAAGCGACGGAGGCATATACATCCATGCCGGACCGGAAATAGGCGTGGCATCCACAAAAGCTTTTACAAACCAGGTCGTTTCCCTCATCCTTCTGTCGATTTACCTTTCCCGTCTTAAAAACATGCCGCTTTATGAAGGAGAAAATTTACTGAATGAACTGCTCCTGATTCCTGAAAAAATCCAGAGCATATTAGACCAGTCTGATAAAATAAAAAAGATAGCCAAAAAATACTCGGGCGAAAGAAATTTCCTTTATCTGGGAAGAGGATTTAATTACCCGGTCGCCCTGGAGGGCGCTTTAAAACTCAAAGAAATTTCGTATATCCATGCCGAAGGTTATCCGGCCGCTGAAATGAAGCATGGTCCCATAGCCCTCATTGATGAAAATATGCCGGTCGTATTCATCGCGCCGAAAGACCCTCTCTATGAAAAAATCGTTTCCAATATCCGCGAAGTGAAAGCGCGAAACGGCAGGATCATCGCCGTCACAAATGAGGAAACAAGCTCAATTCTGGAGTATGTCGACGATATCATCATAGTCCCGCAGACGATAGAGGAATACTCGCCTCTTATCAATGTCATCCCCCTCCAGCTGATGGCCTATTACATCGCCGTCGAAAAAGGCCTGGACGTCGACAAGCCCCGCAACCTTGCCAAAAGCGTGACGGTGGAGTAATTTAAAAATTGCCGCATTTTTCATATCTACGCTTTTCAAAAGCTGAATGATCATCAACATCACATCCAAAAGAGGCGCGGTCAATTCAGACATATCATTGGGAACTGGTTTCAGGTGTTTCATTGCTTATTGAATACCTGGTCCTCTACCGGATCTTTTAGAAAATAACTGTAAAGATATTCTAAAGCGTTTATCGGCAGCTGCAGCTTCCGTCTTTTTTATTTTTCGGTATGTTTAACCTTCTAAAAACGATCAATGAAGATTCTGGATGAAATCTGATATCTGCTTTACAATAATTGATATTATTTAGATTTTAAATCAGGCGGTAATATAAAATGTCTGAAACAATGGATTTTTTTGAAGAAAAAAGAAGAAATGAAAGGAGTCCGGTCCTCATAACCGCTTCTTATATATTTAATAAAATCGAAAGCCCCTGCGAGATCAGGGACATATCATCCGAAGGGATCAAGATGAGGGTGAAAAGCTTTTTTGTTCGGGATGATATAATGAAAATAAAACTTGGCGTTCAAACCTTGACAGGAAAAGTAGTACGGGTGGACGGGAATATCATCAGTGTCAAGTTCGAACAGTTAACGAACGAACAACTCAATTCCATCCTGGAAATTCAGCAAGTCAGGAACTTTTAGGGGCCGCCCATTTAATTCGGAAATACCCTCAATCCCTTCCCTGTACCGGCGTTTCCATTTCCTCCGCTCTTCCCTCCATTCATGCCTCATCCGGTGCCAGTCATGAATATCGTCTTTTGAAGTCACAAAACGGAGACCTCCGAACGATATATCCACCTTTATCAATAAATGGGGCATATCCTGATTGAAAGCCTGGTTCTGGTAGCTGCCCTGGCCGAAGCCGATCACATTCCCGTCCGGGAATGTGACGCCGCCGAATGAAGCTCCCGCCTCTATTCGGACAGGCAGTTCAGGGTTCAGCAGAACCGCTCCGCCGCCAAAAGATCCGGTTATGTCTATTTTAACAGTCCCGCCTTTTAAAGACATTTCACTCAGGTCGAGGGTCATCCCCTTGAAATTCAGATCATAATGCCTGTCCCCGCTCCCGGCTTCGTATTTGATTGTCTGATAACCGTAGCCATGAGAGAAATACCGGCCTCTAAAGCCCCCGAACATGATCTGAATCCCTAAAGCTATCAGTATGAGACTGATGATGACCGTGGATATCGGAATACTGACATGAAAAAAATTATCGGCTATGATCAAGACGCCTATCACGATCAGGATTATTCCCCACACAATCCCCCTGGAGTAATATCTATGCGCCATATCGCCTCCTTTATAATGTTCTGATTATAATAATAATATTCTAAACATTCATAATAATTATTTCAAATTAAACAAGTCTGACGCAGTCAATATTTAAATTGTTTGAAATTAAACTTGAGTTTCTGAAAAAATTAACCAATAATAATTATGGGCGGTAGCACGGCCGTGCGTCTCTACAAAATGGTGTGGGACTGCGACATTCCACAAAACAGAACCGGAGGAAAAATATGAAAAAAACTGGATTTATTTGTTTTGCATTATTTTTCTTAAGTACTACACTATTTTTCGGTGAAAAAACGGACCCCGGTTTTTATTTTTATCAGGATATCGCCGGATCATACAACCCTCTGGGGTTGATGGCCGCGACAAAGATATATTACCGGTTTCCGCTTATAAAGGAAGAGGGAATTCTCTGGGAATCGACCCATATCGACGCCGGAATAGTCAACATGGTTTCTCCGGCTTTTGACGCACTGTCCGGCTTTATAACAATAGAACCCATTGCCGTATTTAATATCTCGGCACGGTATGGAATAATCGGCATTTATAAAGCATTGGGGTTCGGTTTTAACACATTGCAGAGCTATTCCGACAATCACAGCCCTTCCGCGCTGGCTAAATTAAGCCAGAGCGACGCGTCCGGAAGCTGGGCCGTGATTGAACCGACCATTCAGATCCAAATCGGGCCATGGATCGCGGTCAATACTTTTACAGTAAACTATTGGGACATGAATACCCCTTCCTACTTTTATGAGCAGTATGACGACTGCATACAGAAAAACAAGGATTTTTGCCTTGTCAACAACACTTATGTTTTCTACCAGTTCACGGACGCTTTTATGACAGGATTAAATAACATGTTTTTAACAGTGCCGTCTTCCGCGCAGATTAAAGAAAGGCTTTCAGCGGCAGGAATCTATACAGCGCAATTCGGTAAAGACTTCAGCGGCTATGCCGTACTTATGCTCGGCACTTTCCTGATAGACCCGAATTATCAATACGCGGTCCCTTATCTGGCTGTACAAGCCGGCTTAACGGTTAAACTATAAATAATTATCATATTTACTTGTCAATATTAAAATTATTTATTAATCTTATTACATATAAGTGAACCATCTCATATTATTCTAAGGGTAGTATAATTTACATATTCAGGCATAAAAGCCGGGGAGACAATGATGAAAGAATTTCAGCATATGACTGGCAAGAACAAGGGAAAAGTGATCATGTATGCGCTCAGTACATGCGTCTGGTGCAAAAAAACAAAAAAACTTCTCCAGGACCTCGGCGTTGATTATTCCTACATCGATATGGACCAGCTTGATAATGAAGTCAAGGAGAAATTTCTCAGTGAACTCAAAGCATGGAACCCGAGCTGTTCCTATCCTACCCTTGTGATCAATAATGAGGAGTGCATCGTCGGCTTTGATGAAGAAAGGATCAAAGAGGTCCTGAAATAATGCCAGGAAATAATATCAATATTGAAAAAAGCGGGATTGACGCATTGTATAAAAAGCTCAATGACGAAGCCGAGAGCGGCGGATACCATCTGAATCCCGACATCGAATTCACAAAGGCGCTCGTCGAAAGCCTCCTGATCAACGAAAACCGCTACGGCTACCAGGCCTGCCCCTGCCGGCTTTCTTCCGGAAATAAAGAAGAAGACCTTGACATTATCTGCCCCTGCGATTACCGCGATCCCGACCTGACCGGCTATGACGCCTGCTACTGCGCTCTATATGTTTCAAATGATGTTATTGATGGCAAGAAGAAAGCCCATTCCATTCCTGAAAGAAGGCCTCCGAAAGAAGAGCGGATAAAACAAAAAAACGCCCCCAAACTTGCCGGGGCCGGCAAACTGCCCTATCCTGTCTGGAGATGCAAGGTCTGCGGATACCTCTGCGCGAGGGAAACTCCGCCCGAGATCTGCCCCGTCTGCAAGGCAAAAAAAGACCGCTTCGAAAGGTTTATTTAAAATTTCTCACACAAAGGCGCAAAGATCGCAAAGGACGGAGAAAAGTGTTTTATATTGAGGTTTTACGATTAAGGATGCTATAAAAGAATTATTTTTATAATATCCGATTGCAAACAGTGATTTTCACGGATGAAGGCGGATTTTTCAGGATTTAGTTATTCATCAAGATAGTTTGTTAGTAAAAGTGATTACTTCAGTATTGAGATACATAGGAAAAGAAGAAAATGGTATAATGGGGATTTAATGCTCACGCAAAGATGCAGAGATCGCAAAGAATGATTTAATTTTGGGTGTATTATTTTTCCTCAATTCTTTATGATTGAAAACATACTCTAAATATCATAAAGTTCTAAACTATAACGACGAAGTTCACAGAGGGCAATAGAGGGGAGTAGACTATATTATTACTTGTCCGAAAAACAAACATTTAAAAAAAGTCGGCTTTGCGGGCTTTGCGCCTTTGCGAGACATTTAACCCCGGATTATTCGCGTAAAAACAGGATTGATATTTGAATCAATCCTCCTCTTCCTTAATAAGCCTTATCGCTTCCCTGGCTTCGGAATAGGAATAGCCGTTCCTGAGAAGGACTGAAATTAAATCCTTTTCCTCAATCAAATCCACTCTGTCCCTGTATTTGTTTTTAAGAAACCGGGCCGCGGTTTCGGCCGGTTCTTCCTCCTCAGCGATCTTATCCAGAACATCCTCAATGATTTCACCGCTGATCCCTTTCTGCCTGAGCTCATTTTTGATCTTGATCCTGCCCAGTCCTTTGTTAACCAGACGCTCCAGGGCCCATGCCCTGGCGAAAGTCTCATCGTCCAGCAGGCCTTCATTCAAAAGCTGCCGTATTGTTTCATCAATTACAGAGCTGATGAAGTCTTTGCTTCTGAGCTTATTCCGCACCTCAAGCGAGCTCCGCGGGCGGAATTTAATAAAACGCAGGGCAGTTTTATAGGCTTCAGCCGCTGAATCTTTTACAGTGGTTTTATTCTGCATAAAACTATCCAGAAATGAAATTTTTGTATTGACTTTAACAGACTCTTTATTATAATCATCATAATAATGATTTCTCTTTTTTTAATCAATAAAAGGAGAGAGGAAAATGCAGGCCATAGATTTTATTGTCACAGTCTTTTTTATTCTTGCCCTCGCGCTGCCTATTCATATCTTATCAAAGAACCCTAAAAAAATCACAAGCATTATATTCGCTTTATTTTCGCTGACAATAGCCGTCTGGTATTTCGGTTATATCTTTTTTCTTTCCGCGCCGGATGAAAACTCCTGCCGTTCCTGGTTCAGGTTCATGGCTTCAGGCTGGGCCCTGCTCGGCTCTTTTTTCCTTCATTTTATTCTGGAACTTACCGGAAACAAAATCTTCAGTAAACATAAATGGCTGTATATCCTGATTTATCTTCCGGTCCTCCCGCTCACTTATTATACAGTCATTGATATGCGGCTGATCAATCAGTTTATTCATACAAATTCAGGCTGGGTCTACAGCCGGGTCACAAATAATTTCTGGTCTGCATATAATAATATCTATATGCTGGTTTATATGCTTGCCAGTATCATATTACTGTATATTTGGACAAGGAAATCACCTATTCGGGCCCACAAAAAACAGGGCAGATTCATCATATTTGCCATTCTGATCAGCTTTTTGATCTTTTCACTGACAATTTATCTTCCTCCCTTTTTTAATTTCGAAAATTATTCCTATCTCGACATAGCCCCAATCATGATCTGGGAAATTGGGCTTTCCATAGCCATTATCAAGTACGGTTTGATGCTGATATCGCCGGAATCCGCCGCGTCAAGCATTTTGAATACCATGGCCGACGGGCTTCTTATAATAAATCCTGAGGGAAGCATTGTCAGCGCCAATCCAGCGCTCTTCGATCTGCTGGAAAAAGATGAAAAATCGATCCTCAATAAACCGGTAAAACAGCTGCTTCCCGGGGCTTTCTCCAGCCAGAATTTATTAAAACGCCTGGAATCGGAACAGATGATAAGGGATATGGAAATCAATTATTCACTACCCGGAGGCAGGAACATCTATTTATCGATTTCAGCTTCTATTGTTATTGATAAATACGGCCAGAATACCGGCTATGTGGCCCTTCTCCGGAATATCTCGGAAAGGAAAGAGACTGAAAAGCAGCTCCAGTATATGGCCACGCATGATGTGCTGACCAACCTGCCGAACCGGCTTGTATTGAACGACCGCCTCCGAAGCGCCTTATCCAGGGCAAAAAGATATAAACAGCTTGTCGAAATCCTGCTCATTGATATCGATCGGTTCAAGGATATCAATGATACTTACGGGCATGATACCGGAGACATACTGCTTAAGGAAATCGCGAAAAAACTCAGCGAGAACATCCGGAACTGCGATACAGTCACGCGCCTCGGCGGCGATGAGTTTGTCATCGTTTTGACCGATGTGAAAAATAAAAGCGATTGCGATGTAGTGATTGAAAGGATCCGCTCGTCCTTTGCAGCCCCCATCATCATTAAAAAGAACCCATTTATTATCACGCTGAGCATCGGCATCAGCATTTATCCCCATCATGCGGACAATATCGAAGAACTTTACAAATACGCCGATCTCGCCCTTTACAAAGTCAAGGAATCAGGAAGAAATAATTACCGGCTCTATTCGCCTGAAATAGACTCTTCAGCCCGCAAGAGCCAGAAATTTGAGCAGGAGCTCAGGGTGGCAATAATGAGCAATGAGTTTTTGCTTTATTATCAGCCTATTTATGATGTGAAATTAAAAAAGATCAGGGCCATGGAAGCTCTGCTCAGGTGGGATCATCCCGAGCATGGGATCATCAATCCGATAGAGTTCCTGCCGATAGCCGAACGGTCCGGCCTCATCATTCCGATGGGAGAATGGGTATTAAAAAAAGTATGCGGTCAGCAAAAATTATGGAGGGAAAAAGGCCTGGAAGAGATGCCCATCGCCGTTAATTTATCGGCAAAGCAATTCCAGGACCCTGAGTTAATAAAAAAAATAGACGGCGCGCTGGCAGAATATGATATTGATCCGTCCTTACTGGAATTGGAATTTACGGAAAGTACGGCTATGTCCGAGATAGAACTGACAATTAAAACAATCGGTTATCTGAAAGACAAAGGAATTTCCATCATTATCGATAATTTCGGCTCCGGATACTCTTCCATGGCCTGGCTCAAGCTTTTAAATGTTATGGCCATTAAAATTGACAGATTATTTATACAGAATATCGCGCATGATATCCATGACGCGGCGATTGTCAAAGCAATAGTCTCCATGGCGCACACCATGGGCATACAGGTCATGGCCGAAGGCATAGAAACAAAGGAACAGCTTGATTCATTGAAGTTCATGCACTGGGATGAAACTACAGAATTATCCTGCGACTGGGTCCAGGGTTATTTTTTCTCCAGGCCTGTCACGCCGGAAAAAGCGGCGGAATTATTGTTGAAAGATGAAAGCCGGGTGAGTTTAAAGTCTTAAATATTCTTATAAAGATCAAATTAAATTAAGAACAGTTTTAAAAGCCTCAGGTTAATAACAACTTCCGTTAATCAGCGGTTCATTTTCAAGTTCACCTCTAAAATGTCCGAAAAAAAGGTATACGCTTTAATATTTATCCGTACTGGAATAAAGTTCAATTATAGTTTATAATAATCGCTCATCAGCTTGAATTAATAATGATTTGTCAATAAATTATTAAATGAAGGAACTAAAAAATGAAAAAACTGCTGATTTCAATCATATTCGCATTTTCCTGTCCGCTGTTATTTGGAGACGGTTCGGCAATTGCCCTCTGTTATCATACTTTTATAGGGCTTGACAGGGACGATTATGATTTCTCGCCCGCGGAATTTGAAGAGCAGATTAATACCATGATAAAAATGGGATACCATTTTGTCAGTTTTGATGATATCCTGGAGAATAACGTGAGCGGTAAAATGAATGTTTTAATAACACTTGATGACGGCAACCGTTCCATCCGCAATATTTATAAAAGTATCCTGGAAAAATACGGGATCAAGCCGGTCCTTTTTATATACCCGGCCATTATCGGACGCAGGCATTACGCGCTCAGTTACCGCGATTTGAAAGAATATGAAAATGACGGCGCATGCATCGGCGCCCATGGCTACAACCATCTTTTCATTAATGAGAAGCTGTATGAAAAAGACAATCTTTCTTTCAACCGCGAGATCTTCAAATCCAAGGAAGTCCTGGAAAAAAAACTTCCCGCCCCGGTGACTTTATTTGCCTATCCTTTCGGCTCATTCTCGGATATAACTGTCGAATATATAATAAAGGCCCATTATCAATACGCATTTACCATCCAACCGGGATTGATCAAAATACCATTGAATAAAAATGAAAATACATACAGCCTTCACCGTTATTTAGTCACCAAATCAGGCTTGAAGCAGGTATTCCGGGCATTAAGGGAAAACGCTCATCCCAGCGAGCATGCCTCAAAGAGGAAGATCTATGAGAACATTTAGGTTTTCCCTCTGCCAGTGTAATTTTAAAGTCGGCGATATTCAGGGAAATACCGATAAAATAAAACTCTTAATACAAAAAGCCCTCAAGGACAAGGCTGATGCGGCGGTATTCCCGGAACTTTCCATCACCGGTTATCCCCCGGAAGATCTCGTTTTTAAAACCCAGTTTATCGGATCAAACCTTGAAGCTCTTAAATCTATCATCGATTTTTCAAAAGGAAAGAAAATTCTTATTATTATAGGTTTTATTCACAAAAACGATGAGGATAATAATATATTCAACTCCGCCGGAATTATTTACAACGGAAAGCTTATTGATATCTATCACAAAATATTTCTTCCGAATTACGGCGTTTTTGATGAAAAGCGCTATTTTACGCCCGGGAACTCAGTGCCTGTTTTAATCTATAAGGGCATCCGGATCGGCGTAAATATCTGCGAAGACATCTGGTACCCGGTCGGCCCCCTGCATTATCAATCCGTCGCGGGCAACGCGGAGGTCATTATTAACATCAGCGCCTCGCCCTACCATACCGGTAAACAAAGCTACCGTGAAAAGATGTTCGGCACAAGAGCGGGTGATGAGTCCGTCATTCTCCTGAACTGCAACCTTGTCGGCGGACAGGATGAGCTTGTTTTCGACGGATGCTCAACCGCTTATAATGAAAACGGCGGGCTTATCGCCAGGATGAGATCCTTTGAGGAAGATTTCATGTCTTTTGATATTGACGCAGACACAGTGTTCAGGAAAAGGCTCAAGGACATCCGGAGAAGACAGGAAAAAGAATATCTGAAAAGCCCTTTTGAAGTTAAAATCATTGAAGTTGATAAGATGAATATTTCCCCTGCACGCGCTCTTAGTAAAAAAGCCATTATTCATGATGAAACCGGCGATATTGCCTCAATTTATAAAGCTCTAGTTCTTGGAACTCATGATTATGTGGAAAAAAACGGTTTCGAAAACGTGATCGTCGCGGTCAGCGGAGGGATAGATTCTGCCCTTGTTGCCGCCATAGCCGTTGATGCCCTGGGGCCGGACCGTGTGAAAGGCATATTTCTGCCTTCCGAATTCTCGGCTTCCATCAGCCGGGAAGACGCGGGAATTCTCGCCCGGAATCTCGGGATAGAATTCCTGGAGCTTTCCATTCAGGACCTTTATGAAAGCTACAATCTAAAATTCAAGAAAATTTTTAAAGGGCTTCCCTTCGGCATAGCCGAGGAAAATTTACAATCCAGGATACGCGGCAATATTGTCATGGCCCTTTCCAATAAATTCGGCTGGCTTGTTCTCACGACCGGCAACAAGAGCGAAATGAGCGCCGGTTATGCCACGCTTTACGGCGATATGGCCGGCGGGTTTGCCGTAATCAAGGATGTGCTGAAAACAACCGTCTACGAACTTGCGGAATACCGCAACGCGATCAAGCCGGTCATACCGAGCCGGATAATTGAAAGGGCGCCTTCCGCTGAACTCCGGGCAAACCAGAAAGATTCCGACAGCCTGCCTGAGTATCCCATCCTCGATGCCGTCATCCGCGCTTATGTGGAAGAGGACAGTCCGGTGGAAGAAATAGCCGCGGAAATCGGCGACGCGGCCCTGGTGAAAAGGGTCATCTCCATGATCGATAAGAGCGAATATAAAAGGAGACAATCTCCTCCCGGAATTAAAATCTCACCCCGCGCATTCGGGCGCGATAGAAGAATGCCCGTCACAAACGGATACAAAGCTTAAATTAAATCTGCCGGAATTTTTTCGCCTTTCAATCCGGAAGATTTGTTGATTTTCGCCTTTTCATTTTTAATCAGGAATAAAATTCCGATCATGACAACGGCTGATATTACCGCCGGGACCATCCAGAAAAAGGTATAATCAATTCTATTTAATTTTGTATTAAAAACATCCATCATTTTTCCTGCGATAAAACTCCCCAGAAAGCTGCCTAAGGCCATAGCGATAATTGAATACAGCTGCTGGACTCCCGTACGGGTCTGCTTATCGCAATGGCTGTCCAGATAAATAAAAACAACGACAGAATAAAAGGTATAAGTCAGGCCATGAATCGCGAGCCCGGCATAGATAAGCGCGGGAGGCGAGCCGGCGGCAAAAAAGCTGAAGCGCAGTATTTCCATAATAACCCCTGTAATAAGTACAGGCTTGAAGGAAAATCTCTTGAGTAAATAACCCACAATTGTCATGCCGAATATTTCAGGAATCTGCCCGATGCTCATCAAAGGCATAATACTGGCTTCTGAAAATCCTATCTGTTTGAGAAAGGGCGCCGTACCGAAATAATAATAACGGTCCACACAGTTAATAAGAAGGCTGAGAAAGGATATTATTAAGATTGAAGGCTTGAGCATTACCCGGAATGATTCAACCGGCAGGAACTTCCCTGCGCTGTCCAGTTTTTTATGCGCGAGCGGAAGGCTGAACGCATACAAGCCCAATATGAAAGATGCAAGAGCTGAAACCTTGAGGGCCAGGGGAAGCTTATCCGACACTTCGGGAGACAGGCCGTTTTTCATCCAGAGAAGACCCAGAGCCCATGCCGCGGCAATCCAGCCTATCGTGCCCCAGACCCTGACGCTCCCATAATTTTTCTTTGAATCCGGCGAATGATGGAATGTAATCGCGTTTGTCAGGCTGAAAGTCGAACCCAGGGTCATCGCATAGAAGATATAAAGAATGAGAACAGGGATAAAATCTTTTTGAAACGATAATAAGAATATGAGAACCGCTCCGGTCAAATGGCAGATGCCCAGAAGCCTTTCTGAATTTATCATGCGGTCCGCGATAAAAGTCCCGATTAACGGCGCTAAAATAGCCGAGATGGAAGACATACCGATGATGATGCCTGTCTGAGTTCCCGTAAAATGAAGATATCCTTTTAAATACAGGCTTAAAATCGGCGTCAATGCTCCGGACGCGAATAACTGCAGGAACATCATAACAGATAACCGTGATTTAATGAAGCGCACCATTTCTTCAGATCCTCTCTTGCATTGCTATATATATAAAGGAATTAGTATAATGATATCATAATTCTAAGTCAAGCAAACTAATTAATACCTAAACTGAGCGATTCTTTATTAGCCGAATTATAAAAAACCATGCTAAAATAGAATGGGGTAAGGAAATGGTTGCCGCCATCCTTACCCCGAAAAAACACCCATTGGGTGCAAAAGCAGGTTAATTATGGCTGAAAAAAATAAATATTGCAAAAATGAGATTTCTGAAATTGGAATAACGGATGATCTATTAAGCGGCAGGGGAGGATTGGCATTTTTTTGCAGATACCTCAAAGGGACACACGTATTATCGCTGATTACTGGAATATTTGACGGCCTGCGGAAAAGTTCAAAAGGGCAAAAGATCGAGAATATACTAAAGCAGATATTCTGCTTTTTCGTTGACGGAAGCCAAAATACTATGACGAGGTTTGACGATCTGAAAAACAATATGGGGTATGCCGGGACAATTGAGTTCTCAAAGAATGAAATGGCATCCTCACATACAATGAAACGGTTCTTAGGCGCCGTAACGGAAAAAATGGTGAATGCTTTAGGTCATTTTTTACTGGAGTTGTTTATCTGGCGGCTCAAAATAACCCGGCCAAAGGTAATTGTACTTGGTGTTGATTCGACGGTATTAGACAATAACAGCGCGCGAAAACGGGAAGGCGTAACTCTGACATATAAAATGGTAAAAGGGTTTCATCCTTTATTGTTCTATTGGGGGCCTTATGTGATTTATTCGCTGTTTCGGGAAGGGAGCGCACATTGTAATCACGGGAATGACCTGAACGAATCGCTTGAAAAAATCATCGGAAAGATCCGTAAAGAATACGATAAAGACGTGCCGGTTATTGTTGTTTCAGATAGTGGGTTCAATGATCAGAAATACTATGAATGGATGGAAGAAAACGGACATTACTATATCTGCGGCGGTACAATGTACAACGACATCAAACTGGATTTGATCCGCAAGCTTCCGCAAGGCTGGAGCAATTTTGAGAGAAAAGGCGATGTCTGGGAATATTGTGATTTTAGAGACAAACGGGAGAAATGGAGCAAAGGCCGCCGGGCGATTTACTGTAAAAGGGCAAATAATGGAGATGAGTACCTTCTGGATTTTGCGAAACCGGATAATTTAATTTACACAAATTTATATAATCAGGAATTACTAAAAAAGGCAGGACTGGAAAAATACCTGGCGGCTAAAGAGATTATCGAACTTTATCTCTTAAGGGCGAAGGATGAATTGGTAAATCGGAGCGTGAAGGAGTTTGCGGATGAAACACTCCCTTTCAAAAGGTTTATCTCAAATGCCGCATACTATTTTCTGATGCTGATATCCCGCAATTTATTGATTGCTATGCAGGAAGACGCGCTTTCAGATAGCTTCCCAATTGGCAGTTATCCGGACACTGTAAGACGGCTTTTTATTGACATAGCCGGAAAGATCGTAAGAAGAAGCAGAAAAATTGTATTGAAATTTCGGCATGAAGTAATAGACGAATTGGGGCTATTTAAAGTTTGGGACAAATGCCTGTTCGTTGTCCCAATATAAATTATTAAAGCTAAAAAACCGGATAAGGGGGTATTGCGCTCAAAACTAAAATTTCAACAAATAAGGACCTTTTCTAAAGGGTCTTGTACTTTAAATTGGATGGGTAATATCTCACTCCTTAAAATTTCTAAAACCCCACCCGTTTAACAGGCCGATTTTTTGAATTAATAAAAGAATCGCTCAGTTTAGGTTAATAAGTTAATTTTAATTGACTTTAACCAATCTAATATTTATAATTTAGTAACTATCCAGCCACTAAAAAATAGTCACATGAAATATTTGCATTGAGCATGAAACCATGCTATTCTATAGCATGAATGAAGATAGAAGAGAAAAAGACTGTGCGGCCTGCTTAAAACGATTTGAAGGCATCATTGCTGATTTACAAAACCAGATAAAGGAGCAGGGTTTAATCATTCAAAGACAAGCGGAAAAGATTAAGAAATTGGAAGAACAGCTTAATAAGGACAGCCATAACAGCAATAAACCGCCGTCTTCCGATAATCCATTCCAAAATACAGTAAAGAATTTACGGAAAAAGAGCGGTAAAAAACAAGGCGGCCAGTTTGGACATAAGGGAAATACTCTGAAGAAAGTAGAAAGCCCTGATAAGATCATAGAACATCAGGTTGAAAAATGTTCCTGTTGTGGAATTGATTTAAGTTCCGAATCAGTTAAGCGGACGGAAAGAAGGCAGGTGTTCGATATACCTCCGATAAAAGTGGAAGTTACCGAACATCGCTCGGAAGTAAAAGATTGTCCGCATTGCGGTGCGAGAGTAACGGCGGAGTTTCCGGAAGGCATAACCAATAAGGCACAGTATGGAAAAAACATTAAAGCGCATCTGGTCTATATGAAAACATATGGGTTGATACCCTATGAAAGGCTTTCGGAATACGCCGAATGTTTATTGGGAGTGCCGCTCAGCAAGGCAACGATTGAAGGATTTATCCGGGAGACCTACAATAAATTAGAAGAGTATGAACAGAAAGTCATAGAACTGATACTAAAAGAAGTGGTTCTTCACTGTGATGAAACCGGTATTCGGATAAAAGGGTTATTAAAATGGCTCCATGTTGCCTCGAATGAACGTTTTACCTATTATTTTTCTCATGACAAACGCGGCACAGAGGCGATGCGTGCGATGGACATTCTCACAAGATTTACCGGTATTATTATCCACGATGGATGGAAAAGTTATCTGGAATTCTTATGCCGTCATGGATTGTGTAATGTACACCATTTGAGAGAGCTAATCTGGATACATGAGGAAATGGGTCAGGAATGGGCTAAGGAGATGGGTAATCTTCTTATAAGGATTAAGAATGATAAAGAGGCAAGTTTTCCAATACCGGCGGAAAGGATTATAGAATATGATACGGAATATGACCGGATCATCGCGAAAGGATTTGCTGTAAATCCAACGCCTGAAAAGCCGGAAGGACTTGTTAAACGCGGCAGAAAAAAGCGGGGCAAGGTTTTATGCCTATTAGACCGATTAAGAAAATATAAAGAATCTGGTTTTTGTCAAATGTTGTGTATGACATACCCTCTCATTTTTTTATGCTGCCTTTTTTACAAGCTCTCCGTTCTCAAAAACAGCGCCTTCCAATACAAGGCTAATCTTTTCATAACCTCTTAATTTTCTCCATCGCCTGGATGCCTTATCCAGTAATTTATAGACCATTATTAGAATCGTTTCCCTGGTTCCGCAGCCTCTCATCTTTTTAGTTCTTAATCGAACTGTAGAGAAGGTAGATTCTATTACGTTTGTCGTACGGATATGTACCCAATGTTCCGCCGGACAGTTATAAAATTCGATCATAAGCTCCCAATCCTTTTCTAAACATTCGACAGCTGCTGGATATTTAGGATTAAAAACCGCCTGGAATAATTCAAAAGCTTTGATAGCATTATCCTTATCAGGAGCATTGCATATCTGTCATGAAGCATCTCTTTTGCCTTTGACTGTAATACTTTGGGCAGCTTGTTTAGAATGTTCTTTATCTTATGAACCCAGCATCTCTGCCATCTGGATTCAGGATATACTTCTTTGGCTGCTTTCCAGAATCCAAGGCTTCCGTCTCCGATAAAAAGAATAGGACCTTTCAAACCTTTTTCTTTTAGGTTTCTTAATATCCCTAACCAAGTCTCGGAATTCTCTCTGTAACCTTCTTCAACAAGAATAATCTCCTTTTCACCATTCTCATTGGCTCCGATCATTACAAGAGTGCATAAACGCTCTTCGCTGCCCTGTACATTGAAGTAAATGCCGTCAACCCATATATAGCAATACTTTTTATCGCTTAAATCGGATGTCCGCCACTCATCATATTCTTTACCCCATCCTTGTTTCATTCTGCTTATACTTGAGGCTGATAATCCTTTCGCTTCTTCACCAAGCAATCCTCTCAAGGCATTCTCCATATCCATCTCTGAGACTCCATAGAGATACAACAATGGAATGGCTTCCTCAATTCTCAGGCTTTTTCTCATATACGGCGGTACTATTAGGCTTTGAAAATTGTCGCCTCCGAGTCGGTTCCTTGTTCTCGGAATACATACATCAATAGCCCCTCCACCAATGAGAATCTGACGGGCTTTATGATACCCATTTCTTACTATTGCCTTTCTCCCGTCTTCGATAGTTAAATGCTCTCTCTCCTGAAGAAACCCATTAATTTCATCTTCCAGAGCCTTCTTGATTATTTCCCTGGCCCCGATCCTTGCCAATTCTTCAAGACATAAAAATTCTACTGTTTCATCTTGATTAAAAGCCTGTAAGAGCTTAAAATCTTCGTTGTGCTTCGGCATATGGCGTATTCCTCCTTTTGTTTATTGTCGTAAATAAATTATAGAGGGTACGCCATCTTTTTTATAATATTTATTCCTATACACAACTTTCTATTATAACTCGGCGGAAAGGATTATAGAATATGATACGGAATATGACCGGATCATCGCGAAAGGATTTGCTGTAAATCCAACGCCTGAAAAGCCGGAAGGACTTGTTAAACGCGGCAGAAAAAAGCGGGGCAAGGTTTTATGCCTATTAGACCGATTAAGAAAATATAAAGAATCTGTCCTTTTATTTATGCGGGAAAAAGATGTTCCATTCAGCAACAATTTGGCGGAACGGGATATCAGAATGATAAAAGTCCAGCAGAAAATATCAGGTACATTCAGAAGCTGGAATGGAGCGGCTGCCTTTTGCAGAATCAGGGGTTATATATCTACAGTAAAAAAGATGGGCGTCAGTGTTTATCAAGCCCTTATTGACGCGTTGAACGGCTCCGCTATTAAATATGCGGCTGGATAGTTACATAATTTAAAGGATTATTATAATCAGGAGCGTTTGGCTTGTTCTTTGAAAAGCTGATTTCACTGACTGCAAAAAAAACTGCCGGGATGCATGCATTTCTGACTATCCTCTGGATCATTCTCATGGGCCTGACCGGATGGCTGGATTATATTATACCGGATTTGTCGCTTTTCATTTTTTATACATTGATTGTAATTTTAGCTTCTTTATTCCTGAGTACCGCAGATGGAATAGCGGCTTCAATTATTGGCGCTCTTTTAAATTATTTTACCAACCAGAAATACTTAAGTTACCATTCAATAAATATCCTCTATTTTGATTTAGTCCTGGATATTCTGATATTCTTAATGATTGCTTTCATTGTTAATCAGCTGAGAAAATCCCTGAACCGGGAAAGAATGCTGTCCCGTATGGATTTTTTGACCGATTCCGCCAATAAACGCTATTTTACGGAAATCCTCGATCTTGAAATCCAGAGGTCTTCAAGGACCGGCAGGCCCTTCAGCCTGGCTTATATTGATCTGGATAATTTTAAAAAAATAAACGACACAATGGGACACTCGATAGGCGACAAATTATTAAAAATCGCCGGCCAGATTATGAAGGAGAATATCCGTCAGAATGACCTTATCGGAAGGCTTGGAGGGGATGAGTTTATTATTCTTCTCACGGAAACCGGGGAAGAAGCGTCATATACGGTACTGGACAGGATCCTGAAAAAATTCCGCGATGAAATGAAAGAGAAAAATTATCCGGTATCACTGAGTATCGGATACGCGGCTTTTTTAAAACAACCCTCTTCCGTGGATGAAGCGCTAAAAATAGCCGATGAAACAATGTACCGCGCAAAGAACAACGGAAAAAATAAAATAGAAATGACCGTCTGGAAATGACGGTCGGCAGTCATGAGCCGTGAGTCTGAAGTCGACAGTCTAATGAGATGGATTTTTCTGCCGGCTGCATGTTGCTGGTTTATTTTTTGCCCTTCCAATTTTTAATAATATCTTTATAACGCTCTTTTACCTCTATTACTATTTTTTCCCAGGGTTTGTAAATGGAATTAAACGCGTTTTTCCCGGCTTTAATTAAATTATCATGATCAGACAGGGCTTTCTTGATGACTGAAGCCAGGAATTCCGCCGAATTGTCCGTCAGAAAGCCGTTAATGCCGTCTTTTATATTCTCTGCGGCATTACTGCCCCTCATAAGGATTGACGGCGTTCCGGAGGCAGCGGCTTCCTGAACGACAATGCCTGAAGTATCATATTCCGAAGGAAATATAAATAAATCCGCGCGGATATAGAGCGCCCTGAGGAATTCCCTGTCCAGGATCTGGCCCGCGAATATGACATGATCATTTAGACCCAGGCGGTTCACCATTTTCTTCATATCGGCCTCGGCGTCTCCCTTTCCGGCAAATATCATTCTGTATGGAAAGTCATCTTTTTTTAATAATGACAGAGCATTGATAATCAGTTTCACGTTCTTATGCCAGATATGCTGGCCGACAAAAAGCAGGACATTTTCAGAATCATTTAAATTAAAATTTATATTTACCAGTTCCCGGCATTCAGCGGGATTATCGACAGGAATAAAATCAGTCCCGTTTTCCACAATTTCAACGGCTTTTTGATATCCGTAGCTCCTCAGCGTTTCTATCGTCGAGCGGTTGACAGTCCAGACAAAATCGCATTGATCAAAAAAATTCATGACCCTTGCCAGCATCAGATCTGCCGCTGTTTTTGATTTAACCGCCTGCAGAAAATCATCATAAAACTTGGCATGGAGTGTGGCCACGACAGGTATGCCGCGTTCCCTGCCGATTTTCAGGGCAAGACGGCCGGCGCTGAAAGGGCTGTGCGCATGGACGATATTGAACGGCATATTGGAGAGTGTTTTCATCAGCTTAAAATCCAGCTTGGCAATGCCGAGCCTGTATGGTTTCCTTTTTGGAAGAGGGATTGAGAAGTACGGAAGTATTTCAAATTCATCCTGGTAGTTATAACGGGGCATCCCTGGAGTAACAACTACCGGTCTGACATTGCTCCGGTTAAGATATCTGGCGTAATTATAAACAGTATTTGCGACACCGTCCATAATGGGCGGATATGAATCATTAAAAAGCCCCAGACAGAATTCATACCGTTCCGGCACTTTTTATTGTCTCCTTTACATTTTATTAATATCTTAATAAAATGTATTATAATAAGCCGATAAATCTTATATATTTGCCTGAATTGTCTGTCTTTAAATAAGCTTTTGAAAAAAAACCGTTCAATTTTAGTATAAATCAACTAAGATATTAAATAAAAAGACATAAAAATGCAAATTCATTTAAGGGCGGCTGCAAAACACAGAACAACGCTGGAGTTCTAATAATGCGAGTTTTTAGAACTGCCTTTGAAATAAATGGAGGTATTATGTCAGATCTTAATATCAGAATAGTCAAAACAAAAAATGACCGCCTGCAATTCATTAAAATGCCCTGGAAGATTTATCAGAATGATCCTCACTGGGTCCCGCCTCTCATTTTTGACCAGATGGAATTTTTAAATCCCGAAAAGGGAGTCTTTTTTGAATACGGCGAAGCGGAACTTTTCATCGCCGAACGGAACGGCAAAGCTGCCGGAAGAATTTCCGTGCATGTCAATTCCAGGCATGAAGAGGTATACCATGATAATAAAGGATTTTTCGGTTTTTTTGAGTGTGAGGATAAAATTGAAACAGCCCGGGCCCTTATAACAGAAGCCGAAAAATATTTAAAGTTAAAAAATAAAAAATCCATTGAAGGGCCGTTCAGTTTCAGCATATATGACGAGATGGGCATACTTGTCAATGGCTTTGATTCCGATCCCTATGTTTTGAATGCGCATAATCCTCAGTATTACGGCAAACTGCTTGAGGCCTGCGGCTTTAAAAAATCCATCGACTGGTATGCCTTCAGGGCAAGAACGGGAAAGACCGATAAAAACATCGATCCCCGTTATTATAAAGTCCGGGAGAGGATATTGAAAAACCCTTCTGTTAAAATCTTTTCTTTAGAAGGAAAAAGCCTGGATATTGAAGCTGAAAAAGTAAAAATGATATTCCATGAAGCATGGAATAAGAACTGGGGACATGTTAATCTCTCAGAACGGGAATGGAAGAGGATCAAGGAAGCTGTAAAAACAATGGTTGTCAGACCGCTGTCTTTTATGGTCGAGTTTGACGGCAAACCTGCCGGCTTTGCGCTGAGCGTTTATGACGCGAACCAGGCTGTTAAAAAAATGAACGGCCGGTTATTCCCCCTCGGTTTTATTCATCTTCTCCGAATAAAAAAAACTGACAGGTTCCGGCTGATGCTGATGGGAGTGCTTGAAAAATACCGCCATCTTGGATTGGAGACAGCAATGAATCTAAATGTCATCGAAAAAGGCGTGAGGCTTGGTTTTGCGGAAGCCGAAGAGTCCAATATCGTAGAGACTAATGATAAAATGCTGGATTCCATGAAGCATCTCAATGTGGAGCGGTATAAAACTTACCGCATCTATATTAAGGAAATCGCTTAAGCTATCATACTTTATTTACCGGCCTTTAAAGCGCTCAATTCCTGATAAAGGGTTTCCATATCGGCGATATTATTTTTACCGATCTCATCTATTTTTCCCAGCTCACCCAGAAAGCCGCTGAATATCCCCAGGAACTCCTGAAACTGCATTTCCGTATCCTTTTCCACGCTGTTATAAAAATCAGAAACCCGGCGGAAGCTTTCACTGTTGTTTTGAAGAAGTTTTTCCATATTCCTGATGGATTCATTCACACCGCCGGTTTTTTCCTGAAGCAGATTCACGGCATTCTTGATCAGCCGGTTCTGTGAAGCAAGATTCTCCATGCTTCCGGTTACAGCGCCGATACTCTGGATCAGAATGCCGATCTGGCGGTTCAGTTCATTAAAGTATTCGGAAGTTTTCTTGACCATTTCCGTCGCGCTGCTGATATTATCAATATTCTGTTTAAGACCCTTTGTAATGAACTCGCTGTTTTTTGTCGTCGCGTTGGACAGCGCTCTTATCTCGCCTGCCACTATTGTAAATCCTTTACCGTATTCCCCCGCATGCGCCGCCTCGATAGCCGTATTCATCGCCAGCAGGTTTGTCTGGTCGGCAATTTCGGAAATCACTTTCAGCACATCCATAATATTGGCCGAAGAATCGCTGACTTTATGGATCGCTTCTTCCGATTGCCGCATTTCAAGCAGTAATTTATTCGAGAGCCTGTTCAGCTCATCCACCGATTTTTTCTGGTCCTGAGCTTCATCCGCCACGCTGCCGACAAATTTTTCAATCGCCTTGATGGCGGACGCGGATTCGTCAATGGCCTGGTTCTGACGTACGATGCTTTCCTTCACGCCTATGGAATACTGGACCATCTTGTTGCTTGTTTCCTCATATGATTTAAACTCGGCATCTAAAACGGAAAAGCCGTTTTGAATATTTTCAAGTGTTAATTTCAGGCCCTTTATACCCTGATTCATCGAGTTGGACAGATCGACAAGCCTGCCGCCGATTTCCATTCTCTGTTTACTTTTCAGGAGAATTTCTTCCAGCCTTTCATAGCGTTTTTTATTTTCCTCAGCCTCTTTCTGCGCCTGCTGAAGGCTCTGCCTGGTAATGCTGAGACGTATCCATAACAGGACAAATGCGGCTGCTATAAAGAGAAAATTGATGAATAGATCAAATATAATTTTATCCGAAAGCCTGCCGTTATTATCAGGAAGAACTCGAAAGATATATAAAAGCAGGAGGGCAACAATGACAACGGCAAAAGAGTAGATTTCCTGATAGCGTTTCTCGCCGATAAGACCGATGATTAAAAGCACCACTATGGCATTACGGACAAGAAAGCTCGGACTGTAATAATCGACAAAAAGCTGGGCAACAACCAGAAGGAGGAGCAAAATGCAAATAATAATGTTGCTGGCTGTTATAAAACGGCCGTGCCGGATGCTGAAGAGAGAAAAACCACATATCCCGACGCAGAGGATCATGAGTATGATATAAAAGGGATCCCTGGTTGTAAACAACTGAGCGGCAAGGGCTAAAAACACGCTGACGATAAAAAGAAGGGCGATAACAGACAATATCTTTGCTTTTTTTAAAATCTCGGAACCTTCTTTGTAAGATGAAGTGAAATAATGAAAAATTCGATTCACTTAACCCCTGTTTATTGTATTTCCAGGCGGTTTTTTAGTCAAATATTAATGGTTTAAGTGAAATGGCCAAAACTTTTACAATTCAATGTTTATAAATCAAAAATTATGCTTTTTTAAGGCTTTATAAAAAAAATAAATTATTTCTTAAAAACTATAATCAAACTTTATATAAACCATATCATAGTCTTTCATTTCCCCAAGGCTTGTATTATCAGTTCCGTCAATACCGTACACACCCGTCTCTACCGTGACGCTCGGGTCCGGGCTGTACGCGATGGAAAACTGGCCTAATATACCGCTGTTATCCCTGACATAAGCTCCGAAATCATCGGCTTTGAAAGCATCCCCGAGGTTATTTATATCGGCAAATCCGGTCAGGGCGAATTTCAGTTTATCGCTTAATAATCTTTCCTCCAGCCGTATCAGAAAATAATCCTGCAGCCTTTCAGGGCCGGCATTCCCTCTTTCATTAAAAAAACCATGGTTATATTGAAAATTGATATACCAGCCGCCCTCAAAACTCTTATCACACCCTACCGTATATTTGACATAAGCTTCATTTGAAATGACTACCGCTTCATTTGTCTGCGGCATAAAATAGCTGCCGGCGCCAGGAAGCGGTGCATCGATAATCAAAGTATTATTAATTTTTGTAACGGTTTTCTGCTCGCCCGGAAATGTGACAGCCGCCTCCCCCCACACAAGCATAAAGCCCGTGTCTTTTGAAAAATCAAAGCCGACTTCATTTTCCCTGTAAAACCCTAAAGTATAGGCTTTTGAATCAATTGAGACATTTGTCGCGAGTCCGGGACTCAACAATAGCTCCGTTTTTGTATCTAAATTGACTTCCATCACATAAGGCATATTGTTCATACGCGTGACATAATTAACCGAAAGATCAAAGCCGCCGATCACTCCCGCCAGCTTCACACCGGCGGCAAAATTGGAAAGATTCGGTTCAGGCGTCAGCGCTTTCTCATAAAGCCAGCCGGCTGAGGCATCCTGAAAAGTTGTCACGCCCATATTCATATTAGAAATAATACCGGCATACAGCCCGCTTCTTAACTGGTTTATCATCATGCAGTTCTGCCTGGCCGCAGATGAATAGGGCTCAAAAACCAATTGAAGGCTGGATTCCAGAGCAGGGAAATGATAAACAAGATTAACAGCCGGGACCGGGATTTTTTTGCCGAAATCAAAAGGGTCTGAATAATCATTGGGATTCAGGATATCGGTCGGATTGAGCCTGTCGGCCGTACCCCATGTGATCCGCTGTTTGCCGGCTGTCAGGTCCAGTTTCTCAACAATAAAATTCATATAGGTAAAATAGGCTTCATCCAGGGATATTTCCAGCGGCTGCAGGGAATAGAGGGAGCTCAACTCATCCGCGTTTAAAGTCGAGTTATATGTAGTATTTCCATGCGGGTTATCGTAATATTTAAAGGCCAGCTTTGCCATGCCGTAAAGGTTGTCATCAACCTGCTGTTCAAATTTAAGGCTCCCATTCTCCTGATTGAACAGGTAGTCGCCGTTCGTCAGGGAAAACCTTGTTTCTGTTGAGAAATTCCCGCTGACATCCAGAGCATGGAATGATCCGGTTATCATTAAAAGTATAAAAATCATTAATCCATATTTATTCATAATTGTCCCTCCATAGATAATTTTATATTATCAGCATCTTTTCACTTTCAATAACAGATTTCGATCTTCCGCAAAGCCGCGCGAAGTCACGCTAAGATATATTTGCTTGAAATATTAATAAAGACCTTTGAGACATTCACATTCCTTATTCCTGTTCAAATCTATTCGTGTTAATTCGTGATATTCGTGGTTTTCCATTCCCAGAAGTTCTTCGCGTATATTCGCGTGCATTAGCGGATTACCCGATCTTAAATTTCCGATTTTATTTTGCTTTTTTCTTGAGAAACCTTTTACTGAAAACATCCTTATCCTCAAGTCCCTGGTCAAATTTGATGTCGCTCATGGTGATTTCCGTAAAATGTTTTTTAGAAACATTCTCCATCATTATTTTCACCGGCACGGTGTATTTACCTTCTTCCTTGATCCCGGAGATGGTTAATATTTTTTTCAGCGTCCCGTTTTCATAAAGCTCTATTTTCTCAGGGACTAAATTCATTTTATTCACAACCATCTTAATGGAATCAAAGTTTTTATCCGATCCGCTCTTCCTTTTTAAATTCAATACATAGGTATTGGAATCTTCCGATGCGATTTCGGCCGAATAATCCTTTTTGTATTCATAGCTTGCCATCTCATTATATGAAAAATCCGTCCCCTGAAAGTCCTCATTTTTAGCGCCGCCTTCTATTCTCCTGATCTTATTCATGGCCGGAAGATAAAGATTCAATTCATTATCCCCTTCCATCAGGAAACCGATCCCTTCAATACCGGCCGGTTCAATAAACTTGATAAGCCTTTTCTTTTTACCCGCGGACCACATCTTCAAAACTCTTTTTTCCCTGCCGCTGCCGTCGGAATTTGCCAGAACCATATCGCTTCTGCTTTCCATATCCTGAGGCGCTGACAGTTTCGCTTCAACCCCGGCCAAAACATCTTCCCCTGTCATGGAATAAACTTTTGAGATCCCGATGGTAAATATAACCGCGGCTAAAAATAGATAAAATCTTTTCATCCTTTTTTCCTCCTTTTTTGTTTCTCTTTGTTAAAACTCGTTTTATAATTAAACCGGTTTTGCATTATTCCCATTTTCAGGAAGCACATTTCCCAGCGCCATAAGCGCCGGCAGGAGTATCAGAGATGTCACACAGCTGACAACCATTGTCATCGCCAGAAGAAAACCCAGGTTCCTCAGAGCTATGATGCTTGAGAAGCAAAGCACGGCGAAGCCGAGCCCTACAGACAGGGCGTTAAAAATAATGGCCTTGCCGGCCGTCGCGAATGTCATCCGGATCGCCTCTGTTTTATTTTTACCGTTCTTTTTCATTTCGATGGAATATCGCGCTATGAAATGCAGGGTATAATCGATGCCGATGATCGATATGCTACCGATGGTCACCGTCACAATGTCCAGCGGTATTTTGAGAAAGGCCATCAAGCCGTAGTTAAGAATAAGAGTAAAAGGCATCGCTATCATGGAAATCAGCCCTTCTTTTACAGAGCGGAAAACAAGGGTGTTGAATATAAAAACAACCAGAAGCGTAATAATAAGACTTATAACTTGATCTCTTATAATCTCCCGGCGGAGAAGCTCAGCGATATAAGCATAGCCTGTCTGCCCTAATTCCTGCACCGGAGTTTCATTCACTGCGGCTGTGTTTTGGATAAAGGAAGATGGAATGGTTTTCCAGACAAAGGGAGCGACTGTATAGTTCAAGTCTTCTTCAGGGACAAAGGCAGATTGAGGAAAGATTCTTTTTAAAGCGGACACCATCAGACCGATCCTCTGCATCCTGGATTCGTCATTTATCATTCCCAGAAGGCTTCTTGAAAGCGCCCCAATATCTTCCGTATCATATTTTTCGTTCTCCGGCATATTTTTTTTAAGGGCTTCCAATACAGAATCAGGATCAAATTTCTTTAAGCCCGCAATAGCCGAAATAATTTTACCGGCCGCCTGTCCGGTCAGTGCGATTTCCGATTCATCACCTGTCAGATATTGCGACAGCTTATTTTTATTTATAGAAGGGGCATAGTTTTTATTTATTTCAGCAATCTTTAAAACAATATTATCCAGTTCATTTGTACTGTATTTTAACCCGCATTCATAAAGAAGGTTGCCGATAAAGATTCTTTCTATATTTAGGAGCTCAGGATTATCCGGTTTATTCTCAATTGAAAGTATTTTATTGCTGAAGTGGGACAGATAATTTCCCAGGTAGGCTTCCAGGCCGTTGATAAACGCCGGGTCTGTGCTTTTAACCATGCAAGATATCAGCGCTTCCGTTTTATCTTTAGTCACGACACTGTCAAGCTCGCTTTTTCCCTCCACAAAAAACCAGAGGTTCTCCACTTCCGCTTTTGTTTCAGGAATAGTTTTTATACCCGACATGGCCTGGTTTAATAAAGTAATCATATCCGCAACACCATTGGGCTTCAGATGCGTATAGAACTTCATTTTTTCCTCTGTAATCAGAAGAAGCTTCAGGACATCGGGATTTTTAATATCCGCTTTGATATAAATATTATATGGAAAATAACCGCCGAATTTATCAATGGTAAAATCCGCGACAACTCGCGGCTCGCTTTTTTTATCAAAGTAAGCCAGATAATCCACTTTAGAAATCAGCTTTGTGGAAAATATTATGCCTATGACTGTTATAATTCCGAATACTGTAATAATAAGCCATGAACGTTTAACAACCAGGTTCGTGAATATATTCGCCATCCTGCCGATTTTGACTGTTTTCAGAGCAGCCGTCTTCATTCTGAAACTCTTCTGAATTTTGCTTTTATAAAGGAAGGAAGGGATAAACATAAGCGATATGAATGTGGCAAAAAATACGCCGATTCCGGTATAGATGCCGAAATCCCGGACTAACCGGATCTGAGCTGTCGCGAGCGACAGAAACCCGAACACGGCCGTTAAACCGGATAGGATCACTGGGAGGCTTATCTCCCGCATAACCTGCCGGATGATTTCCTTCTTATCGGTAAAAAGAGCCGCCTTTTCGTAATAACGGTTCAGGACATGAATGCCGTACGCGTTCCCGCAGGCTATCAGCACAACTGGTATGGTTACGCTCATAATATTCAGCGGGATCCGGAAAAGGCCCATCAAGCCCATAGCCATCAGTGCCGCGAAAGCAACAGAAAGAAGAGGAAGTAATATCCCCCGCCCTGTCCTGAATGAATAAAAAAGAACTCCCATTACAACAAGTACTACCAGCGGAATTAAAAGGATGAAATCTTTAAGAACAATCTCAGTTATAGAATTCATAAAAGAAGGCAGACCGCCATAATAAACGACACCTTTTTTGCCTTCCATTATTTTTTCAACATTTTTTCTAACTTTTGCTGCGATAATATCATTACGCTGATCTGTCCTGGGCTTTACTATCACCATCGCTGTTGTAGCGTCTGAAGAAATAATTACTTTATTATATTCTTTCTTTGAAAGAACTTTTTCTTTTAATTTAATATAAAAGCCCTTTTCCCGGGGCAGCGGATAAGTGAGCAGTTTACTGACCTTCACACTGCCCTCCGAAGATGATATCTCATCAATATTGGCGATGCTCATTACCATATCCACGCCTTCCATTTTTTCCAGGTCATCCGATACTTCTCTGATTAGAGATAGATTTTCATAAGTAAAGCAGTCGTCAAATTTGAATTCAAGCAGGATGGGAGTATTGCTGCCGAATTTTTTAGCCACATAATGCGGCAGTCTTCCAAGCTCGCTGTTTTCTGAAACCCAGTTTGTCAGATCATTGTCAAAATAGAGATTTTTAATGAATATGGAAAACAGGACCGTTATAACCACAGAACCGATGATTATCCAGGCACTGAATTTAATGTTCAATTGTGAAAGCTTATCAATTAATTTCTCAAACATCTTTAACTTCTCCAAAACATACAGTTAAAATCAACTAAACGTTCAGTTAAACTAAACGGTTAGTTAAAATATAACTTTAAGAAAATAGTTTGTCAAGATATTGAAAAAATAATTTATGTTTTATTCTTTTTGAAATGATAATTATTTGTTTATATATTTTCCAATAATAAAGCCGTTTTAATCATCATTACTCATAACATAACTGAACAGATTAAATCAAAAGCTTAATAATTGTCTCTTACCATTTTGCCGCGGTGACCCGTAGAATTGAAAATAATTTCGAATGAAATGATATACTTTATAAATAAATATCAAAAAAACTCTCCTTTCAGGGTATAATATTTTAAAAATACTAAACAAAAGTGTTGACAAAATCTAAAAATAATGCAAAATATATCCGGTAGTGTTTCTGATGTTAATTAAATATACTTTCCCGGGTCCGCATTAATATAATTTATACCTTGCATATTTTAGGTAATTTATGGTTTTTGATATCAAAGTAAGGGGGAGTTGATAATGAAAATTGGGGAAGTTATGTTAAAAATGGGCATCATTAATGAAACTCAGCTCGAAGCGACTATCAAAGAGCAGACGCATAACAGAAAAAAATCGAAATATCAGGAACCTATCGGAAATATACTGCTCCGCAAGGGAATTATACAGGAAGACCAGCTGGACAAAGCGCTGGTGTCTTATTTTAAATATCTCATTGATGATAAAGAACAGCCGTCTTACGTCCGCGAAATAGCCAAAGTCGCGATGCGTTCTCTTGAAAGAAAATCCACCGGCGACAGGCTGTCTGAGGAATCAAAATTAACAATTTTAAAAAAGATCCAGGAGAATGAAGAAAAAATCGCTTACCTTGATAAAACAATAAAAAATCTTGCGAATCTGGAACAGAGAAAAGTGATTGTCGAAACGATTGAAAAAGAGAATAAAGAGATCAAGATGATGATGAAGAAAATAGATGTCTTAAAGAAAGATCTTGAAACGTTTTCATAAACCGATAATTATGCGCAATAAAAATATATTCTCTTTAATAATCATCAGTCTGATCTTCTTATATTTTACAACTAATGTCTATTCCCTGAGAAAAGAGTTTGTTTTTTTAGGTTTGAAGCTCGGAATGACTCAAACGGATGTAACAAATGTCCTTTCCGAGAACTCTTTTCTAAAGATTGATGAATCCCGTTTTTTCGGAAAGATCAACGATGCCGTTCCTTTTATCATAAAGGCCAATTACTATCCTTTTATTGACAATCTTTATATTCAGTTTTATAACGATTCGGCATACGGCATCACGCTCCAGTTCAATCCCGGCTATTTCGATTTTTTATCATTATCAGAAAAACTGCAGGATAAATACGGTCCGCCGCTGTTAAGGACCTCTAAACTCGTTCTCTGGGAAAACGGCACGAATTCAGATATTCATACGGGAAATCAAATCAAACTCCGCCTGGAATATCCGTCAACGGTAAAAGTCTTTGACTATGCCGTGATGCAGCAGGTTAACACAGAGCTCAGCCAGAGCACCGTAAAGATCACAAATGAATCCATTATACAATCCAACCGCCGCGCTTTACTTGACGAGCTTTAACACCGGTTCATTTAAAAATATCGCCCATTCCTTTGTAAAGAAAAACAAAATCCAGATAATCCATCGGGACCCCGATATCTTTTGAAAAACGAATCATTTTTTTCTCAATTTCCAGATATTTTTTATTTGTACTGTTGCCCGCTTCCCCTTTTTTCAGCACACCGAGAGCAGCCAGGTTCCTGATGACATGCCTGTCAAGTATGGCAAAATCAGGACCATAGCCTGTGTTCCTGAGAAAATGGCTGGCTTCTTTATATCCGAAGCCTTTTATATTTTTAACAAGCCAGTCTCTCCTCTCCTCTTTATCCGGGATGGAATCCAGCAATCGCTTGAGGCCGGGTTTACCATCGGGGCACAGCAGGGTTCTCGCGTAACAGATATACTGCGCTTTATTATTCCGGAAGCGGACAATATTGAGTTTGCCGGCTAACTTTTCTTTTGTTCCTTCAAACAGAAGAACTTCTTCTTTTAAAAGCCTGACCGCCTTATCCGCCTGTCTGGCTTTCGTTTGCGGCGTCATCAGGCAGAAAACAAGCTCCTCAAATATATCCTTTTCAGTTCCCGATGCTCTCAGCCTGGAAAACCCGTCAAGTCTATGCTTGACCTGATCCTTGATCTGATTATAGATTTCAATTATTTCAAGACGGCTTTTTTTCAATTATACCGCTCCTCTATTATTTTATATATATAGCTAAAATGACAACTATGACAAGGGCGGGAAGGAGATTGGTCGTTTTTATCTTTTTAATATTAAGCAGACTGAGCCCGATGCTTAATACAAGCAATCCTCCCGTGGCAATCAGCTGATTTATAACATACCCGGAAAAGTAATTTCCAAGATATTTTGCCAGAAAAGTCAACAGCGCCTGATAAGCCAGCAAAAGAATGGAAGAAAAGAACACACCGCTTCCGTAAGCCGCTCCGAGCGCTATGGCCGTGAAACCGTCCAGAATGGATTTTGTAAAAAGAAGCGTGTGGTCATTTTTAAGCCCTTCCTGAATTGAGCCCATAATTGTCATTGAGCCGATGCAGAAAATCAGAAACGCTCCGATTAATCCTTCTGAAAACTTTTTATTGCCTGACTGAAGCTTATTCTTAAAATACTCTCCAAGCCTGTCAACCCCTTCCTGCATTTTGAATACTTCGCCGATTATTCCGCCGATAATGAGGCTGAATATCACTATGAGTATATTATTTACTTTCAGTATCATCGTCACACCGATGGCCAGCGTACAGAGGCCCAAAGCTTGAAATATAATATCTGTGAGAGTTGCCGGCAGTCTTTTACGGAATAAAATGCCGATAAGACTTCCAACCATTACAGCAGCGGTATTTACAATTGTTCCTAAATACATAAAACACTCCTTTATTTGAAATTTAATAAACCGACAAAATATTAAGGAATTTAGAACATCTTATTCTTCCAGTTTAAGATTTTATACATTTCCATCCCTCACCAGTTTGATTGCCACTCAAGTTCAGCCTGACAAACTAGTGAGGGATGGAAATGCCTTTATTAAATTTTTAAAATAGCTTTACAATCAATCATATATTATATAGAATATCAGAAGTTAAGAAAAGTTTTAATCTTTTTTAAAAATCAATCCAAGCGGGGAAAAATGAGATATCTGCTTAATATCTTCGACCTGGACGGGACTCTTCTTGACAGTCGGGAAGCCATATTTAAATCCATAAATGATACTCTGATTTATTTCGGTAAAGACCCGCATGATTATGAGATTAGTGAAAAATTCATCGGCCTTGAATCTCTGAATTCAACTCTGCAGAAATTCGGCATTCAGGACAATGAAGAAAAGATCCTTCAAATTTACCGTCAATACTATTTTGAATATATATCAAAATACCAGAAGCTTTTTAACGGCATCAGAGATCTGCTCAACAGTCTGAAGAATAAGCTCCTTCTTGCTATTGCCACTAACAAAGGACAGAAAGGCACTCTGCTTTCACTGCAGGCGGCTGAAATTGAGAATTATTTTGACTGCATTATCACAGAGCAAGATGTAAAAAACATCAAACCTCACCGCGAATCCTTTGATAAAATTATCGCTTACTATAAACATGAAGGAAAAAATCTCGATCCGGGCGATGTTCTGATGATCGGGGACAGCCCTGTTGACGGAGATTTTGCCGCAAACTGCGGGATTGATTTCGCCTTCTGCTCATGGGGCTTTTTTGATGAAAAAGACCTGTCTCAAAAGCCGGAATATATCTTAAACAATCCTTCGGATATTATTGAAATAAATGGACTAAATCAAATTGTTAATGTAGAATTAACCGAAGAGCTTGATCTTCATACTTTTTCACCGGAGGAAATCCGCCCGCTTGTGACGGATTATTTAAAATTCGCTCGGGAAAAAGGATATACATCGATCCGTATTATTCATGGAAAAGGCAGAGGTGTACAGAGGGAAATCGTCAGAAGCATATTATCAAAAAGCCGGGGGATTAAGGATTTCTACGACGCGCCGCCGTATCTAGGGGGAAGAGGGGCGACAATCGTAGAAATCGGATAAAGGGGAGTGGATGATAAAAAATATAAAAATTATCCTGTCCACATTTTCTTTTTATATTTTCGGCTTTCTTTCCACAGTTCTGCTTTTACCTCCAGCTCTCCTTTTCGCTTATACCGGCTTAAGACATGCGGTGCGGAAAATTGCACGGTTCTGGTGCCGCCTCATTTTTTTATGCGCCGGCAAAAGGCTCATCATCAAAGGTATGGAAAATATAGAAAAAGGCAAGCCATACCTTCTTCTGGCAAATCATACAAGTTTATTCGATATTATGGCCGTAATGGCTTTTATGCCCGAAATTTATTGGATCGGAAAAGAATATCTCATTAAAATACCGCTTTTCGGGACTTTTTTAAAAAAGTGGGGCTATTTACCGATTTTTACAAAAAGTATAAAAAAATCAAGGCAATCCATTGAAACTGCTGTCCGTATCGCTAAACTGGGCAAGACAATCGGAATTTTCCCGGAGGGAACAAGGACTATTGATGGAAGTGTACAGGATTTCAAGAGGGGTTTTCTCACCATCTTGAAAAACAGCCGGCTGGATGTTCTCCCGGTCACGCTGAACGGCCTTTTTGAGCTTAAGCCGAAAACCCGCCGCCTGTTCCTGGACCCTGATGAAAAGCTCGAAGTGATCATCCACCCTCCGATCAAAAATAAGTCATTGATCCATAAAAGCGATCAGGAAATCATATCTCAAATTAAAGCGATAATTGAAAACGGCTGCCGATGTAAAGATGCACCCTATTATTCAAAATGGAATACATTGATAAAGCATGAAAAGGAGGTTTGAATGCCGAGAAAGAAAGAATTTGGATTTATCATCAACCCGAATTCAGGCCATGGCTTCGGACGCACTTACGCTCAGACTGTCGAAAAAATGATTAAAATCCATGGTATAGACGCTGAAATCCGTTATACTCTTGGAACAGGACATGCAACCGAAATAGCGGCTGAGTATGCAAAAAAAGGATTGAAAAACATCATCCTTGTGGGGGGCGACGGTACTTATAATGAAGCTATACAGAGCCTGGTGAATAAAAAAGATATTACCATCGGGACAATCCCGACCGGAACAGGCAACGACTTTATTCCCGTTCTTGGTTTTTCAGAGCGTTTTACCGATGATGACTGGAGAATATTTTTTGAGATGAACACTATATCTCTCGATGCCGGGAAGTGTAATGAAAAGTATTTTATCAACGGCATGGGTGTCGGTTTCGATGCCCAGGTGGCCTGGGAAAACCATAAAATTCATGACACAAAAAAAAGCCCGTTTTCATTTTTAAAATATAACTATACATGGCATATCCTTAAGAACCTTTTCTTTTATAAAGCGAAAAAAATGCGTTTTAAAACCGGCGATAAATGGCGGGACGGCCATTGTTTCCTGACAACCATCGGCAACGGCAGAAGACTGGGAGCGGGTTATTTTCTCACTCCAAAAGCCGTTGCCAATGACGGATTCTTTGATATCTGCCTGATACAGGAAATCCCTATCCCAATCAGACTAAAAGAAATGCTGGCCGTTAAGAAGGGAATGCATATTTATGATAAGGTGGTCGAGTATTTTCAGGCCAAAGAAATTTGTCTTGAATTTGAGGAAGAAGTCCCTTCGCATATTGACGGAGAAATGATCTATTTCTCCCGATTTGATGTGAAAATTATTCCCTCGGCGCTTAAATTTATCTATAATCCATACGGTCCGGCTTATCTGAAAATAAAATAGGCTTTAAAAATCAGTCATACACAGATTGTTATAATTGTGTAAAAAACAAGGATGCAAAAAAATGATAAATTATATCATTAAAAGCATCATTGCCGGGCTTGTTTTCGGAATTCTCGACAGCGTCATTCAAGCAAATCCGATTGCCGTTAAACTCTATGAGGGCTTATAAACCGATCGCCAGAACATCTGTCAATGTCCCGGCCGGAATAGTGATTGGCCTGATTTACAGTTTTATTATGGCGGGAATATTCCTCATCCTCTATAAAAGCCTGCCCGGCGGCAACGGTTTATTAAAAGGACAGATCTTTTCTTAACTATGCCGGTTTTTCAGCATTGTAATGTCTGCCGCTTCAAGCTGGATCATGTACAATATTCCGCTCAGCACTCTTTTGTATGATCTATTTACAGGATTGGCCGGGATGATCATTATCGGAATATTTTTTGGTTTTGCTTTGAAAACGGCAGCTTAATAAAGAACCTCTTCTGCAAAATAAAATTATAAAGTGTTTTCTCTATTCCTTTTCGCCAATCAGCTCTACCCTTGCCGAGGAATCAGCAGGCCCTGTTTTCCCCAGATAGAGAATAAAACGGCCGTTGTCCGGCCTGAAATAATAGTCCCCATGCCAGAACACGGAAAACAAACCTTCCAGATTAATCCGAACATGCTGAGCTTCAAAAACAGCGCCGTTTACAGTGATCTTTTCCATACCCAATTTATTCGCTTCAAATCTTCCAAAAATCGAAACATCCATTGGATTAAATGAATAGAATACAATTCTCTTATCCGCAGAAATAACAAAACTTTTCAGCCCAAGATCCCATTGCTGAAGCCAGGGATCAGTACCTAGTTTGACCTGCTTTGCATACTTCTCATTTTTATTGATGCCCTTTATAGAAATAATATTAGATGTTTTCACAGCCTTAACATCCACTCCCATATCGGGATTTGAATATTTCCACTCAATCGTTGAAAAAACAGGGCTCAGGATAAATTCCCAGGATTCATTCGGGAAATATGTTGTTACAGAATAATTACCGTCCGCTTCATTTATGACAACATCATGATAAGATATATTGCTATTATCATTATCTTTTACAGTCTGATAAGAGAGCGTTTGAGTAAAAGCATCAAGCATACAAAGCATCATCCAGCATGCTAATAATATTACCCTCATAATATAAGCTCCTGTTAAATATGCATTTAATTAAATTTAGCAGTAATTATAACAATACCATCATAATATGACAAACATGAGATATTTATTTAAACCCGGGATCGAGCGGTTTTTTTAAACCCGGCTGATAAAAAGTCACTCTTCTTTTCAAACCCTTTTACATCGAAATAAAGAATAGATATAATGGAATAAATAATTCTATATTATAATTTTATTAAAGTTGATATATTACGGAAACTCCTGTTTCTATTCCAGATATTGTGTTGTATAATCCAACCGACCGTTAATGTAGTGATAGATTCTGAAAGCCGGCTGCCTGTTCCAATAGTTTGCAACGGACTCACAAACATATACTGGTATTCCAACGGTCCAGTGAAGCTCATCCCTGTGAAAATGGCCGTTCAAAATAGCTTTAATATTACCGTAATTTCCAATTAAATTTTCCCATTCTTCTTTCGAATTTCCCGTCCAGCCTTTGTGGCCGGAATTATTATAAAAATCCTCTGTCATCGGGGCATGAAAGCATATAATTGCCGGTTTATCCTTATTTTTCATGAGAGTATTGGAAAGCCATTCCATCGGCTTATAACCGGCTATTTTAAAAGAAAGCCGGATCGGCTCCGAATAGAGGAAAATGAAAACGACGCCTCTGCAATCAACCGTATAATTCAATGAACTGAAAATATTTGTATAAGCTGTTAATGACGCCTCTCTGTTATTATCGTTAATATCATGATTGCCCGGCACAAAATAAACAGGAAATTTTAATTTCTTCAGTTCACCGGCAATCTTTTTTTTCGTGACATTATCCATAATTTGTTCAGATATAATATCACCCGTATGAACGATCAATTCAATTTTCATCGGCAGGTTGTTTATTTTTGAAATAATCTTTTCAAAATTTTGATCGTTCTGATTTTCTCCCAGGTGTGTATCAGTTATCTGTATGAAATAAAAGGAATTATCAGAATTTGTTTCCTGAGATATTAATTGCGGAATACTGATGAAAATCATGATAAACATCAATGAAAATGTTGTGAAGATTCTTCCCATAAATACCGTCCTATCAATCAAAATTTTAAATATTTTAAACAACATTTATTATAAAATCAATATTACAAATCTATTTTAATACTTTTTAAATGAGATATATATTGACGATAATTATTATAATATTGTACTAAACTGCAAATGGAGGATGTTTTTATGTTTTTTAAAAATACTATTATTGTATTATCATCTTTATTCTGCATTTTAATGATCTTTTCCTGTTCCGGCGGCAGCGCTGTAAAAGATGAAAACAAGTATTTTGCAATTGAAGAAGAAGAAACAAAAATCGTGGAAATAAAAAAATATAAAGCGGTTATTTTTCCTTTTGAATATATCTCTTCGAAAACAAAGTTTAAAAAACCCGATCTTCTAAAAACAATACTTTTCAACGCTTTTTACAGCTTTCTATCCATTCTTCCCACTCTTGAGGTTCCGGATAAATCAGAGCTTCAAGAAATAAATAATCTTAATCCTTCTGATATTGCAGAGAGATATAACGCGGATTTCATTGTTTATGGGAGTTATATGCTGGAAGGAAGTTTATCCAGCCCTGAAGCCACTGTTCATCTTTTTATATGGAGTAAAATCACAAAAAGCGTCATATCAAACGATTATAAAATCCCAACCGATGAAGAAATATTTGATTCAATAGATGATATATCTTCAAAAATAGTAAAAGCAATTCTGAAGGAAGATAAGAGAATCGCTTTTCTCAATTTCGGCAATTTCAAAATCGCCCCGGAGGAATACGAACTCTATATTAATGACAGGTTGGTCGCTAAACCGTCGAACAGCAGTTTTTCTTTGAACACAAAAATCCTTTCCGACACAGAATATAAAATCAGGCTCCATCGATTAAGCGACGATGTTACAGTATTAAATAATACATGCCAATTAAAGGCTGGTGAAACAACAAATATCGGTTTTATGACAAATAGCATTTTAATTACCGGTTTTGAGGACAACCCTTCACAAAAAGTCGTTGTATTTTCTTATAGCTGGACAGTAGATTCAGTAACATATTCAATAATTAATAATCTTCCTAATCTAAATATTAAAGAAGGGAAAAAGGCACTTTCTGTAACCATAAGTGTTGAAGGTAATTCTGGAGGAGCCGGCCTTAAACTTACACCAAAGCAGGGTTCCTGGGAAGGATACAAGGCACTTAGTATGTGGGTTGCCGGTAATTTAAAATATAAAAATTATGTTTTGTATGTTATCGATGCGGGCGGCGAAGTCTTTTTTTATCGTGTTAGTGGAGGCTGGGACGGCTGGAAAAGGATTACTATTCCTTTTGAAAAGATGAGAAGGACCCGCCTCTATAGCCCTTACGGCGCTGTTTATAATAGAATTATGGATTTTCCAATCAGAGAGATAAGGCTCTGCAGCGTCGGCATTGAAGAAGGCGGAAGGCTCGGTGATTACAGTCTCTATTTTGACCAAGTTGAAGTATATAGATAAGTTTTATCACAGCCAGATCCCGGATATCATAGAGAAATAATATTTTATGACAGATTTGACAAGTTAAAATTTTGACTATATAATATATCAGGATATGTTGATATAGTGATATATTATGGAAATATTAAAAATATTAAAAGCATTATCTGATGAAACAAGACTGAGGATTTTTAATCTTCTGCTCTTTCATGAACTTAATGTCAACGATATTATGATTATTCTTAATATGGGTCAATCCCGTGTTTCCCGTCATCTTAAAATTCTCTACGAAAGCGGGCTTGTTATTTTCCGGAGGGACGGCCTCTGGGTCTATTATTCAGCGGTTCTAAAAAGCGGCGAAATAATTGACGCAATTAAAAACAATCTGGAAGATGAATCTGTATTTATTAATGATATTATTTCAGCAAAGGGTTTGTTGAATAAATATAAAGAAGAGACAAAAGGTTTCTTTAACAGCGTTGCTGAGGATTGGGATTTATTAAAGCGCAATATATTCGGCAGTTTAGATACCTCCACAATCATATTAAGCAAAATAGAAAAATGCATTGTTGCCGTTGATCTGGGCTGTGGAACTGGTGATCTTATTATACATTTACTGGATAAAGCTGAAAAAATTATCGGAGTTGATAATTCTCCCCGTATGCTGGAGGAAGCACGGAGGCGTTTTTTAAATAATAATTCCAGGGTGGATATACGCATCGGAGAAATGGAACATCTTCCATTAAAAGACAATGAGACAAATACTGCAGTTCTGAATATGGCACTGCATCATCTGGCCGAGCCTGAAACATCATTCTTTGAGGTAAACAGGGTTTTATATAAAAAAGGGATATTTATCATAACCGAGCTTGATAAACATGAAAATGAAATGATGCGGACAAAATACGGCGACAGGTGGCTGGGTTTTAAAAAAGAGGAAATACAAACATGGTTTGAGAAATCCGGTTTTAAATTGACCGGTTTTGAGCAGTTTCCTTTGAATCAGGATTTAAAACTGAATGTTTTTGTTGCAATGAAAGTATAATAAAATAAAGGAGGCATCAATATGGACTATAAGGTTAAAGATATTTCACTCGCTGACTGGGGCCGCAAAGAAATTGAAGTGGCAGAAAAGGAAATGCCGGGACTTATATCTGTGCGTGAAAAATACTCAAAAGAAAAACCGCTGCAGGGTGTCCGCATCAGCGGTTCGCTCCATATGACAGTTCAAACAGCCGTGCTGATTGAAACACTTGTCAATCTGGGCGCGCAGGTCCGATGGGCCAGCTGCAACATTTTTTCCACTCAGGACCAGGCCGCTGCTGCTGTTGCAAAAGCCGGCGTATCAGTATTTGCCTGGAAGGGTGAAACACTTGAGGAATATTGGTGGTGCACAAAACAGGCTTTAACGTTTCCGGGTGGAAAAGGCCCTCAGCTTGTTGTAGACGACGGCGGGGACGCAACGCTCCTGATCCACAAAGGTTATTCTGCTGAAAATGACCCTTCTATACTCAACAAAAAGCCGGAAAATAAGGAAGAAGCTATTATTATTGAACTTCTTAGAAATATACAGAAGGAAGAACCCTCATTCTGGCAGAATGCCGTTAAGGACTGGAAGGGCGTTTCAGAAGAAACAACAACAGGAGTTCATAGGCTGTACCAGATGATGGAAAAGGGAGAACTTCTGGTTCCGGCGATAAATGTCAACGATTCTGTCACAAAATCGAAATTCGATAATCTTTACGGCTGCCGTGAATCTTTATCTGACGGCATAAAAAGAGCAACGGATGTAATGATCGCCGGTAAAGTGGCTGTTGTATGCGGTTATGGCGACGTAGGCAAAGGCTCTGCCAAATCGCTCAGGGGATTCGGCGCGAGGGTCATCGTCACAGAAATAGACCCGATCTGCGCTCTTCAGGCTGCCATGGAAGGTTATGAAGTAAAAACCGTGGAAGACACCCTCGGTATCGGCGATATTTATGTCACCGCAACCGGGAACCGGGATATCATAACTATTGAACATATGAAAAAAATGAAGGACCAGGCCATCGTCTGCAATATCGGTCATTTTGATAATGAAATACAGGTAGCGGAATTGAATGCTTATAAAGGAATAAAAACAGTGAATATCAAACCGCAAGTAGATAAATACATCTTTCCCGACGGTCACTGCATCTATCTTCTGGCCGAAGGCAGGCTTGTAAACCTCGGCTGCGCAAAAGGCCACCCCTCTTTTGTGATGTCGAATTCATTTACAAATCAGACACTGGCACAGATTGATCTCTGGAAAAATAAAGATAATAATAAAGTCGGGGTTTACCGCCTTTCAAAACAGCTGGACGAGGAAGTCGCACGCCTGCATCTCGAAAAAATCGGCGTTAAATTGACAAAATTATCAAAATTGCAGGCGGATTATATCGGCGTAAGTACTGAAGGTCCTTATAAACCCGAACATTACCGTTATTAATTAATGGCAGTTCCAAGGACTAAGGTTTTTGGGACTGCCAATAAATCCTATAAGATGAATCAAATAATGATAATTAATCAAATTCAAAATCCTAAATGCAAGAAGGTCTTTTGATTCTTTGATTATTTAACTCATTAATGTTAAAATATGCTGTTTCTACTTGATAAAGGTAAAAAAGTATGGCCCATTTTATAAAAATATTAACAATTCTTTTACTCTTTTTGAATTTTGTTCTTCCAAAAGCCGGCACAAAGATAGGTTCTTTCCCTTTATATATTTCATTAATTCTTACTGTATTAATATTTCTTCCTCTGACATTTTATAAAACAGTTCGAAATTATAAAGAGAAAGAGGAAAAATTCACTCTTATTTATTTCGGTATTTTTTCCCTGCTTTTCTGCTTCAGTTTTATCTTTATTAAAGAAATAACCATTGGTAATTTTACAGAAAATTATTTGCCGTATTTTCTTTCTTTATCCGGGATTTTTCTTATTTTCACTGCAAAGTACTACCCGCTGGATTTAAAGGTTTTTAAAAATATTATGCTGGCTTCTTTTTTTATTCTCACCATTTATAGTTATATCCAGAAAATATTCGGCGAATATAATACAATCATACCAGGTATTACATTTAATTTTGCAGATGGCATCAATATTCATTCCGCTCAAGATTTAAGAATATTGGGCAAATACAATTTCAACCCAAATCTTAATTATTTCAAACTTTTCTCAACATATCAGAACGGCAATTTGTTCGGCGTGAATTATATCATGATCTTCATGGTTCGCGTTTTATTTTTTAAGGATTAATAGAAAACTTTTGGGGAAACTTCTGTATTATTTATCGCTCATCCTTTATTCCATTATTTGTTTATTAACCGCTTCGGGCACTGTTATTATCGGTATGTTTTTCTCTCTTTTCCTGCTTTATTGTTTGAACCTTCGTGACATTTATGTATCTAAAGATGCAAAAAAAGTTAGAAAATTAATTCTATATATTGCAGCGCCGATTATCGTGATATTATGCTTCATCATTTTTATTAATATTGTGCCTTTTTTTAAAGGCTTACTCAATGAAAGATTACTGAATCGAAACCTTATAAACAATGAAAGAATAGTTTTTATTTCAAATTATTTGAACTATCTATGGTCTGAAAAAAGCTTGTTTAAATTTTTATTCGGATCTTTTTTCCAAAATCCCATTAATACCAGCGGTTATGAAATAACAATCGCCCATATATTTATCAATTCAGGGATTTTATTTGCTTTATTTTTTATTTTTTATATGATTACTTTTATAAAAAAATTGAAATTTTCCATTTATAACATCGGAATATTTTCGTATCTGGCGGCTTCTTTTATTGACGGCGGTTTCTGGCTTCCGCCGACGCCATTTTCATTTTTTATTCTTCTTGGTTTCAGCCTTTACTTACTCAAATATAACGATGAATCTAAAGAAAAAGTTAATCCATGAATTTAATATTTATAATAAGGGCGGTTTTAAAAACCGTCTAATTTATCAACACTTTCCTGATAATAGAAAATATTTTCAAAATATTTCTGCCAACAGGTTAAAAACTGTTTCTATTACCAAAATTCAGGCAAACACGGGCAATATTATCCATATCTTCTGCATTTTAAGCCGCACAAGACGCAATTCGACCTTTTACCACAACATACCGTGCTAAATTATAAACCAGATTCATCAGCCCGATTTGGCTCTCTGCCCTTTCTTTTCCTATCGATCGTATTGTACTGCCGTTCATACTATTTTCAACAAAACCAAAAACATGCTCAACACGAACTCGGATGCGGCTCTTTCTTCTATTTTTTTCTTTCTGCTTCTCCGTCAATGGCTTATTTCTGTATCCTTTTTCGTGAATCCGGTTTTTCATCTCAAATTTTTCTAATATTCCTGCTACCGTTGGGCCAACATATGCGCTGTCCGCGTAAAACGGCTTCCCTTTGTCTTTCTCATTCAATAGAGGTTCAACTACCTGTGAATCGTGAACGCTCGCATCTGTCGTGCATAAGAACGAATAAGTTTTGACTTCACATCAACCTTTGTATGGTTTTTGTATCCGTAATGCCTCTCTTTATTCTTGGTCATCCAGCGCGCATCCGTGTCTTTATGGGAAAGCTTATGCGTATTATCTTTCCAATCTTCCGGAACCTCGCCTTCTTTTATTTTCTTGTTTTCTTCGCGGCTGTTCCTCTGCCGGGGAACATCCACAAAACTTGCGTCTACCATAACGCCCGCTTTCCCTATCACACCTTTATTCTCAAGATTCTCATCGAATATTTTAAAAAGTTTCTCTATTGCTTTCGCTTTCATCAGTTTTTCCTTGAATTCCCAGATTTTACTGTAGTCCGGAACTTTGTCCGAAAGTGTTATCCCAAGATATCGCTGAACGGATAACCTGTCATTGATCTGAAATTCCGCTTGCTCATCGGAAAGATTGTAATACCTCTGGAATATCAGTATCTTGAACATGAAAACATAGTCATAATGTGGCGCTCCACCCGGCGCCTTCTGCTCTTTCGGCGCCAAAATCTCTGTTAACAGCGGCCGGAACATCTCAAAGTCTACAACCCTGTTAAGCTTATCCAGCGGTGTTTTTACGCTGCTTAGCTTTTCCATCCGCTCCTGATATTCAAACAAGTTACGGTCTTTCCGCTTAATTTTTGTCATAGCCTTACCTCTGTTTTTTTTGACTATGATTATATGTTTTTATATACTATTTGTATATGATACGTGGGTTTTTCAAACCGCCCATAAGTAAAAGCGGCGCATAAGCGCCGCTTTTATTTTTTTTGATTATCTCAATAATTGGAGCATCATCTGCGGTTTCTGATTTGCCTGAGAAAGCATAGCAGTAGCGGCCTGAGACAGAATTTGCGACCGGACAAAGAAGGACATCTCTTCTGCCATATCCGAGTCTCTGATTCTGGATTCAGCGGACTGCATGTTTTGATAACCGACCAATAAACCGACAGAAGCCTTTTCAAGTCTGTTCTGGTAAGCGCCCATATCCGCTCTCTGCTTGGATACTTTGGTCAGAGCAAGGTCAACCAGACCGATTGTCATATTCGCCTTGTCCGGTGTGCTCAAGCTGACAAAAGATGCTGTTGCAGCGTTACCAACAGGAGATTTTAAGCCAAGGCCCTGAGAACCCATTGTACCAATGTACAATCTGATCCTCTGGTCCATATTCGCGCCGACATGCAGCCAGATACTGGCCATAACAGTGTTTTCACCTGTAGGACGTGCAAACCTTCCGGTCAGCAGGTTCATACCGTTGAACTGAGCATGAGAAGCGATCCTGTCAATTTCGGCGATAAGCTCGGAAACTTCCACCTGGATCTGCATTCTGTCTTCCGTGCTGTAAATTCCGTTGGAAGCCTGAACCGCCAATTCTCTCAAACGCTGCAGGATTGTGTGGGTTTCCTCCAGATAACCTTCGGCAGTCTGAAGAAAAGAGACCCCGTCCATCACGTTCATCTGGGCTCTTTTTAAACCCTGGATCTGACTCCGCATTTTTTCCGATACAGCAAGACCGGAAGCGTCGTCGCCTGCTTTGTTGATGCGCATACCTGAAGAAAGCCTTTCAATGCCCTTGTCGCTGTCCCTGTTGTTAATAAAGAGCTGTCTTTGGGTAAAAATGGCACTGATGTTGTGGTTGATAATCATACCATCCTCCTTGATAATACTCGAGAACATCCTTGTTCTCGGCCTATTTATTTTTTCGGTAGAAAGTAGATTTCGATTAGAGTTTTAAGAGATTTTTTTATACCCGAATTAAGCGATTCTTTCAGCAAAAGCTTATTAAATAGCAAATTCATTCCCCATAGAGGGTACGAATCTGCAAGTATATACACTATAAATACTTCACTCAGTTTAGATCATTTTTATTTTTTGATAGGAAAGATATTTAAAATGATAAAAAAATTCGGGCTGGAGGGATTTGAACCCTCGGCTTCTTGGTCCCGAACCAAGCGCGCTAGCCAAACTGCGCTACAGCCCGAAAAATAAGGCTTAAAGATTTTAAAGAAAAATCCATAATTTATCAATTATTCTTTATATAAGGTTTTGTCATCCCGGTAAAACAGGCAAAATTATTAAAATATTATAAAAAAGCTGATATCTTCCTATTGACTTTTAATGGAATAATTATATAATTTATGCCTTGTTTTTGATTATTTATTATTTTAATAAACAAGTTCATAATTATAAAGACATCCAATAATCAAATGAAAACGATATCTTTAAGGCTTAAATATTATAATTACTTTATATTATTAAGGAGGTTTTTATGACCCCGGATATGAAAAACATTGCGGAGCGCATTAAAGAACTGCGCGATATCAATGGAATTTCTATTGAAACGCTGGTTAAAGAATTCCATGTCTCCATTGATGTTGCCTGTCGGTTTTTATAACATGCTTCATGGACATACGGCAGGGTTCCCGTTAAAATAAAACGGGAGAAAAAGATGGCAAGATTTGAAAAGAACAGCCTGGAGCAGGGTGAGTTCCTCGCGATCAATATAGGCGAGCAGTTTGATGAGAATTCCAGAGAATTTATACTAAAAGAATTCATCAAAAACCGTATTAAACTGGAGGATTTCGCGGCTTACTATAAGAACGACCATAGAGGCAGAGAGATTAAAAATCCTCGGGATGTGATCTGTGCGGTACTCTACGGTTACATTACGGGAAATCGTATCAGCCGAAAGATAGAAGATTTGCTGAAAAAACACATTGGGTTTATGTATGTTTCAAACCGGCTGAAAATTGACCATTCGGTAATTTGCGAGTTCAAGGTACTTTTTCAGGAAAAGATCGAGGAGTTGTTCAGCCAGCTTTTATATATACTCAACGAAATGGGGTCTATAGATTGGGACATGGTAGTGGGTGACGGCACAAAGATCAAGGCCTACGCGAGTAAGAATAAGAATGTGGGAAAGAAACATACCCGGAAGCTGATGGACACTTACCAGAAGATGGCGGAAAAGATTGTGAAACAAGACCTGGAACTGGAAGAATCTTACCGGGAAGGCAAGCTGGAGCAGCCTTATTACGAAGCGGAGAAGAAGCGGGTATCAAGGCGGAAAAAGATTTACGATAGTGTTTTGAACCAAATCGATGAATACAAAAAACAGGTAGAGAGAGGGGAAAAGACAGACGAAGAATTCACCAACCTGACTGATCCCGAAAGCAAGCTGATGTCTGGAAATCCGCATAGTGTGTTTATACAGGGATATAATTCGGCGATGATGGTCAGTAATAATGATGTGATTATAGATTTTGAAGCAATCACAACACCGGAAAAACAGCATACGGAAGAAATGGTAAAGAGGGTGGAACAGAAAAAAGCGGAATTAAAAGTTGATAAGGCTAGCAAATACCTTTTTGATTCGGGTTTTCAGGACATGGAAGAGACAATCCGGATGGTGGAGGAAGGAAAAGACCTTTATGTGGATACGAAAGAGCGGGATTTCAGTGATAAATCACAGAAGCGAAGAGACTTTAAACTGGAAAAGATTGATGACGAATATATCCTGGGATGCCGGGGCGGCCGTAAGGAAAATGGGTATTTAGATCGAAATAACCAAAGATATACATTTTTGTATTCACGGAAGGGCTGTGAAAGATGTCCATTTTTCAGTGAGTGTTATAAAAACATCAAACCGAAAACACAGCAAAAGACAGTAATTTTCAGTGAGTTTGAATTGAATAATCGGTCTAAGATTGATGCTTATTTAACAAAACTTTACAGCGAAGAAGGGCAAAAGATATACAACCGCAGGATAGGTAAAGAACACGTATTTTCAAACATCAAAACACAGAAGGGTTATGTTCAGACAGTTTACAGAGGTCAACGGAAAGTGAATTTGGAGCTATGCTGGGTATCCCTTGCGCATAATTTTATGAAATATGCCCAATATTTGAGAAAATAGAGAGGATTTTGTATAGTCTGAGTATCGATTATTCGAAATTTATTATTAAAATCAGCTAAGCTGACAAAATTTTTATTTGCCCGCTTATTGTAAGGGGCTGGTTTGACTCCGAAAATGAAATAACCGACAGGCAAGATGATTATGAAAAGTATGAGAGCGGAAATTCAGATATACCGCTCGGCTTTCTTTTTCAGATAGCCGGTAAATTTAATGTGGATATGACAGCACTCATAACCGGTGAAGAACCCAAGCTTAAAATATTCAGTGTCGTTCATAAGGGCAAAGGATTCTCCATTGACCGCCGGAAAGAATATAAATACCAGGACCTCAGCTATAATTTTATCGGCAAAAAGGCTGAGGTGTTCCTTGTTACTGTTGAGCCTGTTAATACCGAAAAGCCTTCCCATTTTTATTCGCACGCCGGACAGGAGTTTAATTATGTACTGGAAGGGACTCTTAAGGTATTTATTGATTCTCATGAAGTGACGCTGGAGGAAGGCGACAGTCTATATTTTGACTCCGGTCATAAGCATGCCATGCTCGCATTAAAAAATAAACCGGCCAGATTCCTGGCTATGGTTATATAATAGGAAGGTGAATATGTTAAATAAATTTGTGAATCAAATTAAATTTAAAGATTATGAGGATTTTTACTCTAATTTTAAGATCAAAATACCGGAGAATTTTAATTTTGCTTTTGATATCGTTGATGAATGGGCAAAGACCGATCCTGATAAAAAAGCGCTGGTCTGGTGTGACGATAACGGCCGGGAAGCAACTTATACTTTCAGCCAGCTTAAAGAAATAAGCGATAAAACTGCATCTTTTTTCAAATCCCTCGGAATTAAGAAAGGCGATCCTGTTATGCTGGTTCTCAAGCGCCGTTATCAATTCTGGTTTTCAATACTTGCGCTTCATAAAATCGGCGCTGTCGCAATCCCGGCGACGCATCTTCTGACAACAAAAGATATCATATACCGTAATAACGCGGCTGATATTAAAATGATTGTATCCGTCGGTGATAAGGATGTTCTGGACCATATAGATGAATCGCAGGAAAAATCCCCCACCCTTAAATTGAAAGTCGTTATCGAGGGTGAGAAAAGAAAGGGGTGGTATGATTTCGACAGCGAAATAGAAAAAGCATCCCCGGATTTTAAACGGCCGGCAGGCTCGGAAGCGTCAAAAAATACCGATATGCTTCTTCTCTATTTTACTTCGGGCACAACCGGAATGCCGAAAATGGTGGCCCATAATTTTACATATCCCCTCGGCCATATTATAACGGCGCAGTACTGGCAGAATGTGGCAAACGACGGACTTCATCTGACAGTTTCTGATACAGGCTGGGCAAAATCCGCCTGGGGTAAAATTTACGGCCAATGGATCTGCGGCTGCGCTGTTTTTGTCTATGATTACGGCTCGAAATTCAAGCCGAAAGACCTGCTTGATGTCGTTGAAAAATACGGAGTGACATCATTTTGCTCGCCGCCGACAATATTCCGCTACCTCATTAAAGAAGACCTGTCTAAATACAACTTTTCCAAGCTGAAATACTGCACGGTCGCCGGAGAACCGCTGAATCCCGAAGTTTATACGCAATTTTTGAAAGCGACCGGCCTGAAGCTGATGGAAGGATACGGACAGACCGAACTGGTTGTCTCAATCGCTAACTTTACCGGTATGGAACCCAAACCCGGCTCAATGGGCAAACCCTCCCCCGGATATGAAGTGGTGCTTTTTAACGACGAGGGAAAGCCATGCGAGACCGGCGAGGAAGGCCAGATCGCTCTCCGAACCGACCAGCATAAACCTTGGGGAATTTTTGAAGGCTATTACCGGGACGCGGCGCTGACTAAAAAATCCTGGCATGATAACTATTATTATACGGGCGATATGGCCTGGCGCGACGAAGACGGTTTTTACTGGTTTGTCGGCCGGGCTGACGATCTTATCAAGAGTTCAGGCTACCGCATCGGGCCCTTTGAAGTGGAAAGCGCCCTTCTTGAGCACCCGGCCGTTCTGGAATGCGCCATAACCGGCGAACCCGACCCCGACAGAGGGCAGGTTGTGAAAGCTACCGTAGTCCTTGCGAAGGGTTATACTGCCAGCGATGTTTTGAAAACAGAACTGCAGGAGCATGTTAAAAAAGTGACGGCCCCGTATAAATACCCGCGCATTATTGAATTTGTCACTGAACTCCCGAAAACCATCAGCGGAAAGATCCGCCGGGTTGAGATAAGGGAAAAAGAAAAAGGCAAGCATTATGAACCTTAGAAAGGAATTAAGCAATTCCAAAAACTTTAAGTTTTTGGAATTGCCTTAATAATAAAAAACTTTTTGTTAAAGTTAATGGCGCTGCCGCCCATTCGTTATCACTCAGGGCAAGCTGTGGAGTTCGCAAAGCGAACTTAGCGGCCGCATGATTCGGGACAATATCGGCGATTTCATCCCTCACCATTTTGTCTGGCCTATCCAGCAATGCTAACAGAATGGTGAGGGATTGGAACCGCTTTTTATTTAGATAATATAAAACTGATAAACAGCCTGATATTCAAATATACCACAACAGCTCCGATGGCAAATAAAATGATTTTTGTAAAAAGAGAATTGACGTATTTTCCCATGACTTTCTTAGATGATGTCAGGTATATTTGAAGAAAAATCGTAAAAGGCAATTGAATGCTCAAAATCATTTGAGAGATAATGAGACCTTTAAGAGGATTATCTATAAAAAAGAGAATTAAAAAAGCTCCCAGTATGGATATCAGCACGCCGGTCCAGGTATGCTTATCCTTGATATCATAAGATTCGCCGAATATACCGGCATAAATTACCCCGCCTGCCATTCCGGAAGTGATGCATGAAGCGACCCCTGAAAAAAAGAGCGCCAGAGCAAATATTAACGCGGAATTTGAACCCAAAAGAGGCTTCAATATTTCAAAAGCCTGCCCCAATTCCTGGATAGCGATGTGCTTCTGGAAAAATACCGCGGCTAAAAGTATCATCGCGCTGTTGATTGCCCATCCGACAAGCATGGAAAAGATTGTATCGAAATATTCGTATTTCAGCTGTCTATTTATTATTTTCTCGTTTTTGAGGTTCCATTGCCGGCTCTGGATTATTTCCGAATGAAGGAATAAATTATGCGGCATGACAACCGCTCCCATAACACTCATAATAATCAACATTGCTCCTGATGGAAAATCAGGCTTTACCATACTGACAGCGGCATCAAGCCAGTTTATTTTGACCAGGGTCAGTTCATAAATAAAAGAAATCCCGATGAGGGACACAAAACCGATTATCCATCTTTCGATCTTTCGATAAGAATTAGTGAACAGCATAACCAGAATAAGCGCGGAAACCAGCAGCGCCAAAATTAAATAAGGAATATTCGTCAGCATGGAAAGCCCGATCGAAGCCCCGAGGATTTCAGCGAGCGACGTGGAAATAGAGGCTATCATTGCCGTTGAAAGCAAAGGGATTGAAATCCCCCTGGGAAAATATTGGCTCGCCGCTTCAGACAGGCATTTGCCGGTAACAATACCGAGGTGGGCGATATTATGCTGGAGAATAATGAGCATTAAAGTGGAAAGCGAAATAATCCAGAGGAGCGAATAGCCGTACTCTGAACCCGCCGAGATGTTGCAGGCCCAATTGCCCGGATCGATAAAACCCACTGTCACAAGAAGCCCGGGCCCGACATATTTTAAAATATCAAGGGCGCTGAAGCGGGGCTTTTTATGGACTTCATTTTTTTTATGGGTAAATAATATCTCTTTTAATCTCATAATATCTTCTGATATTTATATTACAGGCTCCTCTCCATTAAATCAACCACAAGATGATTAAATCTTACCGGATCGGGCAGATCCGCCCCTTCCGCAAGCAGCGCGTAGCCGAGAAGAAGCTCGGCATAATCGGCTAAAATGGGATCATTTTGATCTTTAATAAAACGCGCTTTCATTTTTGAAAGGATCGAATGCTGGGGGTTAAGCTCCAGAATCCTCTTTTTTATGGAAGCCCCAGGCTCCGATTCCTTTTTAATTATCTTCTCAAGATAAGGGCTGATGTCATATTCCTCGCCGATAATGCAGGCCGGTGCGGTGACAAGACGGTTGGAAAGCCTGACCTCTTTAATATATTTATCCAGTTTCTGTCCCAGATATTTAAGGAGATCGCCGAATTCGCCCTGTTTATCTTTTAATTCCTTATCGCTTTTTTCCTTCTCTTCCTTGCTTCCCAGGTCCAATTCCCCTTTACCGGCCGACTTTATTTTTTTGCCTTTGTATTCCGTCAGGTATTGGGTCATAATCTCATCCACGGGATTGAGCAGGAATAAAACCTCATAACCTTTTTCTTTTAATGCTTCGAGGTGAGGAGAGTTTTCAACAATATTCCTGGATTCGCCGGTAAGATAATAAATCTCATTCTGCCCTTCTTTCATCCTCCCGATATAATCATCCAGATTTGTCAGCAGAACAGCATCATTGGTGGATTCAAAGAGCAATAACGGGATTATTTTCTCCCGGTTCTCAAAATCCGAAATAATGCCTTCCTTCAATGCGTTGCCGAACTCCTTCCAGAAGCTCTTATACATATCCTTTTCCTGATTAAACATCTCCAGGAGGCTGTCCAGTACTTTTTTAGTCAGGCTCTTTTTCATCTGGCTGACATTCCTGTCCTGCTGCAGTAATTCACGTGAAATATTAAGCGGCAGGTCGGAGGATTCCACAACGCCTTTCATAAAACGGAGGTATTTCGGAAGAAGATCCTCAAACGCTTCCATGATCAGGACTTTTTTTACATAAAGCTGAAGGCCGCTTTTATAGCCCTGATAATAAAAATCAAAAGGCGCCCGGGAAGGAATAAAAAGAAGCGAGTAAAACTCAAGCGTTCCTTCGGCTCTGTAAAAAATGGTCTTCAGAGGTTCATTCCAGTCATGAGAGATATGCTTGTAAAATTCCTTATATTCTTCTTCTTTCACATCTGAGGGAGGCCTCGTCCAGATCGGCTTCATGGAATTGAGCGTCCTGTCTTCTGCCACATTGACTTTTTTACCGTCTTTCTTCGGCTTGCCTTCCGCGTCCTTTTCAATTTCCTCTCTTTCTTCTTTCATAATTATGGGATAATTAATAAAATCCGAATATTTCTTGACAATGCTTGAGACAACATAATAATCCGTAAAATCTTCAAGGCCGTTTTCAGGATCGGCCGGTTTTAAATGAAGGATTATTGCGGTGCCATGGCTTTCTTTTTCCGCGGGAATGATAGTATATTCACCGTCCCCCGCCGATTCCCACAGGTATGAATCTTCCTCTCCCGCTTTTTTTGTTTCAATGGTGACTTTATCAGCGGCCATAAAAGCCGAATAAAAACCGACGCCGAATTGACCGATCATATCATTGACTGACGAATCGGTTTTGCTTTCCTTTAATTTATTTATGAATTCCTGTGTACCGGACCTCGCGATGGTGCCGATATGATCTATCAACTCCTTATGACTCATACCGATCCCATTATCCCTGACAGTAAGGGTCCCGGCTTTTTTGTCCGCTTCTATACGGATTTCAAATTGCGCGCCGGCTTTCAGAAGTTCAGGCTTTGTAATGGATTCAAAGCGGAGCCTGTCAATAGCATCGGACGCGTTTGAGATCAGCTCTCTTAAAAATATTTCCTTATTTGTGTAAATGGAATGGACCATGAGATTCAGAAGCTGTTTTGATTCAGCCTGGAATGAATATTTTTCGACATCCTTTTTCATCAAAAATCCTCCTGCAGATAAAAGATAAAGATGCATAAAGAATAATGATAAAATTGTGTTTCGTCAAGTTGTGATAAGACTTTGGTTACAGATTCAGAAGATCAACTTTGTAAACCATACCGGCATAGAAGATCATATATTGATCAACAGTATCATCGAATCCCATCAGAGAGCCATCTGCACTATTATGCTTTTCTTCATGATATTTAGACGGCGCATAAAAAAATCTTGATTCTATCCCTATTGATGAGTTGAAAAAGAAAAAGACTGATAATTCTATTGGAGGAAATAAATACCTGAAGGAAATATCCCGGTTAACATTTGCAGCAATACCGGTTTCATAATAAGTACTGCTCCCGGTTACTTCGCCGTTAAATCCAATCAAAAGACCTATTTCCAGGAAATCGAACGGGCTGTATAATATATTTAATGTCAGGCAGGTCAAATCGCCATTGACGTCCGGCTGATTATATTCAATCTGCGAATTATTACTGTTAATACCGCTAATATGGTCTCCTCTGATAAAACCCACGCCTAAAGCCAAACTCTTGCCGAACCATGGAAGATAATATATAAGTGAGATGTTAAAATAATTGGGTAAATTATTATTGAACTGAAAGGCTTTTTCATTCCAGTTATAAGAAGGCATTCCTACTATGGTCATCATAAAATCCAGCCTTAAATCCCAATACCTGAGTGAAAGACCAAAATTAATCTGTGAAAAGGGGATACTGCCGGTTGATGTATTTGTATTTGGCGGGCTGTAATAATAACTTTCAAATGTTTTTTGTCCGAACTCGCTTGAAAAACCGAGGCGGGTGTAGAACATTCTTTTAACTTTAATTTTTTCCGTTTCAAAAACGGTTTCCCTCTGTTTCTTAATCTCCACTTCGCTCTTAACGTTTATTTCCGGAAGAAGCTCTGTGATCTTTCCGCTTATTTCTTTTGCCATCTGATCAATCACTTCAAAAAAATCAATTGTCGCCGCTCCTTTAAAGCTTTTCCTCAACTTAATCTGGTTTAAGACCTTTGCACAGTAAACTTAAGATAATTCGCTGCCTGATAAAACTTTAGGCAATAAATTGCCGCTTTAAACCGGACTTTTGCACGGTTTCTATTTAATTATCCGTTAATGGTTTGCGGAAACCGTGCAAAAGTCTTTAAACAGCAAAAAAGGGGGTATTTTCATGCTTACCTCCATTTCAGCTATTTTATATTATAAAAAGAAAAACATCAATAGGAATTTAATTCTAAAATGATAAACCGTTTCAATAAAAAACCGTCCTGTACTACAGGACGGTTTTTTATTGTATTTGATTATTATAGTAAGACAGATATCATAATCCTCCCTGGTTGATATCGGAGGTATCTTTTTTATTCGTATTGACAGAAATCGTGACTTTCAATGTTTGGTTTGTCAATAAGCCACTAGACGCGGTATTACTCTGGTCAAACCGGTAGGAATAATAAAACCTTTTTCTGTACAGACTGATCGCTGCGTTATTGGGCCCTAAAAAATAAGTAGGAATAGTATCCCTGCCCATCTCTGTCGCTCTAAAAACCATAAAATGAAGATGCGGACCCTTTGAGCGGCCTGTATTTCCGCTATAACCTATAACCTGACCCTTTTTAACAATATCTCCAACCTTGACCAGGCTTCCGTTTTTCTTAAGGTGGACATATTGAGAAAAACTCCCGTCTTTATGATAAACCGTAATAAAATTAGCATAATTACTGTAGAAAGACCTCATGCCGCCTTTATCGGAATCGTCTTTGACATCAACAACAATCCCTTCCCTTGCCGCGCAGACTTTTGTTCCTGTACATAAACCGAAATCCAGAGAATATCTGATCCATCCATGATGGGAAAACCTTTCCTTATAACCCTGATTGACCTTATAAAAGGCCCCTTCTTCGTACGGCAGGTAATAAACATAATTCGTATCCGGAACAGCATCCGGATCACCGATGGCAGTTTTAATAAAATAATTGATATAATTGGAAGGATTCCTCCATGTAATAATGCTGAATAGATATACACCCTTCTCCTGCGCGTTTATTTTTGTATAAAAAGGCATATTTGTGCTGATCCAGAGCAGCTCGGGATTTTTCAAGCTGACCTGCAGCTGATAAGGGCAATAATTTTCATTATCCGCGTAAAACACATATTCATGATCATTTGCCTTTAAATAATAAACTTTAACATATTCCTTTGAAAAAGACTCAATCTGGAATAAAAATAACAAACCGGATATCAATACAATCTTTTTGATTAATTGGAATCGAAGTTTCAGCGGCATTAGATACTCCCTTTCAAATAACATTTATTAACCTTAAATTAAGTATTAATTCAATACCTTATAAAATATCCCTCTGTGCTTTAAATCGCTAATTATTTCTGCTTTTATTTTTTTCTCATACAATAAAATGTCTACATATTTCCTGACTTCGGTAACAGGCTCCCCCAATATTTCCGTTAAATCCTCCACTGTAGACGGTCTTCTTATCAGAGTCTGCAGTATTATTCCCTCAATATCCTTACTGTAAGCCTTTAAATCCGATCTATACTTATATTTAGATATAATCTCAACATTCGCCAGATTCAGCTTCTTCTTAACCCTTTCCAGAACTTCATGAGGAGCGGGCTTAACCCATGCTTCGGTCCCCGGTCTGTCCAGAGTATTAAGCTGGATTTTATCCGGTTTTATTTTTAAAACCGCCTCTTTTAACTTCCGTATATTATAATCATCGGAATTAATCCCGTCAATAATAAAGACCTCAAGCCAGAGTTCATTGCCGCTCTTTATTTTTTTAAATTCACGGCTGAATTTTATCAGACCTTCTATGACGGCGCTTACTTTCACATCGGGATGAGGTCTGTCAATCCTGATGAAAGCCTCTTCTGTAGCGGCATCCAGCGAAGGCAGGACCACGTCGGCGGCAAAAAGATCCTGACGCACTTCCTCCAGAAAAAGAAGGCTTCCATTTGTCAACACAGCAAGTCTTAAATAAGGAAATTCATTTTTCAGCGTCCTTAAAATCAATCCTAAAGCGGAATGAAGGGTCGGTTCTCCAGAACCGGAAAATGAAATATAATCCGGGGAAGGGTTTTTAGAAAGAAAATCCCTGATCTCTTTTATAATATCCTGAACCGGGTAATATTCTTTTCTTTCAATAGTGAGCCGCGTACTTTTACCGCATTCGCAATATATGCAATTAAAATTGCAGACCTTAAGCGGAACAAGATCGACTCCCAGAGAAATTCCAAGCCTCCGCGACGGCACAGGACCATAGATATATTTATACATACTTCAGCATATTCTCATTATTCTTTAATTCTTTTATATTTCTAACACCGACAAAAGCCATAATTTTCCGCAGTTCATTTGCAATTTTATTAAAATACTGCCTGACTCCCTGTATCCCGCCTCCTACAGCCGCGATCATTACCGGCCTTCCTATCATGACCAGATCAGCGCCAAGGGCAATACTTTTCAGGACATCGCCGCCGCTCCTCACGCCGCCGTCCATTATAATCACGGCATCGTCTCCCACGGCCTTTTTAATATCCTTCAAAGCATCAACCGGCGATATCAGATTATCATTAACCCTTCCGCCATGATTTGAAACGACAATTCCCTTGAATCCGGCCTTTAACGCAAGTTCAGCATCCTTCGGGGATAATATGCCTTTAAGAATAAACGGCAATTCAGTGCAGGAGAGCAATTCCCTCAGTTCTGTTAAATTCTTCGTGCTCGTGTTCTGGCTTTTCTGTTCCATGGTCATAAAAGATGCCGCATCTATATCCATACCGACGGCCAGAGCGCCCGCGCTTTCCGCCGCCTGGATTCTCTCGATAATGAGTTTATTATCAAAGCGCGGTTTGAATACAGGAATGGCCAAACCGAAATTTTCCAGTATAACACGGATGCTGATTTTATACTTTATAGGCGTGGCACCGTCTCCCAGAACGCCGATCACGCCGGCCTGATTCGCCCCTTTTACAACAGCCCTGGCCAGCTCCAGTTCGCCGATAGCCCCGCCCATATTTGTAATAGCGCCGGTAATAGGAGCCGGCAGTATCGGAAATGCCAGCTTTCTGCCGAATAATTCCGTTTGTGTGTCAATTATTTTGGCGTCATTGATATAGTTCGGGACTATCTCAATCCTTCTCATGCGTTTGACGGCATTGATAAAAGCGTTTCCCGTTCCCGCGCCGCCGACCCCCGGCATCATTCCTCTGCATTTTATTCCGTCACAGTCAGGGCAGACAAAACAGCGTCCGTTAAACCTGGCCCTGGCTCTTTCATTTATTATATTATCCGGAATCAATTGATCGTCGTCTTCAGCCGTCCTGACTTCAATCATACTGACGGCTTTATGCGATGCAAGAAGCGCTTCTTTAAAAGTCGGCGCGGCGACTATGATATGCCCGCATTTGTCCAGATTATTATGAGGAGGCTGAACCTTATCTCCAATTTTTCCGTCAAAGAAAACATTTTCGACATGCTTTATCTTTTGAGCCTTTTCAATACCATTGATCTCTTTGATGATTCCCGGAGCCGGAATGATGGCCCTCTCTATGGAAACCCAGTTTTTTGCCGGTTTCAAATCATCAGGCGGCAGTCCCAGCGATATGAGAACAATATTTTTCATTAAATCGATTCCCGATGAATAGGGATAAGTATAGGCCGACATAAATCCGCCGGAGAGCCTGGCGGCGATTTCCCCAATATAACAGCCGCTGTTTGATATTTTAATATCGCCCTTGGCCGCTCCTACCGTAATTCCCAAAGCCTTGATGCCCTTTTTAAATGATTCAACGGCAAAATTGATCAAGTCTTCTCCCAGACGGGAAGGCATAATATGCCCCGTCTCGACAAAATAGGGATCATATTCAATAATCCTGTCCGCGATGCCGGTGATCGCGATCTTATCCTGATAAACCAGAGCGTCTATGCTCAGCTCAGAAGCGTCAATATACTGTTCAATAATCACCTTGCCGGTGTTGGAATAACGGACGGCTTCCTCAAATCCATCCTTCAGGTCATCGATATTATTGATGCGCCGGACGCCTCTGGCGCCCATGTTTTTTTGAGGCTTGATGACGCAATCTATGCCCAGCCTCTCTATTGATTCAACGGCTTTCTGATAGGTATCAACCAGCTCAAAATCCGGGATAACCACCTTTGCCTGCCGCAGAGCCATCCGCATGAGATATTTATCTGTAGCTTTAAGCGCCGCCTCAGGCTCTATTCCAACCAGGCCTAGTTTTTTGGCGCAGACCGCAACTGTGTAAGAGGCGTCTGTACCGACTGTTAAAACCCCGTCAATCTTTCTTTGTTCTTTATTGAATTTTTCAAGGAGAATAGAGGTCATTTCCGCGTCGAGGGTGCTGGAATTAATGAGTAAGTCCGCTTCTTTAACACCCGGCGCCTCAGGATTTTTATCAACAACAACTGTTGTGAGCCCTAAAGATTTAGCCGCCTTTATCACCGGGATCTGAAGCAAGCCGGCCCCGATAATAGCAACGGTCTTATTACTTAAATTATTCATTCTCCCCCTCCGCAGCTTTTTTAAAAAAAAGAGAAGGGGTAAAAAGCCCCTTCTCTTCTCATTTTATTCCTTACAGTAAAAAGGCAAATCTTTTAATGCCTTCTTGACTTCTTCTTCCGGATATTCATAATCCTCCAGTTTCCCGTCAAGGTACATCTGGTATGAAGAGAGATCAAAGAAGCCATGACCGCTGAAATTGAAGAGAATGACTTTTTTCTTGCCTTCTTCCTTTGCTATAACCGCTTCTTCAATTGCCGCTTTGATGGCATGGCATGTTTCAGGCGCCGGAACAATTCCTTCAGTTCTCGCGAATAGCAGCCCGGCCTCAAAAACTTCATTTTGATGATAAGCCCTGGCTTCAGCGAATCCCTGCTTTACAACAGCGCTGACCAGCGGCGCCATACCATGATAACGGAGCCCTCCGGCATGTATTGACGGCGGCATAAATCCATGGCCCAGCGTAAACATCTTCATTATAGGCGTCATTCCGGCTGTATCGCCGAAATCATAATCATACACGCCTTTGGTAACTGAAGGACAGGCCTTAGGTTCTGCCGCGACAATTTTTGTCTTTTTATTCTTCTGAATTTTATCCCTAATGAACGGGAATGAAACACCTGCGAAATTGCTTCCGCCGCCGATGCAGCCGATCACAACATCCGGATACCTTTTTATATATTCCATCTGTTTCTGCGCTTCAAGGCCGATGATTGTCTGATGGAGAAGCACATGATTTAATACGCTTCCGAGAGCATAATTCGTGTCCTTTCTGGAAGCGGCTTCTTCCACAGCTTCACTGATCGCAATTCCAAGGCTTCCAGGATTTTCAGGATTTTCAGCGAGCAGCTTTCTGCCGAATGCCGTTTCATTACTCGGGCTCGCGATACATTCCGCTCCCCAGACTGCCATAACCTGCTTTCTTGCCGGTTTCATATTATAGCTGGCTTTAACCATATAAATCCTGACTTCCAGTCCGAACAGGCTTCCGGCAAGGGCCAGCGCGCTTCCCCACTGCCCCGCGCCTGTTTCGGTAGTCAAACGCTTCACACCCTCTTTTTTATTATAAAAAGCCTGTGCTATGGATGTATTGGGCTTATGCGATCCGGCCGGAGATATTCCCTCATACTTATAATAAATCTCAGCGGGAGTTCCCAAAGCTTTTTCAAGATGAATAGCTCTGAACATAGGGGAAGGCCGGTACCGGCAGTAAACGTCCAGTACTTCTTCAGGTATTTTTATCCATCTTTCCCGGGAAACTTCCTGTTCAATCAGGGCCATTGGAAAAATAGCCTTTAATTGATCTGGAGTCACAGGCTTTTTATCCGGACCAAGTGGTGGTTCAAGGGGAACGGGTAAATCGGCTTGAATATTATACCATGAAGTAGGTATGTCTTTTTGCAGCAAATCAATCTTTTGGATTTCCATATTTTTCCTCCTATATTGGGGCTCTAACAAAAGAGGCATAAACGAAACTCTTTCTTTCAGAGTAACGCTTATGCCTTCTTGCTTATTATATCACTCAATTTAAATTATCGATTTTGCATCTCTATTTAAAAGCAGCCAAAGCGTCACTTTCATTATCGTAAATATCAAAGAAGCTTGTGAGCTTTGTGAGCTCAAATACTTTTCGGACGGAAGCATAAACATTTATCAGTTTTAAAGCTCCGCCTATCTTCTTTAAATTAGAAAGGCTGGAAATTAAAACTCCTATTCCGGAACTATCAATATAGCTGACTCTATCCAGATTAATAATGACATTGACTTTGTTCTTATTCAGTTCGTCTTTAATTTTTTCCTTAATTTCCGGAGCATTATAAAGATCAATTTCCCCGTTAATATCAAAAATAACGATATCGCCAACCTCTCTTCTGTTTATCTCCATATCTTCCTCCTGAAAAATTCAAAATCAGAGCCGTCATTTACTCTTCAAAACAAGTAAAGTCTCATCATCATGCTGAGGCGCAGTCCCGCCGAAACTGGTTACTGCTTCCAGAACTCTATTACAGATTTCTTTCGCCCCTTCTTTTTTATAATTCCTGATCACTTCCTTAAACCTTTCCAGCCCGAATTCCTCATGGGCCAAGTTCATTGCCTCGCTGATTCCATCCGTATAGAGAATAGCAATATCACCTTTTTCCAGAATTGTATAATTCTGACCGTATTCTACTCCCGACATAATTCCGATCGGCATTCCTTCAGTATCCAGAAACTCAAAATCATCCGAAGCTGATCTATAGAGAATCAATGGACCATGCCCCGCATTCGTATAACTCATTATACCTTTTTCCGCATCAAAAAGCAAGTAAAAACCGGTTGCATAACGGTCTTCAACTATTTCCGCGGCAATTGTATTATTCAGCCGCGCGATGACATCCTTTGTGTCTTCATTAAGAGTAGCAACGGTTCTTAAAATACTGCGGATCATAACCATGATCAGCGCGGCTGGAACCCCCTTTCCGGAAACATCAAACATCGTTAAAACAACCTTGTTATTTCCAAAATCGATATAATCATAATAGTCTCCGCCCACACCTTTTGCGGGAATGGAAAAACCGAATATATCAAACTTATCAGACTGAGGAAAAGAATGCGGAATAAGCGAAGCCTGAATTTCTCCTGCAACGCCAAGTTCTTTTTCCGCCTGTTTTTTCTCTAATACTTCCTGGTACATCTGGACCTGCGTAATTGTGATAGCGGCCTGTTCGCCCAGTGTTTCCAGAAGACTTAAGTCGTTTTCTAAAAACATCTTTGAATCGTCAACAACAGACAGCACACCGAATACATCATCCCTTGTTTTCAGGGGAACAGCCAGGAAAGAACTGACCATAAGATGGTCGCTTACAGTCTGTACAAAACGCTCATCTTTTGAGACATCGGGAATATAAATGGATTTCCCGTTTTCAGCGACCTGTCCGATTAAACCTTCTCCAATGGCGAGCTTTTCCGCTCTCAGCTTTTCAATGATTATATTTTCCGTCAGTGTTAAATTCTGGATATTCTTTAAAGGTTTTGTCGGAGGATATAGACCTTTTATATATTTAACAACAAGCCGGTTTGTGATTTTATCTTTAAGGAACATGACACCGCCGCGTGCAATGGTCCCTTTGACGGAATTATCAACAATAGCTCTGATGACTGTTTCAATCTCAAATTCACCGCCGCCCACAACAAGGCTGATCTCTTTCATCAGAACAATAAGACTATCCTTTTCTTTAATCAGGCTTTCCACTCTATCCTGAACCGACTTAATAAAACCTGTATGAACGCCGAAAGCAAAAACACAAATCAAAAGAATGGCAATAATCTGTAAAGCAAACCAACCGGGCTGAGCATAGTAATTTATTGGCGAGAAAAGATTAAATATAAATTCAATAGTCAGATATATATATATGAGTCTTCTATATATATTAATAATCTTAACCTGGCTGGCTATATAACCGGATACAAGATTTACAGTCCTCCATATTATGATAATGACAATTAATTTTGCAATTGTAAATATCCACGTTCCGAAAGTCGATTTGATTAATTCAAGAGCTTCAAAATTAGTTTTAAAATTCTCTCTATCTCCATATTGGACAGAAAGATAAATAACTGCCGAAGTAAATAATATTGATATTAAAATAAGCAGCCCGGTAAAAATAAATGTCCCTCTGCTGCTCTTTTCCTCAGCTTTTTTACGGTTGGACATTATAATGTAATAAAACATCATAAGATAAATAAATTCGAGCGCCTGGAATATGATATACTTCAAGTTATAAAGCGGAACCATGCTTTCTTCCAGGACTTTCTTTACACCGGATGTTGTTTGAACCAGAGTCCATGATACATCAGTTAATCGGAGAGAAATATAGACAAATGATTTGACCATCAGAATAAAGAAAAGGAAAAACATCAGCCGGAACATTCTTTCTTTATATCTGAAACTATTGATAAGCATCAGGAGCCCGAAGAAAATTGCTATGATGGCTTCAATCCAAAAACTCACATTCCAGCCCATTACGCCCTCCTCACAGCGGTCATTCTAATATCCTAAAATCCTTTTTAAATTTGTCAAGTATTTTGGAGAGAAATACTCGTTCCTGATTACGAATTTATCTTTTAAAGGCTCATAATTTCTCTCTTTATAATTCGACACAATACTGATTAAAGAATAATAATCCTCTAAATTTTTTATTTTTAAAAAAGACAGCGGTTTAAATCCATCCTCGGCCACATCAAAAGCAACAAACGTCTCACTATTTTTCATTCCATTCATTCCGCCTGCTGACAGGTAATAAACTTCCGGAGAGGTTTCATCTCCGATAGTCCAGATGGAAGGAAATACATTATCCATCCATTCTAAAAAACGATTGACTGAAGTGTTCATTTCTTCCATTTTATAACTTTCGGTTAAAGCATCTATTAATTTGCCGTTTTTATCATACAACATGAACTGCATATAAGAAAGAGATTTGTCCATTGCGCCGATGACAAAAAAGCTGTAATTATTTGCCCGCAAATACTCTAATACGGCATTAATGCCTTGTTCTTTTCGGTAATCCATGGTTGATAACTTGAATTTATTATAGTACTGAGAATTATAAAGCAGAATATCAGCATAAACCTTCGGAAAATTAAGATAATCAGCCTGGACAAGAAAAAGCCCATTGTAATTATAATAATTCTGGGGTTCCAGTTTAATTTTATTATTCTTGATCATCCACTCATAATTTTCTATTTTATCCCTGACTTTAATACTGGGATCGACTTTTGACAGCGATTTCAACTCCTGATAAGCATTAAAAGTATCTTTTCTTGATTCAAAATAGCTGACCAATTTCCTTCTGGGTTCTATCAGTAATGGATAAAGAGTTATTGACCTTTTGAGATGAAAAAAGTACGTTTTATTCTCCCCTTTTTTATAATATTCTTCAGACGCATTCAAATGAAATAACGCCAATTCTTTTCTAACAGGAGAGTCGACCTTAAAACAACTCATAACAAAATACTCAAAGGCGTTTCTGACAAATTCATTGCCTGGATCAATTTTCAAAGCCTCTCTGTAATTCTCAACAGCTTTATTAACATCAATAGTTTCATAGGCAAAACCGATTTTATAATACAGACTGCTCTTGAAATGTATATCTTTCTGCAGATTGTTGTCTTTTATCCAGACATATTTTTCAATCGCTTTGTCATAGCCTCTGCCTGACAGGACAGCTTTGCTTAAATAACAATCCGCCAATAAAAGGATGCCTGAATAAAAATTATTAAAAAGCTTTTCACCGCTTTCCAAAAGTGCAATGGCTTCATCGTAATTTCCTTCCGACCTGTAGAAATCAGCCAGAGTTACATAAACAATTCTTTCCGAGGGATTAATTATAAAAGCCTTATGGAAATAATCCTCGGCTTTAGCGGGATCATTATTTTTTAGATAATAGTTTCCGAAAGAAATATAATTTTTCCAGTAATTTTTATTGATCCTGTCAGCTTTATTCAGTGTAGATAAAGCCAGCGGCAGTTTATTCATTTTCATATAGAGTTCAGCCAGATTCCGGTAAACCTCGACATAGGAGGGAAATTTACTGATAATCGTATTATAATAACGGACGGACTGATCATACTGACCCAATTCCCGGTAAGAATTAGCCACTAAAAGCATCGCATCCGGGTCATTGTTCGCATATTTTAAGGCATTCAGGGAATTTTCAAGGCTTACCTGATATTCGCCCAGAACAAAATAGACTTCAGCCATATATTTATAAGCATCACCGTAATACGGGTTGATTTCAAGCGCATTCCGGAATGAATCGATAGCATCAAAATACTTCTCCTGCTTGTATAAATTAATTCCCGCATCCAGATAAAACTTGGCATTAATGCCTGTTTCTTCCGGAAATATAATACTTCGCTGGAAAGCGACAAAACAAACCGTTATTAATATTAATCTTGAAATTATACCGCCATAGCAGCTTTTCATTAAAACCCCTTGGTCTTTTTCAGCAATTATATTACCCTAAGCCGTACCGTTGTTCTGCCCGGTATTATCACCGTCTGTTTCAATATTTTGAAGAGAATTCTGGAGCATCTCGGTTTCTTCCCCTATTTTTTCATAGATTTCTTTTGCGAAATTAAGCAGCACTTCCGGTTTGTCCTTCGCTTTCTTGCCTATACCAAAGACCTTGCTGAGAATCCTTTTGACATCATCATATACTTTCAGCTTTTGATAGGGGTCTTCTATCAGATGAGAATTTTTGAATTTCAGGATGGCGTTCACATAAAGCACGCCGTCATATCCAAAATTTTTATCCGTATCAGGTCCGAGCGATCTGATGTTTTCCATCGGTTCGGCCGCTTTGGATTGATTTGCTATGGCGTAATCATAAAACTCCAGCGCTTTTAAATGAAACATCTGGGATAAATCCTGATATTTATTATCTTTTGTTTCTTTAAATAAATCTTCAAAGAGCCAGGCTGTTCTGAGAGAATAAATACCGATCTTAATAGATGGTGAGAACTTTTTCTTATCAAAGAAAGGATAACAGCTGATTGATAAAATATAGCTTGATATACCGCTGACGAGATCCCGGTTTTCCCGGAATGACGGCATTCTGCCGAAGATCTTAACGAGATAGCTCGCTCTGACATCCTTAAAATTTTTTATATTCTGTACCGCTTTTGAAGGTATGCTCAGAAAATCAAAATCATCAACGGCATAAAGGCATGTCGGACAGACAGTCATGGGATAAAGCAGAGGATTTACCGCTCCGAATTTCTGAGTGGGGATATATGTTCTTCTCAACTCGTTTGTCAGATCTCCCGCGCTTAATCTCCCCCTTCCTGTAAGAAGCTCTTCCCTTTTAAATGTTGTATTGCAGACGGGGCATTCGATATCATTTTTAGAGTAAAAAGTAATATCTTCAGCCATAATTCACCTACTTAAAATATTTCATGGATAAATTTACCCAAAAGCTCTGCGGAATTAAAACCACAATTAAAAATAATATAATTATTACTAATATAATCACTGCGGCAGGATTTTTGAAAAAATCCTTTAATAATCCATTCTTTGAACCCTGATCCATCTCTTCCTCCATTTTCTTAAAAATTCAAAAACTCTATCAACAGAATTTAAAAAGGCACATAAATATCTTCCAGCTGAAGTACATTCTCGTAGAAATCGCTGCTGTCTTCAGCCGTTAAAGAAGGCTCTGTTTCGTATGAGAATATTTTATCGTATTTTTTTCTGTTTTTCTCAATACAAACCGTCATAACAAAATTCTTTTTTTCAAATGGCGGCACAGCAATTACCGGTCTGGGCGCAAAGGAAAATATACCTTCATCCCGAGGCATAATCTCAGCTGGGTTTTTCCAGAGTTCATATAATGTCGAAGCTAATTTATTATCAACTAAAAGAGATACTTGCGCTTTATCTACAGGCAAAAGCCCTTTTAAAGAGATTATCTTACCATATATTTTAGGAAAAATATAGTATAATTTATCTCTTTCCAGGCTCTCCGGTATATAATTTTGTATGGATGACTTTTTTATGATTTTCAAAGCCTCTGAAATCTGCAGAATAATATCCGCAACAAATTGAGGGTCTTTCTGATATTTTACTATTACATTATTAAAGCCTTTGTTGCTTGTAATATACATCGGTTTAATTCTGTTAAGGACATAAGCCGCTATTTCTTTTCTCTTACTTTTATTGATTTCGCCTTTTTTCGCTTCATCCAGATTATCAATTAAATCAAAAACAATGTCTTCCAATATATTTTTTAAATCAACCATATTACGCTCGCCTGTACAATGAACCAATACAAATTATATTCATTTACAAAAAACATGATCGCCGAAATGCTCAACGCAATCCTATTGATAAGGTCATCTATTTGGTTCAGTGCACTGCCCTGTATTAATTTCCAATTTTTCCGGAAGCATCAGGGTATCGGTATATTTTAATTGATAAACGCCAAATGTCAAATTTGCTTTTGAAGTATTTATACCTTAAAATAATACGCCGTTATTTTTATATTAGATTTGATAAGCATTATACATCAGGTAGTATTAACTATTAAGGATTAAAGTATGTTAATCTCAAAAAAGATTGTTCTTGACACAAGCTGCCAGAAGGACCTCGCAGTGATTCTGCAAAAAGAGAATTTTGATTTTCATGAAAATGAGCACGCCTTCTGGAGAGCCAAAGGAAATAATGCCAGTATTATTTTTTATAAGAACGGGAGCGTTCTTTTTCAGGGTAATGAAAATACCATAAATACAATTCTTCATAATCTTAATATAACTTCTTTATTTAAGAAGGCAGACGATTCTTTAAAATATCCAGTCCTCGGTCTGGACGAATCCGGAAAGGGCGACTATTTCGGACCATTGGTGCTCGCCGGAGCTGTTATCAATAAAGAACAAAAAGATCCAATCATCAAAGACGGGGTTATGGATTCGAAAAAAATTACAGACTTCATGATCCGGCAGCTTTTCACCCGGTTGAAAAATAAAATCATTTATTCCGTCAGGGTTATTGAACCGCAGGAATATAATAAACTCTATGAAAAACACGGCAACCTCAATAAACTTATGATGGCAGAGTATATCAATTTAGTTAATTATATGAAAAAGCAACCGTTTAATACTGTTATACTTGATAAATTCACCAGTTCTGAAGATCTCAATGATAATTTCAGAAATAATCTTTCGCAGGATTCCATTATTGTTGAGAAAGGGGAATCGTTTACCGCCGTTGCGGCCGCATCAATAATGGCGCGGTATCATTTTCTGGATTGGATAGAAAAAAAGTCGAATGAACTGGGGATAGAAATTCCAAAAGGCTGCGGAAAGGATGCTTCCAGATTGTTTTTAAAAATGAAAAAGGATTTATCGTCAGCTGATTTTTTAAAATATGCAAAAGCCCATTTCAAAGCTGCCGGATAAATCACTTTCGATATATCTAATTTGATAAAATTATTATTCTTAAAGTATCAACCTGACTGCAGATATTTTAATAAAAATAAAGATTTTTATATCTTCATATATTATAATAAATAAAGTCCTGATTTTATTTTTATTTTAAATAAAATATCTGGCATATATGTTGCTATAACAATTATAAATGGAGGCATAATGGATTCCTATAAAAAGATACTCATATTAGTTAGTTCTGTATTTATTCTTATTTCTGTAAAAAGCTTTATCTTCGCTGAAAACGGGCCTAATGACCAGATTCCAATAGCCATAATAGATTTTGAGCCGAAGAAAGGTGTTGATCCTGAAACTGCTGAATTTGTAACAGAGAGGATACGTATCGAAATTTTCAAAACAGGCAAATATAAAATCCTGGAAAGAAAGGACATGAAAAAAATACTCGAGGAAAAAAAGCTCCAGCTTTCCGGTCTAAGCGGCAATGATTACGCAGTTAAAATCGGCGAATTTCTTTCCGCTCAAAAAATAATGCTCGGCACTGTGAATCTTTTAGACAAAAAATATTACATCAATATGCGCATGATACATGTCCAGTCAGGTATAATGGAATACGGAGATACAGGAGAAGCTTCTTCTTTATCGGATTTATCTTATACCTGCAGTTTGCTGATAAATAATATGGTACATGGAAGAGCAGTCGATCAAACCGCATTAGAAAATCCTCCGGCTGTTAATAATAATCCCGCGAGTTCATTTTCAATCGATTCTACCATTCATTACTTTTTAGAAAAGATAAAAGTTTTTGTCAAAAATATGAAAGAATCAAATCAATTAAATAATATGCAGGGCTCATCTGTCAGCACTAATAAAACTGATGATTCATTGAGCACAGAAAATATTACAAACTTAAATACAAATACTGACGATCAAAATATTCCAGATTCTGATGAAGAGACCCTGGACCAAACGATAAAAAGAGTAAAGCAAAATAAAACAAAATATATGGAGTCTCAAAGTAAGAATAAAGAATCAGACAGCTCTCAATCAGAAAATGAAAATAAGAACGACTCTACCCTGCATAAACCTCCCGTTTCAGAAAGAAATACTATAATACCTCTAAAGAACTTAATAATCGGAGGAATTACCGGCCTCTGTCTCCCAGGCAGCGGGCTGGCGCATTTTATTGTCGGGGATGCCGGAGGAGGGTTTACAGTCCTCGGCATATCTTTTTTTTCAGCCGCGGTTTTTTTGGGCACACAATACTGCGCAAAAGAAAATATCATTACCGATCCCGATGCATATAAAGCTCTCACTTACGGCAGCATCGGCTTATTTGCACTGGGATATTTATTCGATCTGATCGGAGCCCCCATTTATTATTTTAATTACAATAGCAAAATCAGTTTTATTCCTAAAATCGAGTTCTCAGATTCTCTTTCTTTTAATAACGAACTAAAAGTAAATTTTGTCACAATAAGCAGCCGTTTTTAAAAATATAAAACGAATATTCCGATTCAACCCGGAATTATTATGAAACCCGGCAATTTATTGACTTTCTTTATAAGAAATTTTATAATTTATTTCTTATCATAGAGAAGGAGGAAAAGGATGCTGGGGGTTATTTTATTTTCTCTCATATTGTTATTTTACGGTTTTATTTTATCTGGCGAGGTTGTCATTAAGGCTTTTCCGCAGAGTAAAGCCTTTTTCAGCAAAGTGGATAAAATGATTGAAAAAGGAGCCGCAAGGCTTTTTCTGGCTTTTGCAGGAATTATTATCGGGATCTGGAATTTATTTGCGCCGGATTTTACAGCGATATTTGCTCCTCCTGTCATTGGAGCTTTGATTCCTGCTTTGCTTCTGATCATTGACAGCACTATCATCTACCCCAATGTAATAGAAATTCTCAATGTCCCTGAAGAGGGAAAGAAAAAATATTACACATATATTGAAAAATATAAAGGTATTGCCGGAATAGTCACTGTATTTGCCGGTTTACTGCATCTTGTATTATACAAGCAGATTCTTTTCTAATCATAAGCTGCGGCCATCGTACAGTGGCAGTACCTTAGCCTTCCAAGCTAATGGCGCGGGTTCGATTCCCGCTGGCCGCTATCCCGTCTTATATACCTTCAGGAAAAAGGAACAAATCCTTTAGTCTTCCTGCTAACGACCGCTTCTTAATTTTTCTTCGAAATGATGAACGGCAATATTAAATTTTGACGCAATACGGAGAAGGAGTTCAATGACATTTTCAGACATTTTTATCTGCATTGAAGCAAGGTTTGACAACTCAATATAAAGTAAATTCTGAATTTCATACTTCTCAAAATCAATCCCGGCAAAATTTGTAAAATCAATGACTCTTTCTATATGTTTAAGTTCCCTTGTGTTTTGCCTTATGATCGCTTCATTCATACGCTTTAAAACATAATTGCGGATATACGGAAGTATATCAGCATAATCAATTGTCATATCACCCTGCCGAATGGTCTGGATTATCCGGACCAGATAGGAAAAGTCATAAGAATCGATATCAAAGCTTTCCAATTTCCCAAGTTCAGTCAGAATAATCTCATTAAAATATCCTTCTATAGCCGCCGAATCATTTTCAGGCATTTTTATATCCAGTTCACAATAAAGCCTGACGGCGGATAGATAATCCTCAATCCGGTTTAATGCTTTTTCTTTATTTTTATGAAGGCAGAGCATCACATCTTCAAATATTTTCCTAAGAATATATTCTCTCGCATCATGTGTAAAATTTTTAAGAGTGTAGCTTTTCCCGAACCAATCGGCAAAATATCTTAAAATATCATTGCCGTTTTTCTTTTCTATTATTCTGTCCAGGTAGCCGATAAGAGAATTATCATCAGTTTGCTTGATGAAAAAATGATATTCATTTCCCTTTTTAATAAGATAAATAATATAATTCTTCTCTTCAGATAAAAAGATATTGATTATCCCGATTATTGATTTATAAATTTCAAAACCCTTTTTTATCATTCCCTGAAAAAAAGAAAAATACAGCTCATAAAAATACTTTTTCATTTTCTGCAAAGGCTTTATTTTCCGGCCTGTTAAAACGGCATTTAACAAACATTCCATTGCCGCCTGTTCTTCATAATAGAAAGTTTTTTCGGCTCTGTTTTCAAAAATCCATCTGCCGTCCCGTAATTCGGGAATATTAGACCTGGCCATACCGAGCATAATGAGAAATTTTTCCCTGGTTTCTTCAGGTATTATATCACAGGCCAGATCAAGAACCTGCAAGGCATATTTCATATTCTGGACAGTCTCAATACCCGAAATATCTGAAAAAAACCAGCCGCAGCTGGTATACATAAGAAGCGTATTATAGAGGGCTTCCATGATTTTCAAAATAAAAATCCCTTCCGGGCTGCCGGGTTTCATTTTAGTCAGTTCTTTTAAAAATACAGCGGCGGCTTGTTTCTTTTCTTCATCTGTATCAGCATAAATAACCCTGTGATATTCATTGCGCGCTTCCCATAAATTTTCCAGGCAGGAAGTTAATTTTTCTTCGGCCGCACCGTATAGATTATCTCTTAAAAAATCAAATGCTTCGCGGAGGGGTGTTCTCCATTTCTGGTTCCAGCCGGGTTTTCCACCGGTCGAACAGCCGCAGTCCTCATACCACCTTCCGACGCCATGAGGACAGCTCCAAGAAGATCCCTTTTGTTCGCCCAATTCCTTCAGCCGGACAAAATCCTGCGGCGGGAACATTTCCAGATAGCGGCCGTAATTTGTAAACTTAAAATCATTCAATGCTTTATTATCATAAATCAGACGCGCAAGGCACATATCGCCGAACGGTTCATGATGGCCGTACGATTCGCCGTCAGTAGCGGTATGGATGAGAATGTTTTCCTGTTCGGCTTTATTATGTGAAAGTATTTCACCCCTTAAATATTCCACATTTCTTAAAAGATGTTCAAAACTGATTTTCCGTGCAATGTCCGGATTTAAGAAAAAGACTGTAAGACTGCCGTTAAGTTCATTCAACAAATATGGTTTTGACGGATCTATTGTACCGTGAGTGACGGAATGCCAATTGTGCGCATGGAATTGCTTTGTTTCCTCTGCCTGGTCGGGGGAAAGTATGACAAATTTAATGCCGAAACTTATTAAATGCTCTGCCACGCGGTTATTAATGGCCGTTTCTGAAAGCCAGATCCCTTCCGGGTCTCTGCCGAAATCCTTTTGAAACGAACGGATACCCCAGTCTATTTCCGTGATAATATCCCTGTCATTGGCCAGGGGGAGTATAATATGATTATAGACCTGAGCAATGGCGTTCCCATGTCTATTCTGAATTGTCCTGCTTTCTTTATCAGCATCAATAATCAAACCGTATGTTAAAGGATCATTCCGTTTCAGCCACTTCATCAAAGTCGGCCCGAAGTTAAAGCTGATATACTTATAATTATTAATAATTTCTTCTATCCTTCCCGAGCTGTCCAGGATCCTGGACGCCGCATTCGCGGCATAGCATTCTTTATTGATCCTTTGATTCCAGTCATGAAAAGGCCCAGCGGACGGCTGACGGTCTATCTCATCTGTGCCCGGCTCTTCCCTCGGCGGCTGGTAGAAATGCCCATGGATAATAAGATAGATATTATTTTTAACCATTTTAATTTTCCCCGGATCATTAAAACTTTTTCATATTATATGAAATTCTTTTCAAAAACTCAAAAAAAGGTTTACACTATTCAGATATCAGGCTGAAATTAATTTAAGATTTAAACCTTTGACAAAATTATCAAATCAATTAAACTAATAATTGAAATAATGTTTTCAAAAATATGATTTCAGGATATTTGATATGGCTTTGAGAAACAAGCCCCGCCTAAAAATAGGATTTCTAACTGACAATATAATCAGCATTGGTAAATATCAGACGCTGATCTGGGAGGGAGCATCGGAAGCCGCCAGGAAAAATGATATCGATTTTATTGCCATCTGCGGCGGTACGCTGGAACATTCGCCTGTAAACATTTATGAAAAAAGAAGGAATTCCGTTTATAACCTGATTAAAACGGACTACTTTGACGGGCTTATCATTATAACTTGTGTGGGAAGTTTTATCAGTATCGATGAATTTAAATCATTCCATCTTCATTTTTCCCCTATTCCCACTATCAGTATTGGAAGGCCTATGGAAGATATCACATCCGTTGTTGAAGAAAATTATTCAGGCATGAAGCAGCTGGTCAATCATTTTATTAATTACCATCATAAAAAAAGGATAGCTTTTATACGCGGACCGCTGGGTCTGCCGGAAATGAAAGACCGTTTTAGTGCCTATCTGGATGCTTTAAAAGAAAATAATATTGAATTTGATCCTGAAATGGTTATAATCGGCGATCTTATGCCGGAATCCGGTAAAAGGGCCGTCGAATATCTTCTCGATGAAAAAAAAATGGAAATCGATGCAATCATCGGCGTTAATGACAATATGGCCCTGGGTGCAATGGCAGAGTTGAAAAAAAGGGAAATATCCATACCCGATAAAATAGCTGTAGGCGGATATGACGATATTGAAGAAACGGCGGTTTCATCGCCCTCGCTTACTACCATAAAATCACCCATAAAACAACTGGGGTATGCCTCGGTTGAAATATTGATTAAATCGCTCAGGGGAGAAATTATCCCCATTAAAAAGACACTCAATTCAGAACTGATAGTGCGGGAATCCTGCGGCTGTTCACAGACAAAATTTATTCATAAACATTTAAAAAACAATCTCAATTTTTCCGGTTTGTCCGGGATTAAACAGCACAAAAATGAAATAATTACCTCTATAATTGACCAATTCAACACATCATTAGACAAACAATATATTGAAAACAGACTGAATATGCTTTTTGATGCATTTATTAAAGATATTGAAGAAAGAAACCCGGCCAAAAGTTTTTGTCCCAGCTTGTCTTTAATACTCAATGAGACCGTTGAGTCTGATAATAATATTTTATTCTGGCACGGCGTCGTTTCATCATTCAGGACAAAAACCCATGAATTTCTTGAAGAAAAGGATGATATTGAATCCGCGACAGTTCTCTGGGATTCGGCGTTTCTTCTTATTGCCCATTTCGCTTACAGGATTCCAAAATTAAAGATGATCCAGCAGGAAAAACAGTCCGAGACCCTGCGCATCGTCAGCGGTACTATCATCACTCTTTATGATATGCAGAAGCTTGCAGACATAGTTATGCAGGAGCTTCCCAGGCTTAATATCAAAACTTTTTTTATGTTTATCTATAAAGAGGCGGTGGCAGGGAAAAGATGCAAAGAGCTTCTTTCTAAAAAGTTTTACCTGACCGCGGCTTATCATAACGGCGTCAAGCTTGATCTGATAAATATGCAGAAGGAATTTTACCAGAAAACTTTTTTTGAGGATTTTTCCAAAATCAACAAAATCTTTAACAAAGGCAAGCTGGATTTTCTAATTGAACCTCTTGTTTTCAGGGAAGAAAACTTCGGTTTCGCTGTTTATGAGTCTGAACCGAAAAATAATGTAATATTTGAAACCCTGACCTCCCAGATCAGCAGTGTTATCATGAGCAGTATTCTTTATCATGAGCGGCTGGAGGTTGAAGAAAAGCTCAAATCAACCCTTCTTGTACTGGAGGACACCAATAAAAAGCTTGAGAATCTTTCTATCATCGATGAATTAACAGGCCTTTACAACAGAAGGGGGTTTTTTACATTTGCCGAACAGCAGAAAAACCTTGCCCTCCGTGCAGGCAGGAATTTCCTTATCTTTTTCGCCGATATGGACGGTCTGAAAAAGATCAATGACAAATACGGGCATAGCGAAGGCGACCGGGCCTTACGCAGCGCCGTGAAAATACTGCAGACAACATTCCGTAAGTCAGATATCATATCGCGTATCGGCGGTGATGAATTTGTGATAATAACGCCGGACACTCCTATTGAAAATCTGGATAAAATCAAGAATAAAATCAACCTTAACATTAAGAAATTTAATGAAAACGAACCTTTGCCTTATCTTCTTGACATGAGTTTCGGAATTTCAGAATTCAACGGCCGGGAATCAACAGATATTGAAACGCTTCTCGCTCTGGCTGATAAAGATCTCTATAATAATAAAGAGAAAAAAAAGCCCGCGGATACATAAAATTCGAGGTTAAAATATTTAAATGTTCAAGCAGAATAAAAGAAGGCCGACCATTGGCCTGCAGATCACAAATTTACATGAAGAATACCCCAAACTTATCTGGCAGGGCGTGCTGGACATGGCCCAGGAAAAAGACGCGGATATTATTATATTCCGCGGAGAGGCTCTGTATAATCCTTACAGCTACGGATACCAGCTTAACGTTATTTATGATTTAATGCGCCCCGATTATCTCGATGCTTTGATCATTGCATCCGGAACGCTCTGCAATTACAGCACAAAGGAGAATTTTTACACTTTCATTGAAAATCTCAAGGACATTCCGCTCATCAGCCTGTCAATTCCTCTCAAGAATATTCCCAGCATTCTTGTTGATAATTCCAATGGAATTGAAGAGGCGGTTAAACATTTAGTCTCTGTGCACCATCGTAAAAAAATAGCCTTTATCAGCGGACCGGAAAATAACGAGGAAGCTCAAATCCGGTTAAAAGCTTATATTGAAAGTATGCGTAAATATGGAATAAAAGCCGACGATAATCTTATTGTTCCCGGTAATTTTGATGAAATCTCAGGACGCAATGCCGTCAAAGAACTGCTGGATTACCGGAAGGCTTTTTTTGACGGCTTAATCGCCGCGAACGACACTATGGCCATAGAAGCTGTTAATGAATTATCCCGCCGCGGCATCGATGTGCCGGATGAAGCGGCTGTTATCGGTTTCGATAATATTATGGACTGCGAAATCGTATCACCGCCGCTCACCACCATTAAGCAGCCGATCTATCAGCAGGGTAAAAAGGCTGTAGAGCTGGCCCTTGACATTATCAACGGGAAAGATGTCCCGCCGGAAGTCATTCTCCCCACCTCGCTTCTCATCCGTTCTTCCTGCGGATGCTTCAGCAGCTCTGCCGAGATCTTCAGATCCATCAATACGGATGAAAAAGAAAAAACATCTCATTGCGGGGAAGAAGCAGACAGGGTAAAACTCTATAGTGAAATCCGTAAGATTATAGATTTAACAGATTTTATCGGTCCGAAATCATTTTCTGTCAGCGACCTGCTTGATGACCTGCTTCTTATTCTCGAAGATAAAAATCTGACAGAAGATAATATTACAGTTTTTCTAAAAAAGCTTAATAAAAAACTCAATATCCAGAAGAAAGAGGGAATTAATATTTCATTCTGGCCTGGTATCCTTAATATCCTCTATTGCTATATAAATAAGATTTCTGAGCAGAAAAAGGAAATCGACCGACTTTTTCAATCTGCTTTTAATATTATCCAGGACATTCAGCTCAGTATTCAGATTACCGAAAGAATCCAGAGAGAAAGGCTTGAATTGAAAAACCGCGATGTCATTAATACTTTTCAAACATCCTTCACACAGGAAGAATTATTTAATAATATCGCTCTAAACTTTCCCAAATTGACGCTCACATCCTGTTATGTTTTTATTTATGATAATATTATAAGACATAAAAGAAATCAAAAATGGCAATTTCCTGGTAAAGTCAATCTATCCCTTGCCTTTGACATCAAAACAAACACAAGACTCATTAAAATAAACAATAATCCCGTCAGCCCATTCGATTTTATTCCGCAGGAGTACTACGACCAGCACAGGCGGCATACCTATATGGCCACACCTCTCTTTTATCTGGAAGACCAGTACGGGTATATTGTCTATGAACTTGATTTAAAATACGGAAATATTTATGAATTTCTCACACAGTCCATCTGCAATACTTTTATAAGGATCCAGCTGATGTCGCAATTGGAAGAAGAGCAGTATGAGTTAAAAAAAAGAAATCTGGAGATGGAAAACGATATACTCCTTGCGCGCCGGATACAATCCCAGCTTATCCCTGCAAAAAGCCCCAAACCCAACATCGCTTTCTGTTATAAACCCATGGAAAAAATCGGGGGCGATTTTTTTGATTTCCTGGAATTCAGGGAAAAAAACTGGGTGGGAATCTTTGTGAGTGATGTTTCAGGGCATGGGGTCCCTGCGGCTTTCGTCACATCAATGGTTAAAAGTAATATCCTTCAGACGCGCCTGCTTCAGGATAATCCGGCGTTTCTCCTGCAGCTTTTGAACGAATCCCTGATTAATCAGACCGGCGATAATTTTGCCACTGCTTTTTACGGGATTTACAAATTCGACTCTAAAGAATTCATTTATGCCAATGCAGGCCATAATATGCCTTATATTATCCGCGACAATAAGATTGAACAGATATCCTCCTACAGGCGGGGCCTTCCCCTCGCAATTCTCAGCAATGAATTAATGCTGAAAATGCAGAAGGGTTACCAGAATCAGACTATTTCTCTTAAACCGGGAAGCAAGCTGATCCTTTATACCGACGGTTTGACTGAAGCTGTCAATCAGAAAAATATGGACGAAGATTTTGAGTCCGCTTCTCTCCAGGAGACTTTCCTTAAATTTCAGAAAACTCCCGCCAATATATTTGTGGCTGAAACTTATCTCAAACTTGTTGAGTTTCATGGGAGCGATGACTTCCAGGATGACGTCTGTATTATCTGTGTTAATATCGAATAACATAAAAAAAGACTTCCTTCGCTTCCGCTCAGGACAGGCTCCAGACACAAAGAATTATGAACTATATGAGTTTACTTTCACGCGAATCACGCAAATCGGGAATTTATTCACCACTAGGTCATTAAGGACACCAAGAAGGAATTTTTTATACTTGGTTTTCCCCTCGGCAGGCTCGGGGCATTGCTTTGTGTCCTTGGTGCTGAATATACTTCAGCTTTTTATTATTCTCGTTAATTAGCGTCATTAGCGGGCTAATATTTTCTATTCCCCTTCGCTTTTATAGGCAGGCTCACTACAAGTTTGCGTGCATAAGCGGATTTATTCGTGATAAATGTTTATATCATTTAAAATGTGATCTTCACGTCAATAGCCGCAAGAAAACCGAAACCCGGCTTGAAGTATGAAGTCTTAATCGAATTATCAAGCGGGGTGATTTCCGCATATTGATTAAAAACAGCTTTTAATATTATACCGCCTTTTACAAAATCGGAAAATTGAAACTGTGTATTATGGTCCAGAGTAATTTCATAAATCTTTTGAGTAAATTGGATGAAACGGTATCCCTGATAAGAAATCGAATCCGCTGTATAAGTCAATCCCTCCTGATTATTGACTGTATAACCGGCCAGCTTGATTTTAAATAATAGAAGATTGACTTCTTTTACATTGGGAATAAGCCAGTTATAAACGATTCCGGCAGTATGGCTGTACTTCTGCATCGGCGAATAATTGGTGGCATCCACGGTAAACCCGTAATCCTTTTCAAATTCCTCCGCATTCTGCAAATAATCTTCCGAACTATACGCCAGACTGTATTTAATTAATAAATTCGCGTTTGTACTGAAAAAGAAAGGCTCGCTGATCCCGGCAGCGACTGTATTAATAACCGATCTATCATTAAAATTGACATCATTTTTGGTACTCAAATCAATTGTAATATCCCCTATTCTAAAAGCCTGATTAGCCGGATCATTAATTCCCCATTCAGAAATTTTTATGGGAAAAGATAATAAGAATAGATTCTCATGACTTTGAGAATAAGAACTGAGATTTCTGCTTGTGGATAGCGAAGTTGATAGGAAATATCTTTTCGGAACAAATGTGTCCAGCACATTTTTCATTTCAGGAAGATTTAATTCAAATTCCAGATAATCATTATAATTGACCACGCTGTTGTAATCCGGCGCGGAATATTCTTTTACCAGATTAAGGCTGTTTGTCCTTCCGGCTGTACCTGAGAATAAATCAGAATAATTAAAAGGCTGGTCATAATAAATCCGGCCGAATGAGTTTAATATATTTGTATAATAAATAGACTGGACGGCAGAAGTATAGCTGGTTCCAAGGGTTCTCCTGATCTTGAAAATAAATGTGTCTATTATAAATTTTGGATAGATGGATAATTTAAAATCGCTCAGCAGATTATACATTTCCAGACGGGAATACAGGCTTCCGTCAGACTGATAATTATATTCCTGCGCATTCCTTCCAATTTTATCATTGAGCCACCAGCTGAACAATGATACCGGTCTATCTCCTGAAAATATAATCGAGTAAGAATCTGAATTCTGCATATCAAATTTTTCATCAACAAAATAAAACCCTTCAGACGCGCTTCTCAGCCTTTGATAATAGCGCTCAAACATTGAAAGCTGTTTTAAATCTTCTATATCCTTTCTGTACCCCGCGCTATCCAGGACTTTATCATATTTTTCCTCTGAATGAGTATATTCACCGGAAAGATTAAGAACCCAGATTGATAAACCCAGGCCCGACAAAAGGGTTTTTTTTAAATCTTTCATCCCATAGGCACCGCTGTTTGTCAGATAACTTTTATCTTCTTCATTTGTAAAGCTGGAATTATCAATTAAATAATAAGAATCTTCAAAGCCGACCCTGGGAGTGATAACAAACAGGCTTAAAATATTTAAATTCTGACTCAAATCAAGCTTTGCGGAACTGGAGTACTGATTATTTAATAAGCCGATAATACTGTCATTTGAAGACGAATTGACCAAGTTCCTGGAAAGCAAGTAATCAAAGCTTTCGGTAAAAGAATGAGAAATAGTGGGCATAAAGTTTTTGCCGCCGTAGCTGATGGAATGGTTATAAGTCTGCCTTGTGCTGTTCCACTGCAGGTAGAGGGGCATCTGAATAATATTTGTCGCGGTACCCTGATTATTCTCGCTCATAGATATTCCATAATTGACATCTTTCAAAACACTTGAAAGATAGGCAATGCTCAAATTATTATTATAGCTTCCTGTTGTCGCTCCCTCGGCGGATATAAAATTCAAATCCCTGTTTTCATAAGTGCCTTTAAGCGAAAGAGGACCAAGGATTTCAATATCGCCAACGCTGAACAGCGGTTTTTTATATTCAATTACCGGATTTATATAATATGCCGTTCCTATTTTATTCACATCTGATGAAGTATACATTTCATTAACCCATATAATACCGTTGTTAACCGGTTCATTAGTAGATGAAAGCTCAACACCGATTTCCAGAAAATTCACATCAATCAGATTGGGGTATCCCACTGATACCGGCTTTTCATAACCTCCGATCTGATTCCCATCCACCTCCATTAAAAGACCTTCAGATATCTTTATCTGTACCGGTATCCACTTGTTTTTTGCGATAGAGCTCAGCGGTATGCGCCATTTATAATAACTATTGTCAGAACTGCCCACAACAAAAATAAAATTTTCATTTGAATAAGTATCGCCGGTAATTTTTAGAGCATCGCCGTTTTCATCCGTATCCGGTATATAAATATAATAATTCAAATAGTGGTATTGGGAAATATCATATGCGACTAAATTTCTTTTGACAAGTACTGCCGAAGTCCCTCCTGAAGAAGAATTGGTATCATAACCTGTATTTGAAAGATGATAAATAAGAGCCATGGCTTTTTCATCATACTGGTTGGCTTCCGCAATTGTTTTCGGGCCATGGAGCTTTTCAAAAATATCAGCCCTCGCCTGAACACTGCTGTCGCCGGACTGTACTCTATAAAAACGGTTGGCCGAATAAAAAGGATTGTTCAATACCGAGAGGATTTCAGCCGAAAACACTTTTGAATCATCGGCACTGAATCCGTCAATTCTTTTTTCATTCCAGTTGACTTTTTTAAATTCCAAAGTATCAATAATTACCCTGCCCTTTAATCCGTTCTTCTTTTTTATATAAACGGCCAGCGCGCTGGAATGTTCAAGCGCCGCGATCTGGCTCTGCGACAGCGACTGAATATTAATTGTTATTTTCTGCCAGCCGCCGCCGTTAACCGAAGCATTTGTAATATCCGTATAACCTTCTATACCGGGAAAAACAACCACATCCTCGTTTGTGTCCAAGACGCCGTTACGGTTTATATCCTCAGATTGTTCATAACCATCCCCTTCCCCAAGCCTCCCTCTTCCGACTTTTGTTTCCACAATTGATTTATTGAGATAATTATGAAAATCATACCCGGGCTGGGAACGATCAACTTCTCCTTCTAAAATCCCGTCTCCGTCGCTATCCTCGTTCAAAGTCCCCGCGACAACATATAAATCAACTGAGGCTCCTGTATCATCAGAATAATTATTATCCCCGGCACTATCACTCTGAAGGTAAGCCCAGACGGAAATCTGATTATACAGGCTTAAATCAATCCCTGAAGAGCCGGCAATAGGAAGTACGGCGCCGACCCAATCTCCCCCCTGGCGGAAATCATAATCAAAAACCAGGGATGACTGGTTTACATCCGGATAGAGCGCGGAATTGAGATGTCCGCCCAGCGTCATATAAGGCCCCGGTTTGAATGAATAGTCCTTAATTTTATCCGGGGATAAATATGCCGAATAATAAAGCATTGAATAACTCCCGTCCAGATTATACGCCCTGTAGTCTTTATAAAGAAGCTGTCCCCGGTTTGTATAATAGATGCCCGGAATATTTGTGCAGGGAGAACAGAGAATCCAGTTGTTTTCTGTTTTAGAAAAACCGAATGATTCGCCTGAGTTTTCAAAATCCTCAATTATGGCATAACCGGCAATATTCGGGTCCACGACCGATAACGCATATTCCCCTTTCAGGGTAAACTCAAAATCGTCGGGAAGCTTTAAAGCCCGAGCAATATTGAGGGTCCCGTCCAGATCCGACATAAATACTCCTTCCGGCGTTGCCTCAATATGCGGAGCTCCGACGTCACGCTGAGCTATATTGTAAACAAGCGTGCTGCCCAGATTGAAAATATTTGAAGGTTTATAATCCATACGGGCGGCAATGCTGAATTTCTGCGAACCGGCCCAGAAGGGTTTGTACTCGTAATAAACTTCTATTGTATCATTTTCATTGATAATGGCGGAATTATTAAAAACAAGTTCCCCCAGAGAATAAACCAGGGTATATTCAGAAGGTGAAAGGAGCCTGCCGTTTACATAAACACGCTCTGTCCCCCCGATTATTCCGAAATCCAGCTGGTAAGTGCCGACTTCATTAAATAAAACAATAACCATTGTATTAACAGAATCTATTGAGGAAGGATCATTCGCATTTGAATAAATTGATCCATTAAGATCTGGAAAAGGGAGTTTGTTTTTAAACTGAATGGTCCCATTCAAGGAAGAAATGAGATAATCATATGAACTGAATTGAAGGTCCGATAATTTCGACTTATCAGCTGTATAGACGACGGTCAGGGAAAAACCTCTTGTTGTGTCAAAATTTCTGTAAGGCAGTGAATAATAGCCGTAATGGATATAAGGCGAAAAATTCATCACCGCTTTCCAGAGGTACAGGAACTTTTCCCCGGTATTATCATCCTGGCCGACTATACTCAATGAGTTTGTCGTAAACATCATGCCGCTTCTCGTATATTTGACAACCAGGTCCGTATTCCTGTCGAGCGTATTGGTCAGTGTCAGTTCTCCCGTATTATTATTAATAAAATAATCTTTCCCTTCAATCAACCGGATAAAATAATGAGAATCAATCCTGCGGGTTGCCAGGTTTGTCAGACTTGTTGAGGAGAGAAGCTCAAGACTTCCATAGTCAATCTGAGTATCCGGAAGGAGATAATATTTTCTCTTTACATAACTCACATCCTGGAGCTCAAATCTTTGCTCCTGTCTGTTCCCGATAAATTTTTTGTACCCTCTCAGGCTTTTTGTGAGGCTTAAGACTGTTTGTATATCAACATCCCCTGCTTTAAAAACGGCTTTTAAACCATAACTGTCCTTGCTTGTTCCGTCATATTTCACAAAATAGCTTGATTGGGGAATATTAAGCGAAATATTTCCGGCCCGCAGCTCCCTTAATATCCCTTCATCCGCATCCAGCGCTTTATACGCAATTTCATATTCATTATCCGGATTATCGGAACTATGATTGATATTGACAGAGACCCTTTCTCCTATTTTACCGACAATATTAACCCTCATATTCTGATTCATATTAAATCCCAGAGGAATACCGGAGGGTGAATTGGGAAAATTCTCATCTTTTAAAGACCAGCCGTAGCCTGTCTGCAGATTTATGCCGCCGCTTACAATTACTTTAGTTTCCCATTGCTCAAAACCAAAGCTGAGATGCTTTTTTTCCTCTTCGGAAAATTCAAGCCTTTTCGGCGCGCCCTGCTGATTTTGCCTGATAAAAGCCTGTTCAGAATAAAGTTTTAGATCTTCCTCAGTTAACAGCTTCAATCCTTTTGAAAGTGTTCTTTTTAAGGCAAACTTCGGTTCCCGCTTTTCAAAAAGTAAATCATCAACAGGGTAAAACAAGCGGGCTATGGAAAGCTTGAGATCGTCCGGCGATTCAATATCCTCCAGAGGCAGAAAAGGATCATAAAACATAAAGATTATATTTGTTCCCGGACTGACAGCATTGGATAAGCCCGGACTGATTGTATTGGATAAACTGTTCGATAATGCAGTGAATTGAGAGGAACTGGACATGTTTGTTAAAGAAAAACAAAATGTTTGTAAGAATAGCAAGCTTAAGGTAATAATACAGGAACAGGTATTTTTTTTCAAAGAATTACCCCGGATAAAAAACAGTAATATATATCGGCGCCCGTATAACCGTAGTAAAAGAAACGTTTTTCTTCAAACTTTACTATAGGATGTTCCAATAGTTATTATTTTAGTGGATTTTCCTTCACCGGTTTGTCAGGCTCCGCTTGAGAAGCGATCTATCCGGTGAAAGATGATAAAAGATATTTTTTCATTATTTGAACCGCCCTTATATTATATACTGATTTAATACATTTTCACATAAAAGAGCATCTAAATTTTCAGTCAATCCTTTCAATGGCTTCATTACTATTTAACAGATATTTACATTGTATTTATTCCAATAATTTTGAGATTCTTTTTTTATGTCAGTATTACTCTTTTTTGCTGGACATATTTTATTGCCAAAAACAGATACTCTTGATAGAATATCCCGTAAAGATGGTATGGAAAACAGTGCCGTTTTTATAAAAAACCTTAAATAAGCCTGAGAGCGGAGCGGACTTTAAATCGCATTCCTGCATTAATTATTCCCATTGATCGGCCCGCTTCATATTTTGAATCGATTTGTCGATGTTTATTTAATGGGGAATTCACAGCGGGAGGATAGTTGTGAAAGGCGTAAAAATCGGTACAAAGATTACTTCATTCAATCTCTTAATTCTTGTTTTGTTTTATATTATTTCTTTAATTTCTTTATGGACCCTGCTTTCTATCAGCAGTAATTATAGATTAAAAAATTATAGAGAGGAATTGTTTACCGAACGCAAATACAGCCTGAAAAATATTGTTTCTGTCGGATATAATTTGATCCAGGAAGCCTACAATTCTCAAAAAAACCAATCCCGTCATAAAACAAACGATGAAGAAGCAAAAAAGAAAATCCTGCAGGATATAAAAAAGATAAGGTATGATGAGGACGCCGGTTATTTATGGATTAATGATACATCAAAACCCTATCCTGTCATGATAATGGATCCGGTTATGCCGGAATTAAACGACAAGGTTTTGAGCGATTCAAAATACAATACAATGGGAAAAGAAAAAAGGAACCTTTTTGCGGCGGCTGTTGAGACAGGTGAAAAAAACGGGAGCGGCTTTATCGAATATCTCTGGCCGAAACCAGGCGCCGACAATGCCATGAAAGACCAGCCGAAGCTTTCTTTTGTTATGCTTTTCAAACCATGGGGATGGATCATCGGCTCCGGTATTTATACCGATGACTTAGAAACCAAAGTCAATCAGGAAAAAGAACAATCCGATAAGGAAATGACCGGATTATTCTTTACCATAACAATAATCCTGGCTGTTATCTGCATTCTTATCCTTCCCTTTATTTTCCTGTTCACACGCCGCCTTATCAAACCTTTAAAAGAAACGATCCGTTCGCTCAAGGAAATAAGCGAAGGAAAAGGGGATTTGACAAAAAGGATAGTTCTAACCAGAAATGATGAAATGGGCGATCTGGCAAAAAGCTTTAACGAGCTCATAAGCAGTTTGAATGAAGACCTGATACAGGTCGGGAATATAACAAATACAGTAAAAGATACATCCGAAACCTCAAAGGATTTAATGGACCGCTCTATTAAACCGAATCTGGATATTATTAAGGAAACAATCCAAAAGCTTGACACGCAGTCGGAAAGTTCTACTTCCGGGATTGAGGAATTGACCGCCACATTGGAAGAAGTCGTCCGCAATATTGAAAGTATTATGAATATCATGGTCAAGCAGGCTTCAGCCGTTGAAGAAGGCGCGAGCTCCATTGAAGAAATGGTGCGGAACATTGAAAACACGACAGAAATGTCGAACAAAACAAAAGACATATCGCAGAACCTCAACAGCGTTTCCATTGAGGGGAGCACGGCTGTTAAGGCTTCAGTTCAATCAATCCGGGAAGTTGCCGAATATTCCCAGCAGATATTGAAACTTCTGGGATTAATATCAAATATCGCTAAACAGACAAATTTATTGGCTATGAACGCCGCGATAGAGGCCGCGCATGCCGGCGAGGCCGGAAAGGGTTTTGCCATTGTCGCCGACGAAATAAGAAGGCTTTCCGAAGATACAAATAAAAACGCCAGGGATATCGGAGATGTCGTAAGTACGATTGTCGGACGGATTGACGATTCCGTCAGACTTGCCGAAAAGGCCGGCGTGGGCCTTGATATGATCACCGCTTATTCAGGCCAGAATGTTCAGATCATCAGCCAGCTCAGTGTTGCCATAGCCGAGCAGAATAACGGCGCCAAAGAGATCTTGAAATCAACCCAGGAACTGGTTAAAATCACGGAAGAAGTAAAGCTTTCAATGATAGAGCAGAAGGACGCCACCTATGACTTTTCCGGCGCTTTAAACGATTTGAGAAATATGTCCATTGACAATAAGGAAAGCACGAAAAAACATATTGAAGCCATGAACCATCTCATTAAAACTATAGAACAGATAAAGGGCAATATTCTTGACAATGCTGATAAAACGCGGGCTTTGAAGCAATATCTGGAAAAATATGTTCTGCAGGAAAAAACATCCGATAAAAGGAATGAGGAAAAAACCGGCCTTAAGCTAGTCGAGTAAGTCCTGCGCCATGTGGACCCTGCCCCTTCCTTTCTGCTTTGATAAATACAGAGCGGCGTCAGATTGATTGAGGAGTTCCTGAAAATTATCCGCATCGGAAGGATAAAGCGCCACGCCTGCTGAAAGCGAAATCTTAAAATTTTTATTACCCTGTATCTTGATCTTATGGTCCAGAAAATAATGAATGATCCTCTGTGAAATATTTAAGGCATGCCTTGAATCAACTCCCGGCAGGAAAACCATGAATTCATCCCCGCCCATCCGGCAGGCTATATCCCCGGCCCGGAGAAGCTTTTTCAATGTCTGGGCTGTGACTTTGAGGACCTCGTCGCCGGCGGGATGCCCGAAAGTATCATTTATAGATTTAAAAAAATCAATATCAAGGGAAATAAGGGCTGAACTCATGTAATTCTCTATACCCTTTTTTACCTCTTCATAAAAAAATCCGGAACGGAAAAGCCCGGTAAGATCGTCCCTCATCGCTTTTTCCTTTAAATTTCTAAATAAAGCCGTGTTTTCAATCGCCAGGGCGACCTGGCCGGTCAGCTCGAAAAGCGTTTCTATCATATCATTCGGGACCGGCTCCAGAGTGAATATATTATCAACCAGAAGCCCGCCCAATACCCGGGGACCGATCTTAATCGGCAGCCAGAAGCCGGGGATAATATCCAGCTGGAACGGTTCGCTTTTAAAATCCGGCGGGCATTTGATATTTTCAATTATAAAAGGCCTTTTCCCGCAATTGGCGGAAACACAACGGACAACAGTCTGCGTATTTTCGCCGAAAATAAAAATCGTAGCCCTGTCAAATCCGAGCTTTTTTACCGCCATTGCCGCAAAGCGGTTAATGAGTTTTTCGGTGCCGATAAGCGAATGTAATTCACGGCTGAGACGGGCAGCTTCATGAAGGAGCCTGGAATAATTCCGGGTTTTCTTATGAAGCAGGACATACTGTATGCCAAACGAAAGGGATTGTCCCATCAATATCAGATCATCCCTATTTAAAAAATCCGGGACATTTTTGAAATTTAATTCCAGCAGACCGATCAGCTGATTTTTCATTTTAAGAGGAATAAACACATCTTCTCTCTGGTTGTTCATACGTTTGATAAATCTGCTTTTTAAAGAAAACTTCTGCTGTATTTGATTGACAGGAAAAATATCGCTTCCGCCGTAGTTTTCGCCATCTATGACAACAACCTCTTCTCTTAAATTTTCATGTCTTCCATCTATTATATAAAGATGCAGTTCATTAACCCATTGGGAAAACGATTGATAAATGATCTGCATTGCCGATGATAATGCTGTTTTATAATTACTTGATGAAAAAATGATCGCCGCCGATCTTATCCCGATATTTTTCGGGTCAATTTTTGAATTATTTTCCATCTATAAACCCCATGCCAATGAAAACAATTCATTAATTTTATCGTCTGCTTTTATTATTATTTCCGACGCTTTATCCATATTCCTGCCGTCTCCGGCAAACAGGGTAAATAACTCGCTCAAGCTGCTGCTTAATAAGATTTCAATTGAACACCAGAGGGGATGGGATGGATATGTCGATGAATTTTTTATCATATCATAATAAGGAGCGAGGCTCTTTATACCTCTGATTTCCTCCCAGAAAAGACCTTCAAGAGCCGGGAAAGACCCGGAAAGCTGGGTTTTCCTTTTCATAAAGTCATCTTTTGCCATATGTCCGATGAGATTCCAGCTCTCTTCCTTATGTTTCGATTGTGAAGAGACACAGAGAACCGATCCGCCGCCCCAGGGTATTGAGCCATACGGACCGGCTGGAAAAGGTATGGCAGTAAAAGGCCAATTGTATTCAAACTGGTCGGGAAATATTCCATATTTTTTTATTATATCCAGACACCAGTGGCTGATAAAAAAAACAAATTCTCCTTTGTGAAAGAAATCATGCTGGAGCGTATGAGAAGGCGCCAGGAGTATATTTCCCGGCATTTTACATGCCGCGTATAATCCGCTTAAATAATCAAAACTGACATTCGCTTTTTCATCGTTAAAAATCCGGAAAGGCGGGTTTTTAAAATCAGGGAAATTCCAGCCGCCGGCCCAGAGCCAGGGTATGATGTTATGAAGGGTAGTTATTTCCGGATGAAATGAAATTCCAAGCGGGAGAGGATTATCCGGATTTTCTTTCTTTTTCTGTCTGGAAATTAAAGCGCTTTCACCTATTTCCGAACATAAATTGTAAAATTCCTCCCATTTAAGCGGCTTCGTTGTATCAATTTGATAGGAATGGAGTATATCCTGTCTTGCCATCAGTATGGAAATATCTATAAACCATGGAACTGCCATATGACGGCTGTTATAACGAACAATTTCTTCCATCCATTTTACTACGGCTTTTTGACCTATTAATCCTGAAGGAACAGGGGCTAAAAACCCCATATGGGCCATTGAGCTGAGCCACGTGGTTCCCAGTTGAAACACATCCGGAGACCTGTTGTTTTTAAAAGATTCAATTAACTCCTGCCAGACGCTATTCCATGGAACCAGATGCCATTCAATTTCCATGCCCATCTTTTTTTTCAGGTAAGTTTCATAAAACTGGCTGTATAAGCTGGTCGCATGCCAGTATCCCCCATCCGACATGATCCAGACGCGAAGCTTGGTTCTGGCCATTCAGCCCCCTCAAGCCTGAATATTACATTTTTAAATAGGGCTCCCCCTTTTTAATTATAGGGCAGTTCTAAAAACCGGCAAAATATTACGTAATTTAGAACATTTTATTCTCCAAGTATAAGATTTTAGGAATATCCAATCCCTCACCAGTTTGATTGCTCCTCAGGTGCAGCCTGACAAACTGGTGAGGGATGGAAATGCCCTATATCTTTATTGTAATTTTTTTTGACGGATGTGGCAAGCTTATTTGATTATTTTTTTTATTATAAAGAACTGCTTTCCCTTCTTTATCAAATTCAATTATACCTTTGTTCTTTAAAGAATATAATATCTCTCTATAATTTTGAATGGAAATGCCCTTAAGTTTGCCGAATCCGGGAAAAACAGTAAAATTAGATTTTACACCGCTTCCGATATCCTTCAAGTTATTAATGATTATGCTTTTATTAATTGAAAATAGTAAGGCGCTTATCCGTAATTCATCTTGATTAAGTCCGCCTTTATCTTTTTTTGAAATACAATAGTCGCAATGCCCGCAATTGTGAGTTGCTTTTTCCCCAAAATATTTCATTAAAAATACCATTCTGCAGGCAGATGAAGAAAGGAATTCTGTTACCCCATTCAGTTTATTCATTCTTATTTTCTTCTTTTTTAAATACAGATCTTTAGACTTTTTCAATTCATCCGCTTCGATATCCCCGAAGGCTGAAAAAATGGATTCCAGTCTTTCCTTTTCCGCCCGGCTCAGCTGATTTTTATTAAGCCATTTTCTAACGGTATCCCATGGAGGGTATTGATCATTTAAGAATGATGCCAGATCATTGAAATCATCCAGGCCGGCGAGCAGATCCGCCCTGGCGGCTTTACCGTCCCTGCCGGCCCTTCCTATCTCCTGAAGGTACTCTTCCAGTTCCAGCGGGGCCTGGAAATGTATAATATGGCGGACATCCTTTTTATCGATGCCCATCCCGAAGGCTGATGTCGCCACCATGATCTTTTTTCTTCCTTCCATAAAATCATTCTGGTTCTTATTCCGTGTCTCAGAAGGCAGGCCCGCGTGATAGGCCGCGGCGGAATAGCCGTGCGATTCCAGGAGATATACCAGGGAATCACATAAATATTTTGATGTGGTGTAAATAATGGTAAATTGGTCTTTCTGAATATTTTTTAAGAGATACAGAAATTTATCCTGGATAAAAGAAATGCTGATGAAAATATTGTCCCGTCTCATGCTTTTCCGGAAAAGGACAGGCTCCTTCAAACCCAGAAAAAAAATAATGTCATTTATTATCTCTGGAGTAGCCGTAGCCGTAAAAGCCCCGACTACAGCGTCAGGGAAATTATTCTTTACCGCTTTTAATTTCAGATATGACGGCCGGAATGTGTTCCCCCAGAGAGAGATGCAGTGAGCCTCATCAACAATAATCATGGAAACGACCAGATTTTTGGAACGGAGAAACTTGATAAATTCCTGATTTTCAAGCCTTTCAGGAGTAACATAAAGAATCTTGATTTGATCTATACGGCCGTATACTTCTTTAATTTCAGAATAGGGGCGGTTTGATGATAAATAATCGCATCCGATGATATTTTTCTCTTCTTTTAAAATCCTGACCTGGTCCTTCATGAGAGATATAAGCGGGCTCACTACCAGCGCCAACCCTTCCCGCATCAAAGCCGGGATTTGAAACGTAATGGATTTTCCTCCGCCTGTAGGCATGACTACGATAGTATCTTTTTTATTTAAGAGGGACTTGATTATTTCAAGCTGTTGTTCCCGGAAACAGGTTATATGAAAATGAGCGCGGGCAAACTGCTTGATTTCTTCCGGTGAATAGGATTTTCCGGTCATATGTAAATCCGCTGCTTATAAAATTTTATCAGTATATATATAGGGCAACTGAAGTTTTTTAGAGCTTCCTAAAATAAAGTCTTAAAGCTGGAATCCAGCGCTTCAAAAATCTGCGGGTCGAATTTTTTTCTTTCCTGCCGGAGTTTACTGCAGTGTTCGCGGCTTGTCCTGTCTTTTAAACTCCATTCCCCTGAAAGAAGCAGCTCAAAATAATTGGCCAGGGAAAGAAGCTTCGCCAGAAACGGCATATCGTTCCCATCCAGCCCCCGGGGCGAACCGCTCCCGTCAGCGAATTCCTCATGGTTTAAGACAGCCTGAAGGACTTCCTCGGGAAGATCATGCCGGGCGGTTTCTGATTTAAGAATCTTATATGCTTCACTTGTATGCTGGTAAAATTCGGACAGGCGGTTTTGAACAATTTCAACCCTTTTCTTTTCCAGCATTTTCGCGTCATTTTTCAAAAGACCGATACTTTGCAGTAAACTGGCATTTATGACATTTTCAACCATTTTCCCGTCTATCATCCCGGACTGGTTCATCAAATTATAATTATAATAAGTAATCAGCGCGATAAAACATGTATTCAACGAATGATCAAATAATTTTTTCGAGAAATTTTTTAATTGATACAGCTTCCAGACAACGTAATCATCCTCTTTTATAATTGATTTAAGATACTTGGTGATGAAGTCTTTTCTTTCATAGGTCAGTTTTTTTACATAATCTTTAGCCTCGAAATTAGAAATAATCAATGAAACCCATTTTACCCTTTTATCTTCTTCTATATAATGAGGTATGGCTGTTCTGACATGGATGGTCGTGTGCGGATTATTTTCAAACAACTCTTTTATTTTTACGATATCTTTTTCTGTCAGTATCTTCTGCGTCCCGATAAGAACTTTCATTTTGGAATCATGAATCGGATCAATCAGAACATAGTTTTTGCCCTTTTTAATTTCAGATTCCAGAGAGCTTATATGAAATACAAATTCTTCCATTAATGATCCCCCATGTCTAATCAATATTCTTCAGAATCAACCATATAATTCGGCGCTTCTTTTGTAATAATCACATCGTGAGGATGCGACTCCCTGAGCGAAGCATTGGTGATCTTCAAGAATCTTGTTTTTTCTTTAAACTCAGATATATCAGCCGTGCCGCAGTAACCCATCGCGGAGCGCAGGCCGCCGATCAACTGATAGATGACATCCTTCAGGTCTCCCTTATAAGGGACGCGGCCTTCAATACCTTCAGGGACAAGTTTTTCCGGCTCATAATCATCCTGAAAGTAGCGGTTTTTCGAGCCTTCCTGCATTGCCGCAAGCGACCCCATCCCTCTGTAGGATTTATATCTCCGTCCTTTATATATGACAAATTCACCCGGGCTTTCCGTCGTTCCGGCCAATAGATTTCCGATCATCACTGTGTCAGCCCCCGCCGCGATGGCTTTGGCGATATCCCCCGAGAACTTAATTCCTCCGTCAGCGATCATGGACACATTATATTTTTGGGCAATGGAAAAAACTTCCATTATGGCCGTGATTTGCGGAATTCCGATCCCGGCGACAACACGCGTCGTGCAGATTGAGCCGGGACCTATGCCGACTTTTACGGCATCGGCGCCTCTTTTAATCAAGGCTTCTGCGGCTTCCGCCGTCGCGATATTCCCGGCGATCAGCTGCTGGTCCGGATAGGCGTTCTTAAGTTTTTCAACCATATTCAGGACCTTTATTGAATGGCCATGGGCGGTGTCCACAACGATAACATCGACTTCGACGTCATGAAGCCTTTTAGCTCTTTCAAAATCGGCCTCTGAAGTCCCGACAGCCGCGCCGACGCGGAGCCGGCCTTTTTCATCCTTTGTCGCGTCGGGGAATTCGGCGATTTTTGTGATGTCCTTCAGTGTGATAAGCCCTGTGATTTTATTGTTTTTATCGACGATGGGAAGCTTTTCGACCCGGTTTTCACGCATGATCTCGCTTGCCTTTTTTAAATCGACGGTCCCTTCGTATGTAACCAGTTCATTGCGGGGGGTCATGATATCTTTCACGCTTTTATCAGGGTTCTTATCCGCGTCGACAAAACCCAGGTCCCTTTTTGTCACTATTCCGACCAGTTCATTTTTATCATTAACAATCGGAATACCGGAAACGCTGTATTCCTTCATCACATCTTTCACGTCTTTGATTTTTTTATGCAGATTCAGAACAATCGGATTATTGATCACGATATTTTCAAAACGCTTTACCTTTTTGACTTCTTCAATATGTTTTTCAATGTCATAATTGCGGTGAATGATCCCGATCCCGCCCATCTGGGCAATGGCGATGGCCATGTTCGAATCCGTGACGGTATCCATTGCAGCCGATATGATGGGAATTTTCATTTTAATCTTTTGGGTCAGGAATGAAGATGTGTCCGTCTGCGCCGGGATCACTTCGGATTGATTGGGGACGATCAGCACATCGTCAAAAGTCAGCCCTTCTATATCTTTATAAAATTTATCAGGATAGATCTTTTCATTTGACATAATGCCTCCCTTTTATAAACCCAGGACATCCTCCATTGTATAAATTCCAGGGCCTTTTTTTACTATATATTTCGCCGCCCGTAAAGCCCCGCGCGCGAATGTTTCCCGTGATGATGCCTTATGGACTATCTCCACTCTCTCGCCGTCCCCGAAAAAGGAAACAGTGTGTTCTCCGGCAACATCCCCCCCTCTCACAGCAAAAACGCCTATCTGAGAGCCGGGCCGCTCTCCGATAAGGCCTTCCCTTCCGTAAACAACATCATCTGTTTTATAAACATCTTTTAGAACGTTAAGAAGCTTTATGGCGGTGCCGCTCGGCGAATCTTTCTTCATTCGGTGGTGCGCCTCGACTATTTCCGGGTCAAACCCTTTCCCGAGGACTTCCGCGGCGATCCTTGTCAGCTTCGCGATTAAATTAACGCCGACGCTGAAATTAGGCGCCCAGATAACCGGGATTTTTTTACCCGCTTCCAGCAGGAGCTTTTTATCTTCTTCACCTACACCGGTCGTTCCGATAACCAGCGCCTTTTGTTTCCGCAGGGCGGTTTTGATATGGAAGCCTGTTTCGGAAGGAGATGTGAAATCGATCAATACATCCGCAGGCGATAAAGCCTTTTCAAGATTATCCTGAACCGGGACATTTAATTTCCTGCCGATGCCGCTCAATTCCCCTGCGTCATTACCCAGATACGGGCTATCGCTTTTTTCCACCGCGCCGACAATCTGGGCTTCTTTATCTTCAGCGACAACTTTGATGATTGTTCTGCCCATCCTGCCGGCCGCGCCTGTGACGGTTATCTTAAGCATTCTGTCTCCTTAACGCTGACACTGAGCCTGTTATTAAAACAGTTATTATAATTTCATTTCCATTATAAATCAACAGAATGAATATTCATGCTCCTCAGCAAAATACCTGGGGTTTATACCCCTCCAATAAGAACATCTTTTATAATAATATGGGGACTTCCTGTCGATACGGGAAGGCCGCTCTGACCGCCTTTCCCGCAGCCGCCCAATCCTCCATGAAAAGTCAGATCGTTTCCGATTTTTGTTATATTATGAAGCGTTTTAAACACATTCCCCGAAAGAACAACATCCCTGACAAGCTCCCCGATTTTGCCATTTTTTATCCTGTAGGCATAGGCGGATGAAAATGTGAACATTTCGAGATTGGTCATGCCGCCCAGATAGTCTATGGCGTAAATACCGTCATCGACAGACGAAAGCAGTTCCTCAAAACCGGATTCGCCCCTGTCTATATAAGTATTCGTCATACGGACAATAGGCTGGTAAAGAGGACTGATGGAACGTGCGTTCCCGGTAACTCCTTCATTCATTTTTTCCGCAGTTTCGCGCGAATGAAGCCGCGCGTTTAATCCGCCTTCCTTTATCAGGTAATTCTGCTTTGCCTTAATTCCCTCATCATCATAGGGAGTAAAGCCCGCGAGCCCCGGCAGGGAGCCGTCGTCAATAATATTTAAAATCCCGGGACCGAACTTTTTTCCTAAAACCATCACTTCCTGCATCTTTGGGTTTTCATAGAGAAAATCGGATTCGGATAGATGGCCGAACGCCTCATGGGCAAAAACGCCGGCGAGGTTCGTGTCTAAAATGACAGTATAAGTTCCGGATTCAACTTTCTTCGCGGAAAGAAGGTCAATGGCCCTTTTCTTGATCAATTCGACCTTTTCTTCCCGGCCCAGTACCAATTCCATCCCGCCGTATTCTCCTACCGACTCAAAAGCCTGCTGAACATTGTTCCCGTCTTTTGCCATGGCCCCGTAGGACACTCCTGTAAATACTTTTGTCTGCGATATCGCGGACCCTTCGGTATTGGCAAAGTATTTCTCCGTTTTCCAGTCGGAATAAATGACTCTGGTCGAGGCAATCTTTGGATGCTTGAGAAGATTATTGTATTTACCGGTTATTTCATTTTTTTCTTTTAAAGACAGACTGTCCGGAGATATCTTAAAACCGGTTTTTATTTCAGCTTTTACAGGCTTTGAAAGAAACAGCGTGCTTTTCTTGATATCTTTCCGCCCGCTGACCAGTTCCGCGTTTCTTCTTGCGGAAGATATGTTTTTATCAAAATCGGCTTCATTAAAGGAAGAAAAGCCCCACCCGCCGTTAATCAAGACCCTGATATTGCCGGATGCTGTTTTAGAAGTATGAACCGCTTCTATATTATTATTTGAATAGACGATTTTTGTTGAATAAAAAACTTCATAGTGAATTTCACCGTAATCAGCCTGCAGTTTTTTTATATTATCAGTGATTTGTGAAAGCATCTTTTTCTCCCGTAAAAGAAATAAGCGCCTTCCGGCGCTTATTTCTTTCCTTTCTTTGACAGTGTTTCAATCTGAATTTCAATTTTCTTCATTTCTTCTTCAAGATGATTTACTTTACAAGAGACTATATGAAAACCTTCAATAATCTCTTTACTGATTTTTTCCATTGATTTCTCCACGCTCTCAATATGGGTTTTGGTGTTAAGTACTCTGAACTCAACCTTGTCCATTTCCTGCTTAATACTGAGGATCTTTTCCATCATTTCGTTCAGATTATTTTCCATCTTTTCCTCCCCAAAAAGTAATATGAAAATAAGATATTTCCAATTTCCCAAAATGGAACTTTGGAAATATCTTATTCCCTCTTCCTTATAAATCTTAATATATAAATGATAATATTTCAAAAAAAAGACGCCGGAAATACCTGATATTTTCATTAAAGTTGAATAATAACCCGTTTCCCACCGGCAGAACTGAATGTAATTTATGGGATTTTTAGACAGAATAGAGACAAAACCTATATGAATGCAGCCGGATCCGATACTTACTTTAAAAACATGAGAAAACTGAAATAAAAAAAGAATTTCCCATTAAGGTCAATTGCAAATAATCCTTTCTTCCTCTTATATATAGTTGAGTAATGCTTTTAATTAACATTAAGGCCGCTCGACATTAATCCTAAACTCCCTCCGGTCCTTATTAAAGAGCCGGAGTAAGGAGTTCCTATATGGTTCAAAAAACATTAACAATCTTTATTTGCCGGATTCCGGAAAAATCTCGTTCAGGAAATCCTTCATGGCCTGCCAGGAACGTTTGTCTGACAACGGATTATAAGCCAGGCCGGTTGACGGATCGCTCCCATTGTTGGGATTTGAAAACCCATGCACCGTGCTGCTGTAGAGTACAACCTGCCAGTCAACCTTTGTCTTTTTTAATGAGACCTCAAAGTCATTGACAACTTTGGCATTCACATAAGGGTCATCGGCGCCATGGAGGATCAAAACCTTCGCTTTGATATTCGCGTTATCTTCCGGACGCGGTGTAACCAGATTGCCGTGAAATGTCACTATGCCCTTCAGGTCCGCCCCGCTCCGTCCCAGGTCCAGGACAACCGCTCCGCCGAAGCAGTAGCCGACCGCGGCGATCCGCGCCGGGTCAACAAAAGGGTTCTTCAGCAGTTCATTCAAACCGGCCGAAGCCCTTTCCAACAGCAGCTTCCTGTCGGCCAGGAATTTACCGGCTTCTTTACCCGCCTCATCGGCATTCTTCGGCCTGACGCCTTTCCCGTAAATATCTTCGGCAAAAACGACATAACCGAGCTGCGCGATCTGTTCTGCCCTTCCCATAATATACGGTGTGACGCCGGTCCATTCATGGGCGACCAATATTCCCGGCCGTTTGCCTTGAATGGAATCGTCATAAACCAGATAACCTTCCAGAACCGTACTGCCCTCTTTGTACTGAACGGTTTTCTTTAATAGCGCGGAATAGGATACGGACCAAACCATTCCAAGAAGCATCAGTGTTATTATGTACTTCATATGCGTCTCCTTTTTCATTACATAAAACTATCTTTTTCATAATAATACAAAAAACTTATTTTTGAATATGAGCGTCAACAGCAATTTTTCCCGGATAAATTTTTAGTGAATAAAATGCTTATACTAAAATTTAACGTCCAGACTGCTTTCCCACAAACCATGGATATTGCAGCAGCTTTCCGCTATTAATTTACCAGGAACATCCAGTTTCACATTAAAAACCGTCATGGAATTCGCATAGACCGGGCCTTTATTCGGTCCGTCCGCCGAAGCGCCATGAGTGCTGAAATAATTCGTTCCAATTTCATAAATAAACTTACCGCCGTCCGGCATAAAATAGAGCTTGATCCATGAAATAAAATGCTCTGTTGAGTTGGGATGCGGTATTTCCTTGCCTACGGTTACCGTAACATTAAAAGGCGTTCCGGCAGCGGCGTTCGGACCGATTTCAATAACAGGGACATGCTTCTCTTTTTTGAAATCCTCAGTCTTCATATAATCGCCGAGTTTTGCCATAAATGACCTCCTTAATACTAAATAACATATTAAAAAAGCTACTCAATACAATGATAAACGGCAAATTTTTTTTAACATACTAAATTAAAAGCCAAAACATACTATAAGGGGATATTTTAAATTGGAAGCCATATGAAGTGCTTTTCAGCGATAATGTGCCGAAAGGGAAAGGCGGCCCGGCATATTAATAAAAAAGCGGGGTTAAAAACCCTGTTTACTGAAATCATTTGATTCAAAAAATACCGTTTTTTCACCGCATAGACGTCCCTCGATTGGACTCGGGACAGGCGCCGAACGCAAAGGAAATAAAATATAACTCTTATATTTATAAATAACTATAATAATACTCTGCGAACACTTCGACTATCGCTCAGTGCATCGCTTTGCGGCGAATTAAATCAATGCGCCTCGGCGGAAGAAAGAATATACTCGCTTTTACGTTTAAGCTTCTTTCTGAAATTTGTCGTATGATCTTCGATGATTTTATTCAGATAAGCGATATGCTTCTGAATCGAATCGATATAGAGGTTCCTGTCAATTCCGAACCTTTCCTTAAAATGGGCTTGAGCGTATTCATAAACATTCATCAGGTTTTCTTTAAACTTATCCATTGTTATTTCATAAAAACCGACGGTTTTCTTTATAATATCATACTCAGTATCATAGCCCTGTATTCCCGCTTCCCTGAATTCATAATAAAGGAATAAAAGTTTTTCAAGGTACAACCGGTCCGCCATCTGTCCCAGAAGATCGGCTGTGCCAAGTATTGCCCCGGCGACCTCCTCTTCATGGTTTTTAAAACTGATTTCTTTCCAGTTCACCTGCAGTCCGGTACAGGAAATGATCTTCGATATGATTTCCGCGTCATTTAGGCTTAACCCCAGCCGCGCGTTGTTTTTCTGAATAAAAGTCATACTTCTTTCCACATGGATTTTAGTATACTTCGCGCCCGTCCCTTCCATATCCCATGATTCCTGGATATATCCTGTATCATGAAAAAGAGCGGCCAGTAAAAGGTTAACCGCGAGATTTTCATCCATTTTACTGCCCGAAATATTATAGCCGTCTATCAAACGCGCGGCGGCCAGCAGGGCGTCCAGTGTGTGCCCCAGGTTATGGTATTCGGTATTGCATTTCTGATAGCCCGGGAATTTCCCGGTAAAAAGACTGACAATATGTTTAAAATTACCCATAACGCTTGAGAATAAATGGCTGGAATATGAAAAGAGAAAGATCCTTTTGACTTCGTTCAGGATATACTGCGGCTGGCTGCTTTTCAGAAGCCGGGAAAGCTGGGTGGAATGATTGGTTTCATTCATAACGACTCTCCCCAAATTAAATTCATTTATTAATTTCAATGCTCAAGATTGTTATAATTATTTACCCAGTTTTTTTTATTTCCAGCTTTATTATTATAATAGCATTTTAATAAAAGAGAAGTCAAATTTCAAATATTTTTTTAACAGGCTGAAGAGCATTATTTATGCAAAGAATAACTGATGACTGTTTAAATCTTCCGCGAAGCCACGCGAAAGCACGCTAATAAAAATATAAATTTCCAATTTGATTTTATTTAAATCCAAAACTTAAAACACCTTCTATTTTTTATCAACATTAAACGTTACAGATCTTGTTACCGTAACAACATTAACAACTTTTCCTTGTATAGGTATATACTTAACGATATTTTTATCCTTAAAAATATTTTGCATTTTTTCATTATTTTTTACTATATTAATCATATCTTCTTGAGTTGTATCTTTTGGCATCGGAATCGTTCCTCTTAACTTTCCATTTTCTTGGATAGCTACTTCAGATACTTCTTCTATTATCAGCATTTCATCATATACCGGCCATTTTGAGAACAGCACCGACGGCTTTTCACCCAGCATTTCCCACATTTCCTCCGTTACAAAAGGCGCAAAGGGATGGAGGATTTTAATAAAATCCCTCATCATATCTTTATTCAGTTTCTCTTCCTTCTGAAGCGCGTTCAAGAAAATCATCATCTGGCTGACGGCTGTGTTGAATTCGAGGGAATCAATCTTTTCTGTCACGATCTTGACTGTTTTATGCCGCAGCCTATTCAGCTCATCGGGAACAGCGGCCTTTTCATCCAGAGGCTTCTCGAAAAGGCGCCAGACCTTGTCCAGGAAGCGCTTGATGCCTATGATGCTCTGGGTGTTCCATGGCTTATCGGCGGCCAGCGGCCCGAGGAACATTTCATAAATCCTCAGCGTGTCGGCTCCGTATTCCTGAACAACGTTGTCCGGGTTCACCACATTTCCCCTGGATTTCGACATCTTATCGCCGTTCTCGCCGAGAATCATTCCCTGGTTCCGGAGCTTCATAAACGGCTCGGGCGAATTGACAACGCCGATATCATAGAGAAATTTATGCCAGAACCGGGCGTACAGAAGGTGCAGGACGGCATGCTCCGCTCCGCCGATGTACAGGTCGACAGGCAGCCAGTAATCTATATTTTTCCTTTCGGCCGGGGCTTTATCGTTATTCGGGTCGGTAAACCGGATATAATACCAGCAGCTTCCAGCCCATTGGGGCATCGTGTTTGTCTCGCGCTTGGCTTTTCCTCCGCACTTCGGACACTTTGTGTTCACCCACTCCGTGATCGCGGCCAGCGGGGATTCGCCCGTTCCCGTCGGCTTATAGCTCTTGACGTCCGGCAGGATCAGAGGCAGGTCTTTCTCGTCAAGCGGAACGATCCCGTCCTTTTCGCAATGGACGACGGGAATCGGTTCGCCCCAGTAGCGCTGGCGCGAGAAAACCCAGTCGCGCAGTTTGTAATTAACCTGCTTCTGGCCTATTTTTTTATCTTCAAGCCATTTTGTAATTATTTCCTTGAATTTTTCCGAATCCATTTTATCATACTGACCTGAATTTTCCATAACGCCGGAATCAGGGTGAATGATACTGCTGAAATAAAAAGAATTCTGCGCCAGCCATGTCCAGACAGTCTTCTGCGACGGAATGCCCTTATTAAACTGCTTGGCCAATTGATTGATTTCCTTCTCATTTTCAAGATTTAAAATATATTCCTTATTGATGCCGTCTCTGGTTTTAAATAAAAACCATATTTCTTCTCCGACGATTTCATTAAAGAAACCCGGTTTCAACAGATTCCGGATAAGATCTTTAAATACAGCCAGTTTTTCCTTCCGGATTTTCACCCAGTATAACCCGCCATTTTTCTTTTCAAGTATTTCCGCCCCGGAATTCTTCAAATCATCTTCACTGATAGAGTCGGCCCCCATTATAAAGCTCAGATAATCGGCATCCTTTTTGTGAATGACCCGTATAATCGGCAAGTCGAATTTATTCGCGAACTCAAAGTCGCGTTCGTCATGCGCCGGCACGGCCATAATGGCCCCGGTGCCGTATCCCCACAGAACGTAATCCGCGATCCAGATGGGGATTTTATTTCCGTTCACAGGGTTTATCGCGTAGGCGCCGGTAAAGACGCCTGTTTTTTCCTTATTAAGCTCCGTCCTCTGAAGCTCCGATTTGCCGACTGTTTTATCGATATACTTTTCCACATCGCCGGCGCCGTCCGGCGCCGTTATCTTTTCTACAAGAGGGTGTTCCGGCGCGAGGACCATATATGTGGCGCCGAAAAGAGTGTCCGGCCGTGTGGTATAAACACGGATCAGATCGCCGCTCCCGTCTACCCTGAAATTGACTTCCGCGCCCTCGCTTTTTCCGATCCAGTTCTCCTGCATCAGCTTAATCGACTCGTTCCAGTCGAGAAGATCCAGGTCCTTTAAAAGCCTTTCAGCGTAGGCCGTGATCTTGAGCACCCACTGGCGGATCCTCTTCCTTTCTATAGGAGTGCCGCAGCGGTCGCACTTTCCGTCCTTGACTTCCTCATTGGCCAGGCCCGTACCGCACTGGGGGCACCAGTTGATCGGCATTTCCGCTTCGTAGGCCAGCCCTTTATTAAAGAGCTGGAGGAAAATCCACTGCGTCCATTTATAGTATTCAGCGTCGCTTGTCGCGACTTCCCTGTCCCAGTCATAGCAGAAACCCAGAGTCTTGATCTGGACTCTGAAGTGGTCTATATTTTGATAAGTTATTTCCGCGGGATGCTTCCCCGTCTGGATGGCGTAATTCTCCGCCGGAAGGCCGAAGGAGTCGAAGCCCATCGGATGGAGAACATTGAAACCGTTCATTTTCTTAAAACGCGTGTAGATATCCGTCGCGGTATACCCTTCCGGATGGCCGACGTGGAGGCCGGAACCGGAGGGATAGGGAAACATATCCAGGACATAGAGCCTTTTATCCTCGGGGAACCCGGCATCCTCGGTCACTTTAAAAGTTTTCTCTTTATCCCAGTATTCCCTCCATTTTTTTTCGATCGCCAGAAAATCGTATGATCTTTCCATTTAATCATCTCCTTCTCTTGTCCTTTTCCATCAATGAGATAATATTTTAAGCCAACCCATGCAAACTTTCAACTTTTATCTTTCAATGCCTGTCCGTTTTTCCCGATTCTTGATTAATTTATTGGGCTTCCGCGAAGCCACGCTAAGGCACGCCAATGTTTTTTTAAACTTACTAAAAGTTTATAAGTATAACCCATGTCCTTATTTTTTTTATTTCATTCATTCCTAATTCATTATTTTTCTTGTCATTTTGCAGCAAGTCTCAGAACTCCTATCAGCCTTTCATTCTTCGTGTTTCACAATATACCTGATTCGCGTTCATTCGCGTGGATTAGCGGATTATCCGCACCTCTTTGTCCTTTTATACCATTCATAGTATATTTACTTTCTTGATTAATCCTGATGCCTTCAGTAAAATACTGATAAAATCTACTGAAGGATATTCTCTTGCCGCACCAATATGACATCATCATCATAGGCGCAGGCGTCATAGGCTGCGCCATAGCCGGGGAACTTTCCAGATATGAAGCCAGCATCGCCGTGCTCGAGAAAGAATGCGATGCCGGTTACGCCACCAGCTCCCGCAACAGCGGGGTCGTGCATGCCGGCTTCAACTGCGAGCCGGGAACACTTAAAGCCGGGCTCTGCACCGAAAGCTGCAGGAAATTTGAAAGCTTCTGCGGCGAACTAGGGGTCCTCTATAAAAAAACAGGCAAGCTCGTCACGGCCCTGTCTGAAAGCGATATGCCCGGCCTTTTGAAACTCAAAGAGGCCGGCGAGAAAAACGGGGTTCTGGGCCTCGAGATCATCGACAGCAGAAGAATAAAAGAGCTGGAGCCGAACGTTTCCGGAATAGCGGCGCTTTATTCGCCATGGACGGCGGTCACTAATCCCATACAGCTCACGATCGCACTGGCGGAAAACGCTCATCTGAACGGGACGTCCTTTTTCTTTGAATCGCCGGTCACGAAAATCAAACGACGGCGCGGGCTTTATGAAATTTCAGTCGATCATGAAAAGAAGCCTTCATTTGAATCAAAATATGTCATCAACTGCGCCGGGCTTAATTCCGATAAAATCGCCGCCCTTGCCGGCGATACAGGCTGGCGTATTTATCCATGCCGGGGCGAATACTTTGTCCTGGATAAAAACACATCCGCCCTTCTGGGAAGACCTGTCTATCCCGTGCCCAGGCCGGGCGAGGGGGGGCTGGGCGTCCACCTCACGACAACCGTCGACGGCAATATCCTCATCGGCCCGAGCTCCGAATATGTCAGAATGCGCCTGGACTACTCCACAACGTCGCCGGTCATGAAAAAGCTCTGGAAAGAGGCAGAATCGCTCCTGCCCCTTCTTGAAAAAAGCGCCGTCATCCGCTCCTTTTCCGGAATGCGGCCGAAACTGGCTGGAAAGAAAAAGGGCGGCTTTGACGATTTCGTTATAAAAGAATCAGACAAAAACGAAAACCTGTTCCACCTCATCGGCATAGAATCGCCCGGTCTGACCAGCGCTCCGGCCATCGCCGAAATGACGGCGGGTTTAGTGACACGGAAAGAAACTTTCAAAAAGAAAACTTCCTGTCATATTCATAAACTGAGAAGACCCTTATCTTCCATGAATGAGGAAGAACAGTCCCGTTTAATTAAAGAAGATCCGGATTCGGGGGAAGTGATCTGCCGATGCGAGCATGTCACAAAACGGGATATCTTGTCCGCCCTGGAAAACCCGTTCGGAGCCACAACACTCAAGTCCATAAAAAACCGGACCCGCGCCACAACCGGCCGCTGTCAGGGCGGCTTCTGCACCACAAGAATTGTCTCTCTCCTGGAAAACAGGTACGGCATCCCTCCCGGCAAAATGAGCTTCGCAGGCAAAGGCTCTCATCTCTTCACGGGGAGGGTCAAGTAATATGGTCTATAAACAGGCGGCGGTTATCGGCGGAGGGCCGGCCGGAATGGCTGCGGCGCTCTCGCTTAAAGAGAACGGCATCGAAGACATCGTCCTCATCGAAAGGGACAGCCGGCTGGGCGGAATCCTGCCCCAGTGCATCCACGACGGCTTCGGCCTTTTGAAATTCAATAAATCTTTAACAGGACCGGAATATTCAAGCCTTTACAGCGGTGAAATAAAAAAAACCGGGATACCGGTGCTTCTGAACTCGAGCGTCATGAAGCTGACGGAAGACAGGACGCTGTCAATATACAGCCGGCATGGAATGGAAAAAATAAAAGCGGAGGCCGTGGTCCTCGCAATGGGCTGCCGGGAAAGGGCCTTCGGCGCCCTGGCGATACCGGGCTCGAGGCCGGCCGGCATCTATACGGCCGGCGTGGCGCAGAGGCTGATCAACCTTCAGAACATCATGCCCGGCAGGAATATCGTCATCCTCGGCTCAGGCGATATCGGTCTTATCATGGCGCGGAGACTCACTCTGGAAGGGGCAAAGGTAAAGGTCGTTGTCGAAAAGCTTCCCTTTGCCGGGGGCCTGCCGAGAAATCTGAGGCAGTGCCTCGACGATTTCAATATACCGCTCCTCCTCGGCCATACGATCGTAAAAACCGAAGGGACCGGCAGGCTTCAATCCGTCACAATAGCCAGGCTGGGTAAAAACGGGAATCCCATAGCCGGCAGCGCCGAAAAGATTGACTGCGATACAGTCCTTCTCTCTGTCGGGCTTATTCCCGAAAACGAGATTTCCAGGAACGCCGGCGCTGCGATCAATCCCTTCACGCTCGGCCCCAGTGTCGACGAAACGGGCCAAACCTCAATACCGGGAATTTTCGCCTGCGGTAATGTGCTCCATGTCCACGACCTTGTGGACAATGTTTCATGGGAAGCGGAAGCGGTTGGAAAGGCAGCCGCGGAATATATTCTGGGAAAAAGCGTCAAAGCCTCAAAACCAGTAACGTGGAGCGGAGGCATCCGCTATGTCCTGCCTTCTTTTGTGAGCGGCGAAAGGGAGGTCATGTTCTCTATGCGTGTGAAAGAACCGGGAAAAGACAAGATACTGCGTCTGTCATCCGATAAGGAAATGCTGAAGGAAATCCGGCTGGCCAGGGTGAATCCACCCGAGATGATTCGGTTTGATTTTAATCCGGCGGGGATGGGTTTGAAAAATCTGACAGTGGATTTATTGGATAAATAAGATTGCCTAATGGTAATAGATTAGATAAATTTTAAACACAAAGACACCAAGAGCACCAAGGACCACGAAGGGTTGCCCGCGAATGCACGCGAATAAACGCGAATGGGATTAACAAGACGGGAAGGCACGAAGAGGAACCAGGGTGCGGGGAACTGGGTAAATTTTGGGTGTCTGGTGAATTGGCGATGGTTTATTGTCAGGCATTCGATGCCTCTTTATAATAGTACGTTAGAAATAAACCACAGAGATTGCGGAGGGCACGGAGAGGGACGAAGACCACAAACACGGAAACGGGGGAAAAGAAACGTAGAGACGCACGGCGTGCGTCTCCTGTAAATTAAATATGGCATTATTTAATAATAAATATCGAATTGAATCGAACAGGCGGCCGGGTTGGGATTATTCAGGACCCGGATATTATTTTATAACCATTTGCGTGAAAAACAGGGAATGGTTGTTTGGTGATATTAAGGAAGGGGAAATGGTATTTTCGGATATAGGGAAAATTGTCCATGATGAATGGTTAAAATCATTTAAAATACGCAAAGAATTAGAATGTGATTCAAACATCATTATGCCGAACCATATTCATGCGGTTGTCGGAATTGTTGATTATGAATCGACGGTGCATGTAGAGACGCACGGCCGTGCGTCTCTACATGGCGCGGCAAACCGGAAACCCAAATCAATATCGTCATTTATCGCCGGTTTTAAATCCGCGGCGACGAAACGGATCAATGAATCCAGGAATACACCAGGTGAAACAATCTGGCAATCCCGTTACCATGACCGTGTGATCCGTAATGAAAAAGAATTGCATCAGGTCCGCAAATACATTGCGGATAACCCCCAGAATTGGGCAAAGGATGAAATGTTCGGCGATGATCAATAATGTGTAGAGACATCCGAACGGACGTCTCTACAATGGAATAAACCACGAGGATATGATTATGAATAAACCCTTATTCCTCCCCCTATTCCTCCTCCTGACGGCGGCATTTTCAACGGCGCACGCCGGTACGGATATGTACTGTATTACAAATAATGTCCCAATTTATAAAGACCTGCCGTCAGCCTCAGACTCGAACGCCCCCGCCGTCCTGGCCGTGCCGGGCGACACGAACGTGAAAGGTTACATTGACCAGTTGATGAAATACGACCGTGTGTCCGTAACGGAAACCAAAGGCGAATGGGCAAAAATCACCGTAGAGACGCACGGTGGTGCGTCTCCGTCAGGATGGGTCAGTACCAACACCCTGGCCGAATGGAAACCAGAGGAATTTCTAAAACAGAAGGATAATGTTTTCAAAGAAAATAAGCGGATAGAACTATACGCCTATAATGAGGATATACAGGGGATATATGTTAAAAAAACAAAAATCGATTATATTGAACCTGGCTATACGTTCCGTGTGCTGAAAGGGAACGGCGATGGATTTTTTGTTGCCAGTTCTTCAGGAAAGAGCGGGTGGATTGAGAATAAAAGTATTGATAAAACTAAATTGACAGCAAAGGGATTCAACTACAAAGAAGCAAAAGAATATGTTTACAATCCTAATTCTAAAATGACAAACAAGATTACTGGAAGACCTATTGAATATGATATATTACCGGATGATTATAGCAGTGTGGATTTAATAAACGGAAGTCTTGATAATGCGCTTCAGGTGCTTAATTATTATTCAAGTGAGGATAAATACTTTAAACAATATGGAAAAGAGACGAATTGTTCTGAGTTTATCCGGAATATGAAGCCTTTAATACCATTTGTAAATATCAGCAATACATCTTACATTTTTGAGCGCAAAACTATTTTCAATTTCTTCGGAATGATAGCAGTTATTGATATCGGCATACCCAGAGGATATAACGATTATCTTTAGGGCGGTTTTAAAAACCGCCTAATTTATCAACACTTCCCTGATAATAGAAAATATTTTAAAAATATTTCTGCCAACAGGTTAAAAACTGTTTCTATTACCAAAATTCAGCCAAACACGGGCAATATTATCCATATCTTCTGTATTTTAAGCCGCACAAGACGCAATTCGACCTTTTACCACAACATACCGTGCTAAATTATAAACCAGATTCATCAGCCCGATTTGGCTCTCTGCCCTTTCTTTTCCTATCGATCGTATTGTACTGCCGTTCATACTATTTTCAACAAAACCAAAAACATGCTCAACACGAACTCGGATGCGGCTCTTTCTTCTATTTTTTTCTTTCTGCTTCTCCGTCAATGGCTTATTTCTGTATCCTTTTTCGTGAATCCGGTTTTTCATCTCAAATTTTTCTAATATTCCTGCTACCGTTGGGCCAACATATGCGCTGTCCGCGTAAAACGGCTTCCCTTTGTCTTTCTCATTCAATAGAGGTTCAACTACCTGTGAATCGTGAACGCTCGCATCTGTCGTGACATAAGAACGAATAAGTTTTGACTTCACATCAACCTTTGTATGGTTTTTGTATCCGTAATGCCTCTCTTTATTCTTGGTCATCCAGCGCGCATCCGTGTCTTTATGGGAAAGCTTATGCGTATTATCTTTCCAATCTTCCGGAACCTCGCCTTCTTTTATTTTCTTGTTTTCTTCGCGGCTGTTCCTCTGCCGGGGAACATCCACAAAACTTGCGTCTACCATAACGCCCGCTTTCCCTATCACACCTTTATTCTCAAGATTCTCATCGAATATTTTAAAAAGTTTCTCTATTGCTTTCGCTTTCATCAGTTTTTCCTTGAATTCCCAGATTTTACTGTAGTCCGGAACTTTGTCCGAAAGTGTTATCCCAAGATATCGCTGAACGGATAACCTGTCATTGATCTGAAATTCCGCTTGCTCATCGGAAAGATTGTAATACCTCTGGAATATCAGTATCTTGAACATGAAAACATAGTCATAATGTGGCGCTCCGCCCGGCGCCTTCTGCTCTTTCGGCGCCAAAATCTCTGTTAACAGCGGCCGGAACATCTCAAAGTCTACAACCCTGTTAAGCTTATCCAGCGGTGTTTTTACGCCGCTTAGCTTTTCCATCCGCTCCTGATATTCAAACAAGTTACGGTCTTTCCGCTTAATTTTTGTCATAGCCTTACCTCTGTTTTCTTTGACTATGATTATATGTTTTTATATACTATTTGTATATGATACGTGGGTTTTTCAAACCGCCCTTTATGAATATATGAAGTCTAATAAAAAAGGACTGGGAAGGCCAGTATAACAGCCTGACCTGGGATGATTACATAAAATATGTGGAATTTGTGGAAAAAAAAGGGGAATTCCGGGAAATAATAAAAATAACCCTTTATACCAGGGATATCAATCTGGCAAAGATAAAGGAGTTTGAATTTAGTGGCACATTTGCATTCAAAAGAGCCCTAGAGGATTCATTAAATGAAACTAAAACAATTTCAATGAATAATAATGGGGATCTGGTTATTAAGATTGGGGTAGGCAACAATGGAATCCTCATTAATAACTTACCGCCTATGATCGAGGGAAAGGACACATATATACTATATCCTGATTATACAGGCACCAATTTCTTTATTGGTAGGAAGTATGTTTTAAAAGTTGAAAACATAGAACTGAAAATAGAAAAGAAACTAATTTTGGAAAGCGGGTTGAATATCACAAATATAATAAATAATTATAATAATCAGACTTCTATACATATGCCTGTTGAATTTATCAATTTAAATTTAAATAAAATAAATATAAAAGAAAATATTAAAAATCCTGATCAAAATGCAAAATTCAGTAAAAGTATTTTTGCAAAGTATATATGGCCCTGCTGAAAAAATTCAAACACAAGCATAGGGGATATTCCGGCAAATTTTCAACCGCACAAGGAAAAAGATTAAGAAATCAAAGGCCATGTCGGCGGCAGCCTTCGATTTATCAGCCAAATAGCCCCGATATCTCTTGAAATTAATCCCGATTCCCCTTAAAAGCATGCGGGTTTTGACTTTTACCAGACCACGGAACAAAATCCTGCCGCTCAAATACTTTGGTTTCAATAAACTCATCAATCCTTCTACGGCAGGGCGTAGTCCCATCAGAAATTTTCCTGCATCCATACATATCAATTCCAAAAATTCATCCATCCATTCCCTTTTGGCGTCTATTACCAGCCGACTTTGCTTCTTGCCGACACAGGCCAGACAATTTTCTTTCTTATCGCAGGCGGCACATTTTTTTACATCAAAATTCAATACCACGGAACCATCTTCATTTTCAATAATGCTATTCGGGATTTCTCCCGCCGGACACATCCCATATTTGCCGGTTTTTGGGTCTGTATACTCAGAAAGTTTCGCTTTGTTTTTTATCCCTTCCAGATCGACGCCGCGTATCGCGCTCATTACCAGTTGAACGTCTTCGCCGCTCTCATTCCGAAGGTCTTCAGAATTATAACCGCCATCGCTTATCGCTGTTTCAATATTCGTTTCCTTTTTTAAATTAGATAGTTGCCTGCGGAATAAATCCCCATCGTCAGCATTATTCGATGCGGTTTCTATGCTGGTAATCACCTGCATCGGATTTTGAGGGTCACAGGTTTCAACCGCGTTCACCTTATACCCGACATACTGTTTTCCCCGCTTCTCCCGGTAGGTCGCGTCTTCGTCCACCGGCGACTGCATCGATGAGGCTTTGATTTCCCGCGGCAGCTTCAGCGTCACCTTGCCTTCTTTTTCTATCCGGCATTGTTCCCGCAAAAGTCTCATTGCCTGCCGGAAACTCTTTTGTTTCCTGACTTTATTGTGAAACACGTTCTCTGTAATCAGCCCGAATATTTCCTCGCCAATTTCCACCGTTTTCGATTCGTAATTCTCCTTTTTCAGTCGATAACTGAATCCGTCCTCATTTTGTTTTAGAAAATCCTTACATCTTTCACTTAAGGAAAATCCAGCATTGGAAACATCTTCCGCCATATTGGACAACACTTTATGAAACAGCATAACCCGATTCAGCCGCTTGATATTGGCCCCAATCATTACAGAATCTGTCCTCTGCAGTCCGGTTTTGATCCCGACCTCTCCAATTAAAAGATCCCGAAACTCATCAAATATAACGTCAAAAAGCCCGTCCTGATTCTCCGCCACAGCGGCACGAAAATAGTATAACGTCCTGATCGACATCTGCTGCGCGTTGATGTCTTCCAATCCCAGCGCGTATCGAAACGATAAATCATATCGATACCGCTCAAACAACTGTTCATCGGTCAGAGAGAATAGCTCTTTCATGATTTCCAGCCCGGCTAATATGTTGACCGGGAAATTACTCCTACCAAGTTTTGGGTCATATAGTGGAGCAAACTTCCGCTCATTTATTTTTGAGAAAACTTTCTGGTAAAAAAGCCCGGCCCAGCTTTCATTTAAACTTTCTCTCATTTCCTGGTTCATTTCATATCTTACCGGATATAAATCCTGTTCTATATGTCTCTGATTCAGCTTGAACATTTTGACCTCTCTCTGATTCATGTGCATATATTATAACGAGTTATGCAACTTTTGTACATGAATCGGTAGGATTGTTTTTGCAGTAGGGCCATATATTAAATTTTAATATTTTTTTATATAGTTTTATTAGAGAAGATAAAAGAGGTGGGGGGGCATTATTCATTAATAATAAGGGTGAAATTATTAAATCTTTATATGATGAAAATCTGACTAGCGGATTAATTTATATTAATACAAGAAAAGATACAATTATTTTTCAATATGGGAAAAAGTTAAACAATATTTTTAATGTTAATTTTGAAAAGATGAATGGAATTAATTATGAATATTAGAATTCCGATTAAAATCCAATCCCAATCCGCGCAAATCCGCGGAACTTGTGCCGATCGTAGTCGAGGCATCCGTCTAATCCGCGTGAACAATCGGATATTATAAGAAAGGTATGTTAATAAATGGCTTTTTATATTACAATAAATGCCGCTAATACAATCTTCGTGTTTCTTCGTGCTCTTTGTGTCTTTGTGGTAAATATAAAGGAATCTTTATGAAAACATCCCTCACCTGCATACTCTGCCCGAAAAGCTGCCTGATGACAATTATAAAGCAAAAAAACGGGCATTATGAAGTCCAAAACGCCGTCTGCAAAAAAGGCGCTGAGTATGCCCGCGAAGAAATGGACAATCCGCAGAGAACGCTGACATCGACCGTTAAAGTAACCGGCGGGATTGAAAGCCTTGCGAGCGTCCGGACCGACAGGCCGATCCCCCAAAAAAAGCTGTTTGAAGCAATGGCGATTATCAGGGAAAAAGCCTTTAAAGCGCCTGTATCGGAGGGACAGATACTTATACACGATTTTATCATGAAAGGCGTCAATCTGATAGCAACATCAGGAACAAATCGTCAATCTAAAGGAACGAGTAATCCGCTAATGGACGCGAATAAGATATTATAATAATTTAAAAATTGATGTTTTTATATAATTTCAAAAATATATATTTATAATTGAAATAATTATCATTAGCGTGTATTCGCGTGGCTTAGCGGAAGACTTAAAAGACTTTTTGAATTAAATTGTTAATAAAGGAGCTTTTCTTTGAAATTAGTCGATTTGCATATACACTCAAATTTTTCGGACGGGCTTTACAGCCCGGAAGACATAACCTCTATGGCCATACAGAAGGGCCTTCCCGGGTTCGCCCTCACCGACCATGACTCTTTTGAGGGGATTGAATCCGTCATTAAAGTTTTTCAGAGAAAAAAAACCGGCCTTTTTTTTATCGCCGGATGCGAATTCTCGACTTTTCTTGAAGAGACGGGGGAACTTCATATCCTGGGGTATTTTTCTGATTTTTCCTATAAAAAAATGGACGGTCTCACCCGGCAGTTCAAGGAATCGCGCCTCGGAAGGGCGATGCGCATCCTGGACTGCCTGAAGAAATACAACATAAATTTAGACATCAATAATATTATCAAAAATAACAAAGCCCCTGTCGGAAGGATGCATATAGCGCGGGAAATGGTGCGGCAGGGTTACGCGGCGGACACGCATGAGGTTTTTGATAAATACCTGGGAGGCGGGCGCCCCTGCCATATTCCGAGAAGAGAAGTCAACACATATGATATCATCCGCACCATCAAAGAAAATAACGGAAATGCCGTGGCCGCTCATCCGACTTTTTTATATACTTCAAAAAACTGGAATTATCTCGATAAAATGATCTCTTCCGGTCTGTCTGGAATTGAATATAAACACCCGAAAATCTCGCATGATCTATCCAGGAAGATTGAAGAGACCTTTTCAAAGAGCCTTATTCTGACAGCGGGAAGCGATTTTCATGGAGATGACAGCAAAGAGGAAATCGGCCGTTTCGGCCTGGATCTGGCACAGGCTGAAAAATATTTCCGCAGTTTTGTGCCTTCCTTTATAAATAACTGAATAAATATAACGTGAAATTAATTTTTATGTTATAATCATAGGGTTAAATTGACGATATAATACGCAATTGCACTTTTCTCTGATCGCAATAAAAGGAGGTCATTATGCCGCCAAAAGCCGAAGGCTCAATCAATACAATGATAGGTGAAGGTTCGGTATTTCAGGGTAAATTTTTTGTCCATGGTTCTTTCCAGATTGACGGAAAATTCGAGGGGGAAATCCGGTCCGAGGAACACCTTTATGTCGGCGAAACCGGCAAGGTCAAGACCGAAGTCATCCGGGCAAAAAAGGTCACCATAGCGGGGGTTGTCCTGGGCGATATCGAAGCGCTGGATGAAGTAAAGCTTCTCTCCACCGGCAGGGTCCTGGGCAATATAACCACTCCCCAGCTTTCAATGGAACCCGGCGTTGTCGTGAAAGGGAATATTATCATTACAGCCGGGCAGAAAAAGGATGTCGATAAGATCATTGAAGACGCTTTTGTCTCCGGACCGTCCATTAATTTTGACGCGATCTTTGAGGAAGAAAAAAAGAAAATGTCCGATCTGAAAGTCAAAGAAGCGTCCGCAAAATAAAACATGATACTGATTAAAAACAGCGTTGAAATCGAATATATTAAAAAAAGCAATCATATCATAGCGGAGCTTTTTGTTAATTTAAAACCTTATGTCAGGGCGGGTATTACGACCGGGGAGATCGACCGGATCGCCGAGGATTTTATCCTTTCAAAAGGCGCCATTCCATCTTTCAAGGGATATAAACCGGCCCCTCATTTCCCGAGATATCCCGCCGCCACATGCATTTCTATTAACGAGCAGGTGATCCACGGCATACCCGGCAGCCGGGTGATAAGAGACGGCGACATAGTCAGTATTGATGTCGGGACAATTCTGTCCGGTTATTACGGGGACGCGGCCTATACCTATATGGTGGGGAATGTCATGCCTGAAGTTAAACAGCTTGTGATCGAGACTTATGAATCCTTACTGCTGGGAATCAACGCGGCAAGAGAAGGCAGTTATTTAAATGACATCGGCAAGACCATATCTTTTTACCTCCAGCCCAAAGGTTACGGAATCATCCGGGATTACTGCGGGCACGGAGTCGGAAAAGCCCTGCATGAAGAACCGCCGATTGTCAATTATTATGACCCGAAGCGGAAAGGCCCGCGGCTCAAAAAAGGGATGGTCCTGGCGATCGAACCGATGATCGCGCTCGGAGGCTATCAGGTCAGGACCGAAAGCGACGGATGGACCGTGGTCACCCTGGATAAAAAGCCTGCCGCCCACTGGGAACATTCCATCGCTGTTACCGACGGCAAACCGCTTATATTATCCGAATTATAACATCGGGAGATATTCATGGAATTTGATGTAGTTATTGTGGGAAGCGGGATCGCCGGATGCGTCTGCGCTTATTACCTTTCTAAAGAAGGCTTTTCAATAGGCCTGATCAATAAAGCGGATCAATTACAGGAAAGCAATACATACTATGCTCAGGGCGGTATTGTCTACAGGGGAAAAAAAGACTCGCCCGAACTTCTCTATAATGATATTATGAGCGCCGGCGGAGGCATTTCCAATCCCGAAGCTGCCCGCATTGTCGCGCTGGAATCAGGCAGCGCCGTGGAAGAAGTCCTCATCAAGAATTTCCATGTCGAATTTTCAAAAGACGAAAGAGGGCAATACGACCTGACGGAAGAAGGGGCTCATTCCACCCGCAGGATCCTCCATGCCTTTGACTCGACTGGAAAAAGCGTTGAGCAAAAGGCTGTAAAAGCCATTGAAAAATGTAAAAATATCACACAACTTGTCGATCATACCGCCATTGATATCATTACCCTGGACCACCATTCAACGGATAAATTCCGTATGTACCAGCCGATCACATCCATGGGCGTTTATACCGTTGATAATAAAAACAAAACAGTCCAGAAGATCCTTTCAAAAGTCGTTATTCTGGCCACGGGCGGCATGGGCCAGATTTACCTTCATACGACAAATCCATACCTGGCCACGGGCGACGGATACGCTATGGCAAACCGGGCCGGCGCCAGACTTATTAATATGGAATATACCCAGTTCCACCCGACGACTCTTTACCATCCGAAGGCCAATAATTTTCTGATCTCCGAATCCGTCCGGGGCGAGGGAGCCGTCATTATTGATAAGAACGGGCACCAGTTCATGGAGAAATACCATCCGCAGAAAGACCTCGCGCCCAGGGATATTGTTACGCGCGCCATGCTGAACGAAATGCTGGAATCGGGCGAGAAATTTGTTTATCTGGATGTCACCCGGATAGGCAGCGGGGATATCAAAGCCCGCTTTCCCAATATTTACGAAACCTGCCTGCAGTACGGCTTCGATATCACGATGCAGCCGATCCCCGTAGTACCGGCTTTTCATTTTTCATGCGGTGGAATACTGACCGATATGAACGGCAGGACCAGCATCGAAAGGCTTTTTGCCGCCGGCGAATCAGCATGCACCGGCCTGCATGGGGCGAACCGTCTGGCCAGCACATCCCTCCTTGAAGGCGTGATTTTCGGGAAAAGGATCGCCGAACATATCACTAAAAACAGAAAGGATTTTATGACAGACCTGGGTTTTTCAAAAATCCAGGATTGGATCGACACTGGCATTACCGAAGAAGTTGACCCGGCATTGATCAATCAGGACTGGAACCTGCTGAAAAATATCATGTGGAATTATGTCGGGGCGGTCAGGGGTACAAAAAGGCTCAGAAGGGCCATAGTTGATCTCAATAATTTAAAGGAAGACATTGAGGATTTCTACCGCGACACGAAAGTCTGCAAATCCATCATCGAGCTCCGCAACGCCGTCCAGACGGGCCTGATCGTCGCCAAGCATGCCCTGGCCAACCGCGAAAGCATCGGGACGCACTATAGAGTCGATTGAACTGTATTGGAAACTTGATAATCCGCTAATACACGCGAATAAACGCGAATTAAAGTATTTGATTATGAATTCATTGGCGTGCATTCGCGTGCCTTAGCGGAAGACCCATTAATTATAATTTCTTTGATTGATATTATAATTAAATAGCATTAAAATAATGAAAAATATATCAGGAATTGTTTATGATCGAATACATCACATCCGGCGAATCGCATGGAAAGGGAATGACCGTCACAATAAAAGGCATCCCTTCCAATTTAAAGATTGACGAAACTTATATCAACCGCGAGCTTTCGAGAAGGCAGGGCGGATACGGCCGCGGCGCCCGGATGAAAATAGAAAGCGACCGCACCGAGATCATCTCGGGCATTATCAAGGGAAAAACAAACGGCGCACCCATTACTCTTATCATCTGGAACAAGGATTATGAAAACTGGAAGAATAAGGAATCCGAGCCGGTTTTAAAACCGCGCCCAGGGCATGCCGACCTGATCGGGGCGTACAAGTACGGCCTGACAGATGATATGCGCCAGGTCCTCGAGCGCTCAAGCGCGCGTGAAACGGCCGCCCGGGTAGCGGCCGGCAGCATTGCCCGTATTTTTTTAGAGGAATTCGGCATTGAAATTATTTCCCATGTCGTCAACTGGGGCGGCATCACCGTCGATACGGCGCCGCTTTCAATAGACGAAATCAAGCGGAAAGCGGAGGCCTCTGAACTCCGCAGCGCCGGTTCTCCTGAAAAAGAGGCCGAAATCAAAGCTCTGATAGATAAAATCAAAGTGGAGGGCGACACCATCGGCGGCATCATCGAAACGATCATACGCCCGGTTCCGCCATTCCTCGGAAGCTACCAGAATTCCTGTGAAAAGCTGGAGTCGAACATCGCCCGGACGGTTATGAGCATCCAGGCCGTCAAAGGCATCGAGTTCGGCATCGGTTTTTTAAACGCCTCCACTTCAGGCAAAGACGCCCATGACGAGATTTTCTTTGACGGTAAAAAAAAGCAATACTATAGAAGGACGAACCGCGCCGGCGGTATTGAGGGCGGCATGTCTAACGGCAATCCCATTGTTTTCCGGGCTGTGATGAAGCCCATCCCTACCCTGATGAGTCCGCTCAAGACTGTCAATGTCAAAACAAAAAAGGACGAGAGCGCCGCGACGGAGCGTTCGGACGTCGCGGCCGTGGCCGCATGCGGCGTCGTGATCGAAAACGCGGCCGCCGTCGATATCGCCAACGCCCTGATGGCCCGCTATGGGAGCGACGACCTGAACCTGATCAAGAACAATTTTAAAAACGACCCTGCACTGAAAGAATTCCGGTGGAACGGAAAATAAACTCGAGGTACTTTAAATACAACATCCCGGTTTAATTGAAATTCCTCATTTATGGTGATAGCTTTCAGCTATAACAGGTTGTATACTATGCTTTTTTCATAAAATTATATATAGGATTAAGCATGAATTGGCTGATTAAATCTTCAAAACATATTATAAAGGACAAATGGATTTCACTGAGATCTGATGAATGTGTCATGCCTAATGGTAAAACAATTGAACCATATTATGTTTTAGAATATTCCGACTGGGTTAATATAGTTCCTATTACAACTAATAATGAGATAATTATGATAAAACAATATCGCCATGGCATGAAAGACACAATATTAGAACTCCCTTGCGGCTCAGTTGAAGCAGATGATAAATCACCGTTAGAAGCCGCTAAACGGGAATTATTAGAAGAAACAGGTTATGGAAGTGATAATTTCATTCAATTATGTAAATTATCCCCTAATCCGGCGAATCATAGCAATATGGCATATTGTTTTCTGACATTAGATGCGGTATTAAAACAAGATCAAATCTTGGACGACACTGAGCAAATTGAAGTCGTAAAATATTCTTTTAAAGAAATTAAATCTTTATTGAATAATAATAAGATTTATCAACCTCTGCATGTGTCTTCATTATTTTATACGCTGGATTATTTAACCAATCGCTCAATTTAATACTATAATAGAAGGAACCCTTAAATTCATATTTCTACTTTGGAGGAATTATGAAAAAAGCGCTTTTTGCCCTGTTTTTTATTCTTTTCCCGCTCTTCATCTACGGGGATTGGGAATACATTCCCGAAACAAAAAAAATCCAGGGGCTATCGATCAAGAGCGGCTGGATCCAGAGCTATTCCTCCGCCGGCCTGCAGTTCGGCATCCTGGCGCAGGACGCCAAAATTCAGGGCATTGTCTGCGGTAAAAATAAAAAGGTCTCGTTCTATGAGTCCGGAAGCCTGAGATCCTGCGTTCTCGCCGGCAATACCGCTGTCCAGGGCTTTAAATTCAAGGCCGATTCGTCTGTCTATTTTTATGAAAGCGGCAAGCTGGATTTCGCTTACCTATCGGAAGACACGATACTCAATAATATTCCCTGCAAAGGCGGCACAACCGTCGATTTTATCGAGGCCGGCACTCTCGCTACGGCTGTCCTCGCCGAACCGGCTAAAATCCAGGGCCTGGCCCTGCCGAAAGGCACCGAGATCGGCCTGAACTCAAGCGGAAAGCTCGACACGGCGCTCTTGAGCGAAAGCGCGAAAATCCAGGGGATCCTCTTTCCCGCCGGAACGCGCCTTTATTTCGATAAAAGCGGCGAACTGATCATGCCGGAAAGGCTCAATCTTCTGGAAAACACAAAAATCCAGAATATGGTTTTTAAGACGGGAAGCGAAGTCGTTTTCAGTTCGTTTGAAACGGTCCTGACGGGGATCCTCGGCGAGGATTCGACCGTCCAGAAAATAAATCTCAAGACGGGCACTAGCCTGAAGTTCTATGAGTCGGGACCTCTGAAAAGCGCACAGCTTCAGGAGAACACAAAGGTCCTTTCATACACCTTCAAATCCGGTACGCCGGTGACATTTTACGAAACCGGCGAGCTTTCCGCAGGCGTTCTTGCAGAGGATACGAAGATCAACGACCTGAACCTCAAGACCGGCGCGAAGGTTTCATTCTACCCATCCGGAAAACTCAATTCCATTACCCTTTCTGAAAACGCTCAAATCCAGGAAACAACTTTTAAAGCAGGCACGGCCGTTTCATTTTACGAATCCGGAAAGATCAAAACGGCTAAACTGGCCGAGGACATGAATATTCAGGGAATAAACCTGAGGAACGGATGGAACTTGAATTTTCTTGAGAACGGAAAACTCAAATCTTTCCAGGTGATGGAAGACATGGCTTTCCAGGGGATCAAATTCCAGAAAAACACCCGTATCAGCCTCTTTGAATCGGGAAAACTCTCCGGCGGGACACTGGGCGAAAGTAAAACATTCAATAAGATCAATTTTGAGCCGGGCACGCAGATCATTCTGGATGAAACCGGAAATTTGCTCTCAGCCAAGCCCGCGAAATCTATCGAAATAAACGGGAAGAAATATGAGGCCTATACAGAAATCAAATTCGACAGTTCCGGAAATATTAAAAATTAGCGAGGATCATATGAAAAATAGATTATTTATCATTTCCCTGTTTATTCTTACAGGATTCGTTACGCCTCTTTTTACAATGGAAGGAACGGTTACGGTCAATAAGGACAGGACATACCAGGGGATTTTCCTGAAAGAGGGAACGGAAGTCTTCTTAAATAAAAACAAGGACCTGATCTACATCAAGCTGATCGCGGACACGGAAATCCAGGGGATCAAATTTCCCGCCTATTCCGAGATCTATTTAAAGAATAAAAAGATCACGGCAGCGAAGATCGACTCCAATACCCGCATCCAGGGCATCCTATTCTCAGCGGGCCTTACTTTATCTTTTGACGAGAAAGGCGCTATAAAACTGCCGTCAAAAATGGACCTGGCTGAAGACACAAAATTCCAGGACATTCTCTTCAAGGGCAGCCGGGAGATCTATTTTTATGATAACGGAATAGTGAGCTTCGGCACGCTGGCGCAGGATTCGGAAATCCAGGGGTTCAAATTCCCGGCGGAGACCGAAATGCATTTTTATGAATCCGGAAAAATTATGGGGATTTCCCTTCCCGGTAATGCCGTCATCGGCGGCTTCCTCTTTACAAAGGGAACGGAAATGCTCTTTGACGAGAACGGCTTTCCTCTCCTCCCGGACAAAATCGACCTCGAGAAGGACACGATGGTCCGCGATATTCCCTTCAGGGGAAAGAACGAGCTGGTCCTCTATTCAAGCGGCAGGCCGAGAAGCGGCATCCTGGCCGCTCCTGTCCGGATGAAGCATATCAAGGTCCCGGACGGAGCCCGGCTGAACCTCTCCAAATCCGGCCAGATGATACTGCCGGAAAGGATTCGGCTCGCTGATAACGCCAGGATCGACGGCGTCCGGTACAAGGGCGACAATCCTGTCGGCTTTTATAAGTCCGGCAAGGTGAGCTTCGGCACCCTCTACGACAACGCCGTCATCAAAGGCCTCTCCTGCAAGGGCGACGCCGAAATCGATTTTTACGAGAACGGCTCGATAAAAACGGCGACCCTCGCTGAAAAAACCAATCTCAATAAAATAGCCCTGAAGGAAGAGACGGCCGCGGGCTTTGACGAATCCGGCATTGTTATTTCCGGCACGCTGGCCGAAAACACCGTTATCGATTCCTTATCCCTTCAGTCCGGTACCCCGTTCGCGTTTTATAATAACAGGAAACTCGAGCTGGGAACGCTCGCGACAAACACGCCTGTTGACAAAAAGATTTATAAAGAAAATACTGAAATAGGTTTTTACTCAAACGGAAAGGTCAGTTACGGAACGCTGGGTGAAGACGCGGCCTTCCGCGGCGTGACCAATAAAGCCGGCACAAGGGTCCGCTATTACGAATCCGGCAGTCTTTCAAGCCTCGTCATCACGGAACCGCTGGAAATACAGAAGATCACATACAAATCCAATACTGAAGTCCAATTCCACCCCAACGGCCGGGTTCTGAGCGGAACTCTGGCCGACGATTCGGAGCTTATGAAGGGCGTAACCCCGCTGATCTTCAAAGGCGAAACGCTTGTCACTTTCTTTTCTAACGGATCAATCTCCAACGGTGCACTCGCTTCCGAGGTCGAAGTATTCGAGGGGCTGACTTTCAAGCCGTTCATGAAAACAGTCTCAAACGATCTGAGCGCTTCTGTCACCGCCGTTTATATGCCCTGCATTTCATTTTATGACACAGGCGCGCTGGAACAGGGAATCCTTTCCGGTGAAACGTCCATACAGGACATTTCCTTCATCGGCGCAGTCCAGTTCTATAAATCCGGCAAGGTCGAGCGCGGGACGCTCTCGCAGGACGCGACGCTCCTCCAGATCGGTTTCAAAAAAGGCTCGGAGATCAGCCTCTATGAAAACGGGAGCGTAAAGAGCGGAATGCTCTCGGAAGACTGCTATATCAAGGGCACCGGGAAAGACCTCGTCTTTAAAAAAGGCAGCATCGCCTCTTTCCACCCGAACGGTCAATTGCAGAGCGGGACACTCCGCGACGACACGTCGATCAACGGCATCACATTCCAGAAATGGACGCCCGCCGCGTTCTACGAGTCCGGTAAACTGAGAAGCGGTATGCTCGCCGATGACACGAAGATCGGCGGCAGAAAATACCCCGGCGGCATGACCGTCCAGTTCGACGAGAAAGGGAATGTGAAAGCGGAGTAGAATGGAGCTCTAATGAAGCGGAAATTTATTGCCGGTCTGATCCTTAATGGAGGTTTTTATTTTGAATGTGTCAAGCCGTTATTGGAAAGCAACTTCCCCGGATTAAAATATTCCGCCGCGTTATTGGGTTACGGTTCCGATGTCCTCGGCCTGGACACCGCGATATCGATGGACCATAACTGGGGTCCCCGATTGCAGATATTTATATCTGAAGATGATGTTCACTTCTTCACTCGAATCAATGATCTGTTTTCCACAAAATTACCATTGGTTTACAAAGGCTTTTCAACCAATTTTACTGCTCCCGGAAAAGACAACACGCAAAAAATGGAATATAAAGATAAAGTCCCTGTAAACCATCTGATTGAAATACAAACCGTGCGGTTATGCATGCACTATTATCTGGGAACCGATAAAGAATCCGGGTTATCGAACATTGAATGGCTGAAGATATCGGAACAGGGACTGATTGAATTCACCGGCGGAAAGGTTTTTCATGACGGCCTTGAAAAATTGAACACGATCAGAAAATATTATTCATCCTGTCCGAAAGATGTATTGATCGTAAAAATGATCGGTTTATGGTATGGGATATTAAATGAAGAGGCTTTTATAGGCAGATGCCTTGAAATCAAGGATGACACCGGGTGCCGTTTAATTTTGAATAGAATTATCAACAATATTATGAAGCTGTGCTTTTATTATGAAAATCAATATATACCATACAGTAAATGGCTTGGAAGCTGTTTTAAACGACTGAAAACTGCCTCTGAAACTTTGCCGTTAATAAAAAGACTGCTTAAAAGTCCGGACAATAGAATCGAACGGACTTTTTCTAAATTATATGAAAAAATACTCCGGCTTCATAATTCCGTATTCATCAATAATCCAGTCGATATAAAAATATTCGATTATTACGGCAGGCCGTATAAAGTCATCAAAGCGGATAGAATTATTGAAAAACTTAAAAATGAGATCCGGGATAAAGATCTGCTGGATCTTGATATGGAATTTGTCAATATCGAACAGATATTAAACGGATATGATTTAAGCCATAAACAGGATATAATTAAGAAATTTATCAACTGAGTTTCACCCTCGCCATAGCATAACGAAGTATAACTGATCCCTACCCGTTCAGCCTAATAAAAATAGCTTTCTTCACCCGATAGTAAATCCGCGATGATCCGCTCAATCCGCGAAAATCTGTGTTCAATTGGGGTTTAAAAAATGATTCTATCATTAACTTTTTAATAATGAATAAAACCTGATTTTCAGTACTAGACTATTTGAAAAAATCAAAAAATATATTATCGTATATTCGCGTGGCTTAGCGGAAGACTTTCCTATCCGAGAAGACATGCAAATGAACGCAAAGAAAAAATACCAATTTGAATTATCACCTAAACTGAGCGATTCTTTATTAGCCGAATTATAAAAAACCATGCTAAAATAGAATGGGGTAAGGAAATGGTTGCCGCCATCCTTACCCCGAAAAAACACCCATTGGGTGCAAAAGCAGGTTAATTATGGCTGAAAAAAATAAATATTGCAAAAATGAGATTTCTGAAATTGGAATAACGGATGATCTATTAAGCGGCAGGGGAGGATTGGCATTTTTTTGCAGATACCTCAAAGGGACACACGTATTATCGCTGATTACTGGAATATTTGACGGCCTGCGGAAAAGTTCAAAAGGGCAAAAGATCGAGAATATACTAAAGCAGATATTCTGCTTTTTCGTTGACGGAAGCCAAAATACTATGACGAGGTTTGACGATCTGAAAAACAATATGGGGTATGCCGGGACAATTGAGTTCTCAAAGAATGAAATGGCATCCTCACATACAATGAAACGGTTCTTAGGCGCCGTAACGGAAAAAATGGTGAATGCTTTAGGTCATTTTTTACTGGAGTTGTTTATCTGGCGGCTCAAAATAACCCGGCCAAAGGTAATTGTACTTGGTGTTGATTCGACGGTATTAGACAATAACAGCGCGCGAAAACGGGAAGGCGTAACTCTGACATATAAAATGGTAAAAGGGTTTCATCCTTTATTGTTCTATTGGGGGCCTTATGTGATTTATTCGCTGTTTCGGGAAGGGAGCGCACATTGTAATCACGGGAATGACCTGAACGAATCGCTTGAAAAAATCATCGGAAAGATCCGTAAAGAATACGATAAAGACGTGCCGGTTATTGTTGTTTCAGATAGTGGGTTCAATGATCAGAAATACTATGAATGGATGGAAGAAAACGGACATTACTATATCTGCGGCGGTACAATGTACAACGACATCAAACTGGATTTGATCCGCAAGCTTCCGCAAGGCTGGAGCAATTTTGAGAGAAAAGGCGATGTCTGGGAATATTGTGATTTTAGAGACAAACGGGAGAAATGGAGCAAAGGCCGCCGGGCGATTTACTGTAAAAGGGCAAATAATGGAGATGAGTACCTTCTGGATTTTGCGAAACCGGATAATTTAATTTACACAAATTTATATAATCAGGAATTACTAAAAAAGGCAGGACTGGAAAAATACCTGGCGGCTAAAGAGATTATCGAACTTTATCTCTTAAGGGCGAAGGATGAATTGGTAAATCGGAGCGTGAAGGAGTTTGCGGATGAAACACTCCCTTTCAAAAGGTTTATCTCAAATGCCGCATACTATTTTCTGATGCTGATATCCCGCAATTTATTGATTGCTATGCAGGAAGACGCGCTTTCAGATAGCTTCCCAATTGGCAGTTATCCGGACACTGTAAGACGGCTTTTTATTGACATAGCCGGAAAGATCGTAAGAAGAAGCAGAAAAATTGTATTGAAATTTCGGCATGAAGTAATAGACGAATTGGGGCTATTTAAAGTTTGGGACAAATGCCTGTTCGTTGTCCCAATATAAATTATTAAAGCTAAAAAACCGGATAAGGGGGTATTGCGCTCAAAACTAAAATTTCAACAAATAAGGACCTTTTCTAAAGGGTCTTGTACTTTAAATTGGATGGGTAATATCTCACTCCTTAAAATTTCTAAAACCCCACCCGTTTAACAGGCCGATTTTTTGAATTAATAAAAGAATCGCTCAGTTTAGGTATCAATTGAATTATCGATATTATCCGATAACTTGATAATTTTATTAAAAATAATTATAATTCCTTTGCTATTTTTGACAAATTAAAAAGGAGATTGAAAATGAAATTCATTGTCAATAAAGACGAATTTATTCATAATCTCAGCATCGCCGATTCCATTATTAACATTAAAACCCCCCTGGCAATGCTCCTCAATATTTACATCGAAGCGCAAAGCGACGGATCGATCATTCTGCTTTCATACAACGGCGAAAACGGCGTCAAGGTCGAGACAACGGGTAAAGTTGAAGAAAGCGGCAAGATAGCCCTTCTTTCCAAGAAGCTCCTGGAAGCGGTCAGGAAAATCCCCGGCGAGAAGATTTCCCTCAGCACCAAGCCGGACAATGACCATGAGATCATCATACATCCCGAAGGAAAGGAAAACCCGATTTTCAACATCAACGGAGTATCCGGCGACGCCTATCCGATATTTTTCGAGTTCAACTGGGAGAGCTATATAAAGACCGCGCAGGAAACCCTTCTCGAACAGATAACATCAACTGAGTTTTCCATTTCAACAGACTTTTCCAAACCGGCTTTTACCGGGACTTATATCGAGGAATCGGTGGAAGGCTTTCTTTCCTTTGTGACCAGCGACGGGAAGAGGCTTGCCGTCATAACCAGGGAATATGAGGAAAAGAAAGGCACCATAGAGCTGGGCGTCATCGTGCCCCAGCGGATCTTCAAAACCCTGCAGTCGATATTGACAACCGGCGACGCGCTTCTTTCCATCCATAATAACCAGGCGTTTTTCAAGATCGGGAATGTCTATATGTTCTCCAACCTCGTCGACGGGAAATTCCCCAATTATAAAGACGTGATCCCGACGGAAAGGGTCAACATAGCGACTGTCGACAGCGCTTCCTTTTCTCAGGCGCTCGATATCGTTTCCGTAATGAGCGACCCGGACACTGGAAAGACAAAGCTGGAGCTTTCTGAAAACAAAATTACTATTCTGACTTCCCACCCGATTTACGGCGTCGCTAAAGAGGAAATGGAAATCGAATATAAAGGGGCCGCCATTACAATAGCATGCAATTATAAAGCGATAGCCGATTTCCTTAAGGTGACGCATGGAAAAAGGATCGAATTTGTCATAAACTCTCAGGGAAGTCCCATGCTCTTTAAAACCATCGGGGACGAGAATTATATTTATATCTCCATGCCTTTAAAATTATACGAATAAATTTCAATTCACCATCAAGACACCAAGAGCACCAAGAACCACCAACGGGGATTAACGGTTCTTTGTTGTTAAATTCAAATCTTTTGTAAACAATTCCTTATTATAATATCCCATTGTTCACGCGGATTTTCACGGATTAGACGGATGGATTCGGCAGGCTCACCACAAGTTTTAGAGGATTTATTTTATATAGAAGTGCTTGAAGAAATTAAAAAGCCTGAGTGGATGGAGATAGTTAAGGGGGATAATCATTTTGGTTAGTGAATGCCATTACTGTTTAATTAATCTTTATCAATAACATTTATATACCTAAAATCTTTATATTCTAAAGAAGTTTTACCAAGCAAATCTTTACGCATAGCAAGAACAATGTTTCCAATAGCTTTTCTACCTTCTTCAGGATTTGGAATATTTCCTTTTTCTATCATTATTATATCAACCATACGGTTTATCGCAATAACAACATCATCTGAACAATATAACCAAGATTGATATTGTTCTTCAAAGAATTCTCTCTTGGTTTTATTGTTTGCAGTAATACCTACAAATCCTTGAAGTTTTATTAAAAGCTTAGAATATTTTTCTTCTTTATATTTTAGAATAGCTTCGTTCCTTTTTGATCTATTTGTAAAATAAAAAGTCAAATATGATCCAATAATGGCAGTAATAATTGGTAACAAAAAATTGAAATAATCCATATTCATACCTCATTTATATAATAAAACACATTCATTATACCTCACTTCCCCTCTCATATGCAAATACCTCCTGATAATCCTGGTTTTAATCCTGCCGATCCTGCTTAATTGGGTTCTGCGCAACCGCTTTAATATTATCAATCAGGAATTTATAAACAATATCTTCTGTTTGCCAGGGCGTAGCCCACACCCTCACCCGTTCCGTTCTTTCCGTATATTCCGTGGTCATTCCGGTTTCCACTTTGTTATCCAAAATACAATCAGTGAAATCAGTGTAATCTGTGGTTCCATTTCGTCCCCACCCACTTTGAATTACCGGTTCCCATAAAAAGCCCATCAATAAATAAAAGCTATGAAATGAAAATAAGGCCTTAAAGAACATTCAGCATCCTAATTCCGCTCTCCGTGTCCTTCGTGACCCTCAAATGAAGGAAATTTTTTACAATATCCTTAATTTATAATTGGCTTCGTGTTCTCTGTGTTTTCAATTAAAGGAATGCTGAAATAAAAAAGGTTTGAAGCAATTAATAAAGAATGGAATATACTAAAAGTCACCCGTTGATGGTCCTTAGTGATCTTTGTGCCCTTGGTGTTCTTGGTGGTTAAAGAAAAGGATTATTGAACCATCAGATAAATTTGTAATAGACATGCTGTTTTGCCAGCCCGATAAACCCGTACTCCAATGCCCTTTCCTCAAATTTCTCCCAATTATCGCCGTAATGAGTCAGGACCGTTTTCTTCTTTATATCCGGCGGAAGGCTGTTGAGCTCATCCAGCGATGCGTGGACCCCTCCCGTAAAAAACTGGCAGTCATGAAAGATGTTTTCCAGGTGAAAGAGCCTGTCAAAAGATAAAATAAGGTCCTCGTCATAGCGGGTGTCGCCGGTGAACATGACCCTGTCGTCAATAATAACGCCGCAGCTCCATGCCGAAGTTTCCCAGCTTTCCGAATTATCGGGTATATGTTTTGTACGGAACATCTTGATATTGATCGATCCTGCGTTTAATTCATAAGTCTCACGCGGATAATTCTTTAAAGATTGAGGACGGACCACATTCCATAGATCGCTGAATTCCAGAACAGACCCGTTTTTCTCTTCATTATAAGCGCAGCCCCCTCGGAGAGACATATCCCAGAGGCACTGCTGATAGGTTTCCGTAATGAACATATTGGGCTTTTTTTTAGCGAAATATCTGCCCATCAGCGCCGCTTCCTCAAGGCCTCCGATATGATCGGCATGCGAATGCGTGATGAGGATATTTTCTATATCGGTAACGCCGAGCCCTAATTCAAAGAGCGATTGGGAGAATTTAGTCCCGCAATCGATAAGAAGATGATCATCGCCTTTTATAATAAGCAGGTTTGTCTGATAAAGCCTTTTAGTGAAAGCGCTGCCGATCCCGGCAAAAAATAATGAAAGAACCCCGTCATTTTTCAGGCTGAGTTTTTTGTTTTTAAGTCCGGCTATTTCCATTTTACCTCCCGGATATTAATAATGTAAGAGAAATAGTCAATTAAAGATTATTTATATTTTAAAATTTTTTTAATTAATAATCAATATTTAAATATCGACAGGACAAATATTTTATCTTAAATTAAAGATATGGATTATTATAGCTTTGTTTCAATAATAAATGCTACAAAACCGGACGGTTTACCCCAATAATCATTAATACGATGCGCCGTAATCCGTACATCATATTCCTTTCCATTTTTATTCAGAAGGGTGAAATTATCACTGATTGTTTCCCCGCTCTTCAAAACCTCCTGAATTTTCTTTTCGCCCTTTTTTCTGTCTTTTTCCATAATAAACTGCAGCGCGTTTTTTCCGATTAATTCATTTTTGTGCGAATATCCTCCCATGATAAGCATAGGCGTGTTGCAGTCCTCAATATTGCCTTTTGTGTCTGCAATGACAATGGCAAAAGGAGAGATATCAAATATGCTGTTGATGCGGGTAAAGGCGTTGAAAAGCTGTTCGTTTATTTTTTTTCTTTCCCCTGTTTCTGCCTGAAGTTTTTCATTCAGACTCTCCAGCTCCCGGGTCCTTTCATTTACAAGGCTTTCCAGTTTTTTATTCAATATCTGCAGTTCTTTTTCCGCTCCTTCCCTCTTTTCCACTTCCATCTTCAGCCGCAGAGTGTCCCTTCTGTCTTCGGCAATAATCAAAATGCCGATAAGTTCCCCGGCCTTATCAATAATCGCCGAACCGGAAATGCTGACAGGGATGATTTCTTTATTTTTAGTTGCCAGATGAAAATCCCCGAAATAATCGGGAGAAACTTTTTTCTTCATCTTTTCCAGCTCATTACTCAAATTTGTTCCCTCTTTAAAAAATGAGTGAACAGGCTTGTTTAATAATTCGGTTCTGACATAACCGAGCAGGCTTTCAGCATGCTGATTCACATTGACTATGATCCCCTGCGGATCAACAAGAAACAGTATATTGACCATCTTGGACAATATTTCCTCGGCAGCCAATGCGGGAGAGAACATCATCAGCTGATAATTATGAATGGCGTAACCGATTCCGAATATCCATATTAAAGTAGCGATCTGGGCGATTTTAGGAATATGCATAATGTTTAACAGCGGCATAAATGTTTCCAGTGAAACATTTATCAGCATGGTTATGATAGACGCGGCCAGAATAATCTGCGCCTGTTTTTTTTCTCTTTTATTTTCAGCTTTTATCAGCCATCTGATGTTTAAACCGATGCAGAATAAAAGATAACCCATATAATAAACGTTAAAGAGATTATAAATTAAAGAATTGGTGGCATGGACGGCCTGCCAGCCTGCGGAAGTCATTTGAAAACCTTTTACCATCAAATCCCCTGTCAGTCCTTTTATTATAAAATACAGCGGCGGGACAGCCAGGACGGCCATTAAAATAAATTTATTCTTTCCGGATAAAACAAATTTCTGACCGCTGTTTTTCCCTTTAGTCAAATTATAGAAAAAGATCAAAAACAAATATGGAAAGAACGACAAAAAAGGCAGTGATATTTTAAAATACAAAAGACATGTGGCTTCATCCGGCGCCGCAACAAGAAATGCATAAACAAGCGACCAGAGGGCCATATTGAAACACAAAATCAGAAATGAAATAAAGAGTCTTAATTTCCCCGCGGACTGCCGGGAATAGACGAGGCTGTAATGCCCAAAAAAAAGATAAATAATAAACGCCGCAAAATAAAGATTTGATAAAAGCTGCATAAACTTCCTTTATATCAGTCCGTTTTAATCCCCTGACAAACGGAAAGATAAAATTGATTGAAAAGCTTTTTTTTATCCCAATACCAGATATTATTTCATTAATCCCCTACCCTCTATTTTAAATTGAATTTCTTCATTTCGTCAAGGAAAAGGAAACCTTTATAAAATTGACAATTAAAGACCTCAGTAGTATTATTATTAAAAGCTAGGGGTGTCCCTCACCAGTTTGTTTGCTTCTCTGGTGAAGCCTGACAAACTGGTGAGGGGCTGAGAGGACTGTATTCCAACCCTGTAACCTGATCCGGATAATACCGGCGGAGGGAAGCGGACGCATTTATTGCTGACGCACACCTTCCGTACCGGGGGTGTGCTTTTTTTATCTCTATTGGAGGTTTGAGTCTTGAATAAAGAAAATAAAACTGACGTTTTAAAAATCGGGGACAAAGTATTCACCAGCAGGCTCTTTATCGGCACCGGGAAATTATCTTCCCCGCGGCTTATTCCCGAAATATTGAAAGCCAGTTCTTCGGAATTAATTACCGTGGCCCTCAGGCGGGTGGACAGCAAGGCCGGCGATGAGAATATCCTGTCCTACATCCCGAAAAATGTCACGCTTATGCCGAACACTTCAGGCGCCCGGAACGCCGGCGAAGCCGTCCGGATCGCGCGGCTGGCCAGGGAAATGGGCTGCGGCAATTTTATTAAAATTGAAGTGATCCATGAAATGAAATACCTGATGCCGGATAACGAGGAAACGGTCAAAGCTACGGAAATCCTGGCAAAAGAAGGCTTTATCGTTATGCCGTATATCCAGCCGGACCTGGTCACCTGCAGAAAGCTTTATGACGCCGGGGCCGCCGCAGTAATGCCGTTGGGCTCGCCGATCGGTTCAAACAGGGGCTTAAAGGCGCGGGATTTTATCGAGATGATCATTGAAAATTCAAAGCTGCCAGTTGTTGTCGACGCCGGTATCGGCAGGCCTTCCCATGCTGCCGAAGCAATGGAATTGGGCGCGGACGCAGTCCTGGTCAATACGGCGATAGCCACATCGGAAGACCCGGCTGCCATAAGCAGGGCTTTTTCCCTTGCCGTCCAGGCCGGCAGGACCGCCTATCTTTTAAAATTAAGGGAAGAACAGAAAACGGCTTCCGCCAGCTCGCCGTTGACCGGGTTTTTGAGGTAGCCACAGAGACATAGAAGACACAGAGGGCACAGAGTTATAATATTGAATGTTAATTTAATTTATATGTTTTATAATAGCCCTCAATTACTTATTATATCTTAAAATTTATAAAAATAGGATAAGGGCATTAATTTAAACAACCCCAAATTTTTTCCGGCCTCTGTGTCCTTCTATGTTATTTGTCAAGCCCCTTGGCCTGAATTTAATAAACCATAAAACCGAAGCTTTTTAAGAACTTCTGTTTGACTGGTTCCATAATAATATTGCCGTCTTTTAACCATATAAAATAGTATCTCAATCATTGCTCTTGCCACAGCAGTAATAGCTATAAACTTGCCTCTTGAAACACAAATCCGTGTAAACATATCTTTTAATGGACTTTTCTTCTTTGACCGAACTAAAGACCAGGCTCCCTGCACAATAACTCTTCTGATCTGACGGCAGCCTCTCTTGCTGATTCTTCCTTTTTTTTCTGTATTACCGGACTGATCTACCCTTGGAGTTAATCCTACATAATTGCTTACCTGCTTTGCCTTCGAAAACCTGTCAAAATACCCTATGTGTGAAAACAAAGCGAGACTGATTATAGGCCCTATTCCTGTCATCGACATATAAATAGATGTTATGTCCAAATGGCTTTTTAATACTTCTATTGCTTTGTTATGAATCTCTTCCAAATCATTTTCGATTTCATCTATCCTTTTCATTAATCGCTTTGCCTCACCGCAATATCTCTCGCTTAAGAGCCGGCAACTATTATCCCGGTTTACTTTTGTCTTCAGGTCTTTTTTTGTCAGCTCCGTTAATCCTGCTTGATAATATACAGAATGCAGCCGGTTGATCAAACCGGTCCTTTCTTTAGTATAAAAAGCATGTTCGCTTATCAGTCTCCGGCAATCCTCCTCTTCATCTGAAGGAATGGCAACTTCGGGCAATTCTTCTCTCGGTATTCTCAATCCCAATCTTGCCAATTTTAACGCGTCTTCTCTATCCGTCTTCTTCAATGACCTGTATATCATAGCTATGTCGCCGGGATTCAATACAATAACCTCTGCTTTGACTTCATTCTTGATTTCTTTCGCTAACCCGAATGAACTGCTTCCGGCTTCAATGTAAACCGTGTCTTCGGGTTTTAACCACTTCATAAAACGTTCTCTGCCGATCCGGTTCGTTGTAAAAGTACCTCTCTGAACTTTCTCTCCTCCATCAGTCAACCGTACAACGACCATGCTTCTCTTGCTTAAATCAATTCCGGCAATACCAACTTTTTCTTGCATCTTTTTCCCCTTTTTAATAAAATTAACAGAACCAAGGGGCTTTAAAATCATAAGCGTGTAACACCTTACTTCTATACGTGATGAAGGGGTCAAGACCCCGACTCACACAAGGATGTTCGGTGGCCGGTTGACGATTAATCTCTGTGACGGGATCTTTCGATGTTACTCCATCGATTTGTCCCACGACACGGACAACCTGTGCCGCCGGCCCTTTAATTCCGTCGAATTAAAGTTACATCACCTATGATTCTTTTGCAGGAATATCATACCATCTCCGTGCCTGTGGCAATTATAGCTAATTTTAAAGGTTATGTATGGAAAATAAAAAAAATATAGAAAAAGAAAGGCTGGATGTCCTTCTTGTCAAAAAAGGCCTCTGTGAATCCAGGCAGAAGGCGCAGGCCCTCATTCTTGCCGGGGAAGTGCTGATTAATGAAGTCCCGGTCACAAAGGCGGGGACCTCCGTTTCTATTGAATCGCAAATCCGCATCAGGGAAAATTTTCCCTATGTCAGCAGAGGAAGCCTCAAGCTTTTCCATGCGATGGACCATTTTCATATTGATGTCGCGGGTAAAACCGCCGTCGATATCGGGGCCTCGACCGGCGGATTCACACAGGCGCTTCTTGAAAGAGGGGCCGCCAGGGTTTATGCCGTTGATTGCGGTACCAATCAATTGGACTGGAAGCTCCGGAAAGACCCGCGCGTCGTTTCCATGGAAAAGACAAACGCCCGGTTTATCGATCAAACTGTTTTTGATCCAAGGCCTGACCTAGCCGTCATCGATGTCTCATTCATATCCCTGACTAAAATCCTGGGACCGGTGTCCCGGATATTAAAGGAAGGCTCCATCATAATCGCGCTCATCAAGCCGCAGTTCGAGCTGGACAAAAAGAGGGTCGGGAAAAAAGGTCTCGTGAGTTCAGAGCACCGGCAGGAAGCACTTGATCATGTGCTTGGTTACTCGGATTCGATCGGATTAAGTCATAGCGAAGTCATCGAATCGCCGATCAGGGACAGAAGAGCGGCAATGTAGAATATCTCTGCGTGTTCACACAAAAATCTCCTTTAGATTAAAAAAAAAGTTGAGTGCTGGACAGATCAGAATAGCATAAAACGGTCTGGTATCGTTATTGGAAAAAGTAAGAGTGTCTAAATTCACGTTACACCTGTTTTCCCATTTCGTACGCATGCTTAAATGCGGGCTTTCCCTTGTTCTCAACCATTTTCCAGGCGCCGGTCCCATAGATGACACCCTTTTCTTTCGTTCCATCGAGGCAGGAGGTGAACGCCCTGAATCCTTCCAGAGTCCTTACCATGATCTTTCTGCTTCCGTCGACGGCGGTCACAATGAAATAAAACTCCTTTGCAGTTAGCGATGCCGGGTTTGCCGTCAAGAATTTCTATACATTGCACAATTTAATAAGCCTGGTTAATAAATCATCAATATAAGAAGCCAGATCAAGTTTAACATCCGATATCCAGGATGCAATAGCCATGTCCGCAAAGGAAATCAGCATTCTTGTCAGTATCTGGGCATCCGTATTATCCAGATTGGGATAACGCTGTTTAATCACATCGGAAAATTGTTCTTGCACAACATCAAGATGCAAAAGCCATGCCGCGCGGAGAGATGGTGTTTTACGGACCAATTTCTCAAGCGTTTCAAGACTGGTGTTCATTACCTCTTCTACTGCAGCCTGGATCGCATACCGTAATGAAACTATCGGCTTTTCATCAGCCGGACGATTTGACAGAAATGTTATGGCCAATCTGGCAAGATCGACGATATAACTCAGGATCACATCTTCTTTCGTCTTAAAGTAACGGAAATAGGTCCGCCGGGAAGTTCCGGCAGCCCTGGCGATGTCGTCAACGGTTGTTTCTTCAAAGCCTTTCGTTTTAAAAAGTTCAAAAGCTGCATCAAAGATACTTTTACGTGCGAACTCATACTGCCGTTCTCGAAGGTTTTTTACACTCTCATCATTTTCATTCATAGATTGATTATATAGCAATTGTCATTGAGTGTCAATATGATTCATTTAACATAAAAAATATTTTGTGCCGTTCTTGACAAACAGTTCAGTTTGTGTTACATTGTTATTAAATACAAAAATGACACTGTGTGCCATTTTTGTATTCTAAACACAGGAGGTTATTTATGAGATTTCAACTGATCCTGATAGGCTGCCTTATTGCCGCTTCTACGGCATTCGGCGCACCGGACGCTGATGAAATTATGAGCAAGTCTTACGGTTTACCGAAAGCCAATGATATGGCTTCCACCATTACTATGACATTGAAACAAACCGGCGGAGTTAAAAAAAGGACCATTAAATCCACTATGAGGAAAACCGATTTTGGCACCGATTCCCTCGCGGAGTTTATATCTCCGGCGGATGTGGCCGGCACTAAATTCCTGACAATCGGGAATAATAAAGAAGGGGACAATCAGCGTTTGTACCTTCCGGCTCTTGGGAAAATCAGGAAAATAGCGGCGTCCGGTAAAAGCGGGAAATTTATGGGGTCGGATTTTACCTATTATGATATGGAAGAGCATTCCCAGGAAGATTACACCTATTCCTATATAAAAACCGATCAAATCCAGGCAGTACGGAATGGGACCGATGAATCAATTTCATGCTATGTAATTCAAAGCGTACCCAAAAAGATCGACGCTCCGTATTCAAAATCCATACTCTGGGTTGCCCAGGATGATTACTTCACTTATAAATCTGAGATGTATGATAAAAGCGGAGCGCTGGATAAGACCGTCGCTATCCAGGAAGTAAAGACAATCAGCGGGATACTCATGGCACTGAAAACAGCTGCGGTCAGCGCATCGGGCAGTTCCACCATCATTCAAATGGAAAACACCGTTATCAACGGCGGGGTCAATCCGGATGTATTCAGCATAAAATATCTGGAGAAATAATCCTATGCGGCGGTCCATCTGTTTAGTGATCAGTATTATTGTTCAGATAGCCGTTTTCAGCATAAAAACGGCATCTGCAGGCGAAATGAAACTGTTTGATAAAACGGCGATTGAATATTTTCTCCCGGTTACCGGCCTTCCGGATGATACTTCTCTGACTGATTATATCCGTTCACCCAAAATCAGAAATCTTTTCGGAGTGGATATCAATTCCGGAGACTTTAAATTCGTGTCCCATTGGAACGGCGACCTGATTATGGGATACAATAATATGACAAACCTGGTTGAACTTTATGCCGATGAAAACACTATCGCATGGAATCCGTCCGGTATGCGGCTTTCCGTTGGAAATCAGGTTTTTGCCTGGGGCAAGGCCGACGGATTAAATCCGACTGCAATCTTCAACCGGTTCGATTACCGTAATCCCGCGGATATAAAAAAATTGCCGAATCCTTCTTTCCTGTTTACAGCGTACCCTGCCTCCTGGATTTCCGTTGACGCTGTTTACATGCCGTTTAAACAGGAAAGCCTCTACCCTTACAATGCCGCGGATAAAATCCCGCAAGAGTTTTTCAATAAACACATCGTAAATAACTTTAAGCTTAATATAACGAGCTTCAATATGGCAACCGGCGATATGGGGATAACATCTGCGTCTTCAACAGTAGATTCTGTTATGAGCAAAGATATCCGCTTTGAAGAAGATACGGATTTGAAAAAACCGGTGGTGGCGCTGCGGGCCAACCTCTTTACAGGCCCGGTCGATGTTTCCATTATGTACGCTTATGATATTGACCAGTTCTATTCTCCCGTAATCGAACTGGAGGAATACAACCCGCTGCCGGATTCCATAAAGGATAACGCGGTAAACACGGCAGTGAACAATGCGGTCTCAAACGGCATTATCCCGAATGATCCCGCGCTCATAGCCCAACTGGAATCCTCGCTTTCGTCAAACATCAATCAGTCCGCACAGCGTATTTCTTCCATAAGCATGGAACGTATAAGGATCCACCGGTTGGGGTTAGATTTTAAGACGGCCGCCGGTCCCGTCGGGCTGTGGGGCGAAGCCTGCTATTCCATTGGAGAGCGCCCAGCGGGCTCCGAAATTTCTATACGTAACCCCCAGCTGGACTGGACCATCGGGTTCGACCTGTCCTATGGCCCGGATGACGCGTGGTATATCAACATGCAGTACACGGGAACATATGTGTTTGCCTATGACTCAGCTTTCTTTACGGATTATCCGAACGGCATGCCCGATACCAGCCAGGCCGGAAATGCGGCATACATGAAGGAGTATTATTACAGGGCGTTCACGCAGCAGCTGGGCAATCAGTTTGAGGGACTGACGCATGGTTTTGTTACCCGTTCCCAGTGGCCGCTATTCAATGAATCTGTCATTCCATCCCTGACGCTTTCCTATTTTCTACCAGTCAATTATGATGAAAAAGAGGAAACAAGGTTTGGACGAGGGTCTGTCATGCCGGAAATCCAGTGGCGGATATCAGATGATTTGAGCGTATCAGTCGGGGCGTCTTTTTTCTACGCCGTTATCAAGGACAATAACGGAACTGTACGCATTGACCGCAATGATCCCCTCGGTATGTTTTACGATGATTCAACCGCGTATGTCCGATTATCCTACGCGTGGAATTTCATTCCGCAGTCACCCAAGGAGTAGTCTATGCAGTTTCTCACTGACAACCACATTCTCATTATTGTGCTGGCCAGTTTTTTCATTGTATACTTGATATACCGGCTGATCGGCATAGAGCGGATCGCTCATACCGTAACAAATCATCCGAAAGTGTCCATTGCCCTTTCATGCATTTTCATAGCAATACTGGGGATCGGCGCCAGGAATCTGCGGATTGATGTAGACCTGAAATCGGTCATGCCGTCAACGGTGCCATGCGACATCGCGACAAAGAAAATTGACAGGCTCTTCGGCGGCGTTGAATCCGTTTTCATCAGCATTGAGTCAAAGAAAGGCACAATATGGGACCCGGCCGTCCTGGAAAAGGTTCAGGCTGTCAGCCGCGAACTGAAAACAGCCCCATACGTCGATACCGTTATCTCCCTGTCCGAAGCAAAAGACGCTGCCATAGAAGATGACACACTGGTTACCCGCCCTTTTATGGAGCGGATTCCCCGGACCCCGTCTGAAATGGAAGATCTTAAATCGAGGGTGAAGAAAAATAAACTCCTCGGCAGCAAACTGGTCAGCGCAGATGACACGGTCACTCTTATCTTGGCCAATGTGCGCCAGAATATATCCTTAACTTCCAATGGGCAGCAGGTATCCGTCAGGGTGGATGACAGCGAAATCTGCGGCCGGAACGCAAAACACCCCGAAAAACCGACCCTGGAAAACCTCAAGGCTAAGTATGAAGATGACAGCGTAAAAATTTCCCTGTCGGGATATACCTACCTGCGGTACGACACATTCGGGAAAACAGTTATTGAAATGATGCTGTTTCTTATCTTCGGAATTATGATTATGCTGGCGGTCTTGTTCGCTTTTTTCCGCAGCAAGCGTGGTATGCTGCTTCCCCTCTGCGTCGTCATGCTGAGCCTGACCGGATTATACGGTTTTATCGGGTGGATGAAAGAAGTGCTCATTCTGCCATATGTTATCATACCGCCGATGTTTATTGCCATTGCTCATAGTTACGGGACCCAGCTGATCGCAAATTATTATGAGGATGTTCAGCGGGATCTCGGGAAAAATGCGATGAATAACGTGGCAAAGTCAGGCATTATCAAAATGTCCACGCCCATTTTTCTTTCCGTAACAACGGTGATCATCGGTTTTCTGGCGATGTACGGGCACCCGCTGAAAAGCATCGCCTATCTCGGCTTTTTCAGCGCGTTCGGTATTGTTCTGTCTTTTATTCTAACGGTTGTGCTCACGCCGTCCATTCTGAGCCTGTTGAAGACGCCCTCGCATCTGCTGAAAGCCAGGCATGGGTCATTTACCGACAGTCTGCTTGGAAAGACTGCATCGTTTGTTATCCGCAACAAAACAGCGCTGGTTGGCGGTACGGCCGCCGTTCTGGTGCTGTTCGCTGTATTGATACCCCGCATCGATGTGGATAATAATATGGTCGAGTTTTACAAGAAAAACAATCCAGTCCGGCAGACTTTTGAAATGCTGGGCAGGAAGTTTTCAGGAGCGGCGTCCATCAATCTGCTGCTCGAATCCCGGAATCCCGTCGTTCCTGAATCTGGCGAAGACGGTCCGATGAAAAGCCCTGAAATGCTGCACTGGATGGAACGGCTGCAGAAATACGCGAAATCGCTGACAAATGCCATGACCGGGAGGCCGATGATCGGTGATGCCTATTCGCTAGCCGATCAGATAGCCTACCTCAATTCAGTCATGCAGGATGATGCTTCAAAAGACTTTGTTCCGGACAGCAGAAACCTGATCGCGCAATATCTGCTCCTGTTTGAAAGCGCCGGCGGCGGAAAAGACCTTTCGTCGCTGGTGGATTTTAAATATAACAATGCCCAGATCATTATCCAGCTGCCGGAAATGAACACTCGTAAAGTTCAAGCCGTCATTGACGCGCTGAAAGATTTTATAAAAAAAGACCCGCCCCCGGATGCCGTCACATCATTCGGCGGTACCATCATGTATAGCCAGGAACTCTCCCCGCTACTGATCGAAGGCCAGATTTACAGTATTTTGCTCAGTATCGGCGTTATAATAATCTGTTATATGGTGATTTTCCGGTCATTTGCCGCCGGATTAGTATCAGCGGTTCCGTTGATTATTGCAATTCTTTCTGTTTTCGGGTGCATGTCCATTTTCCGCATCAAACTGGACATGGTTACGGTCATTCTATCCAGCATTATGATCGGCGCCGGAACCGATTATACCGCTTACTTTTTGTGGCGTCTGCGTGAGTTGATGCAGAAATTCGGCAATCTCGAAGAGGCTTACCGCGCGACCATGACGACCATCGGCAAGGGGATCGTATTCAACGGACTTTCCGTGGTAATCGGATTTGTGGTGCTGCTCTTCAGTAATTTCCAGCCGGTGGTTTATTTCGGATTTCTCATTGCTTCGTCCATCATGATCTGCATCATCGCGGCGCTCACCATTATGCCCTCTGTAATCCTGATGATAAAACCGAAATTTTTGTTCAGAAAGACCTGAGACACTCAAAAGACAGGAATATTAAATTAGCGTCCTGCAAGCTTTGCGAGGCTTTCCGGATACCGGGCTCCCTGGATCGTGATTTTGGATGCGGCGTCATCCATCTCCTTAAGATCGTCTGCTGTAAGTTCTATTGTCACAGATCCGATGTTCTCTTCCAGACGCTCCTGCTTCCGTGTGCCGGGGATCGGAACAATCCAGGGCTTCTGCGCTAAAAGCCATGCGAGGGCGATCTGGGCGGGCGTAGCATTCTTTTTCTGCGCCATTTTACCGAGTAAATCCACTAATGCCTGATTCGCCTTGCGGGCATCCGGAGCGAAGCGGGGAATAGTGTTCTGGAAATCAGTACTGTCGAACTTCGTCTTCTCATCGACCTTGCCGGTCAGGAATCCCTTGCCGAGGGGACTGAACGGTACAAAACCGATCCCGAGTTCTTCAAGAACGGGAATCACCGAAGTTTCCGGTTCCCTCCACCAGAGCGAATATTCGCTCTGAAGGGCCGCGACGGGCTGGACCGTATGGGCGCGGCGGATCGTTTCCGTTCCTGCCTCGGAAAGACCGAAATGCCTGACCTTTCCTTCCCGGATCAAATCCTTTATCGCCCCCGCCACTTCCTCAATCGGCACATTCCGGTCAACACGGTGCTGATAAAACAGATCGATGGCATCAACTCTCAGGCGTTTGAGCGAGGCCCTGGCGACCTCTTTGATATGCTCCGGCCGGCTGTCCAGCCTCCAGCCCGCTCCATCTCGATTCGCCGTTCACAGCAGGCTTGAACCCGAATTTGGTGGCTATCACCACCTGACCGCGGAAAGGAGCGAGCGCTTCGCCCACAAGCTCTTCATTTGTGTATGGACCATAGACTTCCGCGGTGTCAAAGAATGTGACGCCGCGTTCGACGGCCGTGCGGATCAGTGAAATCATCTCATGTTTGTCCGGAAACGGAGGGTAGGAAAAGCTCATTCCCATACAGCCGAGCCCGAGGGCCGATACCTCCAGGCCGCTTTTTCCCAATTGACGCTTTTGCATGATTATCCCCCTTCTACCGTATTTTCTATTTATAAATTTTAACAATAAGTATTTGCACCATGCATTATAGCACCTGGAGTTGACTCCAAGTCAAGAGTTTTTTCTATTTTTATAAATTCAATACATTGATGACGGATCGGAAAGAAATGCCTCTGCTGAAATGGCGAAAGATCAGCTATTCCGGAATTGGTTCAGGGTTTCCCGGTACGACTCCGGAATCCCGATATCGAAGCGTTTGCCTTTAATAACCTGGCCGACAAAACCTTCCTGCCGGCGCAGTTCATCCAGACATGAAGTCAGCTGGAATTCGCCTTTTTCCCTGATATTGTGACTGATATGCTCTTCCAGAAACTCGAATATTTTAGATGATAAAACATATTGTCCGAAAACAGTCAAATAGGTATCTTCAGGCATGCCGGGAATATACAGATATTCCCGCGCGTATTCCTCGGAAGGCTTTTCATAAAATTCGGTAATGTTTAAAACACTGTTTTCTATTTCCCAATTTCCGGTAATACAGCCGAAATTCTTAACCTCATCCAGGCGGGCCGTCATGAGCCCGACAACGCTTTTTCCATATTTTTCAAAGGCGGTAAGCATCTGCTTTGCGCAGGATTCTTCACTGCCGGAAGAATACAGATGATCACCCAGGAGCAGCAGAAAAGTTTCATTGTTTACCCATTCACGCGCACAGAAAACCGAATGCCCGAATCCTTCCTGGACCTGCTGTTCAATAAAGGTAATCCGGTGGCCGATTTCGAGAAGAAAATCACAGTATTGCTGGTCTTCCCTGGAAAGCTTATTGAAATGCTCGATCGGGGGCGGATTCCGGAAGAAATTTTCGAATACCGCTCTGTCTCCGGCCTGAATAATGATGCAGATTTCTTCTATTCCCGCGGATAACGCTTCTTCCACGATAGCCATAATTGCCGGTTTGATGCGGCCGGTCTTGTCAATAACCGGAAAAAGCTCTTTTTTTATGGCTTTTGTAGCCGGGAAAAGCCTGGTACCGAATCCCGCCGCCGGAATGACAGCCTTTCTGATCCCCCTGACGGACGGTAAAGTGAGTTTTAAAGCGGAAAGCTTCAGGTCATTTTCCAGAATGGATACGACTTGATCCTGGGCATCGGCGTCTTTGACAATGAACTGGACCGTTCCGTCTCCCTGTGAGCCGACGCCTTTTCCGCCGAAAATATATTTCTGGATGGGAGGATAATTTAATATTTTATGCAGTACCGGCGCCTCAAGCTGGGATGGGCAGGCCGGAATACAGTATTGATCAAACTGTTCCTGGGCACTCCGCATCAAACTTCCGATTTTTTCCGCATTGCCTTCCCTGAGCGCTTCAGCCGCTTCATGGACAATCCGGCGGTTAATCGGGCCGAGATAGTTCTGAACGCCTTTCTGGATATCATTTTCGGCAAAAGGAAAACAATGATTCAGTTTGGACAGGATTTCTTTGGTATCTTTGGATGCATGCAAATCCACGATCACAAAATGAAGGTCTTTGCCGGCGTTGAGCTCGGCAACATCAATCCGGTCGCCGTCAAAGGTCAGCATAATCGGCCGGGTCCCGTAAGCGCAGCCCTGATCGAGCCTTCCGCACCGGGAGGGTGTGGTGATTTCCCCCAGGTAGGCGAATTCCATTTCTCCGCGTACAGTCATTTTTAAATCGTAGATACGGTTAAAAGCCCTTGCGACCAGTACGCAGACGGCCGCGCTCGAAGAAAGGCCTTTTTTGATTGGGAGGTCTGTTTTGTAATTTTCGATTTCGAGCCCATGGACCCGGTAATGAGTGAGAATCTGAAAAGCGACACCCGCGGAATAGCTGAAATATCCCCCTTTTTCCGCTTCCCTGAGAAGGTCTTCCCGTTTCATCGGGCATTCGAATGTTTCCGCCGTGCCGTCATTCCGGGTTGAATGGAATATCAGCTTATTAGGATGCGGTTTTATTTCCGCGTATAAACCCTGATTTGTTCCGGATATAACCGCAAATCCCTTTTCAATTTCCGCATTGATTCTTCTATAACCTCCGGCCCAGTCGCTATGCTCGCCGAAGAGACAGATTCTTCCCGGAACAAACAATTTCATTTTATGATCCTTAGAAATTATTTTCATTTCTGGTCTTGAAAAGTATATTAAAAACCCGGATTTCTGTCAACGGGGGCATCACATTCGGCAAGCTTGGTTCCCGAGCCGGGTCGAGGGACAATACAAGCTTTGCATGAAAAATTCAAAAATTAAAGTCAAAGCTTAAATTAATCTGCTCATCCGGCACATTCCCTGAAAAAAATAAACCAAGAATAAGAGCATCGATAAGCGAGGCCCTGAATACCATATCTTCGCCGTAGGCGCGGACCCCTAAAGTCAAAAGATACTGGTTGATGCTCCCTTTATCATAATTAAAACTGCCTGTCATAAAACCGGCCGAAATATGCGCTCCGGTATTCTCCTCAAGAAAGCGGAAACCGGTATGCAGATGGAGCCTGGCCATAAAGTTATTCCCTATTGCCGGAGAATAATCACTCCCATCCAGAATATAGCGGATTGAATCCACATCGGTATAATCAAGACTGAAAAAGTATACGGACGTTCCGCTCATATTATAAGCCAGCCCAAGCTCGGTAATTGAGGGGAATGTTTCCGAAAGGCTTTTGCCGACCTCTGTTGATGACCAGGCAATTGAAATAGGCGAATGAAAACAGGCCCCGATTTTCAATTCCGGCAGTAATTTCCATAAAATACCGGCCGTGTAGTCATAGGAATAACCCACCCCCGATCTCTCCAGAGCAAAAGCGGGGCCTCCGCCGAATCCGATAGATAGAGAATCACCGATTGGAAAAGCGAATGTAAGATGGGCAGTGTGTAAAGTAAAATCGTTCTCTTTATTCTGTGAATAAAATAATGTATTGATTGAAAGGCCCGCTTTTAAATCCCATCCGTTATAGGCAACGGCAAAAAACGGGAAAGTGTCGAATTTGGCGGTCACATCCCAGGCAAACAAGTCGGAGATAAAGAGGCTTGTGGAAACTTCATACATAAAAAAGAAATTCTGGTTGGATTTCATTGACTGCGTCTGAACCAGTCCGGCAGGGTTATAATAAACGGCTGTTTCCGACGAGGCGTCGGCTACCGCCGCTCCCCCTATCCCGTCGGCGTCGCTCCCCGCAAAATAACGGGAATAGCTCCGCCAGCCGGAGAGTAAAGCGGGTATCAGCAGAAGCGCGAGAAGATAAAAACTTTTTTTATATATTCTATTTTCCATAACTTCTTATCAAACAATAAGGGCTTTAACCCTGCTTAATATTAACCTATTCTAGTTTACATTGATTTTTATCGCAAGAATATCACCGGATCAGCTATTAGCCTTTAGCCTTTAGCTTCTAGCTTCTGGCTTCGGGCTAATAGCTAAAAGCTAATAGCTAATAGCTAATAGCTAATAGCTATCAAAGTCTCCATGCCTCGGCGCCCTGCTCGCTGAAATGAAAATCGACAAAACTGCCGCCGAATTTTTCCAGGCCTTTCCGGATATCATACCGCTTTAATCCGTCGCAGTAGATCATCAAAAAACCGCCGCCGCCGGCGCCTGTAACCTTTCCGCCGATTGCGCCGCATTTTAATGCCGTATCATAAATGGAATCTATCACGGAGTTGGATATATTACCTGTCATCTCCTTCTTATACTGCCAGCCGTAGTTCAAAATTTCCCCTATCTTATTTACTTCGCCTTTAAGCAGGGCCTCTTTCATCATCACAGCCTGCTCTTTAAGCTTATGCATGGCGTCGATCGATTTTTTCTTCCCGCTCTGCACATTCTCCACCTGTTTTTTTATGATCTCGGCAGAAAGGCGGCTTGTTCCCGTAAAATAAAGGAAGAGATTGTACTGCAGTTCATTGATGAACTTTTTCTTTATACGCAGAGGATTGACAATCACTTTATCTTCCTTGTAAAATTCAATAAAATTAAAGCCGCCAAACGTCGCCGCGTACTGGTCCTGTTTGCCGCCTGCCATATTCAGGTCAATCCTCTCAATTTCATAAGCCAGATGCGCGAGCTCATATTCCCCGAGTGGAAGGCTCAACAGCTCCTGAAAAGCGGATAAAATCGAAACAACCAGGGCGGAAGACGTGCCCAGGCCTGAACCGGCCGGCGCGTCTGAATGGGTCGTTATTCTGACGGGAATGGGCTTTCCATTATTAAATTCCTTTATGACACGGTTATATATTCCCTTATGAAGCAGAAGTTCGCCGTCCAGAGGAAGAGCGTCCGTTAAAGGATATTCACAGCTTTCATTCCTTTCCAGGGCTTCCATTATGATAACGGGCCTGCTTAATACTTCCAGAGTTGTATAAGTGCTCATATCGATCGTCGCGTTCAGGACCGCCCCGCCGTACAATTCCGAATAAGGGGAAACATCTGTTCCTCCGCCTGCCAGTCCAAGGCGGAGAGGAGCTTTACTTCTGACAATTTCATTTCCCATTTTTCAGAGCCTCCGTAATTTCGTTGAAATCCGCATATGTCTTGAATTCAGGATTGCTCCCGTACCTGCTTTTTAAAATAAAGGACCTTAAATAAGGGAGCCTGATGCGGTCGCTGTCCCTGTCGCCGATCATGATGCTCCGGTTCAGGTCGATATGATGCTTATCGGCGGCAAGAAGAACCATCCCCGGCCCGGGTTTTCTTAACAGGCTCTCCTTTTTATATTCCTCAAGGACCGCTTCGGGGTGATACGGGCTGTAAAAACTGTCTATGATCTCTATCCCTTCCCGGCTCAGTTTTTTTAATAATGTTTCTTGAAAATGGTCATAGTCTTCATTTTTAAACAACCCCTTGCCGATCCCCGCCTGGTTCGTAATTATAATAAACTTAAAACCCATTTTCCTCAAATCTTTTAAGAAAGGAATCACGCCGTCCACTAGGCGCAAATCCTCCGCTTTATGAGTATAACCTTCATCCACATTCAGAACGCCGTCCCTGTCGAGGAAAGCCGCTTTAATTTTGGGCTTTTTAAGCCATCCCGGGATTTCTTTACCGGCGCGGTAATAATCCCTGGGCACGCCGATATCGATGAATTTCCCGCCGAAGGGAACGCCGTAAACCTTTCCTTCATCGAGGAGAAGAGGCATCACTTCTTTTTCTATGGAAAGAAATCCATCCTTTTTAAAATATTGAAGCGCTTTTTTACTCAAAACAGAAACGCCGCCGTTGATCAAGCCGTCCTCAAGACAATCGCTTTTTTCGATAAATTCCATAATCCGGCCGTCCTCAAGCCTGACAGAACCGTACCGCTTGACATCCTCTTTATATTTCAGGGCAATAGTCAGAAGCGCGGCGTTTCTTTTATGAAAATCCATGAGGTATTTACAGTCCACATCAAAATAAGTATCGCCGTTGATCAGGAGAAAATCCTCATCCTGGACCATTGTGAGAGCCGCCTTTTTGACTGCGCCGCCGGTTCCCAGCGGCTCCTTCTCAATCGAATAGCGTACAGAAAGACCGGATTTTTTACCCTCCTGGAAGTACGCCTCGATACTTTCGCTTTTATAACCAGTTAACAAAATAATATCATTGATTCCCTGTTTTTTTAAATATGAGATCAGGATTTCCAGAAAAGGCTTATTTTGAATGGGCGCCATCGGCTTCGGTAAATCCTTCACAATATGGGAAAGCCTTGTCCCGAATCCGCCCGCTAAAATGAGCGCCTGCATTTGCTCTCCTAAAAGAAATGTTTTATACTTAAATCGAACAATTTTTTAATAATGACAAATAATAATCGCTTTTCCACCCCGCGCTTCGCGCGGGGTGGAAAAGCGCAATTATATATACTATTAAAAGTATATCGTTCAATTTAGATTTTAATAAAAAACGCATTCATACTATCCGGCCAGTACTTTTTTAAGCTCGCGCGAATATGCCGCTTCTATCTTCTCTTTCTTAAAACGCGCGGCCTGTTTATAACCTTTTTCTATCAGTTTTGAGCGGAGTTTTTCATCCTTTATCATGATGATCAAGCCGTTCATAATGCTCTCCACCGATGAAGGAGTAATAAAAAAGGCGGCTTCGCCGCAAACTTCCTTAAGCGGAGGGATATCTGAAACAATCACCGGACAGCCGCATGCCATGGCCTCAAGAGGCGGCAGGCCGAATCCCTCGTAAAAAGACGGCAGTATCAAGAGCCGGGCGTGATTATAGAGCTGAACAAGCTCCTCATCGTTAATAATTCCTGTAAAAAACACTTTTTTCTTAATAAGAAGCGATTCTATGAGGTCTTCTCTTTGATTGAAACCTGTTAAAAATTTGTCCTTCTGACCGACACAGACTAGATTATATCCGGGGACTTTGCCTGACGCCAGGCTGAATGCCCTTAAAAGACCTTCAATATTTTTATGCGGCTTGATATTTCCGACATAAAGAATATAGTTCTCCGGAATTCCGGCTTTCTTTAAAAAAGTCTTCGCTTTTTTATCGCTTTCTTCAATCCTATCAAACATCTGATCGGGATACCGGTATATCACTTTAATCTTATCCTGATGCTTTTCAATAAACGGGAAAGAACGGAGGATCTCGCTCTTTGTGAATTCAGATATGGTAAAGATAATATCCGATTTTTTAACGGCGTTTGCATAGAGAGACCGGGCATACATTCTTTTTACGACCCCATATGGGGCCGACCTTGTCAGATGAAAAACATCATGGATTGTCACGGCCCTTTTTCCGGCTTTAACCGGCATAAACGGCGCGTTAAAATGCGGGGTCCAGAAGAGATCTGTCTGCGGGATTTTTAACGGCAGATCCAATTGTTCGGCCGGGGAATAAGGCTTCGCATTGGATGAAATGATTTCCACTCCATATTTATCCAGGTCATTTTTATTCCCTATCATGATAAGCTCATGACTTTTTTTTATTATTGGAATAATGGATTCAATATATCTTCCGATTCCCGACATTCCGGCCATTCTGGCATCCAGCACTATCCGCATCTAAAACCTCCGGTATGCATTAAATTTTAAAGAATAGATTTTATAGGAAAACTGCTAATTTAACAAGAAAACGAAAGATATTACGGATATCGGCATCGGTGTATATTATAAATTTTAAATATGGGATTATCCCAAAAGCAAATTTTTAACATCCTTCGCCCCTCACCACTTTGTTGGGCTACACTAAAAAAAGCTAACAAAGTGGTGAGGGGTCAAGATAAACTCCGATCACGGAGCGATACACTGAGCGTTAGCCGAAGTGAACACAGAGGAATCTTTATAAATTAAAAAAAGTTAATTTATATTAAGTATCTCCGTGTTCTCAGTGTTCTGTGATTCCTGTGGTTATTCCCTAACGTATTATTACTATAAATGTCTGTAAACCTGAGCATAAAGAACTATTAATCATATTGATGTTTTAAAGAGTTCATTCGACGCATGGCTGAGTTTTGGAGCAGTATGCTGGTAACGGAGGAATTATGGGTAAACCCCTATTTTCCCATCTCTAATTTGCCTATGCCGATGCCCTTCGACCCATTCCAGATTGTAAATATATCCCCATTCGTCGTTAAAACCGCCCGGTAATCATAAAAACCCGAGCCCATCCTGGCGGTTTCTTTTATGGCTTTTACATCTCCTGCCGCGTTCCAGAGTCTTGCTAACAATTTTAAATTTCCATCTCTATCAATAGCCATAACCAATGGTGCAAAATCATAATATTCCAAATCCAATTTTACATCAAAATAAATCAAGCCATTTATATCATCGCTGATAAATCTGATAGAAGTAACTTCCGGTACCTTATCAAGCTTCCTTTTTGACTTTGTTTTTTCAATAAATTCTTTTATTTTTTCTCTGATTTTTATATCTTTTACAAAAATTCTTTTAATAGCTTTATCATTTTGAATTGGGTAAATATCAATCCAGAGATTTTCTTCTTTATCCGGATTAAAGCTCCAGTCATAAGCATATGGTGTAGAAAAATAAGAAGGAATGCCTTTATACACTGTTTCTTTTTCCTGAAATAATTGCATTTTATTTTGAGGCTTGTAATAAATCCAATTATTTGTATTCGACCATAATAAAGAATCAATCGTAGTTATATAAGTATAAACCGGATACTTTTTAAACTTATCTTCAGAGTATAACAATAAATTTCCTAAATATACATTACTACCTATAACTTGTAATGATCCATAAAAATATTTGTCATTGATTACATTAAAAGAACAAGATGTCTTGATTTCCACCAATTTCTTTTGGTTTCTTAACTCTCTTATGGTATTGTAATTATAACCAGACAACCAATTCAGGTTTTTATATGTAGAATAAAAATAAGTCCCACCACCTTGATCTTTTCCTTCCGGTATACTAAATCTATTCCTATCCACATCCACCCCCCACGACAGGTCATGGGTAATGTCATAGTTCATGCCCAGCATAGGGTTGCCGAAATAATCCGGTATTTTTTCATTGATCTTATTTTTATTATTCAATGTGTCGTAGATTACTTTGCCTTTCTGATCCAGCTTGTAGATATTGGGTAGAAGCACGGCATATTCAAGATAACCTTCTTCCGCGTTGAATATGGCCTGGCCCAATGGAGTCCCCAATTCGACATATTTTTTCGATATTAAGGACATGCTGGAAAAAGCGCTGGCATCATAGCTGTATAAATCCTGCTGCCCCTCCTGGAATTGATCCGATGGCGCATAAACCCCGATCTAGTTCGGGTCGGCGTAGGATGTAATTCTGGCTTTTATCTCTTTGCCGGTGTCGTTATAAACCACCGTTCCCTGGGGAATCAGCGGCCCGCCGAGCTTTTCATATTCCTCTATTTTATTGACATTGCTCTGAACACTTTTCAGCCTTTCCTCATAGACCTTCTTTGTCTCCTCCTTGTATGTGTCCATTTTTATTTCATTCTCATCCTTCAGGGCCATAAAGGACATCTCGCTGTAAAGTCTTTGCTTTATCTCTTCTTTATTGAGCTGCTTCACATCTCCTATATAAGGAAGGTTTGTTTTCCATTCCACACCGGCGTCTTTCAGGCCGATACCGTTCAGCCAATAGTAACGGACAAAATAGTTATTGTTAGTCCTGTATAAATCTTCCGCTTTGATTTCAGTTTTAATTTTAGCCAATTCCTTTCCTGAAACTTCGTCTCAGTAATCCATTTGATAGCTATTTTTTTCTATTTTATTGATCCTGTCCAGGTTTTCCCTTTCGGTCAGATTCAGACCTCCCTGTTTAGATGCTCCGTTCTTTGCGGCTTTCTGGTCGTACCATATTGTGAAATTAAAGATTTTTCTGATCGATATTGTCTTGAAGAAGGTTTTTATTCCTTGCCAGAATTTCATCCTGAAGAAGCTTTGTATAGCTGAAATCCTTATTTGAAATGCTTATTGTCTGAATGGCTTTTGTCAGTTCCTCCGGTTCCTTGAAATCCTTTGATGTATAATATTTTATTTTCCCTGTGTATTCCTTTGTCGTAAAATAATTGGCTATTTTCTGAACAGCGTCATCATAGGAAGAAATTCCTTGTTTTTTCTCTATTTTTGTCTGCTTCACCATCGCGGGGTGCGTCCCTCCCCCGCACGCGCACATCAGCGCCGCGGTTATAATAATGACGATGGATATCTCATTTTGCGTCTCCTGTTTGTTTTATGTTCTTTTTTATTGTTTATCTAACCCTGTTTTAAAAACGTTTCATTTTTGAGACGTTGCAATGCAGCGTCTCTACGATCGCGGTACGTTTTTATACACCGCGGGTTTTATTCTGTCCCGGTCAATGAAACGGCTGTATTGCCGTACATTTCGTCATTCGCCCAATTTTGGGGATTGTTCGAGATATATTCACGCACCCGTTTTAATTCCCGTCTGTCCCGGATAATATGGTCGTAATACCGGGATTGCCATATTGTTTCGCCCGGTGTTTTTCGGGATTCATTGATCCGTTTCGTCGCCGCGGATTTAAATGACCGCAATACCACGGACAATGATCCCGTTTTCGGCGATATTCCCGCCATCGTTATCCCCGTCCCCGTATTTTCCATCCCCGCATTATCTGACACCGCATTACCCCTCGTATTATCCCCCATATTAACCGCCCCCGTAGAGACGTTGCATACAACGTCTCTACGGCAAAACGTCTCTTCTATTGTTATAATTCCATGTATATGATTGGGCATTATAATAAAACAATCCAATCCCGCGTTATCAAAATGATCAGGTATCTCATTCCATATTTTTTGTACAATTTCCCCGGTTTCCGACAACATCATTTCCCCATCCTGTATTTGTCCGAATAAAAATTCCCTGTTTTTTACGCAAATGGTTACAAAATAATATCCCGGACCTGAATAATCCCACCCTTTCCGCCGGTTCGATTCAATCCGGTATTTGTTTTTAAATAATGCCATATATAATTTACGGGAGACGCACGCCGCGCGTCTCTACCCTTTCTATGGCTGTCCTATCGTTATCAGACATCGAATTCCTGACAATAATGCACCGTTTTCGTTCCGTTTAATTCAAAAGACACCCAAAAACTCACGCATCACCCGCAATTCCCATTCGCGTTTATTCGCGTCCATTTGCGGTTTCCGTTCCTTTCCTTCGTAGTTCTTCAAGCCTTCCCGGCTTCCTGTTTTTTTTCCATTACAGTCTATTATAATAAATGCCTGTAAATCCGCCATAAAGCGCCACTAATCACCGGACACACCAATATCAACCCAGACCTCTGTGTACTCTGTCTCCGTGGCAAATTTCACTCCTCCAGTTCCAGCAGCGTCTCCGGCTTCTTCCTCCCCTGTATATCCGCATGTGATATGATCACAACGCTCCGCCTTTTAGCGAACCAGTCGATCAGGTCAAACAGAAGCTCCCTGTTTTTTTTTGCTGAGGAATGCGTCGGGCTCGTCCAGAAAGCTGTATTTCACGTCCGCGGCCATCGCCCGGGCGATACGCGAGAGCTGTTTCTCGCCGCCGCTCAGTTCCGAATAGCGCCTTTTCAGATAGGGTTTTAACCGTAGAATATCGACTACCTCGTCCATATAATCATTTTGAACGGCATAAAGCCCCTGCCGGATAAAATCCTCAACGGTAAAATCCGTATCGGCGCCGCCCGTCTGCGGCAGGTAGGAAATAAAAGCGGCGATCTCCTTCCGCCCGAGGCTTTTCGCGTCCCTGCCGTCCAGCAGGATACTGCCTTTGTAATCCTGATAAAGTCCGAGTATACAGCGGACCAGGGTTGTCTTTCCGCTCCCGTTGCCGCCGAAGATCAGGAACGAGCCTTTTTCAGCTATAATAATATTGCCGATATTGAGGCGTTTATTGGATGGAAATTGAATCTTCAAAGTTTTTATTTCTATCATTACCGGCTCCTCAATAAATGATAAATCAATTCCTGTGACTGAATTCTGTCCAATAAATATTATAAGATGAGATTTAATTTTTAGAATTATTTAGATAAGAATTTTGGAAATTAAAAACATAACTGTAAATTATTTTATTTATTAAGCAATTTATCATAAATTAAAATCAAAAACGAAAATATGCTGATAAATGTTATTAATAAATCTTTAACCATATCGCTCTTTGAATAAGTTAATAATAACATAATAAGTAAAGAAAGTATTGAAAAAAATAAAATTAAAACAAACCGGTCAAGTAATTTCTTCATTATCTTGTATGTGTTTTATGGAAGTATTTATCTAATGCTCTGTCGGTTGTAATTTCTATGATTTTTGATATAATTCCATAAACACATATCGCGATTCCGAGAGACGCTATGATCATAACATAAAGAGGCATACCCCCCCCTTTTTTTCTTTTTATAATATCTTAAAATATAACTGTAATCTTTAAAATTGTCAACCATCCTGAAATGAACAATTTATTTTTTTATCTTTAGCAAATATAAGCTTTTGTTTAAATAACAGCTCAATTTAAAACCATTCAAATCCATATTAAAGCATTTCAAAATTTGACAGGGGCAAAAAAATCGATTAAAATATTTCTCCCAAAAAAGTGTTAAAGGTTTGTTGTTTTCGGGGTGTAGCGCAGTTTGGTTAGCGCACCTGCCTTGGGAGCAGGGGGCCGGAAGTTCAAATCTTCTCGCCCCGAATGAGCGCCTGTAGCTCAGCTGGATAGAGCAACAGCCTTCTAAGCTGTGGGCCACAGGTTCGACTCCTGTCAGGCGCAGTACCTGGTGGACATAGCTCAACGGTTAGAGCACCGGTCTGTGGCACCGGGGGCTGTGGGTTCAAATCCCATTGTCCACCCAGTTTGCTTGCCTCTGGAAGCTCGCTTCAAAGGAGCACCCTCGGGTAGACATAATGTTTATAAGAAGGGGATGAGCGCTCGTAGCTCAGGTGGATAGAGCAGTGGACTTCGAATCCGAAGGCCGCAGGTTCGAGTCCTGCCGGGCGCAGAGGTCGAGAATAAATAAAACGGGTCATTAGCTCAGTTGGTAGAGCAGCTGACTCTTAATCAGCGGGCCACAGGTTCGACCCCTGTATGACCCAAATGCCTGGGCAGGTCTAAAAGCCGGCATTAAGCCTGTCAAAATGCGAGTATGGTGGAATTGGCAGACACGCCAGACTTAGGATCTGGTGCGGTAACGCGTGTGGGTTCAAGTCCCTCTACTCGCAAGAGGTGTGCCTCAGAGCTGCATCTCAAAAGGCGTGCCTCAAAAGGTGCAACTCTGACGGTTCGCCTGGTCTTTAATAAGACAGGGCGCGTTTTTATCTAAGGTAATAAGATATGCGGGAATAGCTCAGTTGGTAGAGCGCTACCTTGCCAAGGTAGATGTCGCGGGTTCAAATCCCGTTTCCCGCTATTTTTTTTATAATTTTTCCCAATCTATTAAGGAGTAAATCTTAAAATGAAGTTGTTTGTCAAAGAATATGAAGACTGCCTCAGGCAGGTGTTTGTCAATTTCGAAATCGGAGAAGTCAATAAAGCCTATGAAGAAGCTTTTCTTTCCATTCAGAAAAAAGCGCAGTTCCCCGGCTACCGCGTCGGGAAAGTGCCGTTTGATATAATCGAAAAGAATTTTTCTGATGATCTGATGAATGAGATCATCCGCTCCATGGTGGTCCAGACGGCCGACAGGCTTCATGCCGATGGCGTTTATCTTTACTCGGAGCCGCGTTTCAAACCCTTTAAAAACCTTTCCAAGGACCAGCCTTTTTCCTTCTCGCTCGTTTTTGAGGTTGTTCCCCGGGTGGTCCAGAATATCGATATCGATAATCTTGTCCTAGAATATGATGAATACTACTTCGACGATAAAATGGTCGACCAGACAATACAGAAGGACATCAGCAGCCTGGAAACGGTAAAAGGCAAAATTGAGGAAGACGATACCGTCACCATTCAGGTTTTGAACGATGGTTATAAAGGAGAAAAGGAAGCGGTACTGTCCAGCAAGATTGTCAGAGCGCTTACCGGAAAAAAGACAGGCGACAAAGTAAAATTAGATTTTAACGACCTGGATTCCTATGTGGCCGATTTTATGGGAAATACCGACAACGATGTTATAGAGGCCGAAATAACTAAAGTCGAGCGGCCCGCCGCTCAGAACCTGACAGACGATCTTGTCAAGGAAGTCTCGCCCTTCAAAACCGCCGAAGAATACCGCGATTCCGTCAAAAAAAGATTTGAGCAGACGATTACCGGCCTGAATGGAATGAACAAGAAAAATTCGCTGGCTTCTTTCTTTGCCGGAAACGCGAAGGTCCAATTTCCGAAGTCTGAGTTTCTCAGAAGCTCTAAAGAGGAAATCAATAAATTTATCGAAAATAATTTTTACATAACGGAAATTTCACTAAAAAACCTGATTTCAGAATCAAAAATCAGGGAGGATTTTTCCGGGCTTCTGGACAGGACCTATGAAAACATCGTATTTTATTTCGCGACAAAGGAAATAGCGGAAAAGAATTCCATCAAGCCCGACCAGGCGCTGATCGACAGGATCGCGCGTTCGCATGCCAAGGAACACGATCAGAGCCTTGATGAATTCAAGCAGAAATCAAGCCGCGAAGAATGGGAGAATGTCCTGGAAGCGGCTAAAATGGACGCCGCTCTGCAGTTCCTTATGAATAAAGCGCAATTTAAATCCAAAGCGAAATTGCCGTTGATTAAAACAAAATAAAGCCGAAGTGGCGGAACTGGCAGACGCGCTGGACTCAAAATCCAGTGGGAGTAATCTCGTAGGGGTTCAAGTCCCCTCTTCGGCATAAAAATATTGTTGGGGAGCTGGTTATGAAAAAAATATACTTTTTTATCGTTTTATTATTTTTCAGCGCGCTTGTCTTTTCACAGGAGTCTAATTCCGCTGCTTCTCAAATCAGTTCTGAACCCGCCGTTCAGGATAATAAAAAAGATGATACAGGTTTGTCGGAAACCGGTGAAAAAAAAGCCGACCAGAACGCTGAAAACACCAATATTCAGGAGGCTTCTTCCAAACCCGCCGTAAATAAAGAGCCCCCGGTCCGGACCGAAGAAACAAGACTCCTGACAGCGATAGAAGCCAATCCGAAAAGCGCCGAGCTTTACAACCGCCTTATCCGCTACTACAATAACCAGGGCAAGCATAAAGAACGGCTTAAAACCGCGCTCAAAGCCATCCAGAACATAGGCCGTACCGTTAACTGGTGCCTGATCGTCGGCGATGAAAATAAATATCTGGGCGATTTCCAGAATGCTCTCATTTCCTACCAGTTCGCTTTAATGCTACTGCCCAGCGATCCTGAAATCTACAATAGGATCGGCCTGATCCTTCTCAAGCTTTCCAATTTCAACCAGGCCGAGGCCGCTTTCAAGGCCGCGATCTTCTTTTCGTCCAATGAAGGCCCGGCGTCCAAAAGCATTTATTATAACAATCTCGGCATTTCATATGAAGGCCTTCATGACATTCCCACAGCTTATAAATATTTCCAGATTTCAGTTAAATATTATCCTGCTTTTACCACAGCCCAGGATAATGTTAAAAGGGTCAAAGAGCTGCTGCTCAACGCAGAAAATAAACCCAACTAATTATCAGCAAAAAAGCGTTGTTTCTCAATAATAATAAAATTCACGAGCGCTGAACTACGGCTCATTTATAATCTGCAGAGCCCGTTCTTTCTGGTTTGGGAAAAGATTGTCCGGCACCATTTCCTTTCCTTTTTTAGATTTAACCATATAACGGGCGCAATCCTCGAAATATCCTTGGCATTTATGTCTCTTCATCAATCCGGCAATAGTAGGCATGTTTGCCATTTTGTCATTAAAAAACGGACAGGCAACTAAACTTTGACAATCAGCCATTAAATCCCCCTTAATTTATCCTTTAATCCTCGATTATCTATAAATAATAATACTACCTAAATTCCCAAAGTAAAAATACCAAATGGGGCCCCAATCTGTTATAATATATTGCTTTACAAAACAACAGAAGGAGCACCCAAATGGTGAAAAACATCAAAGTTGGTTTTACGGCGCAGGATTTGAGCAGCGTGAGCGGGATTTATCCCGTGCTGGTATTTTTGAAAAAGATTGGGTTCAATCAGTTGCTCAAAAAATTTATTCCAGTGCGGGAATATTGTAACCAGAAATTCTCGTTCGGGCAAATTATTACGGGAATCGTGTGCGCGCTGATGGCAGGGTATAACCGGATCAAGAAGGTCGAGAATTTTACTGAAGATCCATTGTTCCGGGCAGCTCTGGGCTTGAAAGGGCCGATCAGTGATTCTACGATCATCAAGCGGATTGAAAACGTTGGTATGAAAGAATCTTACGCGATGAATGAGTTGAACGGAAAGCTTTCCCGCAAAGTCCACGCGAAGTTCCGGGTAAAAACGAAAATCGTGGACTGCGATTCGACCGTCAAGACGGTTTACGGAAGCCAGGAAGGAGCGGCGGCAGGCTACAATCCGCATAAAAAGGGAGCGAAGAGCTATCATCCGCTTCTGGCATTCCTGAACAGCACAAGGGAATGTATTCTCTCCTATTTCAGGCCGGGCGACGCTTACACAGCGAATAACGCGCCTGAATTTATCCGGCACATTTACGGAATACTCCATACCGGCTGGAAAAAACTTGTGTTCCGGATGGACAGCGGATTTTTCGACGGAAGGATTTTCGATGTCATCGAAGAAATGAAAGGGGCTTTTTTTCTGGTCAAAGCCAAAATGAAAAACCTCGCGGCGTTTCTGGAAAACAGGGGTTGGACAGCGGTTCCGGATCGAAGCGGCTGGGAACAGGCGGAATTTGAGTACCGGGCGCATGGATGGAAACATGTGAGGCGGTTCATAGCTGTCAGAAAGCTGATCCGGATAGAAACGGAAGGGCTGGTATTCCCGAAAGCGGTTTATGACTATTTTTGCTATTGTACGAATATGCGTTTGAAACCTTGGCAGGGCCATAAATTTTACGGTGACCGGGGTACGTGTGAAAACTGGATCGAAGCCGTGAAGCAGCAGATGTTCGCCGGGATGCTTCTGACGCAAGATTTCTGGGTGAATGATTTTCTGTGGAGCTGCAGCGTGCTGGCGTATAACGTTGGAATCTGGATGCGGTATCTGGTTGACCGGAAAAGTCACCGGGAAGAACCGGAAACATTCCGGGCGTGGTTTATTCGGGTTGCGGGGAAAATCGTGAGACAGGGCCATCAGGTAAAACTGGTGTTGAGCCGTTATTTTGCGGATAAGGACCGGTGGCGGAAATTTTACTGCCACTTATGTGAGCTGCAGATATAGCGAGTTCCCAACCGGATGATGTGAAGGCCGCCACAAGGGTGTGTTGCGCCCGGAGCAGCGGAATTTGTGGATTTACGAGTATTCAGGCATCGCCAAGGCTTGTAATTGCAGCAGCCGCGAGACTGGGATGATAAACCGATGCCAAGCAGTGCCGCGCAAGGCTGATTTCAAGCGGAAATCGCGGAACTCTGGGAATTTAGGTACTATATTAAATTTTAAATATAATAGTCAAATAAGGGCTGATCAGGGGATTCGGGCAAAATAGTACGCTAAGGATTTATGATAGGTTCATACAGAGCAATTGTCAAGTGTTTTCTTAACAATGCTATAAGAAGGCTTATTTTGATATGGATTTTAGCTTACGCTTCATTTCAAGCTTTATAACGTCTCACAAAAGTACGTTTTGAGACACCAACTGGGGAAGAATATATGAAGCGTCCGTTTATCAAAAACGGACGCTTTTTTTTCGTAATTTATTTTTAAAGACTATTTCCCAATGTTTAATTTTTTGTAAAACCTGTGATATTACCGATCCCCTGTCTTTCTGCTTAAAAATTTCGGCTTTATCATAATGATCACCGCCGGCATTATAGTCAGCGCTGCGATAATGCATATCATTATAGATGAAGCTATGAGAAATCCAAAATCGATTACCGGCTGGAAATGGCTGAATAATAACACCACAAATCCGATTACAACAGAAAGCCCGTTGAAAACAATACCTTTACCGATCGTGGTCATAGTCGCATGATAGGCCTTTTCAAGATTGCCGAATTGCTGCATCATCTCACGCAGCCTCCACAAAAAATACGCGGTATAGTCGGTACCGGCTCCAATCATAATACTGGAAAGAATGACCGTAACCAGATTCAGTTTGATATGGAAAAGAGACATGGCGCCGAAAACGGAAAGAATCGCACTGATTAGCGGCACCGCCGCTATTAATCCGGCGGTGAATGAACGGAAAACAACCATATAACAGATCAGTATCACGACAACGCTGAGTATTATACTGAAAATCTGGCCCTGGACCAACATCGGAGAAAGTTCCAGACTGTACATAATGTTCCCGCCGAATGAGGCGGCTGCATCAGGGGGCGGATCTTTTTTTATAAAGTCTCTCAAGGCATCGACCACTGTCTTAACATAACTCGTGCTCATTTCCGGCATTTGAATAATTATCTGTGCATTATTATATTTATAATCAACGAGCGTTGCCGTGTCTTTTCCACCGCCAGCGCTTTCAAAAAGCAGCAGGTATTGCGCGATCAGGTTTTTGTTGTCCGGGACAAAGTTTTTCGATTCATCACCTTGCATTACCGAATTGAGATAAGCAATCTCATCGGCAAGCGAATAGGCATCCCCGACCATCGGTTTACCGGTTGCGGAATTGGTGAGAGATTTTGCATACGCCTGCAGCCGCTCCATCCATTTCAGCATTTCAGGGCTTTTTATCGGGCCGTCTTCAGCGCTGTCGATTGAGACCGGATGTTTAGATTCAATCAAAAGGCTGATTGACGCCGCACCTGAAAATTTTTTGCCAAGCATTTCAAATGTCTGCCTTACAGGATTGTTTTGCTTGTAAAAATCGATTGCATTATTGTCAACTTCAACACGTGGTATCAAAATGGCAAACAAAGCCAGAACGGATATTGTACAGACAACTAATGCAACCCGGTAACGTATGATAAATGATGCAATCAGTCCGAGCAGCCGATCGATAGTTGTTCCGTGTTTTCCTTTCAGCAGATGAGAGGGTGCTTTCAACAGGCTCAGAATAGACGGAGTCAGCACTATTGTGAGAATAAAAGCAAGAATGATGCCGAACGCACTGAAAAATCCCAGATAGGCGATGCTTTTCAGCGGATGCCCGTACATAGCCAGAAAACCGATAATTACCGTGGCAACGGAAAGGAAAATAGGAGTGGACATTTTGATAATGCCTGATCTGGCCACACTACTCATATCTTTTTTATCAGAATTTTTCTGGACATCTTCATAATAATTCGCCATCAGCTGAGTTCCGTAATTATGTGCGATTGCAATAAACATTGGCGGAATAATAACATACGGAATAAAGAGTATTTCTTTCATCCATCCGATAAATCCGTATAATCCAACCATACTCAGAGCAACGACAAAAAATGGGAGCAGCATACCCCTTATGCTGCGGAAGAAAAAATATAAAATAAATAGCATCAGAACAATACTGCCGATAATGAAAAGTTTCATTTCCCCCGTGGTATTTCCCTGGGTGTCATAATTCACATATAAATACCCTGAAAGAGAAATTTTCACACTGTCGTCTTCATATTTTGCTTTGAGATTTTCAAGCGTCGGTTTGTCGGGATGTTTTTCATCCAGGGCGCAGATTTCACTTCTATCCACCTTTATGGTTATCGGCATACCGTTAGACGTAACGGATATATCCTGGCTCACTTTCGCCAGAATAAGCGTCACAGTGCCATCGGCGCTCACCAGTTTACTGCCGAGAAATTTGTTTTTTTTCACCCTTTCTTGAAGCGCATTCATTTCAGCCTGAGTCTCTGGAACTTTCTCCATAAAAGAGCGGGTAACCAGAGTGTCGTCTTCAATGGCCGCATCCTTTGTCTCCGACAGGGAAATAACGCTTTCTACATACCTGGCTTCTTTCAGTTCACGGCTGATAGCCTGAACTTTTTTTAAGATTGCAGGGGTCCAGATTGTGCCTTTCTTTGCCTCAATTGCAATAAAAACGGTTTCAACGCCGCCGAAGAGTTTGTCGATTTTCTTTGTCGCTATGTCGCTAGGGACTGTAGACGGCATAATCGATTTTGTATCAACGTCAACCTTAAGGTTCTTTACACCAATTCCCAATGCGGCTATCAACACGAAGGAAAGGATAATGGATATTACCGGATTGCGAGTTACCGCATGAGCGATACGCTCGATGCCGATCAGACGATAAATCATATATACGGTAGCAAAAATTGCAAGCACTATAATCAGTATATGGTTGTCATAAAGAAACTGCATAATTTACTCCTTTGATGATTGCGGACTATAATTCCACGCATACGATAACTTTATGTATGCGGTAGAATCATCATAAAACATACCGACAGGATCATTACGGTCAATTTTTAACGATCCGTCATTTCCCTTTATAAGAGCAAAGAAAAAAGAGGCCCCGGCTGAGATGCTCAAATCATCGGATACTTGCCACTTGATATCAGGCATTATAATTCCCCGTCCGTACCTTGTTTTTTCTTTCTCATCATAATCTACAGGCAGAAAATAATTGAGCGAAAGAGATGGAGTGACAGTATCATCCAGCAGCGGCCACCTGGAATGAATAACAAACCCATGCGTTATTCCCTCGAATTGACTACCAAGAGCCTGTGTAAACGCCCTATAGTAATATTTTTTCATGTATGCTTCGTCTCCGGATTTTCCAGCGTCCGGCTTTCCATTAAGATAATCGGTAAAAAACCCTGAATCGTAGTTAAACACGTATGTCCCTGTATACTGTATGTCAGCATACCAGGCATTGTCAGGACCGTAAGAAAAGTCAAACCCGGCAGTCCAGTCCAGTTGTGGACTGCGGATTGAAATACTGGGGCCCGTAAAATTATCTCCGATGGAATAACATGTTTCACCCCACAGACCGACCGGTCCGACGGTTGTTTTAAAATCAAGCCCGAACCTATGGATGCGCTTGCGCTCAAGGCTGATGGAAGAAATACGGTACGCAGACTGACTGATATTGGCCGAAAGCGAAGCTTCCAGTTGGGCTATCAGTACAGGATTATTAGGGATAATGCCGTTTGAGACTGCGTTCGAGACCGCCGTGTTAACGGCATTATCCCGTATTGAATCCGGCATAGGGTTATATTGTTCCAGTTCAATGACTGGTGAATAGAACTGATCAATATCGTTCGCATACATAATTGAAAGATCGACCGGGCCTGTAAAGAGATTGGCGCGCAATGCCACGACCGGCCTTTTCAAATCCATATCATTCTCATAACTGATATTTTTGCTCATAACCGAATCTGTAACCGATTCCGTTGATGTTATCCCAAGTGCGCCTGTTCCCATATTGAAGTTTGTTATATTCAGCGCGAAACTGCTCACAACATGCTCATTAAACAGGGCTTGAGGAAATTTATCAGAAATACTGTATGGGAATAAACTCACCTGTTTAAACGGAAGGTATACCACATCGATGGACATCCAGGAAGCCGGATATCCAGAAAACGTGACAGAAGGATTTGGAATTTTTCTTACATCAGCTGGGTCGCGGTAATCAAACCGGTTGATGACCGCGGTCGGATTGATTCCGTCGGCTTTACCCCATGAAAAAATCTGATTTCCAGCCGCAAGCCTGAAACCGGATGGATTCCATGCGATAAAGTTTTCATCGGCAGTCAATTCCACCAGGTTATTTGAATTATTACCACCGAAGATCAGATCGCCGTTCCAATGAGATACAAATTTCAAATCGCCGGAATCGATGTCCATCCCGAATTGATTTCTGATTTTAGGCGAACGAATGTAATCCGTCAGAGAGCTATCATTTGGAAAATCGGCAATCGGAACAAAATACTCCATAGTCGCTTTGTCAAACAGCTTAATATCATTGGCGAATACATTATCTGTGCTGAATACGGCAAACTGGACGACAATAACTATTATAAAATAGTTTAGCCACTTCATAAGTTACTTCTCCAGATATTTTATGCTGAAAATATCTGGTTGAACCCCGTTATTGATGACACATTTTTCAGTTTGTATCGTAGTGGAATTACCAGATACACTTTCTACAACCGTTTGTACAGCTATGATTATACCGTTTATAGTTTTCACTTCATTATTATATACGGTCTTTTCCAGTTCACCGTTCTTATCATGCATTTCTGATTTATAGGTAAAGTAATCATCCTGAGCTATCCAAAGGATAATTTTCGAATAGGGAGCATCAAGCTTTTTGGGTATACTTTGAATCAAATAGCAGGAAATAGTTGTATTGGTCTCGTTTCTGACAGCCTGAATTTGGCCGGTACTTAAATAAGTATAGCTAAAATCTTCTTGGGAATGCTCTTCAATATCGTAATAAGATAATTCTGACCCCATAAATTTCCCGCTTTTGCCAGATGACGCTATTTTCCTGATTTTTCCCAATGCAGGAAGGAATAAATGTTGAACATCCCCTTCTTTTTTATTTCCGATCGTCAGGAATTTGGTACCGGCCACATCCGCCGGAGATACAAACTCAGCCAGAGAATCATTGCCTAAATCGGTTTTCCGCATATAGGATTTGATGGCACGTTTTTTTAAACCACCGGCCTGTTTCAATGTCATTATTGTGGTAGAGACCATATCGTTAGCCTTCGGCAAGCCGTAAGACTTGCTCATTATCTCATCTGCGTCTGGAGCACCAAATGCTGCCGAAGCGAAAAGCAGACAACCCATTACCATAATTTGTACTTTCATAAATAACCTCCAAAAAATTAAATTGGCACTAAGTGTCATATAGTGTCTGTGGTATCATTGTACCATATCGGACACTATATGTCAATAGTGGCATAATATATTATTTTTATTCTATATATATCATATTGACACTTAATGCCAATTAATATATAATGATTATATGATTGAAAATAATAGCCAGATAAAAAATCTTCGCACCCGGCAGCATGAGTTTTCTCTTAATAGTATTTTTGATGCTGCTTTTGAACTTTTTAAAAGTCAAGGGTATGAAGAAACAACCATCGATCAAATAGTTAAAGCAGCCGGTACTTCAAAACGAACTTTTTTTCGCTACTTCAAATCGAAAGAAGATGTGATTCTGAGCAACATTGTCGATTTAGGTAAATTGACCTTGATTTTTTTGTCAAATCGTCCGGCAGATGAAAAGCCGTTGATTTCATTAAGGAACGCTATCCAGGCGACTGTGGAAGAAGCGATGAATACCCGCCTTGAACTACTGGTGAAATTAGTCCGTAAAACTCCGTCTCTTCGCGCAGCATGGTTATTGCAGCTTGACGTCTCACATAATCAACTTTTTGATGTGATCAAACAGCGTTACCCAGATTTGGATTATATTGATGTTCAAATACTGACAAGGATACTCGTTTCTTTCGCGGACATGGCTTTCGATTCAGTGATATTGGATAGTAAAATTGATTTAGCTGTATATATAGATAATTTAATTACCAGGCTTATAAATTTGTGCAATGTTTAGTATTTTTGAAATAATGCAATATCCATATATCTTTTTTTGGACTGAACCAAATACTCTTGCAACAAGAAATAATCTGCATGGGCTAGATTTCTCCTGTCCGTAAAGGTCGAAATGTCCCTTCTCCCGGCAGCCTTGGATTCTCCGGCCAAACATAATCACCAGTCAAGTTGATATGTTCCCATCCCAAAGGTGACAGATACTGAAGCAATTCCACATTCACTTTGCGGCCCTTTTCCCGAAGTGCATTTGTAGCCCTTTCCAGATAAACAGTATTCCAAAGAACAATTGCAGCTGTTACCAGGTTCAATCCACTCGCCCGGTACCGCTGTTGTTCAAAACTCCGGTCACGTATTTCTCCCAGACGGTTAAAGAATACGGAGCGAGCCAGGGCATTTCTAGCCTCGCCTTTATTGAGGCCTGCATGCACTCTCCGCCGGAGTTCGACATTCTGCAACCAATCCAGGATGAACAGGGTTCGCTCGATCCTTCCCAGTTCCCGGAGAGCAACTGCCAGCCCATTTTGTCGAGGGTAACTGCCAAGTTTTCTGATCATCAAAGATGCCGTCACGGTACCCTGCTTAATAGATGCGGCCAGCCGGAGTATCTCGTTCCAATGATCCCGGATTTGTTTGAAATTGATTTTTCCGCCGATCATCGGCCCCAGAATGGTGTATTCTTGCCCGTTATTGGGGAGATATAGTTTTGTATCTTTCAAATCTCGGATGCGGGGCGCGAAACGGAACCCAAGAAGGTGCATAAGGGCAAAAACATGGTCGGTGAAACCTGCCGTATCGGTATAATGTTCCTTGATCCGAAGGTCTGATTCGTGGTAAAGAAGTCCATCAAGCACAAAGGTAGAATCCCTGATACCTACATTGACCAGTTTAGAACTGAAGGGAGCGTACTGATCTGATATGTGGGTATAAAACAACCTTCCCGGTTCACTTCCGTACTTCGGATTTATATGTCCGCTTGCTTCAGCTTTGCTGCCGGCGCGGAATCGTTGGCCATCGGATGATGAAGTGGTACCGTCACCCCAATAAGCCGCGAATGAATGACGGTATTGGGCATTGACCAATTCAGCCAGTGCGGAGGAATATGTATCGTCCCGGATGTGCCATGCCTGGAGCCAGGATAACTTGGAATATGTCATGCCAGGACATGATTCCGCCATTTTAGACAATCCGAGGTTAATGGCATCGGATAGAATCGCTGCCAGAAGAAGGGTTCTGTCTTTAGCCGGTTCGCCGTCCTTCAGGTGGACGAAATGACGGGAAAAACCCGTCCATTCATCTACGTCCATAAGAAGTTCTGTGATCTTGACGCGGGGAAGTAAGGAACCTGTATGGTCGATCAGGGTCTGTGCTTCCGCGGGTACCACGGTTTCTTGTGGAGATATCTTGAAACCAGATTCGGTAATGATTGTGTCCGGAAGTTCATTTGATTCAGCCAACCGACAGACTGTGGATAATTGGTTTTCCAGTAGCGTTAAACGTCCTTTCAAGTATCGGTCGTAGTCCGTGTCCACCTCTACGGGTAAAGTGTTCGTTTCCAGGAGGTTCCGAAAATTTTCCAGCGGAAGCAGGTATTCATCAAAATCCCTAAACTGCCGGGAGCCATAGACCCAGATATCTCCGGAACGCAAGGAATTTTTCAGTTCCGAAAGGGCGCATATTTCATAATATCGGCGGTCAATTCCGTCCTCCTTTAATACCAAAGGTCTCCACCGGGGTTTGATGAATTCAGTGGGAGCATCCTGCGGTATCTTACGGGTGTTTTCTTGGTTCATCTGCCGGATTAAATTAATGGCATCCAGTATATACTGGGCGGCCGGAACGGTTCGCAACTGTAAAACATCCAGAAGTTTCGGAGTGTAACGTCTCAGGGTACTGAATTGCTCAACGATCAGGTGTAAGTGGTCGAAGGATTCAGGCTGAGCGAGTGTATCTGCTTCAGAAATGCTGCGAGTGAAATCATCCCATGAAAGAATATTTTCAATAGCTTTAAAGGGATCTTCCCCCTTATCCTTAGCAGTCATAAGGGCATGACCTATCCGGGAGTATAGTCGGACTTTCTCGTTGATAGATTTTCCGTGTTCTTGAAACTGCTGCTGGTGTTTATGCTGGGCTGTGCTGAAAAGTTTCATCATCACCCGGTCATGAAGGGCTATCAGCTCATCTGTAATAGTTGCCATCCCCTCAAGTACAATAGCGATCATTGTAGCATAACGTCTATCATCATGAAAATCTTTGAGATCTTTTGGAGTCATCTGAGACCCTTCACGAGCGATTTTTAAGAGCCTGTTTTGATGGATCAGACGACCGATACCGTCCGGAAGCGCCAAAGTTTTAAAGGTATTCAGGCGTTCTATATGTTCTAGAATATATGTGGAACTGGTCTTAAATGGGGATTGCCGGAGCCAGACAAGCCAGGTGATATTACTTTCAGGCCGGATAGTCAGAAGGAGGTCTAACATTTTCCGGTGGGTATCAGATAACGGTTCAACCAGCGTCCTGTAGATACGGCGGTTGGCGCTTGTAATAGCTTTCAGGCATATTCTTTCGATCACCTGGAGAGATGGGAGTATGACCTGCTTTTCCCGGAGAAGTTCGACTGCTTTGGAAGCCAGGAGAACTCCCTTATCGGTTTGCATCGCCATCTCTGTCAAGTTGGTCACAAGCTGACGGAAATGATGAAGTCCAAAGGTTTCCATATTCAGGTAAGACCGGATTTCCTGATAGTGTTCCCGGCGGGTTTCGTCCCGCAGGGCGTAATGATTCCATACTTCCGGGTCAACCCCGATCTGTTTCCCGATCCATTGGAGGAATGTCGGGGTAATCTCAAGATCGTCAGTAAGACCGGTTCCAGGATACCGGAATAGTGACAATTGAACTGCAAATCCGATCCGGTTGGGATCGCCGCGGCGTTGTCGGATAAGAGACAAATCTGTCTCGTTAAACGTGTAATAACGGATCAAATCGTTCTGGTTGTCCGGGAGGATCAGAAGACTGGTTCGCTCGGTCGCAGAAAGTATGGAATGAAAGGTCATGCGTTTTTCTCCTATCGAAGCCCTAACTTCATATTCGCCCTCTGTACGGCCTCGTTAACTTGTTTGTTAGAGAAATTTCACATAAACAAGTGTAGAAGCAAGGCTACGGTGACCCAGGAAGTCCTTTAAGCGTACCACATCTATCTCTCCGGATTCAAGCAGCTGGATCGCGCGGGTATGCCGCCAGGTGTGAGGTGATGTTTTATCTTTCTCAATACCCAGTTCTTTACAGTGTCGGATCATGCTTGTATGGATCACCTGACGGGAGATCGATTTCTGACCCGTTTCCTTGGCCAGAACAAAATCTTCTGCTATTAACCCATGCTGAACCTGGTGCAGAAGTATCATAGATTTAAGCCGGTCGGATATAGGAAGAATCCGGGAAGCTGTTTTTCTTTGTTTAAGAGTATTTGCCCGGAGTCGGTTACTTCTGAAATCGATGTCCCGGATCCGGATCGCGCGAGCTTCCTGAATTCGGGTTGCTGTTTCAAACAAAAAAAGGTAAACAAGTTTGTACCAATCTGAAACTGAAGATAGTATTTTGTCAGCTTCATCCATGGTAAAATACTTGATTGTTTCTCCATCATACCAATCGCCAGGACCTTGATCCGGAATATCGGTTTCAGAAGAAGGTGGTATTGCGGGATAATAATTGTCCATTTGCGCTCCATGCTATATCATTATTATAGCAACATATTAACTGATTTTAGCCATTTTGTCCAGATATTTTATTGACTTCCAGGGCTATTTTAGCTCTCCATGTTGCTATTTTAGTTTGTTTTAGCAACGTTGAAATTATTGTTTTATCGTACGATATTTTCCGTTTCGTGAACTGCCTCTCTTTTTTATATGATATTTAATATAATCTTGACATTATATAATGTGTGCATTATATTATAAACGAAGGTAAGCATGATAAATTTAAAAAATAAGTGGGATATAATCAGTGTTGATGAATTTGACGAATGGCATGACCCGCTGGATGATGATACCCGTTTAGCCATTTATGAAGATGTTAGGTATTTGAGCCTTATCGGCCCGGAGTTAGGCAGACCTTACGCCGATACGATTCATGGGAGCAAGTACAAAAATTTAAAAGAGCTAAGGATCAAACATAACAAGCATGTTTATCGAATATTTTACGCTTTCGATCCTAGCAGAAAAGGAATACTTTTAATCGGCGGCGATAAACGGGGAAATAATAGATTCTATAATGAGTATATTCCGATAGCGGAAAAATTGTATGATAAATATATCAAATAACGGAGGTCTGATATGGTAGGCGATTATTTTAAAAAAGCAGAAAAAAATTTACCTCATGATAAAGTCCAGGAAGCTAATGCGAGAGCCGAAGCGAAGGCGTTACAATACCACCTTAAAGAAATGAGGGAAAAATTAGGGATAAGGCAGGGTGACATGATAGGGTTTTCCCAGGAGAGCATATCTCAAATCGAAAACAGAAAAGATATTAAAATATCTACCTTGATTGAATATTTATCCAGTCTTGACGTGGGCTTGGAAATCATAGCGCACCCGAACAAAAAAGAGTATAAAAAGGATTCTTATACTCTCCTGAAGATATAATCTTTACGGGTTGAAATCTCTTAGCGTACTATTTTGCCCAACTCCCCTGATCTCCCCAATAATAATTAAAAAATAAATTAGAATGATGGTAAATCACTATAATAAAATTCAGATTGTAACTTTTTAAAATTAATTCGTGGAAGATAGATTTATTTATAGTATAAAAAAATACCCGCCGATTCAGCGGGTATTTTAATTCTCATTACTATTAATTTCTTTTTTCTTTCTTTTTTAATAGACCGAGTATCGCTTTTCTCTTCCATAATACAATGACTGCTGAGACTATAAAGGGCGATGCGATTAATAGATAATATGATAACCGGATGAGGAAATTCAGGAGTAATATTCCGGCTTTCCGGTAATCGGGGGCCTGAATGTTATCAAGCTTTTTCGGGCCTTCCAGCTGAATATTGAATTTAGCCCAGCTGACAAGATCATTAATGGACCATTCCTGGTATTCGGCCTGGTCGGCGGCGTCTTCGCTCGCTTCCAGCGAGGCCTCGACCCCTTCCCATGTCCTTTTTGCGGCGGTAATCTGTCCGATAGCCTTGTTTTTTCTTTCAACACGGATTTTTTCCCTGTCGGCTTTGATACTCGCCCATACTCTTTCTCCCGTATGATCGCTGACAGTGATGTTCTCGGAAACAAGGGCGCCGACTCTTTCCAGTTCCTTAATGACAAGATAGAGAGACTCTGCTTTAATATTAGCCTGTACGTTCATTGACGCCGATAATTCAGCGTTAGCGCTTGCGGATACAAGAAACCCGTACTTTTCAATGATATTCAACAGCTCCAGACGGGATTCCGCGAAATGAGCCGTTCTGTAAGTGAGATTGGCGATATATTCCAGATAACGCCCTTTAATCAATTCTTTTTTTGTCTGCGGCATAAAAGTAAAATTAAGAGAATCGTCCTCTTTTGCGGATGTATCCGCATCTTTCTCTTCCATCCTGCCGTAGAAATTACCGGCCCTGCTCTCCTGATCTGTCTGGAGTGACAGCGCCTCCGGGCTCGCCGATTTCTGAACTTCTTTTTTTTCATCAATAATCTTCTTCCCGCAGCATGATACAATAACCAGGCTAACAGTGATAAACAGCATCAAACAAATTCTTCTACTCATATTTTTCTCCTTAATAAGAAATATTTGCGGTTAATCGTTTAATTAACCTTGCCTGATAATAACTACGGAGAAAACCTGTAAAAGTAACAAAAATAATTTTCCGTGAAAATTTTAATCAAGATAAGATATTAAATTGAAAGGAAGTTTTTACCGGTTTTAGCCGGTCAGATGAATTCGTAAAAATAAGTTAAAAATTAAAGGGCAGTCCAACTATACTGCGGTTTGTTAGAACTGCCCCGAATAAATGCCGAATAAAAATAGCTGTTTATTGCTAATACATTTCGTCAAAATGCTTCTGCGCGCTGACAACGGCATGCCGCACCATGTCTTCGGCTTTTGCCGTCTCCCTCTTTTCCAGAAAATCCATCAGCTCTTTTTGATTGAGTTCCTCCGCCGCTCTTTCACAGGCTTCCCAGCTTAAAATACTCCGGATCACCCTGTCAACTGCCTGTTCCTCACTATCATACGCCCTAGCCTGCATGTCATGGCCTTTCCAGCGGCTGTACCCTGCCTGCTGTATCAATCCGTCGACGGCTATATTCATGCCGTTAATCCGTACTCCGTGGTCTATGTCATATTTGCCGGGACCTCCCAGAATGATCCCGTCATTATATCCCTGGCTGTTGAGATGCATATGGACAAGCATGTTATTGTCAATCTCCTCCACTGTATCGTTAACGATGTCCAGGCCGATCATTTCAGAATGGCCGAATTCCTTATTGACGCCTTTTTTTTCCCTTTTCAGCTTATATTCATCAATGATCCTGTTCCAGAAGACAATGGCGCTGGCGACAGTCGGCAGGAGCATGGCCGGATGCCCTTCGTTCGGCTTGGGCTCGACTGCGAAATAGAGCTTTCCTCCTTTCTTTTCCTCGTATCTGCAGAGCTGCGCGACGCTGTCCTTTAGATTCTGATACATACCTTTAACTCCGATAGTCGCCAGATCATATCCGAAGGAACCGTTCCACAGGACGAATGCCGGCGCCTTGCTTTCTTCCTTGTGCCAGGCTTTTTTTAATGGTCCGTAAACCAGATCGACAGCTTTCATGCCGAATTCATTCGCTTCTTTTCTTTCCTCCGGATCAAGCGATGCGATACCTCCATAGGCAAAATGCTTGTGCGCCCCCGGCGTTGCCATGGCCAGGGAAATCCCGGCGTCTGTCAGAGCGTCGGCCAGTTCCGCGGCGTTGTTTTCATTATACTCGTTATCATAATGCGCCTCAAAGCCCAGCTCGATATTCTGAGGCAGCCTAGGGGCTATTTTCTTTTTAATGATCTGTATCACGCCGGCCGTACTTAAATTATCAGATTTCCATTCCGGGCGCATATCATCCGGAACGAACCCGCCTTTACCGGCGTTAAAGGTCCAGGCGCAGATGCTGTGAAGCGATTTTTTTCCTGCCATACAATCCTCCATTCAGAATTCCTTATATTAATACTGATTTTATTTTAAACTTAATTACAAATGAAACCACAGAGCATTGAGCCCACAGATTTTCGATAAAATCTTCGGGACCATAAAACCAAATTTAAATTTTAGATATTTCCCTGAACATATCTTTCAGCGCCGGATAGAGCTTTTGATATATTTCATAGTATCTCATGTACTGCCGGCGATTTTCCTGATCAACACTGTTTACTTTCCGTGCTTTAACAGCACTATCACATCCTTCCCCGACGCTTTTATAAATCCCGGCCCCTGCTCCCGCCAGGATGGCGGCGCCCAGGGCAGGCCCTTCGCCGTTCTCCACAACCATGATGTCTTTATTAAATATATCAGAGAGCATCTGCCGCCATAAATTGCTTCTGGCCCCGCCGCCCGAGGCCCTGACTTCGCCGATGTCTATGCCCAATCCTTCAATGACGGCCAGGCAGTCCTTCAAACTGTAAACAACGCCTTCCATGACCGCCCTGATCATATCATTTTTCACATGCTTTGCCGAAAGGCCGAAAAATATGCCCCTGGCATAGGGATCCAGGTGCGGCGTGCGCTCGCCCATAAGGTACGGCAGATAAACAATGCCGTTGCTGCCCGGTTTTGAGCCCTCGGCTTCCCGGCTCATAATATCATAAGGATCAATCCGTTTTATCTCCGCTTCGTGTTTTTCCTTCTGACAAAAATTATCCCTGAACCATTTTAAAGAAAGCCCCGCTCCCTGGGTCACCCCCATGATATGGTATTTCCCGGGAACCGCATGGCAGAAGGTATGGACGCGCCCCTCCGGATCGATGAGCACATCGTCGGAATAGGCAAAAACAACGCCGGATGTCCCGATGGTCGTCGAGATCAATCCCTTTTTAACAATACCGTTGCCGACCGCGCCCGCCGCCTGGTCGCCGGCGCCGCCGACTACAGAAGTGCCTTCTTTCAATCCGGTTTCTTCTGAGGCCTTTTTCGTGATCATGCCGGTCACCTCAGGGGACTCATAAAGTCTTGCGAGCATCGATCGATCCAGACCGAGCTTGTTTAAAATCTCTTCGCTCCATGTTCTTTTTGGAATGTCCATATACTGCATGCCGCTCGCGTCCGAAACATCCGTCGCAGTTTCACCCGTCAATTTGAAACGGATATAATCCTTGGGAAGAAGGATTTTTTTAATTTTATCAAATGTCTGTCTTTCATGATTCTTTACCCAGAGGACTTTAGAAGCCGTAAAGCCTGTTAGGGCCGGATTCGCGGTGATTTCTATCAAGCGCTTTTTACCTATAAGGCTTGTTATTTCAGCGCATTCGTCGGAACTTCTCTGGTCGCACCAGATAATAGCTCTTCTGAGAACCCTGTCATCGCTTCCCAGGAGCACGGCCCCATGCATCTGGCCGGTCAAACCGATCCCTTTGATATCGGATGGGTTGATGGAATTTTTCCTTATGACTTCATTGACAGTCCTGCAGACAGCCTGCCACCAGTCCTCAGGTTCCTGTTCCGCCCAGCCGATTCTGTCCTGGTACATGGGATATTCATACAAAGCGCTGCCTATGAGATTCCCTTTCTCATCAATAAGTATTGTTTTCGTCCCGGACGTTCCAATATCTATACCCAGTAATAATGACATGGCTTCCTCCGGTTTTCTAATTTGTCTTGCCATCAATAAAATTCTAATGTATTGATAATTAAATCTTTCCTCATAATATATTACTGAAAAAGAATGTCGGCAAATTCGATTCCCTTTTTTGTCATGATCTCGCTGAGGTCTTTGCCGGTATTTCCGCCGATCCGGTTATAGCCGCAGAATGGATAAAGCGCTGCTGACATTCTTCCTGACGCATCTTTTACTCCCAGAATCCCGATTGAGAATTTTCCTTTCTTTCCGGAAAGCTGATGATCGGATAGTTCAACCATGAATGCCACACTCTTTTTATCCCGGCTCCATACCGCCTTTGCCGGTTTTGTCCATGCCGGATTCGTGAAATCTTTACCCGCTTCGCATGTCAGGACAGCCGTATTTCCTTCCAGAGAGAACGCAAATTCCAATGCGTCATATTTTGCCGCTTCGCTGTCGGAAAGCGTCACAAGACCGAAAATAGTATTCCCTGAAGTAAGAAATTTAAAGCTACCCGGATTAGCGCCGGTAAAAGGTACGCTCTGGTCCATTGAAAGCTGGTTATAAGCAAAGGGATAACTGACGGCGTCCTTCCACAATGCATCATAAGTATCAGCGTCCATCACCGGAGGTTTTTCCGCCGCTGACGTGATGAAAGGCATGACAGCGCCGATCGGAGGACCGTCTATAAACTGCCCTTCGTCATTCTGAAAAGTCATTTCACCGAAGCCGTTGCCCTCCCAGCCGTCGTTATCCCCGACGATCGGATAAAGCTGGCAAAGACGCAGGTTGTCCTTCGGCGTATTGTTATCAGAGAGCGCCACATTCCAGCCGACAGTTTTTCCGGTCAAATCTGTACCAAGGTCAACCTCAAACTCGAGTATGGTTCCATCCCTGCTCCAGACCGCCTTGCCGTTCACATCGCTACCGACCTGCCAGCCCTGTCCGACGATGGTCCGGATCTGTTTCCATTTGCCGTCAATGCTGTAGAAGACCTCGAAATTATCATTATCCCAGGGATGAGGATGATTTGTGACCGTAATATTATCAACACGCGTTACCAGGCCGTAAATCTTACTGCCCTGGAAGAGGATCCTCCAGGTCCCATATATATCTTTCTGGGGAAGCGGCGGATTGAAATTCTGGACATTGAGCTGGTTGAACATCAGACCATAAATATATGCGCCTTTCCATTCGTCCGGATCGTATTTTCCGTCAATATCAGGAGTTTTTATAGCCTTAACCGCCCTGAACGGGGGGAGAGCACGGGTATTTGCCGTAGAAACCGCATAGCGTTTAAAGTAATCCGGCGTCGGCCTCTCTCCTGAAAGAACATCCTGCACCGCAAAAGCGGCAGGTTTGGGCTGATAATTATTATCAAAAAGAAGACCGTAACCATAACCGGGGAAAAAAGAAGGGACCCATGACTGTTTATCGCTCACTCCCCAGGTGATGAAAGCACTGGCCTTAAATGCCAGTGCCAGCTTTATAAGCTCACTGTAGATTTTCGAATGCTGGGCAATGCTGGTTTCCTGGGGCGCCCCCTTCATGCGGACATCAAGCTCCGTTATCTGGATCTCGACTCCAAGGTCTGAAAAGCGCTGGAAGTTCTGCGCAATCCCGCCGAAGTCAGGCATGTACTGTCCTTCCACATGGAACTGCATTCCCACTCCATTGACCGGCACCTTTTTTGCAATTAAGTCTTTTACAATTTTATAGAAAGCGTCAGCCTTTGTCCCGGGCGCTTCGATGCCGAAATCGTTTATAAAGAGTTTAGCGCCCGGATCCGCCTCATGAGCCCATTTAAAGGCAAGCTCTATGTATTCAGGCCCGATGGTCAGGTACCAGATGTTCCTGCGCAGGGCGCCGTTTTCATCGAGCGGTTCATTAATAACATCCCAGTCCCGGATTTTTCCCTTAAAATGTCTGACAACCTTCATAATATGATCTTTGAGGATTTTCTTTGCATTTTTTTTCATTGAAGGAGTGGTCATAAGCCACACAGGATTCTGGGAATGCCAGGCCAGGTTGTGCCCCCGGACTTTCATCCCGTTCTTGACTGCAAAATTTACGATCCTGTCCGCTCCTGAAAAATCGTAACGTTTTTCATCCGGATGGATCATCTGCCATTTCATGCCATTCTCCGGAGTGATATAATTAAAATTGTTTGTCAGTACTTCGACAAAAGCCGGATCTTCAAGATATTCCGGCATGACCGCGGCGCCGATCAGGAGACCCTTCGCGTCTGCGAGTTTTCTAAGATTGAGTTTGCTTTTCTCTTCAGAGAAGCCGGCGCTTATTAAAATCCCGGAAAAGCACAAAATAATGAATAAAATAAACAGCCTTTTACTAATTATCATAAATCTCTCCTTTAAATCCTCATAATCAAAAAAAATCTTGGTAAAAAAATATTTATTTTTATTAATAATAAACGCCACTCCTCAGGCAGGAACAAAAAGATATATTGAATTAAGAATAAAATAAAAACAATATGGAATAATAATTCCTTACCCCTTAAGGGCGCCGCCTGTCAATCCCGCGATGATATATTTCTGCGCAAAAATATAGAAAGCTATAACAGGCACCATAGCCAGAGAAATAAACGCGAGAACCCTGTTCCATTCAAAAAGGTACTGGGTCTGAAAATCCATAACTCCCAGAGGCAGAGTAAACATTTTACTGTCATTAAGCACCAGCAGGGGAAGCAGATAACCGTTCCAGCTGCCCACCATAGTCAGCACCGCTATTGTCGTTAAAATAGGGGTTGATAATGGAAGAATAATGTTGATAAGTATGCGAAAATGGCCGCACCCATCTATGGTAGCTGCTTCTTCCAGTTCTTTAGGAATCATCATAAAGAAACTTCTCATCAGCATAATGTGAAAGGGCATACCGAACGCGACCTGGGGAAGGATGACCCCGAAATAAGTATTGATCAATTTAAGGTTATCTATCACCAGGTACAGGGGCAATATGATAACGGCAAAGGGAAAGAGAAGCCCAATTAAAAAGAAATTATAGATTATCTCTCTTCCGAAAAATTTTATTTTTGAAAGAGCATAGGCGGCAAGGCCGGAAAGTAATAGATCGAGCGCCACGGTTAAAACCATTATAAAGGTTGAGTTGAACAGGTAAATGAAAAATTTTGATTTTTTTAAATCAAAAATCCCTGTGAAATTCTCCCACATGACGGGATTCGGCACACCGAAAAGGTCCAGGCGGAGCTGGGCCAGCGATTTTAAGCCTCCCCATACCGTTACAAAAATCGGAAATAATGTTATAACGGCGAACAGAGATAATAATACATATTTTACAGCCAGACCTGTTTTACTGCGCTTAATCATATATGATTCCCTATAATTATTTTTCCTGTCTCATGAGGATTCTTTGATAAACTATGCTGAAAACCAGACAGATGAGGAATATCACAACAGCCACCGCGCTTCCATACCCCATATGGAAACCGGCGAAGCCGTAATTAATAAGGTATGTGACCATTGTTTCTGCCGCATGGACCGGTCCTCCCCTCCCCATGGCCCAGACAATATCGAAAACCTGGAATGAACCGACAATGCAGAAAAATATGGATACAACGATCGTCGGCCTCAGCAGGGGAAGGATAATATGCCAGTTTATCTGCCAGCTGGTTGCTCCATCGACATAAGCCGCCTCTTCAAGCTCATCGGGAATCCCCTGCAGACCGGCGATATAGATGATCATATGCAGTCCGAAATACTTCCACCAGAGTGCAACAAAAATGGCATAAAATACCGTTTTCGGGTCGCTGAGAAACGCAGTCGAAGCGAGAGGAGGAATGATTTGTGCAAAAATGGAATTAGGCAGCCCGTAATTAGGATTATAAATAAAATAAAAGATCGCTCCCGTGATGATTTCCGCTAATATGTACGGGAGAAAGAAGATGCTTCTGAAAATAACGCTTCCCTTGAATCTTCTGCCGATGGCCAGGGCGATAATAAGCGCTGTCGGCAGCTGAAATATAAGCGAAAGGATAATTATAAGCAGATTGTTCGTCACGGCTTTCCGGAAGATCCCGTCATTTAAAATGTCAATATAGTTTTTCAGACCTACATTGTCGGCATGGGTTAGAGGTACAAGACCGTTCCATTTAAAAAAACTGAAATAAGCTCCCTGAAAAACAGGAGCGATCACGAAAACAATATAAAAAAGCAGGGGAATAATAAGAAAGCCGAGTGCCGCCAGATTTTTATTAACCTTCATCCTTAAAGCACCGGCTTTAAATTCGGCAGAGCGTGTGATTTTTTTTATTTTACCAGAAATCATACAACTACCCTTATTCAATATTCGGTCAAATTAACTTTCCCCGTCCCGTTTCCTTAACAGGACGGGGAAAATATCATACTATCTACAAGCCTCAGCCCTTAGATTAGCCCAATATTCTTACTTTGAGGCCACTACAGAATCTTCAATCATCTGAGCCGCTTCCTTAGGCGTCTTTGTTCCGGCAAATAATTCCTGCACAGCGTTTTTAACAACTTCGCCTACAGCAGGCGGAAGATACTGATCATAATAAAGCTGATAGTATTGCGCCTCGGAAACCGCTCTTGCAATATCTTTAGAATTCTTGTCCTTCAGAGACTTTTCGGCACCCTTGACAACAGGAGTGATTCTGCCCTGGCTTGCCAGGATAGAATTATTATTGAGACTTGTTATAAACTTCAGAAATTCAACAGTTTCCTGAGGAGCGTTTTTACCGAGTATATAACCGTTCCCTCCGCCCATAACATCACTACCCTTGCCGGCGCCGCCTTCAACCATCGGGAATGGCATCCATCCGAGGTCATCGCCAAGGCCCTTTTTATCCGATGTGGTCGAAGCCTCAGTATAAGGAGCCCACTGTCCCATCAGTTCCATAGCCGCTTTGCCGTTGGCGACAAGAGAAGCCTCGTCATTATAAGCCGCACCCAGGAAGCCGGTCTGGAACGGATCGAGCTTCATAAGTTCTTGAAGCATTTCTCCGGCTTTTACAAATGGAGCATCAGTAAATGCGCCTTTTCTGCTGTATGCACTATCAAAAGCTCCTTTTCCGCCCAGGCGGACGGCTAAATAAACCCACCAGAAATGACCCGGCCACTTATCTCCTTCACCAAGAGCAATGGGTATTAAGCCTGCTGCTTTAATTTTCTTGACGCCAGCGAGAAGCTCTTTCCATGTTTTAAAAGGTTTGATTCCCAGCTTTTTAAACATCGCTTTATTGTACCAGATGCCGACTGCTCCCATATCATAAGGCGCACCATAATATTTACCCTGGTAACCATATACTCCCATAGCTCCTTTACCGATGGACTTACCCCATTCGGTACCGACTACATCCGCCGTAATGTCCTTCAAGAGGCCGGCCTTTGCGTACTCATTCATCACTCCGCCGCCCCAGCTCCTGAAAAGATCAGGCGGGTTTCCCGACTGCATAACCGTCGCAATTTTTGATTTGAAAGCTTCATTTTCCAGAACAGTTATCTCAATAGTGACATTCGGGTGAGATGCCATAAAAGCATCAGCCATCTTCTGCCATTCGGCTTTGTAATCATCCTGGACATCAAGATGCCACCAGTTGATCACAACTTTCTTGTCCGCCGCATTGCCCATAGTGAACGCAAATAAGAACACCAGAACAAAAACAGACAACAACTTGCTAAACCTCATACTTAACCTCCTCCTATATAATTTCTTTAAAATACGAAATCATGATAGAGAAAGAACAAAAAAGGCTCGCCTCTGATAAAAACCGGTTACCCCATCTTCAGATTGTACCCGAAAAGGTAATTTAACCGTAAATATGATAGACGTTAACATATTTTAAATTCTAAAAACTATTTTGTCAATACAAAAAGCAAATAAATTAAAAAATTATTTGTCAATAACCGGCTAGGCGCTTTTCCTGACAATCAACTCAACAGGTAAAATCCTGGTTTCCTGAAGTCCGCCCGGGTTCTTGATTTTATTAAAAAGGAATTCCGATGCGGTAAAGCCCATATCAAAAAGAGGCTGTCTGACAGTCGTCAGCGGCGGATCGGAAAATGAAGATATACTGATATCATCAAAGCCGATCAGAGACATGTCTTCCGGGATCTTTATGTTCTCTATTTTCGATTCGGTAAGAACTCCAATCGCCATAAGATCGTTTGAGCAGATCATGGCATCCGGCAGCTTTCCTTTTGAGAGAATTTCTTTCATCGCCTTTTGACCCGCGACAGTGGTATAATCTCCTTCAAATAAGTAATCCCCGCGGACTTCAAGACCATTGTCTTTCATGGCTTTTAAAAATCCATCCAGACGGTCATTCGAGTTCTGCATAAAAGGCTTTCCTTTAAGAAACGCAATATCCCGGAAACCTTTCGATATGAGATATTCCGTAGCCCTGTAAATTCCCATAAAGTTTTCCGAATCCACATAGCTGATGCTCTTACCTGACGGGCGTTCCCCGATAATGACGCATGGAATATTTTTTTTCTCGATTTCATGGATGTCAAGGCGCCGCATATCAGGAATAAAAAGGATCATACCGTCAACTTTATGCTGAAAATAAAGCCTGAAATAATCCACACTTGGATCATCCTGTTTATATGTCGACAGGAGTATATCGTATTTGTGCGCCATTGTGGAGCGGTCAATTCCCTGCATAAGCAAATTATAATATTCCATCCCATGAACCGGAATCATAGGGGGTTCCGGTATGATGACCCCCAATGTATTGACCATTTTATTGCGAAGCGCCTGGCCGATATGATTCTTATAATAATTGAGTTCTTTAATGGCCTTCAAAATCTTTTCGCGTGTTTCATCTTTGACATAACCATTATTATTGAGAACCCGTGAAACAGTTATAATTGAAACGCCCGCATTTTCAGCCACTTCCTTCTGAGTAATCATTTTATTCCTCTTTAATTTTTATATAAATTATTTTACAAACTATTTTTCATCCCAGGGAAGGAACATATTTTTCAATGTTCTTTTTCCAATTTGGGCAATATCATCCTTAATAAGTTCTTTCCATGGTATTTTTTTCCCGACAGCATCGGGATTCCGGTCCAGATAATCATATTTATATAGCAGGATTTTAAAACCTGTATTCAGCCATATAAAAACAGCTGCCAATCCCGGTATAATAAAAATCACAAAGACGGAAATACAGATGATAAAAATAACGCCGGAAAAAAGCACGAGGGAAAACCCAATGTTATTAAAAAAGAGTAAAATACATTTTCGGACAACTTTCAGGAAATTTTTTTTAAGACTTCCGTAAACCGGGAAATAATACTGGAAAGACATAATAAAAATTAAAGTAATCCAGAATAAAATTGAAAAACAGAGAATGCCGAAATAATTTCTGAGAGAAAGATAAAAAGGCATTGAAATAAATATGACTAGTGAATAGAGACTGATGATAAGGGAAAACAATATTCCCGATTTACAGGTTTTCCTTATATTATTAAAAAAATCATCCGCTCCCGGTTTTTTGTTTTCGGAAATTTCCACTGCCGTTATAGAAACCGCACCTGCATAAACCGAGATTAAAATCAATCCCAGAAAAATGATGATAAAAGAAAAAAAATGATTCGGTCTTAAAAGGAATAACAGATAGACAGGTATTGCTGATAAAATTAAAAAACCTGTATTGAGCAGAATAATTCTCAATAAATTGTCCCAGATATCGAAAAAAGTTTTTTTAATCAGAAAATTGATCATAACGCCATCTTTAAAATTTATTTTTAATAAAAGAATTTATTATTAGAAAAAACCTGATCCGCTTGAAACAGCAGATTTTAAACACAATCAAATTTTTTTAATCGGCAAAATTCTTTATGCTGCGGCACAGGATTTAAACGTATTATAGACAGCTGTTTCAGTTCTGTCAATCAAGTTTCCGAAATAATATTTTAAAATTTCTTTGAAAAGGTTTCACGATTATGTTATGATGCATGCAAATTTAATTCAGAAAAGTTCTTCCAGGAGGTTTTATGAGACAAATTCAAAACCCCATCCTGCCCGGCTTTCATCCCGATCCGTCCATATTGAGGGTCGGGGAAGACTATTATATAGCCACATCGACTTTTGAATGGTTCCCGGGCGTCGAGATCAATCATTCCAGGGACCTGATCCATTGGAAAGTGATCGCCCGGCCGCTCAATAGAATTTCACAGCTCAATATGCTCGGCAACCCGAACTCAGGCGGTATCTGGGCGCCATGCCTTTCATACGACAAGGGAATTTTTTATCTCATATACACGGATGTGAAAACCCATCAAACGATTTTCAAGGACACTCATAATTACCTTGTCACTTCAAAAGACATTACAGGCGATTGGTCCGAACCAGTTTATCTCAACAGTTCCGGTTTTGATTCTTCCCTTTTTCATGATGATGACGGAAAAAAATGGCTTCTCAATATGATCTGGGACTACCGCCCCGGCAGGAACCCTTTTTCCGGGATCATTCTGCAGGAATATTCAGAAAAAGAAAAAAAATTAACCGGACAGGCCGTCAATATCTTTAAAGGAACGGAAATCGGCGTAACGGAAGGGCCGCATCTTTATAAAAGGAACGGCTTTTATTACCTGATGACAGCCGAAGGCGGGACCGGCCTGACACATGCCGTTACCATGGCAAGGTCAAAAAAAATAACCGGGCCTTATGAAGTGGACCCTGAAAACCCGATTCTCACATCGCGTTATGACTCCCTGCTCAAGCTCCAGCGGGCCGGGCATGCATCCCTGGTAGAAACGCAGACAAAAGAATGGTATCTGGCGCATCTCTGCGGAAGGCCAATACCCTCAAACGGCCACTGCGTTTTAGGCAGGGAAACCGCCATTCAAAAAATGACCTGGACCGATGACGGCTGGCTCCGGGTTGCCGGCGGCGGCAATAAACCGGCAGTGGAAATACCGGCACCTGAAATTAAAGAACAGCCCTGGGAAAAAGAGCCGGAACGGGATGATTTTAATTCCGATAAGCTCAGCCTGCATTTCCAGACCCTACGAACTCCTCTCGGAGAGGATTTCCTGTCATTAAAAGAGCGGAAGGGATTTTTGAGGCTCAAGGGCGGCGAATCTCTTTCATCCTTCCATCATCAGAGCCTCATCGCCAGGCGGCAGATGTCTTTCCGGTATACGGCGCAGACATGCGTCGAGTTCGAGCCGGACACATTTCAGCAGGCGGCGGGCCTCATCTGCATGTATGACACGACTAATTTTTATTACCTCTATATTTCTGCCGATGAAAAGATCGGGAAATGTCTTTCCATCCTCACATGCAGAAACGGTAATTTTCAATCCGGTTTGAAAGACACCGTCTCTATTAAGGGCTGGAAAAACTGTCATTTGAAAGCGCAGGTGGAATATCACGAGCTTAAATTCTTTTATTCTCCCGATGAAAAGTCATGGAAAAGTATAGGTCCTGTTTTTGACGCCAGTACGCTTTCGGACGAGTTCGGGCCGGGCGGCGCCGACGCCCACTTTACCGGCGCCTTTGTCGGAATATGCTGTCAGGACCTGTCCGGCAAAAAACTTGCAGCAGATTTTGATTATTTTGAATATCAAGAAAATTAATTTGAAGAATATAATTCAAAATTAATAATCAACAGACAGGCGGCCAGGCAATCCCGAAAGAAAAAATCAAAAAGATCCCGGATTGACAAAGAGTATTGTTGGTTTTAAAGTAATATAAGCCTAAATTGAGCAATTCTTTTAACAAAAGCTTATAAATAGCCCCTCACCATTTTGTTTGCTACTCCGGTGCAGCCTAACAAAATAGTGAGGGGAATTATATACGCTATGTATTAAAATAAGAAATCCCTCAATTTAAGTAAACTTGTTTTTCAATTAACCCGGGAGGCCTTAATGGCGGAAATGAGCTACACAATCGGCGTTTTAACGGACTGGATAGTTACGGCTTATCATTCCAGCATCCTTTCCGGCATACGGAGCTTCACCGACGAATTTAATCATAAAATGTTAGTTTATGTGACCGGTCAATTCGAATCTTCATTTTTACTGGACCGGGTTAAAAACAAGCTTTTTGAATGTGATTACTCATCAAGGTCGGACGGATTGATCCTGCTGACATCATCTCTCTCAAACTCCATAGGAATTTACCGTTCAGAGGATTTTATACAGCGTTTCAGGAACTTACCGCTTGTATCCCTGGGGAGGGCTTATCCGGGCGTGCCCGGGATCCTCATCAACAACCAGAGCGGTATGCAGGCGCTGATGAACCATCTCATTGAAGTGCATCATTACAGCAACTTTGTTTTCATTTCCGGCGGGGCAAATAATGCAGACAGCCAGCAGAGGTTCGAGATTTTTTTAACGGAACTGAACAGGCATGGCCTTTATTTTTCAGCCGGTCAATATTTTGAAGGGAATTTTCTTTTTCAGGCCGGCATCGAAGCGATTAGAGAGTTCCTTGATGTACGTAAAATAAAGTTTGACGCCGTTATTGCGGCAAACGATATAATGGCTTCAGGCGCCATCGAGGAATTGAGGACCAGAGGTTATAAAGTCCCGGGGGATTTTGCGGTCACAGGTTTCGATAATTTTGATATCGGCCGCAACCTTGATCTGACCACTGTAAAACAACCTTTCTTTATGCAGGGAAGGATGGCCGCTGAAATTCTTGCAGGAATACTGTCCGGAGAAGCTGTTTCCAAGGAAACAATTCTGGAAAGCAAACCCATCATCAGGATGAGCTGCGGCTGCTTTACAAAAGAAATCCAGCCGGATAATGAAACAGTGAAAAAAAAACACAAACCGGTCCGGTTCCGTCTGGACAGGGAGAATATATTACGCCTGACGCGGCTGCTGATTCCAAACAGGCCCGAACTTTTTTACCGGAACACATTCCGCTTGACCGGCTTTATGGAAGAACAGCTGAATTCTGTTAAAGACCAGGCTTTACTGCCGTTTGTCAGGAAAATCGCCGGCCAGGCAGCCGCCGACAGAATTGAAATAAGCGATTATCAGCTTTTTCTTTCCCTTCTCTCCAGGGAAATTCTCAGTCTGGCCGCCGAGCCGGCCGCAATATCAAGGATCGAAAGCTATCTCCGGGATGCCGACCGTCTTTTAGAGAAAGCGACAGAAGAAAGGGAGATCGATTATCAGATTATTTCCGACCATCAGCTGGAGCAACTGAATGATTTCGGGGAAGACCTGGCTTTATGCCGGTCATTTGATGACATTAATAAGCGCCTTCACCACTGGACCGATTTTTTTCATATCAAATTTCTTGCCATAACTTTTTTTGCTTCTCAAGACCGTTCCCTGGAACGGATGAAGGCTTTTATCATTCACAGCTGCGGGAAAAGTCAGGATTTTTATCCGGAATCCCCGGTATTCAACGGCAGAAAGCTTCTGCCTGACGGTCTGTTATTCAGCTGCGGAAGTTCATGTGTCATCAATCAGCTCCTCTATGTCGGAGAAGAACCCTTAGGCCTATTGATGATGAGTATGGATTTGAAGGGAAATAAATTTTATGATTTTTTCCGGAACAAGATCAGCTATTCAATCAAAAATATCGCAATGATTGAGGAAATCCGGGAACAGAAGCAGAACCTTGAAAATGAAGTCTCTATGAGGACATCTGAACTCGTGGAAACAAATATTCTTTTGAAAAATGAGATTATTAATAAACAGGAGACTGAAAAACAATTGAAAATAACCTTGAAAGAATTGTCTGAGCGTAATAAGGAAATACAGGAAATTTCCATGCATGATCATCTGACAGGACTTTATAATAGAAGAGGCTTCCAGATGCTGGCCGAACAGCATTTCAGCCTGTCAAAAAGGAAAAAGCGTTTCTTTCTGCTGATTTTCGCGGATATGGACGGCTTGAAGGATATCAACGACCGGTTCGGGCATGACGCCGGAGACCTGGCTATAATACAAACAGCCGGAATTCTCAAAGAATGCTTCCGGAGTACGGATATTGTTGCCCGGATCGGCGGCGATGAGTTCAACATCCTTGCCATCGATACCATTTTTAAGGAATTCACCGCAATAGAAAGCAGAATGTGCGGCCTGCTCAAAAAATATAACAATAGCGGTAAGACAAAATTTTCGCTCAATATAACGCTGGGAGCCGCCCCTTATGAACCCGGGGTGGAATATACCCTTGAATATTTGATGTCCGAAGCCGACAGCCGCCTTTACGAAAATAAGAAAAAAAAGAAGAACAGAGCAAAAAAACAGATTTAAGCGCCGGCTTTAAAACTCAAAATAATATCTTTTATCAATAAATGAGTCGGCAGCAAACATCCGAAATCCTACTGTCGACTTTCGACTATAATCCTTACCCTTCAATAACCGAAGGCGGGGCAGTTTCGTCCGTTTTCTCCGGAAAGCGGAGCAGAATAAAAGGGATCAGACTGAGCAGAACAATCACGATCAGGCAGACAAATCCTATCTGAAATGAAACTGCTTTCAATACCGACAACTTATCAAGAAGGAAACCTAAAGCGATGGGGAACCATGAACTGACCGGAAGCATGAGAATCGGAGCTATGGCATAGTAAGGGCTCGCGTCCTGCAGTCCGGAAAAACCCTTCACAACCGGCCCGTAAAGCTGAAGCCTGCCTGACCTGGAGAATCCGAGAAAAAAGCTCGCTGCCAGAAAAGCAATTTCACTTTTCAGCAAAATAAGCAGGGCCAATCCGGCAATCGAGCAGATTTTGATGATCCAGTAACGGAATTTCATGGTCAAATTTTTTATAAAACCAAGGATTAAACTGGCAAAAACGGCTCCCAGGAAAATCATTATGATAAAAATACCTCCCGCCGCTGAAACCGGGATGCCGCAGTAATCAACGGCATAACGGGCGTAAAATGTAATCGCTACAACCGCCGCTGTAAATTCGACATCCTGCAGAAGATAAAGAAGCATATTGCGGTTCTTCAGAATATGCCTGAAATAATGCCTGTAATACTTCACCGGATTTTCTGCCGTTGAATGATCAATTTCATCGCGGTTTTCTTTTGCAAAAGAAAAAATGAACGATCCAATAAGAAACACCGTGCCGGATAAAAAGAAAATAAGTCCCGCGGAGTCCAGCTTTAAACCGACGACTCCCAGCGCAAGGGTCAGAACAGATCCGCTGAGAAGCTTGGCTGTATTCTGTGCGACCATCATAATGGAAATTCCGCGGACACTATTTTGCGGAGTAAATATTTTAACAATAAAATTCTGCCAGACGGGAACCGTTGAGGCAATACCGACGGCAAACAATGTATAAAAAATGACAAAAGCTGTATATGCGTTCCGATGAATACCAAGAGCTATATAATAAATCCCCAGCAGGATGATGCCGACAGAAGGGATGACCTGCAGCCAGACCGTCGGCCCTTTTTTGTACGGCATCCGGGCTGTCATATAGGCCGCGAAAACAGGAACAAGGGCAAAAGACAGATTCAATATCATGCCGCAAAGCCCTATCTGCGAGTTCGTTGCCCCTATGACGCTCAAAAAGATAGTCACAAATGTCGATTCCATGACTATGGGAAGACCGAGCCCCCATAAAAATTCGCCCCCGGAAATGGAGACCGTATTCCGCCAGAAATACCTGTCAAGATTTATATGATCAGACATTACTTTATCCCTTTTAAATATAGATTGATTATAAAATAATTTTGGAAATAATCGCAAATCAATCGCAGTACAATTTCCGCTGCCGAATTTTTGAAAGATAATTGATTTCTTTAGAACTGCCCTGAATATAACTTCCGGAGAATTTATTTATGTATTTTCTGCCGGTCAGATTGAAGAATTATAGTACGAAAGCAAAGCCCAGATTGACATTTATCTTAAAACCGTAAGCGAATAATTTAATATCGGAAAATGATTTTGAATAGGATAAAGGATCGGTATCCGTATCATTAAAAAGCGCTGCCCTTAAATTATATCCGAATAAAATTGTTGGGATAATAGAAAAATGCTCCGCCAGTTTGATATTCATTCCGCCGCCCGCAAGAATCCAGAAGTTATTCAAATTTGCATCCTTATTTGTCATCATATTTAAACCGTTGATATTGTAGGTTAAAGCAAAATCATACTCCACTCCCAGGGCCGGCCATAATGAAACCGGGCCAGTTGAAGAGGGAGGTATTTTAAAAAGGAGACTCAGGCTGAGATATGAATAGCTGTAACTCATTATCATTCTATTTGTTGCTGCAAAAATCGGTATCGGTATGCCGGAGGCAGTCGTTGATATTGTTCCAGTTGCAGCCGTATTAGTTGAGAGAACAAAACCATAACCGATATCGAACCGGAGGAACATAAGATCGATAAAAAATCCGGTATTCATATAATAATTCGCATCAAAATCCATACTCTGCTTTGTTGTCATATCAACGCCAAATATATTTTCTGTGTCTTCCATGGAATATCCTGACCACATCGGGTAAAAACCGGTATTGATCCCGAACGCTGCATGAAAATAATCATCGTTTTTTTTCTGGGGTTCATTTGAATTTTCGGTTTTGTTTTCCGTGCTGTTGGTACTCAGAGTCTGCTCTTTTTTAGGTTCTTGAGCAACGCCGTTGGAAACGACGCTGTAATTTACTTCAGGCATCCCTGTATATTCTATGGAGCTGATGGCAAACTTTTTTATCCTTCCCTCACCGTACTTGACCATTTTTATCACAATTTCATTTTCCGTTTCCATAATTATATCACCGGTTAAAACAATCCCGTTTTTTAAGCGGACAACGTCCCCATAACCGGTTGCTTTTATGCAGAATACCGCCGCAAAAAAGATTATCAGAGCAGAAATACCCTTTATCATAAACATATCTCCCTTATCAATACTTTTGCCTCTAATATAATCTAATTGTCCCGCTCTATTTCTCAATAGAATATAAAGTTATTCGGCGAATGAGGGAAAAAACTCAAATTCTTCCGTATTCATAGTATACCATAAATTTGGAAAAAGTATTGGATTTTATAAAATATTTTGCGCCTCTCATTACTGTGATTTGTTATTGACGGAAATTTAAGCCGGGGGGCCATGTTTCAGCGCTGATATCGGGACATTCCGCCGTCAATACTGTTAAAAAGGGACAATGCCGGGAATTTTTTGATTATAACCCGAAAGCAATCCCGATGTTAAAGTCCAGACGCCAGGCGTAAGAGGCATATTTCAGATCGGAAAATGATAAGGGCCCTGATATTGGATCGTTATCTGTGTCCTTATAAATGTTGGGAGTCAAATTAATAGAAACGAAAACAGAAGGCACAAAATAGACCTGCTCGCTTATTTTAATATTAACTCCAAAACCCGCCTTCAGCCATATATCGGTCAGATCATAATAGCTGTTTGTAATAACATTTGTATCATTGATTTCATAAGTCAGAGGGATTGTGCATTCAAATCCGACCGCCGGCCAGACTGTCGATCCCTCTGATATATTAACCGGAACTTTAAATATCATCGCGATATTCAGGGAAGAAACACTGTTGATGAAAAGGCCGTAATTTGTCATGACAATTGTTGCCGAAGACGACGTCATTTCATCCCGGAGAGTAACGCCGTTTAATTTCCCCAGGGAAAAACCATAGCTTAAATCCAGTCTGACATATATCAAATCCAGAAACAGGCCGATCTGCATATAGTTCCTGACTTCAAAATCCTCATAAATTTTTTCAGTCACGCCCGGGGGCAAATAAGATGACGGCACTTCCAGCGATAAACCCGACCACATCGGCATAAAGCCGGCATTGAGCCCGAATAAAGGACGATTAGCCCTGTCAGACGGCGTCTTGTTTTTTTTAAGAACGTTGGTGCTGACCGTGACATTCTGGCTGTTCGTGTTCTCGGCTTCATTGCTGATGACTGCCGTATTGTTCAGGCTCTGCTGACTGCCGTATTCTATGGAGCTGATCGAGAACTTCTGGACCCTGGCCTCTCCGTATTTTTCCGTTTTAATAACAAATTCCGCCCCGGTTTCAGCAATGATATCACCGGTCAGAATAACCCCGTTTTTTAATCTAATAATATCCCCGTAACCCGCGGCTTCTATAATGATCAGCACGGAAATAAATAAAACCCCCTTAAAAATGTTCCTTATCATGAGACAAATCCTTTTTCCAGATGAATCGTGCCATTTCAATTGGCAATCCATATCAGATCATTTTAAAATAAATCAAGCCGGTCCACGGCATAAATAATATAACATAAAATTTTTCGGCGTATTAAAGAAAAAACTCAAATCATTCTCTCTTAAGAACATTTCATTAATCTAGAAGAATATTGAAATAAAATACATTATTTTTTGGATTACCAAGAAAAGGTATTAAAATGAACTGGTTCATCCCTGATATTTTAAAGCCGTTTCAGTGATTTTTTCATACTGCCTTTTATCCAGCCATTCGCTTTTAAAAAGCCGGCTGCCGATCGCTATCCCATCAACGCCGTTTGCGATATATTCGGGCAGATTCTCCGGCGTCACTCCGCCGCAGGCCAGAAGCCTGATCTGCTGAAAAGGCCCTTTCAGTTCCCCGATATAATCAGGGCCTCCCATCGAAGCAACAGGAAAAACTTTGACCATCGAGGCCCCAGCTTCCCAGGCTCTTAGAATTTCCGCCGGTGTTAAAGCGCCGGGATAAACGGGGATTTTCCTTTTTACGCAATAGCGTATGATTTTAAGATCGGCGACAGGACTGACGATAAATCCGGCACCTGCGTCAAGCGCTCCCTTCAGCTGCCTCATGGTCGTGACGGTGCCTGCTCCGATGGAAGCCTTGTTTTTAAGGTTCATGACGGCCGATGCTATAAGCTTTTCAGCATCAGGCGTATTCATCGTCACTTCAAGGAGATTGAAGCCGCCTTTTATAGCCGCCTCGAAGGCTGGAATGAGAGATCCTTCGGAAATACCCCTGGCTATGCCGATTTTTAAAAGCCCCATTTCTACTTTGCCTTTTTAATCAGATCTTCCGGTTCCGGGGTGGTCAGCATATCATAAAACCTGACAAAATCATCCTTTTCAGGCGAATCCCTGAAAGCGATCGCTATGCGGGGATGCTCATTGAGCATTCCGGTGATCATATAAGGTATGATATAACCCCACTCTATCTTTTCCCTCAAAGGCAGATAATGTTCCTGGATCAGTTTTAACAAAGGCCTCAGATTATATTTCGGGTTCTGGAGAAAGCTCATCAAAAGCTCCAGACAGCAATTGCCCGGGCCGCGGCCGATGCCGTAAACTGAGGCATCCAGCATATTCGCGCCGTCTATGATCGCCTGTATGGTATTGCCGAAGGCAAGCTGGCGGTTATTGTGGGTATGAATACCGACGGTTTTACCCTTCAGGGCGCTCAAATATTTTTTCACAAGGAATGTCACATCCTCGCTGTACATATTGCCGTATGAATCCACGACATACACAATGGGGACTTTTGTTTTACCGAGATCATTCAGGGCCTCATCAATTTCCCTTTCCAGATTGGTGGAAACGGCCATGATATTCACCGTTGTTTCATAACCCTTGTCCATGATCATATTGCAGAGGTCAATCGCTTTATCCACGTCCTTGATATAGCACGCGACCCGGATCATGCTGAAAGGGGATTCATTTTTCGGAAGAACGTCCTTTTCTTCCACCCTCCCGATATCGACCATGCATGCCAGCTTTGTTTTTGATTCTATGCCTTCCACGATTTTTTTTACATCATCATCATTACAGAAACGCCATTTACCGAATTCCTTCGGGTCAAACTGCTCTTTGGAGGCTTTATACCCAATTTCCATATAATCAACGCCGGCTTCAGTCGCCGCTTTAAAACTCGCCCTTACAAACTCATCGCTGAACTGCCATTTATTGATCAACCCGCCGTCCCTGATGGAACAGTCCAGTACTTTAATCTCCGGTCTGTACATATAATTCTCCTCGCATAAAAATTCGGCATTTATTGTAATGAAAATGAAGAAAAATCGCAAGCATGTTTTTTACTATTTATATCAGCATTCACTTTTGTCCAAATGAGATTAGGCACATAGCTATGCCAACTGTTTAATAGAGAATGAACAACAGGCCGAAACCACAGATTTCACAGAAAACACAGATTATAATTTTGTATGTATCGGTGAAATCTGTGTAATGGTTCGGCAAGCTCACCACGGCGTCTGTGGTTCCAATTCGTAAGATTGAAATGAAAATAATAAGTTTATATCTTAAATTTGAAATTTCAATTTAGACAGCAATGATCAGTGTTTTATTGTTTAAATTTATTGCCAAAAAATAATATAATGAATATAATTTTTCAGAAATGGTTTTATAAATTGAAAGAGGTATTAATATGGTCTTAATGGCAGAGATAAATCACCGCGCAAATAATATAGAAAATCAAACTGAAGAATTAGAAGAATTTTATAGGGATTTGATTGTTGAAGATCCGAATTTATCGAGGAAAACAGTAAGTTCCCAAGCAGATAAGAAAATCGAATCCTTTAGATGGTATAAATATAAAGAAGCATTTTCTTCTGTCTTAGTGGAATATTTGATTTATAAATACCAGATGAGAAACACAATATTAGATCCTTTTGCAGGAATTGGTACAACTTTATTTGCTTCATCTTTATTTGGTTGCAATAGTATTGGCATTGAATTATTACCAATAGCCCAAAAAATTATCGAAACTCGTATTTTGGCTCATTATGGGTTAGACAATCAAACTATACAAGAATTAGAACATATTTTAGAAACCGATGAATGGGAAAATGAAAACGGAAGAGTTGAATTGAAAGAATTGAGAATAACTCAAAATGCTTATCCAGAAGCAAATAAAGTAAATCTTGAAAGATTTTTAATGTATATAAATGGTAAAAACGTACGCATTAGAAGCATTCTTGAACTCGCTTTAATTTCTATTGTAGAAGAAATAAGTTATACACGAAAAGATGGTCAATATTTAAGATGGGATTATAGAGCTAATAAGAAAGGAGGTAAAAAAGACAAAATATTGTTTAACAAAGGTGTAATACCTGATTTTAACAATGCAATTACCGATAAATTAAGTCAAATACTCTCAGATTTGAAGGTTAATAACGAAACAATTACTAAAGATACTTACGTCCGGGGAAATATCAGACTTGTGAATGGTTCTTGTTTACATGAATTATCGAAGATGGAAGCCGAAACGATTAATGGAGTAATTACATCCCCTCCTTACTGTAACAGATACGATTACACAAGAACCTATGCTTTAGAATTAGCCTTATTAAATATTGATGAAGAGAATTTAAAAGATTTAAGGCAAAATATGCTTAGTTCTACAGTAGAAAACAGAGAAAAAGACCTTTTACAAATAAATCCTGATTGGGATAACATATTGAATTTTGTTGGCACGTTACCTTTACTTCAATCTATTCTTTTATACTTAGAAGGATTGAAAGAAAATAAAATGCTTAATAACAATGGAATTGTAACGATGATAAAAGGATATTTTTATGAAATGTCCTGTGTCATACAAGAGATCTATAGATTGTTAACACATGAAAGTTATTTTATAATGGTTAATGATAATGTTATGTATGCCGGAATAGTTATTCCTGTTGATTTAATATTATCAAGAATTGCCGAGGAAATTGGATTTACTATTGAGAATATTCTTGTTGTACCTCAAAAAAAAGGAAATAGCAGTCAACAGATGGGGGTCCATGGCCGAGTAGCACTAAGAAAATGCGTTTATGTTTGGAAGAAGGAGTAATTATGCCGGTGCCAGGATGTATTAAAAATTGGGAAGATTTGGTTACAACACATGAAGCAACAAGAGCAGGTTTTATATCTATAGCACTGGAAAAGAATTTCCAAGCAAATCCTTATGTAGCCGAAGCAAACAGTTTAAAAACATTTTTACAAAAGGCAAAAAGTGCTGAAGATTTATTGAATTTTAAAAATATTTACCCGGCAATTTTAACTGCTGCTGGATTAAGTGATAAATCGCTTCCCTTTCTTGATGAAAGTGATAAAGAAGATATAGTTAAGAATTTTATTGATAAAATTCTCAAACCAAGTGGTGAATCATTCGCCGATGAGTTAGTTTATAGGTTCTTGCTTACAAGAGGCGATTCACTTGGCGGTAAAATCCGTAATATTATAGGCATTATCGGGGAGAGAAAATTTAAAAGGGGGTTGATTTCTTGTTTATCTATCCAAGGAATACCTTTTGAATATAAAAACGACATTAGTACAAAAAAATGGTTGCAGGGGAACCCCTCAAAACCAGACATAGAAAATGATATAAAAGTCATGTATTGGAAAAATAATACTGGTGAAAGGGTTTTATATCTTAATATAACGCCTCCTTTTATCACTTTTAAAGTTGATATGTGTTTATTTAATAGTGGTAAAGACAATAATTTTAAAGATCTGGTTAAAGACAATAACAATTATATTGCTTTAGGCGAATTAAAGGCTGGTATTGATCCGGCTGGTGCTGATGAACATTGGAAGACAGCACGAAGTGCTTTGGAAAGGATTCGAGATTCTTTTGCTAAAAACAGAATGCCAAACATTTTATTTATAGGCGCGGCCATTGAAGATAAAATGGCAAAAGAAATCTATTCACATTTACAAAATGGTTTACTTTCCAATGCGGCAAATTTAACTATTGACTTACAATTTAATTCAATATGTGATTGGATTTGTTCTTTATAAATTTGTTGTAAATAAAGGAATTAAATAAATATATTATCCCCTTGGCAAAGCGATTATTTTATTCTATAATATTAGCGGATTTGAGGAGGTAACCTATGAAATACAATCCGCCTAATTTTACGAATTTAAATGAAATGGCTTACATCGATGTATGCAGATTAACGGAAGATGAAGCAAGGACTATTTTAGAGAATATCCGTTGGAAAGATGGTGTGGTTTGTCCTCATTGTGGCAGCAAGGATATTACAAGAATGAATAATAAATCTGTTAACACCAGGGACGGACTGATTCAATGCAATGATTGCAGGGAACAATTTACAGTAACGGTTGGAACAGTTATGCAAGGGTCCCATATAACCCTGAGACAGTGGATACAGGCATTTTATTCCATGTGTTCACACAAGAAAGGAGTCTCAACCTTACAGTTACAAAGAAATCTCGGTTTAGGTTCATATAAATCGGCCTGGCATTTAGCTCATAGGATCAGGCTTGCAATGAGCCAAGATCCTTTAGCGAGTAAATTGAAAGGAACTGTAGAAGTTGATGAAACTTATGTTGGTGGGAAGCCAAGGAAAGGGAGCGGTGAAATAAATAAAAGAGGAAGAGGGACTAAAAAAGCCCCTGTTTTGCTTCTTGTTGAAAGGGATGGAAAGTCTGTATCTTATCCCGTAACAGATGTTTCAGGAAAGACTTTAAAATCGGCTATTAAAGAAACTGTTGATATGCAATCAACAATTATCACGGATGAATGGAAATCTTATAGAGGTATCGGAAAGAGTTTTAAAGGCGGGCATAAATTTGTGAATCATGGCCTGGGAGAATATTCTAATGGAGAGGCAAACACAAATACGGCAGAATCCTATTTTGCTCTCTTGAAAAGAGGTGTCATGGGAACATTCCATCATGTTTCTAAGTTGCATCTTTTCCGCTATTGTGATGAATTCAGCTTTAGATGGAATAATCGAAAAGTTGCTGATGGACAAAGAACCGAAAATGCTATAAAAGGATTTGAGGGAAAACTATTAATATATAAAGGTTTAAGAGGCTAATATGTTTATTACTGATAATATGAGCCAAAAAGATGATTGTTTTGAAAAATACATAGACACTGATGATGCATTATTTCATTATACAAAGATGTGCAGCGGTTTGGATATTATTTCTAAAATGGAATTAAAATTATCAGAACTATGGAAATCAAGAGACCCTTATGAATCTAAGCATTTATTGTTTAGCGCTTTCGCTTTAAATGAAGGGGAAGAAGGTCTGCAAAATAATATAACTGAAACAGTTGATAAAATTAATGATATAATAAAACATAAATCAAAATTTATATCATTTTGTTATAATGGAAAGGATAACAAAGGTTATAAGAAATCCGGGATGTGGGCTCAATATGGAGAAGGATTTAAAGGAATGATTGTAGTTTTATCCAAAAGTAAATTAGAAAATTATATAAAACAAAAGCATAATAAGTGTGGATCATTTATCTTCAGAAATATGGATTATATTGATACTTTGTTCTTAAAAAGAGAAATAGTAACAATGGGTAGAAATATGATTAATGACACAACTGAAATATATAAACACTTAGCTAAATATATTAACGAAATATATTTCAGTAAATTAAATGATTATAAACCTGAAGGAGAATATCGCCTTTTATTAATTGAAAATGAAAACGAAGAAATTCCCTCTATAAATATTAAAGACATTATTATGGGTGTTTTAATAGGAGGGTATTATTTAAAAGAATACAATGAAAAATTGAATGCTTTATCAAAAGAATATGAATTTCCTTTATTAAAGGTTTATTTTGAAAAAAAAGGTGAAAATCCTGAGCTAATAAAATATGATTTTAGAGTAACACACTCCATAAGAAATGATATACCAAATCCAAAATCTTAAGATTATGAGAGGTGTTTTATGAGTATTTATCAGCCAGAAATTCCAAATTACTTGTTTAGAGCTTTAAGAAAAGAAGAAATTGAAAAAGGAAATATATTAATACCTAAAAGCATTGATACTTTTGAGTCTAATCCATCTTTTCCAATTTCATTTCCATTTAATTTTGGAAAATCAGAAGAACATGCTATTGATAATCATCAAAAATTTGATGGAAAAAATAATGATAGAGGAATTTCAACTTCAAAATATTTTGAGATTGCGAAAAAATATGCTCAAGAAAATAAGTATATTGCCATAATAAACACAGAGCAATTTGATAAATTAGGGATTAAAGCAATTGAAGTTAAATTTGCTCTCCGATCTAACCCTACTCGCATTAAAAAACCCGAAGACAATGAAATAATTTTGGTTTATGAAAAAGATGGAAATATTCCTTTTTAAATAATAGATGAAGTAATCCACATTGATAAAATAGAATGTTCTGTTTGTCATGAAAAGAAATATGCAAGGTTTTTTAGTTTCGAAGAAAAAACTAAAAAAGATGTTTGGTCTCCAAAATATGATGATTCTTCTGATGGAGGAGTTGAATTGCCAGAAAATAGTGATGAAGGAATTTATTGTGATAGATGCGTTGAAGAATTATATGCCAAATGGTGGGAGATTGAAAAAACCGCTTATGAGAATGATGAGGATTCTGAAGAAGAATAAAGATGAAAGTATTTAAAACCCCCTTTATTTTGTTATTAATTGCAATTGCTATTGTTACAACTTCAATAATTTTTGATTGGAATAAATGTTCTTGGGTATGGTTTCAAAGATCAGGTTCATTATTAGTATTAATTGGTGCAATCATGGAAGCAAGAAGTATTATTAGATTAGGAATTAAAGGGGTTGGAGGTGTTAATACAACTATATTAATGGGAAATATTGGTAAAGTGATTGATCAACGACATGTTCTTATTGAATATACCCGGATTATTCACCTGAAAAAAAGTATAAAAAAAGCCGCGTAACTTTACTCTTTATGATATAATTAATTGCGACCTAAAAATACCCCAAAGAGGAGATACGCGGTGAAAACAGTATGTCATAAACAAGAAGAAAAATCAAGCGGTTTTGCCTTTTTAGGCAAGACTATTGAGATGGACTGGAACGGCGGCGACATATCCACTGACGGCGGGCTGTTTCTGGTATCCGGGCTCTTAAAAAAGACCGGAATTATCAATAGAATATCCGGTTGTATTGAGGATTGCAGGGACCAGGACCGGATAATTCATGAAATGAGTGAATTGATCGGACAACGGGTCAGCCAAATGATCATGGGGTATGAAGACACCAACGACGCGGGAGTATTACGGTATGACCCGATGTTTAAATTCGCGGCAGGGCGTTTACCTGAAAGCGGAGATACCCTGTCCAGCCAGCCGACGCTGTCCAGGCTTGAGAACAGCATAAACCTTCGGGATATAACGAAGCTTGATTTCTGTATGACGGACTGGTACATTGACAGCTTGATAGAGCGTAAAGCGGAAAGTGTTGTTCTTGACATAGACGGCACGGATGATCCGACGCATGGTAAACAGGAAGGAAGCCTGTTCAACGGTTTTTATGAACAAACGATGTACTCACCGCTGATTGTTTGTGACGGAGATACCGGAGACCTTGCGGCGATTAAACTGCGGCAGGGAAACGCGGGTCCGGCAAAGGACGCGCTTGCTATGATCAGGAGAATTGTTTTGGCAATAAGGAGGCGACAACCGGAGATCCGGATAATCCTGCGAGGTGACGCCGGATTTGAAAACCCGAAGATATACGAATATTGCGAACAAAATGATCTCCATTATATTCTGGGAATAAAGGGTTACCGGAGATTGGAGAAGAGGACAAGAAAGCTATCCCGCAGGGCAAAGACATATTTTCAAAAAAGCGGGAAAGAAAAGACGCTTCATACGAATTTCAAATACCGTGCACAAAGCTGGGAAAAAGAACGAATGATTATCGCCCGGATACGCTGCAATGAATTGGGACAGGACACCCGTTATCTGATAACCAATTGGAAATTTTCAAAGGCAAGGTATGCATACAGATTCTATGCGAAGCGTGGAGATATGGAAAACCGGATCAAGGAACTGAAAAAGGATATGAATCTTGACCGTTTGAGCTGCCATCGATATATGGCAAATTATTTCCGGCTGATTCTTGCGGGTTTTGCCTATCAATGCATGCAGCGCTTAAGGAAGGGATTGAAAGGTACAGAATATGAGAAAGCGCAAGCCGACACTATACGGTTAAAAATTCTGAAAGTTGCTGTACAGGTAAAAGAAACAGTCCGGAGAGTATGGCTGCATTTTTGCTCAAGTTTCACTGAAAAAGCGGTATTTCAAAGGCTCTCGGACAGCTTTGCGTAATGAAAGCCTTTCTGGATGTTTTTGACTCCGCTTAAAGAAGGGGGAAACTGCGCCCTTGTAACTGCAAAAAACAGATTTTTGAAAAGTTAGAAAGGATTGGACGGAAAAACGGAAGGTTAACTGACAAATTTATGCGGCCGCTTGAACAGCCGGGCAGTTTTTTATAGAAAATACACCCTCTGTGGGGGTGAGATGAATAATGCGGGATATAATGAGAAAACGAAGAAAATGTTGTACGAAAAAGAAATAGACAAAATATCTGGGTTTATAGGGCTATGTCTTCTTATCTCTGGGACTGTTATATGGGGCTACGGTGATTTATTTGGGAAACTATTTGGAGTTAATAATGACAAATAAAAAATTAGAATCCAAAAATAAAAAGAAAAAGTCTTATGATAAACCAATTTCTCTTTATTCTTTAAAGGTTGATGAGGCTTTGAGTTTATTCATGAAAGTCGATCCTAAGAAATTAAAAGAAGAAAAGGAAGATGCTTTGCCAAGTGCATAGTTCCGTAATTTTTTTATCACTAAACAACAGGAGTTGATAATGCGAATTGAATTACCGATCGGAAGACAAATTCAATCTTTAAATCTTCCCGACAGCTGGAAAATTGATTTAATATCCGCCGATGAAATAAAAAACCTGCCGGATAGCGAGAGCGCATTTATGGATGCCCTGGATAATCCTGTGGACTCCAGACCCCTCTCAGCGCTCCTGCCTGAAAGGGGCAATATACTGATTATGCTTTCCGATATCACCCGTAAAGACGGTAAAAAAGTTCTATTAAGCTATCTGCTCGGCTATCTTAATAAATACGGCATAAAGAATGAACGGGTCCATCTTATGTTCTGCCGCGGCACTCACCGCGAGATGACTCAAAAAGAGCTGGAAGAAATGATCGGCGCCGAAACGCTTCATTCTCATACCTATTTTCAGCATGACTGCGATGGTCCGTCAAAAGAAATCGGAATAACAAGCCATGGCACTCCGGTCGCGCTGAACAGCCGCTTATGGGACTATAGCCTTCTCATCCCTATTTCCGGGATCGTCCATCATTATTTCGCCGGGTTCGGCGGCGGCAGAAAAATGCTGATCCCCGGAGCGGCCTCCCGCATCACCATACAAAAATCCCATTCCCTGATATTTACCAGGGAAGATGATAAAATCATCCGCCGGCAGGGCGTGGAATCGGCGCGTCTTGACGGAAACGCCATTCATGAAGATTTTGTAGAAGCCGCGCAGATGTTAGATATACCTGTTTTTCTGATCGCGGTCATTCCGGGGAAAAAAGACGCGTCAGGGCAGGTTTATTTTGCCGGCATCTGGGCCGGGGATTTATTCAAGGCCCATGAAAAAGCCTGCCGGGTTAATCTCGATTGGAAGGGATGCTCTTTTAATGAGCCGTACGATCTCGTTTTCAGTTCTTCCGGCGGTTATCCGCTCGATAATAATCTCGTTCAGTCCCATAAGGGCCTGGATAACGCCTTCCGCCTGGTCAAGCCGGACGGTTTTATCATACACCTCGCAGCATGCCCGGAAGGGCTCGGCGAATCGGACCTGGAAAGCTGGATCAATATGCGCGACCTTGATGAAATGAAAGAAAATCTGATCCGGGATTACCGCATCTACGGACAGACAATGTACACTTTTAAGGATAAGGCCAGCCGGGCAAAGATCTATTTTGTCTCAAACCTTCCCGATGACACCGTAAAAAAGCTGAATATGCTGCCGGCATCATCATTGAAGGAGGCATTTGATGCGGTACTCCCGCAACTGCCTCAAAATGTTTCGGCCGCGTTTTTCCCCGAAGCGGGAAATTTACTGCCGTTAAGAAAATAATCCAGATTTAATGTGATATGGAAGGAAGAAACCTTAAGATTTGAAGAAAAAGGTTCGTATAGACAGCGGCAAGAACATCGTCTATCACTACGCCGAAACCGCCTTCTATTTTCTGGGAATCCTTGATCGGGTACGGTTTAAAAATATCAAAAGCGCGGAATAAAATGAATCCGATCACAAGATATCTTATCCCGTCCAAAGTCGGTTCAAAAGGGAAGGAAATCATCGCGATCAAAAACCCGACGGTTTCATCGATAACGATATGGGGCGCGTCTTTCATCTTAAAGATGTGTTTTTCCGCGTAATCGCTCACCCATACCGCCAATGCCAGCAGGACCGCTATAGAGATGTAATAAAAAACAATGAAGGGACTTAAGAAAACATAAATAACGGCACCGACAAGCGTTCCCATTGTACCCGGAATATACGGGGTATATCCCACAAAAAAACTGGTGGCCGCCATTTCTTTTAATTTTTTACCGATATTGTGTTTCATTTTTTAATTATCCTCTTGTAACTCAGATAATAATCAAAAGCGGTATATATCGTAAAAATGACGGTTAAAAATGTCAAAATAAAGGGAATATAGACAATATAATGATAATATCCGGGAGCCGCGGCCTTCCATATTTCAAGGTAATCCTGATAGTTAATTTTTAACATGGTTTTAATGATCAGGGTCAAAAAAAGGTAGGCCATAATAACAGCGGCCACGATCATCTGGACCATGGTTTTTGCTTTCGCGATAAAGGAAGTTTTAAATATTATTTTTTTTCTCTTTGACAGAGAACGGAGGAATGTGACATAAAAATCCCTGATGTAAAGAAACATGATAAGCCAGAATGGAATATACAAACCTGCCTTAAAGCTTAATGCGGTAAATACGCTCCAGACAAGAAATTTATCGGCCAGCGGATCAAAAAACTCGCCGAAATCCGATTTTTGATTCAGCTTCCGGGCCAGCTTCCCGTCAAAGTAATCAGTCAGGGCGGAAAGGGAGTAAAGGATAAGGGCCAGAAAAACATTGCCGATTGATTCAAAAATAATAAAATAGACAATGAAAGGCGTCAGAATAAATCTGAATAAAGTTAATATATTGGGCAAGGTTAGTGTGAACTTCATCCAACTCCCCTGATTGATAAAAAATCTTTCAAATATATTATAATTTATAAAAATTATTTGTACAGTTCAATATTCCATCTTTATTATTGAAGCATTATAATGGAATGCCTTCCAGGTCATGCGACGAAAGCGCTTTTTTAATTCTGACAGTAATAAAATCTTTCTCTATCATTGGGTCATTCTTCAATTCGACTTTAACACAGCCGTCTATCTCCGGCGCGTCGTATTCACTCCTTAAAAGCATATACCTTTTACCTTTTTCTTCCCGGATAATCCCATCATTGACGCAGAGAATGGTTTTCCCGGCCAATTTCTCTAAATTCTTCAGTGAAATATCCTCCTGAACCCGCGATAAACTTTTGAACCTTTTTTTTGTTTCTCCCGCCGGTACTTTGGGTTTATCCATAAAGGACTGTGTTCCTTCTTCGTCGGAATACTCAAAAAATCCGACACGGTCCAGTTCCGCCTCCGTCAGGAAGGATTTTAATTCTTCGAATTCCTTTTCCGTTTCGCCGGGATAACCGGCAATAAAGGAGCTCCTGATTCTAACTTCAGGGTTTATTTGACGCATTTTTTTTATTAAACGGACATACTCCTGATAATTCCCGGCCCTCTTCATTTTTTTCAGAATAGTTCCGCTTGCATGCTGCAGGGGTAAATCCAGATAATTGCAAATCCTATCCTCCGCCGCGATGAATTCCGCGAGCTTTTCTATTTCCCTGTCCGGATAAAGATACATAAGCCTTATCCATTGGAAATCAAGCCTGAGCAGCTCTTTTAAAAGTTCTATCAGCGGCTGTTTTGTTTTGAGATCAGACCCGTAAGAAATAGTATCTTCAGACACTAAAATCAATTCCCTTATCCCGGAACTGGAAAGGAATTCCGCTTCTTTTATCAGGGAAGATATGTCCCTGCTCCTCTGCTTACCGCGGATCCCCGGAATGGCGCAGAATGAACAGCTCCGGTTGCATCCTTCGGAAATCTTGAGATAACTGTAAAAAAGGCCAGAAAAATAAAGCCTTCTTTCTAAATTCTCCTGGTCGCGGAAAGGGCCTTCATCCAGAAGCTGTCCTGACCGTTCTTGAACATTCAAAGCTTCCAGGATTTTCAGGGGATCCCTCACGCCGATCGCCTGGTCCACTTCAGGGATGGCCTCCAGGAGCTCCTTTTTATAACGCTCGGACAGACAGCCTGAAACTATTATCTTCAACCCGGGATTTTTTTTCTTCAGGCTTGAATACTGGAGAATGGCCTCTATATTCTCTTCCTTTGCTTTTTGAATAAACCCGCATGTGTTTATGATTATAGCCTCGGCTTCTTCCGGTATTGAAGCAATAGTATGTTTATGCTTTTCCAGCAGAAAACACATCTTTTCAGAATCAACCAATGCCTTGGGACATCCCAGGGCATCGAAAAAAACTTTCATTCCTGTTTAACCTTATTTTAAAATAGCGCGGGTGAGAGAGAACTGGCCGCCTTTAGGCTTCCAGTAGAATAAAGATTTACCCACTTCTCCCCAGCCTCCGCCGATTTCTTCCTTATTACCTATTAAAATTTTTACGGCGCCGCTGTTGCCCAGATAAAGAAGAAGATTGTTCGTAAAAGTAATTGCCAGGGAAACATTATTGTTGATAAAAATCTGTTTTTCCTCTTTTCCGTCAGGTATATAGCTGAGAAAACCGGAACCCTGAGGCAGTATTTTCATACTAACCGGGCTTTTTGTCGGGGATATCATGAGTTCGCTTTCTGAAATAATAAATTCATTATATTTGGAAACTAATTCGGTCCTGTTGCTGATATCCGACATATCCATATTTTCTTTTAAAAGAGTCAAAGCCAGTTTTGCTTCCTTCTGCTTGGCGCTGACCAGTTCAACGCCCAGGTCATTGGTGCCGTTATTATCAGCATCAATGCTGAGAAGCTCGCTGATTTTTATTGTATAATTATTATTACTGATCTTAAAGGTAAGAGAGCGGGAAGGTTCAATCTTTAAAATTTCAATATTTAAATTCCTGGCATCATTCGTCAATATGATGGAATCGCCGACTTTAAACTTCTGGCTCGCGATCTTATGCATATCATCGAAACTGTAATAATAAGACCTGGGATATGCGGGATTATCATCCCCCGGACGCCGGCTTATTAAAAATACCAGAATAACGATAATAAGTATGGCGGCAGCTCCAGCCCCGATCAGTATATTATTATATTCAAGCCAGAAACTTTTTTTCTTGCCTACAAGCTCTTCAATGGGCGAATCCTGCTCGATTTTCATCTGTCTTTTATATAATGCTATCGCCAGGTCCCGGTCAACTTCAAGGGCCTCGGCATAGTTAGAAATAAATCCCATCGCATATGTTTCACCCGGAAAAACCTCAAAATTATCGGCTTCAATCGCTTCCAGATACTTCTTCGGGACATTCGTATCCCTGACAATTTCATCTATTGAAATACCTTTCTCTTTTCTCGCTTCCTGAAAAAATTCACCCAGCGTCTGTTTTTCATTTTTCAACATAGGTTTTCTCCTTAATAGCCTTATTCAACCATATATTATAACTAAAAGCTTTCATTTTTTTCAACAATTTCAATTATAAACAAGAAAATAATTCATATAAGTCGGTTAAAAAACTTATCCTTTAACATTTTACGCACTTCATCGCCATTTTCTGTCAAAATCCTGCCGTACCTTATTCATTAAATTAAGGTTTTTTATTGACTGGAGTATATTTAAAACTCTGTTTTTTTTAAATAAGGAACTTTTAGCTGAGATTTGCTGTCCCTCACCATTTTGTAAGCTTCACCGGTATTGCCAGACAAAATGGTGAGGGACTTATTATTTTTTAAAATAAATCTTGATTTTTTTTTCTTTTTAAAATATATTCTATTGGTCATTAAAGAAGGTGCAAAGTGAAAAAATTATTTTTTATTTTATTCTTTATACCGCTTGTTCTATTTTCTTCCTTATTCTTCTATAACTGCGGCGGTTGTACTCATACCGTTCAAAATACCACTAACGCAGTAAATGCCAGCGTCAGTAATACTCAGAATGATGTGTACAGCGTTATTACTATTCAAAAGGGCAGCAAAATCGAGCTGGACAGCCTGGAAAAGTTTGTCCAATTATGCATCCTATTCAATTTAGAACAAAAAAAATGGATGCGTGAAGTTGCCCGGAATACCAGTAATAAAAGCACCAACAGCGAACCGGATGATTCTATTTTAAAATCTGTGGAAGTAAAGCGGAAAGATTTTTATAAAAGCTTCGGCATCACTGAAAGAGAGTTTACCAGATACAGCAACAGCCATTCAAAGGAATTTATTGAATTCCTTGAAAAAAATCCAGCCTATAAAAAAGCATATGAGGAATCCATTCCATAAGGTAATCGTAATTTTTTAATTTCCAATAAACTTTCTGTAAACTGCCAGCGCGGTGTTTTTTGATTTTGTGCCTTTTACAATTAATCTTCCCTGTTTGAAAAGAAGCGCGCTTAAATGAAGTATTTTGAACTCGAGATAGAAAGGGCTTTGTTTAATGATTTTCAATTCTTTTGAAAGGATTTCCTTATAATAATTCAAATCAATAGCAACCTCATTCATCGGAGTGACAGCGACTGAATTATCCCCGCATGAAACGGACACAACATCTTCCATCTCTCCCGGTAAAAACCGCAGATTTCCCTTTGAAGTCAGGCAATTATCCAGCAGAGGAATACTTACTTTCTGTCCCTTGTCCAGGCTGTAAACAAAACTTTCCGTTTGATCCGGTTTACAATTAGAAAGGATAGCATTGATTGCGGCTTCTTTATCAATTCCCGGATTAAGAAAAAATGGCAGCGGCCGCTGATAATCCTTATAACAGGCCAGGCACCCTTTTTCCGGGAAAAAAACGCCTGCTTTCCAGGTCTGATCAAAAAACAGCGCGATATATTTTTTCCTGAACTTGATTGAGAAATCATTGAGAAGGTATTTTGATTTCAGGCTTTCGGAAATATCAATATAAAGGTCATATTCTGAAAAGAAAGACTGATAGTTTCTTGTAACAAACTCACCGATACATTCAGCCTCTTTGTATAAAGAAAACTTTTCGTTCTTAATATTATAACTGTTCCCGACAAGTAAAAGCTGGTGACCGGCCAAACCTTTCAGCAGATCTTCTTCAAAACCCAGACCGCCGGCCAGGGCGATTTTCATTGCGAAAAACCTTTCATTATATTATATCTTTATCCTACAATTAATTACACAGATTCTTTATATCTAATAGTAACGTTTCAGTAACGTTTTCATCAATAATTATCTATTATAACATATTTTGATAATTTATACATGGATAAGCCAACTTAAGCATTCTTTTAAATGTATCAACCTATTATCAAATTGACCGTCTGGTTTATGAGCTTTACGGATTAAATGAGAATGAAATCAAGGTTGTTGAAGAAAGTAAATGTTTTTGATGGATGAAAAATGTTTTGGTTCAGGTGTTGACAATTCACACCGATATTATATAATATATAAAAAGAGAATGTATTTATTTACGACTCCCCGGCCTACGGGCTGGTTGGGTAGCCTATATGGCTACCCGTTTTTTTTGTGGGGTATCATGTTAAAAAGAAGTATTATCTACATTGATGGTTTTAATTTATATTATGGAGCAATAAAAAGGACTAATCATAAATGGTTGAATCTTGAAAAATATTTTACTTTACTAAGGCAGGGCGATGATATTCAAAAAATAAAATACTTTTCAGCTTTAGTAACTGGAGCCCATAGACAAAATCAAGAAACATATCTGCGCGCTTTGGAGACACTTCCGAAAATGAAGATTATTTTAGGCAAATTTAAAGATAAAACAGTCAAATGTCTGGTTAAAGGATGTGATTATCCCAGCTCTCGCTTTTTTCAAATGCCTGAAGAAAAAAGAACAGATGTTAATATTGCTCTCAATATGTATTATGATTGCATAAATGATCTATGTGATAGATTTATTTTAGTAAGCGGAGACTCTGACCTGGTTCCTGCATTAAAAATGATTAAGGAATGTAATTCCAAAAAAGAAATAGTAGTTTATGTCCCGGCAAACAACCCGCTAAGAGGAGCCGCCGTTGAAATTAGAAATGTAGCTAATAAAGATAAAACATTGCCAAATGAATTATTGTCAAGGTGTCAATTTCCCATATCAATTCCTGATGGATCGGGTGGCTTAATAACCAAACCTGCGGCATGGTGATAATTGATTTAATTTGGAGTCTACTTTGATAAACGTTTTTCAAGCTCTATTACAAAATCTTTGAGGGAAATACCCATAGAATTAAGAATATTCCGCAGTTCGATTATGTTTATGTTTTTCTCTGAAAGCTCAATTTTTGAAATAACTGTTTGCCGGACTCCAATTAAAGCACCTAACTTTTTTTGACTTAAATTCTTTTCAATACGGAGTTCCTTTAATAATTTTATAAAAGTCTTGTACTGTTTATTTTGTACCGATTTCATTATTTGATCCAATAAATTATAATTTTTTAATATTATCATTAGTTGATTAAATACCCCAAGATGGGGTATAATATGTTTGTCCTGTAATTGTGGAAAAATTCTTATTCTATTTGAGAAATACTATAAATGTCAATATAATATTTTTTGAAATGGAAGTGGTTAATGCCAATAGATAAAAAGGGGGATTTTATGAAAAGTATTAAGGAGGCTATATATGAATAAAATTTTAGGGGTATCAATTTTATTTGCTATGTTTTTTATTTTAACTTCCTGTTATGAGGAGGTTAAACCGGAAGAGAGAAATGCTCAATATATTCAAGATATTAAAATGCCTAAAAAAGAACTGTACAAAAAGATTCTCGAATGGATGGCAAAAAGTTATAACTCTTCTAAAGAGGTCATTCAACTGCAGGATGAGGAAAGCGGTCAAATTATTGGAAAAGGAATTACATCGTTTGTAAATGTTATGGTCGAAATACCTTGTGAATATACTATCACAATTGACATTAAAGATAATAAATATAGGTTAACTTTTGATAATTTTATAGGTCTTTGGGGTCAATTTCATCAAGATAGACAACCATTAATTTATAAAGAATATATTGACGATGTTAAAAAAAATATAAAGATAATTGCAGATAATCTTTATAAATTCCTGCAAAATAAAGAATCAAAGGATTTTTAATAAGTATTAAATTAATTCTTAACTTTCTATTCTCTCAAAATTTGTTTTTGGTTCTTTTCAAATCTAAATTTTAATGTTTAGGAGGTTAATAATGGCAGATATTGTAAACGTCAACGTTAATGTTAATCAAGAGAGTAGTAGTGATTCATATTTTGACGGTGGGTTATTACAACTGATCGGCTGGAATATTCTTGGTTTTATTATAACACTATTCACGCTTGGCATATGTTATCCATGGGCGCTTTGTATGGTATATCGATGGGAAATAAAACATACTGTAATTAATGGAAAAAGATTACAATTTGACGGATCAGCAGTTGGTTTATTTGGTTTATGGATAAAATGGTTTCTATTGGCAATTATCACAATTGGGATATATTTATTATGGGTAGGAATTTCATTAAAAAAATGGAAAGTAAAACACACTCACTTTGAATAAGTTTTACCATTCCCCCTTCTTTTTTTTAGGTGATGTAATATTGTGCTTTAGAGGTAGTATTATTTCAGGTAAGTAAGCTATGGAGTAATTACCTCTCCCTACCTATCGAGACTATCTGGCGTTGTTGTATAGGTTCCTTTTTTTCAGGTGTCGGAAAATTCCGGATTGATTTTAAATTATCATAACAATGATTAACACGGCTTATAATTTGAATTAAGTCTATATTTTCTTATTCCTCAAATTGTTTTCTTGCAAATGGGATTCTCATTAAAATTTCTTTTTTACTGCAAACATTGCTTTTTATATCAAAATTAAGGCATCCATCCTTACAAGTATTACCGGTATTTTCTATGCAATATCTCAAAAATATACTCAAGGCTTCTTCTGCCGGGCTTTCCTTGATTTTTCCTTCAAGATTTCTCAATCTATTTTTAAAATTCATTTATGCCCCCTCTCATTTATTATTCTTTCTAATTCCAGAAGTCTTTCTTCTAAATCGCTATTGACCATGATATTAGCCAGGATATTTAAAATATAAGCCAATTTTGTGGCCTCAATGGTTTTAATTCTACCTGTCCGGGCATCCCTGTATAATTTAGCCAACTCTCTTTTTATCCCTCTTATGTCATTAAGAATACTAACATGGGGGGTATAGGTCTTGTCATCATTTTCATTATTTTCAATTAATTGCATTGATTTTTCCATAATAATTCACACCTTTTATCTGTAATAAATGCCTTTGATAATTAATTTAATAGCAAGTCTCATAAAACTTGTTGTCTAATATTCCTTGTGTTGCAAAATGTAAGATATGATAATCGCAATTATTATATTCTGTCGCAAAGTATTCATCTATCAAAACATAATAAGTATCAATATCATTCCCAACTAATTCGCTTACTGGACTGATAAATAAATTATTAATAACACGTTGCCAGTATTCCTTTTTTAATTCGGGGTGTATGTCATTAAATGTTATTGCATATTTCTCTAAATAATAAACAAGAACTTTCCGGTATTCTTCCTTATTTTGAATTGATATATATTCAGTTAAAGAAGATAATACCAAGTCTATTTTTTTTAGGTTATTCTTAAAAGTGTTTTTAGAGAAAATAGAATAAATGTTTCCTTCTGGAAACTTTATTCCATTTACATTAACCTTAGTATTATTAGGGTTAGTATTACTATGGTTAGTATTATTACCCTTTAGTTTTTCGGTATCCAGTTCCTTAGTTTCTTCAGAACTTGATCTTAAGTTTGTTCTCCTATCCATTAGATAATTTTTAATGATAGCTTCATCTTCAACAATTTTAAAGAATCTTTTTGCTGGTAATCCTTTTGTTTTATAATCAATTAAACCTAACTTTTCAAGATTCTTAATCACTTTTCTTTGCTGGTATTCTGATAAGGTTGTATCCTTTTGCATATCAACAACAGTATTAAAAAAGTATCCGTCATCTTGTAAACTGTTTTTTTCTGTGAAGTATTTATATTTTGCCAATAATTCAGAATACATTATTGCCTCATTCAATCCGATACTATGGGCCAATCTTTTATTAATAATAATACTTCCATCACTTCTTAAAAGATTAATTAAATAACCCACATTTGAAAGCTCATTTCCCATAATAAAATCCTCTTAACAATTTTAAAAGTTTAAATCCGGCCATATCTGATTGATTAATCGTTTCCGCTGATCTGCTTTAATTTTATTATTTATAGCCGATTCGGCAATTCGTGAATATTTATCTGGCAAATCGGCCAACCTTACTTTAGGCGGTTCTAATAATGATTCTTCCCTCATAATTTGTTTAGATTGCCGGTTAATCAGGCCATTTACTGAAATCATTAATTTTTCAACCAACCCTTCAAGCCTTTCAATCGCTGTTTTAGAAGCGTTATCTTTTAATAGGTTTGCAAGTGTTTCATTGCCGCCCGAACGGATTATTCCAATAGTTTCGTCAAGTGTAAAATTTGCTGGTTTCTGTGTGATCTTAGCCTGTTCCATTTTGGAATAGGTTTCCTGTTTCATTACGGAACAGGATTCAACCCAGCGCCATATTGTTGACTTGCTTTTACCAGTTAATTTTGCAATTTCATTCAATGTCATAAAACAGCACCGTTTTTGGTAATGTGGTCAATCGCTTTCTCGTCAATATTTTGGTTTGAAGAAATTTTATTTTTCAAAAGCCACGAATTCAAATCAGATTGAAGGAAATATATGAGCTTCCCGGCAGGACGATAAAAAGTTATTTCCTTACGATGAGTTTTCTTGTACAAAGTCGAGGCTGATAAAGAAAGATACTTGCAAGCTTCTTTGAAATTAAACGGGCGGGTTGTTTGCTCTTGAAATTCATTCATAATGTTTCTCCTTAGATAAATTAGGCTATCTGAGGATAACATATATAAAAATAGAAGTTTGAAAACGTCTATTAGACGTCTAAGTAGACACTTTATTTGCTAACGAAAATATTTGAAATTATTTCTTGAAGTTTATCAAACCCGATAGGAAGATTTTTTAAATTATTTTCCTCATAATCTTTTTTTATTAGAAAAAAAGATTTTCTGAGGTTATCACTTTTATATTCGATTCCATTTTCATTTACAAAGTGATTGACAATAAAATTAGTATAATTATTTTTTTCATAAATTATATCATTTTTTTGTAATTCTTTTATGAATAAAATTAAGTTTATATTTGAACTTGTCCATACAATCATTGTATTGGATAACTTATTGTTTTCGGTAAAGGGCCTTCTGTCAGCATCAATAAAGTGAAGAAGTATTTCATCTTTATTCATTTGTTGATCAATAAATTCATTCTCTTGTAATTGACTAATTAAATTGTTAAAATCTCCATTATCTCTATAAATATCAAGTTGTATTTTTTTTGCAGGCTGTGAACTTCTTTTTTGAACTGCCCTTTGATTAAATGAATTATTTTTTTCCCAAATAGAATTTTCTAATTTATTTTCCATCCATTCAATAAGTTCTTTATGTTCAGGGTAAAGACTATTAATAACTTCTTCTTGTGTAGCTTTAGACATTAAATATAATGACAAAGGTTGATTGTAAAACCCTTTACTTATAAAAAGGTCATTTTCAATTTTTTTTAAATACTCCCCTTTAACCCATTCCATAAATTTAACTTTATCAATCAAGGATAAGTCTTTTATAAATAATTCAATTGATTCTTTTGTAAGTTCAAATTTTTTATAATAATAAAAACCATAATTAAAATTAGCGCCCATCATAAGGCCAAATTTACAGGCCATATATAACCCTCAAATTATCTTTCTTATTCTACTTCTTTCTATTCCCTTTTTTGTTTTGCTTATCGTGGGCGACTTTAATATCTCCCCATTAATTTATTCACATCAGACTTACTTTCAAAAGCTCATAGCAAATCAAAAACGGTATTTAATTAACCTTTCAAGCCTGTTTAGCTCCCAAATCGATTGAAGGAAGTTTATTCACAGCCTCTTTGAGCTTTTCATCAACTATCTTGGCGTAAATCTGTGTAGTTTGCAGGCTTTTATGCCCCAGCATTTTCGATACTGTGTATAGATCGACCCCGGAAGTCAAGGCAATGGTAGCGCATGTATGACGGGCGGTATGGAAGGATATATTTTTGTCTATACCTGCCCTTCTGGCCCATCTTTTAAGATTAAGTCTCAATGTTTCGTGAGGCGGAACCCTGAATATAAAATTGTTCTTGAGGTCTATGATATTGGATGAACGTTTCTCTATGAGAGTTCTGGCAGTTTCATTGATTGGGAGGTATTCTATCCTTCCTGTTTTTTGTTGTCGGAATTTAATTCGGTCATTTTCTATGTCGGAATAACGCAATTGTCTTACATCGCTTATCCTCAGCCCGGTAAAACAGGAAAACAGGAAAGCCCGCTTTGTTTCGGGATTGCAAGGCGTGTCTGCGAGCTTTTGGACTTCCTCAAATGTTAAAAAGGATTTTTCCACTTCAGTACCTTTGATACTTTCTAATCCGGCACAGGGATTTTTCAGGATAATTCCATCATTGACAGCCCTGTTCAATACCTTGTTAATATACATCCAGTAATGCCGGGCGGAATTGTTGGAAAGCTTTTTTAGTAAAAAATTTTGAAAATCAAGGAGCCACTTTTTATCGATAGAGGAAATAGAAATACCCGTTGAAAATTCCTTGAGATATAAAACAATGGCGTTCTTTTCTTTTGTTTTAAGTTCTTGTGCTTCAAAATAAGAAATGAAATCGGTTTTAGTTTTAAAAGTCGGTGTTAGGCCGTATTGCGTGGTATTCAATTCGATTTCTTTCTTTGCCCTTATGGTTTCGGCAATACGAATGTTTTCCTTGTTAGCTTCTTTATTACTCCCGAGTTGAAGATCAAGAAACTGATAGCTTCTCCGGCCATTATGAATAATATCAAGATACAGGGAAAAGCCGCCGTCATTGAGCTTTTTCTGCCTTAATTTAACACTCATAAAAATCCCCTTCGAGTAACGCCACAGTAACGTTTTATTGATAATAACAAGATTTTAAAGGAAAGTAAAGGAAAAGATGAAAATATTTATTTCATTTCTTGACAAGAAGTTAATATCTTTTTTTATACTTTTGTTTTCCTATGTTTTTCTGTAAGTAATTTTCATTGCGAGAAACCAACCCTGGAACTTTTCATACCGAGATGGACCTTTATTTCATTCTGCACAGATTCGACAAAATCCTGCTGAGTGACAACTCTTTCGGCGCCTTCCCTGAGGGCGGCCTTTCTTGCCGCGTTGTAAATAACATTGGCTATAGAACCGCCCGCCAGCTCATATTCCGCCAGTTTGGCGAAATTGACATCGCTTCCCAGCGGCATCTTATCGGAAATATGGACCTGCCAGAGTTTTAAGCGGGTTTCGTACTTAGGCACATCAAATTTTATCTTGATATTGAACCTCCGGTTCCATGCCGTATCGAAAAGATCGATCAGGTTTGAGGTTGCCAGAAAAACGCCGTCAAAATTCTCAAGCTCCTCCAGAAGGATATTCTGCATCTGGTTGTATTCCTTATCCGCGGCCTGCGTAATGGCTCCTCTGGCGCTCAAGAGCTGATCGGCTTCGTTCATAAAAAGAAAAATCTTCTTCTTTGATATTTTTGCATATTTATAAAATTCACGGAAAACCCTTTTGACATTCTTTGTGCTTTCACCGACCCAGGAACTCACCAGGTTGCTGGCGTCAACCTTGAAAAGATCGGCGTTGACCTCTCCGGCCAGGGCCTGCGCTGTAATTGTCTTGCCCGTCCCCGAAGGGCCGTAAAGCAGTATCTTGATAGAGCCTGAAGACTTTGAAGCCAAGTTCGGCTTGATGCCCCATTTTTTCATCATATCGGCGGCGCGCGTCAGATCGACAGCGCCCAGGAGCTCTTTCTTGACCTGCTCATCCAGAATGACATCTTTAATAGCGACAGTCGGCTCTACGATCTCAAAAAGACCTTTATTTCTTTGATGCTCCGCATGGATTTCCTTCTTTTCCTGGATACGCCCCTTATCTCCTTTACTTATAGCTTTCTTTTTGCCTTCCTGATCGGAAAAAAGAAGAAAATAGATCTTTTCCTTGGAAATGGATATGGCGCTGTATTCCTGGCTGAAGCCGATTATCTGGTAATCGTCTTCATCCTGAAGCTCGTTTTCCATCTCTTCGCTCATCTCCTCTTCAAAAGGAAGACCGGGATAAAAATCGGCCATTACAATGAATTTTTCCCTGATAAAAACACTGTCCCTCGCGAAACAGCCCAGGATCATTTTAATCTGGGACGGAATGAACGCGAGGCTGGTTAATATTTCCTCTATGCTGTTGATGATGATCTCTTTCATCATGACAACTTTATATATGAAATACAGTAAAACAACAAATTCAATATTGGAAAAATTATTCTTCTTTAAAAAATCCTTTAAATTGATCTTTAAGCCTGACATGACGATGTTTTTTTTGAATTTCCGCAATGTGTCGGCAAATTCCCCTTTTTCATAGATATCATCGCGTGATGACGAATAAGCTGAATTCACTTTATAAAAATTGGCGAGGAAAAAGAGATACTTCATAATGCTCGCGATATCGTTTAAGAGAACATCTATATTTTTATATTTTTCGGACAGCGTGTAATTTGTAACGCCGTACAGGTTCTTTCCGGTAAAATCGCTGAACAGGGAATTCAGCGCTACAGGCGAAAGAAAAACCCTTCTATTATTATAAAATTCGGCAATCTCCTCGATCGAAAGGGAAGCGCCCAGAAAATCCGTTTCCTGGAACATCATGATCCCGCTTTTCAGGAGCCCGCTGTGAGGATCAAGGATCTTCCCGACAGCCTTCATCGCCCTGAAAGGAATTCTATGGAAAAAGCACATGGCCTGCCAGATATTGATCCCGTTCTGCCCGTAAAGGCTGGCGCCCAGGAGCAGCAGGATTATTTTCTTTTCCTCAAATGTCAGATGTTCAACGGAAGGATTGAAACTGTCGATCGTATTCCTGAATTCCTTAACGGGATGTTCACGCACTATGAAAGCCTGATTTTTAAGATTGGCATTTGTTTTCGGGTCAATTTTAAAATTCTTTTTCAGAATGAACTGGTTGAATTTATGGAAGAGCAGTATCGAGTAATCTATGATAATTGAGAAAACCTCTGAATTCATTTGTTATATCCTCACTATTCTATTACATTATATACATAAATATAATATTATAACAAAAAAATGTAAATAAAGCAATTATTAAAAAAGGCTTAAGCCATCAATATGAACACTGAATTGAACAGTTTTTTTACAAAATGGTGAAGGGAAATATATACGCTATAGTTAAACATAAAAATATTTTCTCATATTTCCAATTATTATAGAAAACACCTTGGCTCTTGATTATTGTGATTTTCTTTTTTTTTCTTTAAAATGAACCCGGCGGCAAAACATTTTTAATAAGAGTTGGTATATGGGAAAAGAACTTCCCCATGAAAAAGTTAAACTCGTGATACCGGTCCTCTTTACCGATCTGGCTTTTTTAGAAAAGGCAAAAAAAGAGCTCCTGTTATCATTCGGTGAAATGGATTTTGAAAGTGAGTTTTTCCCCTTTACCTTTACCGATTATTATAAAAGCGAAATGGGCAGTTCGATCCTGAGGATTTTTTATTCTTTTAAAGATTTAATTGAAATCCCGGATCTTGTCCAGATCAAAAAAGAAACAAACCGGATTGAATTGGAATTAGCGATACAGGATAAGAGAAAAATGAATCTGGACCCCGGTTATATGGAACTGGGCAAATTTGTCCTGGCCACGACAAAAGACCAGCAGCACCGCCTTTATATGGGAGAAGGGATTTACGAGGAGATAACTCTTTATTTCCGTGATAAGGAATGGCGCTCCCGGGAATGGACTTACCCGGATTACCAGAGCCCCAAATATAAAGAAATACTCATGAAGATCCGCGAGATATACAAAAGCCAGATAAGAAATTAGTTTTAAAAAGTTTAAATTACACCACGAAGTTCACGAAGAGCACGAAGAAAATAAATAGGTTTGTTTATAATTTCTTATTGTTCATTATGTTACAATTAAAGATGATGACATTAATAAAGCAATGAAGTATATCAATAAAAACTTCGTGTGCTTCGTGATCCTCGTGGTTAATAAAATAGTTTTCACGTTCCGTGAATGATTTAATTAAAGGGAGGCCGTATGAAAGGCATTATCCTGGCCGGGGGGCATGGCACCAGGCTTTTTCCCCTGACGCACTCCGTATCTAAACAGCTTATGCCGGTTTTTGACAAGCCTCTCATTTACTATCCTCTTTCCATTCTTATGCTGGCCGGCATCAGGGATATTTTGATCATCTCCAAACCGAAGGACCTGCCGCTTTTCAAGGATTTATTTAAAGACGGCTCGCAGCTCGGCCTTCATTTTTCTTATGCCGGACAGGAAGAGCCCAGGGGTATTGCCGAAGCCTTTATCATAGGCGAGAAATTCATCGGCGGCGAATCCTGCTGTCTGATCCTTGGCGACAATATCCTCTACGGCCATGGTTTAGGGCAGATGCTGAAAGACGCCTCAAAAATAAAAGAAGGCGCCGTCATATTCGGCTATTATGTCAACGACCCGCAAAGATACGGCATCGTCGAGTTTGACGACGAATGCCGCGCCGTCAGTATTGAAGAGAAGCCTCAAAAACCGAAATCAAACTATGCCGTTACCGGGCTGTATTTTTATGATCCTTCGGTTGTCGAGATTGCCAAGAACCTGAAGCCGTCAAAAAGAGGGGAGCTGGAAATCACGGATGTTAATAAGGAATACCTTAAACGCAATAAACTGAAGGTGGAAATCCTGGCGCGCGGCATGGCCTGGCTCGACACCGGCACGCATGAAAGCCTTCTTGAAGCGGGCAATTTTGTCGAAACCATCGAACACAGGCAGGGCCTGAAGATTTCCTGCATTGAGGAGATCGCTTATTCATCAGGCTATATTTCAAAGGAAGAGCTGATAAAACTGGCCGAACCCTTCTCTAAAAACCAGTACGGCGAGTATTTATTGAGGGTGGCAAACCAGAACAGGAGATAAAACATGCCTTTTTATCCGGCAGACATTCCGGACGTTATGGTTTTTGAACCGAAAGTTTTCGAGGACAAAAGGGGATATTTTTTCGAAAGCTATAATCAAAATACATTTGAACAGGCGGGAATCAGATGCCGTTTTGTTCAGGACAACCAGTCCTGCTCAACATACGGGGTTCTCCGGGGCCTTCATTACCAGCTTTATCCGTATACACAGGCAAAATTCGTGAGGGTCCTCTGCGGAAATGTCCTTGACATCGCGGTTGATATCAGGAAGGGCTCTCCTTCTTACGGCAAATGGGCGGCCGTGGAATTATCCGGGGAAAATAAGCGCGAGTTTTTCATACCGAGGGGTTTCGCTCATGGCTTTGTCGTTCTGTCTGAAGAAGCGGAATTTTTTTACAAATGCGATAATTATTACAAGCCCGATTTTGAAAGGGGAATAATATATAATGATACAGTCCTTCAGATTGACTGGCAGATTGGCCCGGAGGAAATCATTGTTTCCGAAAAAGACAAATCCCTTCCGGCGCTGAATGAGGCCGAGATAAACTTCACATATGGAGAAAAACTATGACCATTCTTGTCACCGGGGCCGACGGCCAGCTTGGGAGGGAAATACAGGAGCTTTCAAAAAAACAGAATGCTCACAGTTTTTTATTTACCGATATCGGCAGTCTGGACATTACGGATTATAAAGCCCTGGATGATTATTTCAATCAGAATAAAACCGATATCGTAATCAACTGCGCCGCGTACACGGCCGTGGATAAAGCGGAAGCGGATAAAAAAGCCGCCCGGCTGATCAATACCGATGCTCCCGGACTGCTGGCCTCTCTTTCTATTAATCATGAGTTTAAGATCATCCAAATTTCAACAGATTTTATTTTTGACGGAAAAAAGTCAAGTCCCTATCTCGAAACTGACAAAGCCCGGCCTTTATCATACTATGGTTTGACTAAATATGAAGGCGAAAAAAAGATTATAAAAAAAGTCCCGAGCTATATCATCCTGAGGACATCCTGGCTTTATTCATCTTATGGGAACAATTTTGTCAAGACGATGCTGAGGCTGGCGAAAGAAAATGACAGCATCCGCGTTGTCTATGACCAGACCGGCACGCCGACATACGCGCGCGACCTGGCCGCCGCGATTATGGGAATAATTCCTCAGTTTAAAGACAATACAAAAGAGATTTATCACTTCAGCAACGAAGGCGCGGCAAGCTGGTACGACTTCGCAAAAGCGGTGTGTGAAATTGCCGGGATCAAAACCCCGGTTTTTCCCATAGAAACAAAGGATTACCCGACTCCCGCAAAGAGGCCCGCCTACAGCGTCCTGAATAAAGCGAAAATCAAAAAAGATTTCAATATCACAATCCCCCACTGGCGGGATTCTTTAAAAGAATGCCTGGAACTGATATTAAAATAATACCCGGATAGAAATTGATATAAGCATTAATACTGCAACTTTGTCCGTATATCTATTTGCTTTTCATTATCAGTTAGTTTATAATTTTTATTCTTACTTTTCAAATTTCAAATTAAATAGGCAAAATTACCGGAGGATTAATATGGCTTTCAGCTTCTTTCCGAAAGAAAACAAGTTTTTCGATCTTTTCGATAAACAGACGCAGGCAATACTTGAAGCCTCCCAGTTTTTCAGGGAATTGACAATAAATGGTAATTTTAATGATGTGAATTCTCTCCGGATGCATGATTATGAACATGAATGCGATGTCAACACGCATGATATGATCGACCTTCTGAACCGGACTTTTATCACGCCTTTTGACCGCGAGGATATCCACCAGCTGGCGCAGGAGCTGGACAATATTGTCGATATGATCTATTCCATCACCAAAAGGATTAATCTTTATAAACTCAATGCGGTAAATCAGGACCTTCTGCAGTTTGCCGATTATATTGAACAATCTGTCGCCGCTCTGGGAAAAGCCCTGAACGGGCTCAGAAAGATTAAAAACATACGGCCGATCATCGACAGCTGTATTGAGGTGAATAAGCTTGAGAACCTGGGCGATCAGCTGAAAGACGCTGTGGTGGGAAAGCTTCTGGACAGCAATCCGGAGCCTATCTTTTTTATAAAATGGAAAGAGATCTATGAGGGGACCGAAACCGTTCTTGATATCTGCGAGGACGTGGCGAACGTTATAGAAACCATTCTTGTCAAACAGGGATAACTATGGATTTTTATGTAATATTTCTCGTTTTTCTGGCGCTGACGTTTGATTTTATAAACGGTTTTCATGACTCCGCCAACTCAGTCGCCACTATCGTATCAACAAGGGTGCTTTCCCCGAAGTACGCAGTCATCTGGGCGGCTTTTTTTAATTTTGTCGCTTTTTTCTTTTTCGGGCTTCATGTCGCGGGCACCATCGGCAAAGGGATCATCGATATTTCCATTGTCGACAACAGCCTGATCTTTTCGACGCTTCTCGGGGCCATCATCTGGAACCTCATCACATGGTTTTTTGCAATCCCATCAAGTTCCTCCCATGCTTTGATAGGCGGGCTGATCGGCTCGGCCCTGATGAAAACGGGAACGACAAGCGCCCTGGTCTGGAGCGGAATAATAAAAACAATGCTTTTTGTATTCTTATCCCCTGTTATCGGGATGATACTGGGAATAGTGATCGGCTGGGCGGTTTACTGGATTTTCAGAAAAAGGAGCCCTCTTCAGGTGGATAATTTCTTCCGCAGGGGCCAGCTGGTATCAGCGGCCCTTTACAGCATCGGACATGGCGGAAATGACGCGCAGAAGACCATGGGCATCATCGCCAGCCTGCTCTTCAGCGCCGGCATGCTGGGAAAGGAATTTTACATTCCCCTCTGGATCGTCGTGGCATGTTATCTTTCCATGTCCCTCGGCACGATTTTCGGCGGCTGGAGGATTGTCAAGACAATGGGACAGAAGGTGGCAAAACTGCGGCCTGTGGACGGATTCTGCGCCGAACTGGGCGGGGCGGTTTCTCTTTTCACTTCAACCTTCATGGGAATTCCCGTCAGTACGACCCAGACGATCGCCGGCTCCATTATGGGCATCGGAACATTGCGCCGCTTTACGGCCGTACGCTGGCAGGTAGCCAGGCAGATCGCATGGGCCTGGGTTTTGACAATTCCATGTTCGGCCGCTCTATCTGCACTCCTTTTTATGCTGGTGAGAAATCTCCGTCATTAAAATCATTTTTACTTTTTCAGAAAGGGATCAACAGCCAGGTATAACCCGAATAAAGCCATAAAAACCCCGCAGATGATTAGAATAAAAGAATAGATTTTTTTGTTCAATTTACTTCTGCCGAAATACGCCGCTATGGAAACCGGGGCATACCAGATCAGGTCGCCCATTTCATGGCCCGAATAAAAAGCGGCGGTCCTGGGAAAATCGGAAGGTATAATATTGTACCTTGCCATAAAAACAGCACCGATGGAGGCCCACCAGATCCACCAGTAAGGGTTCGACATGGAAACAATGACCCCGCCTAATATGGGATTATCCAGGGCATTCCTTTTTGAATTTTCTTTTTGAACAAGACTCTGTACATTGGCTTTATCCAGAAAATCCGTATTAATTTTTTTTCTCAATACATCAATAATAAGTGTAATTCCAAAAAAGACCAGGAACCCGCAGCCAAGGAGGCTGATGATGCCGATGACCATTTTGTCCTTAAGAATGAAAGACAGCCCGAAAAGAATAAACAGCATGATGCCGAGCTCCAATACGGCATGCCCAAGCACGACCAGAAAGCCCGTCATATAGCCCGACTTATGGTTTTGTATGGATTTTGTGATGGTATAGACAAGGAAAGGGCCGGGAGAAACAGCGCCCGAAAGCGCCGCCGCGAAAGAAAGGGAAAAAATGATCCATAAATTATTGACAGCTTCCATAGGTGGTAATTATATAATAGAAAAAGTGAAGGGGCAATTTTTAAATTTGACAAATTTGCTGATGCTTTATCAGCCGGATCAAGCCGATTCAGCACATTTCCTCTTTAACCGGTTAAATTGATATTATTCCATACTTAAGGTAAAATACCTTTAAAGCCGAATTTAAAAACAGGACAGTCTATGAAAAAAAACAGCTCTTTAAAAGCCCTCCTTATCACCGGAGGCGCCGGTTTCATCGGGTCGAATTTCATCCCCTATTTTCTGGGTAAATACCCCGATTATTTTATTGTTAATCTTGATAAGCTCACTTACGCCGGCAGTCTTGAAAACCTGAAGGAGATGGAGCATAACCCGCGGTATCATTTCATCAGGGGCGACATCTGCAACCGGAATCTCATGGACCATATTTTTCATGACCTGAACATCCGCGGAGTTATTCACTTCGCCGCCGAATCGCATGTAGATAATTCCATCGACCGGCCGGACGAATTTATCGCCACAAACGTCACCGGTACTTTCACGCTGCTCGAGGCCGCCCGCTTCTTCTGGATGGAAAAGCCTTTTGCATACAAAAAAGATTTTGACAGCTGCCGCTTTCATCATATTTCAACGGATGAAGTGTACGGAAGCCTTCCGGAGACGGGGCTCTTTACGGAGCAGACGTCCTACGCGCCGAACTCCCCCTATAGCGCCTCCAAAGCCTCGAGCGATATGATCGTCCGGGCCTATCATCACACTTACGGCATGAATACAGTCACAACCAACTGCTCGAATAATTACGGTCCGAAACAACACCGGGAAAAACTCATACCTACGATCATCCGCACCGCTTTAAGCCTTCAGCCCATTCCAATCTACGGCGACGGGCGAAATGTCCGCGACTGGCTGTATGTCCTGGACCATTGTACGGGAATCGATACCGCCTTTCATAAGGGCGTCAGCGGCGAGACATACAATATCGGCGGCAGGAATGAAAGGACCAACCTCTACATCGCCGGGAAGATCTGTGAAATCCTCGACGGTGAAAAACCCCGGCAGGACGGCCGTTCCTATAAAGAGCTGATCGCTTTTGTCGAAGACCGCGCCGGGCACGACAGGCGCTACGCCATCGACGCCTCCAAGATCGAACGGGAGCTGGGCTGGAGCGCGGAGGAGAATTTTGAGACCGGGATCGTGAAGACGGTGAAGTGGTATCTTGATAATGCTTAAACAGTTTTGTTATTCTTATCTAGTGTGATTATTAAATAACATAGGTTAACTGAAAAACTTAATAATTTGAGCACAACAGCCGTCAGCAATGACGGCTTCTTGCTTATAAAACCCTTCTCCCTCAGTATCATGCTTCGTTATTATTCTTTTTCTGTGAGTACAAAATTCTCCAGCAGGTCATGCAGTTCCTCGAAATATTTCTGAAGGGAATCCGCGACGCTTTTAAGCTTGACATTGATCTCCGAAAGGTTTTTATTTTTATCTTTCTGCGCCGCGGTCAGGTGATAGATCTTCTGCGTAATGGAAATAAAATCCTGTGTGATCTTTTTCATCCTGCCGCTTTCATCCCTGCCGCTTAACGCAGTCACGGAAAGGTCCATCCCCTGCTTTTTCATTTCCTCGGCGGCCTCGATGATTGTTTTTGTCGTATTTTTTTCCTCTTCCATCGAGGTAATGATGATTTCCAGGGACTGTATGAAATACTCGATCTTTTGAAACGCCCCTTCGATTATTTCCCCGGTTTTAGAGATCTGGGAAGAACTGTCGATCACATTCTGATTCATTTTAATCATTGTTTTTTCAATATTCTTGACATTCCGAGCGCTCTCGTCGGAAAGCTTCTTGACCTCGCGGGCCACCACCACAAAGCCCTCGCCGGCTCTCCCGGCGTTCACGGCCTCGATCGAAGCGTTCAGCGAGAGGATCTTGATCCTGTCGGAAATATCCGAAATCAGGTGGTTCAATTCCAGGAGCGATCTGGATGAATTGCTCATGATCCGGATGGACTCTATGGAGCCCTGAAGGCTTGCCTTCCCCTGGTGGACCTGTTTTGAAAGGCCGCCGATGTTCTTTTTCAAGTCCTCCGCGACATCCGTCACCTTTTTTATGATGCCGGCCACCTTCTGAGTGGAATCAACAGATAATTCAATCGCTCCCTGCTGTTTCAAAACGGAATTTTTTATCATCTCGCTTGATTCAAAAGTGTTCATGGCGGCCGTGTTTAATTTTTCCGACTGCTGAAATTCCTGTTCGATGCCCTCTATGACCTGGCCGATGGAATCGACAAAGCTTTCAAAAATCTGGCGCGTGCTGCCGACGGATTCCAGCAGAAGCCGCTGGGATTCGTTCATATCGACGGATATTCTTTTAATCCTGCCGATCATCCCGTCAAGAAAAATGAAAAGTGCGTTAAAATCCGAAGCGAGCATTCCGACTTCGTCAAAGCTGGCGATATTTATCCGTCTGCTGAGGTCGCCTTTTCCCTCGATTATGCTCTTGACTGACTTCCGCATATGGGATATCATCATCAAAAGATTGACAGTCAGAAGAATGATCAGAATAACACCGAAGAATAAAATGATCCCGTTATGCAGGACCATATTATAAAGGTAAGGCCCCGTATCGGCGGCCGGCCCTTTGACCAGGTAATAATTCCCGATCACCAGCGAGACCGAACAGGAGAGTCCGGCCATCGAAACGACCGCCAGCAGGAATTTGACGACCAGCGATAATTCCTTGCCTTTTCCGCCCAGGATATGCATGCTCAGGGCCTGCTTGGCATGGAAGAGCGCCAGGTCCATCAGGATCAGGGAAAACGAAACGGCAAGAAGCCCCCCGAAGAATGAAACGGCAAGGATATAAGCCAGTTCATTCAGTTTGATGGCCGAAGCCGCCGCAAAGGCGACAACCGGGCCGGATAAAAAACCCAGGATATAAATAAAAATGATGATCGCAGGGAGCCGGGTAATCCTGGTCTGCGCCACCTGGACCAGACTGCTGTCATTTACGGCTTCTTTTATTTTAAACAGATACAGCCCGATAAAGACGGCCGCAGGAACGGCAATGACCAGATAGATCCAGAGAAACTCGTTTTTCTGCGTCGAGAGCAAAAACCTGCCCTGGAGGGACATTTTAATTCCCGTATTATATACCCTGGATATGATCTGGTCATAAAGGAAAAATACAAAAGGTATGATAATATTGATAAGGACGATTGTTTTTACAAAATGGACTTTTTTCATATGTCTTATTTACCGCCTGCCAGATATCGACCGATATACGCTCCGTTCACGCTCGCCTGCATCAGCCCGCGGGTGATCCCGGCCCCGTCGCCCGCGGCGTAGAGATTTTTAATATTTGTCTCGAAATTATTATCGGTCTGGATCCTGCTGGAATAGAACTTCACCTCCACTCCGTAGATCAGCGTTTCGTCTCCCGCCACGCCGGGCACTATCGTGTCCAGCGCCTCTATCATCTCCTTGATATCGAGCATGATGCGGTAGGGTATGACAAGGCTGAGGTCCCCGGGGAGCGCGTCATGCAGGGTCGGATGGATATTATTCCGTTCGAGCCTTTCCGGCGTCGTTCTCCTTCCCCTCTTGAAATCGCCATGCCTCTGGACGATGATTTTATTGCCCGAAAGCATATTCCCCAGTCCGGCGATGTATTTTCCGTATTCTATCGGATTATGAAAAGGCTTTGTAAAATAATTGGACACAAGTATAGCGAAATTCGTATTGAGGGTTTTCTGCTTCGCATCCTTGTAGCTGTGCCCGTTCACGACGGCAAGACTTCCGTAATATTCCACACTGACGTGGCCTGAAGGGTTCTGGCAGAACGTCCTGACCTTATCGTCAAAAGTCGGCGTGTAGTATACCAGCTTGCCTTCGTAGAGAGACTCGTTTATCTCTTTCATGACTTCGTTCCTGACCTCGATCCGCACGCCGATATCTACAGGACCGGTTTCCATATTAAGACGGTATTTTTTACCGATCCCCGAAAGCCAGTCAGACCCTTCCCTTCCGGCAGCAAGCAGAACATTTTTCCCCTCGTATTCTTTGTCCGCCATTACTCCCTTCACAACGCCCTTCCGGACAATCAGGTCCTTTACAGGGTTCTCAAACGAAAGCTCAATCCCCTGTTCGAGGAGCTTTTTCTGTAACTTTTTATAAATCGAGTAGCTTTCCTCAGTCCCCAGATGGCGGATGGGACATTCGATGAGCTTGAGGTTACTTTTAATCGCCTTTGTGCGGAGCCTTTCGATCACGTCGGCCTTATCCAGCCCGTATACCTTTTTATCGGCGCCGAATGAAAGATAGATCGAATCGACATAATTAATCATTTCTTTTGTTTTATCATTACCGATGATTTGAGGGATCTCGCCGCCCACATCGGGCGAAAGCGAAAGCTTTCCGTCGCTGTAGGCGCCGCTTCCGGAAAATCCGGCCGTGATGCTGCAGGGATCGCACTCCGCGCAGACATCTGTTTTTCTTTTCGGGCAGACGCGTTTTTCGATGGAGCGCCCCTTTTCCAGGATCAGGACTTTCATTTCCGGGCTGTTTTTTGTCAGCTCCATCGCCGCGAAAATCCCCGCTGGACCGGCGCCGACTATGATTAAATCATAAACCATAAGACTTTACTCCGACTCTGATAGATTAAACAGAAAGCGGAAATCAGTCAAGAAATGAAAGTTGTAAATATTCTTTTATTTTCCACAGGAAGGAACGAAAGGACAGATTCCGGCCACAGAATGACACAGAAAAGCACGGAATTGTTTTTTTTAATTTATTTAAAAATATTAGAACTATTTATTACGAATAATTCTTATTAAATTTTTTTATTTCAGTGTGTTTCTGTGAAATTCTGTGGCTTACCCCCGTTGGCGCCTCATGTCTTCCTGTGAAAATTCTATTTTTCGTAAACTAAATTTTATTTAAAATCAAGCGGCCGCTTGAGGAAACTCCCTATCGTTCCGGCCGGCGGCGTTTTCTGGACCGGAACACGCGGGGCCGGTTTCTTTTCAGGCTCCGGTTTTCTCTCAACCTTTTCCGCATGTTTTACCGGCGCCGGCGAAGCGAAAGGGTCCTTTTTTAACGAGAGTGAAATACGCTTGCGCATGGCGTCTATCTCAATAATCTTGAATTCCCTGACATCGCCGACCTTAAGGATCTCCAGCGGGTTCCTGACATAATTATCGCTGAACTGCGAGATGTGCAGGAGCGCCGTTTCCTTTATGCCGATGTCGACAAAAGCGCCGAAATCCACAACGTTCTTCACCTTGCCCTTAACAGACATACCGGCCTTAAGGTCCTCAAAATGCACGACGCCTTTCTGAAGGATGGGCGCGGGATAATCCTCGCGCGGGTCCCTGTTCGGCTTTTTGAGCTCGCCGATGATATCCAGGACCGTTGTCTCGCCGATGCCGTACTTCTCCATCAGGGCGGTTTTTTTCTCTTTGGTTATTTCCCGGTTCTCTTTTATGTCCTGAAGAATTTCCCTCGCGGCGGCGTAATTCTCGGGATGCACCCATGTATTATCCAGGGCTTCCCTGCTTTCCGGCACTTTCAGAAAACCGGCCGCCTGCTCGAATGTTTTATCACCGAAGCCGGAAATTTTCCTCAGCTCATCGCGCGAGCGGATGATGCCGGTTTTATCCCTGAATTCGACAATGTTCCTGGAAAGCGAGGCGGTGATGCCTGAAACGTAGCGGAGCAGCGCGTAAGACGCTGTGTTGATATTCACGCCGACATTGTTCACAACGGACTCGACCACTTCGTCCAGGGTCTGCGACAGCGCCTTCTGGTCCACATCATGCTGGTAAAGCCCGACGCCGATGGACTTCGGGTCGATCTTGACAAATTCGGCCAGCGGGTCCTGAAGTCTCCTCGCGATGGAAATCGCTCCCCGGATGGTCAGGTCAAGGTCCGGGAATTCCTCCCCGGCGATCTCCGACGCGGAATAGACGGAAGCCCCGTCTTCCGAGACGACTGTGTATTCCACGGGCAAATCGAATTCCGTGATCGCCTCGGCGACGACTTCCTGCACCTCATGGGAACCCGTTCCGTTCCCTACGGCGATAAGCTCAACATTGTATTTTTTCACGGCTTCAGCGATAGCCTTTTTCGAAGCTTCCTTTTTATCCTGAAAAAATAAAAAATAGCCGAGGTATTTCCCGTTTTCGTCCAGCGCGGCGGCCTTTGTCCCCGTCCTTATTCCGGGATCGATCCCCAGCACGCGCGTCCTTTTGATCGGCTTCTGCATCAAGAGCCCCTTGAGGTTTTCAGCGAAGATATTGATGCCGTGCTTATCGGCGGCCTCGCTCTGCGTCCCGCGGACTTTCCTCAATACGGAAGGCTGGAGCAGTCTCTTCAAACCGTCCTCAACCGCCGACTGATGATAGGGGTTCGCTATTTTATAGCGGGAGATCATGATCTCCTTCGCTTTTTCCTCATCAAAATCTATTTTTACATCCAGCTCGTCCTCCCGCTCTCCGCGGTTGATCGCGAGAATGCGGTGCGGCTTTATTTCCTTGAGGGGCTCGCGGTATTCGTAATACATTTTATAAACGCTCTTTTCGGCGTCCTTTTTGCCGGTTATTGTAATCTCGCCCGAGGAAGTCATAAAATCCCACAGGGCCTTGCGGTTGTCCATGTCCTGAGCCATCCGCTCAGCGAGGATGTCCATCGCGCCCTGAAGGGCTTCCTCAGCGGTATTCACTCCTTTCTCCGCGTCCACAAAACGGAGCGCTTCCTTTTCTATGTCCGCGACGGATGCCATCAGGTCCGCCAGCTCTTCCAGGCCTTTTTCCATTGCGATCATCGCGCGCGTCTTTTTCTTCTTTTTATACGGGGCGTACAGCTCCTCGAGTTCTGTTAATGTTTCGCACTTGGCTATATTCTGATAAAGCTCCTCCGTCAGTTTGCCCTGCTGAAAAATCCCCCGGATGACCTCAAGTCTTCTTTCCTCCAGGTTCTCAAGGTATGTCAGGCGGTGGGAAATCTCCCGCACCTGCACTTTGTCCAGCGAGCCGGTCGCTTCCTTGCGGTAGCGGGAAATGAAAGGGATCGTGTTCCCTTCCTTTATTAAGGACACGGCCGCTTCGGTCTGGTACTGTTTAATCCCGAGTTCCCCTGTGATCTTTTTCATAATTTCAGGCAGGCTGACTTTCAGCTCCGACACAAAAGCTTCGTTGATTTCCATTATTATCCCCTCAATTAATTTTATTTAAATTTTTTAGGTCTTCCGCTAAGCCGCGCAAATTCACGCTAATATAGAGTCTGTTTTATACAAATTATTAAATTTTATTCGCGTTTTATTCGCGTGAATTAGCGGATTACTCAGTTTTCTGCAAAAAACGATAGTATCCTACAAAAGACTTCTTACTTCATCGCCGTTTTCGGGATTGACCGCCTTTTCGGCCAGGACCCATTCCTCCGTGTGCGAAACAGGCCTGCCCGGAATCACGGTATAGAGCGGGCTCAATGTCTCCAGTTCGTAAAACCACCGGCTCGTATAGACTTCCACGGCGCAGTTGTCGTCGGGGTATTGCGCCGAAGGAACATAATCGAACTTCTTGATGAATGTGTAATTATTCTGAGTAACGCCGACAAAGCCTTCATATCCCGCGCTGCCTATTTTCCCCACTTTTCCCGTCGGCCTGACAAGGAAGAGGTCCGGAGTCTGGACATACTGCCGGCTGTTGACATTCGTCTTCTGCCGGCTCCATCTCTGCCAGTAGATGATCTTGTTCATCTTCCAGTTCCCGAGCGTCGACCAGGGAAAGAATATGACGCTGTTTTTCACCGGCGGGACGCATGTCAGGCCCCACAGCGACGCGACATATAACAGCTTTCCTTTGTTCAAGAGGATATGCTCCACCCGAAAGCGCCCGTTCTTTTCTTTTATCAGAAGGCTTTTTTCCAGATGAAATTCGGCGTCTAACGCCGTGACTTTTAAAGTCCCGTCTTTTTCTTCCACGGTGCAGGGCCGGTTATCGGCCTTTGATGTGTGCTTGGTTTCAGGCCCGAGCCAGAAACGGTGGCCGCCGTAATGCCTGAAGCCTTTTGTCTTGCGCATCGGGTCTTTTTCCACGTAGAGGATATTGCCGGTTCTTTCCGACCCGAAATAAAGGACCCTCGGCCCGAAGCCCGCCATAACGACCATTTTCAAACCGCCGGCTGTCAGCTCAAAGCAGTTCTTAAAGCCTTCGAAAACCGTTTCTTTGATTATCATTACGAACCTCCCGGGCGCTGAGGAGGGCCGTTTTTCCGGACCTTCCTCCTCCATTTATTAAACGGTTCTATTTTAAAGCAAGGGAGTAAAATTGTCTAATATGGAAAATGTTCGCAACTCATTTTATATACTTTCAAGTTATTTGATTCATTTATATCAATATTCCTGTAAAGCAGAATGTATGAAAAGATCGTTCCCTGAGTGATTTGCCGAAGGCAAATTGTATCGAAGGGAACTTTAACAAAAGCTCCCTTCGATACAAGCGTAAAAGCAAGGAGAACACACTCAGGGAGCGTTTTTTCACTTTTCATACAGTCTGCTTTAATTTGGAATATTAAGGGTTAATAATATCTAATCAAAAAATATTTTTTATTGAAATTTCGCTTTATAATATATTTTAACGGTATTATATAAAGATGGGGGCGTTATGAAGCTTTATGGCATTGTTTTGATACTTATTTTAAGCGCGGGGTTTTTGTTTTCCGAGACAAACCAGGCCCTGACAAACAACAGTCTGGCTTCCGTTTCTCAGGCGGCCAAATTCTATATCCTGCCGATAGAGAACATTTACAGCAAAAAAGCCGATTCCTTTCAGATCGTCATTTTCAGGTCGCTTTACAACTTTATGCGGATCCTTTCGTCGCTGGACGTACCTGACGATAAAAAGCTGAACGACCTTTTCTGGCTTTCACCCGTCCTGGCCAAATGGGAGCGCGTCAAGCCCGAACTGGCCCCCAAGGTGGTCTATGACGCGGACTATATCCTTTACGGCGATTATGACATCAAGCAGAAAAGCCCCGAAACCATCATCCTGCGCATCGGGGTATGGTCCAAAGAAAAGAACGCTAATGTCTTCACTAAATCTTATGAAACGACCACGGACATGGAGATTTTCGATACGATAGACTCAATCCTGAAAAACGTGATAGAAGGCGTCCTCAAGATCGACTTTTCGCTTGCCAGGATAGATTTTGACGTCAAAACAGGGATAGAAAAATATGATATTTTCATTAACAATAAACTGATCGAGACGATCACAAACTCCAGCTTTAAAAAAAGCCTTCGGGTGCTGGGAAACCAGACTTATACCATCAGCCTTGTCAGGGAAAGGGACAACAGGCAGGTCTATAACTCGACCCAGACGCTGGGCGTCAACCAGAACATCTCCGTCAAATACTTCGCCACCGGCTCGGTGATCGTCGACGCTCTGAAATACAAGGCGCGCGGCAAGAGCTATGTGCTTTTTGTCGACGGCGAGATTTCGAGCGAGGGCAGGCTTTTTGAGGATATGAACGCCCTGAAGGACCACACCATCAAGGTGATCGATCAGGATAAAAACACCGTTTTTGATCAGACGTTCAACGTCAGCGACGGCGCGACGATCCACGTAACGCCCGAGGAAAAATGGGGCGGCCCTTTCCATATTAAAACCTATATCCTGGGCAGCAGCTTTTTCGGCCTGGCCGGATTGTACTTCCCGGAGCGCTACATCTGGGTCGAGCTGGGCTGCGGCCTTTCCTTTATGAGCTCGCCCGCTTTTAACAAAAGCATTTATAATATTTCTCCTTATGTGGACGCCGGCTATTACTTTTACGGCGATATGACCGCCGATATCAGGGTTGGGGCCGGGGTTTCGCTCCTCTACTTCCAGTACCTGCCCTCCGATGTCTTCGACCAGATCAACCCCGATTATGTCAACAGGACAACCGTCACGCCCTTCAGCTACGCCGCGGGCGTTTTCGGCTCTTTTGAATGGAAGTGGCTGACGTTCAAGCTGGGAGTCAACTGGGATTTCATGGCGGGATCGATTTTTGTCTCCCCGTCGCTGGGTGTGAAGTTTTAATCGTCCGCTTTATTTGATTTTTTTGGAGCCACAGAATGACACAGAAAAGCACGGAATTTTTATATCCAGAGTTGACAGAAAAAATCATTGGAACCGCTTTTGAAGTATATAAAATATTGGGATATGGATTTTTAGAGAAAATATATAAAAAAAGCCTGATTTATGAATTAAAACTGAAGAATATTCAAACAGAGGAAGAATATCCAATAAGAGTGAAATACAAGAATAAAATTGTCGGCGATTATTTTGCCGATCTATTTATTGAAAAAAAAGTTATCATAGAAATTAAGACCGAAGAATATTATAATAAAATCCACGAAGCTCAATTGTTAAACTATTTAAAAGCTACAGGTGTAAGAATTGGATTATTATTAAATTTCGGAAGAATGAAGTGTGAATTTAAAAGGCTAATATTTTAATTCTGGAAATTTCTATTGGAAAATCGGGTTAGCCGCAGAATCACACAGAAATACACTGAACTGCCAATCATAAGAATTGTTTTATGGACATACGTTTAAATCTGTGATTTTCTGTGAAATTCTGTGGCTGGTATAATTCTTTATTAAGTAGTATCTCTGGAGGAATTATGAAACCGTCAAAAATTATCATCGCGATAATAACAGCCGGGCTTTTCGCCGCTTCGTGCGGGCTGTTTTACAACCCGGACTTTGCGGATAAAATCGGCGTTGGGAATTCCGGCGCACAGTTCACCGGCGCGGACGGCGATGTGATCGGCCCGGGCACGGGAAGCATTTCCGGCACAATAAAATCATATCTTAAGACCAGTGATCTAACCGCTTCGATCGACGGCTCGAACTATACGGTGAACTTTAAATATCCGGACTGGACTATACCGCTCACAAGCCTGCCCTGCGGGCCGCATTCAGTAAAGCTGATACTCAAGGGAACGGATGGGAAGGATGCAGAGACAAAAAGCTTTACATACAACGTGCCGGCCTATGTGGCGACGAACGGGAGTGATGGGAACGCGGGCAATCACCCGACCAACGCCTTCCGGTCCATTCAGAAGGGGGCGGATGTCCTGACAAATTTAACCGGCACCCGCTATGTCTATGTAGGGGAAGGCACTTATTCCCCCGTGGTAAACGGCGGATTAAATACCAACGGAGCAGGAGTTTTATTACAAAATGGTCCAGTAATTTACAACAATATTTCTATTTCCGGCGGTTGGAGCAGTGGTTTCCAAAATAATAACGGAAAAAGTATATTAGATGAAAACCCTTCTGCTAATGATGTAATTCATATAAATGGTGTTACTAATATGAATATAAATAATTTTACTATTAAAAACGGCAGCAATGGAATATTTACAGGAAGCGGTACAATGCTTATCAGTTTATCCAATCTGATAATAGAAAGTAACACTACTGGCGTAAATTTTAACGGTATATCAAATAACATTAATGCCTTAATCAGAAATAATAACAATACTAACGGTGATGGCTCTGGAATTAATATTAATAGTTCCGGCGCCCGCTATAGTATCATCAATGGCACTATTGTTTCCAACCGCAGTTCAGGCTACGGCGGCGGAATAGTAATTTCCGGAGCAGCTTCTTCTATAACAGTAAACGCCTCTGTAACCTGGAACACCGCCGGGACTACTGGCGGCGGAATTTGGATTAATTCCTCACACAATAATGTTATAAATTCCACAGTGGCCTGGAACGATGCCGGAGACAGCGGCGGTGGAATTTATATATCCGGCTTCTCTTCCGGCAATATCATCAACGGCAGCGTCGGTAATAATTCAGCCGCAACAAACGGCGGCGGGATTTATATCGAATACAGCTCGGACAATATCATTTCCTCCAGCGCGGTGATCTCCGGTAATACTGCGAACTCAGGCGGCGGGGTTTATATGACCGTCTGCTCCAATAATAGCATTAACGCAGTAATTAATAATAATGAAGCCCTCAATTTCGCTGGCGGGTTCTATTTCACCGCTTCAGGCGGCAACACGGTGAGCGGCACGGTGTCCGGCAATACGGCAAACAGTGCCGGCGGGCTCTATTTCACCGCTTCAAGCGGCAACACGGTGAGCGGCACGGTGTCCGGTAATACGGCAACTAACAGCACCGGCGGAGGGCTCTATCTCTACTCTTCAAGCTCTAACACGATAAGCGGCACGGTGTCCGGTAATACGGCAACTAACAGCTCCGGCGGAGGGCTCTATCTCTACTCTTCAAGCTACAACACGGTAAGCGGCGCGGTGTCCGGTAATACGGCAGCCTGGGGCGGAGGGCTCTATCTCGATTCTTCAAGCTATAACACGATTAGCAATACGGTGTCCGGTAATACGGCAAGCGGCAATGGCGGCGGGTTTGATTTTGCCCAATCAAGCTTTAATACGATTCTCGGAACCATCTCATATAACACCAATTATGGTGTGGCTACCAATACCGGCAGTTCCAACAATTATTTCGACACCGGCAAAATGAACCATAACACGCCCGGGAATTTTACGAACTTTTAACGGCGCCGCCCATGTCCAAAGGTGACAATGGCCATTATCGCCTTTATGAACAAATTGCCTTAAAAACCGAAAGCTTTAAATCCCAATTCATTGCAAAATATGGTGAAAATCACCCTTACCCCATCTTTAAATGGCAGAAATCTTTTCATTACCATTTTGCCTGTCGGTTATTTCATTTTCGGAGTCAAACCAGCCCCTTACAATAAGCGGGCAAATAAAAATTTTGTCAGCTTAGCTGATTTTAATAATAAATTTCGAATAATCGATACTCAGACTATACAAAATCCTCTCTATTTTCTCAAATATTGGGCATATTTCATAAAATTATGCGCAAGGGATACCCAGCATAGCTCCAAATTCACTTTCCGTTGACCTCTGTAAACTGTCTGAACATAACCCTTCTGTGTTTTGATGTTTGAAAATACGTGTTCTTTACCTATCCTGCGGTTGTATATCTTTTGCCCTTCTTCGCTGTAAAGTTTTGTTAAATAAGCATCAATCTTAGACCGATTATTCAATTCAAACTCACTGAAAATTACTGTCTTTTGCTGTGTTTTCGGTTTGATGTTTTTATAACACTCACTGAAAAATGGACATCTTTCACAGCCCTTCCGTGAATACAAAAATGTATATCTTTGGTTATTTCGATCTAAATACCCATTTTCCTTACGGCCGCCCCGGCATCCCAGGATATATTCGTCATCAATCTTTTCCAGTTTAAAGTCTCTTCGCTTCTGTGATTTATCACTGAAATCCCGCTCTTTCGTATCCACATAAAGGTCTTTTCCTTCCTCCACCATCCGGATTGTCTCTTCCATGTCCTGAAAACCCGAATCAAAAAGGTATTTGCTAGCCTTATCAACTTTTAATTCCGCTTTTTTCTGTTCCACCCTCTTTACCATTTCTTCCGTATGCTGTTTTTCCGGTGTTGTGATTGCTTCAAAATCTATAATCACATCATTATTACTGACCATCATCGCCGAATTATATCCCTGTATAAACACACTATGCGGATTTCCAGACATCAGCTTGCTTTCGGGATCAGTCAGGTTGGTGAATTCTTCGTCTGTCTTTTCCCCTCTCTCTACCTGTTTTTTGTATTCATCGATTTGGTTCAAAACACTATCGTAAATCTTTTTCCGCCTTGATACCCGCTTCTTCTCCGCTTCGTAATAAGGCTGCTCCAGCTTGCCTTCCCGGTAAGATTCTTCCAGTTCCAGGTCTTGTTTCACAATCTTTTCCGCCATCTTCTGGTAAGTGTCCATCAGCTTCCGGGTATGTTTCTTTCCCACATTCTTATTCTTACTCGCGTAGGCCTTGATCTTTGTGCCGTCACCCACTACCATGTCCCAATCTATAGACCCCATTTCGTTGAGTATATATAAAAGCTGGCTGAACAACTCCTCGATCTTTTCCTGAAAAAGTACCTTGAACTCGCAAATTACCGAATGGTCAATTTTCAGCCGGTTTGAAACATACATAAACCCAATGTGTTTTTTCAGCAAATCTTCTATCTTTCGGCTGATACGATTTCCCGTAATGTAACCGTAGAGTACCGCACAGATCACATCCCGAGGATTTTTAATCTCTCTGCCTCTATGGTCGTTCTTATAGTAAGCCGCGAAATCCTCCAGTTTAATACGGTTTTTGATGAATTCTTTTAGTATAAATTCTCTGGAATTCTCATCAAACTGCTCGCCTATATTGATCGCGAGGAACTCACCCTGCTCCAGGCTGTTCTTTTCAAATCTTGCCATCTTTTTCTCCCGTTTTATTTTAACGGGAACCCTGCCGTATGTCCATGAAGCATGTTATAAAAACCGACAGGCAACATTTGATTAAAAGCGAAAAGGATATGTTCAATCATATAGTTTATATTCAAAAACAGGCTATTGAACATGAGCTTGAAGAAGACAAATTTCTTTTTATTGACAAAGAATGGAAGGAATGATTCATACCCGCCGGCTTCCGGGATTGATAAAGGCTTTCTTTTAAAGACCGCGGTTCGAATGCGGCGCGTCCTGTTCAAAGGCGACAATGGCCATTGTCGCCTTTGACGAAAGCTTTTGTCACCAAATAAAGCGCCATGCCAAAAGGCGGCGTTTCGAATGAAGCGCGCCTCTCGCCGCCTTTGATAGAAGCCATTGCATTACGACCGATGGCCTGTGAGATCAATAATGAACCGCTATCCGATAGAATGAAGGGTCTCCACAAAAGGAATATTCTTTGTTTCAAGATGCGCCAGATCTGCGACGCGGCTGGCATGCTGGACATCGATTCCCACAAGCTCATTATCCGCGTCAAAATCAAGGATTACATCAGGAGTGACCTCCCGGGAATCCACGCTTGTTTTTTCAGATAGATCGATATATAAAGAATCCGTATCCTGATAATAATAAAACTTCATTTAAACCTCCGGGTTAAAATCCCTATCCGGAAAGGCGTTATGTATTGTCTCGCCGTCTTCCAGAGTAATCACTCTCAAATATTTTCCCAGGTCAGGAATATATATCCAGAATCGGATACGCCCATCTGCCTGTTTTTTTTTATAATACGCCTGCCGGACTGCTTCCTCACACCATTCAAGCCTGATATACGGACGTTTTCTCAAAACCTGTTCATCAAAATATCTGGTTGTTTTCATAAAATTCCACAATATCTATTCTAAATCATCAATCTTTTATTATCAATATTTTTAAGCATTTTCATGAGTTAAATCCCCGCCTTTCATTTTTTTAAATACCGTATCGCAGAACCAGAAAAACATTATGTCTAAAAAACCGGCATAAACTGTCAGCCGGAACGCAAATTGAGAAAAATGGCCGGCTTTGAGACCATATAAGTCATTCTATTTTCTATAATCAGTTTTTGATACTGCTTATTCCCGATTACTTGACAAAAGTATCCTGAAGTGATATTTTTATGAATAAAAATTTTCTAAAATTATAATAAAAAAGGCGGTATTTATGAAAAGAACGGCATGTTTTTCTCTGTTTTTTATTATTTTAGCGGTCTTTTTTTCGTATTGTTCTTATACGCCCGGGAATGGCAATAATAATAACAACAATGACAATCATAACAGCAGTGTTGTCAGCAATAGCGCAGGCAGTTCAACCGGCGTCAGCAGCAGCCTTAACAGCAGTATAATCAGTACCGGCAGCAGTTCTATCGGGAGTGCCGGCAGTATCAGCAGTTCTGGAAACAGCAGCAGTCTCATTATCAGCAGTTCTACAGCCAGTGTCAGCATTAGCAGCAGCGCTGTCAGCAGTATTCTCAGCTCCGGCAGTGTCAGCAGCGGGGCCAGCAGCCTAATTACCAGCAGTTCGATGAGCAGCATCAGCTTTAGCAGCAGTGTTCCAAGTTCCAGCAGTACCGCTACAGCATGCTCCTTTCCGGGGTCGCCGGCCGCGGGCACAGGAGAATTTACAGCCTATTATTTCGGGCAGGGGACGGCCACGGGCAGCGGCTGTCCGAGCTATAAGACATTCTTCGGTTATTGCGGAACCGAAACGACTAATAAAGTAACCTTATGTTCAAATACGCCGTCCTACCCGGTCGATACCATAAATTATATAGCCTATACCAATTATTTCGCCGCTATTTCAGCTGCCATGTCCGGCTGGATCAATCATGGCGGAGAATGCGTCGAAATCACTCATGGAAGCAGCACAATAACCGCAACCATTGTTGATGAATGTGTTACATGCTCCACCGCCGGACATATTGATTTAAGCGCTTCTGCCTATGCGGCCCTCGGCTATTCATCCGAGGATGTTACGGGAACAACCTGGAAATTTGTGCCCTGCCCTGTGACGGGCAATATTATTTTTCATTTCAACAACGGCTATTCCGGCCAGCTTTATTTCGAAAACACAATCTCCCCGGTCCAGTCCGTGACAATAAACGGTTATGTGTGCACGCGCAGCCAATACGCTTATTGGGACGCCGGCAGCGCCGCCGCAGGAAAAACATGCGTTTTAACGGACATACAGGGCAACTCGGTCAGTTTTACCATTGGCAGTACGGATAACGGGACTGGGGCCAATTCGGGCGTTCAGTTCCCCGGCTGTCTGTAATTTTAACATCGAAAACCATATTGATACATAAAATTTGATATTTTCAAATAGCACAATATTGATTATCGCCGCCTTTTTTCAGATTTGGATAAAAAAATCGAAGGTTTAAAATCCTTATTCTATGCAAAATATAAGCAATACCAGCATCTCCCCTGCGGTCCCCGAGCGATGCAGTGAGAGATTGTGCGCATGTAGCCCGAAGGGCATAATAATGGGCAAACGGCAGAAATCCTTCCATTATTATCTTATCAATGACAAGTGAAAAGAATATTTTTATAAATAATTACAAAATTCCGGATTATAAACACTATTATATATGAAGTGTTTTTTGGTTTTTCTATTATTTGACAAAAGCATCTTACAGTGATACTTTTATAGATAAAAAAATTGTAAAAAAGGCGGGCAATAATAATTATAACAGCAGCGGAGAGTTAAAAAGAGGTCATTATGAAAAGCAATGTATTGATTATTCTTTTTTCAGCAATTTTGGTTATCTGCTTTTTGAAATGCGCCGTTACAATTAATCTCGGCGGTAATAATAACGGCAATAATAATCATAGCGTGAGCGCTGTCAGCAGTATCCCCAGTTCAGGTAGTTCAAGCAGCTCAATAAGCAGTCTGCCCGCTTCCAGCAGTTCAAGCGGCGCCGTCAGCAGCATCTCCAGCTCCGGCAGTCTCAGCAGCGCCAATAGCAGTATCTCAAGCTCCAGCAGTTCAAGCAGCAGTTCATCCGGCTCCAGTGCCAGCACATGTACATATCCAGGCGGCCCAAGCTCTTCTAACGGCGAATTGACTTATTATTATTTCGGAATGGGTACGCCTACAACGGTTATCGGAGGAACAACTTATTATAAAACCGCCTGCGCATATTACGGCACGGAATTGACGAATATCAGCGTCGGGAGCTCCAACGGGAATGTTGATTCGGTTTTGAATGCCGTAAACCCCAATTATTTCGCGGCAATACCGAATTTCGGTCAGGGCGCTAATTGCGGTTTATGCGTCCAGATTACCTACGGCGGCAAATCCATCATCGCGACAGTTGTTGATAATTACTCCATTGCTCTGACCGGACATCTTAATCTGAGCGTCGCGGCATTCGCGGCTCTTGTAGGCACGAACAGCGGCGATGATATCAAATCAGGGGTCACATGGAAATCGGTCCTCTGCCCCGCAACAGGCAATATCATCTGCCATTTCAACGGCACCTATTCCGGCCAGCTTTATTTCGAAAACGCCGTACTCCCCATAGCATCAGCATCAGTAGTTGTTAATGGAACTACCCATACAGGCACCCTATCCAACGGTTTTTGGGATTTCGGCGTAACCATTCCCGGCAATACAATATGCACTTTAACAGATATCGAAGGCCGCTCAGTCAACGGTACGATACCGGCTTCGGATAATAACGGGGCGGGGGCCAGCATCGGGGTCCAGTTCCCGCTCTGCCAGTAAGCCTGAGATAAAGCCCGATACATTTCCGGGACAAAAAAGACGGTTTTTATTTAAACATGGAATTTCTATAAAAAATCGGTCATCTCAATAAATTATAAAAATTATGGAGAGAATACGTTGATAAAAAACACCATGGTCCTATTATTTTTAAGCCTTCTGCTTTCCGGCTATTCCTGCTCGAGAGCGGCCGATCAAACCATGATTAAATGGGATGAAAGCGGTTTCGACAAAACCATCGAACAGGCCAAAATGAAAAACAGGGACATCCTTGTCTATGTTTACGCAAAATGGTGCGGGCAGTGTAATTATATGAACGAACACGTCCTGCCGATGCCGGAGATAAGGGATTACATCAATTCCACCTTTGCGTCTTACAGGGCCGATGAGACCGATCCCGAATCAAAAAAGATCATGGCAAAATACGACATCGCGTCCTTCCCGACCTTTCTCTTTTTAAACTCCGGCGCCTCCGAGATCGGTCGTTTCGTCGGCCGCGCCGAAACGACGAATTTTCTTGAGATCATGAAGAAAATTGAAAGCGACAAAACCGCCGTCGATGAAAACCTTGAAAAGCTCAAGGCCTCGCCCGGCAGTCCGGAAATTTTATACAGGCTTTTGGTACTCAGCGCCGGAAGAAGGTTTATGGAAGACGCCGAAAAATATAAAGGCCGTATCGAGGCGGTGGACCCGCAGTTCTACGCCGCTCACAGGGAATCCATTCTCCTGACACTTGAGGACACATATTTCTTCCTGAAGGATTATCCGGAGGCTGTTTCCTCTGCGGAGGAATTAATCAAAATTCCCGCTTTCAAGGACAAAATAACCAAATACTATTTCATCGCCGGCTGTTACATCAATATGGGAAATTACGGCAAAGCCCTCGATATCTACTGGAAGATCCTGGGACTGACTCCCGATAACATCAGCTCCTATATCACCATCATCCAGCAGTCCTATATATACAATATTGAACTCAATAAAGCCGTCACGGCCGCTTTGAAAGGCCTGTCGCTTAAAGCGCCGGACGACCAGAAGGCGGAATTGTATTTTGAGCTGTCCAGGGCTTACAAGAAAAAAAACAACAAAAAGAAAGCTTTAGAGATGATAGACAACGCCATCAGCCTGCACCCGGCGCCCCTGTATGATAATATTAAAAAACAGATCACCGGCGCCGAAGTCAAAGAAAATACGGACCTTCTTTCCTTTTCCGATAAGGCATGGAACTTCGGAACGGTCAAAAAGGGAAAAACCGCCGAGTACACGATCACGCTTGAAAACCACTGCGGCTATCCCGCGGACATAACCGTGATAAAAACCTGCGACTGCCTGGACGCGAAGCCCGATAAGGTAGTGATAGAAAATGAGAAAAAAGCCCTGATAAAACTTTCCTATGATTCCTCAGACGATAACGGGAAGGTCGAAAAATATTTCGTCATAAAAAGCGATATCAAAGGATTGGAAAGGACGCTTTTCCCGGTGACCGGCACGGTGGAATCAAAATAGGCTTTTCTTTCAAATAAACAGATTAAGAAACCCGAACGCCAGGAATAAAAAAAAGAAAACCAGTTTTATTAATCCAGTCTTATTCCCCAGGAAATCCCCTATCTTTTTCGAGGAAACGCCGAAAAACACAAGAACGAAAATAACCGCCAGCGGCAGGATAAAGGCCAGATTATATATGAACAGATAAAAAAGACCTGCGGCTTTATCCTTCATCTCGGACATATACCCGATCACCGGGAAATAAATCTGGCCGGTGCACAAAAGCTCAAAAAAGGAAACCAGAAAGCCGAGAGCTATCGAGCTGAGAATGATCCTGTAATCCCTCATCTCGAACCTGATCGACTCCCTGATTTTTTTCTGAAGAAAACCGGGAAGTTTCAGGAACAGTTTCCCATTGCCGTCTTTCCGCTTTGATAAAGAGAGAAAATCAATCAAGCTCAAAACCACCAGAATAAAGAGAATTGCCGAAAGGGCATATTTAAATATTTTCGATACCAGGGGAAAGAAGTTCAACATCCTCACGGCGCCGAAAATGCCCAGACCGATCAAAAAATAAGTGACAAAAACCGAAATGCTATAAAAAACACCGGAAATGAATACGAGTTTCCTGCTTTTAAGATTGATAAATAAATAGGAAATCAATAATATGATGACGGTAAAGACGCACGGGTTTATTCCGTCCAATAGTCCGGCGGAAATAATAATGCCCAGGCTTAAATTATCAAATTTTTTCCCCTGCGCGCCATTGTCCGACAAAAGCGCCTGGATTTGCTCATAACCCGCGTAAAATTTTTCATGATAGATGAGAACCGGCAGTTCGGGATATTGAGAAAAAATAGCGTATTTCTTATTCAATCCATCGAGTTTTTTCCAGTTGTCTTCAATGATCAGATCATAAACCTTTATGGTTATTTTTTTATCATGCCCGTTCGACCATTTTTTAATGTCGTCAATCGTCTTCCGGCATTTTGTACAGGACGCATAATACGCGAAATATTCCATTAACTCCGGGTTTTGATTGGAAAAAGTGATGCCGTATATAAAAATCACTAAAAAATTGCAATAACGATTTTCTTCATTTTAATATATCCGGATTAAATTTATTCAGGGATAAAAGTTTAAAGAGCTTCTTTATTTTATTATATACATATTCTTTCAGTTCTATCAATAAAAGCGGATTGTCATCGCGGGATTGGGACTATACTTCCAAAAGAGAGGTTCGTCTTTACAAAATGGCCGCAGCAGCCTGTCTTCGTTTTGACAAACTCCGCTCATTCCTTTATATTTAATGAAGAGAAAAGAAGTTGTGCGATAAATATGCCGATAAAAAGCTGTCCGTCTGACCTCAAAGAGGAGGATTTTATGCCGGGTAGAACCGTTCTTGTCATGGTTTTATTTTCACTGATCGCCATGGGATGCGGCCAGCAGAAGCCTTCCACTCCTTATAATGATTTAATGGAGCTGAAAAACAGGCTCCATCAGAGATACTCCGGGGAAAACATCAACACCGCCGTCAATAACAGCAGTATTTCCGTCACCTTTCTCAACTCGAAAATGAGAAATCTGAAAAAGAATGAGAAAGAAGGGAAAACAGACGAAATCCTTCACTTCATCATCGATAATTATAGAAGGATCAATAAGATCAAATCGATCACCATCACATACGCCTTCACGAAAAAACTTGTGGTCTTCCGCTCCACCGATACATCGGATTCCCATACTTTTGTCAGGAAAAACGGGTCCTGGGTGAAGAGGTAAGTCCACAGTCGACAATGGCTATTATCGCCTGAGACGAAAGCTTTCTTATTAAATGGAGACATTTCATGAGGCTTCACCGCGATTCGCTGAAAATGTAGTTTTATATATAATTATTTTATTTTATAATAAACTTCCGGAATGATATTTTTGATTAGAAATTTACAATTTAAAATTAATATATTATGGGCGGTTTTAAAAACCGCCTAATTTATCAACACTTCCCTGATAATAGAAAATATTTTCAAAATATTTCTGCCAACAGGTTAAAAACTGTTTCTATTACCAAAATTCAGCCAAACACGGGCAATATTATCCATATCTTCTGTATTTTAAGCCGCACAAGACGCAATTCGACCTTTTACCACAACATACCGTGCTAAATTATAAACCAGATTCATCAGCCCGATTTGGCTCTCTGCCCTTTCTTTTCCTATCGATCGTATTGTACTGCCGTTCATACTATTTTCAACAAAACCAAAAACATGCTCAACACGAACTCGGATGCGGCTCTTTCTTCTATTTTTTTCTTTCTGCTTCTCCGTCAATGGCTTATTTCTGTATCCTTTTTCGTGAATCCGGTTTTTCATCTCAAATTTTTCTAATATTCCTGCTACCGTTGGGCCAACATATGCGCTGTCCGCGTAAAACGGCTTCCCTTTGTCTTTCTCATTCAATAGAGGTTCAACTACCTGTGAATCGTGAACGCTCGCATCTGTCGTGACATAAGAACGAATAAGTTTTGACTTCACATCAACCTTTGTATGGTTTTTGTATCCGTAATGCCTCTCTTTATTCTTGGTCATCCAGCGCGCATCCGTGTCTTTATGGGAAAGCTTATGCGTATTATCTTTCCAATCTTCCGGAACCTCGCCTTCTTTTATTTTCTTGTTTTCTTCGCGGCTGTTCCTCTGCCGGGGAACATCCACAAAACTTGCGTCTACCATAACGCCCGCTTTCCCTATCACACCTTTATTCTCAAGATTCTCATCGAATATTTTAAAAAGTTTCTCTATTGCTTTCGCTTTCATCAGTTTTTCCTTGAATTCCCAGATTTTACTGTAGTCCGGAACTTTGTCCGAAAGTGTTATCCCAAGATATCGCTGAACGGATAACCTGTCATTGATCTGAAATTCCGCTTGCTCATCGGAAAGATTGTAATACCTCTGGAATATCAGTATCTTGAACATGAAAACATAGTCATAATGTGGCGCTCCGCCCGGCGCCTTCTGCTCTTTCGGCGCCAAAATCTCTGTTAACAGCGGCCGGAACATCTCAAAGTCTACAACCCTGTTAAGCTTATCCAGCGGTGTTTTTACGCCGCTTAGCTTTTCCATCCGCTCCTGATATTCAAACAAGTTACGGTCTTTCCGCTTAATTTTTGTCATAGCCTTACCTCTGTTTTCTTTGACTATGATTATATGTTTTTATATACTATTTGTATATGATACGTGGGTTTTTCAAACCGCCCTTATTATATATAAGAGGTTTTTATGAACATAATTCAAGTAATAGGTTTGTTTTTTGCCATTTTGGGAATTGTCAGCAGTATATTCGGGATACAGTTCATTCTCATGCGTTCAATCAGGAAAGAGCTTCATGATGATATAGATAAAATGAAAAACGAAATAATGAGAAAAATGAAGCCTGGTTTAAAAACCCGCTAAAATTATGAGGCTGATTGACAGGATTTCACTGGTTCTATTCCTGTTAATTATTGCAGTTCTCGTTTTTTATCTTCTTTTTTTCTTTTCAAGCGGTTTAATCATTACCTCTATTATGTCTATATTGGGCATATTTGGATTTTTTACTTTCACTTTATCAATTCTTTTTCAGGTATAAATAGTTTTAACATGAAGTACATCTTTCAACTTTACTTGATTTAATAGAATCGATTTATTAAAATACATTTTATATTGATTTTCAGTTATATAATCCAAATATTTTATTTAAAGAAGCATCCTATGAAACCGTTGAAACCTTATGAAATATTTTCCGAGGTCTATTCCAGAGGATGGGGCTCGTTCAGCCTGAGGTATTTGAAATACATCCGTCTGCTCCGGAAAAAATATTCCTTTGTCCCAAAAACGATTCTGGACATCTCATGCGGAACGGGCGAGCTGATCAAAAGGCTGAAAAAAGATTATAAGGTCATGGGCTCTGATATCTCGCCTCAAATGCTCGCCATCGCCCGGCGGAATAATCCGGAGATTAAATTTACCCTGTCGGATATGGTCGATCTGCGCTTAAAAAAAAAGTTCGATCTGGTCATCAGCGCGTTCGACTCGCTCAATTATATCATGGATAATGAGCGCCTGAAAATGGTTTTTGAAAATATTCACGGTCTTCTCAAACCGGGCGGGTTTTTTCTTTTCGATATCAACACGCATCATTTATATGACAAACTGCACAGCGGCACCGTTCAAAGAAATGTTGACGGCGTCCGGTTCTCCGAGAACATGCATTATGATCCGGAAACAAGGACCGCGGAAACGGTTTTCGACTTCGGCGATAACGTGAAGGAAGAGCATCTGCAGAAAGGTTTTTATATTTATGAGATAATGGAATTGATGAAGGATAAATTCACTGTCCTGAAGACGGTTGATCTATTCAGAATATTCCAGTTTATAACACCGGGTAATAATTCCTATAAGGTGCTGTTCATGGCAAAAAAAACAGGGGTTTGAAATATGGACGAAAGGCTTAAAAGACAGATCGGTTTTATCATCGAGATCGATAAGATCAAGGCTATTTTCCGCAAAACGAAGCTCTTCGACGGCTCGCGGTATGAAAACGATTCGGAGCATTCATGGCACCTGGCGGTGATGGCTATTCTTCTGGCCGAATACGCTAACGAAAAAATCGACGTCCCGAAGGTCATAAAAATGGTCCTTGTCCATGACATCGTGGAAATAGACGCCGGCGATACGCTGGTTTACACAAAGGATAAAACAGATTATAAAGAAAAGGAATCAAAAGCCGCCGCACGCATCTTCGGGCTTCTGCCCGGAGACCAGGGCATGGAGTTGAAAAACCTCTGGGAGGAATTCGAGGAGAAAAAGACGCCCGAGGCGAAATTCGCTTTCGCCCTGGACCGCCTTGAGCCGGTGATGCAGAATTACCATACACAGGCCCATGCCTGGAGGAACAACAGCGTCAGCGCGGAGCAGGTCCTTAAAGTAAACAGCCGCATCGGCGAAGGATCCGGAAAGCTCTGGGAATTCGCGAAAGGGCTCATAGAGGAATGTATTGAGAAAGGCTACGTTAAATAAGAATGACCATTTGATTTATCTTCCATTTTGAGCTGCCGTTCAATATCATCATTCATAGAAGAAATTAATTCCCTGCTTCGGCTATATTTTTTGCAAAATAATCAGGCGTTTAATAAAATAAGAATATTTTAAAGAAGGAGAATAGCAATGGCTAAAAAAACCGTCAGGGCGGTCGTGCTTTATAAATCAAAATACGGAAGCGCGAAACGCTACGCCGACTGGATCGCCAAAGGCGCGGGCGCGGACCTTTTCGATATTTCGGTATTCCATAAATCTTTTTTCGAGCAGTATGATACCATCGTATTCGGTACTTCGGTCCGGATGGGCAGGATCAGCAATATCGGTTTTATCAAAAAGAACTGGAAATACATCGCCGGCAGGAGGCTTGCGGTCTTTACCGCGTCGGGGGCGCCTTCGGACGATCCCGTCCAGCAGAAGGTTTTTGAGGCGAGCCTGCCCGCAGATATGCAGAAAAACATGGCCTATTTCCCCATGCAGGGCGCTTTTGATTACAAAACACTGGATACCCTCGATAAATTCATAATGCAGTTCCCGCGGTTTATTAGTCTTCTGAGATGGTGGTTTACCAGGGATAAGGAAGTGAAAGAATTTTTAGACGGCTTTTATTCGCCGCAGGACTGGACAAAAAAGGAAGCGGTCAGTTCCATCATCACTTTTATTAAGAAATCATAGAGGAGGGGAAAATGAAAAAGGCTGTTTACGGATTACTCATTTTTACTTGCCTTATTCTCGCGGGCAGGGCGTCGGGCTGGCTTGATTACACGCATATCGCCATAGGAACGGCGGCGCAGTTTGAGGAGTCCTACAGCCTGGCCGCGCCGGATATCGCGAAACTCAAGGCGTACAGCAGGGAAGGCTTCAATCATTACTGCGACCTTCTGGAAACTGAAACGGTCACTCCGGAATTGATAAAAGAGCAGATCCCGATGTATAACAACGGCTCGGCCGGCGAAAAACGCGGTCATTTGTACGGGGCCATTGTCGCCGCCGTCCGTAATTATCAAAAGGCCCAGGCGCAGAATAAATTCGGATTGTATCACCTCTCCTACGCCGGGCATTATATCGGCGACCTTTCCATGCCCCTTCATAACATGGAATACAATCCTTTCAATAAAGCGCATCATTTATTAAACGACGGCCTTCTTGAGAATGAATTAAAGACGAATACATCAAAAATAAAAATAGTCCCCATCGCCATTCAAAATGAAGACGACCTGATCCGGAATATCGCGCTCATCGCGAATAAATCAAAGGAACTGGCTTACAGGCTCCAGAAGGAAAACAGGGATATGACTGAAGAGGAGGCTTATGAACAGGTCTCTCAATCGGCCAGCCTGTTTAAGGCCGTTTTGAAATACGCCGGATATAATAAAACAAAGAAAATTAAAAATTACAGGGATGATTAAAACCATATAGCCGGCGGAGGATAAAATAACAGCCGGGGTAAAGATTATGATAAGAAACAACACGATATTTTTATTACTATTTTTTATTATTGCATTATCCTGCTCGGAAAGTAAGCCGGAAGAGTACCTTAAATTAATCCTTCAGGACAGAGCAAAGCAGTATTCCAATTATCAATTTGACGCCGGGTCATCCATCCTTTCAAGGGTCCAATTGCCCCCGGATTTTGTCCTGAACGATCTGAACAGGGGCGATAATACAGTCTGTGAACCTTATCTGCCTTCAACAAACGAGATGAAAATCATCAATGATGCGGTTAAGCTTTTGCCGGACTCATTCAGGGAATTTTTACAGAAACGGGTGCTCGGGATTTATTTTATCAATAAATTCAAATCCTCCGGCATGACAGATTGGGTCTATGATAACGGCCGGCTTTACTGCATCATGTTTTTCAATACGGAGCTTCTCAGGCATGATATGAGCGCCTGGGCAACAACAATCGAGAACACATGCTTTATTAAGACTAATGCCGATATCAGTGTTCAGGTCGATTATGGCACAAAACAAAGCGCTTTTTTAAAGCTTCTCCTCCATGAAACGGCCCATGTTCTGGACTATGCCGTCCGGATATCCCCCTTTATGGACGATACCACATATGCCCTGTATCACATAAAAGCCGAAATGCTTTACCTTCCAAAGCTAAAAGTATCATTGGAAATACGGGAAAGTAACTACATTACAAACAAATTCACCGCTTCTGTCTGGCTGAAGTTCAATAAACCGTATACTAATGATGATTTTTATTTAAGGGACAATATCTCGTTTTACGGCTTTAAAAAAGGGCCGCTGATCAATATATCCGAATCCCTGAAAGTTTATTCGGACTTTTCTAATAAACCCTTTGCCAGCCTTTACGGCGCTCAAAGCCTTGTTGAGGACTTTGCCGAATATATGGCGGATTATTATCTTGTAAAAAGACTGAATATTAAGTACAGCATCACCGTCATAAGCAATCATTCGGTTATATTCTATTATGAACCGATGAAAAACGCAGAAGTACTGTCCAGAGCGCCCCTTGTCCTTAAATATTTTGACAAAATTCATCCGGATTAAAGAGTTGTATAGTACTATTCAATCAATAAAAATATATATTTTTATTTGGTGTGAATTGCGCAGCCGGATAATCCGCTAATGCATACGGAAAAGAATTAAATAAAAGCCCGCTAATAACGCTAATAGATGCAAATAATGAAAAGCAATATATTCACCACCAAGGACACAAAGGACACCAAGAACCACAAAGAATTGTTGGGGAATTATTTGGGTGTTTTTAGATCTTCAGTCTTCAATATTTTAAATACAGTCCATATTTTAATAGATAGCTATTATAAGATTAAAAAGCAACTAAATAAACTTAAAAATCCATAGTTAGTGAATCTTTGTTGTGAATAATTTCCCGATTCGTATAATTCGCGTGATTCGCGGGAAAGCAAACCCATTCATTTAGTGCTTTTTGAGACTTTGTGGTTTGGGCTCACTGCATCGACCGGGTCAAGGGCACGTTTGATTAAAAACCTTATTTTGCTTATTTATTCTCACTTCTTTATAATAACAATCTGTTTTATTTCATGTTCGGGAGTATTGATGAATAAAAAGCCGTTTTTATCCGCTCTCTTTATTAATTTCCTTCTGTATGGAATGACGCTGACGGTTTTCGGGGCCGCGCTGCCTGAAATCATCCGTTCTTTCAACTGGAATTACACAATGGCCGGCGGTCTGCTTTTGTCAGCCTCAATAGGATTTCTAACCTTCTCATTCGTGAGCGGTTTGATCATTAAATCCCTGGGGATGAAAAAAACGATCATAATAACCCTTCTCATTTCGGCAGCCGCTTATTTCTTTTTCGCAAAAGTTCCCGGCCTCCTTTTCAATTATATCCTCTCTTTTATCATAGGATTCGGGCAGGGAGGCTCCGAGGTTATCGTAAATTTTGAGGTGTTCCGTCTGGGCGGACAAAAAGATGACAGCCGGCTTGTCAATCTTCTCCATGCCTTCTTCTGTGTCGGCGCCATACTGGCGCCCATCGGGTTCGCCAATCTCGGCGCAATCGGGCTGGACTGGAAAGGTCTTTTCCCGGTCTTCACTGTACTGCTGACCATTATGGCCGCGGTTTTTTCATTTTTTCATTTCAGCGACAGAGAGGAAAGCTCTGAAAAATCGCCGGGAAAACAGGCGAATTTATTTAAACTCATCCTGGTTGTTTTTTTTATTGTGCTTTTCCTTTATGTGGGAATAGAGCTCAGCGTATCAAACTGGGCTTCCGAGTATTTTGTAAGCACATACAAAGCCCCGATTGAAAAAGCGTCATTCATCATATCGTTATTCTGGGCCGGCATTCTCGCCGGAAGGTTTTCCATCTTTCTTTTTTATAAAAGCTCCCGCCCGGAGCGGCTTGTTTTTATCCTGACCGTTGCGTCCTGCATCGGATTTCTGGCCCTTATTCTTTCCCCGAATATGGCTTTATCAGCTTTTTTTGTCTTTTTGATCGGTTTGGGATTTTCAGGAGTATATCCGCTTGTTGTTGTCCTGGCCGGCCGTGTTTTCAAAAGCCCCGCGGCCATAGGCTATGTGACGGCAGGCGGCGGGGCCGGGTCTCTGGCCTTCCCGATGATCATCGCGGCAATAGCCGACCGTTTTACACTGCGGGGAAGCTTTACTTTCTGTTTCATTGTCAATATTCTGCTCGCGCTTCTCTGTTTCCGGATATTGTTTTCAAAGGACTTGAAAGAAAAGAGGGCTTAAAAGGGATTAATCCGGTTTGAGAAACAACCCCGCTAAAATTTGCAAAATTTACTGCCGGAAAGTAGGATAAAAACAGCCGGCTATCAACATTCATTAGACAACAGCCGGAAGTCCGGGTTTAAACGACAGGTAGAACAGGCAGAAGGAAATTATTTTTGTAAGAAGGTACAGGTTATGAAAAATGGTTTTTTATTAAGAATATTTTTATTACTGGTTATATTTTTTATTTTATCCGCCGCGTCTTATTCCTTTGACCGGGATACGCTCTTTCAAATTTCCACCCTGAGCGCGCTTCAGGAAGGCGTTTATGACGGCGTTATCACTCTGGACGAACTCACGAATTACGGCGATTTCGGGATCGGCACGTTCGAGGGGCTTGACGGCGAAATGCTCTATCTTGACGGCCGGTTCTATCAGGTAAAGTCCGACGGACATGTCTATCAGCCCGCCGGTTCCATTAAAAGCCCTTTCGCCGCGGTCACTTTTTTTGATATCGATAAAAAAGCTCCCATCGCGCAGGAAATGGATTTAAAAAAACTGCAGGAGTTTATTGAAAGCCTTCTGCCTACTAAAAATATCATGTATGCCGTCAAAGTCGAGGGGAATTTTAAATACATAAAAGTACGGAGCGTCCCGAGACAGAATAAGCCCTACCCTCGTCTAGCTGAGGTGGTAAAAAACCAGCCTGTATTTGAATTGAATAATATGAAAGGCACAATCATCGGATACTGGCTCCCGGATTATTTAAAAGGCATAAATATGACCGGCTTTCATTTACATTTTTTATCCGCGGACCATAAGGCGGGGGGCCATCTGCTCGACTGCGTATTGACAGGCGGCAATGTCCTTCTGGATTATACATCAAAATCATATCTTGTGCTGCCTGAAGAAAGCGATTTTTATAAAACAGACCTGGCCAAAGATAAGCAGAAAGAACTTGAAAAAATCGAGAAATAGATTGCGGAGGCCGTGATTGCTGTTTACGTTATTTTACTATGTATATATCGCTCTTACTTTTTTACTATCATTTATATTATTAACCCCGTTTTATATCATCCGGCTTTTCGGAAACACGAAAGCATGGAAAGCTTTTCTTCAGAATTATGTTTCTTTCTGGGCAAAAACAGCAATTTTCGGAACTCTTTCCAGAATTGAAGTCAGGGGCCTGGAAAATGTTCCGCAAGGTCCTGTTGTCATTGTCGGCAATCATCAGAGCTACTTTGATATTTTGATAATACAGGGCTATGTTCCTAAATTAGCCGGCTTTATCGCGAAAAAAGAACTTTCGAAGATACCCATATTGAACGGGTGGATGAAGCGCCTTCACTGCATTTTCATTAACCGGAAAAGTTTGCGCGATTCCTACCAGACAATAGAAGACGGAATACAGAGCCTCAAGCAGGGCAATTCGCTGATAATATTCCCGGAAGGCACAAGAAGCAGAAGCGCGCAGATGGGACGTTTTAAAGGCGGCAGCTTCAAGCTTGCCACTCTGTCCGGCACGCCCATACTGCCTATATCAATAAAAGACTCTTACAAAATCTATGAGGAAAAAAAGAAAGTTCATCCCGGCCGTGTTCTTCTGACAATCCATCCTGTGATCAATGTGACGGCTCTGTCAGAGGAGAAAAAGAAAGATCTGCCGGAAAATATTTCAAAGATTGTGACAAGCGCATTATGAAAGGCGGGGATAAACAGATGCTCAAATTAGAGAAAGTATCCAAGCATTATAAAATTGCCGGGATGAGAAAAATAATCCTGGATAAAATATCCCTCGAGATAAACCCGGGCGAGATTATCTCAATAACCGGGAAATCAGGCTCCGGCAAAACAACCCTTCTCAATGTCATTGCCGGCATTACAAGGCCGTCGGGCGGTTCTGTCTTTTTTAACAATAAAAAAATGAATTATTTCCTGGATATTCTGCCCTCGCGCCTCCGCAACAGAAAGATCGGTTTTGTTTTTCAGACATTCCGGCTGCTTCCCCAGGAAACAGTCTGGTCCAATGTGCTTCTTCCAGCCCGCATCAGGGGAAACGCCGGACACCGGACACGCGTAGAAGCGGAAGAACTGATGAAGAAACTGCAGATCTGGGAATTTAAAAACATGAAGGCGGCCCTCCTTTCCGGCGGCCAGAAACAGCGTACGGCGCTGGCCAGGGCGCTGGTGAATGGTCCGGACCTGATACTCGCTGACGAACCGACGGCGAACTTGGATAATAAAACAGCCGGCGAAATAAATCAGCTCCTGATCCGTCTGGCTAAAGAAGGAAAAGCCGTGCTGATAGTTACTCATAATGAATATATGTTCAAACATTCGAAAAAAATCTACACGCTGAAAGCGGGAAAATTAGAGGCAAAAAAATGATGCAGAAGCTCTACCTCATGCTGAGGGAAATCCTGAGCGGCCTTTTTATCACACTTATTGTCTTTACGGCAATAACCGCCGCCGCTTTTTCCATCAGTTCTTTTCTTACCATCGAGCGGAGCATTGAAAACTCCATCCTGAAAAAATTTGAGGCGTCCATCCCGCCCGATATGATAAAAGTCAGCCCCCGTCCGGCGCCGCGCCTCGGGCTTTTTAACTTCACGCTCAGGAATCCGGCTTCTTCAACATTAAACGAGGAATCTCTCAGAAAAATCAGGGCCTTTAAAGGCGTCAAGACGGCCTACCCGCTCATTGCGTCGCAGATCCCGATGCAGGCAGTCATTTCCATTTTCGGTCTGAACTACAGGACGGACCTGATCTGCATCGGCGCGCCTTCGGATTTCCTATCAGGAGAATTTAAAAGCGCTCAGGACAAATTAACATGGAAGAACTGGAAGCCGGGCCGCGTCCTGCCTGTTCTGATCCCGCAAATTTTTCTCGAAGCGTATAATAACAGTATGGCGGAGCCGAACGGCCTGCCCAGGATCACTCAGGATATGGCGGTCGGAAGGCCGCTCCAGATTCTCTTCGGCAGGTCTTCCATAAAAGCGGTGGAGGGTTTCGCGACCGAGAATTCGCTCGTGCTCGGCTTTACCGATAAAATAAAAAGCATCTGCCTTGTCATACCCATGAAGGCGGTCCAGTATTATAATAAAAAATACAAGGGCCATGATTCCGACAGGGAGTTTATGTCCGCCTATATACAGGTCGCCGACCACCCTTCGCTTCTTTCCGTTGAAAAACAGATACGGAAAATGGGTTATATTACCGAGATCAATAAAACCCTCTCGGAAGAAATGCTTTCATTAAAAACCAATGTCAACATGGCATTGGGATTAATGATGAATATCATTCTTCTTCTCGCTGTGCTCTGCGTCTCTTTTTCCGTCATGATCGCTGCGTTCCAGAGGCTGGAATACTACCGGATACTCAGGATACTGGGCGCCTCGCGTCTTTTCATCACCCTGACCCTTTTAATTAAATACGCTCTTATCGGATCGGCGGGAAGCCTGGCCGGATTTGCATTAATGCGGTATGTTTTCACATCTTATTTTTCCGCGGTTAAAATTCAGGGTTTTGAAATAATCATAGCGGCTGACAAAACGCCTCTCCAATTAATCATCTCCGCGGGATTACTGCTTTCGATGCTTTCCGCAATTCCGGCGCTCTTTCTTTTGTTTACAAAAAGGATGAGTGAGGATTAAATCTTATACTTTGAAAATAATAAAGCAGTACCAAAAACTAATAGTTTTTGGTACTGACTCCTTAATTTTTTTTGTTGGTTGGTCCGATAAACTTGGTTGGTGAGCCTGCAGACTGTGTGAAAAGTCGGTGTTTTGCATCGTAATTCTATATTTTTCGTTCCGTAACTTCAATAAATACGTAGCGAAAAATAGTTTTCACACAGTCTGCTGTCGAACCACACCACAAGTTTTATATCTGCGCTTAGTGGTGGTTTTTGCTGTAGGTTTTCATGATCTTTTCGTAATTGATGCCTTCCTGATAAACACAGTACTGGTCTTTGCCTTTTAATTTGGCATCGTAGCAGGCCCAGTCGGCATGTTTCTGGACCGTGTGATATTGTTTCATAATTTCTCTCGAGAAAAGCGGTGATTGTTTGGTAAAACTAAATTCAAACGTTGAAATACCGATGCTGGCCGTTATTTTAACTGTTTTTCTCGAGCTGAGAGGGATCCGGATTTTTCTTATGCCCATGATCAGTTTAGCGGCATAATTTGAAGCCCCATCAATATTTGTTACAGGCAGAACGATATCAAATTCCTCCCCGCCGAAACGGAAGAGGTAATCCGTCGGGCGTGAAACCTTTTTCATTGCCCTGGCGACAGCCACAAGCACCTTATCTCCGACCGCATGGCCGTAGCTGTTATTCACTTTACTGAAATCATCCAGGTCGATCCTGAGATAGGAGATGGGAAGCAGATTTGATTCTTTGCTCGTGTGCCAGTACCTGGATATGGCCTTGACAATATTCACCAGTAAACTTTCATTATATTTCAATAACGAAGTTTTATTATCGACATTGACCCTTTCTCCCAGGACTTCGTATTTTTTAAGCAGTGTATAATGCTCCATCTGCATTTCACGCAAAAGCTCTATCACTTCCTCGTCAATATTATCATTAAAAGCCAGACGGGATAAAATTTTAAGCGCGATTATCTCAAAATCGCTTAATTCGATGTTTTTCCCCTTTTCTATTTTCATTAAAATTCTCCGAAAATACTGCTGTTCTTATTCTCGGCATTTTGTCAATTTTATTTATTTATAAATGTATTATTTTTCTATCATAGTGATTGAAATAAACTGTTCTTTTGTAATGCCGTCCGCCCTTATGAGCTTATTCCGGGATGACAGCCCTCTCTCAATTGAAATGCTTTTTTGCGGTAGAGATAGAAACCGGGATAAAAACAAGATGAGCGCCTTATTGGCTTCGCCTTCCACAGGGGCCGATGTGATCTTTAAACGGAGGTTTTCCCCGTTCTTCTCGAGTTTGTTTATTGAGCTCCGCGGAACAATCCTGATGTCAAAGAGTATATAGCCGTCTTTTTGAGTGATCATTCAACAATCCTGAATAAAAATACATCCATGCCGGTCATGGGTACATCTGTATCAGCCTCTGAAGGATGATCTGAAGTATCTGAAGAAAGGCAAAGACATAAAGCGGGGAAAGATCGATCATTCCTATATGAATAGGCGGAAGGATGCGCATAAAAAACCGGTAGAGCGGTTCGCACATTCCTTTCACGATCCTGACCAGTATATTATCCTCGCTGAGATTAAAATAACTCAGTAAAATATAAGCAAGATAGATATACCAGTACACCTGCAGTAGAATATATATGGTCTGTAATATGGTATGCAGCATTATTTTTCTCCTAATTCCTTCGATCGTTTTGCCGCCGCTCTGACAGCCTTCAGCACAGACGCGCGGAACGCACCTTCTTCCAGCGCCAGAAGCCCCTCGGCGGTTGTTCCGCCGGGCGATGTCACCCTGTCCTTCAATTCCTCAAAATGGATCCCGGCTTCAAGGGATTCCGCCGCCAGCACCGCGGAGCCGCCGACCGTATAAACGGCCAGACGCTTGGCGACATCCCTCGGAAGGCCTTCCATTACGCCGGCGTCAGCCAGCGCGTTGATAAAAGCGAAAACATATGCCGGTCCTGAGCCCGAAAGGCCTGTAACCGCGTCCAGCTGTTCTTCCTTTTTGACCACTTCCGCAATGCCGATTGTATAAAAAATATTCAGAACCAGGTTCTGCTTGCTTTCGTCGAATTTCCCGTCAAAATAAATACCCGAAACTCCTTCGCCCACAAGCGCCGGCGTATTGGGCATAACCCTCGCTATCAGCGCTTTTTTCAGATATTTTCTGATAAGATTTGTTTTTATTCCGGCGGCTATGGAAATAAGTATCCTGCCGCCTGCGTCAAATTTTGTTTTTATTTCCTTTAACACAGGTTCCACATCCTGCGGCTTGACGGCCAGGATGATAATCCCGCATTTGTCGGCAATATCCCGGAGGCCGGCGGCTTTTTTTATATTCCATCGGCTCAAAGCCTGCTTTATTTTCACCTCATCAATATCATAGACATATACTTCATACAATTTTTCCCTTAATATTCCCGCGATCAAAGCGCTGCCCATATTTCCGCAGCCGATTATCCCTATTTTCATATAAAACCCCTTTTTAACGACTAGCCTTTATTATTCTAAAGACCCTTTAATATTTCATAAAATTTACGGCAGAAGTAATCAATCTCCGCTTTCCGGATCGTATAAGGCGGCATAAGCCTCAGCACATTCTCGCCGGCCCTTAAAGTAAGGATTCCCGATTCCAAAAACTTCTGCAAGATATCCTTGACCGCGTAGTCCTGGTTTATATCAACTCCGATCATCAGTCCGAAAACGCGGTTCTCTTTTATGATCTTAGGAAAGTCTGCTTTCAGCTCTTCCAGTTTTTCCTTGAAATAACGCGAAAGCTCCTGAATGCGGTTTAACAAATCCTGATTGAGCTCTTCCATAACAGCAAGTCCCGCCGCGCATGCCAGAAAATTACCGCCGAATGTGGATGCATGCATCCCGGACGCCATTTCACCAGAAATCTTATTCCTGACCAGGACCGCCCCGATGGGAAAACCGTTCCCCAGCGCCTTGGCCATGGTGATCATATCCGGCTCAATATCAAAATTCTGATAGCCGAAGTATTTTCCCGTCCGGCCCATCCCGGCTTGAACTTCGTCAAAAATGACAAGCGCGTCATGCTTTTTTGAAAGCTCTTTTATTTTTTCAACAAATTCCGCTGTCAGAGGATATATGCCGCCTTCGCCCTGGACCGCTTCCAAAAAAATCGCGCAAGTATTCCCGTCCATTTTTTCTTCCAGTTCCCGGACATTGTTCAGCCCGGTAAAATCAATCTGCTGAAGAAGGGGCTCAAAGCCCTTCCTGTATTTCTCCTGGCCTGTCAATGTGATTGTCGCGATTGTCCTTCCATGAAAAGAACCTTTGACAGACAGGACCTTATTTTTGCCTGCCTTCTTTTTATTTCCGTAAATCCTGGCCATCTTTAAAGCGGACTCATTCGCCTCGGCGCCGCTGTTGCAGAAAAATGCTTTTCCCGGAAAGGCTTTTCCGCTGATTTTTTCAGCCAGTTCCGCCTGGGGAGGAATAATATACAAATTTGAAATATGCGATATTCTGTTCATCTGTTTTTTTACCGCAGCGTTGATTTTTTTATTGGCATGCCCGAAGCTTGTCACGCTGATGCCGGATGTAAAGTCGAGGTATTTCTTTCCGGTATGGTCAAAAATCCAGTGGTCTTTCCCTCTGACAACAACCAGCGGCGTCCGGCTGTAAAAGGGGATCAGATATTCATCGGTTTTTTTAATAAAGTCAGGCATAAACTCTCCTTTGTTTAACTTCATCGGGTTGTAATCTGATTAAGCCGGCATCGATTTTATTCCGGCCAGTTTCAGACCCAGAATAAAACATCCTGCTGATAAAATAAATACGCCTATCAACCCCAGATAAACCCAGAGCATAGGGCCGACGGCGTAAATAACCGCGCCGCACAGGATGAGAATCCCGGCGCTTTTCGGGAATTCCCTGGACCTAAGCAAAGCGGCGCTGAACAGGATGACACCCAGGAATATCGTCAGCTGAAACATTAAACGAAACATGGAAAATAACGGATGCAGTTTCATAATATTATTGCTTAAGAGCGGTATTGAAGGCGCATAGCCCGCAATAACGGGATACATGAATATTTCCCATGTCAACTGCGCGGCCTGAAGAATATAGGCTAAAGCGATAAATACAAAGCCGAGGAAACCGAGAATTCCTGAATTCTGGTAAAAGCGCGAATACACCGCAGTAAAACCGAAAACCATTAAAATAACGCCGGGCAATGCCAGCGCGTTGATCCAGATCCAGTTCGGGCTTAATACCATCAATGAAAAATCCCTCGTCCGTTCCTGGACCGGAAGCAATACCGGCCATAAGACCGACCATGCCGTAAAAAGAGCGGCCCCGATAATAATGGCGAACCCGCCCAGGCGCTGGAGCGTTGAAAGCTTCATAAAAAATCCCCTGTCAAATAAATTTCCTGATTTGACTATTTTAAACTCTGATTTTCCAATTATATTATCCAGCTTCAATACAATATATTTTTATTATTTAATATTAAACTGAATTATTATAAATTATTTTTTGTGTTATGGAAAATTACTGTATAAAATAATAGAAGAGGTTATTTTATGAATTACAAAGCCGTGCTTTTCGATCTCGACGGGACCCTTCTCAATACACTTGAAGACCTGGCCGGTTCTATGAATGAAGCCCTGAAAATAATGGGCCTTCCATCCCACCCGGTTGAAAAATACAAAATCCTTGTCGGCGACGGCGTGGACATCCTTGTCAGCCGGGCGCTGCCGGAAAATTTAAGAAGCAAAGAAAATATCACACGCGGAGTCTCGCTCATGCGAGGCGAGTATGATAAGCGCTGGGCGGTTAAGACAAAACCCTATCCCGGCATTCCGGAACTCCTGGACGCGCTGACAAAAAAAGGTATAAAAAAAGCTGTTCTCTCAAACAAGCCAGATGATTTTACAAGAATTGTTGTTGAAAAACTCCTGTCAAAATGGCGCTTTGACATTGTAAGGGGTTTAAAGCCAGGCGGCCCCAAAAAGCCGGACCCTTCAGCGGCCCTTGAAATATCGCGGGCTTTCGGCATACCTCCGGACGAGTTTATCTATCTGGGCGATACCAATACGGACATGCTGACGGCAAACGCGGCCGGAATGTTCGCCGCCGGCGCCCTCTGGGGCTTCAGGGACAGAGATGAACTTCTGGAAAGCGGAGCAAAGGCGCTCATTCACAAGCCGGTGGAGCTTAAACGATTTTTTTAACATTTCCCATTGCAATTTTCAGGACCTGGATATAAAATAACCTGATGGGGCTCTGGAAATTTTTTAATATTCTATTTAATTTCCTGCGGAGAAAATATAAAAAAATGAAAAAGAGACAAACGATCGGCTTTCAAATAACCAACCTTGTTGAGGAATACCCTAAGCCGATCTGGCGCGGAATTGTCGACCGGGCGGAAGAGCTGGACGTAAACGTTGTCATTTACAGGGGCGAATCGTTCAATACCCCCTATGGGTTCGGGTATCAATGCAACGCGATTCTGGATTTAATCAATCCCCACTATCTGGACGCCCTGATCCTCGCAACGGGCACGATCTGCAATTTTATTTCAAAAGAACAGTTCAACGCCTATATCCAGAAACTGCATCCCATACCCCTAGTCAGCATTTCCATAGCTATTCCGGGAATTCCCAGCATTCTCGTTGATAATCAAAGCGGCATAAAAGAGGGAGTCAGACATCTAGTTCTTCAACACAAGCGGAAAAAGATCGCTTTTATCAAGGGCCCTGAAAATAATGAAGAGGCCGTTGAGCGATACAACGCATATATCAGGGAAATGAAAGCTTTGAATATCCCGATTGATCCCAAGCTGGTTGTTACCGGTAATTTCATCGAAGAATCCGGCAGAGAGGCTATTGTCGAGCTCATAGAAAGGAGGAAAGCGGTTTTCGACGCGCTGTTCGCGTCCAATGACAATATGGCCATCGGCGCTATGAATGAGCTGATACGCCGCGGTCTGGAAGTACCTGAAGATGTAGCAGTACTGGGCTTTGATAATATTCAGGACTGTGAAAACACCATTCCTTCACTTTCAACAATCAAGCAGCCTCTGTACTACCAGGGACGGACGGCCCTTCAGACGGCGGTAGACCTTATTGAGGGAAAAAATATTCCGGAAAAGACAGTTCTGCCGACAATTCTATTGCCGCGCTCTTCATGCGGATGCCTTGGCTATAATGTAGAAATGTCGGGGGTCGGAAAGACCATAAATAATTTTGAGTTAAAAACAACAGCCGAATTGAAAAATGAAATTAACCACATTCTTGAATCGGCTGACTATATGTCTCCCAAAGCGGCGGCCATTGACGAGTATATCCAGAACATTTTAACCGTTGAAGCAAAAGGCAATAAAAAACAGCTTCCCGAGCCCGGCTATCCTGTTAACACCATTTTACGGAAGTTGACCAAGTCGCTTTCATCACAGATGAAGGAAGGCATAAATATTGAACTATGGAAAGAGATACTCGGTGTTCTTCACCAATATATCGCCGGGCAGAAAGATCCAAACTGGAAAAAAACCCTGGAAATCATTAAGAAATCGTATGAGCTCGTACAGGAACTCCTGCACAGCTTCAATATCTCTCAGCGAATTAAATTGGAACGCCAGGAACTCATAATACGGATCGTGATCCAGGAAATAATATCCTCCCTTTCCATAGACGGACTGCTTAATAATATCATCAACAATATAGGTTTGATGGATCTGAAGAACTGTTATATTTTCACTTACGGCAGGGTGTATAAGCAGACAAGGGATATGGAGTGGCTGATGCCCGAAAAGGTTAAACTGATCCTGGCATTTGACGCTATAAAAGGCCTTAAAATAGTCAACCCGGAAGGTTTTATCCAGCCGAATAAGGACTTCATTCCCGAAAACCTGATTGACCAGAATAGAAGGCATTCCTTTTTGGTCCTGCCGATGTATTTCCTGGAATACCAGTATGGGTATATGATTTTCGATCTGGAAATAAAGAACGGCAATATCTATGACTTTTTATCGCTGGAGATCAGCAGCACATACAGAAGCGTTTTACTGCTTGAAGAAAGGCAGAAAGCCGAGGAAAAGCTCCGCCGGGTATTATCCGAACTGGAGGAAACAAACCAGGAACTTGCCAGCCTGTCGGAAACGGATGAATTGACGGGTCTGTACAACCGGCGCGGTTTTTTGAAATTCGGAATTAAAAATCTGACTCTTGCCAGACAGATGAGGGAGGATGGGGCCCTCTTTTTCATCGATCTGGACGGACTGAAGAAAATCAATGACACATACGGTCATGAGACGGGAGACGAAGCCTTGAGAGCCTCCTCGGACATCTTAAAGAAAACGTTCCGTAAAATGGACACAATCGCGCGGCTGGGCGGGGATGAGTTTGTAGCTCTGATAATGAATATAAACGAGGATACGGTCAACAATTTACAAAAGAGGCTCAGGCAGGAACTCAAGGAATATAATAAAAACTCAGGCAATCCCTTCAAATTATCCCTCAGCATCGGCAAGTCTCTTTATTCATGGCAGGACGCAAGCTCTACCCTTCCCGATTTGATCTCCAGGGCCGATGCGGAGCTCTATCAGGAAAAAAAGAAGAAAAACAGCCGGGAAATTTAATGCCGATTTAATTAGAAAAATCGGAAATGCAATATTGAAAATTCCTTTTTAATTTTATATTAAATTCATTCATTGTTTCTTCTATTCATTTTTTATTTTTTGATATTATCTTAAAAATAATAACGGCAGATTTAATAGCAAGAAAAGCAAAGCCTTCTTCTCTGATTCTTCCTATAATAACTCATTATTAAAAAGGATCGCTTCTAGCTTTTTAAAAAAAGCTTAAAAATAGATTGGATATTCGGCCACAGAATTTCACAGATAATAAATATTAAAGACTTTTGCACGGTTTCCGCAAACCATTAACGGATAATTAAATAGAAACCGTGCAAAAGTCCGGTTTAAAGCGGCAATTTATTGCCTTAAGTTTTATCAGGCAGCGAATTATCTTAAGTTTACTGTGCAAAGGTCTTTATTAATAAAAATAATTCAGTAATTTTCCGTGTCACTTGTGGAGAACCTGCCGGATCCATTCTGCGGCTTGATTCAGTTATAGGGAAACCAAAGGAATTCGCAGTGATCATTCGGGATTTTTTAAAATAGCGGGCCATTTTCAGAGGAGGTCATTCATGGATAAACTGGATTATAAAAAGGAAATGAGGGAGTTTTATTTTCCTTCGGCAAAAGAAGCGGCCATTGTCGATGTCCCGGTAATGGAATTTATTATGGCCGACGGCTACGGCGATCCGAATAAAAGCCCGCTCTTCCCGGAAGTCATACAGGCGCTCTACAACATTTCATATACGATAAAATTCATGCTGAAGGGGGAAAAGGCCCGCGAGTATGTTGTCCCTCCGCTTGAAGGACTCTGGTGGATGGACGATATGACGCAGTTCAGTATGGAAACAAAGGACCAATGGAAATGGACCCTGATGATCCGCCAGCCCGGGTGGGTTGAGAATGAGCATTATAAAAAAGCGATTGAGGAAATCCGAAGGAAGAAAGGCGGCGAAGCCCCTAAACTTCCCGGCGAGGCGTGATGGGAAGTTTTCAAGGAAGGGCTTTCCGCACAGATCATGCATATCGGTCCTTATGAAGCCGCGGCGCCGGCCATTCAGAAGCTCCATCAGTTCATCAAAGATCAGGGCTATCGGCGCCGGGACAAGCACCACGAAATATATTTAAGCGATCCCCGTAAGGGACAGGCCGAAAAAATGAAAACGTTATCCGACAGCCGATCGGTTAATTTTCAAAAATCATGATCACATCTTGATTTTTTCAGCCTGCCGTTGCCTATCTTATCCTATTTTAATTAATTTATAATTAGAACAAAAAGGTGAAGATTATGAAAGTCATGGATCCCGTCCGCAGGATGGAAGTTCACTGCCGAAAGCAATTATAAAACAACTTATAATGTTAGACATAATTACTTCTACTCTCAAGTCTGTAAAGGAAATTCTTCAAAAAATCCCGTTAGATATCAAGATGCAATACAGAAAACATCCGGCAGAGTATTCCGCGTCTGAGCAATTATAATTCTATTATGATTCTTTATCTCTTTGACTTTAACAGATAGTTTTATTATTTTACCAATAGGATAATTAGAAAATTATTTCTTTTAACAAAGTTGCCTGTCGGTTTTTATAACATGCTTCATGGACATACGGCAGGGTTCCCGTTAAAATAAAACGGGAGAAAAAGATGGCAAGATTTGAAAAGAACAGCCTGGAGCAGGGTGAGTTCCTCGCGATCAATATAGGCGAGCAGTTTGATGAGAATTCCAGAGAATTTATACTAAAAGAATTCATCAAAAACCGTATTAAACTGGAGGATTTCGCGGCTTACTATAAGAACGACCATAGAGGCAGAGAGATTAAAAATCCTCGGGATGTGATCTGTGCGGTACTCTACGGTTACATTACGGGAAATCGTATCAGCCGAAAGATAGAAGATTTGCTGAAAAAACACATTGGGTTTATGTATGTTTCAAACCGGCTGAAAATTGACCATTCGGTAATTTGCGAGTTCAAGGTACTTTTTCAGGAAAAGATCGAGGAGTTGTTCAGCCAGCTTTTATATATACTCAACGAAATGGGGTCTATAGATTGGGACATGGTAGTGGGTGACGGCACAAAGATCAAGGCCTACGCGAGTAAGAATAAGAATGTGGGAAAGAAACATACCCGGAAGCTGATGGACACTTACCAGAAGATGGCGGAAAAGATTGTGAAACAAGACCTGGAACTGGAAGAATCTTACCGGGAAGGCAAGCTGGAGCAGCCTTATTACGAAGCGGAGAAGAAGCGGGTATCAAGGCGGAAAAAGATTTACGATAGTGTTTTGAACCAAATCGATGAATACAAAAAACAGGTAGAGAGAGGGGAAAAGACAGACGAAGAATTCACCAACCTGACTGATCCCGAAAGCAAGCTGATGTCTGGAAATCCGCATAGTGTGTTTATACAGGGATATAATTCGGCGATGATGGTCAGTAATAATGATGTGATTATAGATTTTGAAGCAATCACAACACCGGAAAAACAGCATACGGAAGAAATGGTAAAGAGGGTGGAACAGAAAAAAGCGGAATTAAAAGTTGATAAGGCTAGCAAATACCTTTTTGATTCGGGTTTTCAGGACATGGAAGAGACAATCCGGATGGTGGAGGAAGGAAAAGACCTTTATGTGGATACGAAAGAGCGGGATTTCAGTGATAAATCACAGAAGCGAAGAGACTTTAAACTGGAAAAGATTGATGACGAATATATCCTGGGATGCCGGGGCGGCCGTAAGGAAAATGGGTATTTAGATCGAAATAACCAAAGATATACATTTTTGTATTCACGGAAGGGCTGTGAAAGATGTCCATTTTTCAGTGAGTGTTATAAAAACATCAAACCGAAAACACAGCAAAAGACAGTAATTTTCAGTGAGTTTGAATTGAATAATCGGTCTAAGATTGATGCTTATTTAACAAAACTTTACAGCGAAGAAGGGCAAAAGATATACAACCGCAGGATAGGTAAAGAACACGTATTTTCAAACATCAAAACACAGAAGGGTTATGTTCAGACAGTTTACAGAGGTCAACGGAAAGTGAATTTGGAGCTATGCTGGGTATCCCTTGCGCATAATTTTATGAAATATGCCCAATATTTGAGAAAATAGAGAGGATTTTGTATAGTCTGAGTATCGATTATTCGAAATTTATTATTAAAATCAGCTAAGCTGACAAAATTTTTATTTGCCCGCTTATTGTAAGGGGCTGGTTTGACTCCGAAAATGAAATAACCGACAGGCAAAAAGGAGGAAGACATGAATAAGGTTTTGTATATAACGGCAAATCCCAAGCATGAGGAAAAATCCTACGGCTTAAGCATCGGAAGGGAATTTCTGAATACTTATAAAGGGATCCACCCGGATGACCAGGTCATTGAAATTGATCTTTACAAATCAGATATCCCCTTTGTCGACGCGGATGTGATCAGCGGATGGGACAAGCTTCAAACCGGAACGGCTTTCGGCAGACTGACAGCCGTTGAACAGGCTAAAATAGAAAACATTAGTAAACTGACCGACCAGTTCATCAATGCCGATAAATACATATTTGTGACACCGCTGTGGAATTTCAGCATTCCTCCGATCATGAAAGCTTATATTGATACGATCAGCATCGCCGGAAAAACATTCGCTTATACCGAAAACGGCCCGATCGGCATGCTCAAGAATAAAAAAGCTCTCCATATCCAGGCCAGCGGCGGGCTTTATTCCGAAGGGGACTCAAAATACTTCGAGTTCGGGAATAATTACCTCAAGGCCCTGCTCTCATTCCTCGGTATTAAAGACTTTGAAACCATTTTCATTGAAGGAATGGCCCTGATGCCTGCTGAAGCGGAAAACATCAAGGCCAGAGCGCTCCAGAAAGCGGTGGTACTGGCAAAGACTTTTTAAAATTACGCCGCCGTCCTTTCATTAATGAGCTTCGCTGGATTCCCAACGGCGACGAAATTATCAGGAATGTCCTTTGTCACAATTGACCCCGCGCCGATGACCGAGTTTTCGCCGATTGTAATAGCGCCTAATATTTTCGCTCCGGCCCCTATCGTCGCATGACTGCCGACCGTCGGGTGCCGTTTACCTGCGGAAAGTCCGCCTTTGCTCCCCAGCGTGACCTGATGATACAAAAGGACATCATCGCCGATTTCAGCGGTTTCGCCGATCACGACCCCGTTGCCATGATCGATAAAAAAACCCTTTCCTATTTTGGCGCCCGGATGGATTTCTATTCCCGTCAAAAAGCGGGCGATCTGGGAAATCAACCTCGGAATAAAGGGGATCTTCAGCGCGAATAATAAATGCGCTATCCTGTGCAAAAAGATGGACCAGACGCCGGCGTATGTCAGAAGCTCCAGAAAGCTCAACAATTTTCCCCGTAAAGCGGGGTCTTTCTTATAAGCGCCGGCGATGTCATAAAACAGAAAGCCTAATTGCCTGAATCCGAATTTCAGATTCTCAATGTACAGGTTTTTTTCCTTTACTAAAGGAATCCCGCCGATCATATAACCGGCACAGCAGTTTGCTCCAATATATTTCATAATAAAACTCCTCCTATTTTATTCTTTTATTCCCGAACCTTTTTTTAATAAGTTATATGCCCAAAAAAATGATATTAGCGTTATGGAAATGGTAATAACAATACATATCAAAATATTATTTCCCGTATAAACGCCTGTATAGGAATAGCGGCAGAGGCTTATCAGGGCGTAAACAGGATTGATCTGCGCGATATTCGAAAATAATACCGGCAGTTTTGATATTTCAAAAAACACTCCTCCGAAATACACCAGGGGCGTCAGAATGATGGAAAGAATAAAATTCAGCCTGTCGAAATTATTGATCAAAAGTCCGGAGACTACGCCGAGGTTTGAAAATATGAAGGATATGACAATGATCATTATAATGAACAAAACAGGATTCTGGACCGCCTGCCTGACAAAAAACAAAGCCGCGATATATGTCATCAAAGCGATCAAAACGCCCCTGAATGTGCCGCCCAGAACAAAAGCCAGTACTTTTTCAAAAGCTGTCATGGGATAGCTGTTCAAATCCTGAATCGTATTCGTAAACTTCTGCGTGATCAATGAAAAAGCCGGATTTTGAAAGGCGGCGAAAATTGCCCCCATACCGCACAAACCCGGCACTAAAAAGGCAAGATATCCATCAGCGTTCATACTACTCCCTCCGGTCCTGAAAATACCGCCGAAAATACCCAGAAAAAGAAGGTTTGACAACAGCGGAGCGACAAGAGTCTGAATATAAACCTTCATGAAGCGGCTGATCTCCCGTTTGAACAATGTCAAAAATCCTATCCTGTTATAAAACAAAGTAAACATAATTTTCTCCTAATGATTGACGGCTTTCAAAAACACGTCTTCCAGCTTTTTATTCTCAAACCGGATATTTTTATACCGGATGCGGTTATCTTCCATTTTTTTGAACAAATCAGGAATGTCTCCCGGCTGCGCGGACAGCCGGAGCCTGTTGTTCCGGCCTATTGACGGAAAAAAATCGCTCAGAAAATCAAAATTATCTATTTTCAGATCGCCGTCATAATTGAATTCAATAAATACATCGTCCTTATTATTCATGATCCTTTCTTTCGGCGCATCCATGACGATCCTGCCCTGATTAATAATAATGATCCTGCCGCAGAGCTTTTCCGCCTCCTCCAGATAATGCGTCGTCAGTATGACCGTTATGCCGGTCCGGTTCAATTCCATCAGGAACTCATGCATTGAGAGGCGGAGCTCGATGTCCACGCCGGCGGTGGGCTCATCCAGGATCAGTATTTCAGGATTATGCACCAGCGCTTTCGCGATCAAAAGCCTTCTTTTCATTCCGCCGGATAATTCCTTTGTATTGACATTTCTTTTATCCCCAAGCGAAAGAATTTCCAGCAGCCCGTCAATGGTCCTTTTATTATTTTTTATCCCGAAATACCCGGACTGGTTTTCCAGGACTTCCTGTACTGTAAAAAAATTGTCAAAGCTGATCTCCTGGGGCACGATCCCCAATATCCTTTTTGTCATCAGCTCATCTCTGTCCAGGTCATAATCCCAGACTGTTATTCTGCCTGAATTCTTTTTCACATTACCGGCAAGGATGTTGATCAGGGTACTTTTTCCAGCCCCATTCTGGCCCAAAAGAGCCGTAAACTCGCCCTTATTAATCCGGAAAGAAACATCGTCCAGGGCTTTTGTATTGTTTTTAAAAATTTTTGTTATATTATTTATCTCCAGCATGATAATCCTCCCTGAATCCCAGCAGGTCCAGAACTTTTTTTTCCGGCCGCCTGTTGATGCCTTTATACGGAAAACTGTGGATATGCAAGGCGGGATTGAAATTGAGTTCGATGACCGCATAATTATTACAGGCCGGTTTCGCATTTATATCTTCGATAATAATATCAGCCCCGCAGATTTTCGCGCCGGCCGCTTTTACCGCCCTGACGGCTATTTCTTTGTATTCTTCCCTGACAGCATCGGTAAAGTCAATACTGTCGCCCCCCGTGCTGATATTTGAATTCTTTCTTAAAAACACTTTCTCATCCATCCCGGGAATAGAATTAATGTCTTTACCCTGATTTTTTAAAAATTCCAGCTCCATTTCCTCCAGTCTGATCTTTTCAAGCGGTTTTTTATATCCCTCTCCTCTCAGCGAGCCGCTGTTTTTTATTTTCACAAGCTCCTGTATTGAATGAATTCCGTCGCCTGTCACATTGGCCGGCACGCGGTGCAGAATCCCGGCCACTTCATCATTAATGATCAGGAACCTGTATTCCAGGCCATGAATATATTCTTCCACAATGACCGAGCTGTCATGTTTAAAAGCATGACGGAGGGCTTCATTATAATTCTCATTGCTGTAGCCGTTCTTTAAAATGCTGATCCCGATGCCGAAGTTGGTATTATTCGGTTTGATGACTATATCTTTTTGCCTGTAGTATTCAAAATCTTTTGCCGCGTCATCCATGTTCTGATATAATTTTCCCCCCGGCACCCTGATGCCGCTCTCTTCCAGGATCCTTTTTGTCACAAACTTATTTTCCATGATAAGCGGCGCGATATATGTGTCGGCCGACGTTCTCGAAGCCTGTTTGACATATTCGGTTTTAGCCCCTTTTTTCAGCCGGATGAAATTATTATGCAAATCCAGCACATCCACGGCAACACCTCTTTTCAGCGCTTCCCCGATAAGGATCCGGGTCGATAATTCCATACCGCTGTAATTTTCTGACAGATATTCCATTGTTTTCTCCTTTATATCCTTGAGCCTTTCTCAGGCCGAAATCAATAATTGTTTCATTTTTTAAATTAAGTTCATTCAAGATCATCACGGATGGAAGAAGATTTTGATCCTTCAGTTTCATTTCCTGAGATAATACGCTTTTCTGATACCTGCAGTCATCATAATTCCTGTCCAGTATTCCCGCAATGATCTTTATTTTGTTTAAAAGCTCTCCCGCCCATTCAGTCAGATGTATCTTTTGATGATCAAGCCCGTCCAGCATCAAGCATGACTTTCTTCCAGATAATGAAACAAGCCTGTCGTTTTCCCGGATTTTTTCCATCTCATCTTCAGTAATCAAGCCGCTGTTTTCAAACAGGCAGTAAAGTAAGAATACATGCAAAAAATACAGCTGTTCCAGGCTTATCCCGGGATTGCAGAATGGATCGAGGTCAATTGACCGGATTTCAATATAACTGATCCCATCCGACTTCAGAGCTTCCAGATGGGATCTTTCTTTTCCGGCTTTGGCTTTGAACCGGATGGGCGAATAAAACTCGCTTTCCTTCTGAAGAACATTCGGATTCAGCTGGACCTGCCTTCCGTTTTGAAATATTCCGAGCTTTTTGTATTCCTGATCCTCTGTTTTCAACATTTTTTCCAATCCGTCAATGTAACCGTCCAGACTGTCAAAAGATATATCTAATACTTTTTTATTTCTAGATGAATATCCCAGCGGGCTCATCCGGATCGATGTCGCGAATTCTCCATATTCGCTCATCTTTTTATACTCATCGCTATTTTCAGCAAAACTTTTATCAACAGCCGGCGATGCCCCGAAAAGATAGATCAAAAGCCAGCGGTATCTCATATAATTCCTCGCGAGGGAAAAATATGAGTTATGAATAAAATCATTTTTATCAATATGGTTTGAAAAATTCTTATATAAAATGTCAAAGAACTTGTTTTTAAAAGAAAAATTATAATGAATGCCTGATATCATCTGCATCTTCTTTCCATAGCGGATTGACAAACCATGCCTGTAAATCCCATTTTTCCTGCCGGTTTCAGTATCATCGAATTTAGAGATCGGGATTTCATTTTCTTCCGGCAGCCGGCCCGGCATGCTGTACGGCCAGAGAAGCTCATTTTTAATATAATTCTCTGCCTTAATATGTAACCTATTTAAAAGACGGTATGTTTTTTCAATTGAATGTGCCGGCGGTGTTATAATCTCCAGCTGGCTTTCCGAGAAATCGGTTGTATAAAAAGGGTTTTTAATTTTATTTCCGAATTCTTCAGGATGCGGTGTTAATGCCAAGCTCCCATCAGGATTGACCCTGAGCGATTCTTTTTCCAATCCCCACTTCCCTTCAATTAAAAACAGGTGGTTATTTTTTTTATTAAAGAAATTCATCATTTCATCAAAATCCCATTGTGCCATAAATCCTCCATACCAATTTGACAGTTGCACTATTGCACTATTTCCTAACTATCGAACTCTTATAGCAAAAAAAATCAAATCAGAAAATCCTTGATCAGCTCAAGAGCCTCTTCATTCACTTTGCAGGAAATGGACTGCCCCATTCTTTCACAGATGATCAACCCGGCGTTTTCCAGTTCTTTAAAATGATGCGAGATCGTTGACCGGGAAACATGAATCTGACAACATGCCTTGGTAAAGCCTTTTTCCACAGGTACACAGCATGTGTCAGTTTTTCCAAGCTTATACAGCATTAAAAATATTTTCAAACGCTGCTCATTCGATAAAGCCTTGAAAATTTTAGGTAGATTCGATTGTTCCATAATTATAGAATAATAAATATTTAAAATAATGTCAAGAGAAAAACGAAACATTTTTTTTAATTAAATCTAAAATCCATTCCATAGCGCAGATACGCGATTAATCTCCCTAGAATATCCATGCGATCAGGATTATTAATGATAATTCTGTTCATACTTTCTTCCAATATAATATCTTTCTCTCCGGAACCGGTTACTGTATAGGGCGTTACCGCAGAATATAAAAGAATAAAATATTTTTCTTCACTTTCAGATTTAAAGGTATAACTAAATGGAAAACTTTTAATCGCCGTAAATTGATTAATGGCTTCTGCGCCTTTCAGAATGAGGTCTAATTGACTCCGGGGAGATAAATCTCCCCCTATTTTCTCTATAATAAGCCTTCCATCTGATATCCTGCCTGAAAAGGAAAAACCTCTCTTTTTTAAATCAGGCGCCCTGCTGTAATCACCCTGCTCAAAACGTAAAACGAATCTAATACGGGCATGATTGATTCCCTGAAGGTATTCGGTAAATCCGTTCCTGATAAAATCCCGAAGATAAAATCCGCCGCTCAGGATCACAATTCTGCCCCGATCCGGCTCTATCAAAATTTCCGGTTTCATGAATTCCTGTTTTAACATTTTACCTTTTTGAATGAAAATATTGCCGAGTTTTAACTGATTATTTAATTCCGGTAGATTTTTTAATAATTCCTCTTTTGATTTATACGCGCCGAAGCCTGAAATTTCAGCAGCGGCTTCTGCAATGGTAGCCTCAGAAAAAAGATTCCTATCACGAGTAACGGCAATATAAGTATTATAGGCGTTCAGTATATCATCAACAGCGTTAATGCTTAAAGAGATGTTTACTAAAGTATCAGGATTAAAATTATTAAAATCAATAGGCTTTTTTTCGTTTGCCTGGATAAAAAAGGTTATTAAAACAGCCAGTACGGCCGTAATTCCTCCGGCAATTAAAGCAGATAAGACAGGCGATTTAGTTATCCCTGCCAGAAACGCCCATTTCCGGTGAAGTCTTTTCAATTTTCTCTGGCAGAATGAATACTCTGACAGGGCGTTTTTAAACATTTCTTTCGCTTTTCCTTTATAACCCTTGCTTCTAAATAATACCCCCAGGCGATATGAATTTTCTGTATTTGAAAAATTCGCCATTTCTTCTTCAAGTTTCTTTAATTTCTCCTCTTTTATAATACCGCTGCTTAATTCATACTTTATAAGATAGAGATAAGGAAGACCATATCCTGCCTTCTTATTCAATCCAACGGCTTTCATTAAGTATTTATACCCATCATCTAATTGCTTCAATTCAATATAAGAAATCCCTATGTACAGATAAAGTTCCGCAGAATCATCAATTTTACGTTTTGCCTTTAACAGATTTTCTAAAGCAGCTTTATAATTCTTTTTTTGATAATATATAGTTCCTAATTCCATCAGATCGGCATAATTATCCGGATTGAGTACGAGTTCTTTTTTCAGTATCTTTATCCTTTTAGATTGTAAAATTATCTTTATTATTCCATCCGTGATGAATCCGAGAAAAATTCTGTCCGCGATAAGATAAATAATCATAATTAAAATGAGAACGCCAAAATAGCTGTGGGTAAAAAATGATAAAATATATGAAATGAAATATAAAGAATTCATAAGCCGGCACCTTTCAAACTCATTTAATTATAAAATTATAGCAGAAATACCCTGTTTTTTCAAAATAATCATTAAGACACAGGTTTACCTATATCTCTCTTATTAATATCAATTTTCAAGTTAAATTAGGAATTTTTTTAAATATTTTAATGCGGATGATATTGACAGAAACAAAAAATATAATTATAATACAATTCGCTTTGAGCAATTCGAATCTTTTATTATAATTGAATAGTAAATACAAGTATTGTTAAGTTGTTAGGATTTTGGTTATTCTTCAGTTTGTTTTATTATAAACAATAAGCTTATTATTTTTCTGATAATAAATAAAGGTAAAAAATTTTTATAGGAGGATGATATGCGTAAGTTTTCAGCCCTTTTAGTAGTAGTTCTACTCGTTGCATGTGTCCAGGGTTTATTCGCTGCTCCTAGAGCAGTAACCATGTGGACTTTTGCTGCTAATAACAGAGACGAATGGACAAACAGACAGGCTGATATCGAAAAGAAATTCGGTATCACATTGAATGTCCAGCTTGTAGCTCAGGACGCTTTCGTTCAGAAGCTCCAGGCCGCTATGCTTGACGGTAAAGGCGTTCCGGACATTATCGAATGGATGTGGGAAAATCCCCGCATTCTAAGTGCAGATCCTGCAAAATCTCTTGTTATCCCTCTTGATCCTTTCACAAAGAAGACAGAGGTTATCAAGCAGGTGGTAAAGAGCCGTGTTGATTGGGAAACAATGGGAGGAAATCTTTATGGTCTTCCTCATGACACACACCCTGTAGTTTTGATCTATAATGACACTCTTTGGTCAAAAGCCGGTGTTAATATGGCCAAAATCAAAACTTGGGATGAATTCTTTGCCGGAGCTAAAAAGCTTGCAAAAGAACAGAAAGACGGCAAACCCGTTCACTACGCTCTTCCTTTTGATAACGGCGGTCTCGAAAACACCATGTTCATGATCTGGCAGCAGACCGGCGCCAACATTCTTGATAAGAACGGCAAACCGACTCTCGATTCAAAAGAATTCGTTGCTTTCGTCAAGAAATTCAAAGGCTGGTACGATTCAGGCGTATTCACAATGTGGGATTGGGGTAACTTCGCCGCTTTATTAAAGGCAGGTACTCTCTGCTCTTATCCTTCACCTGACTGGTGGGTTTCCCAGGCTAACGACGCTTCCAAAGTGTTCAAAATGAAAGCTCGCGCTCTTCCTGCTTACAAAGCAGGCGGTCCGCTAACCTGTTCATGGGGCGGCTCATTCCTTGGTATTCCGAAAGGAACCGCTGATCCTGCTTTCATTGAATCCGTTATGGAATATATGCAGTATGACAAAGATGCTATTCTTAAAGTTCGCTGGCCGGTTACCGGCATGATTCCTCCTTTGTCAGCTGTTTGGACTGATCCTACCTTCGCTCAGGCTGATGCACGCTTCGGCGGCGAAAAGCTTGGTCAGCTCCAGATTTCCATGGCAAAAGTTATGCCTTCCGTTAATAACGGCGATATTTTCTGGGATGTAAATAAGAATGTTATCGATGTTGTTTGGCCCGATATCATCACTGGAAAAATTTCTGTTGAAGACGGCTGCAAGAAAATGCAGGATATGGCTTTAAAGCTCGTTAAATAAGCCGAAAAAAGAAATTTTTATTAAAGAAGTGGAAGGCGCTAATACCGCCTTCCACTTTTTAGATATTAAATAAGGAGAATTCGATGCCCAAAGCTGCTGCAATAACTAAAAAGAAAACAATTTTTAAAGAAAGGTTTTATCATTCCGGCAAGTTCCAGGAAAATGTCAGCGGTTATTCCTTTATGCTGCCCTTTCTGCTCGGAGTGTTCATATTTCAGATATATGTCTTTATTTCGGGTTTTTATATGTCAATGACGGATGCCCAGGGTATCAATCCCGGCGTCTACATCGGATTAAAAAATTATACGGATCTTATTCAGGATATTGAATTCTGGAAGGCTGTCAGAAACACATTTTACTACGAGATCGGCTGTTTAGTTACCCAGGTCCCTGTCGCGTTCATACTCGCGTTTATTCTCAACAGCCTCCCGTTTAAAAAATTTCAGAGCGTTTTAAGGGCCGCGTTTTTTGTGCCGGTCCTTGTCAATACCATTATCGCCGCCTGGATTTTTCGCCAGCTTTTTAACCCGGATCAGGGCATCATCAATTGGTTTTTAGCTATGGTCGGCATTCAGGGACGGATAGACTGGCTTGCAGATTCTTCATATACAATCCCTCTTCTTGTCCTCGTCTCTTTCTGGCAGTGGACAGGCTTTCATATGGTTTATTTCGTTTCCCAGCTCCAGACAATCGATCCGAACTTATATGAGGCCGCAAGAATTGACGGCGCGACTCCCGTACAGATTGTCACAAGGATTACCCTGCCTCTGATGCGCCCGGCTTTTGCATTTGTTATGGTGACATCGGTAGTCGGCGGATTATTGATGTTTAACTATCTGTTCATGATTTTCCAGGCCGGTACATATGGTCCGGGCGGTTTCAGAACGATGGTGGCTTTTATTTATGACCGAGCATTTTCACAGCAGTTGAGATTGGGCTATGCTTCATCGGCCGGATGGATGACGTTTATCATCATTTTCATGTTCAGCCTGTTTCAGATAAGAGCTATTGGGCTTGGTTCAAGCCACGACGAAGAATAGCTTTTATTTAATCACTGATAAATTTGGAGGATCCTAATGAATGGTACCAGTACGAAAGTTGATAAAAAATTATTAAAATTGGGAGCAAGAAAGCGCGCTCACGTTACACCCTGGTCGATAGTCGGGATGATCTTTCTGACGCTGGTGGCGCTGTTATTTCTCTACCCTCTTGTATGGATGATGGACGGATCGTTCCGTCCCATGATTGAAATGTTTAATCTGCCGCCGAAATTCCTCCAGTTTGTCGCCGCTCCTTCTGAAAAAGATAAGGTAGACTTCACTGATAAATATAAGCTTAGCCACAATGATGCCGAACCGCCTAAAGAAGCGGTGGACCAATTTGTAAAAGAGAATACGCATCTGACGTTTCCTTCTTTCAAGAGCTATTCATTTGATAACTATATCAAGGCTTTTACCACATGGCATATAGGTACTTCTTTATTAATGTCGTTTATTGTCACCGTCGGAGGGGTTTTATTTACACTGCTGATCACATCTCTATGCGCGTATGCTTTTGCCTACCTGAAGTTTCCCATGAAGGGTTTCTGGTTCCTTTTTGCCATGGCAACCATGATGCTTCCCGGCACCACCATGATACCCGCTTATTATAAACTGATGAATCTGCTTCACTTATCCAATAATTTACTGTGTCTTATTTTACCCGCCGGTATTTCCGCCTACGGAGTATTCCTACTGAGGCAATTTTATATAAAACTTCCCTATTCCCTTATTGAATCCGCGCGTATTGACGGGGCGAGTCATATTAAGATCTGGTGGAATATTATTCTGCCTCTTTCCATGCCGGCCCTGGCCGCTCTTTCCATCTTTCAATTCCAGGCCATCTGGAATGACTTTATGTTCCCGATGATTCTGCTTCGGGATGAAAATTTATTCACCATTCCGGTAACCTTAAAGCTTATGGACAGCGTTAATTATAATAAACCCTATGACGCAATCATGGCGACCGGTTTTCTTTTCTCGCTGATCCCGATTATTTTCTTCCTGCTTTTCCAGAGGTTTTTTATCGAAGGGCTTTCAGGCGGAGTTAAGAAATAATTCCTTTATTGAAAAAGTATTTCTATAGCGTATTGTAAATCGTTGCCGGCTTTTAATTTCAATTAATTTTATTAATAATATTTTCAATAAATAAACTGCCGTTTATAATTAAGATCAATCGGTCTTTGTTACCATCAAAGAGGAATAATATTGCTCTAATTTTTTTATTTTTTGATTTTTCATTCCTCTTTCATTATCATCTTATTTAATTTTTTATTTAAACGATTTTAAGGAGGGTTTGTGGCTTACCGGAATTTTAAATTAGCTGTGTACCTTACTGTAGGCGATGTAAATCATCTTGCGGAAAGCGATGATATTGCCGGGGGATGGGAGTTTTTTGAAAAACATCTGCAGGTTAATAAAGTTTATCTTGAAGCATTCCGCTCAGATATATATGTTAAAGAAGACAATCTTAATAAATTAAAAAAATTCTTTTTAAGCCGCAATATTACAGTATCCGGAGGAATTACAACTTCAGGCAGCGCGGGAAAGAAGCGCTGGAATTTATTCTGTTACACTTCTAAAAAAGATCTTGAAAAACTTGAAAAAGTTGTAAAATTAACCGCCAGGCACTTCGATGAAGTCATTCTGGATGATTTCTATTTTACAGACTGCCGCTGCCCCTCCTGCGTTAAAGCAAAAGGCGATCTTTCCTGGGATGAGTTCCGGACAAGGCTTCTGGCTGATGTTTCCAGAAACATTGTCATAAAAGCCGCAAAAGAAGAGAATCCAAAAGTGTCCATGGTCATAAAATTCCCGAACTGGTATGAGCATTATCAATTTACCGGTTATAATTTAAAAGATGAACCGGGTATTTTCGATGCCGTCTATACAGGGACGGAAACGCGCGATGCGGCTATGACATTTCAGAATCTTCCCCGTTATCTCAGCTATTTTCTGATGCGCTATCTTGATAATACCGGCAAAGGAAAAAATAACGGCGGCTGGTTTGATACTTTTGACTGTTATAATCCGAATCAATACAGTGCGCAGGGTGTTTTTACTCTTCTAGCAAAAGCAAAAGAAATAACGCTTTTTTGTTATCACCTGATCAAAGACACAGTATACGTCCCAATCATCGGCCATATACTTGAAAAAATTGACCCTCTGCTCGGCAGACTTGGAAATCCAAACGGTTTAGCATGCTATAAACCATTTCATTCCAGAGGCGAGGATTATCTGCATAATTATCTGGGAATGTGTTCCATTCCCCTGGAGCCTTATCCGGAATATCCGGCGGAAGCCAGGAATATTTTGCTCACACAATCGGCTGCGGATGATCCCCTGATTATAGAAAATATTTTAAAAAGCCTGTCCAATGGTTCCCGGGTTATTCTAACATCAGGGTTCTGGAAAACCATTCATCCTTTAGAGAGAAAAAAATTGGCTTCTCTCTGGATCGACGACCGTAAAATTTCAGTGAACCGGTTTGAAGCATACACTCATCATTGTTCATATATGAAATACTGTACCGGCAGTCAGCCGATTCTTTTTCCATTTATTGAATGGGCGACAAATGATATCTGGCCGGTCATAGCAGGAGGCAGCGGCGAAAATACAGGCGCATTGCTTTTAAAACAAATTTTTGGAGATGGTGAATTACTGATATGGAATATGCCGGACCATTATTCCGATCTCTATCTTATTCCTAAAGAAATATGGAATGTTATAAGGAAAGAATTAAATCATGATTCGGTCTGGCTGGAAACCGAACCGGGCGTCTGTCTGTTCCAATATGATAATAATACCGTGGTTATATACTCTGAATTGAATCACCCTGCAGAAATACAGATTGTATTACCGGGAAGCAGCGGAACGATAAAAAATATTATAAATGATACGCCTTTAAAAGGTTATGAAATTGATGGAATCCGGAAATATCCGTTGCAGTTAAATCCGGGTGAATGGACAGCTTTTGAATATTGATAATGTTCTAAACTTTCGATTGCCGCTTTAATTTGACATCATTTTCAAACAATCATAGAATTAAAGTCAAATTAATTTAAGCAGGGGGCTTGTAATGCCTGATGTTATATTGATTACCGGCGCCAGCAGAGGGCTTGGATTCTGGCTTGCCCGCTTCTACTTGGAAAAAGGCGAAACAGTCATTGCCTTAAATAAATCAAAAAGTACTGAATTTAATGATTTAATAAAGAAATATTATGGCAGGGCATTTCAGTTTATAGCCGATGTTTCCAATGAAAAGTCCATTTTAAATGCTTTCCGGGCTTTCAAAAATAAATTTGATAGAATAGATATTATAATAAATAACGCTGGTATTCATCCTGAGCCTTCAGCGCATGAATGGCAGCCGGTTCCCGATCTTGCTAACATTGACTTAAATATCATCAATAAAAATATAGCAGTCAATACCTATGGGCCTTTATTAATTATCAAGAACTTCCTTCATTTTCTAAAAAAAGGGAATAAAAAGTTAATTATCAATATTTCTTCAGAAGCTGGAAGCATCGCCGATTCTTTCCGGAAGGACGAATTCGGATATTGCATGTCCAAAACGGCGCTCAATATGCAGTCAAAAATCCTTCAGAATAGATTGAAGGAATTCTCAATAAAAGTGCTGGCCATTGATCCGGGATGGATGAAAACCAATATGGGCGGAGCAGATGCGAAATTATCCCCGGAGGATTCCGCAAAAGATATCATAAGCCAAATTCAAAAGCAATGGAAACTGGATGACCCTATATACATAGATCACAAGGGAAATCCTTTAAACTGGTAAAGGTATAGTAATGAACCGTATAAGAATACTCATTATCGGCGGTGATAAAGAAGGGTACCATAACTTCTCAATTCTAGGGCCAATCTACAATAATTTCCTTACAAATAAAGGATTTGAAGTTGAGCTGTCTGAAGACTTAAACATGCTTTTGCCTCAAAATATCCGTGATTTCGACATTATTCTGTGCTGTACTTTAAACGCCTCGCTGACCAATGAGCAGGCTAAAGGGCTGATTGACTCTGTTACCGGTAATCCATGGGGTGATACCGGGAAGCCTAAGGGTTTTATAGGGGTTCATGGCGCCTCCTGCAGCTTTCTGGAACATCCTGATTATCTCAGAATGCTGGGAGGAAAATTTTTAACACATCCTCCGATGGGAGAAATCTATACCTTTAAAATCAAAAATCCGACCCATCCAGTAACATCAGGCTTAAATGATTTTGAAATGATTGACGAGCTCTATTTACTGGAAACATATCCGCCGTTTGAAACACTCATAGCCTGTGAATACGCGGGGTTTGAAAGACCAGTCGCATGGGTTAAGCCTTACGGCCTGGGCAGGGTCTTTTATACAGCATTAGGCCATGGAAAAGAACAGACGGAAAATCCCGTTTTTCAGACGGTCATCGGAAATGCGGCGGCCTGGTGCGCTCAAATTTCCTGAAAACATTCAGATTCATTTAAAATACTCAATATTGGGATCAACTCTTATTAACCGGAGGATTTATTATGATGCGGTCAATTTTCATCATCTTAACATTATTAACATTATTCGGCTGCGGAGAGCCATGGTTGAAGATTGAAAACGGGAAAATAATTGCCGAGAATTATTTATTAAAAAATACCGCTATCATACCGTGTATAAACAGCGAAAGTTCGGCTCTTTTAAATACTCTGGACTATCTTGGTTATTCTTTTAATGAAACCAATATTATGGGCGGAGGAGGGATCGGCTACAGCCTTCAGCATGGTGAATTTCCCATCCTTGACTGCTCCAGCCCTTTGATGAAAGAGACATTCTGTAATGGAGCTCAAATTCAATTGAATAAAGTTAGTCCAAAAGATGCGGAAACATCCTGGTCTGAAGTAAAAAAACTGCTTGGGCAGGGAATTCCGGTTATTTTACGCGTTGATGTCCGATACCTGACATACCGCTACGGCGGCAACCTCGGCCCGCTTTTTACCTCAGACGGACGGCACTATATAACACTTTTCGGAATTGACACTGAAAAACAGACTGCCTGGGTTTCTGATGCTTCGTATAGAAGTCTTCAAACCATCAATCTTATTGATCTGAATAGCGCCCGCGGCTCCGCCCTGAAAGCCTACGCGCCGAACCGCGAGTATTTCTGGGTTCAAAAAAAGGAGCCCTCCTACCGCTATGATTGGAATAAAGCCGTAAAGGATACTGTCCGTCAGTCAATAATGAATATGGAAAATCCCAATTCCCTGGATTTAAAGGGTGTTTCATACACTCAGGGGATAAAGGGCCTCGAAAGTCTATCTAACGAAATATTCTCATTCGAAAAAAAAGTACGTTTTTACGGCTATCTTCAGGTTGTCTTTTTTCTTATGTATTCAAATATCAAGGAAAACCAGACTGACGGCGGGGCTTTCAGGATTTTCTTTAAAAATTTTTTGGTAAACGCCTATCAAAAAACAGGCGACAAACAATTATTAAAAATTATTTCTATTCTTGACAGTTCGATTAAAGCCTGGCAAGATCTCGCTCTGGAATGCCAGCGCATTTCTGTTAATATTAAATCATTTGCAAACAAAGAAAAAAGGAATGAAATGTACACTAAGGCTTCAATTTGCGCTCAAAAAGTTTATCTTCAAGAAAAGATTCTTCTTGAACAAATGAAGATATACATTGCCAGATAATTCCCACCCATGGTAGGATAAAAATATCCCCTTTGGTACGGCTAAATCCATACCGCATGTCTGTAAACTCCACTTATAAACCTCTCTATAATAAATCGCTTGAAAAAGGCAAATCAAAATTGAATATTTATAGTAGGTTTCCATGAAAAGAGGTAAGTTCACATCTTTACTTATCAAAATGGTTGCTTTAAGCGGTCTGTTCGCGTTATTATTCACCTGTTCATTGCAGCAGGAACAGACTGCGAATTCCGTATCACCCATAGGTATTAATTGATACCTACCCTACAAAATCAGCTGTTTCAACTTATGGAAAGCTGAAAATTGTCAACCGCCAGCTTTGCAGCGGATTAAATGCCAAGCCGACATCGTTCACTTTGAATGGAACGGCTTGCACTCTCTATTAAAAGCTAATTAATTTTTTAAAATTAATTCTATTGCCAGGTTAGTATAACAGCTAACCTGGCTTTTTTATATTTATTATAAATATACTTTTTTCTTAAATTTATTAATAAATCAGATAAAAATTAAAAATGGTTTATCCTTCCCCAAGTAGGATAAAAAGCATACTCATAGTACTGATAAATACATACTAAGAGTCTATAAACTTTAAAGTTGTATTATTTTATAATAATTATGCTTTATAAATATTGAAGTAATTATATCAATAACAAAGGGCTGCTTTACATCTATTATTTAAAAATCGGGGGAAGAGGGGTTTATGCCGGCTTATAACGGGGCTTTTTACAAAACCCTTATTGGATTGTCAATACCCATCATTGTGCAGGATTTTTTGATGTCAACCCTCAATTTCGCAGATGTTCTGATGATAGGCCAGCTGGGAGAAACTTCAATAGCCGCGCTGGGCCTTTCTAATCAGATTTACTTTCTCTTCTTTATGTCGGTTTGCGGTATTGCCAACGGAGCAGCCGTATTTACAGCTCAATACTGGGGAAAGCGCGATATTATTAACATCCGTAAAGTGCTTGGAATATGCCTGGGCTTAACAATTATTATCAGTTTAGGATTTACTTTTCTTGCGCTTTTCCTGCCTGAAAAAATACTTTCAATTTATTCTAATGATCCGCAAGTCATACTGATTGGAAGCCGCTATCTGAGAATCGCAGGGTTCAGTTATCTCTTTACCGGCATAACATTCGCTTATTGCTTTATTCTCAGGAGCATCGGCCAGGTCAAACTGCCGATGATAGCAAGCCTGTTAGGAGTACTCATTAATATCCTTCTCAATTATGTATTGATCTTTGGAAAATTCGGATTTCCCGCGCTCGGTGTGGCTGGAGCGGCCATAGCTACAGTTATAGCAAGAGTCATAGAGTTATTAACGGTGCTGACAATAACATATATCAAAAAGTACGCGCCCGCCGCAAGCCTGAGAGAAATGTTCTCTTTCAGCGGAGCATTTTTAAGAAATATCCTCTCGATCAGCATACCTGTTCTAATTCAAACTTTTGTCTGGGCCGCCGGCGTTACAGTCTATCAGATTATCTATGCTCATATCAGTACGGAATCCATAGCGGCCGTGAATATTGTCTCTTCAATAGAAAGAATAGGCTTTATATTCTTTGTCGGCATCGCTCATGCGGCCGGAATCATGATCGGCAATGGAATCGGCTCGAATAATGAGGAAACCGCCTATCATTATGGGAAGCGTTTTATTAAAATAGGCATGTGCGGAGCTGTCATAATGGGCATTATTTTTGTTTTGATCAGCGAGCCGGTCCTATCCTTTTATCATCTTCCTTATACGGGCCTTGAAGATTCCAGGGGACTGATCATAGTTATCAGCATTCTGCTCTGGACAAAAGTATCCAATGTCCTTCTTATTATGGGTATTTTCCGCGCCGGCGGGGACACAAGAATGGGAATGATACTGGATACGATCGGGCCATGGGTCTTCGGAATTCCCGCGGCTTTCATTTCGGCATTTGTCTTCCATCTGCCCGTTACTTTTGTTGTATTATTCGCGGGACTGGAGGAAATTTTTAAACTTTCAATCGGCTACCCGAGGTTCTTTTCAAAAAAATGGATACATAACCTTGTTCGGGAAAATTAGTTCAGCGGGTATCCCGGTTCTTTATATATCTCTTGATTGTTTCCAGGTATTTCTTGGTCAGAGCAATATTTTTGTCTTCCTCGCGGGGTATTCTCATGTCATAGGGAAGCTCCAGCGCTTTTGCAGCCTCTGCCGCGGCTTCCTCTAATCTGCCGTCATTCATCAGCATCTCTATATAAATCACCAAAATAAACCGGAAATCACCTCCCATGCTGATCGCGGTTTTAATGTCCTGATATGACTTTCCCTTATCGCCGATTGAAAGAGGCCATCCGGGAGCAAAATTATATACCTTGGCGCGGACAGCCCAGGCCGATCCGCGGAAATAATTCGTTTCTATTTCAATCACTTTTGTCATTTCATTTAAAATATCGTCGGCATAAAAAAGGCTGTCCAGTATGCCGTTTGCCTCCGCCCAGAGGCCGTATCCCACACCCAGCCAGTAATGCCCGTCCGGGCCGGACGGATTGAGCGCCACAGCTTTCAAGGCATAATCTTTTGTGAGACGGAAGCATTCCTTTTTTATTTCATTTTTTGTTTCATAAAGGTCGCCCTGGCTGTACCAGAGCGCCGCGTATTCCCAGCACAGATCATAGGAATTCGAATTCTGAGCGATCTCATTGCTGAGAAAAAGGATCAATTCCTGATTTCCTTCCCTGCTATTTCTTTTTTTGGCCATATCTGAATTCAAAAAATCCTCTGATGTGAGAGCAAATGATGGATTAAAACAAGTAATAAAATAAGCGAATAATATGAAAAAGCCGTATTTTAAAAACATAAATACCGCCTGATAAATTTTATTCCGGGAATCACTACCATGTACCTTTGCCTGAAAAAACAGATAAATTCATTTTTATCCGGTAGTATTGTACTAGCATGGAACATATTAATCAAAAAAAAGTATGAAAAAACGGGCGCCGGGGGCGCCCGTTTTTTTTTAGTAAAAGTTTAACTGATTAAATTTAACAAATATGTTATATTTTATGCCGGCGTTTGAATTACGCTCTTAAGATATATCAGGGTTTATTATGTGAAGGGGGAAAAGTCATTGTAAATGCGGCGCCTTTGCCCGGCCCGCCGCTTTCGGCCTGAATTGTGCCGCCGAGCTCGGTCATATAATTGGCGCAGGTGTGAAGTCCGAAGCCATGTCCTTCTTTCTTGGTCGTAAAACCGTAAGAAAATATTTTTGTCAAACTGCTTTTTTCAATTCCTTCGCCAGTATCGGATATTTTTATAACCAGATTCTTTTTTTCATCCCTGAGCATGTTGATAGTTATGATGCGGTCATCCGTTGATTTTTTCATGGCTTCAACGGCATTTTTTATCACATTCACAAGAATATGAATGAACTTCGTTTTCTGTGTTATAATCTTTTCATTCCTCGGGTATTTTTTTACTACATAAACGCTGTTTTTGATCATGTTGGGTTCCTGGATCTTGAGAGCAATATCAATAAGAGCCGCAGCGTCGCTTTCTTCCTGCATTAAGACCCTGCTGCTGTATGAATAATCCTGCAGAGTCTGGATGATTTCTTTTATCAGCTCGATCTTCTGCAACAATTCGCTTAATTCTTTTTTTATATCCGCATGTTCAGTCTTCATGCTGTCTCCGATTTTATGGTAATAATCCGGCAGCATCTTCCCTTTCGGATCATTCTGAATATAGTCCCCGATTTTTTCCTTATTTATCTTGAGTAAATCATTCGCCATGATAAAGCCTTCCAATTTGGAATTATTAATAATTTTATTGATCTCCTCAGACGAAACACTGATTGAATTCAATAAATTTCCCACATTATGCATCACACCGATGGCAATTTCCGCCATTCCGGCCTGATGAGCGCTTTCTATCAGCTGTTCCTGGACCTCTTTGAGCTGTCTGGTCCTCTGTTCAACCTGTATTTCCAGATCCACCGCGTAATGGCGCACTTCATCCACAAGCCTTGTGCCTTTAATGGCGCTGCCGATCTGCGATATCAGGTTTTCATAAATAGCCCCGTCCACAATACCTATTTCACAAAGGGCATAGCCGATTTCCTCATCCTTGAAATGCAGGGGCAGTACCAGATATGAAAACCGGCCCCTGTCATTCCGGATAGACCCGGGCACAAGATTTTTTGAAAGAAATGGCTTTTCTTTATTCTCAATAATAATTCGGCCGCTGTTGTCATAAGAGGAAAAGAGACGGGAGTATTGATGGTTTATTGAGTCTTTTTCATAAAAGAAAACAGAAAAACTATTTATATCAAGCCCCGGAAGTTCTTCTGAAATACTGTTTTTGATCTGAATTTCATTAAATGAAAAGATCAGGCCCTGGTTTACCCGATTCAGCACAATGAACTGTTCTTTATTTTTCTGGATCTGGGATACCTGGACCTCTTCAGCGATAACGCCGATAATTTCAAGCGATGCTTTCCAGATTTCATTCAATTTATTGCGTTCCTCTTCTTTGTTTATGATTTCTATTTTTTTTTCAAATAAAAGATTGATGACCCTGAACCAGTAGGTGGCCATTATGCCGTTTTCACTGGATTGTATTATTAAAGGCGCCAGAATATTCAGGAATTCATTGGCCTGGCGTATTATCCCGCCATTTTCAAGCGCTTCAAAAAGGATCCGGCTCCATTTTTCATTCCCTGTTTTTTCCGCAATATCAGGAAAATATTCATTGAGTATCTGATCTATCATCAGATTCGAAGAATATATTTTTCCGGAATCTTTTATATCCAATTCCCGCGGTTTTAACATGACATGATATAATTGCGGGGTCAGCGCCGTTAAACAGCCGCAGGAATGCCGAACGACAAGCCTCGTGGGAAGGCAGGTTGATTCCGGCACTTCTTTCTTATGAATAAGAGATATAATATATTCCATGGCTTTTTGCCCTATATTTTCAAGCGGCTGGGCTATGGATGTAATTGCTGGAGACACTCCAATATCATCGCGGATATTATCAAAACCGGCAACCGCTATGTCTTCAGGCACTCTGATACCGCGTCTCTGCAGTTCTCTCATGGCATAAATCGCCATATAATCATTTGCGGCAAGAACGGCGTCAGCTTTGATTTTTCTTTCATCAAGCATAACTTTTACAGCTGTTGTACCTGAATGCCTGTCAAAATCGCCGGGAATTATCAGATCCTGGTCAATTTCCAGGGAATATTTGGCCAGAGATTCCTTATAAGCTTTTAAGCGGGCCTCCGCGTCGGTATTCTTTTCCAGACCTCTTATAAAAGCTATGCGCCTGTAATGATGTGTTTCAATCAAATGCGTCATCATTTCTCTGATACCCGCTTCGTTATCAATTAGAATTGAAGGACAGCCTTTGAAATTTCTGCCGATGGAAACTATAGGGACTGAATTGAATGCTTGAATGAATTTTTTAATCTCTTCCTCAGCAACATAACAGCCAACCGATGATGAAAGAATGATGATGCCGTCCAGAAGCTTCGGGTTGATCAAATCATAGACAGAGTTCTTATATTTATAATACAAAAATGGATCATTCAGCGCGCCGCCGTCAAAGCATATGAGATTTACATCCTCTTTAGCGGCAGTCTGGACAATGCTTCTCCAGATCTGTTCCTCGTAACTTTCAAGAAGATAACCGACAATTAAGCCGATAGTGGGTCTGGAATTTCTTTTCATTATTAGAACCTTCCATTAAAATATTAGGGAAAATTGAATTTTTTTGCAAATTCCTGCAAAATTCATGTATTCTTTCTAATATAATTAAAAACAATAGGTAAACAAATTGATTCAAAGGGGGAATGCTATGATGCGGTTAAATCTGGTCATTATAGCGGTATTATCAACTCTGATATTGACAAGCTGCTCCGGTTCAGCAAGACCGGAATTAAAAACAGTAAAACCCGTTCCGGCCGCAAAAAGACTTCTTATTGCGGCAGGTGATTTCCAAAATCAATCCGGCAATGCTTCGTATGACCCCTTAATGGACGGTTTGACAGGCAATTTTATTTCTGAATTGTTCTCAACAGAATGTTTCAGAATAGTGGAAAGAGAACGTTTAAAATCTATACTTGATGAGCATAAGCTGGGTATGACAGGTCTTTTAGATCCTGATAAAACAAAGGAAATAGGCAAACTGCCGGGTGTTGACGCAATAGTTTTCGTAAATTTGTCTTCAGTTATTTACCGCGTCGAAAAAAAAGAGGCCGGTATGGCAATAACCGAAAAAGAAACTTTTGAAATTAATCTTGATGCCCGGCTTATATCTATAGAAACCGGGGAAATATTAGCCGCCGCAAAAACCAGCATCCCGTTTGAAAATGAGTTTTCATCGCTGGGAACACTTAAAAAAGGCGAGAAAATTGATCCGAAAATTTTTGTAAAAAAAGGCCTTGAAGACTCCGCAAAAATTCTTGCCCATGAATTGGCTTATCAGATCTCCAAGAATCAATAAAAAAGAAATTCCCTCTTCTCTTGAAAATGCTTCTTATATCTATAGTGTTTTTATTTTTGTAAATTTTCAAATTATTGTATAACCTAAATTCCCAGAGTTCCGCGATTTCCGCTTGAAATCAGCCTTGCGCGGCACTGCTTGGCATCGGTTTATCATCCCAGTCTCGCGGCTGCTGCAATTACAAGCCTTGGCGATGCCTGAATACTCGTAAATCCACAAATTCCGCTGCTCCGGGCGCAACACACCCTTGTGGCGGCCTTCACATCATCCGGTTGGGAACTCGCTATATCTGCAGCTCACATAAGTGGCAGTAAAATTTCCGCCACCGGTCCTTATCCGCAAAATAACGGCTCAACACCAGTTTTACCTGATGGCCCTGTCTCACGATTTTCCCCGCAACCCGAATAAACCACGCCCGGAATGTTTCCGGTTCTTCCCGGTGACTTTTCCGGTCAACCAGATACCGCATCCAGATTCCAACGTTATACGCCAGCACGCTGCAGCTCCACAGAAAATCATTCACCCAGAAATCTTGCGTCAGAAGCATCCCGGCGAACATCTGCTGCTTCACGGCTTCGATCCAGTTTTCACACGTACCCCGGTCACCGTAAAATTTATGGCCCTGCCAAGGTTTCAAACGCATATTCGTACAATAGCAAAAATAGTCATAAACCGCTTTCGGGAATACCAGCCCTTCCGTTTCTATCCGGATCAGCTTTCTGACAGCTATGAACCGCCTCGCATGTTTCCATCCATGCGCCCGGTACTCAAATTCCGCCTGTTCCCAGCCGCTTCGATCCGGAACCGCTGTCCAACCCCTGTTTTCCAGAAACGCCGCGAGGTTTTTCATTTTGGCTTTGACCAGAAAAAAAGCCCCTTTCATTTCTTCGATGACATCGAAAATCCTTCCGTCGAAAAATCCGCTGTCCATCCGGAACACAAGTTTTTTCCAGCCGGTATGGAGTATTCCGTAAATGTGCCGGATAAATTCAGGCGCGTTATTCGCTGTGTAAGCGTCGCCCGGCCTGAAATAGGAGAGAATACATTCCCTTGTGCTGTTCAGGAATGCCAGAAGCGGATGATAGCTCTTCGCTCCCTTTTTATGCGGATTGTAGCCTGCCGCCGCTCCTTCCTGGCTTCCGTAAACCGTCTTGACGGTCGAATCGCAGTCCACGATTTTCGTTTTTACCCGGAACTTCGCGTGGACTTTGCGGGAAAGCTTTCCGTTCAACTCATTCATCGCGTAAGATTCTTTCATACCAACGTTTTCAATCCGCTTGATGATCGTAGAATCACTGATCGGCCCTTTCAAGCCCAGAGCTGCCCGGAACAATGGATCTTCAGTAAAATTCTCGACCTTCTTGATCCGGTTATACCCTGCCATCAGCGCGCACACGATTCCCGTAATAATTTGCTCGAACGAGAATTTCTGGTTACAATATTCCCGCGCTGGAATAAATTTTTTGAGCAACTGATTGAACCCAATCTTTTTCAAAAATACCAGCACGGGATAAATCCCGCTCACGCTGCTCAAATCCTGCGCCGTAAAACCAACTTTGATATTTTTCACCATTTGGGTGCTCCTTCTGTTGTTTTGTATCGCAATATATTATAACAGATTGGGGCCCCATTTGGTACTTTTACTTTGGGAATTTAGGTATAATTATATTTCAATAAATTGAGGGGAAAGAATAATTCTATGGGCAATCGTGTTTACAGGATCTATACTGAAAAGCGGCCGGAATATGATAATGAGGCAAAAAGCACCCTGCATGACCTAGAGTCCATACTCCGTATTCCGGGGATAAAAAATCTACGAATTTTCCACCGCTATGACATTGAAGGCATTTTAGAAGAAACATATCTTAAAGCACGCAGTACGATTTTTGCCGAACCGCCGCTGGATTTTATCTATGATGAAACCCTTCCTTTCCTGGGAATAAAAGATAAAAACTCACGCTTTTTCGCCTGGGAATACCTTCCCGGCCAGTACGATCAGAGGGCGGATTCCGCGGCACAGGCATTGCAGATCCTCGCTCAGGGCGAAAAACCGCTTGTGAAATATGCGACCCTTTTTCTTCTTAAAGGAAATATCTCTGACGCCGGTCTTAAAAAAACAAAAGACTATATCATTAATCCTGTCGATTCCAGAGAAGCAAAAATTGATAAACCGGATAAGCTGAATGAGCAGCAGACAGAACCCGAAGACGTTCCGGTAATTGAAGGCTTTATCGGCATGAAAGAAGCCGGCCTGAAGGAATTAAGTTCAAGCCTGGGACTTGCCATGGACATGGAAGACCTTTTTTTTCTTCAATCCCATTTTAAAAATGAGGAAAAACGCGACCCTACCCTGACGGAAGTCCGGATCATCGACACATACTGGTCGGACCATTGCAGGCACACGACTTTCCTGACAGAGATCGGCAGTGTACAATTTGAGGACGGCCCTTATAAAAGCGTTCTGGAAAATGCTTATGAAAATTATCTTGAAACAAGAAAATCAGTTTATAAACATAAAACCGCTAACACGCTTTGCCTGATGGACATGGCTACCATCGCCATGAAAAAACTGAAGGCAGCGGGTTATCTCGGCGATCTGGATGAATCTGACGAGATCAATGCCTGCAGTATTATTGTTCCTGTCGATATTGAAGGGAAAAAAGAAGAATGGCTGGTAATGTTCAAGAACGAGACGCACAATCACCCGACTGAAATAGAGCCGTTCGGCGGCGCCGCGACTTGCATCGGAGGGGCTATCAGAGATCCCCTGTCAGGCCGTTCTTATGTCTATCAGGCCATGCGTGTCACAGGAAGCGGCGATCCCAGAAAACCGGTGAAAGATACGCTCCCCGGTAAGCTACCCCAGAGGAAAATAACGATAGAAGCGGCTCATGGCTACAGCTCATACGGCAACCAGATCGGCCTGGCCACCGGGCATGTGGCAGAGATCTATGATGAAGGATATATCGCCAAGCGGATGGAAATCGGCGCCGTCATCGGGGCCGCGCCCAGGCAAAATGTCCGCCGTTCTCATCCGGAAAAAGGAGATAAAGTTATACTTGTCGGCGGCAGAACAGGGCGCGACGGCTGCGGCGGAGCGACCGGTTCTTCAAAAAGTCACACGGAAGAATCAATCGCTAAGGCCGGCGCCGAAGTTCAGAAAGGAAACGCTCCCGAAGAAAGAAAAATCCAGCGCCTTTTCCGGGACCCGGACACGGCCCGGCTGATAAAAAAATGCAATGACTTCGGCGCCGGCGGTGTTTCTGTCGCCATCGGAGAGCTGGCAGACGGCCTTATTATAAACCTGGACGCGATACCTAAAAAATACGACGGACTGGACGGGACAGAGCTTGCCATATCGGAATCTCAGGAAAGAATGGCCGTCCTTCTGGATGCCCTGGATGCCTCCAGTTTTATAGAATCCGCGGCCGAAGAAAACCTGGAAGCGACAGTTGTAGCAGAAGTCACAGACGAAAAAAGAGTGAAAATGAACTGGCGGGGAAAAACAATAGTGGATATCGACCGCGATTTCCTGAATTCAAACGGCGCTAAAAAACACACTCATATCAAAACGCTCTCGCCGACTGAACATCATTCTCCTTTTATCAATATCAAAAGTGAATTAATGAAAAAACCTATCCTTGAAGCCTGGAAATTTAATTTATCGCAGCCGAACGCGGCCTCCCAGAAAGGCCTGGTCGAGCGCTTTGACGGCTCTATCGGCGCCGGAAGCGTCACAATGCCGTTCGGAGGCAGAACACAACTCACGCCAGCCCAGAGTATGGCGGCCAAAATCCCGGTACCGGGGTTTGAAACGTCCACAGGGACCGTGATGAGCTGGGGTTTTGACCCGGAAATATCCCGCTGGAGCCCTTATCATGGCGCGATTTACTCGGTGATAGATTCGGTTTCAAAAGCGGCCGCGGCCGGTATTGATTACAGGAATATCCGCCTCTCCATGCAGGAATATTTCGAAAAGCCCTATAAAATACCGGAAAGATGGGGCAAGCCTTTTACAGCCCTTCTCGGCGCCTTTACGGCGCAGATGGAGCTGAGAATCCCGGCCATCGGCGGAAAGGACAGCATGTCCGGCTCATTTAATTCGCTGGATGTGCCCCCGACCCTTGTCAGTTTCGCGGTAGCTCCCGCAGATGTTTCTCTCATTATAACACCCGAATTCAAAAAGCCGGGCAGTCCGGTTTATTTTCTTCCATTAAAAACAGATGGATCTTTTATTCCCGATTGGGAATATTTTCACAAGCTTTACTCAGGGCTTTTTGAATTGATTAAGGCCGGAAAAATCTCTTCCATTCATACGGTCCGCGGTTCCGGCATTGCCGAAGCAATCAGCAAAATGAGTTTCGGCAACCTGATCGGCTTTGAATTCAAAACACCGGTCAAAAGAGAGATGTTGTTCGGCCCCGGTTACGGATCTTTTGTCATTGAGCTCAAGGGAAACGCTTCCGAAGCGGATTTAAAAGGCCTGGATTATAAATTCCTCGGCAACACAATTCCCGAACCGGAAATCCGTATCGAAAATACGGCTTTTAGTCTTTCGCTCATCATCAAAGAATGGCTTGCACCTTTTTCTGAAATATTTCCTCATAAAACCGAGGATTCAAAAAAAGCCCTGGAGAACTATTCCTTTAAAACGCCGGGCAGTCTGAAACGGTCCAAGCCCGCTGTAAAACCTCTGGTGCTGATCCCGGTTTTTCCCGGCACAAACTGCGAGTACGATTCCGCCCGCGCTTTTGAGAAAGCCGGCGCGCAGACTAATATCTTTATATTCAGGAACAGAAACCCTTCCGATATAGAAATCTCGATCAGGGAAATGGCGCAGGCAATACAGAAAGCGCAGATCATTATGCTGCCGGGAGGTTTTTCGGCGGGCGACGAGCCGGAGGGCTCAGGCAAGTTCATCGCCAATGTGTTCCGCAGCGGCCGGATCAAAGACGCCGTTATGGAACTCCTGAAGAACCGCGACGGGCTGATGCTTGGTATCTGCAACGGTTTTCAGGCGCTGATAAAGCTCGGCCTGGTTCCCTATGGAGAAATCCGTGACCTCGATGAAAACTCGCCGACCCTTACCTATAACACAATCGGCCGGCATATGTCCACAATGGTAAGGACGAAGGTCGTATCGCGCCTTTCGCCCTGGTTTTATAATTCCATCATCGGGGAAATTCATACCCTGCCGGTTTCTCATGGAGAAGGACGCTTTATTGCGAATGATGAAGTTCTTGAAGGACTGAAAAAGAACGGCCGGATCGCGACGCAGTATGTGGACGATGATGGTAAGCCCTCGCCTGACATGCCGTATAATCCGAACGGCTCGATTTTCGCGATTGAAGGGATCACAAGCCCGGACGGGCGTGTGCTCGGCAAGATGGCCCATTCTGAAAGGACCGGGTTTCATGTGGCGGTCAATATCCCGGGGAATAAATTCCAGCGCATCTTCGACGCCGGCGTTGAGTATTATAAATAAAATAATTTTTTCCTGCGATGGAAGACGGGGTAATCCGCTAATGCACGCGAATAGGCACGAATTAGGAAGAGCGGTGAGAATTAACAGGAAGACAGGAAGGAGTGCGAAAGAACGGGGTTAGCCACAGAATGACACCGAAGGACACGGAACCGTTTTTTAAATTTATTTATTTCTGTGTGTTTCTGTGAAATTCTGTGGCTGTTCATGAACCTTTTTATTCCCTCTATGTCTGTGGCAAATTTAAAAGAAAACTATTTCCTGATAAAAATCCCTTTTGTCGAGGCATTGCCGTAAATATCCACAGCTTTAATTTCAAATGAAGAAGGCTGATTGATTTCGATTTTTAGATTGAATGATTCCGATAGTGAATCGTAAATTCCATCGACCGGTAAAAGCTTGATCCATTTTAGGCCGTTGATGCTGTAAGACACATCGAATATCGGAGAAAGGCTGTCGGCGACCTTCCATTCCAGTTCAAAGAGCTGTCCGCTTTTTTTAATTGAAATATCCCCGATAAAAGGCGGGTTATTGTCTATTACAAATTGATCGCTTATTTTATAACCTTCCTTTGCTTCCTCTTTTGAATTGGACCTTTCATCGGACGCAGTCACCTTGATCCGGTACTGACCTTCGGGGTAATTGGCCGTATTCAGGTCAAAATTATTATCTTCCAAGGGCTTATCGTTTATTTTAATCCAATCATCATCCGCCTGGGATAAATAAAGATTGTAAATGAGAGTATCCTTATCATCATCCTGAGCGTCCCAGCTGATCTTGTACAGGCTGTTATTATTAAAAGTGATAGTCACTTTCTCAACCTTCGGAGCGCTGTTATTCTGGATATAAGGAATAATCATATTGCGGAACAAGGGCGATTTTGACCCGTCGGAAGAAAGCTCAACCTTGTACTGAAGATAACGGTTGGGGGCCGAATCGATCTTATTATTATAGAGTTCCCAATCATCCCAGAGATCATCGCTTGAAAGGGCCCCGCTGCGCGTATATATTTTTATATCCGTTTTCGGCTGAACTGTCTGCCCTATAAAAGGCTTTCCCCAGCGCGATATATTGCCGGTATCAAATGCGCTTGAAGTAACAAAGCCCTGCGGAGAAAATGAGGGGAGTATTTTCAAAATCCTGGATGGTTCAAGCAACAGCGCGTAATTCTCGCCTTTCAAAGTGAAAAAACGGGCGAATTTACCCATCCCCAGGCTTGACAGCTTCCTGACATTCCCCTGTAATGAAACCTGATAATATGAAGCGTTTTTATCCGTGCCGACTATGAGTGAATTGTCCCAGTAGGAAAGGGAGATAAACTTCATATTGTTTTTCTCAAATATTTTCTCTATTGTGCCGTCCGGATTGTATGAATAGAGAGCGCTTTTTCCTACCGCGGGGCGGGTCCCTTTTTTATCGCTTGTCTGCTTGATAGGGGTTGAAATATCGTCATCGCTTGTCGAAGGCTCGCTGGATTGGGTCTGGGCAGGTTTTTTTAAATCAGACAGGGATGTAATCAGATAAATCTTATGCTTGACAGATATAAAATCGAGTATCGAATTATCAAAAGAATAAACACCCTTGATTTTCCTGTTTTTACTGTCGAATTTATAAAGGACGTTCCCGTCAGCTGTAAAATAGAGTTCCTTACCAACCATCAGGCCCTTGAGGAGATTATCCTCACCTGCCAGGCTTACGGAAAATTCCATTTTATCCTGTTCATTAAAATAATAAAGGACCGCCGGATTGCCTGTCAACACATAAAACCCTTTTTCGGCCGGAACAATATTCCAGATATATTCATTGGAAAGGGATATGGTTTTCTTCAATTTAAAATCATTGTCCAAGATGAGGATTTGGGCCTTGGGAATTACCGCAAGATAAATATCCCCATTCATAATTTCTATGTCGCTGACAAGAACGCGGTTTGAACTGGAAAAAATCGTTCTGTTTTTTTCTTTATTAAGATAAATGAGCTGGGCAGTATCGCCGGCGCCGATCAGAAAGCCGTCTTTCCACTGCGCCAGAGACCATACGGGAAAGGGGCTGGAATATACCTCTTTATAATCACGGGCCAGTTCAATCCCCCCGTTCTCTATGAAACTGATGTTGCTGAATTCGTAATTTTCCACGGCATCGAATTTAAAATCGCTCAGATATTTAGTATAAACAGGGAAGGACAAACTGAAAATCAGGCATAGCATAATAAAAGCAGCAAAAAAAATCTTCATGAAAAACTCCTGATCAATTAATAATCTTTTATGATCATCACTTCTTTAAAGCCTTCTTTTGTAGAAGGCAGTTCAATATGCGTTGAAAGATTGGAAATGACGATATCCGGAACCCCGAATTTATTCTGCTTGTTTCTTTTCAGGCATACCTGCACGGGATTATGAATAAACAGCGCCCCGATGCTTTTCTTCAATGTTCTGGCCAATTCCAGATAACGCTTGCGGGAATCGACTGTCACGCTGGTATTGTCGATAAGTACCTTCTGTTTTTCCTGAAGCAATTGTTCCAGTATTTTCCTCTCGGTATGCTTGACCAGAAATTCACTTTCTTCCTTGAATAATTCCGTCTGCCATGCCGCCCCGAAATGGGTCATCTCATAAAGAAAACGCCGGATTTCAGACCTGGACACCCTCTGCCTGTTTGTTTTTTCAAAATAAGCCTTTGAAAAGTGGGATTTCCCGGCGCCCGGCAGACCGCAGACTACTACGATATCAAGGTCATTAAACTTGGTCAAATCCATATCTTCCTCTTATTCTTATTATAAAAAAATATCGGTCAAGTAGTACCGGATATTAAACCTTCGGCGGCTTGCGCCTTGATCCTTATTCTTGAGGCTGAAAAGAGATTCACGGCGGCGATAATCCCGCCCATCAGAAAAACATACTGATAGCCGAAAAACTTCCAGACAAGACCGCCCAATAAAGCGATGGAGATAGAAAAAACATGATCTATGGAAACTCCGATTGAAAGAGTCGGAGCGATTTCTTCAGCCTTAACGGCTATTTTTTTAAGATAGGTCGCCCTGGCCATACCGACAGCCATTAGGAGCTGGTCTATAATATAACAGGTTGAAGCTATAATCAGAGCAATGCTTTCGGAAAATATATTCCTGGAAAATCCGTAGCCGATGCAGACAAAAATGAGAACGGCGGCTTCGGCCATAAGAATGGTTCTCTCGCCGAATTTATCGATCGCCCTGCCGAGAAGCGGCTTGAAAAGGATCCCGACTATTCCGCCGATTGTAAAAATCATGGCGACATATTCAATCTTTTTTGAGAATATCTGCACCAGTACCCATGGCGCAAATGTGAGAAAAAGCTGTTTACGCGTGCCGTAAAGAATATTAAGCCAGTAAAAAAGGCCGTATTTTTTACGGAACCTGATCTTCTCTTTTAAAGAAACCGCCTTATCTTTTTTCATCAAGAACATAAGGCTTGTTGCCGCCATATAACCGGCGGCAGAAATTATAAATATTATCGTAAAATTAAAATGAAGATACCTGAAGCCCATAAATACGATAAAACTTCCGATAATAGCCGCCGCGTTGGCCATCCCCGACAGCTCCCCGAGCCTTTTCCCTGTTCTGCCTTCCCTGGCCAGTTCCATCCCGATGCTTGAGTTCAGAGGAAGAAATATATGAACGCCCAGGCTGTAAATAAAAAGCCACATCAGCATAACCGAATATTTAAAAGAAAAAAGACCGATGAGAAATATCCCCAGTCCGCACAGAAAATTTGCCAGAACAGCAAGGCGCCTGTTCGATATAAAAAAGAAAGCCGCGCCGATAAAAGCGACAAGAAGGCCCGGTATTTCTCTGGGAAATTCAAGAAACGCCCTCTGCCAGTCCGTAATGGAAAAAACATCTTTCAAAAAATTATTAAACGTCGTGTCAACCATGCTTTGCGAAAAACCGGCAAAAGAAACAGCTATTAAAAATAATAGAAAATCCCGCGGGATCCTCTTCGGCATGGAAATCATATTACTCAGCATAATAGACGGCTCCTGAAAAAAAAACAATTATGTTAAAGGCATGAAGAGGAAAAGTCAAACCGGGCATTAAATTCCAAACTTGATTTTTCCCGAGGGCATTAATTTAAAAAACATCTATTGTTTATTAGTAAAAAGTGTTCTAAAATAATATTCAGGCATTTCCATAAATATTGCTTTTTGGAACTGTCAGTAAAACAAACTTTTTTTATTTTAAAGCATATTTTGCTCAAATCCCCCGTATTACACTGAAGGGAGAGTAAAATGCCTCAAAAAAGAGTTTTCGATAATAAAAAAGATAAATGGAATTTCTTTAAATTCAAGTCAACGCCCTATCTGTTTGTATCGCCATTTTTCATTTCCTTTGCCGTTTTCGCCATTTTTCCGATTATGTACTCTCTCATGCTCAGTTTCAACAGCTGGGATGCCGTTACGCCGATGCGGTTTGTCGGATTGAGGAATTACTTCAATATCATCATCGATAATTTGTTCTGGCAGTCCATGCTGAATACCTTCGCAATCGGCATAATAACGGCCATTCCTCAGCATCTGCTGGCTCTTTTCTTCGCCTTCGTACTTAATCTGGGCTTGGTAAGATTCAAGGAGTTTTTTAAATCCGTTTTATTTTTACCCTATCTCACTTCATCAGTGGCCATCGCTCTGGTGGCCGGCATTTTATTCGGGTACAGGTACGGCCTCTTAAACTTCTGGCTGTCCGAACTGGAAAAACTGCATCTGATAGGATCCGGAGGTCTGATCCCCATGGAATTACCTGTGGAATGGCTCAGGCGCACCATGGCCTGGTTTTCCATAGCTTCCCTGGCCGTCTGGAAGTGGACCGGCTGGAACGCCATTATTTACCTTGCCGGGCTTCAGGCCATTCCCGGCGAGCTCTATGAGGCCGCGCGGATTGACGGAGCTAATTGGGGCGATATATTTTTTAAAATCACATTGCCGCTGCTCAAGCCTGTCATACTGGTTGCTACAACAATGACCATCATCGGCCAGCTTCAATTATTTGATGACCCGATGGTCCTTTTCGGCGGGTCCAATCAGCTTGGGGGAGGCGCGGCGACCGGAAGAACTCTTGCCGTCTATCTTTACATTTACGCTTTTCAATACATGAAATTCGGGATGGGCGCGGCGGCTTCCTATTTCATTTTTCTTTTAATAATCATATTATCTTCCATTAACCGGAAAGTACTGGCTAATAATTGAGTAGGAGGCGGGTTTACACCCGCCGACCTCTCACACCACCGTACGTACGGTTCCGTATACGGCGGTTCCAAAATATAATTTCTGATAAATACAAATCTTGTTCAGCATCGATACGAGTCCCATACTGTCGAATAATTTCTTAGGAAAGGCGATGTTCATATGTTTGTTGATGAAGCCTTTTAGCTGTTTTACAGTGACTCCGTCAACTCCCGCCGCCCCCTTATTGCTTACCACCCTGTGATAAGCTTCCAGCATGTTCTCGCGTTTGACCAGACGCTCTATTAAATTTGTTTCATCCGGTGTACTCCTTCTTTGACTCTCTGCACGGATACACGCGCTTTGGCTATTCTTCGGAATTCCGTCCCTATCCTTTGTCAAAGCCGGAAAGTTTCCTTCCGCTTCTGCGTAAGTTACCGTGTCAGGATTCATAGCGGTACTCCTATAGTTTGGTTCTGCCCTTCGCCTCCGGTCAAGAGGTTACTATGGCTTCTGCTGACTTCTGAAAACCCCTCTTATCACCTTTCGATGACAATAGCCAATATGTGGCAGGCTGTCAGACCTCCCCGGGTAATGCGCTCGTTCCTTCACACTTATGTCTGCCGCATCTACGTCATTGCTTTCTGTGTAAGTATCGGGCTTTAACGATAATTGCCGTCTCACCCAGCAGTGCCGCCTCTATGCGGTTTCTGTTCGTCAGACCAGTGCTTTGCCTGCAGCTTCCTTCAGATTCCGCCTCACGGCGGACACCCTTGCCGTCTGTCCCTCACCAGTTTGTCCGGCTGCCCGGAGAAGTTCACAAACTGGTGAGGGATTCCCCTTACCGGGTGCATACGGGACTTTCACCCGCAAGAACGTGCGCCCTGCCGGGCGCACAATAAAATAGGGCTGCAATTACATGCAGCCCTTTGTATGTGAAAAAATATTTTTTACCAGCGGATGGCCGCGGCTGCCCAGCTCAAACCGGCCCCGAAACCGATAAGGAAGATATAATCGCCTTTTTTAAAACGCTTCCCGGTCCATTCTTCTTCCAAAGCCAATCCGATTGAAGCGGATGATGTGTTTCCAAATCTATCGATATTCATGACAAAACTTTCCATGGGCAGACCGGTGCGCTGGGATACCGATTCGATAATACGGCTGTTGGCCTGATGCGGTATGATATGCAGACGGTCCTTTTCTTTAAAACCGACTTTCTTTTTTAAATTCTCAATCAATTCCACAACCTTTGTCACGGCAAACCGGAATACTTTCTGCCCGTCCTGCCAGAAAAAGCTGCTCCCTTCCCGCGCACCCATAGTAACCAGATTGCTTCCGCTTCCGTCCAGCCCCAGTTCGAACGCAACTATTTCATGCTCAAAGCCCTTGTCTGAAATCATTACAGAAGCTCCGCCGTCCCCAAAAAGGATACAGCTGGCCCTGTCCTTATAATCCGTAAAAGACGACATTTTTTCACTGGCCGTAATAAGCACATTTTTATAATCCATGCTCCGCATCATGCTGCTGCCGATTGCCATTGCATAGATCAATCCCGAGCACGCGGCGTTCATATCAAAACCCGCTATATCAGTCAATCCGAGCTTATGGGCGACAACGCTTGCCTGGTACGGAAAACTAGTTTCGGTTGTTCCAGACGTAGATATCACAAGGTCCGGTTTGACATTAACACGGGAAAGGCATTCTTGCGCCGCTTTTACGGCCATTGTTGACGCATGCACATTTTTCAGGGCAATCCTTCTTTCACGGATCCCCGTCCGGCTGACAATCCACTCATCTGTCGTATCAACCATTTTTTCCAGATCGGCGTTAGTGAGCTTATTCTCAGGGACATATTTTCCAATGGATAATATTCCGATTTTCTTCATTTATCTCCTCCATAAATTTCTTCATCATTTAATAAGCGAAGGTGGGACGCCATTTCAGCATCCATGCAATAGATAGTAAACGTTCCTTCAAAAACCACTTTCTTCTTTGTTTTCATGATCACCTGCACTACTTTTTTATGCTTTTTTGATGAAACAACATGGGCTTTGGCCAGAACCCTTTCATTCGCGCGAACAGGCTCTATAAACTTCACTACAGATTCCGCCGTCAGGGCCACTTCCGCGTCCAGAATCGCGTTCGCCAAAGTATTGGCCTGGGCAAAAAGTATATGGCCGCGGATGATGCTTGACTTTTTCAAGGCCATGGATTCATCCGTATCAAGCAGGGAAAGCCCTTCTTTATCCAGGTCAATCTCCAGGATATCCCCGACAATTTCATGCTGTGTGAGCGTCCTGGCCTGAGCAAACATAGTATCTGTTGTATCTTTACCCCTGCGCCGGACTTCCGGAATACCGATCTTCCGCCGGTCCGCCCTTATCGTATGGATACTGACGTTTAAGATATTGGCCAGTTCCTCATCCAGGATGAACGGATTTTTATCCAGTTCTTCACGGATATGGTTATACCGGTCCTGAACTGACTGCGGAACCTTATTCATCTTACAACCCCGTAATATTACTCTATAATATCACTCAGTAATATTATAATACTACACTTGTCGTTTTGCAAATATTTTTCAAGTTTTTTTTAAAAAAAGTTTTTTGAAAATTAAAGTGAATACTGATTGAAAGGTAATAAAGGCAGTTCCAAAAACCTGATGTTTTTGGAACTGCCCATAAGTCTATTATACCTGCGTTCTGATCAGATCCTCGAAACTTTCCCTCTTTCTGACAAGCCTCGCCTCGCCGTTTGTAGCAAGGACTTCCGCCGGACGAGGGCGCGCGTTATAATTGGAAGCCATTGAAAAACCGTATGCGCCCGTATTCAATACGGCCAGTATATCCCCTGCTTCCGGCCTGACAATCAGCTGAGGCTCTATCCCCTCTTCGCTGCGTGTAAAAACATCGCCGCTTTCGCAGAGATAGCCGCTGACGGCAAAATCCTCTTTTTCGCCCTCAAACCGAGAAGCGTTCAGCACCGGGTGGTAGCTGCCGTAGGCCATCGGCCTGAGTAGATGATTAAAGCCGGTATCCACGCCGGCAAACTGAAACAACGGCGTTTTTTTAATCTCCATCACAGTACAGAGCAGAATGCCGGATTCCGCGACCAGAAACCTTCCCGGCTCTATGGCTAAAAAAGGAGAACTGCCGTAACTGACAGTGAATTCCTTCATCATCTCATCAACATGCTTTCCGAAAGTTTTTAAATTAAAGTCCTTTTCCTCAGGGCGGTATGGCACGCCGATGCCGCCTCCGATATCAATAAACTCAAGATTAGGGAACCTTTTCGCGATATTCAGTATGATCTGCATCAGCTGGACATATTTTTTTTCTTCCAGAATGCCGGAACCTATATGCGCATGGATCCCTGTCAGCCTGAGTTTATATTTTTTCAATATTTCAGGCACTTCATCCAGATCCGATTTGCCTTTCGCGGTATAAAAAATACCGAATTTGCTCTCCCTGCCGCCCGTCACGCAGTGGTCATGATGGCCCGCGCCCATGTCAGGATTGATGCGTATAGATACGGACGTACCGGGGTATTTTTCGCCGTATTTTTTTAAGCCGGCAAGGGAACCAATGTTGACAAGTATTCCGTTCTTTAGGGCGAAATCCATGTCTTCATCTTTTAAATTGATTCCGGTGAAAAGGATCTTTTGAGGGGAATAATTCGCTTTAAGCGCGAGCATCACCTCTTCTTTTGAAACAGCGTCTATAGAGGCGCCTTCTTTTTCCAGTATCTGAAGGACCCTGAGGTTATTATTCGCTTTCATCGCGTAATGGATCCGTTTCTTTTCATAGTTGACCGATTCGAAAAGCTTTTCGTATCTATTTTTTATGACCGCTTCATTATAAACATAGAGCGGACTGCCGAATTCCCGGACCAGCTCCTTTGCCGTAATGCCGCCGATTGTGATTTCATTCTGTTTTACTTCATAAGCCCGCATACCTTATCCCCCTGAGTTTTAAGACATTATTTTATTCAATCCCGAATATTCTGTCAAGACTTTTAACGCTCCAGGTTCAAACATCCTGGTTATTGAAAAAATTGATGTTTTATTGATACAAATATATACTTAAATTTAGATGAAGAATCACTTTTGTCCAAATAAGATTAATAAAAATATTGATAATTCATTAATAATAATGAAAATATATGCTAATTAAAAAATTGAGATTTGAATTCGTAATTTGGACAGCATGAATTAATTTTTAATAATAATTACGATGCTTAAATAATTCAGACTAAAATATAGTTTTAAGTGTGCTATATAAACTTACCCCAATGGCACGCGGATAAAACGGAATGCTTCGGCTGGCTCAGCACAGGTTTTGCGGATTTACGCGGATTGTATTGATCATAAAGCGATTAATTCTTTCTACTCCGCGATAATCCGCTTCTTCCGTGTCAATCCGGGAGAAATTGGGGTCTATACATAAAGCTTTTTGAAAAGTTTTAAAGCTTACAAATTACTAATTCCTTTTTTTATTAATTCTTATTTGGACAGCAATGATTGTTAATAATTTTTAATTATTTTATCAAAAACAAACCTTCTCAATCGTATTATATTTAGAAATATTATTTTAAGGAGCTTTTTAAATTTATGATAAGAAAATCGATTTTTCTAATTGTGGGGTTATTAACGGCTCTTATTTCTTATTCATTTTCTGAAACAAATGATGAGTATGCCTTTACTGTCAAGCTATACGGCGGTTATAATATGTGGTTTTTTGCTTCCAGCCCTTACGGCCTCACATCCCAAGAAATAAAAGATATTAATTTGGCAGGTTTATCTTTCGGCGGGGATTTATTATTTGGAGATCTGTACTCATTTCAATTTGGAATTGAAGGGACTTATCTTCCGATATTCAGCGCCTTAATTTCAGGCAACCCTTCAGCAATTACCCTCATACCGGTTTCAGCCGACATTGTTTTTAACAGGAGAATCTTTTACACCGATATCGGCATCGGCATGGCTTTCCTCGACGCCAGCACTACTGTAAATTCTATATATACAAATTTTACCGCTCCCAAGCCGTCTGTTTTTTTTAAAATCGGCTTAGGTTTGAATTTCAAGCTCAGCGATTTTTTTGGTATTGATACCGGACTGAGCTTTTATCTGCCATTCGGGGATTTCGGTTTGCTGGGTGGCCGCACCAGTGCATACCTCAATATGATACTATTTTGCCAGTTAAATATAAGGCTGGGCATCTGCTTCTACCTATAATATTTTATTGAGAAATAACAAAACATCCGGGGCCGGATTTACCTGTTAATGAGAAAGCCTTCTTTTATGAATATTTGTTAATGTTTCAAACACCATGTTAATTGACAAAAATTGATATTCCATTAATATGAATGTATATTAAAAAGGGACGAAAGATGTTTCTTGTTTATATTATAAGGAGGGTTATATTATGAAAAAGCTTTCAATCATTTTGGTCCTGTTCCTGCTGACTGCTTTTTTCTCTTCTTCGTTTGCCGATTCAGCCGAATCTTCGGAAACTAATTCGTTTATAACTGTAAAACTATACGGCGGTTATAACTTCTGGGTTCTTGCATCAGCATTAAAGCTCGGAGCAGTAACAAATATCAGTACAGGAGGATTTTCTTTCGGCGGTGATTTTTTGTTCGGGAACAGAAGAGGCATTCAATTCGGGATAGAAGCGGCTTATCTGCCGGCATTCTCGGCTTCTGCCGGAGGAGACAGCTTTTCAATCAATTTCATACCTTTAACAGCAGATGTTGTCTTTAATACAAGTGTCTTTTATACCGATCTTGGTCTGGGAATGGCTTTCATCAACGCCAGTACTTCTATAAATTCAGCGTTCACTAATTTTTCAGCACCTTCACCGGCCTTTATCGGTAAAGTCGGTATAGGCTTAAATTTCAAGCTGAGTGAATTATTCTCAATTGATGCCGGACTTGCTTTTTATCTGCCATTCGGGGATTTCGGACTACTCGGCGGATACAGCAATGCATTTGCCGACATAATACTATTTTCCCAGATTAATTTTAGAGTTGGCGTCGGCTTAACTTTCTAGGTTTTTCTATCTTCAAACAAATATAAGCGCTTCCCGAAAATACTTTTTTTTGGAAGCGCTTTTTCTTTTAAACAGTCTCTATTGATAATTTGACTAATCCTTCAGCTAATTTTATTATCTTATACTCAATAAAAAACCGGAGGACCATATGGTCAAGGGCTCAATAGTAGCTATAATTACGCCGTTTAAAAACGGGGAAGTTGATTATGACAGCCTGGAAAAGCTGATCGAATACCATATAAAAAACGGGACCAGCGGGATCGTACCCTGCGGTACAACGGGCGAATCCGCGACATTGACCCATAAAGAACATGTGGATGTGATTAATTTTGTTGTGAAGAAAGTGAAGGGCCGTATCAGGGTCATCGCGGGTACCGGCTCGAACTCGACAAGCGAGGCCGTCGAGCTCGCCGAAGGCGCTAAAAAGGCCGGGGCCGATGCCCATCTTTCCATCACGCCCTATTACAACAAGCCCACACAGGAAGGCCTTTATCAGCATTTCAAAGCGATTGCCGATGCCGTGGAATTACCAATGATTCTTTATAATGTACCGGGCCGGACCGGCGTTAATTTGCTCCCGGAAACCGTCGGCAGGCTTTCGCAGATCAAAGAGATCATCGGCATTAAGGAAGCCACTGGAAGCCTTCAGCAGGCCGCCGAAGTGATGGAAAATGTCAAATCCGGCTTTCTCCTTCTTTCAGGAGACGATTTTGTCAATCTGCCTCTTCTGTCGATAGGAAGCGTCGGCGCTATTTCCGTTACGGCAAACATTGCCCCGATCCTCCTCAGCAATCTCTTTAGAAGTTATGAAAGCGGAGACCTGGAAAAAGCGAAAAATATCCATATCGGATTAATGGCCCTGCACCGCGCCATGTTTATTGAGACAAACCCCATTCCCGTTAAAACAGCGGCTTACCTCATGGGACTTATCGGATGTCTCGAATTCAGGCTGCCCCTCTGTCCGATGAAAAAGGAAAACGAGGATAAATTGAAAAACACCCTCAAGACCAAAGGGCTTCTTAAATAATATTTATGGCAAAAAGGCTTGTTTCCTACCGGCATACAATGATCAATTCCCTTGGAGCTTTCTTTTCCCGCTTAACAGGCGTCCTGAAACAGAATGTTTCCAATTTTCTTTTCGGGGCCGGGCAGGACCCGTTTTTAATGGCATTCCGTTTTGTCAACTCATTCTGGCGCTATGTCGGCGACGGCGGGGCCCTGACATCCGCATTCATTCCCTCTTTTCAGAAAAAGCTTCATGCCGGCGGCGACGCCTCAGGGAAAAAGGAGGCTTTCCGGTTCGCCAGCAATGTCATGAACATCTTTTTTCTCATCAATCTGGCCATAGTCGTTCTGGGAATGCTTTTAGCTCCCCTGTACGCGCCGCTTCTTGTCCCCGGCTACAAGAAAGGCAGTCCTCAATTGACGCAGAACATCTTCCTGACAATGATCATGATGCCCTATCTCATTTTCATATCCTTTTACGCGATGATCATGGGCATTCTCAATTCACATAAGAAATTCACGGCATCCGCGTTTGCCCCGGTCGTATCAAACCTGGCCTTTATGGTCATACCGCTTTTATTCTATAAGAACCTTGGGATTTATTCCCTGGGCATAGCTGTCATCGCCGGAGCAGTCTTTATGGTCCTGACACAGCTTTTCGAACTCAGACAGATCGGATTTAAGTACAGTTTCGTCCTTGACTTCAAAGACAAAAATCTGAAGGAATTTTTCAAGCTTTACTTCCCGACGGCGGTCAATATGATCGTCGTAACGGTTAAATATTACGCGAATTCGATTTTTCTTTCTCTTTACCTCGGAAGCGCCATGATTTATATGAACGCTTTTCTGATCATCCAGGCCCCTCTCGGCATTGTCGGCACGGCAATCGGAAGCGTTATGATGCCGCTTCTTTCAAGGTTCCATGCGGAAGGCGACATGGAAAAGTTCAACCGTTCGATCATTGAAGGCTTCTATATGATACTGTACCTGATGATACCATTCGCTTTTTTCTTTATCGTTTTTCCCGATACCGTCGCTAATACCGTATTCCGCGATATCACGAAGCTTTTAACCGGAAATACCGGAAAGTTCACCGACGAATTCCTCCGCCAGACTTATACTGCCGTCAGGATATACGCGCTGGCTCTTCTGCCGATGGGATGCGCCCTCATTCTCGATAAGATTTTTTATTCTCTGCATGACGCCGGAACGCCTCTCAGGGCCAATATTATCATCTTCGTCATGAGCTTCGGCCTCTATTTCAGCTCTTTCCTGCCCGGGATCGCGTTTTACGGAGTATTCGCGGCGGATATGATCGCCAGCTGGATGATGCTGCTGTACTATGTCTTTAAACTGAAAAAATCGGGCAAGATCAATATAAAAAATTCGGGCCTTTTTACAAAAACAGCCGTCTTGATTGTTCTCTCGCTCATTGCCTGCGGGGCGGTTTACCCTCTGCACCGGTTTATCTATCTGGGCGTTCAGAACGCGCTTCCGGCACTTTGCATTGCCGCGCTTGAGTTTGCTCTCTTCGGCACTTTTTATTATATTTTAACAAGAATATTTAGAATGGATTTAAAGCGATGAGCATACATTTTTATCATAATCTGGATTCTATTCCCGTCTTTGAAGAGGCTTATGTTACTGTCGGCAACTTTGACGGCCTCCACCGGGGCCATCAGAGAATTATTACCGCCATGCAGAGCGACGCCGGTAAAAAACCCACAATTGCCATGACCTTTGAAGAAGCCACATCCCTTTATATAAATCCCCATGAATTTAAAGGCTACCTGTTCCCTGAAGATTATAAACAAAAAGCGCTGTCTTTAATGGGAATTCAGAATATCATATCCCTCCGTTTTGAGGAGATAGCAGACCTGGATTCGATTGATTTCATAAGAGTTCTGAAGAATAAAATAAAAAAAGTCCATTTTTATGTCGGCTATGATTTTAAATTCGGCAAAGGAAACTCCGGCAATATCCACACTCTTCAGAGACATGCTTCAGACAAAACCTTTATCCTGAATGTCATGGAGAAAATGAAATACCATTTTTCGACCATCAGCTCAAGCTCAATCAGGGAGAAAATCAAGCACGGCGATCTGGAAGCGGCCCAAGCTATGCTGGGCAGACCGTATTTTATTGTCTCAAATAAAATCGCCGGCGACGGCGCAGGGAAAAAAATCGGTTTTCCTACAATCAATATTGAAATCAACCAGCAGGTCCTTCCGCAGATCGGCGTATATTTCTCTCTTTTTTATTTTAAAAAGAAATTATATCCTTCCATGTCATACATAGGAAACCGCCCGACAATGACGCATCATGAAATGCGGAATGAAACCAATATACTCGATTTTGACGGGGATTACGGCGAAATCAAGACAGGCGAAAAACAAACGGTGCTTTTTATAAAAAAGATCCGGAATGAAAAAAAATTCAATAATCTTGAAGAATTAGAAAAAAACCTTTATAATGATAGACGGCAGGTTTTAGAGTTATATCAGGAGTATAAAAAAAAGCCTGATTTCCCGGATACGGGTTTATTTATGTAATTTAAAGCCATTATTTCCATTCCGCACTGAAGGCGCGGCAGAGAAACCGGCTTCATTTTAGAATATACTTTTTGGAGGAAAAAGTTATGCCTATTACCAGTACTGAAAAGAAGACAATGATGGGTAAGTTCGCGAAACATGAAAAAGATACGGGATCAGCAGAAGTCCAGATCGCTGTGATCACGCAGAAAATCAACAACTTAACCGAGCATTTTAAGCAGTTTAAGAAAGACAATAATTCCAAAAGAGGTTTGCTCCGTCTGATTGGAAGGAGAAAAAGGCTTATGCGCTATCTCCAGGCGACCAATCCGGAAATCTACCACACAGTTTTAACAAAACTAAAGTTAAAATAGTTTCCCTCATCGCTATTTAACCAATAAGTAAAAGAAGGAAAGGAGATAGTATGAGTTTTATTAATGTGAGCAGGAAGATCGGAGATAAAGAAATTATAATTGAGACCGGGAAAATGGCCAAACTGGCCGACGGGGCTGTTGTTGTCAAATACGGCGGCAATGCCGTGCTTGTTTCAGCCTGTATGTCGAAAGAATGCCCGGAAGGCATTGATTTTTTTCCGCTCACTGTTAATTATGTCGAAAAATATTACGCGGCCGGGAAAATTCCCGGCGGATATATTAAGCGGGAAGGAAGACCAAGCGAAAAAGAGGTCCTGGTTTCCCGTTTGATCGACCGCCCGATCAGGCCGCTTTTCCCCAAAAATTTCTTTAATGAAGTGCAGATTATCGCTACAACGCTTTCAGCGGACCAGATGTATTCGACCGACATGCTTGGTATCATAGGCGCTTCGGCCGCGCTGGCAATTTCGCCCATACCATTTCTGGGACCTGTCGGCGGCGTACGTGTTATATATAAAGAAGGTAAATTTATTGTCAATCCTTCGATCGCTGATGTAGACGCTTCCGAACTTGATATTGTGGCGGCAGGCACAAAGGAAGGCATAACAATGGTGGAAGGCGGGGCCAAAGAGGTGGATAAAGCCATTCTTCTGCAGGCCCTTGAAATTGCCCAGAAGCATATCAACGAAGAAATTGAGATGATTGAAGAGCTTGTTAAAAAGGTTAATCCTCAAAAAGTCCCTCTGGACGAAATCAAATGCCTTATCGACGAAGATACGAAAAAGAAAATGAAAGAGTTCGGGTTTAATCTGATCAAAGACGCGAGCGTCAATCCAAATAAGAAAGAAAGGTCTAAAAACATTGATAAAGCCTTTGAAGCGGTTCTGGAGAAATTCGAAATAAATAAAGAAAGCGAATGCTATAAAGAAGCCGGAAAGTATCTTGAAGAAATCGAAGTGGCTATAATCAGGAACCAGATTCTTGAGAAAGGATTGAGGCCTGACGGGCGTAAACCCGAAGAAATCCGGCCGATCACAATTGATCTCGATATACTGGAAAATGTTCATGGTTCTGCCCTTTTTACGCGGGGCCAGACACAGAGCCTCGGCATAGTCACGCTGGGTTCTTCAAGCGATGTGCAGTATGTTGACGGACTGGAAGATGATGAAGCCAAGCGCTTTATGCTGCATTACAATTTTCCGCCGTTCAGCACCGGAGAAGTAAAAAAATCCCTAATGACCTCCCGCAGGGAAATCGGTCATGGGAATCTGGCTAAAAGGGCGATCGAGACTATGCTGCCGAATGAGGACGAGTTCCCGTATACTATACGGCTTGTTTCAGAAATTCTCGAATCCAACGGCTCCTCTTCAATGGCGACAGTATGCAGTTCAAGCCTTGCCCTGATGGCTACCGGCGTTCCGCTGAAAAAGGCCATAGCGGGTATTGCCATGGGATTGGTATGGGATAAGGAAAGCGGGAAATATCAGGTCCTTTCAGATATCCAGGGCGTCGAAGACCATTACGGGGATATGGATTTTAAAGTCGCCGGCACTTCCGCCGGGGTTACAGCATTTCAAATGGATGTCAAAACAATCGGCATTTCGTTTGAAATAATGGAAAAGGCCCTTGGACAGGCCTGGGAAGGGAAGGAATTTATTCTTTCCAAAATGAATGAAGCGATTTCAAGCCCGCGTCCGGTCCTCTCGGAAAATGCCCCCAAGATCAAAACCATAACAATACCTGAAAACGAGATAGGTTCTGTAATCGGAGGCGGCGGCCGGGTCATTAAGAAGATTATGGCTGAAACGGAAGTTACTATAAACATCGAGGATAACGGCAAGGTAATGATCTCTTCCAAGGATGAAAGCAGGATCAGCAGGGCTGTTTATATTGTCGAGCATATTGTCAACGGTTTCGCGAAAGGCGAAGTTGTGGAAGGGCATGTAACCCGTATTGAAGACTACGGGATTTTTGTTGAACTGGTACCCGGACAGACCGGGCTTATCCATAAATCCAACTTCCTGGAACGGAAAAATCCGAGAGAAGCTTATAAGTTAGGCGATGTTGTCAAAACAAGAGTCATAGACATAGATGAGAAGAAGAGGATTTCTATTGCAGAAGCGAAGTAGAAGAAGAAGGTCCAAATGAAAAAGAAAATCTTCTTATTTCTTTTTTCTTTTTTTATTCTCTTATTGATTTATAATGCATGCAGCGTTGAGCAATTTGAACCGCCTATTAAATTAGTCGCTCCATACCCTCTTATAGCTTATAATTCCAATCAGATGATTCTCCTTCAATTTTACGGCGACAATAAAGAAAATTATTTTTCCGGTTATGTGATATACATATCAACAAATGCAAATTCTGGCTGGACTAATGTCAAAAATGCCCCCGGCGATTCCACTACAATAACTATGCCGCTCGTCACTATGACCGCCGTTAATCTTTTTACCTACTGGATCCAATCCAATATTGTTGATCCTGTTATACTCGGACAGGGGGCAAATTACTACTTTTATGTCGCGGCTTACAGCGCCCAATATAATGTGTACAGCTTGCCGAGCAATATAACAAATATTGTTTATGATACAAATTTATGACAAGCAGGGGATAAAATTTGAGAAATATAATACTTAAACTATTATCCATTCCGTTTGTTTTTACAGTTCTTCTCCTTTCCTGCGGCATTGAGACATATCAGCCTATCATAAATCTGGCCGCTCCGATGGGGCTGACAGCCGTTAATTCCAATAACAGCATTTTTCTTCAATTCTACGCGTTGAATAATGAAGATTATTTTACCGGTTATTATATCTATATGGATATCTTATTAGCCGATTTTCCCAACGCGGGTTTTATAGTTCCAAACTCCGACGGCACTACAAATAAACCCACCATCTTTAATGTGCCCCCAATGTCATCGGTCCAGAGTTTCACTTATTTTGTTTCCAAATATACAAACAACCAGAATTTAATACCTGAAACGACGTACTGGTTTATGGTCAAAGCATACAGCGAGCAGTATAATACCTACGGAGACCCGAGTAATTACACCAATATTGTCTTCGCCAATACCCCCTAAATTCAGTTTCTTATTATTCATCCTGTCGTTTTCTTTTAAAAAATGAAGGAATAAAGTAAAATACATGTTATTCTGATTGATGGCGGTTTCAAATAAGCGGCCCCAGGAGAAGACAATGATTCAAGTCAAAAACCTTTCCAAAAAATACGGCAGTTTTCTGGCGCTGAACAATGTCAGCTTTGATGTTAAAAAAGGCGATATCGCCGCTTTTTTAGGCCCTAACGGCGCCGGTAAAACAACGACCATGCGCATTATCACCGGCTTTTTGTCCCCGACCAGCGGGGAAGTGCATATCGACGGCCTGGATGTTTTTGAGGAATCAAAAAAAGTTAAAACCATGACCGGCTATCTCCCTGAAAATCCGCCTCTTTATCCCGAATTGACGGTAAAAGAATACCTCTCTTTTGTCGCGGAATTGAAAGGCGTTAATAAAACCGATATTATGAAAAGCGTTGAAAAAGTCATCATTCAGACCGACCTGACAGATAGAAAAAATACAATGATCAGCCTACTTTCCAAGGGCTTGAAACAGAGAGTGGGAATAGCGCAGAGTATTGTTAATTCCCCCAAGGTTATCATTCTTGATGAACCGACGGTCGGCCTGGATCCAATCCAGGTTGTTGAAATCCGCAATCTCATAAAACGTCTTGCCAAGGAAGAGGACAGGACTGTCATCCTTTCCACCCATCTACTGGCGGAAGCGCAGGAAATCTGTGAAAAAGCGATCATTATTCACAACGGCAGTATAATGGCTGTCGATACTATTGAACATCTCAAACAAAAAGAAAAAATGGGAATGATGCTATCGGTAAAAGTGCGTAAAAATCAAGCCGGGCTTATCCCCCTTTTAAAAAAGGAAAAAGGGGTCATTTCCGTTACTGCCGTGGGTGAAGAAGTGCTTATAAATACCGGGCAGGATATGCGCGAGAAAATCGCAAAGATGATTGTGGAAAACAACTGCGGTTTACTGGAATTGATCCAGAAGGACAGTTCCCTGGAAGATATATTCATTAAATTAGTTAAATAACAACATTATGGAGAATTTGATATGATTGCGATCTTTAAGAAGGAATTAAAGGTTTACTTCACTTCCTGGATGGGATATATGGTCATGGGCGTTTACCTGGTCCTTTCTGTAATCCTGTTCCATGGATACTTCCTGGGCGACAGGAACTCAAGCGATTTTTCCTCGTTTTTTTCCGATATGAACACAGTTTCCCTTTTCATTATACCCATACTGACCATCCGGCTTCTGGCGGAAGACAAAAAACTGGGAACATATGAGCTTCTTCTCACTTCCCCTGTGTCATCATGGCAGATTGTCTTCGGTAAATTCCTGAGCGTTTTTACTTTCACCCTCATCGCTAATACAATACTGCTTTTATACCCTCTCATACTTGTCTTTTACACAACTATCGAGTGGGGCTCTGTTATTTCAGGCTACCTGGGAATACTTTTCTCAACTATCCTTTTCGCTTCCCTGGGTATGATCGCCTCTTCCCTGACGGACAACTATGTCGTGGCCGCCCTGATGTCTCTGCTTTTCATTCTCCTTTTTATGATTGTTTCATTTTTCGCCAATTCCGCTGACAACCCGCTTTCCAATTTTCTAAAAGAATTGTCTTATTCCAATCATTATTACCAGTTCGCCACCGGGCTTATAAAATTAAAAGATATCCTGTACTTTCTGATCGGCTCTTTTGCCTGCCTTTTTACCGCCAAGACTATAATAGAATCCAAAACATGGAAATGAGGTGCAGCGACTATGAAAAAATGGAAGGCCTTAGTACTCTTCCTGATTCTCGGCTTTTTATCGGCGTCAATTATTCTTTACATCATTATGGGTTTTTATGCCGTTGTGACCCGGATTCTTTTCGGAGTGACCGCGGCAGTCATTCTCGGATATACCGCATTAAATTACAAAGAATTATTGGCACTATTACATAAAACAGGAACCCTGACAGGCATTTATAAAATTGTCCAGCTGATCATCATCATCGGAATACTGATTTTCATTTATTTATTATCCAATTCACTTTCCTGGAAAATTGACCTGACAGCCTCGCGCCTTTACAGCCTTTCGGAAGAAACAATTAATGTCTTAAAAAGCGTCACAAACGAGATGAAAGTCTTTTATTTCAAACCCTCCGACAGGAACGATTTCATTCTTGACTACCAGGGCAACATGCTGAAAACATACTCGGAAAAAAACGGCCGGATCCAGATCACAACAGCCGATCCTAATCAGAACAGGGCGCTTGCCAATGAGTATAATATTAAAGAGAACGGCACGGTGGTTTTTGAATACCAGGGCAACAGGGCCTATGTCGGCATAAAAAAGATCTATTCGAGCGATCCTCAATCAGGCAAGATCACTTATAAAGGAGAAGCGGCATACACCGGCGCTATTAAAAACCTTATTCTGAGCAAGCCTCAAAATATTTATATCCTTCAGGGCCATGGTGAAATTAATCCCTCCGATTCAGGCGACAGGGGATTTTCAGGAATAACAGAAAAGATGTCGGAGGAAAATTTCAAGGTCGGCTATCTGAATCTGCTGAAAACGCCCCTCATACCGGCTGACTGCAGCCTTCTCATCATCGGCAACCCGACGCATTCTTTTTCCGTTGATGAACTGGACAAAGTCGACAATTATATCCGGCAGGGCGGCAGCGTTCTTGTCCTTCTGGAATTTGAAAGTCATATAACTATCAATGATATATTGCGGCAGATGGGCCTGTTCTATATCCAGAACCTCGCTGTCGAAGACGAAGATTATATGCCGGAATACGGGAAAACAAAGATCGTCCCTCAAATTATTCCCCATGAAATCACCATGCCCATTATCAGGAATAACATCGGCGTCACAATGCCTACAGCGGTTGGGATCCTTGAATTGCCGGAAAACGACAGGGTATCTAAGGACAGCTATATGATTTCGCCTTTACTTAAAACCTCAAAAAATTCTTACGGCGAAGTATCATTGAAGGAAATCAAAGAAAACTCTGTCAGTCAGGATAAAAACGATTTAAAAGGCCCGCTTGTTTTAGCCTACGCTGTAAGAAAGATCCAGACCAATATTTCCGTGACCAGGACCGGGGAAGATACCAATGTCATCGAATCGAGAATGGTTGTTTTCGGCGACAGCGATTTTATCAATAACGCGAACTACGACGTCGGCGCCGATTCCGATTTATTTCTTAATTCAATAAATTATCTGCTGAAAAGGGAAGCGGATATTACCATACGCCCGAAAACAACAGAGAATACAAGTTTCCTGCTTACAACTTCCGAACGAAGATTACTTTCGTTTATTGCCATAATTATATTTATAGCCTATATAGTGCCGGGAATAGTTATAATCCTCCGCAGGAGAAACCGTGTAAAATCTTAAAATATATTATATAGAATTTAGTCCCTGTCCGTTTTCCCGGGCCAGCCGACTATGCAAAAATCATTTTTATAAAACAACTTTTTTCCGATTGAGTAAAATCCGGTTTAATTGTATAATATGAAAAATGAGGTGCTCTTGGGTGAATATTAAAATAAAAAGGTCGGTTTACGGACTGATATTAGACAATGTCCTCTGGCTTCTCTGGGCTTTTTTCTACGCTTTTGCTTATCCCACTTATAATCTTTCATTTACCGTCTGGTTTATTTTTATTCCTGTTCTCGCTTTCGCCTATTTACGGCCGGTTTATCTGACCGTGGCTTATTCATTTTTTTACGGCATCCTGTTTTTCAGTCTGACTTTTTTCTGGATTTACGGTTTCTGGTTCCCGTCTTTATTCCTGATCATCCCTCTTTATGCCGTTTATTATGCCTTCTTTTTTATGTGCATTGCATTAATAGGAAAAAAACTGAAAAAATGGCGCTATCTTTTAGTCCCGATGATCTGGGTTTCCAGCGAACTTCTCAGGTCCGCGGGTTTTCATGGTCTTATCTGGAATTTTTTAGGGGATTCCCAATGGAAATATTCAGTTCTGATACAAAGCGCGGACCTTTTCGGCGTGTGGGGCATCAGCTTTCTCATTCTTCTGGCTAATTCTGTCATAGCGGACGTTTTCTGCGCTCTTTTTGAAAAGGGCAGTGTGAGCAAAGCTTTTAAAAAAAACGCGGTCAAGATCGGAGTGTTTTCAGGTCTTTTTATTTTGAATTTAATATACGGCTTAATCCAATACCGTTCTTACCAGTATTTATCCCATATTTCTCCCAAGGAAAAACTGGCCCTTATTCAGCCGAACAGCCCTTCCAGGGACCCGGATTACTGGAGAGACCGCTGGAAAAACTACGGCATTATGTGGAAACTTAACGCGGAAGCAGCCATCCAGAACCCGGACATGATCGTCTGGAGCGAAACCATGGTCAAGCATTATGTCTGGTATTACCTGAATAAATTAAGCCCGGACGAGGAAGTGAACATACTGAACCTCCGTTATGTCAGAATGCCCGGGGAATTCAATATTCCTATTTTATTTACCAGCCCGGACCAGGTCAATGAAAAAAACTACAATACAGCGGATTACCTGGATCCCGCCGCCAATACCCGCCAGCGAAACGCGAAAATCCACCTTGTGCCGTTCGGGGAATGGATGCCGGTTTATGACAAACTCCCGATTGTAAAAGACATCATGAATATCGAAGGCGCCGGATCCTACACGCCTTCAACAAACTATAATGTCATACAGGGCAGAAAATCACGCTTCCGCGTCCTGATCTGCTATGAGGACCTTTATGCGCAATTAGCCAGAAAATTTATCAGGAAAAGGGTCAATTACTTTATTAATTCCACAAATGACGGCTGGGCGTATCTCGAGGGTTTCCGGCATCCTATGTGGCAGCACCTTGCCGGGGCCACCCTCACCGCCATATCTGTCAGGAGACCCATAGCACGCGCCGCCAATACCGGGGTAACCGGGATTATTGATGTCACGGGAGGCTTTTCCGGCAATATCGGCGATTACCAGAGGGGCTTATATGTCGGTGATGTTCCCTTAATTAATGACAATATTGAAACCATATATGTCAAGTTCGGCTTTTTATTTCCCTATTTATTATCTTTGATCTCCTTCGGCGCGTTTTCTTATGTTGTTTTTAAAAAAGATAAGAATTAAAGGATCCCATTATGAATAAAACAGGCATAGAATGCTTCTTTACCGAATCTGAACTGGGCCCTGCCGGTCTGCCTGACGGGGTTCTTTTCCTTCATAGTAAAGAACTGAGAGCGCTGGATAAACTCTGCTCAAAAGTTATGCGCCTGTTTGAAAAGGAAAATTTTGAAAAAGTATCTCCGCCTTTATTTGAATATTATGAAACTTTTGAAAAAGGCGGCGGAATAGATATTGCCCGGAAAACTTTCAGTTTTAAGGATAAGGACGGCAAACTGCTTTCTCTGCGCTATGATATGACTACTCCCATTGCAAGGATGGCCGCAAGACATTATGAAAAAGCGAAACTGCCCCTCAAATTTTATTACTGTGAGGATGTTCTGCGCGAACAGCCTCTCCATAAAGGGAAGCTCCGCCAGATGAAGCAGGCGGGCGTTGAATTGATCGGAAGCGGCGGCATTAAATCGGACGCCGAGATCATCGGCCTGTTAGGCAAAAGTCTCGCTCTTTTTGACCGCGGTTATAAAATTATCATGGGGGATGTCCGGCTTTACCAGTATATTATTTCAAAATTTAATATGAGCGCTCTGACGCTCGAAGCCGTCCATCAGCTTTTAAACAGGAAAGACTGCGTTTCACTCAAAGAGATTATTAAAAATATCGATGGCCTGGATCAATACAAAAAGGCGCTGTATGAACTGCCTTTTACGGCCGGAATCCGGGATGACGTACATCATAAAATAAAAGAAATGGGAAAGGAATACCAGCCGTACTGTGAGCGCCTGTTTTCACTCTGCGATTCCCTCCCCGGCGAATTAAAAAGCCATATCATAATAGACCTGGCTTTGATAAAGGACTTTTCTTATTATACTTCTCTTACTCTGGAAGGATATATTAAAGATTCAGGCTTCCCCGCCGCGAACGGGGGACGGTATGACAGGCTCTTTTCGGCTTTTGGGAAGGACTGCCCGGCCGTCGGATTTGCCCTGGATATCGGTTCATATCATTACAGTTTGAACTATAAATAAAAAATATCGAGGTGGTTATGATTTATACAGTTTTGGGGACACAATGGGGCGATGAGGGAAAGGCAAAAGTGATAGATTATTTTGCCAGGGATTTTGATTATGTTGTCCGTTTTCAGGGCGGCGCGAACGCCGGCCATACCGTGCATGTCGGGGACAAAAAATTTGTCTTCCATCTTATTCCATCCGGGATCCTTAATGAAAACGTCACAGTGATCATCGGAAACGGCGTTGTACTTGATATTGAAGAGTTTTTAAAAGAAATCCGCCTTATTTCAGAAACTGTCAGCACTAAAGGACGGATTTTCCTGAGCAATAAAGCCCATATTGTGATGCCCTACCATAAGATCATGGATAAGGCCAAGGAAAGCGTGAAAAAAGGCGCCATCGGAACAACCCAGAGGGGCATCGGGCCCGCCTATGCCGACAAAGCCGACCGGCTGGGGATCCGGATCGCGGACTTGTTCGGTTCTTCCCGGAGCCTGAAGGAAAAGATTGCCGCCGCATTCGAAGTAAAAGAGTATCTTCTTAAAAATTATTACAATATTAAAGAATATCCTTCTGTCGATGATATGCTCCAGAGTTTACTGGATTACAGGGAGAAAATCCTTCCTTATGCCGCTGATACGGAAAAGCTTCTCCAGGAAGCGCATTCGATCAGAAAAAACATTCTTTTTGAAGGGGCCCAGGGCTCTCTTCTGGATGTCGATTTCGGGACATATCCCTTTGTTACTTCCTCCAATACCATCACAGCCGGCGCCCTGACCGGGAGCGGAATCGGCGCTACGGCTTTTGCCAATATCATAGGCATTACAAAAGCATACATCACCCGCGTCGGCGAAGGCCCTTTTCCGACAGAACTTAAGGAAGAAACAGGTGAATACCTCAGAAAAAAAGGCAATGAGTTCGGCGCGACAACAGGCAGGCCGCGGCGCTGCGGTTATTTTGACGCTGTAGCCACGCGCTACTCTGTAGGAGTCAGCGGCGTCATAGAAATATTTTTAACAAAACTGGACGTTCTGGACGGGCTTGAGAAAATATCGGTCTGCACATCCTATATAAAAAAAGACGGAACAAAAATAGACTATTTCCCGCCGACAATAGATGAACTGAATGAAGTAAAACCCGTTTACACCGAACTCGAAGGCTGGAAAGAAAAAACCTTCGGCATTAAAGACTTTAACCGGCTGCCTCTTGCCGCTAAAAAATATATTGAATTTCTGGAAATCCAGCTGGGGAGAAAGATCTCCTACATTTCCACTGGTTTTGAAAGAGAAGACGTGATTGTCAGATAAAAAAAAGGCGGCGATACAAATCGCCGCCTTTTTATCATATTGGATTGATATCAAAAACTCTTTTAGAAAGTAATATTAACCTTGCCGGCATGAAGGCAATCCATGCAGATCTTCATGCGCTTGACATTACCGTCTACAATGGCTTTAACCTTTTTCAGGTTCGGCTCCCAGCGCGTTCTGGTTTTTCTATGTGAGTGAGAAACGTTATTTCCGTATAAAGGCCCCTTTCCGCATACATCACATTTTCTGGACATAGAATCCTCCGTTTCAATCCGGTATTTAAGGTCAATATTATAAGACAGGCGTTAAAAATAATCAAATAATTCAGCCACAGAATTTCACGGAAATATACTGAAATAATTCGCCTGATAAAGAGCTATAAAAGGAAGCCATGATGCTTTCCAATAGCTCCGAATTCTGCGTCATTCTGTGAAATTCCGTGGCCGTTATTCCCCTACCCGATATCATCCACATTCGTGACAAAATTCACGTTCGAAAGGATAAAGCGTTTTCTATCGCCGCTGTTGGCATCATCGCCCATCAGTATCTTGATCATATTTTCGGCCTCATCAAAGTCGGTTATTGAAACGCGGACCATTTTTCTGGACAGGGGATTCATCGTTGTTTCCCAGAGCTGGTCGGGATTCATCTCGCCCAATCCTTTATACCGCTGAATATCGTATTTCATGCCTTTAAATTTATTATTCATCATGGTATCCCTTTCCGTGTCGCTGTAGGCGTAATCAACGGTTTTTCCAGCGGAAATCCTGTAGAGGGGCGGCTGGGCGATAAAAACATTGCCGTTCTCGATCAGCTGCCGCATAAAGCGGTACAGGAATGTCAATAGGAGCGTCTTGATATGTTCCCCGTCGACATCCGCATCCGTCATTATGATGATCTTATGATAATTGAGCTTTTCTATATCGAAATTTGTATAATAACCCGTGCCTAGGACAGCGATCATCGTCTTGATTTCCTCATTGGCCAATATTAAATTAAGGGCGCTTTTTTCCAGTTTCTTTTCAACATTAAGGATTTTACCCCTGAGAGGCAGAATCGCCTGAATTTCCCTGTCCCTGCCCTGTTTTGCCGAACCGCCGGCGGAATCGCCTTCCACGATAAAGAGCTCCCTGAGTTCCCGCTTTTTCGTCGAACAGTCGGCCAGTTTGCCCGCGATAATAGCGGCTGTGCCGCGCTTTCCCCTGCCCAGGCCTGTTCTGACGCCTTCCCGCGCCTTTTCCGCTTCCTGGAGAGCCTTCAGCTCGAGAATGGCTTTTTTTACAATCTCTTCCGCTAGTTCGATATTTTTCTCAAAAAAGATGGAAAAACTTTTTTCCAGTATATCCCGGATAATGGTCCTGGCCTCAACCGGCTCGGTCAGCTTATCCTTTGTCTGCCCTTTAAACTCGGCATTCGGGATTTTCGTATTAATGACGCATGTCAAGCCGAAGGCCAGCGTCTTTTTATCAACCTTTTCTGCCCTTTTGTCCAGATTGAGCCTGACTGCGAATTTCTGCATTACTTTTTCATACGCCATCCAGAACGCGTCCACATGGATGCCATGGCTTTTTGTGTGAATACTGTTGACATAGCTGTAGATCTCGGGTTCGTCGCCGCTGTTCCTGTACTGGAAAACGACCTCCGCATCTATCCCTTCCTGCGAGCCCTCTATTCGGATCGGCTCGGGAAAAATCACTTCAAAATCCTTGTTCAGCTCATTTTTAATGAATTGAATAATACCGCTTTCATATTGATATTTCTGTGTTAAAAAAGTATCCGGCTTGTCCGGGTCCTCAGTGAGGCGGTCTTCAAAAAGAATGCAAAGGCCGGGATTTAAAAAAGCTATTTCACGAAGACGCGATGCGAGAGCGCTGGAGGAAAACTTTTGCGTCTGAAAAATGGATGGATCGGGCTGAAAACGGACGATTGTCCCGATTTTCTTCGAAGTTCCTAAAACCTTAAGATTGTATGCTTTCAATCCTTTTTCATAACGGATCATATACTGCTGGCCGTCGCGGAAGACTTCCACTTCAAGGTACTCGGAAAGCGCGTTAACGACAGACAGTCCGACGCCATGCAGACCGCCGGAAACCCGGTATGAATTCCTGTCAAACTTACCGCCGGAATGGAGCTTTGTTAATACGACTTCTATGGCCGAAACTTTTTCGGTGGGATGAAGGTCGACCGGTATGCCCCGTCCGTCGTCTTCCACCTCAAGCAGGCAGGACTCCAGCAGGGAAACACGGATATTTTTGGCATAACCAGCCAGATGTTCATCAACGGAATTGTCAATAATTTCATAGGCCAGATGGTGAAAGCCGTCCGCACCCCTGTCGCCGATGTACATATCCGGCCTTTTTCTGATCCCATCCGGATAATTCAACGCGGCTATGGATTGGGCAGTATAATTCACTTCTCTATTCATGTCCCCTCCCTCTTATTGACTTAATAAACATACCGCTGCAAAAACAAGCTTTTAATCGCTTATATTATAACATATTTTTACAGAAAAGTTAAACAAAAAAGGACAAATAATAATGGAAAAGATTGGCGGTTAATTCATTATTTTACAACAGGATAGCCTTTCCTGGCCCATTCGTTTAACCCGCCGAAAATATGGTATGCCTCAAGAAAACCCATTTCCCTGAATAATTTGATCGCGTTCTCGCTCCGGCGGCTGGATTTGCAGTAAAGAAGATAGATTTTGCTCCTGTCCAGAGAAGAAATGTCTTTTTCAAATTGCGGCGATGAATAATCTATATTGATAGCCCCGGCTAAGTGTTCTTCGCTGTATTCGGCAGGCGTCCGGACATCAATGATGATAAAATCCGGATTATTCCGGTTGCTCATGACAATATCAAAAGCCTTTTCAGCTTCAATTGTCTGTATTTTCCGGCTCCCGGAAATTGTTTTTTTTACAACAGGCGCGCATCCGATGACTGATAATATTATGATAAAGGAAAAAACTATAAATAATTTTTTCATTAAAATACCTCCAATAAGAGAAAATAATTACCACAGGCTATTCTTCAAAACCTGCGGCTGGTTTGATAACAGATTATGTGATAACCACGAAGTTCACGAAGAACACGAAGTTTTAAATCTTTCTTTTTTATTAATGTTTATCATATTTGAAACAGTAAAAATTGAACAATCAATAACAATTATTTTTGACTAACCCATTTATTTCTTCGTGCTCTTCGTGGTCTTCGTGGTGAAATTTTGACTTTTCACACAGTCTGTAAACTCACCACAAGTTTTGGAACTGCTCATTAATACAGTCCGATCACTTCATCTTCCTGCTGGCAATTGCTCATTGCATGTTTTACTTTAGCCATAAATTTCTGAATGAGTATTTTATCTTTAACGCCTTTTTCTTTTTCCACACCGCTTGAGACGTCTACTCCATAAGGATTAATTTTATTCAGCAGGCCGCTGATATTGCCGCTATTAATGCCTCCGGCTATGATAATTCTCTCCCTGATAAATTTTTTTAAACCTTTGTCTGTAATCTCCTGCCAGACAGCCGGCCTGCCTGTCCCGCCGTATTCGGCCCTGTCCAGTCTATCAATCAGAAAGGCGCTGATTTTATTATCTCCCCATTCCTTTCTGATTCCCGATAGGGTTTCCCCGTTAATTTCTTCCACTCTCCTTGCCAGTATTACAGGTAGCCTGGAAGCCAGGGATAATTTTTGTATAAAAGGACCATCATAAATCTCTGATTCGCCATGGAGCTGAATGGTATCAATGCCGCTTTTTTCGACAACCGCGAGTATTTCTTCCATTGTTTTGTCGACAAAAACGCCGGTTTTATTCACAAAAGGCGGGAGACCTTTAATAATATCCCCGGCGGCTGAAGGCTCTATAAACCGCGGGCTTTTATCATAAAAAACAAAGCCCAGAGCGTCAGTCCCGCTTTCCACAGCGCATCCGGCGATTTCTTTATCCTTTATTCCGCAGATCTTGACCCTGAGAGAATACACCTTTCTTCTCCTCTTTTTAAAAAATAATTCAAAATTATTATAAGAACGGAGATATAATAAGTAAATTTTTGGTTTTGAACATATTTAGATGAATAAATAAGACTGTTAAATCAGGTTTTAATCACGCAAAGTCGCAGAGATCGCAAAGACTGGAAAATTTGGAGATGTCAGATTATTATTCGCATGCATTAGCGGATCATCCGATATTCCCGTTTATTTCCAGCCCGCCTCTTCTGCCTGTATCCTTGTAAATGACTCTTTTATTTTTGTCCGGCAGGATGAAATAAAGTTCCGGATCAATGTGTCCTTTTATTTTTCGATAAATATACTTCTACTAACGCGATAATGAAAAGCGCGGCGTAGCTGAAAAAATAGACTGAGGCGCCGAATAAATAATCCTTTCCTCTGGTTGTGAAATAATTCCAGAAAAGCAGGAAAACCGCCGGGTGCATAAAGCAGATCATGCTGTTTTCTATCAATAAATAAGCCTGATTATAATACCTGATTGTCAGATAAAACAATGCCGCCGCAGGAACAATAAACAATGCCGCGAAAGGGATCAATACGGAAGAGGGAGGCATAACCAGATAGCAGTTAAATAAAAAAACAACATAAATAACGGAAAATAAAACAATAAGGACCTTTTTTGTGTTAACTGGTTTAAACTTCAGATATTTCTTTATAATATAAAAAATAATATACAGAAGGGGCGTCAGGTACAGGCTCAGAAGAAAAATCGAGCCGGATAATAACAGGGCCATATCCTCCCTGACAAAAACGGATTTTATGACAACCCTTGATAATAAAAACAAATTCAGGGAATCCGAAAATGAGGAAAAAAAGCTCAGCAGGCCTAGAAACGGCAGAAAAAAAGAGATGAGAAAAATAACAAATATTGCAGTTTTTAAACCGGATAGATAATTGTTCAACTGAACTCGGTCCATTTTAATCCCTCCCCGGTAATTTTCACGGGAAGCAGCCATTTTTTATTACAAATAATATTATACAGATTCAGCAATAAATGTCCAGTAAAATAAGAAAGCCGCCGTTTAACCGGCAGCTTATATTCTTATAAATTGTCAAAAAAACTCATTCCTATTAAAGATAATTAACATCATTGACAAAATTATTTTTAAATATATAATGAATGCTTGAATCTAATGTATAGAGTTTAGGGGGGAGGATGGGCGGGCTCAAGCGTTTTCTATTGTCTTTTTTTAAAACAAGGGATATCCATCCCGATTTTGTTTACTTTTATACGATCCTCAATTTCGGAACACTGGTCGGCCTCGCGGGCCATTTTATATTCTTTTTTATATTCTGGATCATAAATATCCCGTTTCTTTCATTTCTCAATATAGGAAGCATGCTTCTCTATATATTCGGATTCATAATGAACCAGCATAAAAAACACTTCCTGTCGCAGGCTGTCTGCTCGCTGGAGGTCCTCATCCATGCATTCCTGGCGGTTACATTCCTCGGCTGGGAAAGCGGCTTTCATTATTATATCATCTGCATTATCCCCATAGCTTTTTTCGCATCGAAGCAAAGCCCCAAGTTGAAATTCAGTATTACCGGAATATACGGGTTGTCTTATATCGCCCTTTTCGTTTACAGTTTTCTCATTAAGCCTCTCAACCCGCCCGACATTCATCTGGCCCACGGCCTTAATATCATGAATATGACTGGCTCTGCTGCCATAATCGCGTTTATTTCTTTCTATTACAGCCGGACCGTTGTCCGCGCGGAAGAGAGGATGAGGCTTTTAAACCGGAACCTCGAATTACTGGCGAAGATCGATCACCTGACAGGCCTTTACAACAGACGTTTTATGCTGGAGAAGATAGATGACGAAGTAAAGCGCTCTAAAAGATCCATGCGGCCGTTCTCTCTGGTTATCTGCGATATTGATGATTTTAAAATTTTCAACGATTCATACGGCCATGACTGCGGCGATTATATCTTAAAAAGCCTTTCCGATTTTATGAAAAAATCACTGAGGGACCAGGACAGCCTGGCACGCTGGGGAGGCGAGGAATTCATGATACTTCTGGCTGAGACCTCGCTGGAAAATGCCGCCGCCATAGCGGACAGAATGAGGGCGAAGATCGCCGAAACCAAATATGTTTATAAGCGTATGAAATATAAATTGACCATGACCTTCGGACTGGCGGTATTTGACGGGTCGGCCGGTATAGAAGAATGCGTCATTAAAGCCGATCAGGCCCTGCTGACAGGAAAGCGCCAGGGGAAAAACCGGGTCAATTATTAATAATAACTTCGGATTTGAATTACATCCCAGACTGAATTATAATTAGAGCGGCTGTAAAAACAGGCGTTTTTCTAAGCCTGCCTCAATTTTTAATAGTTTATCAAAATATAAAATATTATGAGGAGGATTATATATGAAGAGAAGATTTTTTATTCCATTGATTCTATCATTAGTGATTGTTCCCGCATTTGTTTTTGCCGGAGTGGAATGGCAATCGACAACGGCTTCCAAATCAAACGGGAAGGAATCAACAGTAGTCACTCATGGATATGCCCAGAAAGGGAATATCCGGGAAGATTTTGTTAAAAGCACCGGCGCTAAAAACCCGATGTATAAAAAGGGGAGCTATTTCCTGTATAAAGCCAACACCAATATCGTTTATATCGTTAACACGGAGGATAAAACTTATACTGAAATGTCTATTGAAAGCCTTTCGCAGACTCTGGGTGCTGTGATACAGATGAAAATATCCAATCCCAAAGTTGATGTTCAAAAATTAACCCCTGAGGCGATTTTGTCCTACAACTGCCGGCATATCTCCATTTCAAGCTCGTACGACCTGGAAACCAAAATTGCCTTTATTACCGCCAAATCCCATATCGACCAGACACAGGAACTCTGGGGAAGCGACGCTGTCGCGGCAAAGGAATTCTCGGATATCTACAAATCCAGATCTTTTAAAACTTCATTTAAAGACCTGGACAACCTGATCCAAAAACAGACGGAAACACTAAAAAATCTCGGTTTTGTCCTGAAATCCGTCACCACCCAGAAGTCGACCGGAGAAGATAAAAAGACGCAGGAAAGCGTCAGCACCATGACTGTTGATGAAATCAATGTAAAGAATCTCGGCGATGATTTGTTCAAAATCCCCGCGGGTTATAAAAAGGAAGAAATGAAAACCACCGATGGAAATGAAACAAAAGAGAAGAAGGACGGCAGCGGAAGCAGTAAAAAGAATGAAGATGTCAAAGCAGAGGATTTAATCAAGGGATTATTTAAATAAAAAACATGGGCTGCTGTCAAGGCAGCCTTTCTTTATTATTGAAAAAAATTAAGGACAGTTCCAAATACTTTAGTTTTTTGGGACTGCCCTCGGCTTATTTACACGCAGTTTTGACAAGAAAGTTTTTAATTGTTATCCTTAGTAGTTTGAACCGGAGGCTTTTAATGAATATCATTTATATTTATATTAAAAGAATGATTTTTCTTCCCTTTGCATTTTCCTTTTTATTAACGGCATGCTCAAATACCGATGCCGTTAAGACAAACGAACCGGCGGAAATTTATATCTATACCAATTCAGGTATTTCAGGAGTATATCCCGATCACTCCCCTGTCGCCATACATGGCAAGCTGAAAGTAATCGGCACACAGCTTTGCGATGAAAAGGGCGATCCCGTACAGCTCCGGGGCCTTTCCACGCATGGCGTTCAATGGTTCGGGCAGTTTGTAAACAAGGAAGGGATTGACTGGCTGGCGAAAAACTGGAAAATGGATGTTTTCAGAGTGGCCCTTTACACTGTCGAACAGGGGTTCATGATGGACCCGTCCCTGGTCAGTTATGTTAAATACGCAGTGGAGTATGCAGAGGAAAGCGGGATTTACTGCGTCATCGACTGGCATGTTTTGAACGACCGGGACCCGAATCTTTATAAAAAGTACGCAAAGGATTTTTTTAAGAAGATGTCTTTCCTTTACGGCGCAAAAAAACATGTCATCTATGAGATCTGCAATGAACCGAATGGAAAAAGCGTTACCTGGGAAAGTAAAATTAAACCATATGCGGAATATATCATACCGGTAATCCGCTCGGGGGATTCCAACGCCGTCATCATTGTCGGCACGGGCACCTGGAGCCAGGATGTACAGGACGCCGCAGCCGATCCTTTGAAATTTGATAATGTCCTCTATACCGTTCATTTTTACGCGGGGACGCATACACAGCGGCTGAGGGACCGGGTCAATCAGGCCTCGTCAAAAATCCCAATTTTCTGCACAGAGTGGGGCACCAGCGATTCCAGCGGAAACAACGGGCCCTTCCTCGAAGAATCCAAACTCTGGATGGATTTCCTGAACAGTAAAAAGATCAGCTGGTGCAACTGGTCATTTTCAGACAAACAGGAAGTGTCTGCTTTTCTTAAGCCGAGTACCCGGGCATCCGGCGGCTGGTCAGATGATAATCTGTCGCTGTCCGGCAGGTTTGTCAGGGATCAAATGACAAACCGGTAATTTTGTCTGTATTAAAATAGAATTTTATTTATAATTAATAGGAGGATGTTTATGAAATTAATCAGGTTTATTTTAATATCGATTATAGTATCATGTTTCATTTCCGCCTACGCTTCTTCCGGTACGGTAAAAACAACCGCGCCGGTTGAACCGCAGGAAAAACTGGCCTATACAAATTCAGGAATTTCCGGGAAATATCCCGCTCTATCGCCGGCCGCCGTACATGGCAAACTGAGAGTCATCGGCACACAGCTCTGCGATGAAAAAGGGGCGCCCCTACAGCTCCGCGGCTTTTCCACGCATGGCGTACAGTGGTACGGGCGTTTTATCAATAAGGACGGAATAGCCTGGCTTGTTAAAAATTGGAAAATGGATGTCCTGCGCGTCGCTCTCTATACCCTTGATAAGGGATATATAATCGATCCGGCCCTGGAATATTTTGTTAAGGATGCTGTCAGGTATACAGAAACCAACGGTATTTACTGCATCATCGACTGGCATGTCCTGGGAGACAAGGACCCGAACATCTTCATAAAGAAATCGATGGACTTCTTCAAGAGAATGGCCTTTCAGTACGGCGCAAAAAAACACGTCATGTATGAAATCTGCAATGAACCTAACGGTGCAGAAGTGCATTGGAGCGATAAAATCAAACCTTACGCGGAAACCGTCATTCCTGTCATCAGGGCGGGAGACAGCAACGCGGTCATTATCGTCGGAACAGGTTCATGGAGCCAGGATGTGCAGGATGCCGCCGCCGATCCTTTGAAATATGATAACATTATGTATACCTTTCATTTTTACGCGGGTTCCCATACACAATGGCTGAGAGACCGTGTTAAAGATGTTTTGCCGAAGATCGCTGTTTTCTGCACGGAATGGGGCACAAGCGATTCCAGCGGCAACAACGGGCCCTTCCTTGCTGAAGCGAAGAAATGGGTTGATTTTATGAACGATAACAAGATCAGCTGGTGCAACTGGTCGCTCTCGGACAAACAGGAAACCTCTGCGGCGCTCAAGCCGGATGCCGTGTCGGGAGGCGGATGGACGGACGATAAGCTGTCCGAATCGGGGAAATTCGTCAGGGACCAGATGAAGGACCGGTGATGGAGCTTTCCCGCGAATCACGCGAATTAACGCAAATAAACACCAATATTCCCTGAATATTCGCGATCATTAGGGTTATTAGCGGGCTTTCTTCCCCGCCGCCCCCGTTATTATTCTTTTGCCCCGCTTTCCTGCTTTTTCAATTCATCCAGCGATCTTTTATAAAAATCCTCCACGGCCCAGTTCGCCTGGTAATCGGGATAATCCGTCAGGAAGGCTTCGCAGTTTTCCTTAAGGGCTTTATAATCCTTCAGCTGGTTCAGCGCTAAAAGCTCCATATAAAGGATATTAGGCAGGAATTTATCTTTCGCGTACTCGTGGCGCGAATTTTCGGAAATCCTTGTGATCTCTTTCAGGATAACAAAGTTTTTATCTTTTATGGATTTTTCATCCTGCTCTTTATTCCGGCTGTTCGAATCCTCTTCCTGGTCCAGGGCTTTTTCCTCGTCATCATGCTTTTTCTGCAGTTCATCCCATTCCTTTTTCAGCCGGTCTCTCCCTGTATTTCTCCATCCCTTCAATTCATCACTTTTCTTCTCCTTTAAATCTTTATCTTCCATCTTATCAATCTCATCCGACTTTTCCCTGTATTCCTTGTCAAAGGCCTTTTCCTTCTCCCTCTGCTTATTATTTTCTTCTCGCAGATCCTTTTGAATACTGTCTTTCTTTTTATTAAAATCACTCTCCATTTCGTCCCATTTCTCAGAAATGAACGATTCCTTTTTATCGGCGACCTGCATCAGGGTATTCTGCAGTTCCAGCGTGCAGAGGGACGGAGTGGAATAACTGATGTAAATTTCATTCTCCCTATTAAAGGCTTCCCTTTCTTCCGGCGTCATTTTCAGCCAGCCTTCGTTCGTGACCATATTAGCGTAATTTTTATAGGGCTTCATATCGAGGACCTTTTTTAATTTTGCCAGCCTTTCATAAAGCTGGTTCACCTCCCTTTGATAGCGGCGCATCTTGAAATCCTTAAGGAATTCATAGGCTTTTTCCAGCCCCTTCTGCGGCCTGTCATAGAGGGGATCAATCCTGGCCGACTGGTTGAAATTCGAAAGCGCGTTCTGGAAGTCGCCCGCGTCCAGATTATCAACGCCTTCATAATAATATCTCATCGCGTCAAGCGAGGCGCCGCCGGTCTGCGTCTGCAGAGGAGCCGTAAGGACCAGCCGGGAAAAAATATTGCCGGCAAGTTCTTCCGCTATATCCAGAATGGAGGCGATCTTTCCCGTACTCTTAATCCCTGTTATTTTACCGGTCTGCGTGTCCACTATTTTCGCGTCTATCCTGACCGTATCGTTCTGAATGATAAAACTGCCTGTTATGAGGTTGTCCGCGTTCAGGAGCTCCCCTATTTTCAGCGCGTTCTTTTCGTCAACCAGGCCGGTGAGCGCAAGCTTCTGTTCGGAGAGAACTTTATTCAGCTGTTCCCTCTCCACGACAATGACGGAACTGGACTGGGCCACATCCGTTATCAGCATATCGGCCAAGCCTTTGCAGAGCCATTTATATTCCTTATTCTTTGTCGTATTATCAAAGTATAATATCGATATAACTTTTTTGTCTTTGGTAAATCCTGTAAATGGAATAAAACAAAGCAGTATAAACATAATATAATATTTCATAAAATCTTTTTTGCTCCTTCTATAATTATCACTCAATTTTAGTTCTTTCCGCCGGCGCTCCATGGGCCTTTTTTAAAAATAGCGACAAAACCGCGCCCGCAAGTGCGGCAATGCCGGCCGCGATGAATGCCGGGGAATAAGATCCGCCGGCGGCGGAAATCCTTCCAGCCAGCATAGGCCCGAGCACCTGCCCGATCCCGAAAAAGAAAGTGATAAAACCCAAAGCCGCCGGCGCCAGCCTCGGTCCCGATATGTCGCTGACGGCCGCCGCCATGATGGCCGGAATGCTCCAGGCTGTCAGCGCGAATAAGACAGAGGAAATAATATAACCCGGCATCGCCTTCCAGGCGCCGAACAGAGTAAAACTCAGAAACTGGATAAAGAACACGACGGCCAGGCCGTATTTTCTGCCGGTCCTGTCGGAAAAGGCGCCCCAGATAAACCCGCTCGCTATGCTGAAGCCGCCGATCAGCGCCCAGAGCCCGCCGGCTTCCTTAGTCGAAAATCCACCCTCGCCGCTGAGATAACGGACAAAAAACGTGGCGTAGATAATATAGGAAAAGCCGAACATGATGTATATCAGCGCCAGGTGCCAGACGGCGGGCGTTTTAACGATCAATCCCCACTTCAGTGATGAAGACTGTTTGCCGGCCTCTGTTTTCTCATCCTCCGAAGCCCCGACGGCTGAGAGGCCCGCGGCTTTCGGAGAGTTTTTAAGAAAAATAAAACCGAGGACCGCGATAATCAATACCGCTCCGGCCAGGCAGTACCATGAATACCGCCAGCCGTTTCCGCCTCCGGCTTCCAGTACAAAAGGAAGAATACTGCCGGCGAATAAAAGCCCGAAGCTGGAGCCGCTGACGGCTATGCCGGCGGCAAGCCCGCGCCTCCGTTTTCCGAACCAGGATGATACCAGCCCCATAACCGGCACATTCGACCCGCCGCCGCCCATTCCGGTCAAAGTCCTGGCGATCAGGGCGGAATAATAATTCCATGATAAACCTGTCAGGAAAAGAGAAAAAGCGCTGACAATCATGGACATCCCGATGACCAGCCTCGGCCCGAAGCGCGATGCCAGTATTCCGCATGTCAGCGCCAGCACGAGGTATCCCAGCATATTGCCGGCGGCAAGGTCTCCCGCCTGAATTTCATTTAAAGAGAGGCCGGTTTTCATGGATGGCAGGAGCATTGTGTATCCGAAGCGGCCGAACCCCAGCGCGCCCATGACGGTCGCCACAGCCAGTATGAGAATAATCCAGCCGTAATGAAGCTTTTTTGATTGATAATTAATCTCTGCCATAATTTTCCTCTTGATTATTATTAAAAATAAATTTGAGGAGAATTATTATATAACAAAAAATCTTTTAAGTCTGCATAAAAAAGAATTAAAATATTTTAAAATTATTGCAAAATTTAATTGTAAAAGGCGTATTATATATAAGAACAGCGTATCAAAAAAGAGGAGGCTTAGTTTTATTATGAAAGACTGGAGCCGGGAAGAAAACAGATTCGGAGGAGCCGGGCCGGTCCTTGATTTCTGCATCAAATTTAAATCTTTTGAAGACCAAAAGCATTATCAGGAATGGATAAAAAGTCTGGATTTGCCTCATTATCAGCTATACACAGGCCCTTATTCGGAAGACAGACATCCTATCTGTTCTTATATTGATAAAAAATATCATGATCTGCCGGAGGACTTTTATTCCGGAAAAGTCAGCGCCATCAGCCGCGGCACAAAATGCAATTCAATTGATATTTATGAGGATAAAATTTCATTCTGCCGCTCCCGGGCAAACCGGGACTGCGCGAATCTGACAAGAAAATCATCAATGAAATCCTGTCAAAAGTCCGGGAAATCACCGAATGGGCCATTTATGATGAATGGTACGGCTGCCGGATAAAGTCTAAAGGACGAGAAACTTTGGCCCATTATCTTGATATGTAACTTCCATTATATTATCATTTAAGGGATCATTTTCTATTTTTTTTCGGAAATCAGGCCAGAATTTTTGTATTAGAAAGAATTTATGATTATAAAACTATCATAAGCTTATTTTATAAGGAGCCTGTCATGATTAAAAACAGAAATCTCACCCTTGTTCTTATGATCCTGATAGCCGTGATGCTCAATGCCGATCAGAACCTGATGAACGCCACCCTTTCCGCGATAGAAAAGGAGTTTCATGTCAACGACGCGGACATCGGCCTGATGAGCGGCCTTTTTACGCTGCTGGGCGCCGTCATCAGCCTTCTCTGGGGCTACTTTGCAGACAAGGGCAGCCGGAAGATGCTTTTTATCTATTCTGTCCTCATAGGTCAGATCCCCTGTCTCTTAACGGCTTTTTCCATGAATTACGCGCAGTTTTTTACTCTGAGAATACTGACCGGGTTCGGGGTCGGGGCCTCATTCCCGATCATCTTTTCCCTTATCGGGGACCTCTATGAGGAAAAGAAGAGGGCTTCCGCCACAGCCTACATGACGGCGGCCATCAGCATCGGCCAGATTGTCGGCCTTCTTATCGGCGGCTATGTCGGCCCGACATACGGCTGGAGGCTCCCTTTCATTCTCGCTTCCGCGCCCAATTTCCTTTTCATCATCCTGTTTTATTTCCTTGTTCAGGAACCTCAGCATGGCGCTTCTGAAGAGGCCCTGAATAAACTGATAGCGGAAGGCCTGCTTTACCCGAAAAAAATCAAGCTCGGGGATTATCTGAACCTGATCAAAATTAAAACAAATATATTCCTTTTTGTTCAGGGCCTTCTCGGAACAATACCCTGGGGCGCCATACCGCTTTTCCTGGTCAAGTTCTTTAACGAAAACAAGGGGCTCTCAATAGAACAGGCCACAACGGTCTTTCTTCTCTTCGGCGTCGGCATGACGGCCGGCGTGATACTGGGAGGGATATTCGGCGGCATGCTTTTCAGGAAAAAATCCATTTACATGCCCCTACTCTGTTCCATCACAACATTCGCCGGCTCGCTGGTTGTCATCGCCATGTTTTCCTTAATCCCTTCCGGCAACCTGCCCCTGATGCTGCTATGCGGATTCGTCGGGGCATTCCTGGTCGGGATCGCGGGCCCGAATATCAGGGCGATGCTTCTGGACACAAATGTGCCTGAGAACCGAGGCGCCATATTTTCCATCTTTAACCTGACGGACTCCGTAGGGACCGGCGTCGGCAAGTTCATCGGCGGCATTCTATCCGTCTCTTTCGGCCTGACTTTCGCGATGAATTTCTCCGCCGCTTTCTGGATCCCATGCGCGATTCTGCTCTGGATTGCCGCGTTCTTCTTTCAGAAGGACATTGACTTACAGCATAAAAAGCTGATGTCCGTGGCGAAGGAGATGAAAAAATGAAAGAAAAGCCCTTATGGTGGAAAAGCGGTGTGTTCTATCAGATTTACCCGCAGAGCTTTAAAGACTCGAACGGCGATGGTATCGGGGACCTGAACGGCATCATCGAAAAGCTGGACTATCTTGCCGGGCTCGGCATCGACTGTATCTGGCTCTCGCCTGTATACCAATCGCCGATGGCCGACGCGGGCTATGACATCAGCGACTACAGGTCGATCGATCCTTTTTTCGGGACAATGAAGGATTTTGACCTCCTTTTAAAAGAAGCCCATAAAAAGAAAATAAAGATCATCATGGACCTTGTTATCAACCACACATCCAATCTGCACCCATGGTTTATTGAATCGCGCCTTTCACGGAATAATCCCAGGCGGGACTGGTATATCTGGCATAGCGGCATTAACGGTAAACCCCCTAACAACTGGCAGGGGGTTTTCGGCGGAAGGGCATGGGAATGGGACAGGAAGACAAAACAGTTTTATCTTCATTCCTTTCTGAAGGAACAGCCGGATCTGAACTGGAGAAACCCGGCCGTGAAGGCCGCCGTCTTTAAGGGAATCAAATTCTGGCTGGACAAAGGCGTGGACGGATTCCGGCTGGATGTCGTCAACTGCTATTTTAAAGACGCGCAATTCAGGAATAATCCCTTCGGTTTGGGCCCGAACCTCCGGCCTTACGACCTGCAGAAGCATCTCTATGAAAGAGACCGGCCGGAAATGCACCCTTTATTAAAGGAATTAAGAAAGCTCATCAATTCATACAAAGATAGAGTGCTGGTCGGCGAGGTTATGGCTGAATCGCCGGGAGATCCCGCGATGGCGGCCGGCTATCTGGGCAAGGGTTCCGACAAGCTCCATATGAGCTTTGATTTTTCGCAGGTATTCATGAAATGGAACGCGCGGAAAATCCTCAATACGATCAGGACCTGGTATGATGCGACGCCTGCCGGGGGCTGGCCCGCACTGGCCTTTTCGAGCCATGACCAGCCGAGGAGCTTCAGCCGGTTCTCAAAAGGGAAGGATTCCATAAGCCGCGCGAAGGCCGCAGCCGTACTGCTTTTAACCCTGAGAGGCACGCCTTTTATCTACTACGGCGAGGAAATCGGCATGAGGAACGGCATAATAAAAAGACATGAGATTGAAGACCCGATCGGCCTGCATTACTGGCCTGTCAACAAGGGCCGTGACGGGGAACGGACGCCGATGCAGTGGTCCAATAAAAAGAACGCGGGGTTTTCGGAAGCAAAGCCCTGGCTGAAAGTCAATCCGGAATATCCTGAGACAAATGCCGGTAGTGAGGAGAAAAATCCCTCTTCCCTGTTAAACGTATATAAAAAGCTGATCGCGCTCAGGAAGCAGAATCCGGCCCTTCATTCCGGCGATTGGGAACAGATCAAGACAGGACCCGCCATCATTGCATATTTCAGATCATCCGGCGTGCAGAAAATGATTATAGCTGTCAATCTTTCCAATAAGAAGCGGTTCTTTAAAATCAACGACGGCGAAAGATGGAAATTGATTTTCTCCACCCATATCAGAAAGGAAAGCGTGATAAAGAATACCGCCGGTCTTCAGCCTTACGAGGCTCTCATTCTGGAAAAAATCCTGTTTAAAAGATTTTAAAATTGATGTTTTAAAAGTAACTAATAAGCCGCAGAATTTCACAGAAGTCCACTGAAAAAAATCAACATTAGGAAAAGCAAAATGCAGAATATTGTTTCTGACACTACCAATATACTAGAATTCCGTGATATTCTGTGTCACTTGTGGTGAGCCTGTCGAATCCATTCTGTGGCTGGTGATGCCAATATATAATCAAACTATTCCATTTACTGCCAGAGCCGATAGACTTTCCTGATCCTCTCAAATACCACCGGATCCGCCACTCTTTCCAGAGTCTGCTTGATTTTTAAAATTTCCTCGTCCATTTTCAATTCTTTCTGCCTGTATGAGACAATCTCTTCATTCTGCAGAAATCTTCCGGCGTCGTAGCAGAGAGCGGTAATAGTCAAAAGCGCTTCACTAAACTTCTTTTCATACAGAAACCCGGGCAGCAGAATGTTCTTATCGCAGAAGGGAATAGTTATAGGACTTTTTGATAAATAGGAAAGGTCCATAGGTTTAAATACTTTTTCCTGGTCCGGACCGAAAGGGTCAGTCCGGCAGGCAATGCTGAGATGGCCGATTTTTTTCCCTATTTCAAGGATCAATGCTGAAATCTCGTCAATAAACCTGACAATTTCAATTTCCTCACTGGAAGCTGTCCCGAAATTCTGACTCCTTTTTATTTCAGCCAGACGGGCATGATTAAAGCGCAAAAAAGCGAGATTCTTCCCATTAAATGCTTTTAAAAGGCTCTGCATCCTGCCGATATCGCCCGCAAAAAACTCAACTGTAAACGGCTGGATCTCGCCCCACTTTTCAATTTTGAACCTCCCGTTCAGAAATATTTCAAATTCACCGAGAAAGCGCTTGATGAAATTTCCCCCGAACAGATACAGATTGTCTTTATCGATAAGGAACTTCGGTTTGTCCATGCCTGTTTCCGCCTCATAAAACCGGATCAGCGCATCATATTCCTCAAAACCCCGTCCCTCTGTTTTTTGATCCGCGTTCTGCTTTATAAGCAGCCCGACTTTATTCATTTCCCTTTTCTCTTCCATCAGCTGTTCAAGCCTCATTTCTTTTTCGCTGATGAAGGCGGCGATTTTCGGCCTGGTATTGCCGTCGCAGTCAAAATCATAATTCGAAATAACGCCCCCCGGCAATTCCTGTATAAGATCATATAGGCCTATATATTTCCTGTAATTTACCATATTGACCGCAAGGATAAGGTTGTAAAGCGAATAAACATCCCTGGTCTGGAAAAGAAGCTTATTTACAAAAAAAGAAACACTGTGAATTTTATCCTCGGATCTTTTAAAGTATTTCAAGACGAAAATAAGCGAGTCCAGAATCTTATTCGAATAATCCTGCCGGTAGTGGCAGGCCAGAAAATACATCTCAACGGGAGCGATTTTTCCCAGGACATATTCATCATCATGAAAATAAGTCATATTACACGCTGAAATTTCATCGCACAGTTTTTTCAGCAGGACCAGGCGGTTGTATTCATGCTTACTCAGTATCATCCACCCGTTCTCCAGAATAAATCTGAGATAATGCAGGATCAGGGAGGCGTCCTTCTGTATCGATTCCCACTGAGCTCTTTTCATATCGATTTTAAACTTAAAAAAACCGGACCTTATGATGGGAGTTTTAAGACTAAACCTGCGGATGTTCAGCCATTCAGTGAAAAGATATTTAAAAAAATTCAGTTTTTTCCGGGGGACTTTTATTCCGCGTATATTTTTTTGAACTGTCGCGGCCTGCACAATATATTTTTTCCTTTGAAACGTTTCCGTGCCGCCTTCATTTGCAGGCCCGGACACCCTGGCTTTTAATCCTTCAATATTATCCATTTCTTTGATTTTCTTTATTATTTCTTCCAGGCTGATGTCCAGATTGAGCATCTGCATAACTTTGTCCTGGATTTCCTGGGGCCTTTCTTTTTTAAGCAGACGGCCGATTTGAAGATAGATCTCAGCCTCATGAGTTAAAAATTTATCTGGAGAAATTTCCGGGGCCATTGCGCCTCCTTTTCCCCCGACCATGACAACCTATATAATAAAAATTAAAGCAATCCGGTAAAAGTCTGCTTGATACCATAATTTGAATATGGTTTTCGTTAACTTTAAACTGAGATTTTAAAAATCACTGTTCAAGTTTGATTTGATTTTTTCATTTATTTGAGTCTATAATACTGAATTGAACGCCTTTATTATAACATATAAAAGGATAATTGTATCCATAAAATTTAAAAAAATATTTATCACAATTTAAAGTTTCCTGAACTTTATGCCATATATTACCGGGCAGTTTCACCCCGCTCTTATTTAAGAATACATTATTGCTTTATTGGCTTGAAGCCGGGTAGGACTGCCAAAAAGGACTAATATGAATAAAAAAATCAGAGCCGCCCTGTTTGACTACGGCGGCGTTATCACTAAAAAACAGCCGGATGAACTTGTGTGGAAAATGGCAAACCTTTTGAAATCGGATGTTGAAGTTTTTACAGAAGTCTATCTGAAATTCAGGCCGGATCTGGATAGAGGCGTAATATCTGATATTGAATACTGGCGCATGATTATGGACAATCTTTCCATTTCATTCAATAAAAAGACAGCCGCCCAATTGTCCCGTCTTGATGTTAAAAGCTGGACGGATATTGACGCTCATTTACTGGAATTTATCAAAGAAATTAAAATCAAATACCGTATAAAAACCGCCGTATTATCCAATATGATCAAAAGCTGCCTGGATTACCTCAATAAAAATACGGACATCTTTAAAATCTTTGATATTCTGACTTTTTCCAGCGAACACAAGATTATAAAACCTGAAAAAGAAATTTATTTATTATGCGCCAAAAATCTGGGTTGTAAACCGGAAGAATGCCTTTTTATAGATGATACCATCGGGAATATTACCGCCGCGCGAAAGCTTGGATTTCATGCCATACATTATCATGATATCAACGATTTAAAAGAATATTTCAGATAGAACTGGAACCACAGATTACACAGATGGATCCAACTTTAAGGCTATATGAAAAGTTAAAAACATTCTTTATGCCTGGCATATTCACCGCAAAGGTGCTGAGCGCTGCACTGTCCCTCGACCCGGCTCGGGGACCAAGCCTGCCGAAGTGGAGGCAAAGAGCCGAAATATATTCTTATATTTATAGTTAATTATAATAAATTTCTGCGATCTCTGTATCTATGAGATGAATTATAAATTTTTAAAATATGTGGAAAGGGTTTTTTATTAAGTTTTCAAATTGTCTGCAACCGAATCTATTCTTCCAAGATTATAATCTGTGAATTCTGTGATCCCCGATCTAATCTGGGAAGTGGTTACGCCCCATTGTCTCCTATCCATTAAACAATAACTATGTTCTAAACTTTATACTCATTTATGATTATTGTCTTTTAAATTCATAATTATTGTCAAAAAGACGAGTAATATTATTTCTGCACTATGCCTGTTTTTAATTAATAAAAAATATTTTTCAAAGCTATTTCAAAAATCACATATTTGAATCGTATTATATACAGAAGCATTAACAGGAGGATTTCAAATGAAGAAGCTGATATTTTTTGTTCCGGTATTAGCTGTTATATTACTAACCGGCTGTGTACTGATGCCGTCCGGCAATAACAGCCGGAACAATAATGGTAATATTGTCGACACAACCACCAGCTGGAACTTTATCACCGGCAAGACCGGGAGTAAGACCGTCATGACGCGTGTGGATGGAAATTATTCGGCGGGCGTCAACATCGGAATGGACAAATACGCTTCCATATCCGTTTTGAGCGGAATAAAAAGCAAAGCTTCCAGAGACCTGCAGAATGGGGCTAAAAATCTTCTTTTTGACGGGACCAACTCCACACCCCCCGGCTACTCCTGCGCTTTTGAATACAACAGCGATTATTATATGCTCTTCGGATACAGCCAGGGTATCTTTAAACTCTATAAATACTCCAGTGAGGATGATACAAATGTTTACTTTACATCCAGTTCTCTCTGGGATTTTTCCCAGGTCAGCAATATCATCAATTCGGCTCCTTATAATAGTATGCAGACACCCTGGATATTATGCCCGACATACAATGACGCAAGAAAAACGCTCTATTTCACGCTCTGCTATTGGGTGCATAATACAGTTAAAGGGGATTATATCAAGATCAGAACATATGAGTCAAAGCTCCAGGGCTCCGCTTTCGGACCGGCCTCAGAACTAAGGGGTACAATTAACCCCTTCCATCCCATTCATTACCTGAACGGACAGTGGCACAGCGAAAATGACTTCAGCGGACGGGGCGGACTCTGGTGGGTCGGCAGGATGTATGTGACCCAGGACGGTAAAAAGGCTTATTTCAACTGCATGAACCTTAACGGGGATAATACCGTCATGAAGCAGACTTCGCCTTTTATTCCCCCTCTGCCGAATGCCAATGATCTGGCCGGTTCGGGAATATCCGATATGTTTGACCCGCGGATGATCCGGACATATGTCTGTTCGGCGGACATACTGGATGACGGCACCCTGACGAACGTCCGGCAGCTTCCTTCAAGCATCAACCGCGGAGGCGTCAACTTTGTCTGCGATATCTCGCCCGACGGATCGACGCTCTATATAGCGCATATGAATATGGATGCCGCCGGCTGGGCAGCCCTCCTGGCGGCCGGCTGGGGCTCCGACGGCCTGGTCCTTCAATGCTGTCAACAGCTTGCCTCAGATGTACAGTACTGGACTGGGACTATTGAGGCAATGACTTCCATCGCGCCGACCGGAAGCCTGACGCTGGAACTATTGTTTAATGGCTATATCGCCGATACAAGCGGATTTAATCAGCCCGTTACCGTAAGCGGGACCGTTTTAACCAATGATAGAAATAATAATCCGAAAAACGCCTGTTATCTTAACGGCGTCAGCGATTATATCACTATTCCTGACTTGAGAAATACGGCATCCTTTACATATAGCTGCTGGTATTACTATGTCTCCAATACCGGGAACTGGGACAGGCTTCTCTATTTCGGAAAGGATTCCACCAATGACATCAGTCTGCATATCCGGAATGACGGAGGCGCTCATCTGCAGTACTGGTATAGTTATAATAATAACCTCGCCTCAAGCGTTATCAGTTCGACCGTAATGCAAACGAACCAGTGGTACCATATTGTACTGGTCGTGGATTCCCAGGCAAAGATAGACTCTTTATATATCAATGGAATGCTGGACGCTTCCAGTCACTGGATACTCGATCATTCGCCCGCGGATCTGGGGAACTGCTCTGACAACTATATAGGGAGAATCTACAATCAGTATTTGAAGGGCATTCTGGACGATATCCGGTTTTATAACCGCGCCCTTAATTCCAGCGAGATCGCTAAATTATGGGGCGGGCCTGTTACTACCAACGGTTCCGACTCAACACTGCCGGACATACCTGATGATCAACTGGTTCATAACGGGAACCCGAATAATTATAATGTCTATATATTAACAGGGGATTCCCTTTCTAATGAATCCGTTACGGTGAACAACCTCGCCGTCGATACATCAACCGTCGGATCGATATCGGCATCCGTCCAGAATATCCTCAATTCCAAAAACACATTGACGGTGGTATCCGAGACTTACTCGCCGTCCCCCGACTATGTCATCGACTATACCGCCCCGGCGAAACAGGTTTCCGATATTTATTACGGCGTCAATATACAGATCGACAGCCACAGGTTTTTCGCCCTGCCGAAGTATAAGGAACTGATCAGGAACATCAAAGTGGATATTGCCCGCTTCCCCGGCGGCCAGGAAAGGGTCCGCTACGACAGGAACGATCCATCCTCGGACAATGATTCATTCGGGATGTACGATCCGTACCAGTATAAAATGACGGGGGGAGATGTATCCAATTATATCGCCTTATGCCGCGAATTGAATATTCAGGCCGAACCGGAAGTCAATCTTTATAATGATAATGTTGACATGGAAAGCAATATGATCGACCAGATCGTGAACGAACTGGGTTATGATCTTAAATATATTTCCGCCGGGAACGAACCTGAAAATAACATTTATTCCAACTGGTACTTTTTCCAGGGCGACACCGGGGAACAGGTACTCTCTAATTATATAATTAGATATACGAACTACTGCCGGGCCATAAGGGCCGTCAAGCCGGGTGTCTCATTCGCTTTAATTGAAACCGGCGCCAATGACCCGCAATACATCCTGGACGATATGCTTGTCCAGTTGAACGGCAATAATCCGGGAGCTCTTTCAGTCCACTGGTATAAGTGGTTCGATTCGGGGCAAAGTCCTTCTGATCCGTCTTATCCTTCCATTGAACATATTGTGATCCGGAATAATTACGGCTGTGAAATCACTTCTCTCTCCAATTTTTATAATACGATGAAACAGAAAGCCGATCAATATATTCCGGGCAGCAAGCTTATTATCGGAGAATGGAACACCGGCGGGAGCACGAGGCTGGAAACCGCAATAATGCAGGATTGCCTGGCCACGGCCATATTTACCGCAGAGGTTTTTGAATACGGCAAAAAGCTCGGGTTTGATTCCATGCAGTATTTCGGCCTGTCGGACCCTCTGGAATGGACTTTGTTCAGACCGGCATTAATAGCCGTTAATACAAACGATTATAATACCATGGCCGTCAGGCCCCAGTATTATATCAGGATGTTCCATAAATACGCTTGCGGCGATAAATTTGTCGATATTACCAATAATCAAACGGATAATTACTCCATTTACGCTTCCAAAGACAATAATTATCATTATCTCATGCTGATTAACAGGACAGAAGATAAAAACTACAAAATGTATACAAAGGTCATCACAGAACAGGGTACTAAATACCTGAAGCTGATATTACCCAAACATTCGGTGACGGCTATCCGGTTTTAAAAAATATTCATTATAACGAAACAGGGTTGGACACTATGTCCAACCCTGTTTCTATTAAAGATCAGAATTAAACCTTGAATGTCACACTCAGTTCAAACAAACTTTATGACTTGCTCTTACTAATAGAGTGTGCATGCCGTTCCGTTCAAAGTAAATGCGGCCGGCTTGGCGTTCGCGCCGCTGTAGCTCAGATTAAAGCCGAAAGCTTGCGTACCGCCGTTAGCGCCGATCGTACCGTTGTAGCTTAAATTCACGGCAGTCACTGTTTCACCGCTGGTAGTCTGACTGGCGCTCCATATCTGGGTTATAGCCTGGTTGCCTGCAAAAGTCCAGACAAGAGACCAGCTGCTGAGGGCTGTCGCGCTGTTGTTCTTAATCGTCACTGTGCATGTTGCGCCCGCACCCCAGTCATTATTAACAGTATAATTCACAGCGTAACCGCCTGATGAGGCAGCTGTGCTGGAAGCCGCCGCGCTTGAAGCGGCGCTCGACCGGCTGGAGCTCACCGCAACTGAGGATGCAACACTGGATACTGCAACAGAAGAAGCTACACTCGACCGGCTGGAGCTCACCGCAACTGAAGAAGCAACACTGGATACTGCAACAGAAGAAGCTACACTGCTTGCCCGGCTGGAGCTTGCTGCAACTGAAGAAGCAACACTGGAACTGCTGCTAGTACCATTCGTTGAAGGATACAGCTGGGTTGTCGGAACAACTTCTTCAGCCAGCCATCCATTTTCCCAGCTCAAGGTAATAGCCGACGAACCACCGTCCTGATAGTAAGTTACGGTGATTGGATAAAGCGTACCTGCAGTCATAGCAATTGTTCCAGAAGTTTTATACTGCGCATCATTGGCATGATCTGTCCAGTCGGAAATGACTGAAACGTTGTTAATAGTCAGCGTAGATCCGTCATCAGACAGAAGATGGAAAGTATATGTTGTCGACATTCTGGCCTGAATATAACCGGTCCACTTAGCCGACCATGATGTTGCAGGCATATTGGTAGCGGGTGCAGAGCCATTCCAGTTAAAGTTAATGTTTGTGTCTAATTCAGAATAAGCAGCAGGAGCAGTTAAATTCATATTAGCATAATATGTGCCTGTTAATCCAGTTCCAGTCCCAACCGCACTTACCGGGGGCGGAGTGGGTGTCGGATAAACAGGGGATTTCAGCGTGCCGTTTGCGGCCGCGAGAGCGGCAACAAGACATGCGTTGTAGTCGATAGCAGGTTCAGTATACTGGTACTGATTCGGATCATCGACAAAGTTATCACCTGAATCAGGCCCGCCGGGCATGGCTCCTGTGAGCACATGCAATGAAGGGCAAGTCTTGCCCGGATTTGCCGCACGGTGGTGAGGACACTGAGGGTATTTGCTTCCAACACCGATAATGTAGCATTCACTCTGAGGATTGGATCCTTCAATATAATTGAGCACATTGTTGGCAAAAGTCTTATAGCCGGCTTTCTTGCTGGCAGTGCCCAATGATGTATAATCGGCCCATATCTTGGCCAGGAAAGCTTCGGCAGAAGCATAGCGCAGGCATCCCCAGTTGTTCAGATAGGGCAGTCCGCCGGGCGTATAGGTAATACCGCCGCTGGTGCCTTTCTGCCACCAGTCAAGGTTGGTTTCGACCCGGTTGATATAGACTTTCTTTCCGGTAATCTGGGCAAGCTTCAGGATGGCGCCGTAGCGGGAATCATCCCAGCAATGTGTCCAGATGATATCGGAGTTCAAATTAGTATAATAAGATTCTGCTTTGTTCAGGTAGTTGGTGTCGCTTGTGGCAAGATAAATCCATATTGCGGCCCACATCAGATCATCATAGAATCCGCCTGATGTATAATAACCATTGGCGGCTGCTGCATACCCGGCATCACTCTTTGCGTTGTCAGCGGCTGTAAAAAGGGATTTTGCAGTATTGATATTGCCGCCGGTATGGCCGGTAATAGAGGCCAGCGCGAAAGCAGCGGCGGCCTGCGCCATTGCGGCTGAAGCCTGGGTCGTGCTGTATGACGGCCTTGCACCGGTCTGAAGTTCGGGAGAACCCCAGTAGGCATGGTCTGTACCGCCGTCGCCCACCTGATAGATATAAGTGCTGCCGTTCCAGCATGCGCTCAGATAGCTGAGGGCCCTTGAAATTTCCGCGTCTGCTGAAAATCCGCCGTATTCATAATCGGCCCAGCAGAGCATCGATGCCATGAAAGCCGCGGGAAGATTGAACTTCACGTGGTCGCCGGCGTCATGGTAACCGCCGGTGGGATTGTCGCCCATATGACAGTTGCTTCTCCAGGAAACGGTCTGGCCTGAGCCGCAATAATTGGCGTGAAAGAATGTAAGCGCTTCCGTCATCCCGGCAAAAGCCCTTGTCTGTGTTGTACTGTTCTGGACAGTTGTACTGCCGTTAGAGTTGTCAAGATTCTGAAGCGCACAGGCGGCAAAAATAATAACGCTCAAAACAATGGAAACAACAGCCAGAAGTTTTAATCCGATTCTTACTTTTGACTTCATCTTTTCCTCCTTACTTTTCTTCATGAAAGGTAATAACCTTTTCATAAAGCTCTTACTAACACTTTAAACTTTTTTATTCAGACCTGTTATTTTTTTAAGTTTTTCCCATCATTTCCTCCTTTTTATATTAAATTTATATATAATTAAAAACGAGATATAATCAGGGATTTATCCCAATCAAAAAATGACAATTCGCCAGCGTTAGTATAAAAAATATTAAAAAAATATGTCAGAACATAAGGTATGGTTTTAACCGTACCTTAGGTATGGTTTTTATCCGACCTAAGGTAAGACAGGAATATTAAAAATTGTTCAGTTCAAAAGATTATTAAACATAATAATGGTAACTCGTTATTATAAAAGAAATTAATATGATTATCTAAAAATAAATCCCTGTAATTGAGTAGGAGGCGGGTTTACACCCGCCGACCTCTCACACCACCGTACGTACGGTTCCGTATACGGCGGTTCCAAAATATAATTTCTGATAAATACAAATCTTGTTCAGCATCGATACGAGTCCCATACTGTCGAATAATTTCTTAGGAAAGGCGATGTTCATATGTTTGTTGATGAAGCCTTTTAGCTGTTTTACAGTGACTCCGTCAACTCCCGCCGCCCCCTTATTGCTTACCACCCTGTGATAAGCTTCCAGCATGTTCTCGCGTTTGACCAGACGCTCTATTAAATTTGTTTCATCCGGTGTACTCCTTCTTTGACTCTCTGCACGGATACACGCGCTTTGGCTATTCTTCGGAATTCCGTCCCTATCCTTTGTCAAAGCCGGAAAGTTTCCTTCCGCTTCTGCGTAAGTTACCGTGTCAGGATTCATAGCGGTACTCCTATAGTTTGGTTCTGCCCTTCGCCTCCGGTCAAGAGGTTACTATGGCTTCTGCTGACTTCTGAAAACCCCTCTTATCACCTTTCGATGACAATAGCCAATATGTGGCAGGCTGTCAGACCTCCCCGGGTAATGCGCTCGTTCCTTCACACTTATGTCTGCCGCATCTACGTCATTGCTTTCTGTGTAAGTATCGGGCTTTAACGATAATTGCCGTCTCACCCAGCAGTGCCGCCTCTATGCGGTTTCTGTTCGTCAGACCAGTGCTTTGCCTGCAGCTTCCTTCAGATTCCGCCTCACGGCGGACACCCTTGCCGTCTGTCCCTCACCAGTTTGTCCGGCTGCCCGGAGAAGTTCACAAACTGGTGAGGGATTCCCCTTACCGGGTGCATACGGGACTTTCACCCGCAAGAACGTGCGCCCTGCCGGGCGCACAATAAAAAAAGGCCTCCCTCATTATAGGGAGGCCTTTTTTCATAATAAGACCTGCATCTAATAGAGCAGGAAGAAAATTGTTATCAATATGTTGTGCATGCCGTTCCGTTCAATGTGAACGAAGCCGGTTTGGCGTTCGAACCGCTGTAGCTCAGATTGAAGCCGAAGCTCTGCGTTCCGCCGCTCGCGCCGATGATATTGTTAAAGCTTGCATTCTTAACAGTAATTGTTGCGCCGCTCGCAGTATATGTCGCGTTCCAAATCTGCGTCAGCGTCTGATTGCCGGCGAATGTCCAGACTAATGTCCATCCATTCACTGCTGTAGCGCTGTTGTTCTTGATGGTCACTGTGCATGTTGCGCCCGCACCCCAGTCATTATTAACAGTATAATTCACAGCGTAACCGCCTGATGAGGCAGCTGTACTGGAAGCCGCCGCACTGGATGCAACACTTGAACGGCTGGAACTTACAGCAGCAGAAGAAGCAACACTCGAACGGCTGGAGCTAACTGCCGCTGAAGAAGCGACGCTAGCCTGGCTCGAAGCTGTCGAAGAACTGCTGGCTGAGGAATAATTATGGGATTTCAGCGTGCCGTTTGCGGCCGCGAGAGCGGCAACAAGACATGCGTTGTAGTCGATAGCAGGTTCAGTATACTGGTACTGATTCGGATCATCGACAAAGTTATCACCTGAATCAGGCCCGCCGGGCATGGCTCCTGTGAGCACATGCAATGAAGGGCAAGTCTTGCCCGGATTTGCCGCACGGTGGTGAGGACACTGAGGGTATTTGCTTCCAACACCGATAATGTAGCATTCACTCTGAGGATTGGATCCTTCAATATAATTGAGCACATTGTTGGCAAAAGTCTTATAGCCGGCTTTCTTGCTGGCAGTGCCCAATGATGTATAATCGGCCCATATCTTGGCCAGGAAAGCTTCGGCAGAAGCATAGCGCAGGCATCCCCAGTTGTTCAGATAGGGCAGTCCGCCGGGCGTATAGGTAATACCGCCGCTGGTGCCTTTCTGCCACCAGTCAAGGTTGGTTTCGACCCGGTTGATATAGACCGATTTGCCGGTCAGCTGGGCGAGCTTCAGGATGGCGCCGTAGCGAGAATCATCCCAGCAATGTGTCCAGATGATATCGGCATTCAGATTGCTGTAATAGCCTTCAGCCTTTGTCAGATAAGACGAATCGCTTGTGGCAATATAGAGCCATACAGCGGCCCACATCAAATCGTCATAGAATCCGCCTGATGTATAATAACCATTAGCGGCTGCTGCATACCCGGCATCACTCTTTGCGTTGTCAGCGGCTGTAAAAAGGGATTTTGCAGTATTGATATTGCCGCCTGTATGGCCGGTAATAGAGGCCAGCGCGAAAGCAGCGGCGGCCTGCGCCATTGCGGCTGAAGCCTGGGTCGTGCTGTATGACGGCCTTGCACCGGTCTGAAGTTCGGGAGAACCCCAGTAGGCATGGTCTGTACCGCCGTCGCCCACCTGATAGATATAAGTGCTGCCGTTCCAGCATGCGCTCAGATAGCTGAGGGCCCTTGAAATTTCCGCGTCTGCTGAAAATCCGCCGTATTCATAATCGGCCCAGCAGAGCATCGATGCCATGAAAGCCGCGGGAAGATTGAACTTCACGTGGTCGCCGGCGTCATGGTAACCGCCGGTGGGATTGTCGCCCATATGACAGTTGCTTCTCCAGGAAACGGTCTGGCCTGAGCCGCAATAATTGGCGTGAAAGAATGTAAGCGCTTCCGTCATCCCGGCAAAAGCCCTTGTCTGTGTTGTACTGTTCTGGACAGTTGTACTGCCGTTGTTGTCGGGATTTTGAAGAGAGCAGGCTGTAAAAACAATAAAGCTCAAAACAACCGCGGCAACAATCGATAATCTTACCAGGATTTTTCCACTTGTTTTCATTTTTTCCTCCTTACTTTTATATTTTCTATAAATAATTTACTCTATTAAATAATGCTTGACCTTATCATTAACAAATTGAAACATAAATATTATATCAAATATTAAAATAAATTTACCAGACCATGAGGTATGGATTTGTCCGTACGAAAAGTACTGTTTTTGTCCGACTATAAGTATGATTAAACTTTATTGTGATAAGCGACATGAATATGTCTGTTGAATTGTTTAAGAATTATCAGGTATGATTTAATGAAGGAATTAATGGAATCCGGTTATTTTCCGCCGCTGCTATATCTGCTGCCCTCGTTGGTCAAACCCAATGCAAAATACTGATCGGTTATTTCTTTTAAGATTTCATCGCCGGCCGCTTTTTCAGCGTTCTTCATGGCCAGGAGACAGTCATTTGTTTTCTGCTGCATCATGAACCCAACGGCCTGGGACAGATAATAATTCCACCTGAAAGCGGGAAAAGCTTTTACGCCTTCCTCACTCCAATGGACAACATCAATTCCATCACCCGATTTTTTAAAACTGTCCACTGCCATGTCCAGTTTATCACGAGCTTTCCCGGTCTGGTATAATTTTATGAAGAGAGGCGCGGCTTCCGCGTATTTGCCGGTTTTATAAAGATCGTATGCCTTGAATACCGGATCGACAACTTCTATATTATTGCCGGATTTCAGAGTTTCCACCCAGTCATGATAGGCCGGTGAAGTATAGAATTTATTCATCAGGATGCTTTTCCCGATCTCATCCTCTGTATGATTAAACTGGAGGACATCATCTATCCTGATGATCTCGATCCCGTATTTAAGCTGGATAGGCTTGATGATTTCCCTTGGCCTGACATTCAGCATTTTTTTTGGAAAATCGGGCGTAATCGGGGCATTGGCGATATTCCCCATCACCCCGCCTTTATCCTTCGCGTCGGCGTCTATGGAATATTTCTGGACCAGATCGGCGACATCGGACTCTTTTTTCATTTTTTCCGCGAGTTCATTGGCGAGCTCCATCTGCCCATTCGGCAAAACTATATGCCTCCCGATGACAAGATAATTATTTTTAAGCTGCCGATTGTATTCATCCTTTATCTCTTTCTGACTGACGGTAATATGATACTTTCCGGCCAGTTCAGGGATGATCTTCATCCTCATCAGATAGGGTTTGACGGAGTAAAAAATTGCCTGGCTGACAACGACATCCCTGTAGCTCAGGGGAACCGGCTCATCCTCATCAATATCCATATACATGCCCGGCTTGATATAATGGTTCAAAAAATCAGCCGCTTCCTGATCCGTGACAACGATATCCTTGCGGTTTGTGATGTAATTTTCAGTAATCTCCCTATCTATAACTTTCTGGAGAACCTCTGCCTCTCGTTCATCATCAGTCATCCTCATTATCCTGGAATTTTTGCTGAAATTTTCAAAATACTTGTTATATTCTTCCTGAAAAATTACGGCATCCACGAACTGCCCGTTTATCTTCAGGGCATGAAAGCCGAGAGGTTTCTTCTTAACGGCGCATCCTGCTAAAGCCAGGACGGAGAGAATCAAAATGACCGCCGGAAAATTTATCAAAATATTTTTTCTTTTCATAACGCTATTCCTCCAGCATAATGAATATCGGGTTTATGAATTAAAGCCTCTTTGAAAAACCAGCCTTTTTCATGTACATTAAGTATAAAAAGAGTTATAATAACAGTCAACAAAACGGGCCTTGAAGCCTGTAAAACAAAGGGTAAACATGCTTCAATGCATCATAAGGACGTGAAAAATGTTAAGAATTTTTATTATCATGACCTTTATTTTTTATTCGGCATATCTATTCGCAAGTCCGAAATTAAGCATAGAGCCTTCCGAATATAATTTCGGCTTCATTGAGAGCGGCCGGAGCATCGAGGGCGGCTTTACCGTTTCGAACGCCGGGAATACTGTTTTAAATCTATCCATAACTCCCGATGAAGGATTAGTCCTGACCAATGATAAAGCGTATTCCCTCGAAAAAAACAGGTCGGTTGTCATCGGCTTTACAGTCAAAATAGAAAAGAGTTTTGACGGAGTCCTTTCCAGGCATATCGCCGTTAAATCAAACGATAAAGACACCCCGGATATTATTCTAACCGTCATCGGGATCATCAATAATCCCGCGGCCGGCCCGCACAAGGATTACGACAGAAGAATCAACTACCTGACAAACCTTGATATGAGCACTCTTGAATCCAATAATATTGCGACGATCATGAACAACATACACTGCGAGAGCTGTATTCCGGTCATTAATAAACTGCTCGGATGGATAATAGGCCGGGACAGCGGCATCATCATCAATTACTATAATCTGGAAATAAATGAAAACAAAGAGAGCGCGGATAAATTCGTTAAAAAGATGGGGTTCTATCCCGACTTGCCGATCCTGGTTTACAAGGGGAAAAACTATTTCGGAAAGGACGCGATCATAAAATTGACCGAGGGAAATGATTCCGGTTCCGGCATGAATAACCTCAATAAGGGAATCAGCGTTATCGCCGTTTTTTCCGCCGGCCTTCTGGACGGCATTAATCCCTGCGCCTTTACCGTGATCATCCTGCTGATCTCCTACCTGACGCTCCAGTTGAAATCGGCCAGGAGCATTCTCCTTTCGGGGATCATTTACATCTTCTCCGTCTTCCTGACGTACTTCCTCATCGGGCTGGGGCTGTTCCAATTCGTCAAAACCATTTCGTTCTACCCTGCCGTCTCGATAACCATTAAATACATTTTGATCGCCGTTCTCGCGGTCCTGGCCGTGCTGAGCTTTTTCGATTTCATCAAAGCCCGGCAGGGGAAAAATAACGAGATGATCCTCAAACTGCCCGACTTCTTTCAGAAAGCCGTCCGGCATAACATCCGCATGCAGATGAAAGACTACAGTATTTTTCTCAGCTCGCTCTTACTGGGATTCATTGTTTCACTATTCACACTAGTCTGCACCGGGCAGGTTTACCTGCCGGTGATCGGCTATATGGTCCAGAATTCGGACGAGCGGTTTCCCGGCCTGATCTATCTTTTGATCTACAACATCGCGTTTATCATCCCGCTGGTATTGATCTTCATCCTGGTCTATTTCGGCGTTTCCAGCAAAAAGATCGGGGAAGCGCTTGCCGGGAATGTTCCGGCAATAAAACTGGCGTTTGTCTTTTTGTTTTTGATCTTTGGCGTTATTACGGCGTTGACACTGATTTAAGCGGGGATTTGCAGAGATTCTTTTTTATAATATCCGATTTCTCACACAGATTTGCACGGATTAATGCGGATTAATAGGATTTAGTTTTATTAAAGCCGCCTGGATGCTTTTCTCGATGCATACCATAACATAGGACGATGGGGGATTTTTGGGGTGGGCTACGCCCGGCAGATAAAAGGATTTTGTTTCAGAACCTTTTTTATTTTATTGAAAATGATTATTGAACCCCAATGGATTCGGCAAGCTCACCACAAGTCCCACGCGGATGTTTTTGGGACTAATGAGATTTATTCCTACCCTCAAGCCGCTTTATTGCTTTATCAAAATCAGACTCCAGCAATTTGTCTTGAATGACACGATACTTTTCATGTTCATTTTCGGCGAAAACTTTGGCAATTTCAGCGGTTACTTTCCCGGGATTGGTTAAAATCTCTTTTTCATTGAATTGTAAGAAAGCGTCTAATTTAGCGATCCAATCTTTCATGTTCATTATTTTACGATTATTTGCCTGCAATTCGGCATAATCCAGATACATCGAAACAACGCGATTAAGCCGGTCCAGCTCTTTTTCATTTAAATAATTTTTAGCAATACCCGCATCTGTTTTTCGTATTTGTCCATCGGGAGCGTTTTTCCAGTTGGTCAGCCCCATATTCTGTCTTTGACTATCGGCACGGGAATAAATTATTTCGGCGGCAGTCTGCCTGCTGATAGCCCAATGTAATTTATTCTGCACGGTCGCGAAAAAGACTTTGGTTTCTTCGCTCTCACTGTCATAATCGGCGCTACACTCTGCATAGATATCGGTAATTTTTTGATAAAAACGGCGTTCGCTCGATCGAATATCCCGAATGCGGGCTAATTGTTCCTCAAAATAATCCTGCCCGAAGATATTTTGCGGATTTTTAAGCCGCTCGTCATCCATGGTAAAACCTTTGATGATATACTCTTTCAGCCGTTCGGTCGCCCAGATACGAAAATGAGTCGCCTGCGCGGAATTAACACGATAGCCCACGGAAATAATGGCGTCGAGATTGTAAAATTTTGTTTTATAAGTTTTGCCGTCTCCGGCAGTATGTTCCAAAATGGAACTAACTGATTTTTCAATAAGTTCTTTGCTTTCGAAAATATTTTTTAAATGCTTAGTAATTGCAGGCCTTTGCACCCCGAATAAAAGCGCGATTTTATCCTGTGTAAGCCAGATGTTTTCATCATGCAGAAATATCTCTACTTTTACCTTGCCGTTCGGCGTGGTATAAAGCAAAAACTCGGTATAGGTATTGTCGGGTACCATTTGATTCTTCTTTTTTCTCATGAGTTTCTCCCTAGATATTTATCGTTCCTCATCCGTTTCCCAATTTGCGGGATTATTGATAATATAATTCCTGATATTTATCAATGCCCGTTCATCCCTGATGATATGGTCATGGAAACGGGATTGCCATTGAAAATCAATGGCGTTTTGTATTCTATTGATTGTTTTTTTACATACCGATTTATACGAACCGATGATTGATGATAATGTTCTCGAACCCTGGTCCTGAAACCGGGATTTAATATTATTCGTTCCCGAATCCGTTGTTTCCGATATTGTATTATCCATAATACCCGTATTCGTAATACCCATATTACCGGTATTCGTATTCATTTTCGTATTCGTCGTATTCGTATTCGTAGAGACAAGGCATTGCCTTGTCTCTACTACCGCGGTTTCGGATTCGGTTACGGTTACGGGTGCAGGTATTACGGCATTATCATTGTCATCATTTTTATTAATTACAATTATCCCATGGATATGGTCCGGCATGATAATATATTCATCCGGGATTACAAACGGAAAATGTTCCGGTATGGCCTTCCAAAATTGACCGGCAATTTTTCCGGTTTCGGACAGGACCATTTTGCCGTCAATCACATTGCCGAAAACACATTCCCGGTTTTTAAGACAGATGGTTACGAAATAAAAACCGTTCGCACCGTAATCCCAATTCGGCAGCCGTGTGGTTTTTGCGCGGTATTTCCCGCGGAATAAAATATTTTCCCGGCTTTCTATCATTTAACCGTTCCCCTCCACCACCTTAATCTCCTCCTCCGTCTTCTTCCGGGCCATTTTGCCATCCTTACGATAAATTTTGGGGAAATTTTTTATCCCCCAATTTTTAATTTAACTTTAAGCAGTTCCCATCCGTGTCATCCGGGTCACTTTTTCCCGAATAGGGTATTCAGCAAATAGGCTAATCTGAATCCGCCTTTTTTAATCTGCATAAACGCTGTCTCTTGATTATTTGACCTGTATTCAGAGAAATTAGTCATTGCCAACATTGATTTAGTCCCATTGGTTATCGAAAGATTGGAATAAATATTTCTCCCGATCAAATAACTCTCATAAGACCAGTCGATTAACGAGCCGTTCGTCCAATTGGCTATCAAACCGGCGTTAGTCAATATCATGTTTGAAATATCCGACGCCAATTCTTTCCCTTTTCCGTCAATATCCGTTACATCATTGGTATTTGCCTCCAAATCCCACAGAAGATGCAGACTGACTCTTTTGTTGTGCCCTTGATAAAATTCGTACAGATTGGTGAATACCCGGTCATTACCGCCGCTGTCGCCGTTAAAGTCGATATTATGCATCGGCTGAGCGATATCGCCTGCAAAATGGATCAAAAGCATTAAATTGGTGTAAGCCTTGGAATCGGGCTTATTTTTACCTTTTGCAAAGAAAGCCGTTTCGTTTGATAATTGAGAAACGACATTATCGGTATTGGCAGCTATATAGGCTGAGATATCATTTCTCGTCCAATTCGAGGCTTCCGGTAAATCAATATAGTGCCAGGCGCCCACCTTATTTGAAATATAATCGGCATCCGGGGCTATCTGAATGATCCATGCCTTGACCTGCTGTTCCAGTGAATTGGAACCAGCGGTAAGATCGTTCTTGATAAATTTGTAGATATTGCTGCACGCGGCAGCACTCAAATACTCCCCGGCGATATAGCCGACGAGTTTATGACCGCCGTCTGTCCAGGGAAACAGGAAAGAACCCGGAACCAAGAATAATAGAGTAAGGAAAATTTTCTTCATATATACCCCCTAAAATATTTGTTAACATTTTGCTTTTTTATTCAACCCCAATTGTTCTTTCCATATTAAATACTGCCTTAAGGGTTAATTAACCACAGATGAACATAGTTTCGCTGATCATTTCTTTTTATAAATACTGTATTTCGGTTCTTTTATTAATTTCTCAGCTAAATCTTGAAAACCAGTTGATGGAATAATATCATGCTGATATTTATTGAAATATTTTTGAACTTTCTTAATGTATTGGCGGACAACTTCATTCTCATAAACTGTCAACAATTCAACAGCAACAAATTCCACTTCATCATCGGAGATTATTTTTTTCTTATGATAATACTCCATACTATCAAAAAAACTAATCAATTCATCTAAATCTTTCTCATCTTCTGATTCATCTAAAATAGAGGACAAATGATTATATTCAATTTTATAATAAAGTTTGCTGATATTTGGCCTTTCAAAAACGCCACATAGTCTTTCAATAAATTCAGCTTCCCGAATAATGTTTCCTTTTTGAAGAGTATAAATTGTTGCGCCAAAACCGTAAATTCCAATTAATAAACCTGATATTGCAAATCCTTTTCCAGGACATAGAACAAAAGCTAGAATACAGAATGCTATTAAACTTAACAAAAAGAATATCCATCTTAACATTTTTATATCCTCACTTATTAATAATTCTTTTTTATTAAATTTTGGAGTTATTCATTATTTTTAATGCTTTATTCAGCCCTTATCACCTCATCTGTTTTTTCAAGAGATTCAACAATTGTTTGAACTGTTGGTCGGTCAAATTCTTCCCGGTCTTCCTCTTCATGTGTACCACCATTTAAATATCTCCATTCTCGTGATTGTCCATCAATACCTAATAAAGATGATAAAGCTGAAGATAATTTATCTTTTTCATTGTGTATAAAATTACTTTTTTTAACTTTAGAACTCAATTTCTCTATTAGATTTCTTAATTCTAACCTTTCTTTTGGGCCTTTTATTGTCAATGCAAGAGAACCATCACCATATTTGGCAACAAACTTCCATGTTTCATTCGCGAGAAATTCCAATGCTCGTCTACTTTTTGCCAATGATTCACGAATTTCACCTTTAGAAAAGTGATTTCTCGCAGCAACCACATAGTTTCTTGGGGTAGGTGATGAATCAACTATAATCTGATTATCTCCAATATGTGGAATAAACGTAAATGCTTTTGTTTCTTTTACTTTTTTCACACCTAATAAATTCTGAACATCCTTAAAGAACTCTTCTCCATGACAAGTAAGAATTATTTGTGAATCGGCAAACAAACTATCTTCGAATATTGTTCTACGAATTCCTTCTCGATGATCATCATCTATTGCATTAACAGGATCATCAAAAATCAAAAGAGGACACTTTTGTTTTAAATTCTTTGCCAATAATATGGATAATCCTAAACATCGGATATGTCCTTCACTTAATACATGCAACGCATCAAAAAAATGAGTTGGTTCGCTATTGAAAGCAACTTCAATTTTACTTCCACAGACAAGAGGCAAACGAATCTCCGCTAAAAGGTCACCATCCTGGTCCGCTCGATTAAACCCATTGTAGAGTTCCTTAACTTTATCTGCTAAATCTGCTATCAATTTTTCTGGCAATTCCTTTCGATAGATATTCAGTTCTTCAACGAAAATTTTATAAGCGCCCGCAATTCTTTTATTTGTTTCTATATTTTGCTTTTCTGATTCTACTTCTTCAATTAGCTTTTTATTATCTGTTTCAAATTGAATTATATTTTTTTTAGCCTTCTCAATAGTTTCATTTTTCTTCTTGCGGGCTTCATCATGACGAACAACCTCTTCCCTATATATTCTTAGCTGTTTAATTTCAACAATATAACTATCGCGCTCATTTTCAAGTTCTTCAATTTTATTATCATATTCTTCTATTTTACTAATAATATTTTCCAATTTCTGCCAATTCAAACCGTCATCACCAGAGTCTTGCTTAAAATTCAGCCACAAATCACATGTCATTTCTTTTTCAGAATTCGGAACATTGGTTAATTCATGATTTAAGCAAGTCTGTTCAAAATCAACCGCAGATTTCACCAATTGAAACAAATCACTTAAAGATTTTTGCTGTGCCGCTTTGTAATCAGATAAATTTTGTTCTAATTCTGAAAGATTTTCCAATTCTTTTAATCCATTTTCTGCTCTTAAATAGGGATCTTGAGCAACTTTTTTCAAAGGGGTGGAACAAGCAGGACAAATATCAGGATTTTCAGTATGTAGTTCTTTTACTGCCCGATACAAGTTACGAAAAGAAATCTGATTCCTTTTGGCCTCCAGTGTTTTTTCATAACTATTAATTTTCTCTAGAGAATATGTCAGTGAATTATCAATCTCTTTAAGTATTGAAAGAGTCAATCCAATTTTTTTCGGTATTTGTTTTTCTATTAATTGTTCGAGTTCTTGAATTCTGCCAGGTTTCTCTATAGTACCAAGATAAGCAACAAAATCGGGATAATTCATATCAGATTTAAATTCTGATACCGTCTTGTTTTCAGTTGATGTAAGTTCTTCAAAATCTTTTTCCGCTGATGCAGCTATTTGTTCGTCAGCACTGAGAGTTTTTCTCTTTTCTTGCAATTCAATAGTTTTTTGACCGATTAAATCGATATATCTCGAATCTAGTTCATTGGAAAATCCCTTCACAAACTCATCAAAAGAATCCAAGCCAAAAAGAGTGCCGATCAATTTATTTTGTTGAGCAGGTAACTTTGCAGCCATGCGGGAAAAGTCGTCTATTCTATTTTTTTCAACAAAACAAAATCTGTAAATTGCATCATTCTGAGAAACCAGAATCATTTCTCCTTTGGCATTAATTGCTTTTAGTATAGGAAATTCAAGCCTATCTGTTCTTGCATTCTTGAGGTAATCTGTGTTTGAAAACCGTTTTACCTCTGCTTCTTCCACAAACCCTAAAAGGGAATATTCTAACGCCTCACAAAAGCTGGTTTTTCCTGAACCATTGGGACCATAAAGTAGAACTATCGGCGCATCTATATCAAATATTTCTTTTTGATTAAAACCCCTGAATGATTCAATTTCAATACTTTTTAATCGACTGATAGCAAATTCATCTTCCTGATTAGACTCTGTAGAAACAGTAATTTGTGGAACTATTTTTTCAAATTCGTTTTGTGCTAATTCGATAATCTTTTTTGATCGCTGACCATATGCAGTGCTAAGAGGAATAATTTCATTAAGATATTTCAAGATAATATTTCCCATCCGTTTAACATCATCTGAAACAGATTTTTCTGCAAGTTCAATCATAAAATTATGAAACTCTCTTAGCATCATTATTCATCCTCCCTGCCCACGTATGGGTTAATTAAGCGCGGATAAACACAGATTCGGGCCGTTTTCTATCCATGTGCATCTATTTATCTGTAGTTAGTCATTCCTTCCCCTCCACCACTTTTATCTCCTCGTCCGTCAATCCATACAGCTCATATACCAGTTTATCAATCTGGCTGTTGAGCATTTCAATCTGCCGGTTTAAAAGGGCTTTCCCCTGATCGGTATTAGATTTTTGCAGGTCTTTTTGAACGGAAAGCATTTGATCTACAAAGGATACCATACTGTCATAATGAAATTTATCTCTTTCAACAGAAAAATTGATTTTATATATTGGTAATGTTTCGACATATTGTTTTGTACAAGTAATCCATCCACCTCGAAATATATTGCTAATTGAACGAAGACGCCAAAATAATACGCGTGAATTTAATAAACCTAGTATGTAATTTGGAGATAATCCACACTCGCTATTTATTGTTATACTAAATCCTCCACTAGCCATTAAACAATAATTATTGGATTCCAGTGGAAGCCGACAAAACAAACCACGATCCGCTAAAAGTGGTACAAGAATATGCGCTTTTTCATGAACTTCTAAATTTCTTGGAGCACTAAAACTATACCATGTTTTAAATTGTTTGCGTGCCTCCAATTCCTTTTTATGTGTATAAAGATATTTATATGCTTTAGGGAAATTGTTTTTTATTTCATTTTCAGAAATCAATTCATAATCATTATTATTGACTTTATAAGGAAAAATAATTAGTTCTCCAGAATCTGGTGCAAAACTAAAACGATTGAAATCAGTTGCATAAATAGGTACGCGTAGAATTTCTTTTTCAATATTAATACTTTCGTCTTGCCGTGTAAAGAAAGAACCGTTTTTAATTTTTAGCATAAAAACATCATCATTTCCTGAACTAGAGCCACGCCCAATTCTTGATATCATACTCAACGGCACACAATTATTTAATAATTTCTCAGCTATTAGATTTTCTGTATTTGTAGCAAATATCCATGGAGAATCAGTAAGTTTATCATTCTCTATTAATATTGACATTGTTTCATCTTTGAGCATCTCAGATGTATTAATAACTTTGGTATAATTCATTTTATTAACCGGTTCATTTGATAGGAATAATAAACAGGTATAAGTAGTTGCATTTTCAAATACTTGTGAATGTCCAAAATCAATTATTTTATTCAAAGCCTTTTTTTCTGAAATAATTTTTCGTAATGCTGTTCCATAATCAGTGGCAAAAAATTTACTTGGAAGAATAAATCCAAGTTTACCATTTTTATCTAATAAACTTAGCCCTTTTTCCACGAAAATTACATAAATGTCAATATTTCCAGATAAAGCAGAATAGTATTTTGATTTTAAGTAGGGAATGGTTTCAGGTTGATATTCCTTAAGCTCTTGAATACGAATATACGGCGGGTTCCCAATCACACAATCGAAGCCGCCTTTTTTTAGTATTTCAGAAAACTCTTTCTCCCAATCGAAAGGATTGATCTTCTTAAATTCCTCATCGTTTATCTTTAGCATTCCTTCAAAGTAATCCGTGCCAATCAAACTATTCCCGCACTTCACATTCGCCGTCATATCCGGCAGAATATGGCCCTTCATAAATAGTAAAGCCTGCCCTTTGTCAAAACCCTCGTCCAGCAGTTTTAAATAAAGGCTCATAATTGCCACTTCCGTGGCCTCCCTGTCGATGTCCACGCCGAAAATATTGTTTTTCAGGATTTTGCCTTTCTTCCGCAGGGTCAGGCGGATTTCTCCGTCCGGGGTTTCAAAAAAATCGTCTTTGTATTTCTTCCGGGCGGTTTTGGAAAGACCGGAGTAATAATCCTGATGGTATTTTATCAGGTAGCCGAAAGCCCCAAGCAGGAAACTTCCCGAACCGCAGGCGAGGTCGAGTATTTTAATTTTCTCGATTTCTTCGGGGGGCATACCTCCACCGGCAGGAATGCCGGTGGTACCACAGACATTCCTGTCTGTGGCGGCGGTTTCACCTTTTAATAACGCTCCCACGGTGTTTTCAACGATGTATTTGACGATATATTCCGGCGTGTAATAAACGCCCCCGGCATGGCGCACTTCCGGTTTTTCCTCGACCTTCGCATGGTGGTCTTCCGTCAGCCGGATTTTGGAGCCGAGAAATCTTTCATAAATCCGCCCCAATATTTCAGGCTCTATGATATCAAACCGGAAAGGTGAGACCTGCGAACTCATGCTTTTAATGATATCTTTAATGACCTTATTATCAATTTCCAGGTCTTCGCTGAAATGTTTTTTAAAAAGAAGGCCGTTATAATCAATATCGAATTTACGGAATACCGGGACGATACATTTATAAAAATGCGCGTCCCCGCCGTCCTGACGGTCCACAAGATTTATAAGAAGGTTCTCGTCTTCAATGTTTCTGTCCTCAAGGTTTCTGATAAAGACAAAACGGTCAAGAATTCTTTGAACGGCTTCATTGATTTCATCGACGGACAGGTTATTATTCCGGATGGCGACATTCCGTGCGAGCGTTTCTCTCCATTCGATAATATCATTCAGAAATTCATCGTCCAATGTTTTTGTACTCCTGGAAACTTTTCCCGCAAGGATATCTATGCTTCCGTCATAAACGGCTTCTTTTGAAAAGTTGGCCCAGAGTAAATCCCATTTAACTGAATAATCGGTATATTTTAAATCCAGCTCTTTAATCAATCCCTGCAGAGGATTTTCGAAACGCGGTCTTTCCAGGCCGTTGAAAACCCGGAATTCCTGAAAGTCGGTGAGAATGACGATGGGGGCTTTGCCATGAGATGAAAAGGCGTATCTTTTGGCCTGAAAGACGGGCTTTGCGTCTGTAAGAGGGACCCATGGGGCTTTCGCCTCGACAAAGAATTTTTCTTTATATTTATTATGGGGCGCGCCTTTTTCTTTGATCCTGAAAGCATAATCGGGCTTTTTAGTGGATGAATCGTCCCTCTGCGAGAATTCACGGTAAACATCCCAGCATTGACGGTTCAGGCCGGTTTGTTCCAGTTCCCAGCCGAGAGCTGTAAAAAGCGGGTCAATGAACCGGGTCCTCGCTTCCGTTTCCTGAAAGTTTTTTGAAAGGTAAGTACTTTCGTTTCTGTTGAAATCATCTACTTTCTCTTCAACTATTAAAAGCCCCTCTTGTTTTCTCATTCTTTAATTCCTTTGTTTTATTTAAAGATTGATTATATACCTTACGCTGTTTTCAGGCAAGGATGCCTGAAAACACCACACAACCAGCTTCGGCCCGGCAAATTTCGTATAACGGTGCGCGTAGAAGAAGTTTGGCGTCCCGCAGGGTTGTCATCTTTTTTGCATCCCACGCGCAAAAAAGATGACAAAGCCAAATTTGCCGTCAGGCCGAGCACCGCCCGGAATGCTAGTGAGGACGGAGCGGAGCGTATAGCCGCTGATATACAAAAGTCCGGTACAAATTATTTATTAACGATTTAACTTATATGATATTCCAAATACTTATTCTAAAATATCTTAAAATACAGAGGCAAAACTATGACGCACGAGATTTGCCCACACTTTTCTTACTGTTGTATCGCGCCAGAAGAAAACGTCCCACGATTGGCAGGGTTCCATTAAGCAGCAAACCGATCAGCAGGTATAAATTCCAGAATGGATTCAATATAACTTTTGCATTCATCAGGAGAATTATTGTCCAGATTCCCCAAGGTACATGCACTAACCATGACGAAATCATACCCGGGTTAAGGAGCTTTTTACCAACAATTCCCAGAATTAGATGACTAAACGCTTGAAATATGAAAAAATAGGGCAACCATGCCGCCCATCGCAAATCAACAATGGCTAGTAGGCTGAAAATTGGTATGGCAATCCATACATAAACCATATTAATCCAAAATATAGATTTTGTTTCAAGCGGACCATTTTCCGGATCTGTCTTGAATATATTCTTATTAAAAAACTGGTAAAAACCGGCTGGAAAAATATATTCTTCAGTCTCGTGAAGATAATATAGAGGGGTATACATTAACAGGACAAAAAGCAGCAAATTATTTGGAAGTACAAGTGCAAAAAGGTAAACAATCAAGATTATTCCGACCAATACCCCGGCTTTATACCAATTTTCTTGGAACCATGAGAAATAACTGCCGGATTTCATAAGCAACCTCCTATTCTATCAAAATTTACAATAATTTTTATAGGACTTTTGTATATCTTATTATAGCTGAAATAATCCTTTTTACTTCCTTCTCAAACAAAAAAAGGCATGCCTCTCCGCATGCCCCAATGCTGTTAACATAACAAGTACGCTTAAAATTGCTTTGCTTTTTCAGCAAAACATAGTAATTTAATCCCCAAATCTATTCCTACCAATCGATTCAGTTTAACACATTATCCCGGCGTTTGTCAAATGCGGAACGAAAAAGGCCGGGCTTACCGTCTGCAGGAGGGGATATCCAGTAACAATAGTGGCGGCACAGCTATAATTTTTTTCTTAATCATCTTCACTATTTTATGCAGACAGATTGCTTCACGCTCAAATCAGCGGCAATGGAGAATATGTGTTGTTCGCAATGACGGCTTCTTTGCTTAAAGTCCGTTGTTTGTTTTTTATTTTTTACTCCATCCAGTTCTTCATCCCCCCGTTCCAGAGGCCATTTTCCATTAGCCATAATCTGCGCATTAAATATCTCAATATAAAGTCGTGCTATCCGTTTATATTATAATAGAAGAGAGGCGCATGCTTTTGACACGGATGTCAAAACCGACGCCCAGCACCACTTTGATTGCCCGTCCTCAAAGTGGTGCTGGGCAAGGACAGCGATTTAAGGCGGCTATTATTACAATGAACTGTTTATTAAAAGCCGGATAACACACATCCATACAATCCGATAGCTTCGTATGAAAATGGCCTCGAAATAGGCATTTTTCTTTCGGTTCACTTTCTTTTGCTTGTCTTGCCCGCTTATTGTAAGGGGCTGGTTTGACTCCGAAAATGAAATAACCGACAGGCAATCCGGACAAAAGAAAGTGAACAATCTCCCCGATTAAATCGGAGGCCGCGCCTGCCCTCCACACTTTCTTGACAGACCTCTTTATTTGGCCTATAGTTATATCCTGCTATAAAGGTCGGGGAAAATCTTATTTGAGCTGTAGGTACTATTATGAATAAAAGGCTCGTTAAACTCTTATTCATTATTATTGCGCTCTCTTTTTGCGGCCGTCTTTTCCCGGTGGAAAACACAATTTCCCATTTACCCGGCATCCGGGTCGAAGATGGACAGGCTGTCCTAAAATTCACACCTGTTCAGCCTTTCTTTATGAAGCTGGCAAACATGGCGGCCCCGATGGTGACTGACACCCAACCTGGAAACCCCGTCTCGATCCCGGTCCTCCTGATTATTACCCTTGCCTACGCCGCGCTTCTGGCGGCAGGCTATTTTTTATTACAGAAAAAATCTTTTGACGGCACTGCGAATAAAGAAATAAATTTCCGGGGCCTTTCCATCCTTTTCGCCGCCGGCCTCATCCTCCGCGTCATCCTCGCCGTTTCCTTTAAAGGGCATCCCGTCGACATACATAATTTCTCCGCATGGGCGATCCAGGCCGCCGACAGGGGACTACCGGGCTTCTATATAGGAATTTTCGCGGACTATCCCCCCGGATATATCTATTTTTTATACATCATAGGCGCCATCAGAAAAATCTTTATGCTTCCTCAGGATTCCCGGCTTTATATTATTATTCTTAAACTGCCGGCAATCATAGCCGACCTCCTGACCGCTTTTTTCATCTTCCGCCATGCGGAAAAAAACGGAGGCGGCCGGCAGGCTTTTGTTCTGAGCGCTCTCTTTCTTTTTAATCCCGCTATTATCCTGAATTCCGCGGTCTGGGGCCAGATCGATTCCGTATTCACCCTCTTCATCCTGCTGACGCTGATACTTCTGATTGAAAAAAAGGCCGTTCAAGCGTGCTGCTTTTTCGCCGCCGCCCTTCTTATCAAACCGCAGGCGCTGATCTTCGCCCCGCTCCTTATTTTTGCCTTCATTAGAAAAGGAGGCTTGCGGACGTTCCTGGCCGGCGCGGGGGCCGGCATTCTCGTTTTCATCCTCGGCATCATTCCCTTTTCCGTCATACAGGGTCCGTTCTGGATTTTCAAAAAATACACGGACTCCCTTGCCCTCTATCCCTACGCGAGCCTGAACGCTGCCAATTTATTCTCCCTTTCCGGAGGCAACGGGATGCCTGATTCGGAAACATTTCTTTTCCTGCCCTATTCCATCTGGGGATTTGTATTTATATTTGCCGTACTGGGATGGGCCGTGTTTGTCTTCCTGAAAAATAAAGGACGGGAATTTTATTCTTATACGGCTTTATTTATTATCACGGCGGTTTTTATTTTAAGTTCCAGGATGCATGAACGGTACCTCTACCCGGCCATCGCCCTGGGATTGATTGCTTTCATTTTCACAAAAGACAAAAGGATTTTTCTGATCACCGGGTTCTTAAGCCTGCTGCATTTTCTCAATACAGGGTATGTCTTTCAGTTCAGCCTGATGAACTCATTCTATGTTCCCCGGTTCGACCAGTTCTTTTTTATCATTTCATTTCTCCATCTGACGGCCCTTGCATGGCTTGTAAAAACCGGCTATGACCTGTTTATTAAAAACAGAAACCCTCTCCTGTTTATTTCATCGGAAGCGGGAATTCCAGAGAATAATGAGATAAGGATGAAACAATGACCAGACTTCCCTTTACAAACAAGGAGCTGATATTCCTCTGCCTGTTATTATGCGTGTACAGCTTTATCGCCTTCCTTAATCTCGGAAGCCCGAAAAGCCCCCGCACCGGCTGGAAGCCGGCCGCACAAAGTGAAAGCTTTATTATTGACCTGGGCGGAAAACAAGACGTAAAATATATTTCCTGTTTCGGCGGTATAAGCGGCGAAGGGCGATACGATCTGGAATATTCACAGGACGGCACAAACTGGATGAAAGACCGGGCCCTCATCCCCTCTCTTTTTGCCTGGAAAAGGACGGAATATGATTTCAGCGCCGCTTTTATCCGGCTGACAGTGGAAATTCCCGGTTCCACTCTTTACGAGGCCGGCATCTGGGGAGAAGAAAATAATATGTACCGCCTTTTAAGAGTAAAAAATATCATCCCGGTAAAAATCAGCCCGTTAAGCGAAGGTTCTCCGGCCAACCTTTTTGACGAACAGGCGGCCGTTCCTTTTACTCCTTCCTTCTATAATAGTATGTATTTTGACGAAATTTACACGGCCCGGACGGCGTACGAATATCTTCATGGAATGGAGCCTTTTGAGTGGACGCATCCGCCCCTCGGCAAACTGATCATCGCAGGCGGAATATTTCTTTCCGGCATGGGCCCCTTCGGCTGGCGCGTGATGGGCGCCCTCTTCGGGATCGGCATGCTCATCATTCTTTACTTGCTCGCCCGCGGATTATTCAACAGCCGGAAATACGCGTTTTTCGCGCTGATACTGTTCGCGGCCGATTTTCTCCATTTTACAGAATCCCGGATAGGGACTGTCGACACATTTGCCGTCTTTTTTATCATTCTGATGTATTATTTCATGTACTGTTTTTACAGCGGGGACCTTTTTAAAAACGGCCTTAAAAAAGCGGCCTGTCCGCTCCTCCTCAGCGGACTTTTTTTCGGACTCGGCATATCGGTCAAGTGGATTTCTTTTTACGCCGGCGCGGGACTTGCCGTTATTTTCTTTGCGGCCGTCTTCAGGAGTTTTCAGGAATACCGTTCCTGCGCGGCCCGGAAAATCAATGCGGGGAAAAATATTCCGGACGGAGATGCGGAAACGCTCAAGGCTTCCGTCAGGCGCTATCCCGGGCAAATCCTCAAGCTGGCCGGGATTGCCGCGCTGTCATTCATCGTCATTCCCGCGTCAGTATATGTTCTTTCCTACCTGCCCACGCCTTTCGCGCGCGGCCCGGGATTGGACCAGATCCTGGGCAACCAGCTGAACATGCTCCGCTATCATACCAGCCTCAATGCAACACATCCCTACGCTTCAAAATGGTGGACATGGCCGCTGATGCTGAAACCCGTCTGGTACTACAGCGGCCATGAATATTTTCCGGCCGTCACCGTCTCCACCATAGCCGCCATGGGAAATCCAGCGGTCTGGTGGCCGGGCATTCTGGCTGTCATAGCATGCCTTATCGCCGGTATTAAAACAAGGGACAAAAAGGCTTTCTTCATCCTGACGGGCTTTTTTGCCCAGTATCTCCCGTGGATTCTTGTGCAGAGACTGACCTGGATTTATCATTTCTACGCGGCCGTTCCTTTTATGGTCCTCTGCGCCGTTTATATAATGCGTCATATTACGGAAAAGAAAACATGGACCCGGTTTTTGATTTACGGCTGGCTGGCGGCCGCGGCGGCCCTTTTTATCATCTTTTATCCGGTCATTTCCGGAATGCCGGCCGGCAGAGACTATGTTCAATTACTGAAATGGCTCCCAGAATGGCCTTTCTGATCCTTCCCATTTTGATCCCGCTGCTGTTTTTTTAATCGGATTAATCCTTGATTCTTAAGACTTTTTGGGTTATATTATTTAATCGTATAAACAAATTTTAAAAAAGGAGTACAGTATGTTGAAAAGAACCTTTTTCATTCTGATCTTTTTGTTTATTGCGGCGCTTTTCTCACAGGCGCCTGCTGCCACTGCATCACTTATCGTTCACAAAACTGTGGCCAATATCGTTTTAGGTTCCAATCCAGATCTGATTGTTATACCGGGCACCTATATCTACTACACATCTTCCGATAACAACGACATTTTCTTTTATGAAGGCTTCTGGTGGAGGCCATTGCAGGGGGGCTGGTACAGATCGGATAATTATTCCGGGAACTGGGTTGTTGTTGATAACCGGCGTGTTCCCTACGCAATCACGCATATGCCTCCCAGGTGGAGAGATTCACGGAATGATGCGGTAAAAGTAAAATGGAATGACACAAAGGCCCACTGGAAGGAATGGCATAAGAATAAATACTGGGACAAACGCGGCTGGAAAAATGAAGAACCAAAGAAAGGGAATGATAATAGTCAAAGAGGAAAAAACGCTAAAGAGAAGCCCGGCAGGGAAGATAAAAAAAGAGACCATAGAGACAATTGAAATAAGATAATAAAGTAGTAATAGCGGGCGTCCCTCACCAGTTTGTTTGTTTCTCAGGTGGAGCTTGACAAACTGGTGAGGGACGCCCGCTTTTTTATTTTAGTACGTTGTACATGCCGTCCCGTTCAGCGTAAACGCCGTTGGTTTGGCATTGGATCCGCTATAGCTCAAATTGAAGCCGAAGCTCTGAGTCCCGCCGTTAGCACTGATAACATTGTTAAAGCTTGCGTTTGTGACGGTAATGGTCTCTCCGCTTGCAGTATATGCAGCGTTCCATATCTGTGTGAGAGTCTGATTACCCGTGTAAGTCCATACTAAGGTCCATCCGTTTACAGCCGCGGCGCTATTGTTCTTTATGGTTACCGTGCATGTAGCGCCTGCGCCCCAATCATTATTGACTGTATAATTCACAGCATATCCGCCGGCTGTACTTGAAGCCGCACTGGACACTGCGGCGCTGGAAGCTGCACTTGATGCGGCCCGGCTCGAACTCACAGCCACAGAAGACGCAGCGCTCGATCTGCTAGAGCTTACTGCCGCTGAGGATGCAGCGCTCGACCGGCTCGAACTGACGGCAACTGAAGAAGCGACGCTCGACCGGCTCGAACTCACAGCGGCAGAAGAAGCTACGCTTGCACTGGAGCTCACAGCTGCTGAAGAGGCGGCGCTGGAACGGCTCGAACTGGCAGCTGCGGAAGATGAAGAGTTCCCGCTCAAAGTTAGAGGATTCGGGAAGTGTCCGGTTGTGATCAGCATGCAGATCATTGCCAGAGAATCATTATAGTAATTGTTATTAACGCCCCTGTTGGTCAAATCGGTAAAAATATCAGACCTGAAAGTTGAACTGACTGATGCCGAGCATGAACCGGCAGCGATGGGCCCTAAAAAGGCGCAATCCTGGTAAGTCACAAGCGGGGTCCCGGTTACAGTATAACTGGACTTAATATTTGCTGCGCCGATATTGGCAAACCAGCCGATCATTGTATTCAGGAAAGTCTGTGCGCTTGAAGTCCCGAACCACAGATAATCCAGAGATATTCTCATCGGAACGCGGCAAGCATCATAGAGATAATTGGTTCCACCGGGCTGCTGGGAAGAAGGGGTACCGTTAGCCTGGCACCAGTCCATCACCAGACCGGTAGTGGCGTTTTTATTAGCGTTTAAAACCGTATAGCATTCCGATGCCGCGGAAGTCCAGCCTGTATTGCCGGAATACTGTGCGAAAACCCGGTATTCCGCTGTGGCAAAATACGATGGGTTCATACATGCCGATCCGCCCCAGACATCACCCGGCTTTATGCAGTAGGTGCCGCTTTCGACCTCGTTATTATAAATTTTCTGGATCATGCCCGTGGCCTGAGAAGTATAGCCGCCCCATAATTTATCGGCGGCAACCAGTGCCAGAGTCATATCCTCATCGGCGTCCGTGGCCCCGTTCTGTCCGATAACGTTCCCGGAACTGTCAATCTGCCAGTTCATCAGGCCGTCGGCGTCCAGATACTTCTGGGCATAGCTCCACAGAGAGTTGAATGTCGCCTGGTCATTCATATAAACGGCAATAAGCATGCCGTAGCCGATGCCCTCCGAAACAGTATCATTGTTATTTTCCGGGCGCTGGACCCTCAGATAACCCGACGCCCCGGAAGAAGTGACGTATTTCGATTTCCAGGTGCTGTAGCTGTTGACAAGCATTTGATTGTCATTCCCGAGAACAGTTCCGTAAGGATACGCGCCGCTGCCTACCGGAGCGGCCCTCAAGCCCGAACCCAAAGGCTGGGATTTTTCACCCTGATTCGATCCGTCCGGGATTGATAACGCGCATGACACAACACACAATGCGGCCGCAAGAGTTAGAGCAAGAAGCAGAAACCTTACTAAGATTTTCCTCATTTTTCTTTTCCTCCTTTTTTATATGTAATATTTCTTTCGTTGATATCTGATAAATAATAAAAAGATGCAAATCGCGGTAAAATCATTTGGGATAATTGTTTTTATTTTTTAACCTTAATCAGGGCCTATTATTATAAAAAACAACCGCATTAATCCGTCTGGACAAAAGGTATGGTTTTACCCGTTCCCGGGGTATGGTTTTTATCCTACCAATGGTAAGATTTAAACGATGAACCCTTGAAATTCATGACAGCCGTTCTGCTGAAAAAAATTCTGCCCCCGCTATTTGCGGGGGCAGAAAGATGTTAATGAGCTTTTTTCTTTAATAAATTGAACATGCAGTTCCGTTTAAAGTGAATGCTGTTGGTTTGGCATTGGACCCGCTGTATGAGAGATTAAAGCCGAAACTCTGTGTTCCGCCGTTCGCTCCTATCGCACCGTTGTAACTGAGATTGACGGCTGTCACCGTTTCACCGCTGGTAGTCTGACTGGCGCTCCATATCTGGGTTATAGCCTGGTTGCCTGCAAAGGTCCAGACAAGAGACCAGCTGCTGAGGGCTGCCGCGCTATTGTTTTTAATGGTCACCGTGCAAGTGGCGCCTGCGCCCCAGTCATTATTAACAGTATAATTCACGGCGTAACCGCCAGATGAAGCGGCTGTGCTGGAAGCCGCACTGGAAACCGCAGCACTGGAAACTGCACTTGATGCGGCCCGGCTCGAACTCACAGCCACAGAAGACGCAGCGCTCGATCTGCTGGAGCTTACTGCCGCTGAGGATGCAGCGCTCGACCGGCTCGAACTGACGGCAACTGAAGAAGCGACGCTGGACGCGGCACGGCTTGAACTCACTGCGGTTGACGATGCAATACTCGAAGCCACACTGGACGCAACACTCGAACGGCTGGAGCTTGCCGGTACCGAAGATGCTGCGCTGGAACTCGATGAAGAACCGCCCGGTATCGTGAAATTGGCATATTCGAAGTTAAAGCCGTTCCCGTTGAAAAAGACCCGCAGTACATAACGCCCGGCAGTCAGTGTGAAATTTGTATTATAGGAAGTCCAGTCCTGATATCCAGTTGTTGCCGGTAGAGTAGATATCGTCTGCATGATCCATTGTCCATTCGTATAAATCTGGATACATCCAGCCGGTGTTGCGCCTGCGATCCTGAATTCCACATTATAATTTGCCGTACTCTGGACATTAACGTTGTAATCGCACCAATCTCCATAATCTATATAACCGATATCGTATCCGTCTCCAACGCCGTTTGAATCGCCGCAGGATTCAACTTGAATGCCGTTCATATTCGTATAATAATCCCCAATAACTTTTCCGGGAATAGTTTGCACAATATCACTCGGACGGCTGCTGGAAGAAGCGAAAGACATGGAAGAAACGGATGATGAACTGCTGGCATTGGCCGTACTGGGAACATTAACCAGAACCATCGTGCTTTTTTTCACTGGAACCGGAAAATTCGTCCCTGTTTTTATCGGTATGCCGCTCGTGTAATAAGCAGTTTGAGCGCTCGGGTGGACCACACCGTTATAGGAAATATTCGTGCATTCCTGTATTGGTGTTGTGGCGCCGCTCGCCGTCATACCGGCCGGAGCCAGCACCCATTCCAACCCGTTTGTCGCGGCGGTAAAACCGGTAATGTTCACCTGGGCCGTAAGGTCTGTATCCGGAGAATTATTGATCAGCAATATGGTCAGATTACCGGATGCATCCTTGGCAGCATAGGCATTGATATAGGAATTGCTTGTGACCGACGCATTGACCATGCTGCGCCCGAATTTACTGCTCAGGAACGGGAACACAAGATAAGTTGTGTAATAGTCGTCAATAACAGTTCCTGAACTGGTTTTTTGAAATATGCCGTAATCTCCATTATAACTGGTACTCATACCGTTCCTGATATTCCACAAATTGGCCCCGGCCCAGCCGTGTTTCGCCATTTCCATGATGTACTGTGCCGTGAACATTGCGTCCAGGAAAGTGATCGTCTGGCCGCGGCTGTTCAAAACGGAACGGTATTCCGTCATTCTATATGGAATCTTTCCAACATAGCTTGATCCGGCATAATTGGCCACGATCTGGTCCAGGTTAGCCGTCAATTGAGATATCGTCCAGGGCGCCTGTAACAGCCTTGCGTCGGCATCGGCCGACATGGCTTCGTCCATCGGATAGGTATGGATAATCAGGTAATCCGGAATCACTCCTTTTGCTATTGAATTGGATAACATATCCCTCATCCACCAGTAATATCCTGTATAGCTGTCGCCGTTATCGTAAGGCGTGGAAACGGCCCCGATCTGGATCGTGGAATCAATGGCTTTCATTGCCTTATAAAAATCGGCAAAACGGCTGCCATAGGCGGCTCCATTTGTGTAGCCCTGTTCCCAGCTGCCGTATGATTCATTGCCGATTTCCCAGTATTTAATTGGAAAAGCGGCGGTGTTCTTCATATAGGCGACCCAGTTGGACGCTTTAGCCACCGCATCGGCCGGTGTATGCTGAACGCCGTCCCAGTATCCGCTGAAGTTGACGATCGCCTGGAGATTGGCTCCGGCTGCTTTCGCAAAAGCTATTGACTCATTATTGTCCAGCTCCCATGAATTGCTTGAAGGCACTCCGACCGTGTCCCAGGCCACGATATCTGCCCATGAACCGCCGGGATAACGGATCAGTTTCATGCCGCTTATCTTCATGAAGTCATTCAAAAAGGCGTCCTTCCCATCCGTACTCCCTTCCCAGGCCGCAATGTTGTTCCCGAACAAATCGTCCGGCATGGTCCTGACAACAGTTGAAGCATCAACCGAGACATTGGTATCAATGACCATAGGAGCCGCCCGTGTTGCCACACCCGGATAGCTCGGCGCATGATTGACTTTAGAGTAATCCGCATTAGGACCGCCTCCAAAAGTTGAAAGGGAACAAGATACGATTACTGCTAGAGAAATACCGACAGCAAAAAACATCAAAGTAAGCCAAAATTGCTTTCTTGGAAATACTTTTCTCATGTCATTACTCCTTATAAAATATTTTTTATCACAATCAGCCTCCCTGTTTAATCCATTCTTTTCTCAAACCCACGTTATTAAAGCCTTGAAAACCTCCTTATCAATAAATAAAAACATCGGCATAAATCAATGACAACCCGGCAATTATTCCCCCGCTGACAAAAAACACTTAAGCTTGTTTCTATTAACAGTTGATGAAATTACATATATAAAAAGGCATATCAATAAATCACATGAAAGGACCCGGTAAAAAACGAATCAAAAAACTTGAGACAACTATCATTCTTAATTTTATATCCTTTCTCATTCAAAACCTTTTTAAGGTCATTTATTATAAATCTCGCTTGCATAACATTATTAAACCTTTAGTACGGTTTTTATAATACTTTGAGTACGGTTTTTTTATTCATCTTTATTTATTAAAAATACAAACCATCTTTAAAAAATATCCCCCCCGCCCTAAAAGGGAGGGGAGATAACATGGAGATTATTTTTTATGGTTTCATTATCTTATTAAGAGCGTTAAAATTAATTTCGCCATTAATTTTCTTCAGTAAAGTGTGCATGCCGTACCGTTTAAAGTAAATGCCGCGGGTTTAACATTCGAACCGCTGTAACTCAAATTAAATCCGAAGCTCTGGGTCCCGCCGCTCGCTCCGATGATATTATTAAAGCTCGCGTTCTTAACGGTAACAGTTGCTCCGCTCTGGGTGTCAGTTGCGTTCCAAATCTGTGTGAGAGTCTGATTACCCGCAAATGTCCAGACTAATGTCCATCCGTTTACGGCTGCGGCGCTGTTGTTCTTTATGGTCACCGTGCACGTAGCCCCTGCGCCCCAGTCATTATTGACTGTATAATTAACTGCATACCCGCCGCTTGTGCTGGATGCCGCGCTCGATGCTGCACTGGAAGCAACGCTTGAAGCAACACTGGATGCTGCCAGGCTCGAGCTCACCGCTGCCGATGACGCAACGCTGGAAAGGCTGGAACTCACTGCTACTGATGAGGAAATGCTGGATGCAACGCTGGAACGGCTGCTGCTCGAAGCAGGACTGGACACACTGCTCGACGATTTACTCGAGCTCAGGCTGGAGCTGACCGAAGATGATGCGGCGGAACGGCTGCTGCTCGAGGAAATAACGGAACTGCTTAATGAACTGGATAGACTGGAACTCACACTTGAGATGGATGAGGAACTGCCGGAAGACGGCTCTGTGCCAAATGCAAGCGTGCCTGAGATATACCCGGTCACTTTTGACCAGGACGTATATGTTGCGGCCGAGGAATTAAATGAATAATCATTTGTTTGTATATAACTGGACCAGTCACTTTTATTTACCGCAACTTGAACCACAGCGCTATTCCCGGCATACAGGCTTCCGGCCGCACTCGTAAAGCCGATCTGAACATATCTGTCTGCAGTCGGCCCGGGATTCGGCATCGTTACAAAACTTCCGGTCACACTGCTGTTGCCTAAAGTCGAGTAATTACAGTTGAAGATCTGATTCGTTGCGCTGTCAATGGTGTAGTAATAGCGGAGAGTCACATTGGTTAAATTGATGATGGAGAGTCCCGTATTGGATATAAGAAAATTAAGGGAAAGGCTGTTTACTGATGTACTGGTATTTCCGTTGTAGAAAAAAACCTGGATGGATCCGCCTGCAGAAGAAGCCCCGCCTCTCACATAATTCGTCAGCCATGTCAGAGCAGGGCGTTCCGTGCCGTTTGTGTAGAGAAGAAAAGCATTGGAAGTCCATATTGAGCCTTGAATATAACCCCACAAAGTAACACCCATGACATCCGGATTTTCCCACAATGCCGGGAAATACTTCTGATAAAGACCAAGCTGGACAGTGTCATCAGTAGATGAAAGATCAAGCTCCGAAATATAGATCGGCAATCCTGTGGCCGCAATCATAGACAAGCAGTTCGACAGCGTGCTTAGTGAACAGCCGTCAAGACTGAAATCATGCCCCTGGACTCCCACTCCATCTATCAAATTCGAAGCCTTAAGAATACTGATGATATTCGTGTAGTTTGCCATGGCCGTGGTGTTGCCCTCCACGCCATACTCATTGATAAGCAGTTTTGCATTCCCGCAATACTTCCGCGCCTGTTGAAATGCAAAAACAATCCAGTCCCAGCCGGTGGAGCCGCTTCCGCCCATCGCATTCGAATAGGAGGGCGGCGAATGCAGAGGTTCATTGACCACATCTATGAAGTCTAAATTGCTGTATCTCGCGCCGACATTCGAAATCCAATCGATGACCGCCAGCACCTGGTTCGCGGCCGACAAAGTGCTGATCCAGGCAGGCTGCTGGCTGCCCCAGATCAGATTATGGAATTTAAAAGGATATCCTCTGGATTTAGCATAACTGTATTGCGCGTCCAATGCGCTCCAGTTATAGGTTCCCTGGCTGGATTCCACGGAACCCCATTTCCCGGCGTTTTCAGGAGTCACCTGGTTCCAGTATGTACTGAAATTGAGGGGCTCGGAACTGCCTCCCCAGATATTACCCAGAAACTTTCCGCTCGCCGTCGCTTTCACCGCGGTGAAAGACAATGACTGACTTTTCTCACTCAAAGGGCTTACGAGCATGACCATAAAAAGCACAGCATGCTTCCGGACAGTAATAAAACTTTCATCTTCAATAGCTTCATAGCATACTCCTTTCTTATATTCATTATTGAAACAAAAAATTTCATTATTATTTAAAACCTCACACTTAACACGGCAGAGACTTCAATCAAGACGCATTAAAAACTTGCCAGTTTGGTTGTTTATTCTACAAAAACAAGAGTTTATATAAAAGTATTGATTTTCATCATACTATTACAATTCCTATTTTTTTATATAACCGGGCTGACGTATATCGCCAGCCCGGAATATTCATTATTATCAATAAGTCGAGCATGCCGTCCCATTCAAAGTAAATGCTGCCGGCTTGGCGTTCGAGCCGCTGTAGCTCAGATTGAAGCCGAAACTCTGCGTTCCGCCGTTCGCGCCGATCGCGCCGTTATAAGTTAAACTATTCACAGTAACGGTCGCGCCGCTGGTTGTCTGCGTGGCGCTCCAGATCTGAGTGATCTGCTGATTGCCCGCAAATGTCCAGACAAGAGACCAGCTCGAAAGGGCCGTTGCGGAATTGTTCTTTATGGTTACCGTGACTGTGGCGCCCGCGCCCCAGTCATTATTGACGGTATAATTCACTGCATACCCGCCGCTTGTGCTGGAAGCCGTGCTCGATGCCGCACTGGAAGCGACACTGGATGCGGCCAGGCTTGAGCTGACTGCTACTGAAGATGCAATACTCGATCTGCTAGAGCTAGCTGCTATTGAAGAGGCTGCACGGCTGGAGCTTGCCGCTATTGAAGAGGCGACACTGCTTGCCGGGCTGGAACTGACAGCTATCGAACTGCTGCTCACCGATCCTGATGTGCCGGCAATTTCAACATGACTATAGGAATATGACCCCTTATAGTGAATGTAGTAGTATCCATTCTGTTTCGCGGGCAGGCTGCTTCCGGCGACATACACATTTTTAAAGCTTGTCCCATTCACATCCAGCGCATCAAGATTCCAGGAATTCATGCTGGTGATCGTACCGCTTGTCTGCCAGTATAATTCTCCCGTGCCGTCAAAGCTGAACGGAAGAGTAATATTCTGATACTGGACTGAGGATGAAGCGGAACTGGCTATACTGCTCGCCTGGCTGGAGCTGACAGCAACTGAAGAAGCAATACTGCTCGCCGCGGACGACCGGCTGGAGCTTACAGGTACGGACGAAGCCGCGCTGCTGGAAGACGCAACCGGGCTGCTGGAACTGGTCGAGGTAGTATTGCCGACATACTGCATCAGCCAGGTCAATGCCGGGCGTTCCGTCCCGGAAGTGGTTAAGAGATAAGCGTTTGTTGTCCAGATTGAACCCTGGATGTATCCCCAGAGTGTGACGCCTTTAATCGTTGAGTAATTCCAGAGGATCGGAAAATATTTTTGGTATCTGGAAAGCTGAGTCGCATCATCTCCGTCAAGGTCAAGCTCAGAAATGTAAATCGGAAGGCCTGTGGACAATATAATTGACAGACAGTTTGATAAAGTACCGGTATCATCACTGTCCAAACTGAAATAATGGCCCTGGATCCCCACTCCATCTATCAGATTACGGCTTTTCAGCAAATTGATAATATTGGTGTATTGCGCTGCTGCAGAGGTATCATTTTCCACACTGTATTCATTAACAAGCAGTTTTGCATTGCCGCAATATTTCCGTGCCACCGTAAATGCAAAAATGACCCAGTCCCATCCCGTCGAACCGCTGCCGCCGATGGCCGCCCCATAGGGAGGCTGGCCGGTTTTAATCGGTTCGTTGACCACGTCGATAAAATCAAGGTTTGAGTATCTTGCGCCGACATTCGAGATCCAATCAATTACAGCCAGCACCTGGTTTGTGGCAGATAATGAACTGATCCAGCTCGGCTGCTGGCTTCCCCATACCAGATTATGAAACTTAAACGGGAAGCCTTTGGATTTGGCATAACTGTACTGCGCATCCAGATCACTCCAGTTGTAAGTGCCCTGGGACAATTCCACTGATCCCCATTTTCCTGCGTTTTCAGGCGTCACCTGGTTCCAATACTTGCTGAAGTTCAGAGGTTCGGTATTGCCTCCCCAGATATTTCCCAAAAACTTTCCGTTCGCCGTCGCTTTCACCCCAGTGAAAGACAATGACTGGCCTTTCTCACTCATAGGGTTTACGGAGCATGACCATAAAAAGCACAGTATGCTTCCGAACAGTAAAATCGCTTTAACCTTCAAGTGATTCATAAAAACCTCCTTTCGATTATTTTTTATTGAGATGAAAAATTTAATCTTTTTTTAACCTCACATGAAAAACGAATAGCCTTCAGTTCAGGCCTTAGAAATGAACCTGTCCGTTCATACTTTTTCTATAAACACGTGTTTATACTGAAGTGTGATTTCTTCTCAATTCTTCACTTTTTATATTTCCGGGCTGACGTAATCCGCCAGCCCAGAATATTCATATTATCAATATGTTGAACATGCCGTTCCATTCAGCGTGAAAGCCGTCGGTTTGGCGTTGGAACCGCTGTAGCTCAAGTTAAATCCGAAAGCCAGTGTCCCGCCGTTCGCTCCGATCGCACCATTGTAACTGAGATTGACGGCTGTTACCGTTTCGCCGCTGGTCGTTTGAGAAGCGCTCCAGATCTGAGTGATCGCCTGATTACCAGCGAATGTCCAGACAAGAGACCAGCTCGAAAGGGCTGCGGCAGAATTATTCTTTATCGTTACCGTGACTGTGGCGCCCGCGCCCCAATCATTAGAGACATTGTAATTCACAGCGTATCCTCCCGCGCTCGATGCGGCGCTGGAAGCCACACTGGATGCAGCCAGGCTGGAACTGACTGCTACCGATGATGCAACACTCGAACGGCTGGAGCTCACAGCAACTGAAGAAGCTGCACTTGACCGGCTGGAGCTGACTGTTACCGAAGACGCAGCGCTGGATGCGGCCAGGCTCGAACTCGCCGCGGATGACACAGAACTCGAACTGCTTGCGGCCGAGGTAACGGAGCTGCTGCTTACCGTTCCGGAGCCGGCAATTTCAACGTGACTGTAGGAATAGGAGCCTTTATAGTGAATATAGTAGTACCCGTTCTGCTTCGCGGGCAGGCCGCTGCCGCTGACATAAACGTTTTTAAAGCTTGTTCCATTCACATCCAGAGCATCGAGATTCCATGAGTTCATGCTGGTAATCGTGCCGCTTGTCTGCCAGTAATATTCTCCTACTCCATCATTAGTAAAGGGAAGATTGATATTCAGATACTGTGCGGAAGCGGACGAAGAGCTTGCTGCCGAGCTGATCGAACTGACAGTGCTGGATACGGCACTCGAACGGCTTGAACTAACAGCCGATGACGCAGAGCTTGCACTGAGCGAAGTCGAAGTGCTCGAACTGCTGGATAAACTAGACGAGCTGCTATTAGTTCCGCCTGGAAACACAAGACTGTAATGATTGCCCAGGAATGCCAGGGTAGCAGGCCCCAAAGTAGTGATGTCTCCGTTAGCATCCACACCGTTGGCCGTCCATGGCATGACTCCCTGCCAGCCATTCTGGTAAGCATTTTCATAATCCCCTATAATAGTATGGTTTGTCGAATCCTTAGCCGGGCATTCCCCGACTATCGACGGTTTGCTCGCGTCAAGACCGAAAACAACCGGTGTCACGTTAAATGGAACCGGCCAGTATGGATCCATCCAGGGATAGTAGTGAACATTCCAAAAATCGACTTTCGCCCTTGTATCGCCTCCCACTAATGCTTGCAGTGAGGCGTCGCTTACCATATTACCCTGAGCACCGGCGCATGTAGTACTATTATATTTGATTATTGCCATTCCAACATTGACCAGGATGCTGCTGTTCGCATGGATTCCTACAGCGCATTTAGCGAAATATGTCTGAATCCGGTTCCATGGAATACCATAAGTCTCGAAAAGCCAATCCGGTTCATTGCATAGATCAATAGTCCAGAGCCAGGGATTATTTTTGTAACGGTTAACTAAAGGAATCAAGAAATTACTGACAAATGAATCAATACTGCTGTCACTATTAAACATATTTTTCCAGTTAGAGGCAGTATTGTTCTTAACACAATCGAATGATATTAAGGTAGCGTCAAGATATACCTGTTGATTCTGGCATATCTGCATAAGACTGTCGAGGTGATTCCAGAAAGTGGCGGTAGCGTTTGAGACATAGCCGCTGCTGTCTATAACAATTCCGACATCACCGCTGCAGATGAGCCAGACGCGTGTGGCATTAATGCCATTAGTATGCAGAGTTTGAAACTCAGTGTTCCACCAATTAGTATCCATAGTACCGCCCATATCATCCCAGCTGTTCCATGGCGTATTAGCGCCGTTGATCCAAATCCGGCTGCTGCCCGCGAAAAATTGGGTGCCGGAGACCGTGATCCTATCGCCAAAGGCCCTGGGTATGGTTATTCCTGGGGCATTGCCTTTACCGTTATTGCTTGCTCCGAGGTTCAGGCTGCAAGCAAAGTACAGTGAAAACAGTAAGAGGCCTATTCCCGCAAAAACTAAAAAACCCGCTTTTTTCATAAAAATTTTCCTCCTTATCAATTTATTTTGAAACGGATTTTAATATAACGTACATGCCGTGCCGTTCAGGGTAAAGGCCGCCGGCTTGGCGTTCGAGCCGCTGTAGCTCAGGTTAAATCCGAAAGCCAGTGTCCCGCCGTTCGCTCCGATCATGCCGTTGTAACTGAGATTGACGGCTGTTACCGTTTCGCCGCTGGTCGTTTGAGAAGCGCTCCAGATCTGCGTAATCTGCTGATTGCCCGCGAATGTCCAGACAAGAGACCAGCTCGAGAGGGCCGCGGCAGAATTATTCTTTATCGTCACCGTGACAGTGGCGCCCGTGCCCCAATCATTAGAGACATTGTAGTTTACGGCATAACCGCCGGATGTGCTGGAAGCCGCGCTCGACGCAGCGCTGGAAGCCGCACTGGATGCGGCCAGGCTTGAACTGACTGCTGCCGATGATGCAACACTCGAACGGCTGGAGCTCACAGCAACTGAAGAAGCTGCACTTGACCGGCTGGAGCTCACAGCAACTGATGATGCAGCACTCGAACGGCTGGAGCTGACTGTTACCGAAGACGCAGCGCTGGATGCGGCCAGGCTCGAACTCGCTGCAACAGAGGATGAAGATGAACTTGACCCGCCGCCGAGGGGTGAAAATTGAGCGGCCAGATAAGGCTTCAGAATATTGTATTTGCCCGTATTGACAGTGACCCAGTCATCCTGGAGGATGCCTCCTGTATCTCCCGAATCAGGGTTTATGCACCAGAACGTCCAGTTGACATTACTGCCCACATACGCCATTAAAGACTTGTACCATGTCGCCGCAGTTCCACCGGCGTCGACTCCGGCTTCCGTTATGCCGAACTCCCCAAGATACAGGGGCGCAATATTCTGCTTTTTGATAAAATAGTAAAATTGATCCCAGATCGCGGGCATATTGTTCGGAAAACTGGAATTCGTGAAATAGGACTGGTTGAAAACCTCCGGGCCGTATTCATGCCAGGAATACATCAACTGGCTTGCAGGAATACTGGAAGTGCTGATCTGGTTTGATGCCACTCCTTCCAAATTGCCGCCCCACCAGAAATAATCGTTATTATATTGCTCCACACCTTCTACCATGATAATGATATTGGGATTAACCGCAAGAATCGCCTTACCGCACCTTTCAGCGGCCGCTTTCCAGTCGGTGGGACTTGACGATGCATCGTAACCGGAAGCCTGATATCCCCATGTCGCAGGGGGTTTATAGCCGGTGCCGGTATTGCCATGCGGCTCATTTTTCAGATCACATCCGATCACATAAGAATTATTCGCATAACGGCTGACAATGGTCGTCCATGCGGAAATCCATTGGCTTTCCGAAACGCCGGAAGTGTACCACAACGGTTCGCTCTGGTATTGATCGGCGACAAGCGAATGACAGTCAAGTATAAATTTAAGGCCATAAGTCTGTGTTCCCACCTCGATGATTTTATCCATAACCTGAATAGAGGATAGACCGCTCAGATCGGCATTTAAATTAGTCTGGCCTGTGTAGGCATCTATCCCGTAAACATTGATCTGGATACTGGACGGACTTCCCGTCAGCGCGGGAATACACCAGGGCAAACGGATGCAGTTAAAGCCCAGGTCTTTAATCTGCTTGAGCATGGATTTGTAGTCTCTCGACCAGAGACCATGGGGACAGAGATTCCCTGTTTCAAAGCCGAACCAGTTCACACCGGTCAGCCTTCCCACGTTATTGACAGTGACTGTCGCCCTGGTCTGAAAGACCGCCGGACTACGCGCCCCGGAATCCTGTGCAGGCTGTATAGAACAAGCGGCAAAATAAAGAACAAAAAACGCGCCTGCTAAAAATAGACAGAAGAATTTTCCTGATTTTTTTCCTGACATAATGTTCCTCCATTTTTTTTATTTATGAGATGAGCAAAAAGGCCGGGGAAAGCCTCAACCTTTTTACCGGAATTTTTTATTCTGATCAATAAGTTGTACAAGCTGTCCCATTCAGAGTAAAAGCCGCGGGTTTGGCGTTGGAACCGCTGTAGCTCAGATTAAAGCCGAAGCTCTGTGTCCCGCCGTTCGCTCCTATCGCACCGTTGTAACTGAGATTGACGGCTGTTACCGTTTCGCCGCTGGTCGTTTGAGAAGCGCTCCAGATCTGCGTAATCTGCTGATTGCCCGCGAATGTCCAGACAAGAGACCAGCTGGAAAGAGCCGCCGCACTGTTATTCTTAACTGTTACTGTGCACGTAGCTCCTGCGCCCCAGTCATTATTGACTGTGTAATTAACAGCGTAACCGCCTGATGAAGCGGCTGTGCTGGAAGCTATACTGGAAACCGCAACACTGGAAGCCACACTGGATGCGGCCCGGCTCGAGCTGACAGCTATAGATGAAGCGGCGCTCGAACGGCTGGAGCTGACTGTTACCGAAGACGCAACGCTGGATGCGGCCAGGCTCGAACTCGCCGCGACAGAGGAGGAAGATGAACTTGATCCGCCGCCGAGAGGAGAGAATTGAGCGGCCAGATAAGGCTTTAATATATTATATTTACCCGTTTCTACCGTAACCCAGTCGCTCTGTAATATACCGCCGGTGTCTCCTGAGTCGGGATTGATGCACCAGAATGTCCAGCTGTTGGCGGTTCCGATATAAGCCATAAAGTTCTTATACCATGTGGCTGCCACGCCGCCGGCGTCAACTTCAGATTCCATAATACCGAATTCACCAAAGAAGAGAGAGCCGATTCCATTCTTCTTGATGAAATAATAGTGCTTGTCCCAGATGGCCGGCATATTATTCGGGAAAGTCGAATCCTGAAACCAGGGCTGGTTATACACATGAGGACCATATTCATGCGCCGAATACATTAGCTGAGCGGAAGGAATAGCGGTGATAGGATGGTCGGCAACGCCTGATAATTCGCCGCCCCACCAGAAGAAATTGGTGACTGTGTCGGTCGGATAATTGTAATAGCATTCCACGCCTTCCACGATGATGATCATATTGGGATTGGCGTTAAGGATGGCGGTACCGATCCTTTCAGCGGCCGCTTTCCAGTCTGTTGTTCCCTGACCGGGCTCGTCATAACCCCAGGTGGCGGGAGGCTTCATACCGGATGAGCCCATATTGCCATGGGGTTCGTTTTTGAGGTCTGCTCCGCAGACATAGGGGTTATTCTTATAACGGTTAATAAGTAAGACCCAATCGGAAATCGCTTTACTTTCTGAACAGGATGATGTGTACCATAAAGGTTCATTATTATAGTTGTCAACAGTATGCGAATGGCAGTCCAGAATGATCTTAAGACCGTCGACTCTGGTAGCTTCATCAATTACCTTGTCCATGACCTGTATAGGGGACAAACCGGCGAGATCGGCATTCAGGTTATGCAGGCCGGTATAGGCATCCGTTCTTTCATTTGTGTTGATTTGAATGGACGAGGGAGGGGTGGTCTGAGTCAGCATATCGTTGCACCACGGCAGGCGGATACAGTTGAATCCCAGATCCTTGATTTGTTTCAGCATGGATTTATAATCCCTGATATACAGTCCATGCGGGCAGTAAGCGCTGGTCTCAAAGCCGAACCAGTTGATGCCTGTCAGACGTCCGACACTGCTGACGGTCGCTCTGGGCTGATTAACCATCAGACTCTGCGTTCCGGAATCCTGCGGTAACTGTAAAGAACAGCCTGCATATTGAAGAACAAAAAACACGCCTGCTAAAAACAGACAGAAAAGTTTTCCTGATTTTTTCCCTGACATAATGTTCCTCCATTTTTTATCCGTCATTTTCGCCCGGTCCGGAACCGAATACCGCGGTCGGGGGGGGATGCGGCACCGGCCCGGACAGGGCTGAATGACTTATCTATTATTAACTTTTTCTCATTATAAATATTCTTCTATCCCATCATAAAAAACCGGAAATATTTCCGGAAATTTCACTTAAGGGCAGTTCCAAAAACCTTAAGTTTTTGGAACTGCCCCCTATAAAATAAATTCCTTGTTTTTGTAACTATCGCTGCCGCGTGGAGTTCGCCGCGCGAACTCAGCGGCCGCATGATCTAAAACAAGGTCGGCAGTTCTAAAAATGTGAGTTTTTAGAACTGCCCTTAATAAAGCGTGCACGCCGACCCATTCAAAGTGAACGAAGCCGGTTTTGCATTGGATCCGCTGTAGCTCAGATTGAAGCCAAAGCTCTGAGTCCCGCCGCTCGCGCCGATCGTACCGTTGTAGCTTAAATTCACGGCAGTCACTGTTTCACCGCTGGTAGTCTGACTGGCGCTCCATATCTGGGTTATAGCCTGGTTGCCTGCAAAAGTCCAGACAAGAGACCAGCTGCTGAGGGCTGTCGCGCTATTGTTCTTAATCGTCACTGTGCATGTTGCGCCCGCACCCCAGTCATTGTTGACGGTGTAATTAACTGCATATCCGCTGCCTGATGAAACTGCTGTGCTGGAAGCCACGCTAGAAGCTGCAACACTGGATGCGGCAAGGCTTGAGCTGACTGCTGCTGAAGAAGCTACGCTCGACCGGCTGGAGCTTACCGCAACTGAAGATGCTACGCTCGATCTGCTCGAACTCACAGCCGCAGAAGAAGCTGCACTGGAATGGCTCGAACTTACGGCAATTGAGGATGCAACGCTCGACCGGCTCGAACTGACTGCCGATGAAATTGCCGCGCTCGAGCTCGAGCGGCTGGAAATGACTGACGAGGAAACTGCGCTGCTCGCACTGCTGGAAGACCGGCTCGAACTGACAGAAGATACAGCAGTACTGCTGGCCGCGGAAGCCGGGGTTTGCCCGGTTTCGGCGTTTGCCTTGACGGAGTATGCCGATATAACGGCGCATGTATTTGTGTCCTGGGGATAATAGACGGTAAAACCGTCATAGTCCGGATAGAGGGAACCGTCATCCTGATGGCCGCTCAGAAGCCAGAACATGGCCCCGTCCGCGTTGTAAGCATAAAGCGTATTGTACCAGTCCTGATAAATCTGATTGCGCGCGGTATGATCCGGATAACCGAATTCACCCAGATAATACGGCTTGCCTACTGTGACATGAGCGTTCGTCGCCCCCATAATGATCCAGTTGACGGCATCGTTCGTGGAAATGCCCCAGCTGGATGGATAAAGATGAGCGGAACACGCGTCAATATACTGGATCCTGTTATGGCCGACAAAATCACATCCCGAAGAGCCGTCATAAAGATAGCCGTATCCGACCCCCTTGAAAAATCCTTCTGAACCGATCGAAACCAGATGGTTCTGATCGATGCTCTTGATATAACCGGCCATTTCATTGATCCAGTTGCTCAGCTTCATGCCGGTCATGTCGCTGTCGCAGCGGGGCTCATTGGCCAGTTCCCACATCATGATGGTGGGATCGTTTTTATACACGACTCCCGTTATAGAATTCGTCCTGTTCAAAAAATAATTGACATAGCTCTTATAAAGGGTCCGGCACTGCACGTTTGTGTAAAAATCGTCATGAGCTGAAGCTCCTGCCCATATGACATACTGGTCCATACCGCCCATATCGTCCCAGTTATTGACCAGCGGGATAACCAGACGGATGCCGTATTGTTTGCAGGTATTGATCGTAAAATCCATCTGTTTGAATGTCGCCTCATCATAAACCCCGGCGCTCTGCTGGAAGCCGAAGTTGTTGTCCTTTGGCGCTCCGTCGCAGAAACCCCAGGTCCTGATAACGGTAAGTCCCAGAGCGGCGGCATCGGTGATAACCTCGGTAACCATGGCATGGGATTTGTAGAACAGATAATACTGGTTGGCCCCGTTAAAATAAAAAGTTTTCCCGCTGACGACAAACTGCGTTCCGGAAGTCTTGACAAAACTATTCATGTCCGTTGCTCTCTCAGTATTATTATTTATCTGACTGCCGCTATTAACGTGGTCCGGTGATAAAACCGTACAGGAGCCCATTATTAAAGCCAGAAAAATCAGGATAATACTTTTTGATAATTGTGATTTTTGTCTCATGTTCATAAAACTTTTCTCCCTGTATGGAAATATACCGCCCTTCATAACGAAGGACGGTATATTTAGATCAAAATAAAGATTTTAAATTTAATAGAGTGTGCATGCCGTCCCGTTCAGTGTAAACGCCGTCGGCTTTGCGTTCGCTCCGCTGTAGCTTAAATTTAATCCGAAGCTCAGAGTCCCGCCGCTCGCGCCGATCGTGCCGTTATAGCTGAGATTGACGGCCGTAACTGTCTCGCCGCTGGTTGTCTGCGCAGCGCTCCAGATCTGAGTGATCTGCTGATTTCCCGCAAATGTCCAGACAAGAGACCAGCTCGAAAGGGCTGTGGCAGAATTGTTCTTTATTGTCACTGTGCATGTAGCGCCCGCACCCCAGTCATTATTAACAGTATAATTAACAGCGTATCCGCTGCCGGATGAAGCAGCTGTGCTGGAAGCAACACTGGATGCGGCCAGGCTCGAACTCACAGCAATAGAGGATGCGACGCTCGACCGGCTCGAGCTAACCGCTGCAGAAGATGCTACGCTTGATCTGCTGGAACTGATAGCCGCTGAAGATGCGGCGCTGGATACCACGCTGCTCGCTGCGGAAGACCTGCTCGAACTGACTGCCGCAGAAGAAGCGACGCTGGATGCGGCCAGGCTCGAACTCACAGCAGCCGATGAGGCAACACTGCTGGCAACGCTTGAAGCCGCACTGGATGCGGCCAGGCTCGAGCTGACGGCAGCAGAAGACGCCGTACTGCTGGAAGTGGCGCCCTTGGGCGCCTCATTCCCGAATATTTTGACGCCGTTTCTATAAACAGCAATATTGGTTGCTATTATGTCATTAGTTGCAGTTGAAAGCCCAGTCCTGGAAAAATCATTGGACGGATCCCAGATAGCGGCGCCGTAGGACGCCAGCGAGAACTGAAATTCGGCTTTGCCGTACAAATCTGATCCGGCAATGCTGGCTTCAACATAATATATATGATTCGCGTCATCCCATACGGTCGGGGCAGTCAGGGTCCCTCCGCTTAAGGCCGAGTAGAATATGGATGAGGTTACTGCACTGGCGTTCAGACCCTGGGCGAAATATTCGCTTAAATTAAAGAAATAACGGAAGGACAGCTGATTTTCATAATGAGGCGGCAGCACGGAATCATTGTGGAAAAACGCCCTGATTGTCGAATGGTCGGAGGCCTCATTCATCACATAAGCGGTGACATAACATGGCGCGTTGGTAGATTCAATGCCGGGAGTAGCCTCAGGGCTCTGGGAGGCGCCGTATGTTTTCGTCAGGGCAGCCAGAGCCCCGACAAGACCGGCGTTATAATCGATCCCGACTTCGGTGTAAACATATTGTTCCACATCATCGGTGTAATTATCGCTGGAATCCGGACCGCCGGGAAGAGCGCCGTAGAGAAGGTGCCTTTCCGGATCATCCTTGGACTCATTGGCAGGCTGATGCTCAAAACGCCCGCTGGCCGCGCGGTGGTGAGGAAACTTCGGATAGCTTGTCCCGAACCCGATTTCATAGGAATAACTATGCGGGTTATTGCCCAGAATATAGTCGATCTGTGATTTAGCGAAATCGGCGTATGCCTGGTTGGTTGCCGTTTTGTTATAAACAAGGGCCAGCATACATTCGGCCGCGACATACCGGCAGTTGCCCCAGGAGTTCAGGTAGCAGAGCCCGCCGGGCGTTCTGGTAAGGCCGGTCATCCAGTAGCTCAAATTTTCTTCCGCAACTGATTTAAAGAGCGGCCTGTTTGTGATCTGCGCCATTTTAACGAATACTCCTCCCCAGACATCGTCCCAGCAATGCGTCCAATGATTGTTATAGGGATTGGAATCGGTAATATTCTTATTTGACATGAAAGTCAACACATCGTTCAAATAACTGGTGTTTGTTGTCGCCAGATAGAGCCAGACGGCTCCCCAGCTCAGTTCATCCCAGTAGCCGCTTGGGGCGTAAAATCCGCCGGCCTGGCTGAGGCCTAAATAGGTTTTGCCCAGCGTGTAAAGGCTTTTCGCGGCAGTGAGGCATTTGTTCGCGTAAGACGAATCTTTGTCCAGATAGTTCAAGTACATCAAAGCGAGAGCGGCAGCCGTATCGCCGCAGACATCGGAACCCGGCGTTGTCGGATTAGCGACATAAAGAGTGGGACGCGTTGTAATAGCAGTCGTTTGTAATTCGGGCGGGCCCCAGTAAGCGTGGTCTGTCGTTCCGTCTCCGCACTCATAATAAAACGTGTTCGCGTTCGGAAAGCTCTTAAGGAAATAGTCCGTAAAATGCTTCAGGATCTTAAGCATATAAACGTCCTGGCCCTTGGAAACGAACACATCCTTGAATTCATAATATGCCCAGCCCAGCGTGGACGCGGCGTAAGCCTGGGTCTGGCCGAACTTGACGTGGTCGCCGCAGTCATGAAAACCGCCTGTGAGATCAAGCCCGACATCCGCGCCGTCGCTCGTGTGGCAGGGACCTCTCCATGGAAGGCGGTTTGAACCGGCGTCAGGCCCGCACCAGTTGGCCTCATAAAACAGGATTGATTTGGCGAAAGCGTCGGTATAATTAAAAGATGTAGCTTTTAACGGATTGGAGTTCAATCCGGAAGAACCGCCTGAATTATTATCATTTTTAAATGACAAGGAGCAGGAAGCCGAAATTAAAAAGAAGAACACAACTACCAGTAATGATAATAATGGCAAACTTCTCTTCATAGTTTTCATATTTCCTCCTAATTTATATTATTCCACATTATATATAGGTTAATATTATAAATAACCGCTTTTTAAAACAGGGCAAACCTTGAGTATGGATTTGACAGTACTTTGGGTATGGTTTTTTTGCTTAACAGAAATTTTTTAAGATAGATTACATGAAAAGACATCCGGAGCATTCTTATCTTCCTGTAGAAAAAATAATTGAGTAGGAGGCGGGTTTACACCCGCCGACCTCTCACACCACCGTACGTACGGTTCCGTATACGGCGGTTCCAAAATATAATTTCTGATAAATACAAATCTTGTTCAGCATCGATACGAGTCCCATACTGTCGAATAATTTCTTAGGAAAGGCGATGTTCATATGTTTGTTGATGAAGCCTTTTAGCTGTTTTACAGTGACTCCGTCAACTCCCGCCGCCCCCTTATTGCTTACCACCCTGTGATAAGCTTCCAGCATGTTCTCGCGTTTGACCAGACGCTCTATTAAATTTGTTTCATCCGGTGTACTCCTTCTTTGACTCTCTGCACGGATACACGCGCTTTGGCTATTCTTCGGAATTCCGTCCCTATCCTTTGTCAAAGCCGGAAAGTTTCCTTCCGCTTCTGCGTAAGTTACCGTGTCAGGATTCATAGCGGTACTCCTATAGTTTGGTTCTGCCCTTCGCCTCCGGTCAAGAGGTTACTATGGCTTCTGCTGACTTCTGAAAACCCCTCTTATCACCTTTCGATGACAATAGCCAATATGTGGCAGGCTGTCAGACCTCCCCGGGTAATGCGCTCGTTCCTTCACACTTATGTCTGCCGCATCTACGCCATTGCTTTCTGTGTAAGTATCGGGCTTTAACGATAATTGCCGTCTCACCCAGCAGTGCCGCCTCTATGCGGTTTCTGTTCGTCAGACCAGTGCTTTGCCTGCAGCTTCCTTCAGATTCCGCCTCACGGCGGACACCCTTGCCGTCTGTCCCTCACCAGTTTGTCCGGCTGCCCGGAGAAGTTCACAAACTGGTGAGGGATTCCCCTTACCGGGTGCATACGGGACTTTCACCCGCAAGAACGTGCGCCCTGCCGGGCGCACAACAAAAAAATCCCCCCTCCGGATTACGGAGGGAGGATGATTCAACTTCCTATGTATGCTGTTTGAAAATCGAACGTCCGTTTTGATTTGTTCTTTTATCAAAAGTCGCTTATATTACATTTTAACCAGCGCTTTCATCATGCGAATACAGACTGACTTTATTCCTGCCGGACAGTTTTTTACTTCCGCATTTCGGGCATTTGTTATTATGAAAATCTTCTTCTTTTTCAGAATAATATCCGCAGTCTTCGCACACCGTTTTTTTTGATTGATAAAGCGCTTTGTCGGCAAAACTTATTAGAACTTCGGCAATCTTTTCTTTTGTCTCCCGAATCATTTTCCAATCTGCTTTCGCGGAATCTTTTATCTCATAAATCTTTTTTAAATCCTTCAAATGCAGTTCTTTTTCAAGGTCTTTCTGGTTGCCGATCAGTGATGAAATACCGAAACTGCAGGTAATAGCAAGAACATTCTCACTTTGAAGGATTTTTTCTTCGGCGAAACTCTTTTTTAATATTTCCGCTACCCGAACGGCATTTTCCGAATTTGTTTGAGGCAGGATTATCAGAAACTCATCTCCTCCATATCTTGCCGATATATCATAGGGCCTGAGGTTTCCTTTTATGATTCTTCCTATAGTTCTTAAAACCCGATCGCCGATGGGATGGCCGTACCGGTCGTTTATTTCTTTAAAATGGTCTACATCAAAAAATATAAGCGATAATTCCATAAATTTTCTGACAGCCAGCTCTTCATGCAGCCGCTTGATGATTTCCCGCCTGTTGTATAATCCTGTTAGTTCATCTATGGCCGCAAGCTCCAGGGTTTTTAAATATTCAAAATATTTTTTCAGATGAAGATTTACCGTCAGCACAAGATCATTTTCATCTATCGGTTTCTTTAAATAAGCATTTGCCCCTTTTTCCCTGCGTTCAATAATTAAATTTCTATCCGCCACAGCGGACAAAAATATAAATGGAATTTGATTGTATTTCGGGTTATCAACTATCGCGTCATGAACTTCACTGCCCGTGAGCCCCGGGCATGTTATAATCGCACAATATGACATCCGGCGTGTATTGATACACGGCTTTCAGGCCGGTTTTACCGTTATTAGCGATAATAAAGTTTTCAAATCCATTGATTAGAAGATAGTTCATCACGATTCCGGCGATTGATTTTTCATCGTCAATTATTAATATCACGCTTTTTTTGAGGACAAATTCGTTTTCTTTATTTCTTTCCTTGATATAAAATTCCAGTTCTTCTTTTTGAATTTTTCTACCGATATCATACTCTACCAATTTCTTGAAACGGGATAAGGATGTCGCTTTCATTGATTCGGTTGAAATTTCTTGATCATCAAAAGCGGCTTTGCCTCTCGGCAGCCTGATCATAAATCTGGAGCCCTTATTTTCACCTCCCGATTCCGCCCATATTTTTCCTTTCATAAATTCCACCAGCTGTTTTGCAAAAGCAAGACCGATCCCGCTCCCGCTGAATTTTGTATTTCTCCCGCTTTCCAGCTGTTCAAACCTCTCAAAAATAAATTCCAGTTTATCTTCAGGTATTCCTATGCCATTGTCTGATATAATAATCAGGACCGTATCCGGTTCATCTCTCACCTCAATTTCTATAATCCCGTTTTCAATACTGACATATTTGATCGCATTGGACAGGATATTGCTGATTACCTCATCCAATTTTTCCTCGTCAGTATAAAAATTTTCCACCGGAATTTCAGGAAAACTGGTTATAATTTTGATGTTGGTATTTATTATCGCCGATTGATAATAACTTGCGATTGTTTCTAAAAATTGTACAATATCTGTTTTTCTGATTTTTAGTTTTATGGCCCCCGCATCCATCTTCGCTAAATCCAGAAGCCGGTCAATATAATTTTTCATGCGGTAGGAAGAAGACAGTATCATTTCAAATTCACTTTTATAAGGATTGTCTTTGTGTTCTTTTAAGTTTAAATCCGCCGTATTCAGTATGACTGTGAGAGGAGACCGGAAATCGTGGGTAATATTGGCAATAAAATCGTTTTTAACAGTATCCAGCTTCTTCAGTTTTTCATTGGCCTGGCTCAATTCCTTTGTCCTTTCAGAAACCTTGGCTTCAAGGTTCACGTTCAACTGGCTCAATTCCAGAGAAAGTGTTTTATTATAATCGCTGATCTTTATAAAATCAGCGATAATCACCATGGCGCTCATCACAATAAAAATGGAAATGGTAATGCTGAATAAAAGCGGCATATGAATCAATCCCAAGTTGGTCAACAGGTCGGAAATACCTGAAACCGCGCCGATTATAATCGAAACAGTAATAACAACGGCATTGTACTTTTCCCGGGCTTTAAGAGTATGGGCCACACAAAAGGCACATATATATACAATTACAACAAAAAAGTACATGATAAAATAGCCATGGATCAATTTGACTATGACAAAATCCTGAATGGCAAAAACCATTACAACAACAAGCAAACAAACCACTCTGTTTATTTTTGACAATATATTCGTCTTATTGGTAAAGAAATACTGGACATAATCCAGGGTTGCCGGGCATAAAAAAACAATCGATAAAATTAATAATTTGGATAGTAATATTGTATCAAAAACATATCTGACAAAAACATTCGTAAAAAATAAATTATATAAAATTGCCGAAAACACAAAGAATATGGTAGAAACATATTTATTGCGGTTGGGTGATCCCCATTCAGTCATCAAAAGTAAAAATAAAATGATCAGGGCAAATATGCCGGTAAATATGATCCCGTATTGAAAAAACAAACTTGCCGAAATATTTTTCTCATAATATGATCTTAAACTATTGTAGGTACCCAGAAGGATCCTTGGGTCCTGCACACCGTCATAGCTCGGCGTTATAGTATCAAATTCAATGCTGATTGTATTTTTAACATCGGCCGCCCCGTTTAAGATATTATGTTTATTAATATAAAACCCGAATTTTTCATCGGCCCCCTGTGTCTTTCTGCCGTTCACAATCATTCCGATTTCGCCGATTTTAAATCCGTTCATATAAACCATACCCATTGAACCGCCGGTGCCGCCGATGAATAAAAACAGGTCCTGGTTTTCCATATTTGTATTTAAAGTAAAATCTTTTCTTAATGTCAGGTACTTTTCATGAAAGCCCTGGTTATAAAAGCTTCCGGGTAATTTGATTTCTTTCCAGCCTGAATCATCCAGGCCCGGCCTGGTCCAATCCGGGTTTAAACCTTCCTGAATTTTCCAGACACCGGTCAATTGAATTATGCTGGATTTATCTTTTTCCGGAATGCGGTATATAGAATAGACTATCAAAATAATAAAAACAGGGATTAGACAACCCGCTAATGTAAACAATATGGGAAGCGCCTTTTTACCGGGATTTTGTTTAGTTTCCAAACGAACCCCCAGTTACTTAATTATATACCTGTTTAAAAAAAATGCAATATTTAAAAAAATAATAATAACATGAAAAGACGCAGATACCAGGGATACATTTCTATAAAATCATGAAGATTATTAAAATAAAAAATCCTCCCTCCGAAATCCGGAGGGAGGATGATTCAATATTATTTTACCGCATCAAAATTTTTGGCGATCATGCTGACGCATTCCTATTCCTAATAGAGCGTACATGCCGTCCCGTTTAGAGTAAACGACGTCGGTTTGGCGTTCGAGCCGCTGTAGTTCAAATTGAAGCCGAAACTCTGCGTCCCGCCGTTCGCGCCGATCGCGCCGTTATAAGTTAAACTATTCGCAGTAACGGTCGCGCCGCTGGTTGTCTGCGTGGCGCTCCAGATCTGAGTGATCTGCTGATTGCCCGCAAATGTCCAGACAAGAGACCAGCTCGAAAGGGCCGTTGCGGAATTGTTCTTTATGGTTACCGTGACTGTGGCGCCCGCGCCCCAGTCATTATTGACGGTATAATTCACTGCATACCCGCCGCTTGTGCTGGAAGCCGTGCTCGATGCCGCACTGGAAGCGACACTGGATGCGGCCAGGCTTGAGCTGACTGCTACTGAAGATGCAATACTCGATCTGCTAGAGCTAGCTGCTATTGAAGAGGCTGCACGGCTGGAGCTTGCCGCTATTGAAGAAGCGACACTGCTTGCCGGGCTGGAACTGACAGCTATCGAACTGCTGCTCACCGATCCTGATGTGCCGGCAATTTCAACATGACTATAGGAATATGACCCCTTATAGTGAATGTAGTAGTATCCATTCTGTTTCGCGGGCAGGCTGCTTCCGGCGACATACACATTTTTAAAGCTTGTCCCATTCACATCCAGCGCATCAAGATTCCAGGAATTCATGCTGGTGATCGTACCGCTTGTCTGCCAGTATAATTCTCCCGCGCCGTCAAAGCTGAACGGAAGAGTAATATTCTGATACTGGACTGAGGATGAAGCGGAACTGGCTATACTGCTCGCCTGGCTGGAGCTGACAGCAACTGAAGAAGCAATACTGGACAGGCTCGAACTCACAGCCACTGAAGATGCGACACTCGAGCGGCTGGAGCTCACGGCGGACGAAATACTGGAAACCGAACTGGATGATACACCGCTGAATACCGTGCATTCTTTAGCAGTGGCTTTAATGCCGTTGGCACCGTTAATCGCCATATTTCCCCAGCTCGTCAACTGGCTGGCATCCCAATTAACGACCATATCCAGAACTGGGGAGCTGTTCCCACACCAGGACCAGGCCATGTAGCCGATTCCCTGCGACTGTGCTGTCGCCATGACATCGGCCGCATCCACATATTGCCCGTTATTTGAACATCCAAACTCGCCGATCACAAGGGGAAGATTCAAGGCCATAAATTGAGTTATATAATTTGTAATGGGTGTGATGGTTTGATAAACTTCATACATATGTACCGAGAGAATCGTATTCTTGTTCACATCGGAATTAAACACCGCTGTGGCATTGGTCAGCATCATAAAAGAGTAATCCTGCCCCCAATTTGGAGCATCTACCATCAGCGTATGCTGGAACCCGGCGCTTCTCATCGATTTAATAGCGTTCTCCGTATCAGCGACCCAGTTGGCGACATTGTTGTTGCCGTACGGCTCATTCCCGATATTGATAATGATGTATTTTTCCTGTCCGTCCAGGACGCTCTTGATCGACTGCCAGTATGTCACCGCCGTGGCCAGGCTGCATGCCGCTGAGGCATCCCCGTAACCGGTGGTATCATGCACTTCGAGTATTCCGATCAGCCTGTTTGCCTTGCATAATGCGATCACATTGGACACATCGGCGGCTGTATTCGGGCCCCACTGGACTCCGCAGCCCAGGACAATCCTGACGCAGTTGGCACCCACGCTTTTGATGCCGCTCAAAGCATTGGTAATCTGGCTCTCATACCAGACATGCGCATGGGCAATACCTCTTAAAATGAACTGATTGCCATTGGCGTCAATCAGATTCCTGCCGCTGATGGAGAAACCTGTGGTCGCTTTTTTCACGCTTGTTTCAGAAATGGCGCCTTTGTCATTGTTACCTGACATATTCAGGCTGCATGTCAAACATAATGGAAGTACCAATAGCATCAATCCTGAAAGCAAAGCGAATTTTGAATTTTTCACAAATCCTCCTTTGAAATTATTTCTTATATTTCATTTCTGACCGATCACCTAATAGGTCGTACATGCCGTCCCGTTCAGCGTAAAAGCCGTCGGTTTGGCATTCGATCCGCTGTAGCTCATGTTAAAGCCGAAGGACTGTGTCCCTCCGTTTGCCCCGATCGTGCCGTTATAGCTGAGATTGACGGCCGTAACTGTCTCGCCGCTGGTTGTCTGCGTGGCGCTCCAGATCTGGGTGATCTGTTGATTGCCTGCATATGTCCAAACAAGAGACCAGCTCGAAAGGGCCGAAGCGGAATTGTTCTTCATTGTTACCGTAACTGTGGCTCCGGCGCCCCAGTCGTTATTAACCGTATAATTAACAGCGTAACCGCCTGATGAGGCTGCCGAACTGGAAGCCGCGACGCTGGAAGCGACACTTGCGGCCCGGCTGGAACTCACAGCAACCGAGGAGGCAACACTTGAAGCCGCACTGGATGCGGCCCGGCTCGAGCTGACGGCAGTTGAAGATGCAACGCTCGATCTGCTCGAACTGACCGCCGTTGAAGATGCCGCACTGGACCGGCTGGAGCTTACTGCCGCGGAAGAAGCTACGCTGGACGCAGCCAGGCTCGAGCTTGCTGCTATTGAGGATGCGGCCCGGCTCGAGCTGACAGCAGTTGAAGACGCCGTACTGCTGGATGAACCGCCTTTCGGAGGTTCATTACCGAATATCAGAACCCCGTTCCTGTATACCGGGATATAAGTGGTAATGACGCTGTTGGTGGAAGTGGTCAGTCCTGTCCTAGAATAATCATTGGAAGGGTTCCAGCAGGAATAGGAATACGCATTCACCGCAAATTCAAAAGGAATTGGGCCGTACATCGGCATGCCCGTGGCTTTGAGTTCCACATAATAAACACTGTTCGCAGTATCCCATGGCTGCAGTGCCGAGATGACAGCGTTCGACGGCGCCCACCAGAGAGAAGCGGTCACGGCGCTGGTCGGATTGGTGTACTCGCTTAAATTCACAAAATATCTGAAAGAAAGATTTGTCTCATAATGCGGCGGAAGGACTGAAATATTATTCAGATAGGCCATGACCGTTGAATGCGTATTATTCTCCTCCGATATATAGGCAGTAACATAATACTGTGCATTGGTTTCTATGCCGGGTGTGGCTTCCGGGGTCTGCGACATGCCGTAAAGCTGGACTATCCCGGCCAGAGCTCCCACAAATCCGGCGTTATAATCAATACCGACCTCGGTGCTCGCGTACTGGCTTATATCATCCACATAGTTATCGCTGCCGTCTGAGGGGCCGCCTGGAAGCGCTCCGTAAAGCAGGTGCCTTTCCGGATCTTTCGAGGATTCATTTGCAGGCGGATACTCAAACCGTCCGCTGGCCGCACGGTGGTGAGGAAAGTGCGGATAGTTGTTCCCAAAGCCCACTTCGCATGAAAAGCCATTCGGATTATTGCCCAGAATATAATCTATCTGCGATTTGGCAAAATCAAGATACGCCTGATTTGTTGTGGATTTATAATAGACAAGCGCCAGCATGCATTCCGCGGCCACATATCTGCAGTTTCCCCATGAATTAAAATAGCAAAAACCGGCAGGTGTTCTGGCCACATTGGTCATCCAGTAGCTCAGGTTATCCTCGACTATGAATTTGAACAGAGGCCTGTTGGTTATCTGGGACAGTTTTAAAAATACCCCTCCCCATTGATCGTCCCAGCAGTGGGTCCAGTGATTATTGTAGGGGCTCGAATCGGTGATATTTTTATTGGAGAGGAAAGTATTCACATCATTCAGATAACTGCTGTTTGTTGTTGCCGTATAAAGCCAGACAGCCCCCCAGCAGAGATCGTCCCAGTAGCCGCTGGAAGTATAAAATCCGCCGCTCTGGCTTAAGCCCAGATAGGTTTTAGCAAAAGTATAGAGGCTTTTAGCCGCAGTCAGGCATTTATTGGCATAAGCCGAGTCTTTATCCAGATAGTTCATATACATCAGAGCCAGGGCTGCCGCAGCGGTAGCCGTGACATCCGACGCTGGTGTAGAAGTATTGGCAACATATTGAGTGGGCCTCGGCGTAATAGCGGTAGTCTGCAGTTCCGGCGGGCCCCAGTAGATATGGTCTGAATTTCCTTCGCCGCACTGGTAGTAAAAGGTCGTTGCATTCGGGTAGCACTTCAGGAAATAATCCGTAAAATGCTTTAATATCCTCAACAGATAGCCGTCCTGGCCTTTAGCCGTGAAAACATCCTTGTATTCATAATAAGCCCAGCCCAGTGTCGCGGCCGAGTAGACCTGTGTCAGACCGAACTTGACATGGTCGCCGCAGTCATGAAAACCGCCGGTCAAATCCAGCCCGACATCCGCGCCGTCGCTCGTGTGGCATGCCGCCCTCCAAGGCAGCCGGTTGGATCCCGCGTCAGGCCCGCACCAGCTCGCCTCATAAAACATGATGGCTTTGGAGAAGGCATCGGCATAATTGAAGCTGGTTGCCCTGGAATCTGTACCATGACTGATTACATTATTGCCTTTACCTCCAGGCATAACACTGCATGAAAACATCCAAAAAAATGCAAAAATTGAAAGAACCAGAAAAAGCATAACAGCTTTTTTCATATTTATCCTCCTAATCTAAAATTTTAAATTTTCAGGCTCAGTTTAAACTTTCGAAAATCCCCGTTTTTCCGAGATAACAAAACCTTAACTTAGACTCTTATTAATTTATCCTCAATACAGGCCTTCCTCTTCTTTAATAATATATTTTACTTATTTAAAAAAAAACAGAAGCCAGGTTGGTAAGAACCAACCCGGCTGTCCTATAACTTTATTAATTTTTACATAAGTCCAATATTCCAATCATTAATATAGTGAACAGGCAGTCCCGTTCAAAGTAAACGCAGCCGGCTTGGCGTTTGTTCCGCTGTAGCTCAGATTAAAACCGAAACTTTGAGTCCCGCCGTTCGCGCCGATTGTTCCACTATAGCTTAAGCTATTTACAGTAATCGTTTCGCCGCTAGATGTCTGCGTGGCGTTCCATATTTGCGTGATTGCCTGATTGCCGGCGTAAGTCCAGACCAGTGTCCATCCATTGACCGCTGTCGTGCTATTATTCTTAATCGTCACGGTCACAGTGGCGCCTGCGCCCCAATCGTTATTGACGGCATAATTAACTGCATATCCGCCTGACGAGGCTGCTGTGCTGGAAACCGCGACACTTGAAGCCGCACTGGACACAGCCCGGCTCGAACTCACGGCAGCCGATGACGCGGCACTGCTTGTAACACTTGATGCCCGGCTTGAGCTGACTGCTGTTGAAGATGCAGCGCTCGATCTGCTGGAACTGACCGCCGCTGAAGATGCCGCGCTGGAGCGGCTCGAACTGACTGCCGCAGAAGAAGCGACGCTGGACGCGGCCAGGCTCGAGCTTGCTGCTATTGAGGATGCGGCCCGGCTTGAGCTGACTGCTGTTGAAGACGCCGTACTGCTGGATGAACCGCCTTTCGGAGGTTCATTGCCGTATATCAGCACCCCGTTCCGGTACACCGGAATATAGACTGTCATGACATCGTTCGTGGCGGTTGTCAGTCCTGTTCTGGAGAAATCGTTAGACGGATTCCAGCATGTGTAGTCATAGGCATGAAGGGAAAACTCAAAGGGAACTTTTCCGTATAACAGCGAATTCGGAGCACTGGCTTCGATGTAATAAATCCCGTTTGCCGCATCCCATGGCTGTAATACCGACACAACCGCATTGGTAGGTCCGTAATAGACGGAGCATGTCACGGCGCTGGTCACGTTCGAATTCGTGGAAAAGTATTCGCTCAAATTCACAAAGTACCTGAATGACAAGTTTGTCTCATAATGCGGGGGAAGAACCGATATATTATTCAAATAGGCATAAATGGTCGACCCCTGATTGTTCTCTGAAGCGACATAGGCGCTGATATAGTAAGGTGAGTTCGTGGACTCTATCCCGGGCGTCGCTTCCGGAGTCTGAGACATGCCGTAAATTGCGGTCATGCCCGCGAGAGCTCCGACAAACCCGGCATTGTAATCGATACCGCCCTCAGTGAATACAAAGTTATTGGGATCATCGCTGAAATTATCGTTGGCATCCGGGCCGCCAACCAGAAATCCATAAGGCAGATGCCTTTCCGGATCGGTCTTATGTTCATTGGCAGGCGGATATTCAAACCGTCCGCTTGCCGCGCGGTTATGCGGGAAATGAGGATAGTTCGTTCCAAAACCGCATTCATACGAAAGGCTCAGCGGATTATTACCCAGTATATAATCTATCTGTGATTTTGTGAAATCAACATAGGCCTGGTTGGATACGGTTTTATTATATACCATTGCCAGCATGCACTGGGCCGAGACATATCTGCAGTTTCCCCAGGAATTGAGGAAGCAGAAACCGCCGGGGGTTCTGGAGATATTGGAAACCCAGTAATTCATATTATAATCCGCGCAGTATTTATAAAGTCCCCTATTCGTGATCTGGGCCAATTTGACAAACACGCCGGCCCATACGTTATCCCAGCAGTAAGTCCAGCTGTTGGCGTACTGGTTCGCTTCAGAGATGCCCGCACTGACCAAATAGTTGCTGATATCAGTCATATAGGTGCTGTTGCTCGTTGCCATATAAAGCCATAAGGCGCCCCAGCTGAGATCATCAAGGTAAATGCTCGCCCCGTAAAACCCGCCGCTCTGGGAGAGGCCTGGATAGGTTTTCCCAAGCGTATAAATACCCTGAGCCGCCGTCAGACATTTTGAGGCGTAAGCCGAATCCTTATCTTTGTAATCCAGGTACATGAGAGCCAGGGCCGCGGCTGCATCGCCGCAGACATCGGAACCCGGCGCTGTCGGAGTGGCCGAGTAGAGAGTCGGTCTGGTGCTGATGGACAGGGTCTGCAGTTCAGGCGGACCCCAGTAGGGATGGTCGGTCGCCCCGTCTCCGCACTGATAATAGAATGTGTTAGCGTTCGGGAAGCATTTCAGAAAATAATCCGTAAAATGCTTGAGAACTTTCAGCAGATAAGCATCCTGACCTTTGGCAACGAAAACATCCTTGAACTCATAATATGCCCACCCAAGGGTAGCGGCGGAGTAACACTGCGTCTGGCCGAACTTGACATGATCGCCGCAGTCATGAAAACCGCCGGACAGGTCCAGTCCCACATCGGCGCCGTCGCTTGTGTGGCATGGACCCCTCCATGGAAGGCGGTTCGAACCGGCATCCGGTCCGCACCAGTTCACATCATACATAAGAATCGACTTGGCGAACGCATCGGCGTAATTGAATGATGTCGCTTTTGTTGCCGCATGATTCAATCCTGAAAAACCTTCGGAGTTTTTACCATTATTAAAATTGAGAGAACAGGAAGCAAAAAATAAAAAGAAGAATAGGAGAGCAAATAAAGATAATAATGATAAACTGTTCTTAAAAATACTTTTCATGCTTTTCCTCCTTTATTTATATTATTCCATGACATTACTAACGAATTTATATTATAAACAAATACTTTTTAAAATATGGCAAACCTTGAGTATGGATTTAACAGTACCTTGAGTATGGATTTTCTCTTACTTTATAAAATTATCATAAAAAAACCTCCCTCTGATTTAGAGGGAGGTTGATTCAGTCATTTTTTTGCAGTGTCAATGTTCTGCTTTAACGAACCGGCTATTGCACTGCCGTTCTTCAATTTCTAATAAAGTGAGCATGCCGTACCGTTCAAAGTGAACGCTGTCGGCTTGGCGTTTGAACCGCTATAGCTCAGATTGAAGCCGAAAGCCTGCGTTCCACCGTTCGCGCCGATAACATTGTTATAACTTGCGTTTTTGACGGTAACTGTAGCGCCGCTTGCGGTATATGTAGCGTTCCAGATCTGCGTAAGCGTCTGATTGCCCGCGAATGTCCATACTAAGGTCCAGCCGTTTACTGCTGTTGCGCTATTGTTCTTTACAGTAACTGTGCATGTAGCGCCCGCGCCCCAGTCATTGTTGACGGTGTAATTAACCGCATATCCGCCTGATGAAGCAGCTGTACTGGAAGCCGCTGCGCTGGAAGCAACACTCGAGCGGCTGGAGCTCACCGCAGCTGAGGATGCAACACTCGAAGCTGCGCTTGAACGGCTCGAACTGGCAGCCGGCGTGGATGATGTGCCGCCGCCGCCGTTAACCGAAACTGTAAAACCGGAGGATTTCAGACCGACTCCGCCCGACCAGATTTCGAAACCCGCCTCAACAGCTTCCAGGTTCCAGCTATTCTGGATATAACCTCTGCTTACAGCGTCATTGATAAAGGCTTTTACATCAAAACTGCCTGATGATCCATTAGCTGTTCTCACATAAGATATTACATTCCAGCCTGAGTTTCCAAACCATACATTCCAGGTTGATCCGCCGAGTGATACCGATGACGCTACCTGCGAACCGACAGGCTGGGTTCCTCCAAGATGGGCAACCCAGATCATCAGCTCGGCCCCGTTGTAATTACCGCTTGAGTAAGTACCGTTTTCGAACCATACATCATAAGCGGCATCCCAGATGCCTGAACTGATAGTAGTGGCTGTCCATGTGCAGTTCAAACTGCTTAACGCGCTTACCGCCATAGGCATACCACTGCTTCTGGTTATCGTACCGTAATGGTTCCCTTTGTAAATAGACGGGTAAGACATGGGCGATCCGCCTGTATAGTTCGCGTTGCACGATGCGACTGTAAAGTCTCCAGTCTGGTTATCTACCGTCATGGTCTGCACCCATCCGCTGATCGGGTTCCAGACGTCCTGCTGTACACAGTAATTTGACGTCGTTGAAGCGATCCAACAAATGTCATACTGCGCCGAAAGCGTGACAGTCGCTTTGTTCACCGGAGTACTGCCGATTGCTCCCACCGGATTTTCATTCGAAGAAGGAGCGACCGAGCAACCAAGCATTAAAGTAAAAACTGCTGCTACCGCAAAAAACTTACTAAATAGTCTCATATATCTGCCTCCTATAAAAATTTTTTAACCTAAGAAATTTCCCTAGCCAAACTCTTTTTCATAAAAAGTATCTTCAGGCTCAGCGGCTGCCGTAAATTCAGCCGCTTTTAAGATTAATAAACTGAGCAGGCCGTTCCGTTCAAAGTGAACGAAGCCGGTTTTGCATTGGATCCGCTGTAGCTCAAATTGAAACCAAAGCTCTGCGTCCCGCCGTTCGCGCCTATGACATTGTTAAAGCTTGCGTTTGTGACGGTAATGGTCTCTCCGCTTGCGGTATATGCAGCGTTCCATATCTGTGTCAGAGTTTGATTACCTGCGAATGTCCATACTAAGGTCCAGCCGTTTACTGCTGTTGCGCTATTGTTCTTTACAGTAACTGTGCATGTAGCGCCCGCGCCCCAATCGTTATTGACGGTATAATTAACAGCATAACCGCCGCCTGATGAAGCGGCTGTACTGGAAGCAACGCTCGCAGCCGCACTGGATGCGGCCCGGCTCGAACTGACTGCAACTGACGATGCAACGCTCGATCTGCTCGAACTGACCGCAACTGACGATGCAACGCTTGAGCGGCTCGAGCTTACTGCTGTTGATGAAGCAGCGCTAGACAGACTTGAACTGACAGCTGTTGATGATGCCGCACTCGATATAACGCTCGAACTGATTGATGAGGATGAGCTGGCCGGTGTTCCGGCGTTATCATAAGCGTATTTGACAGCCCAAACGGCATTGGCTCTCATATAATAATAAGCCCTTATAGATGAGACCCCCGACTGCCAGGCTTCCGGCGTCCTGAAATAGAGCTGATTGTTCAAATAGATCGTACTGTAAAGGCTGTTCCCGATCTCGGACGCCTGCGATGTCAATCCCTCCTGGATCATTCCCGCCGTAACGCCCCAGGCAGTCCCGACCCACATCTCCCGTGTCTGGGAGCTTGTGCTGTCAATCGAACCGCTGCTTGTCATGACATTGACCACACCATGCGTACCGCTGTCGAATTTTTTAAAGTTGTTCTGATAGATCACGGTGAAAGCGCTCGAAATATGAGAACTGTCCAGAATATTACCCAGACCAAGCGCTTTTGCGTACCACTCACCGCAAAGCTGATCGCTCATGATCCTGTTTGTCGCCGAACTGCCGGTATCTATATTATAGTAGGAACCGTTCCAGAGCTTGGATTCAAAGCTGGCCTTGCCCTGGTCATACCAGGACTGGTAGGTGCTTGCGGTTGAAGAATCTCCCATTGCCAGCGCGATCTGCTTGGCGGCAAGACATGCCGCAAGGAAGAGGCTTCCGCAGTAGGCCGTATTGCCGGAGAGGCTCATATCATCATAAGTCTGATCGATTCCAGTGGAATTTGGAAGGCCGTCGGAATCCGTATCCTGTCCCTTGACCTTGGTCATCGCCGTTTTGACGGACGTCCAGCAGTAATTCAGGAATGTCGTGTCGCTTTTGCCCGTCAGGACATAATCCCTGTAAACCATCAGGACAAACTTGGAATTAAGATCCTTCCAGGTTGTGGAATCCCTGTATGTATAAGCGTTCCATATTGTAAAGACATTGTTTGTTGTCCCGAAATCATGCGCGCATGTGCCCAGCGCCGCCGGGCGGTCGCTTCTATTATTATAGATGCTGTCGCTGAACTGCTTCACGGCCTGTTTATCCAGGTTAGGCCAGAGCAATGCCAGAGGCCACGAACCGTAGAACCGGACGTCCGATGTGCCGTAAAAAGCGTAATCGTAGCATTCCATGTGACTGAACATATCCTCGCTTGCGTTATCAGCCTGGCCCGAAGCGGCTCCGGCCTCCCAGATTGTCCCGCCTACAAAATAATAATAGAGTTCGTTGAAGAGCGTTGTCTTCAGCCAATCCGGGTATACCGAACTGTTGATGATGTTATTCTGCCAGCTGTCCACAGACGACTGCCAGGCCGTATAATTATTGAGAGCCTCATTCGCAATCGCGGAGGAATTCAGTCCTGAACGGCTGAAATACCTGGTGTATTCCCTGTACCACTTGTTCCCCAGCTGGACAATCGGAATATCCCATGCCAGGACGATGGGAATATTTATGGACTGACCGGCAGCAAGCGTTACTTTGAAAGCAACAGCGCCGTTGGTATGGCTGCCCGTTGAATTTTTGAGAGTGCCGTTTGTCGAGAAATCATTTTCCAGGGTTGAGACCGCTGTCGCCGATTCATATGTGACGGAAACTCCGGTTTGTTCCTGGGAGGCCAGGGTAAACTCTCCCTGGTTCTTTTCAGCGGCGGCCGAAGTGCCGCTCCTCTGTAAAATGATGCCTTTATTATTATTAGAAACAAAAGCCGCAGCCGTACTGCCGCTGAAATTATTGTTCCAGGTCAGCATGATGGCCACATCGCATGGAGAACTGGTCGGATTCGAGATAGACCAGACATAAATGCCCACCGGATAGCTTGTTCTCTGGTAGTCGCCGGGAATGATCGGACTGAACTGCTTAACTTTGACTTTGGCCGTGAATGCGCTTCCATAATAATCAACCCAGGAAACCGGAAAGAGAGAATAATAATTTGCCTGGCCCGAACCAAGAGTCGCAGCGTTAAGCTTTTTAAATACGGCGCTCTGCCCGGACGGCTTCTGGTATATATAAAAGTTACAGCTTGTATCGACAGTCATATTACTCTCGCTGATATTCAGCCTTCCTCTGTAAAAATTTCCATCAAAGCGAAGAGTGATCGTGCCCGCGCCGAAACCGCCGATGGACGCGCCGTCGATATAGCCTCCCGCATTAATATCCTTAACCCATGCCACGGTTGGAATTCCGTTGGAAAGGAGGGCCTTGCTCCCTATTCTATCATGAATAGTCTCATCATGATTGAAAACCATTACCTGACAAGCTGTTATAATCAGGTATGCCATTATCACTAAAACCATTGCAAAGACCTTCTTCATAAAACTCTCCTCAAAAATTTTCTTAAGATAAAAGCGTTCCTCCCTCAAATAAATGAGGGAGGATTTTTAACTATCTTATTCATTCCTAAATATCAGGGCCGCTCTCAACATTTTTTAATAAAGTGTGCATGCCGTTCCATTCAAAGTGAACGACGTTGGTTTTGCGTTCGAACCGCTGTAGCTCAGATTAAAACCGAAGCTCTGCGTCCCGCCGTTCGCGCCGATCGTGCCATTGTAGCTTAAATTCACGGCAGTCACTATTTCACCGCTGGTAGTCTGACTGGCGCTCCATATCTGGGTTATAGCCTGGTTGCCTGCAAAAGTCCAGACAAGAGACCAGCTGCTGAGGGCTGTAGCGGAATTGTTCTTAATGGTCACCGTGCATGTAGCGCCCGCGCCCCAGTCATTATTGACGGTGTAATTAACCGCATATCCGCCGCTGACTGAAGAAGCTGCGCTGGAAACAGCAACTGAAGATGCAACACTGGAAACTGCTACTGAAGACGCAACACTGGATCGGCTCGAGCTGACTGCTACAGAGGATGCTGCGCTCGATCTGCTGGAGCTTGCCGCTGTTGATGAAGCCGCGCTTGATCTGCTCGAACTGACTGCCGTTGATGAAGCTGCGCTCGACAGGCTCGAACTTACCGCAGCTGATGAAACAGTACTGGAGCGGCTGGAACTCACAGCAACTGAGGATACCGCGCTGCTGGAAGAACCGACTGGTCCGCTTTTGGAGGCCATTTTAGCGGCATGGGGCATAAATACACCTGTCAAAACTGCATCCCCGGGAAGCATATCGAAATCGCTTGTCGAAGAAAGATTAAAATTCCAGAAGCAGTCCCCTGCGGCGTTTTTATTTTCAATTTCCGTATACATGGCCGTCCAGTAGGCTTGTTTATTGTTATGAGTATTAAACTCCTCCATTACAAAAGGCTTTCCGACGACGCCATGCGCGTCGGCAATCCATGCATCGACCAATGCCGCAGCCTGGTTTGTAGTAAGGTTTGCCCAGCTTTCATCGGGATAAGGATGGGCCGTGCAGAAATCAATATAAGGCGATTGATGTATGTAAACAAACGGGTTGCCTTCATCGCCTCCGAAGCCGTATTTTGTTCCATGACCCTCTAAACCGGCGCTGACCATATGGTTCGGATCCAGGCTCTTGATATACGAACCCATTTGATCAACCCAGGCCCTCAATATGGTACCGGTACTATCCCCATTCGGGCCTCTCGGTTTGTTCATCAATTCCCAGGAAAATATTGCGGGATCGGCGCTGTAAGTCTTCAATGTGTAATGGTTGAGCCTGGTTAACCAGTGCTGGACATAATTTTTATAAGACTGAATGCAGCTCGCATTTGTAAAAAATGCTACCCTGGACGCATAATCCCCTGAAGGAAGGCCAAACCATTGCAGTACCGCATCTATACCGCCATAATCCGCCCAATAATTCTCCAGTACAATGATCACCTTGATGCCGTATTTCTGGGCTGACTGCAGGATATAGTCGAATTTCATGAACTGCGCTTCATTATATACACCATTCGCGGGTTCATATCCCATCCAGGCCTGGTGATCGAAGCCCCAGGTCCTCAAGACCTTGACGCCGATGACCGCCATGTTGCTCATAAAGGTATCAATGTTTGTCTTGCCGATCGCGTAGTTTTCAATATCGTTGGTTGAATTGGTCATCCAGTCCTCTCCGACGGTAAAGATGCTGTAGGCGTTACAGCCGGCGAAATAGAAAGGCTTTCCGTCGATCATGAACTGCGTGCCCTGCGCGTAAACAAACCCGGCCGGCGCCGCTTTTACAGTATTTCCAGTCTGATTCTGCCCGCTATTTACTGAATTACTGCCGTTATCCAAAACCGAACAGGATACGGCGGCAATGAGTAAAATAACTGCCGAAAGAATTCTCTTCATAACTTTCACACTCCTTTTTAAAATATTTGTACTACTTTAACCTCAATACCATTATTTTACTAAAAAAATATTATAAAAACATAATAACGCATCCCGTTCTTATCGTTAAAGATTAATAATAAAAGGGTAATAAAGCCTTAAAGGAAAGGACTGAGTGAAAAAAGATATGCTTTCAATACCATAAAATATTTTTATTATATCCTTTCTTGATTCAAAACCCTTTCTTTTTTATAAAATATAATTTTTTATCATAAACCTTATTTTTCTGTTATTACTTAAAACCTTAGTCAGGTTTTTATCCTCCTTTATTTTTTAAAACGCTTTCTCTGTAAAAAATATCCCCCCACCCTGATAAGGGAGGGGGGATATAACATGGAGATTGGTTTTTATGGTTCCACTCCCTAATTGAGAGCTTCTTAAAATATCTCGCTATTTATTCGCCTTAGTATGTTGTGCAAGCCGTTCCGTTCAAAGTGAACGAAGCCGGTTTTGCATTGGACCCGCTGTAGCTCAGATTGAAGCCGAAGCTCTGCGTCCCGCCGTTTACGCTTATGACATTGTTAAAGCTTGCGTTTGTGACGGTAATGGTCTCTCCGCTTGCGGTATATGTGGCGTTCCAAATCTGCGTCAGCGTCTGATTGCCAGCGTAAGTCCATACTAAGGACCATCCATTTACAGCCGTAGCGCTGTTGTTCTTAACGGTCACCGTGCATGTGGCGCCTGCGCCCCAGTCATTATTAACCGTATAATTAACAGCATATCCGCCGCCTGATGAAGCGGCAGTACTGGAAGCCGCGGCGCTGGATGCGGCGCTCGACCGGCTCGAACTAACCGCTGCAGAAGAAGCAACACTGGACCGTGAACTAGCGGCTATAGATGAAGCAACGCTGGATGCGGCCCGGCTGGAGCTTGCAGCGACTGAAGAAGCTGCGCTCGATCTGCTCGAACTGACTGCCACTGAGGATGCTGCCCGGCTCGAACTCGCAGCAACTGAAGATACAGTAGAGGATGAAGATGAACTTGCTCCGCCGAGAGGCGAGAATTGAGCGGCCAGATAGGGTTTCAAAACCGCGTATTTAGACGGCTCTACAGTAACCCAGTTGTTCTGTAATATACCGCCGGTGTCGCCGGAATCCGGGTTGATGCACCAGAATGTCCAGCTGTTGGCGGTTCCGATATATGCCATAAAGTTCTTATACCATGTGGCTGCCACTCCGCCGGCTTCTACTGCGGATTCCGTTATGCCGAATTCACCGAAGAACAGAGAGCCTATGCCATTCTTTTTAATAAAATAGTAATGTTTGTCCCAGATGGCAGGCATATTGTTCGGGAATGTGGAATCCTGGAACCAGGACTGATTATAGACTTCGGGACCGTACTCATGAACAGAATACATCAGCTGGGCAGAAGGAATAGCAGTGATAGGATGGTCTGCAACACCTGATAATTCGCCGCCCCACCAGAAGAAGTTGGTAACAGTATCCGTAGGATAATTGTAATAGCATTCCACGCCTTCCACGATGATGATCATATTGGGATTGGCGTTAAGGATGGCGGTACCGATCCTTTCGGCGGCCGCTTTCCAGTCTGTCGTTCCCTGACCGGGTTCATCATAACCCCAGGTCGCAGGCGGTCTCATACCTGTAGTCATATTGCCATGAGGCTTGTTCTTCAGATCGGCCCCGCAAACATACGCGTTATTCTTATAACGGTTGATTAGAGTAAGCCAATCCGAAATACCCTGGCTTTCCGAACAGGATGATGTGTACCATAATGTTTCATTATTATAGTTGTCATGTGTCTTTGAATGGTTGTCCAGGATGATCTTTATACCGTCGACCCTGGTTGCCTCATCGATTACCTTGTCCATTACCTGGATTGAAGAAAGTCCGGCCAGGTCCATGTTCAGGCCGGTCTGACCTGTGTACGCGTCCACGCCTGAAGCGTTGATCTGTATGCTGTTGGGAGTTGCCGACAGCATATCGTTGCACCAGGGCATACGAATACAGTTAAAACCGAGGTCTTTGATCTGCTTCAACATGGATTTATAGTCTCTGGACCAGAGACCATGGGGACAGAAGTTTCCGGTTTCAAATCCGAACCAGTTGACGCCTGTCAGACGCCCGACGCTGGAAACCGTGGCTTTCTGTGTATTGACAGCCGTCGTATTGTTTTGCTGTCCAGTTTCCTGATTAGACTGTAATGAGCAGGTAGAAAACTGGAGAACAAAAAACATTGCACCTAAACCTAATAAAATTAGTTTCACTTTGTTTCTCTTTATCATTTTTCTCCTCCTTTTTTCAGGATGATATTAGAATTCTTTCCTATTTAAGAAGCAAAGGCCGGGGCATGCCCCAACCTCTGCTTTTATTTAGTTACTCAAAATTAACTCTGCTTAGTAAAGTGTACATGCCGTTCCGTTCAAAGTGAACGAAGTCGGTTTTGCATTGGATCCGCTGTAGCTCAAATTGAAGCCGAAGCTCTGCGTTCCGCCGTTCGCGCCGATGACATTATTGTAGCTCAGGTTATTGACAGTCACCGTTTCACCGCTGGAAGTCTGCGTTGCGCTCCAGATCTGCGTGATCGCCTGGTTGCCTGCAAAAGTCCAGACAAGAGACCAGCTGCTGAGGGCTGTAGCGGAATTGTTCTTAATGGTCACCGTGCATGTAGCGCCCGCGCCCCAGTCATTATTGACGGTGTAATTAACCGCATATCCGCCGCTGACTGAAGAAGCTGCGCTGGAAACAGCAACTGAAGATGCAACGCTGGAAACTGCTACTGAAGACGCAACACTGGACCGGCTCGAGCTGACTGCTACTGAGGATGCTACGCTCGACCGTGAACTAGCAGCTATGGATGATGCGGCCAATGATGAAGATGCTGCCACTGAGCTTGCTGCTATTGAGGATGCTGCTACTGAGGATGCTGGACGTGAACTCGCGGCTACAGATGAAGCAGCTGAAGAAGAAGCTGCGCCGGGTTCATTACCATAAACTTTCGTCCCATTGATGTATACAGGCACATTGGGGTTATTTGTTGTTCCGGTTGTAACTACATTGTTAAAATACTGGTAGGACCAGTCATTGGAGTTATCGTTTGTCACGTCTGTCGGATAAGTAAACCTGACCTGAATTTCTTTCTTGTACATCGACTGTCCGCCGGGATAGATCAATCCGGTCCAGTTGACATTGATATAATAGATATTCCCGCTCCACTGCTTCAGTGTGGCTACACCCGCGCTGTCCTGATTGTAATTGACGGTAAGGGTAATATCACTAGCGGTATGCCCTTTTGCAACAAGTTCGGAAATATCAAAAAAGTAGCGGAATGACACAGAGTTTGAAAGCGCCCTTGCCGGCCACCCTGACTCGTTGAACAAATCAAACTTGACTTCAAAGAAGTTATTTCCTGTGGCATTTTGCGCAGTCTGAACAAAATATTCCAGGTTGGAAGGAGTTTCATTAGCCGTCAAGTTGGCTACCGGTGTACCGCCGTAGGAATTATACATATATGCCAGTGCGCCGATCAAGCATGCGTTATAGTCGCAGGCCGGTTCAGTGTATTGATACTGGCTGTCATCGTCGGTAAAATTGTCGCTTGCGTCAGGACCGCCGACCAATGCGCCGATAAGTGTATGACGGCAATAGGGCGGTACTGTCTGGCTGTCTGCCCATGAGCTTTCAGCCGTTCTGTGGTGCGGATGCTGGGGATAATTGCTTCCGAAACCGATTATATAGCTTCTGCCTGTGCTGCCGAGAGCATAATTGACCTGCGTTTCAGCAAAAGACTTGTAAGTGGCGGCTTTTGTGGCATTCGCGCCGGACCAGTTGGCATAGCAAAAAGCTAGAGTTGAAGCGCCCATAGCGTACCTGATACATCCCCAGTTATCCAGATGGGCCAGACCCTTGGGAGTATAAGTAATCTTGGAGCCGTCAGGACCGCCTGTGGTCCAGTAGTCCAGGTTGTTTTCAATGGCTGTTTTATATTGGGCGCCGCCTGTTAACTTGGCAAGCAAAAGCTCTGCGCCGTAATGCTTGTCGTCCCAAGATTGTGTCCATTTGTAAGCAACGTTGGAAGACTGTCCTTCCATCCCGATATTTCCAAAATAGGTTTGAGCTTTCGTTAAATATGTGCTGTCACCGGAGGCAATATAGAGCCATACTGCCGCCCAGACCAGTTCATCATAGAAACCGCTCCAGGAATTGTAATAACCGTTAGCGGCGGTATAACCGGAATCGCTCATAGCACTTTCAGCCTTGCTGAAATAGGTCTTCGCAGCCGACAGGTAGGAAGAATTGCCGAGCACTTTGGAAGCGGCGGCAAGAGCGGCGGCGCTTTCTCCCCATACGGCAGAACATTGAGCCGATGATGCCGCAGGTCTTGACATCTGCATGACTTCGCAGGGACCCCACCAGGCATGGTCCAGACTGCCGTCGCCGATCTGATAGATGTTTCCGCTCTGGCATCCGACAAGGTAGTCGCAAACCCACTGGATCGCTTTCTGAATATAAGCGGTCTGACCAGTGGCCGTATAAGCCGAAGCGTTTTCATAGAGAGACCAGGCCATCATACTGGCTGAAAAGGCCATGGGAAGGTTGAATTTGACATGGTCGCCGGCGTCATAGTAACCGCCGAGGACTGCGTCGCTCATACCGGAGTTCCCTCTCCAGTTGTCTCTCTGATCTGAAGGGATTGTTCCAGACCTCTGGAACTCGTAGAACATAATGGCCTTCTGGAGGGCTTCACCGTAGTTATAGCCTCCTGCCTTAGTTTGAGAATTCTGGTCTGTAAAACCATTATTACCGCCAGAATTAATCGACGTAGAGCATGAAGCGATAAACAAAGAAATAACGATGCCCGCCGTCATCAAGGTTAAAAGAGCGATTATTCTCTTTAAACCAAAGATTTTCTTCATAATTTTCCTCCTTACAGTTTTTTATGAAATGAATTTTCTTCTTAAACTTTTGATAATAAATATTATAAAATCTTCCAATAAAATCTATGCAGACTCATAGTATTGATTTGACAATACCTTAAGTATGGTTTTAATCCGACTTACGGTAGGACATTGAAATGATTAAAAACTCTGGAAAATTCAAGAATTTTACTCAATTAAAGAAATGGAAGAATTTTATACGAGTTATCGGCAGATAAACGGCATTTACGCCATATACCGCCGAATGCCGGCTGCTGTTTTTAAAATATTAACTTTTTTAATCTTTAACCAATTCGCTGATCATGGAAAAGACGAATGAATGATCTGAACTGAATTTCGTTTATGGATCCATTAAAAATCGCCCTGTTCGGAACCGAATACCGCGGTCGGGGGGATGCGGCATCCGTCCGGACAGGGCTGAATGACATATCTATTAATAACTTTTCCTCACTATAGAGATTTATCTATCCCCTAATGAGACCGGAAACATTTCCGGGAATTTCACTTAATATGTTGTACATGCCGTTCCGTTCAGAGTGAACGAAGTCGGTTTTGCATTGGACCCGCTGTAGCTCAAATTGAAGCCGAAGCTCTGCGTTCCGCCATTCGCGCCGATCGTACCGTTGTAGCTTAAATTCACGGCTGTCACTGTTTCACCGCTGGTAGTCTGACTGGCGCTCCATATCTGGGTTATAGCCTGGTTGCCTGCAAAAGTCCAGACAAGAGACCAGCTACTGAGGGCTGTAGCGGAATTGTTCTTTATGGTCACCGTGCATGTAGCGCCCGCACCCCAGTCATTATTGACTGTATAATTCACAGCATATCCGCCGGCTGTACTTGAAGCCGCACTGGACACTGCGACGCTGGAAGCCACGCTAGAAGCTGCAACACTGGATGCAGCCCGGCTCGAGCTGACTGCTGCTGAAGAAGCTACGCTCGACCGGCTGGAGCTTACCGCAACTGAAGATGCTACGCTCGATCTGCTCGAACTAACTGCAACAGAAGACGCTACGCTGGATGCGGCCAGGCTTGAACTTACTGCTGTCGAAGACGCAACACTCGATCTGCTCGAACTGACCGCAACAGAAGACGCTACGCTGGATGCGGCCAGGCTTGAACTTACTGCAACTGAAGATGCAACAGAAGAAGATGAAGTGGATGTTCCGGGTTCATTACCGTATATCTTAACACCGGACATATACACAGGCACATTCTGGTTGGGACTGTTGGTAGTCATACCTCCCAGGTAAGACCAGTCATTGCTGTAATTATATGCTGTAGATCCTGAAGGGCCGTTCAGCTGGAAGCTGGCCTGAAGCTGATAAACATTATTCCCGGCAGGACAGATGTTTGTGCCGCTGAAGTCGACATTAACATAGTAAATATGACTGGCCGCGTTCCATGCAATCAAATTCGGCGATACCTTTCCCGCACCTCCGTTCACCTGTACGGTGACATTCGTATCGGAATAACCGGCTGAGACAAGCGATGATGTATTGATAAACCACCTGAAAGAGAGATTGGTGCCCGGTCTTGCCGGCCAGCCCGACATATTATTCATAAACGCCACTACCTGATAAGTGCCGGTTCCCATATAGTACGACATTGAGGATGCAAAAATCTCGGTATTGGAAGGAACTTCTATGGCGCTTGTAAAGTTCGCAATCGGCGTACCGCCGTAAACTTTGTACATTCTGGAAAGTGAGGCGATAAAACCCGCGTTGTAATCGCAGGCAGGTTCGGTGCATTGATATGAACCGACAGCATCTGTAAAAGCATCGCTTGAGTCGGGACCACCGCTAAGCGCTCCGTAAAGGACATGTCTTGAGTAGGACGGGATGTTCATATCGCCGGCCCAGGAACCCTGCGCGGTCCTGTGGTGCGGATGCAGGGGATAATTTGTTCCGAAACCGATTTCAAAGCTCCTGCCCGTGGCGCCCAGAACATAGTTGACCTGGGATTCAGCAAAGCTCTTGTAAGCGCTCAGATTGCTCGTTGCGGCGTTTGTCCAATCGCAGTAGACAAATGCGAGAAACGCTTCGCTCATGGCATACCGCAGACAGCCCCATTGTGAAAGCCATGCCAGTCCGCCCGGTGTATAGGTAACTTTTAATCCGTTATAACCGGTTGTCCAGAACTGCAGGCTCTGTTCGATAGCGGTCCTATAAACGTCAAGGCCTGTTAATTTAGCCAGCATAAGTTCAGCGCCGTAGTGAACGTCATCCCAGCACTGTGTCCACCTGTAATCCCATGTGGATGATCCGGTAACGACAGGCCATTGGTTAGTCCATGTTTGTGCGGCTGTCAGGTAAGAACTTCCGCCGCCCGCAATGTAGATCCAGATTGCGGCCCAGGAAAGGTCGTCGGCCCAGCATGAGGAACCATAATAACCGTTTGCGGCGCCGGAGTTATATGCGGAATCGCTTGCCCAGGAAGCGGCTGAAGCATATAAGGATTCAGCGCGCGTGAGCAGAGTGGAAGCATAAGAAGTATTTCCGCCGTTCTGGAAAACCCATGCTGCGGCGGCTAAAGCGGCCGCGGTTTCACCGGCCACTGCCGAACCGCCGCTACTCAATGAGTATGAAGGCCTTACCGTTGGGTTAACTTCGCAAGGTCCCCACCATGAATGGTCGTTGGCGCCGCTGCCGACCTGGTAATAATATGAGGACCCGGCGCTGCATTTCAATAGATAATCGGTCGCCCACTTGATATTGTTCGTCAGATAGCCGTACTGGCCGCTTGATTGAATCGCGGCCCCGTATTCGTAGATGGCCCAGGAGAGCATGGATACGGAGTAGGACATGGGCAGGTTGAACTTGACATTATCGCCGGCGTCATGCCAGCCGCCGGTCAGGTCTATACCGTTGTCGGAGCCGTCATTAAGATCGCTGTCTCCGCGCCAGTTCATACGGCCGTTAGTATCAGCGGAGTTGATCTTGCCTGAACGCTGAAACTCGTAGAACATAATGGCTTTCTGGATGGCTTCGCCGTAGTTATATCCGCCGCCTGATGTCGTCGCGGATTTCATAGTATTAGGGTTCGAATCGAAGCCCTGGCCGGAATTCTCATGGGAAACCAGCGAACAGGATACGATAAAAGCTGCGAGAACAATACCCGCTGTTACAATGGTCAAAAGAGCGATTAACCTCTTTAAACCGAAGATTTTCTTCATAAAATATCCTCCTTTAAAAGTTTATTATTGAAATGAATTTCTTTCTATCAACTATTTATGATGATTATTATAAGAGCATTTTATAAAATCTATAAAGACTCATAGTATTGATTTACCAATACCTTAAGTATGGATTTTTTCCGACCAATGGCAGGACATGGGAATGAGAGGATTTATTTATACATCACAAAATATTGCAAAAATAAGTTTTAACAAATATTCGACAGATAAATGTTTACATAAAAATCGCCCTGTTCGGAACCGAATACCGCGGTCGGGGGGATGCGGCATCCGTCCGGACAGGGCTGAATGACATATCTATTAATAACTTTTCCTCACTATAGAGATTTATCTATCCCCTAATGAGACCGGAAACATTTCCGGGAATTTCACTTAATATGTTGTACATGCCGTTCCGTTCAGAGTGAACGAAGTCGGTTTTGCATTGGACCCGCTGTAGCTCAAATTGAAGCCGAAGCTCTGCGTTCCGCCATTCGCGCCGATCGTACCGTTGTAGCTTAAATTCACGGCTGTCACTGTTTCACCGCTGGTAGTCTGACTGGCGCTCCATATCTGGGTTATAGCCTGGTTGCCTGCAAAAGTCCAGACAAGAGACCAGCTACTGAGGGCTGTAGCGGAATTGTTCTTTATGGTCACCGTGCATGTAGCGCCCGCACCCCAGTCATTATTGACTGTATAATTCACAGCATATCCGCCGGCTGTACTTGAAGCCGCACTGGACACTGCGACGCTGGAAGCCACGCTAGAAGCTGCAACACTGGATGCAGCCCGGCTCGAGCTGACTGCTGCTGAAGAAGCTACGCTCGACCGGCTGGAGCTTACCGCAACTGAAGATGCTACGCTCGATCTGCTCGAACTAACTGCAACAGAAGACGCTACGCTGGATGCGGCCAGGCTTGAACTTACTGCTGTCGAAGACGCAACACTCGATCTGCTCGAACTGACCGCAACAGAAGACGCTACGCTGGATGCGGCCAGGCTTGAACTTACTGCAACTGAAGATGCAACAGAAGAAGATGAAGTGGATGTTCCGGGTTCATTACCGTATATCTTAACACCGGACATATACACAGGCACATTCTGGTTGGGACTGTTGGTAGTCATGCCGCCCTGATAGGACCAGTTGTTCTGGTTGCTCCAGAAGCTGGTGTTCTGCGGACCCGCTACCCTGAACTGGATCTGCATCTGGTAAATGCCCTGTCCGCCGGGATAGATATTCGTATTGTTGAAACTTACATTGACATAGTAGATATGATTTGCGGCGTCCCATGCTACCAGATTGGGCGATACCGTTGCGTTGCCCTGGTTGTAATTGACTGTGATGGCAACATTGGTATCGCTGTAGCCGTTTGCCGCAAATTCAGAAGTATTGATAAAATACCGGAACGAAAGATTCGTACCCGGTCTTGCCGGCCAGCCGGACATGTTGTTCAGCCAGGCAGCCACCTCAAAATAGTTGGCGCCGGTGCTGTTAGGCTGCGTCGACACGAAAAACTCGGTATTGGAAGGAACTTCTATGGCGCTTGTAAAGTTCGCAATCGGCGTACCGCCGTAAACTTTGTACATTCTGGAAAGTGAGGCGATAAAACCCGCGTTATAATCGCAGGCCGGTTCTGTGTATTGATACGAACCGACTGCATCTGTAAAATTATCGCTTGCGTCCGGACCGCCGACAAGCGCTCCGTAAATCGTATGCCTTGCGTAAGACGGCGTGTTCATATCATTGGCCCAGGAGCTTTCAGCAGTCCTGTGATGAGGATGCTGGGGATAACTGCTTCCGAAACCGATTTCATAGCTTTTTCCCGTGGATCCCAGAACATAGTTAACCTGGTTTTCCGCAAAGCTCTTGTAAGCGCTCAGATTACTCGTCGCGGCGTTTGTCCAATCGGTGTAAACAAATGCGAGAAACGATTCGCTCACGGCATACCGCAGACAACCCCATTCTGAAAGCCATGCCAGTCCGCCCGGTGTATAGGTAACTTTTAATCCGTTATAACCGGTTGTCCAGAACTGCAGGCTCTGTTCGATAGCGGTCCTGTAAACGTCAAGGCCTGTTAATTTAGCCAGCATAAGTTCAGCGCCGTAGTGAACGTCATCCCAGCACTGTGTCCATCTGTAATCCCATGTGGATGATCCGGTAACGACAGGCCATTGGTTGGTCCATGATTGCGCGGCTGTCAGATAGCTGCTGCCGCCGCCGGCCAGATAGATCCAGATGGCTGCCCAGGAAAGGTCGTCGGCCCAGCTGGAAGATGTGTAAAAACCGCTGGCCGCTCCGCTGTTGTAAGCGGAATCGCTGGCCCAGGAAGCGGCTTTGGTATAAAGGGATTCGGCGGTGCTGAGAAGCGTGGAAGCATAGGAAGTATTACCGCCGTTCTGGAAAACCCATGCTGCAGCGGCTAAAGCTGCCGCGGTTTCACCGGCTACAGCCGAACCGCCGCTGGTTACAGCGTAGGAAGGCCTGACGGTCGGGTTTACTTCGCAGGGGCCCCACCATGAATGATCATTGCCGCCGCTGCCGACCTGATAATAATATGAGGACCCGGCGCTGCATTTCAATAGATAATCCGTAGCCCACTTGATGTTGTTTGTCAGGTAGCCGTACTGGCCGCTGGACTGAAGGGCCGCACCGTATTCATAAATAGCCCAGGAGAGCATGGATATCGAATAAGCCATGGGCAGGTTAAACTTGACATGGTCTCCCGCGTCATGCCAGCCTCCGGTCAGGTCAATGCCGTTATCAGAGCCGTCATTGATATCGCTACTTCCGCGCCAGTTCATACGGCCGTTTGTATCAGCCGCGGCAATTTTTCCGGAGCGCTGAAACTCGTAGAACATAATGGCTTTCTGGATGGCTTCGCCGTAGTTATAGCCTCCAGCCTTTGTTTCTGTATTCTGGCTTGTAAAACCATTATTACCGCCAGAACTTAACGTCGTCGAGCATGAAACGATCAGTAAAGACAGAACAATGCCCGCCGTTACAATGGTCAAAAGAGCGATTAATCTCTTTAAACCGAAGATTTTCTTCATAATTTTCCTCCTCTAAAAGTTTATTATGAAATGGATTTATCCCTTTCTATTATTGATGATATTTATTATAAAAGCTTCTGATAAAACCAATACAGACTCATAGTATTGATTTAACAATACCTTGAGTATGGATTTAATACGACCAGTGGTAGGATATTGGAATGACGAGAATTTTTTTATACATCACAAAATGCTGCAAAAATAAGTTTTAACGAATATTCGATAGATAAATTTCCGCATAAACCGTTAATTTTACTGTTAACTTTCGGCAGTTCGGCAATGCTTAGACAAAAGCTCAGTTCAGCGGCTCAGCACAACGGCTCACTGCATCGTTTCTGACTGTTTTCAGTCAACATTTTAATCTTTAACCAATTTGCTGATCATGGAAAAGATGAATGATTGATAACCGAAATGATTGATCTGGTATTCTTCGAGAAGTTGAAAAAATTCCGATCTGTTTTTAACTCCAATTTCCGTATAGATCGCGCCGATATGGCCTTTAATAGTACTTTCAGTGATAAAAAGCTTTTTCGCAATATCCTTAATTTTATGCCCCTGAAGCATGAGAAGCAAAACCTCTTTTTCCCTGGGGCTGAATTTATGTTCCTTAAAGAATGAGTCTTCGGGCATAATGACAGAGGACATAAGAGGCTTTATATCAATCGCGTTCCAGCGGATGCCTTCAATCGCGCCGTTCTTGTAAATCGGAGAGGCTTTAGTCATTAAAGTAATAATGGCGCCGCTCTTTTTAAACATACGGAATTCCCTGAAATTAGGGGAAGACCCCTGAACGACTCTCTCGCAATATTCCTCAAACCGCTTTCTATCATCTGTATAAACAAAATCCAGAAGTGAAAAATCCATTTTCAATTCGCTGTCAGAAAGATCCAGGGCTTCATATCCCGCTTTATTAATAAATGTAATTCCAAGATTTATATCAGTCTCAATAACGATAGTGGGAAGAAGCAGGGCAATTTCCCTGAAACGCTCTTCGCTGTTTCTCAGGTTTTCCTCGGCTTTTTTTCTGTCCTGAATTTCCTTTTCCAGTCTTTTATTGGTTTCAAGGAGGTCGGCCGTCCTCTCCTTTACTTCTTCTTCCAGATATTCAGCCTGGTTTTTAATCCTGCCTATCAGCATGGAACCTTTCAGCGCGATGCTCATTTTATGCCTGAGGATTTCGTAGGTTTGAAGCTCCCTGGCCCCCATATCAAATAAAACAAAGCCGATCTGTTCATAACCCTGGAATAAATCTTCCACCAGCATACTGAAACGGCTCGAGGACGGGAATAAATCCGGCGGTAAAAGATTTTTTGTCGGAAAACGGATCCCGCCTTTCTGAATCGGCAGGATGCCTTTTTCATTATAGCCGAGAACCAACTTTGAATACTTAAGCGGTTTTTCGGGATCTTCATACAGCGAAAGATAGCATTGTTTGATTCCGAAACCTGGAAACTCCTGATAAGCAACTTTTATCTCGTCTTCCAGTTCCAGATTGGCCATCAGCTTTTCGCCGATATCATTTATTTCCTCAAGCTCATAATCAAACAGAATTCTATGAAATGCTTCTGTCCTCTGGACAGCTTCTTCAATCATTCCTTCCGCCTGCTGGAATAAAGACTCAATAAAAAGCAGCATCTTCTGCCCGGCTGACAGGGACAGTATATTTTTCTTTATGATTGAAAAAATGTCTCTGATAAGGACCAGATTGACTTTTTCCGCAATGGCCAGGAAAATGACCTTATTCCATATCTGCAGAAAAACATTTCTTTTTTTTCCATTTACTTCTTCGAGAAACGCTTCTAATATTTTCTCGGCCCAGCTCAAAACGGATCCCTTGACCTGGCCTTCAATTCCTTTCAATTTCTTAATTTCATTAAAGACCTGATTTTTATTCTGCAGTATTACCGACACAAAATCATTATCTGCTATCTGGAGTGTTTCTATGATCGGTATCTGAGGGTTAACAAAATAGCACCCGCATGAATCACGGATGATAAGTTCAGTCGGAAGTAAAGTGATAGGAGGGACCTGTTTGCCCTGAATATGATGGTATAATACATCCGCCGCTTCCTTGCCCTGCGCGTAAAATGGCTGTTTGACCGTTGACAATTTAGCATACTGGCTGATCTCGATATCATCAAAGCCGACAACAGGTATATCTTCCGGGACCTGGATTTTCCTCTGCCTGAGCTCTTCCATAACTCCCAGGGCCATTGTATCATTGGAAGCGACAATCACATCAAATTTGACTTTTCTTTCGTCCATTAAAGTTTTAACCGCATTCCTTCCGGAAAAGATAAGAAAATCACCCTGAATGACCAGATCCCAATCCAGCGGTATATTATACTTTTTAAGCACTTCAGTATAGGCCCTGAACCGGGCATCAGCTTCTGTATTACCGCGCGGTCCTAAAATATAGGCTATTCTTTTAAAACCATGATTTTCAATTAAATGCTTAAGAAGAGTCTGCATCCCGCTTTCATTATCAATGGAAACACATGGATACTTCTGGTATTTTTCGCCGATTGTTACTATTGGAATATTTGTATACTGTTTAAGCAGGTCGCCTACACTTTCAAGGCCTACAATATTCCCTATAGAAGGCGCCATGACAAGCAAACCGTCTACATTATTCTCATCAACAAAACTAAAGAGCAAATTCCTGCATTTTTCCCATTCATAATTGGAATGCAGACGGCCTGTGACAAATGCGAGCAGATTGACATTCTTTTCCCGGGCAAAATCGGAAATTCCTGACAGCACTTTAGAATGGTAGGGAGTTCCCAGCCAATCAATCAACAAACCCAGCGTGACGCGGGACTCCGTTGTTTTCTTTATTACTGAGGAAACCCTTTCCCTCACCATTACCTCAACTCCTAACTTTTAAACCCCTCAAACATTTTTTTTAAATCGGACGTATCCTTGCCCCCTGTAGCATTTTAATTCTCATGAGTATTTGTTTATGAATAGAAAGTATGTATCAAGATAGAAAATATTTCAATAAATATGCATTTTTAAATATGTCTGATTTTTAGATTTGATTTCTAATAAACCGGGGTTTCCCCCCGGTTTATTAGAATATTATTTGATATTATTCAATTATTTCAAGTTTGATATTATCAATCCAGGATTCAACTGGCGAATTTCCGAAATTCACTTCCATTCTTGAAGCTTCATCTGTCTCTGAATTCATTTTAAAACTGTATGAATAATTCTTCATTTCAGTATCAATATCAATTGTTTTTAAACCGGAATAAGCTTTCCAGTCTCCGCCGACCCTGCCGACTTTGGTCACTATAGGCCTCGGCTGGGCCGCTTTCGCATCAAATGAAACCTTGTAAGTTTTCCCATTTTCAATCTTTAAAGGGAATTGAAGCAGCTGGATCGCCCAGTAATCCGTGCCAGGTGCGTCTATTTTAATATGAAGGACGCCGCCCTCAACAGTAAGAGCGGCTTTTGCGCCCAGATTCAGAATATAATGCCATTTTCCCTTCACCTCATCAATGACTTTAGCGGAAACCTCATTGTAAACTTCATGCGCCATAATTTCCTTGGTCGTGTCAAAACCGCTGTCTGCGGCAATATTCACATAAGACTTTGTTTCGGCCTTTGTGCTTTTTGACGCGCATGAAACAAACATTAACAGCGCCGCCGCAGATAAAGCGATCAGCAGATACAGCATACCTTTTTTCATGTTTATATCCTCCTCTAAATAATTTTTATTATTTTTAAAAACAATTACCTTAATCGAACGTTCTTTTATATTTTTCAACAGCGTACATATTTTAAACTTTTGCATAAAAAATCACTCAATTTAAGACCTTATATATTTAGTGTGCCCGGACAAAATAGTCAACTTTTATTTCAAAATATTTACTTAACTTCCAGAATATGCTTCCAGTAACGGCAGGGCATATGGCCCCTCTGCAGGGAATGATTTTTCCTTTCATGAATCGAGATTATTTTAAAATATAGATTCCACAGTTCTTCAGCCTTTTTTTTCTTTTCAATAAGTTCTTAAGTATTATCTTGAATTCCCTTACTTTTTAATAATCCAATCTGTTTTATCATTTCTATCAGCATTTCCATCAACTATTGTCAAATTGATCCGGATGCATTATAATGAACTTTCAATAAAAACAACCGGGAGGCTTAAATGGAAACTAATACAGCCGGTCAGAACCCGGCCGGCAGGAAACTGTTAAACGGAAGGCGCGGTATTATCAATCCGGTTATTTTAAGGATCATCGCTTTTTTCATCATTGTCATCAGCACGATTTTCAGCGTCACCCTGTCCATCCTGGCCATCTGGGACTTTACAAAATCAGACGCCATCTGGCGCGCCATCGCCACATTTCTTGTCGTCATTCTCGGAACGATCGTTCTTGTCATAGCGAATGAAGTCCTGGCGACAAGGGAATTTTGACCGTTCAGAAGTCTTTATTACATTGCTTACAAATACCGGTTATGATGATTTGATGAGAAACAGGTTTAAATTCCTCGGCGTAACAGAGTTTATTGATATCTTCTTCCAGCATAACATCGTCAAACTCAATGAGCGCGCCGCATTTTTCGCAGATCATATGTTCATGATGCTTGTGACCCAGTATATGCTCATAACGTTTTTGCTTATCGACTGATTTCAATTCACGGACCAGGCCTGAATCCAGCAGGAGAGGAATAGTCCGGTATATGGAAGCGCGCGAGATGTTCTGACCCGCTTTTTTCAGCTCTAAATAAATATCCTCGGCATCAAAATGGTCATGCCTTCTGTAAATTTCTTTCAGAATGATCATTCTCGAAGGCGTTATTCTCCCGCCGTTTTTTTTAATGTATTCCTTTAATTGTTCCTGCTGAATACTCATCTCTATCCTCCTCAATCTTCCATACATAAATTTCTTCAGCTATCTCCTTTTCTATTGCAAGCTCGGTCTGTTCGACTGAAATAATAAAAGCCGGAGATTTCTGCAGAAGCCGTATATGCTGGCCGGGAATGAGGCCGAAAGCGGTCAGTTTTTGAAGCCTTGAATGACTCTGCGGACGAATGTATGCAATTTTGCCTCTGTCGCCCGTTTTAAGCTCGGAAACACTGATGAGGGTCTTCTCAATCTTTCTACTCTTCTGAAGACAGCATTTCCCCGGCGGGACCGGCTTCCCGTCCGGTGCTTTATCCGGATGCCCTAACAGGGTGCATATTGATTCTTCAACCTCCGGCAGAAGAGTGTGCTCCATTTCACAGGCCACTTTTTCCATTGTCTCAGGCGAAATATTTAAAACATAGCCCATCAGGCATTCTGCCAGCCGATGCCGGCGGATCACCCGGATTGCGGCATTCCTGCCCTTTTCTGTCATTAAAACATCTTCCCCTTTCAACCGGATCAAGCCGTCTTCTTCCATTGAATTAAGTTCATCTCTTCCGGCTTTTTCCCTGGAAAGACCGACCTCAATGCCGTCAAGAGCATGCCTACCCTCTTCTTCAGCATTCATAATCGCTTCCAGTATCTCTTCTTTAATAATTTCCACACGATACCTCTAAAATTTAATTTTCAAAACAGTCAGTACAAAGTTTACAACCGCACCGATAAGAAACGAATAAGGAAGGGCAAAACCAACAGCGGCCAGCACGGTTTTCAGGCCGTATTCTTTAAACATGATAATGATTGAATTGATGCACGGAATTAATATAGTCATAATGATCATCATGACGACGGTTTGTAATCCATTGTATATACCGCTTTCGAAATATTTATTTAATAAAGCCGCCCCGGCTTCCCTTCTGATAATCGTCATAACTAATACTTCGACACTTTCTCCCGGCAGCCCGAAGATACTCTGCACAATTGGTTTGAAAACGATACGTAATAAATTCAGCCCACCAAGTTTATCAAAGATAAACAGAATAACAGAAGTTATCAAGAAAATAGGCACAGCCTCGATCAAAAAGCTTTTTATGCGCAGCATAGCCTTTTTAAATATCGGCAGCAGCAGCGGCATTCGTATGTCCGGCACCTCCATAATAAAATCACCCCGCTTTCCAGGTAATACCAGGTTCAGAATAAAACCCACCAGCAATATCTGAAACAGGATAACACCGAATACCACAAGAACAGCAGTCCATCGCAGTTTTCCGAAAAGAACGAACATAACCGAAAGCAGCGGTGCGCAGGGAATTCCCAGTATTAAAATCATGGTAATAATAATCTTTTCTTTTTTTGTATCAAGCATTCTTGTCGTCAGGATTGCCATTGTGATGCAACTGAAACCCATCATGATCGGCAGAACCCCCTTCCCATTCAATCCTATCCGTCTGAAAACCTTATCCAGGAGGATGGAAAACCTCGGCATGTATCCCGAATCCTCGAGAAACCCGAAGAAGATATAGAAAGTCAAAAGAACGGGAAACACAACGCCGAATGAGAGCGCAAGACCGACGCTGATAATTCCGAATTCTCCGCAGAAAAAATCAGTGATCAGGCTGTTATTCAACGGCTTTAAAATATTTACGGCAGAGGGAATAATAAACCCTTTAAATAATTTTCCATCCAGAAGATCAACTAAGACCTGGGCCCCGAATTTTCCCACGAAAAAAAACATAGCGATGCCGATAATGACGGCAATTGGAATTCCGGGAATTAATCCGGTTGTATACCGGCTGATTGCCGAACGGAGGGGCGTTTTTTGTATTTCAACCTTGTTTGATATCAAATCCGCGAGGCGGTTCGCATAGGAAAAATAATATTCCGACATAATCAACCCGGGCGGCTTATGATTCGTTCTTTCCAGATCGGAGACAATTTTCAGGCATTTTTCCATTACGCCGCCGCCGAATTTTTTTTGTATATACTCTTCAATATAATTATTCTTATATATGAGTAATATTGCCAGCGCCCTCCTGGAAAAAACGGAATGTTCCAGTAATGATTCTATGCGCCGGATAGCATCTTCGATCCGGTCATTAAAACTCACCGGAGTCCTGATGACTTTCCCCTCATTTATCATGGAAAACAATTTACCGATTCCCTCCCGTTCATTCGCTATTGTCTCATTTACTTTTATTCCCAATTTATTTCCCAATTTGCGGCTGTCGATTTTTATTCCTCTTGATTGAGCTTCATCAACCATATTTATATTGAAGATCAACGGTATTTCAAATTCAGCCATTTGCAGCGCAAGGACAAGGCTGCGCCTGATATTTTTAGCATCCAGGACCTGTATGATTGTATTGATATCCTTATTCATAATAATATCCATGGCAAGTTTTTCTTCCTCATTCTGAATCATAAGGCCTGATATGCCGGGAATATCATAAATGATACCGTTGGATCCTTTTAAATTCGCCATTTGATAACTAACTGCAAAATTCCTGTCTGAAATTTCTTTCCTGTTTTTACCTGTCAGCCAGTTGAACAGCGTGGTTTTACCGGTATTGACATTACCGATCAGCATGGCGTTTATTTTATCATCGTAGTTCATAATCCCTCTTTTATTGCTATTGAGATTCATTTGCATTAATATATTAACATATTTATAAATTCATTTCAAGTAATATTGATAAAATATTGTATCAATAGTCATAACTGATAATAGTTCAAAATTTCAGGTGAGAGGTTATAATAATTTGAATTGATTTAAATTACTGATAGGTTTTCTGCCAAGTATTTTTCAATGACAGTGGAAAAAATAATTCGGGTTATTATTAAATTCCGCTTTCACTTCACATCATATTTTAATATAAATTGATACTGATCATCATTTACAGCAGGCACTGAATACCCTATTGAAACATTTTCCGGATCCGCATCAACATATCTTTTTATGTATTTTGCCATCAAAATTTATTACTATTTCAGGATTGATTCTTAAATTATCGCCTATTATAATTTAATTTAGTAAAACTATTGGAGGTTTTATGAGATATGTTCATCGAATATTAGCGCCGGTTCTATTGTTGACAATAGTTTTCTTCCTTTTCTCCTGCGGATCAAAATTGCCTGTCAAAGGCAGCGGGGAAAAAGATTATTATTTAAAAACTGCCGTCTCTTCCGAAAAAGAAAAGAAAATCCATAAAATTCTAATTGTTCCCTTTGAATATAGGACCGGACAAGAAGAATTCCCGAATAATAATCTCATAAAAACAATTATCTTCACTTCTTTTTACAGCTTTTTCTCCTTTATACCGGCAATAGATCTTCCGGATAAATCAATTTTAACAAATATAGTCATATCCAATGAAAATCTGACTGATATTGCCGATCAATATCAATGCGAATTTATTGTATTCGGCGATTACGAATTAAAAGGGAATAAAGAAAGCCCCGCTACCTATGTCAATCTGAGAATATGGAGTAAAATATCTCATACCGTCTTGACAAACAGCCTGACTACGCCTACAGATAGCAATTTATTCGACGCCGTCGATAAAATGAGCGCTCAAATCACAAAAACCATCCTCAATGAAGAAATGAAGCTGGCGCATATCAATATCAATATTTTGAAAATAGCGGGTGAAAACCTGGAACTCACAATCAATAACAGGCCAGTCGCAAAATTGCCCGAAACAGCTTTTTCTCTCAGCTTGAAAATATTGGCGGATGCCGATTATACTGTCAGCGTCAGGAATATCGATAATAATAAAAATATTTTCAATGCCGATGTGCTTTTAAAACCGGGCAAGTCTACAAATATCACAATCGATAAATACCTGATCGATGAAATTGAAGTCCGGAGCTCTGACAATAACGGCACCAGGTATACGGCAAAAACCGCCGGCAGCTATCAGTTTGTCATAACTGGAGGCGCTTATACTGCGGCAGTAAACGCGGGGAAGTATAGGACCGACGTATTGATTTATCAGAATAAAAGCATTGTCTGGAATGTTAGTGACAACCCGGCCGGATGGGATTATATAATAGGATACGATACTCCCTTTTCCACAGCGAAGGAGGCGGAAAAATTGGCCCTGGGAAATTCCATCAAGTTTAATCTGGATAAAGATGATTATCTTATTTTTGTTATAAGGGACAATAGAAATTTTTTCTCAGACAATTATGGGCTTGTCCGGTTATCCGTTTACAAAATGCTGAATTAATACGGTGTACTGAAATTTTTACCAATGAAATGGAAAGAATAGACCTTTGTTTCAGATCAGGAATTCTCAACAAAAAAATCAGGATCTGAACGCTCCAGCTCTAAGCTTTTTTTATTTTAGGTATTGATTCTTAATCTATTACCAGTTATAATTTAATGGCAGCGCTGAAAATTTGAGCTGGTTCAACAAACTTGGCTGGTATCCATCGGAGCTGTTCGGGAACCGAGCTTACAGACTGTGTGAAAAGTCGGTGTTTTGCATCGTAATTCTATATTTTTCGTTCCGTAACTTCAATAAATACGTGGCGAAAAATAGTTTTCACACAGTCTGTTACCGAACCGCAGGGATCTGGCCTGCCGGACCACATCACAAGTTTTGGAACCGCACGGTAATATAAAACTTTAAGTTAAGGACTCTTATAAAAAAAAGAAATTCTTGAAAATCAAGAACATCTTTGTCCTTAATATTAATATTTAAGACGTATCCGGAAATTCTAAGATTATTATAGCGGAATTTCCTGGAATCACCCTTAATAAATATTTATAGGAGGCTGTTATGGAAGATCAGGTTGTCGAAGTCACAAGCAAGAATTATTTCCAGCGGTTAACAGAATCCATCGGCGGAATAATCATTGGTATTTTGTTGTTTTTATGTTCTTTTGCCGTTCTCTGGCTGAATGAAGGCCGGACCGATCTATCAAAGGTAGTCAAAGAACAAAGTATTGCCGTCACCGATGCCGGCAAACCCATCAATCAGGCCAAATTTAACGGAAAACTGGTCTCATTGACAGGTATGTTGAAATCGAATGAAAAAGCTGAAGACCCTCTGTTTTTTAAAGGCGGAAATTACATAGCCCTGTACCGTCATACGGAAATGTTCGCCTGGGTTGAACATAAAAAAACGGAAAAAAAGGAAAAGATGGGCGGTACGGAAGAAACCACAACCACATATTCCTACTCTAAGGAATGGGACTCCCGTCCGGAAAACTCCTCCAGCTTTAAGAAATCCGCGGGGCATAACAATCCTTCAAAAGACGTGGAAAACTCCTCTTTTATGGTGAAAACAGCTCAAATAGGCATCTATCCGATTGACCCGCAGAAGATCCATCTTCCGTCAAGCGGTGATATTGTTTTAAAAAAAGAGTTTCTCAAGACGCTGAATAAAAAACCCGGTTTCCATATTGAAACAACTGAAAAATATGTTTTTATCGGTAAAGGATCGCTTAAAGACCCGCTGGTCGGAGATATGCGGATCAGCTTCAGCGGCGTACCGAAAAACATTCTTGTTACCGGTTTCGGAAAAATGGCGGACAAAAAACTCCAGCCTTTCCTTTATAAGGGTAAACAGATGATCTATCATGTCTGGGAAGGCGACCGCGACTTCGCGATTTATGCCTGGACACAGTCCGACAAACTCCTCCGCTGGATCATCAGGATTGTCGGATTTCTCATGATGTGGTTCGGACTGACGGCTCTCTTCCAGCCGCTTTCCTCTCTTTTAAATTTTATCCCGCTACTCGCTCAAGTAGGGAGAGGTCTTGCGGCCATAGTCACCCTTGTCGTCAGCCTGGTCCTTTCCTTTATCACCATTCTGCTGGCCGTCATATTTTATAACATCATAGCCCTTGTCATACTTCTGGCAGTCATGACAACTCTGGTGGTGATGGGGCTCCTGCGGAAAAAGGCAAAACCCGCGGAGAAAAAAGCATAGATGGGTTTTATTGTTTCAATACACGATAGAGTGTTCTAATATCTTTTTTCAGGACAGGGTGGATAAAATCCGGGCAGATATCCATCAGGGGCCGCAGAACAAACAGACGCCGGTGCATATCGGGGTGGGGAATGATCAGGGTTTTTTCCTCTATTACAGCTTCATCAAAAAAAATGATGTCAAGGTCTATCGTTCTTTCTCCCCAGCGTACGGTCTTTACTCTTCCCAGCTCTTTTTCAATTTCCTGAAGTTTTATTAATAGGGCCTGCGGTTGAAGAGCGGTTTCGAATTGCACCGCCATGTTGATAAAATCCGGCTGTTTGACAGGCCCGTAAGGCAGCGTCCGGTACGGCCTGGAACATTTTTTTATAATTCCGGAAGAGGATAATTTCTCAAGGGCTTTGCGGATATTCTGTTTTCTATTACCGAGGTTGGAACCGATTGAGATATAGACCGTATGCATGGTGCCCCCCAGGCATTTATAATAACTTTTATTTATTACACCATTTCAATCTTACGAGATGAAACCACAGACGCCGTGGTGTGGTTCTGCAGCAGACTGTGTGAAAAGTCGGTGTTTTGCATCGTAATTCTATATTTTTCGTTCCGTAACTTCAATAAATACGTGGCGAAAAATAGTTTTCACACAGTCTGCAGGCTCACCAACCAAGCTTGTCGAACCATTACACAGATTTCACCGATTTTATGGATTTTTCCGTGAAACCTGTGGTGAGCACAGTCGAATCCATCCATATTGAATTTTAGTAAAAATATTATATTTTCTTTTTTTTACAAAAATAATTATTTGAAATGACCTGCCACGCCAATAATTTCATATTCTCAGATTGTTCCTTGTCTATTTCATATTCATAATTATAATATGATTTTACGAACACTTCTAAAATTATAATTTGTGTTTTCTGTGAAATCTGCGGTTGCGATCTATTATTCCTTCTTCATTAATAGCCGCAGAACTGCTATCGGAAGAGCCTGCCTGGAACACAGTCGAAAGGTTTAATCCAAGCTCAGGCTTTGTTATTTGTTATTCCAGATTTCTTCCAAGTTCAAATGCCTTCCAATTCAATTCTACGAAATTCGGTTTGACAAAGCTTTCTATGGCTTTCTTCCAGCAATCCAGGCTTATCTCAGGAATCTCTTTTGAAATAACCCCTAAGATCAGAGTATTGACCGCCTTCACATTGCCAAGCGGCCTGACCGCCTCAAGGGCGTTTACCATCTTCACATTTTTAGTAACATCAGAAAAGTTTTTTTCGATTTCCTTCGGGTATTCAGCCGTTCCCATAATAACAGGGGTCGGCGGGATTTCAAAGCTGTTTATCACGGCGTAACCGTCCTGTATTAAATAAAATTTGTTCCTCAAGGCCTCCAGCTTTTCAAAACCGATAAGAAAGTCCGCCTCACCCGGAGAGACAACGGGAGAATAGACCTTATCCCCATACCTGATAAAGCTTGAAACAGCTCCTTCTCTCTGGCTCATCCCATGGATTTCATTTTTTTTAACATCATATCCTGTTTTAAAAAGGGCTCCCGACAGTACATCCGATGCAAGGACAATCCCCTGTCCGCCTACTCCGCACATTACTATACTTTTTGTCTGCATAATATTAACCTTTTCCTTGAATTAGGTAATTTGTAAATAAAAGTAGAGACGTACAATCGTGCGTCTCTACTTTTATAATTTAATGATCATTATCGTTCTATCATCCTTCTGTAAAGTCCCTTCAAAAAAATCCTCAAGGTGCAGAAGAAGCGCGCTGATCATATCCGAAGCGGAGCCGCCCTGTTTGGCTACTTCAAGAAATATCTTTTCAAGCCTTTCTTTCCCGAGCTGTTTGCCGTCCGGATTGATCCCCTCAACTATCCCGTCGCTGAAAAGTAAAAGGACATCCCCGCTTTTGCATGTGATCGAATCGGCGGTAAATTTGGCGTTTTTAAAAGTCCCGATTATCGGGTTTTTATTTCTCACTCTTTTAACGACTTTGTCAACTTTTGAAAAATACAGCTGGTCGGTATGCCCGGCGGAAATAAAATTGATGGTCCTGGATTCCAGATTAATGGAACAGGCAAATAATGTGGCGTATGAATAGGTGTTCTCCAGAATGCGGGTGATGCGCTGATTGAGCAAAGTAAAAGCCTGCGCAAGGTTATTGAAATATTTATTCTCTATCAACTCTTCCACTTCCACTTTGAGGATGGCCCATATCATGGCGGCATACACGCCATGACCGGAAGCATCGCCTAAAAAAATAAGCAGATTGTTTTCATCCAGTTTATAAAAATCATAGTAATCGCCGCCCACGCTCTGCATCGGCATGTAGGATATTTCCATATCGATAAAGTTCTGTATGAATTTCTGCTTGTCAAGCGGTAAAAGAGATATCTGCAGCGATTGGGCGGTCCGAACGTCATCCATCATCTGGCGGTTCAACTCCGTCAGTTTTTTATTCGTCTCATTGGCTCTTTTCATCGCGTCCATATATTCATATACAAAATTCAGGCTTAAGCCTATCATCATGATACAGACCCCATAGGCCATAGGCGAACCGTAGATGACATAAAATTCCCTCATATTCATAATGTATAAAAACATTTCGGCAATTCCGGTTATAAGAACTGCGCCGCCTGTCCAGAGCATCGTTTTATAGCGGAGTGAATGCATCGTGCTCATCTTGCCTATTTCTTTTTTAAGTATTTTATTAAATTCAGTCTGTTCTATGATGCCTATTATAATAAGTATCAGTATAAAGAAAAACTGAAATCCTATATAATAGCCGCTGATATTTTTATTGAAATAAAAAATGACGACTGACAGTATGGAGAGTAAGCATAGAATGAAAAAAAGAATAAGATAAATCCTGTTTTTCTTTTTATACCCGTCTGTTTCCACAAAGGTCATATCCTTGATGGCGACAGAAATAAAACGGAGAAGCATGACATAGAAAAAGAGCGCGACAATACCGGATATGACTTCCAGTTTATCAAAAAGCGCTGCCATACCGGGATAGAGATAGCTGAATACGCCCATTATAAGGCAGGTAAAAACTGATATGGCAATGAGTATGATAAAAGGCAGGTCATTTCTTGACTGTTTTAATTCGGAATTTCCTGATAAAAAAAAGTAATAAATTAAAGATTGAACTATGAGAAAAAGACAGAAGCTGATGCTGATTACATATGAGATTAAGCCGACTGTCATTTAGCCCCCTCTTTTTTTAAATTATGGATTTTTCTAATCCGGGCCTCACCGATAACGCAGATCTCATCAACAATAATAACAGAAACTTCTTCCGCGTTAATTTCTTCCTGTATCACTTTTTTCAATTCCTCTTTTTTATAAGCATTCACCTTCCTCACTCTTTTAACGCCGAGACCTTTCACAAGGTTTTCCAGATCGATTTCCATCGTCTCCTGAAATTTATTGTCAAGGGATGTCCCTATGTTAGGCTGATGCCCGGTCATGGCGGTGATATGATTATCCAGAATGATCAGGGTAATCGGCGTTCTGTTATAAACAGCATTAAGCAGGCTTGTCATACCGGAATGATAAAAAGTCGAATCACCGATCACTCCCGCCGAAATGATCTTCTGTCCGGTAAGCCGCGCGGCTTTTTTAAACCCGATTTCATTGCCGACACTCGCGCCCATGCAGACCGTCGTGTCCATGGCCTGATAAGGAGGCAGCGCGCCCAGCGTATAACAGCCGATATCGCCCAGCACAACAGCCTTCATGTCCCTTAATACCTCAAAAACGGGTATATGGCCGCAGCCTTTGCAGAGGACCGGAGGGCGGGCGGGAAGTTTTTGATCTTCTCTCTTTGTCTTATTTTCCTTTTTATCAAAAGCGCGCCTGATAATATCAACCGAAAGCTCGCCTGTCATGGGAATAATCTGCTTGCCGATAACCGGTATGCCGTTTGCCCTGACTTCTTCTTCTATAATCGGATCGAGTTCTTCAACTACATAAAGAGTTTTTACTGAAGCGGCGAATTCTTTAATTTTTTCCATGGGCAGGGGATACATTGCAATTTTCATAATACTGGCATGCGGCAGCGCTTCTTTTACATATTGATAAATAAGCCCATGGGTTATGATCCCGATATCTTTACTGTTATACTCTATTCTGTTGCCTTCAAACTGATTGGAGTACCGGCAGAGCCGCGAATACTTTTCAAGCAGGATCCCATGCCTCGGTATGGCGTTAGCCGGCACCATGACATATTTGGCAATATCCCTTTTATATTGATAGGAAGGTTTTTTTCTTGCTCCTCCGGATAATTCAACAACCCCTTTAGTATGAGAGATGCGGGTAACAGGGCGGAGAATCACAGCCGAATCGAATTCTTTTGAAACATCAAAAGCTGTTTTTACAAAATCCTTCGCTTCCTGGCTGTCCGCAGGTTCAAAAAGCGGCAGTTTGGCGAATTTGGCGTAATTCCGCGTATCCTGTTCATTCTGTGAGGAATGCATACCGGGATCATCCGCCGCAACTATGACCAGCCCTTCATTAATTCCTGTGTATGCCGCTGTCAAAAGCGGATCCGCGGCCACATTTAAACCGACATGCTTCATTGTGACAAGCGATTTGACCCCGGCTATAGAAGAGCCGAGCCCTATTTCAAGGGCCACCTTTTCATTGACGCTCCATTCGGAGTTTATTTCAGGATATTTTTCACTCAATGTCTCGATTATTTCCGAACTCGGCGTTCCTGGATAACCCGCGGCAACCCAGACGTCCGCCTCATATGCGCCTCTTGCGATAGCTTCGTTTCCCGATAATAACTCTTTCATGTTTTCTCTGCCTTTGGTATAAATTTATTATAAAATTACAAGCCGGTATATTTATTCCTTTTTAATTTAAAAGACTAAAATTATAAGTTCTCTGACTAAAAAAAGCAAACCTGATAATTTCAGGCAGTTCAATAAACTTATATATAAATCCGGGCTTAATACGGAAAGCCTAAAAGCTTAAAGTATTAATTTATAGAAATTAGCTGTAATATGACCGCTTTCCGCTTTTAGCTTTTATCTTATTAATTTCTTATATCGTAACCGTTTAAACTTGACATAAACCCCAATAAGTATGTATTATTATAAATATGAAATCCCGAAATATCAATAAGGCTTGCATTCTCTTATGAAAAGATGCTTATCCGTTTTTTTCTTTTATTTCATAATCTCTTTTACTTCATGTTCTCTTCAAAACATGGATATAAGTGAAGGCGTGATATGGGAAAAAAATCTTCCTTCTCCACCTGTTGCCGGAATAGAAATAAATGATAACAATCTCTTTTTCGCCGATGCTTCCGGAAATATTTATTCTTGCTGGATGGATTCAGGTCTTATTAACTGGAAAAGAAAACTGAACAGGGAAAACGTTCAATTGCTTTTTACCGACAAATCAGGATTGTCTGTAATTTCCTGCAAACCGGACGCCGCCTCATCTTTTCTCAGGACCTATTCATTCGAGCAGGGAATAGTCAGTTTTGAAACCAATATACCTTTCATTACAAAAGACTCTTATACAGCCGATCCGCTTGGGATTATTGTTCATACCAGCAACAAGATCATTGTGATAAACAGTATTGAGAAAAGGATAGAGCTCTTTTCTATTCCTCCTAATATACAAAACATAACCGCTGTTATAAGGGGCGGCGATTTATTCTATTTAATTGACGATAAATCAAAAGTTTATCAAACCGATCCCGCTTTCCGTTTTATTAAAGGATATTACCAATTTAATGGTTATTTTTCAGGCAATGCCTCATATTATAAAAGCAGGCTTTATATTTCCACATCAGAAGGGACAAAAATACTTAATACGCTCGCATGGACTTCTGAAAGCGCTATTCTGAACTGGAATACCGGCGCGTCCGCTTTTTTATTTGACAGTAGCGGAACAACACTTTTTACGAATTCCGATAACAAGGATCTTAATTATCATCTTTTTTCCGATTTTACATTCAATTCTTCTTCAGCGGCATCTTATTCTCCGCTTATCCTGTCGCAACCCCTTTCCATCACAGCTTTTATCGACTCGAAAGGGAATCTGACTCTGATGGACAGCAGAACAGGGCATTATATCAATTCGAAATTTGTAGGCTCAATCGACAGGCCTTTTTTAAAAATTGCAAAAGATTATAATTCCAAAGCTGTGTTTATACCCCTTTCCAGCCCGGCTAAAATCTTCTGTTATTCGCTGGATTTCGCGGCATCGCAAAAGAAATTGCTCCATTAAAAAAAGAGCCGCAGAAAAAGTCTGTTGATTTATTTGCCACAGAGTTTCCCCTCAACACTTCGATTGCGTAAGTTGATTCTTTGAGTGAAAAAGAAATGCACGCAAAGGCGCAAAGCTGAATCATTAAATCTGTTATTAATTCAAATACTCAAAAACTAACCCCGCCCCCTCTCCTTGGTATTTACACCAGTGGTTATCCATTAAATCTATTATTATAAATGCTTGTTTTAAATCATAAAGAATTGAAAATTGGATTATTTGATATAAAAACGAAGATTTACCAGATTATTATTCTCTTCCCGTTAATCTTAAAGCCAGTTTTATGGCGCTTAACATGCTTCCGCTGCTTGCTTTCCCTTTCCCGGCTATGTCGAAGGCAGTGCCATGGTCGGGTGAAGTCCTGACAATCGGCAGGCCTAAAGTAACATTCACACCGTTTTCAAAATGCAGCAGTTTGAAAGGGGCAAGGCCCTGATCATGGTACATCGCGACAACAATATCATACTCGCCTTGGTACGCTTTATAAAAGACCGTATCGGCGGGAAGCGGGCCGGCAACAGCGTACCCTTTTTTCTGAAAACTGCGTACGGCGGGAAGAATGATTTCCCTGTCCTCATTACCCATCAGTCCGTTTTCACCCGCATGCGGATTCAAACCGCAGACAGCGACCCTGTAATTTTTATTTTCCAACTTCCTGCCGAACTGCAGGGCGTTATTAAGCGTGTTTTTCACCAATTCCCGCGTAAGACAGACGGCGACCCGTTTTAACGGAATATGGATGGTCGCCAGGATGACTTTTAAATCTTCTGAATAAAACATCATATTGAATTTTTTAACTTTAAATTCATTTGCAAAAAAAGTCGTGTGGTCAATGAATCCTTTTTGTCCGGATCTGACAATCAATTCCTTGGAAATCGGGGCAGTTACAATAGCCGCGGCATCGCCTTTTTTAGCGAGCTCTACAGCCTTTTGAAGAAAAAGCCACGAAAGGGCCCCTGAAACCGGGCTTTGTTCGCCCGGGCAGAAACGGCATCCTTTATAAGGAAATTTAACATCGACAGGAAGAAAATTAATATTCCGCTTTTTTTTGAAATAATGATTATATGAATCTTCATCGCCAATAAGAATAAAATCCTGCAGTAAACGGGGAGGGATTTTTTCAACGGCTTTCGCGGCGACCTCCGGTCCAATTCCGTTGGGATTACCGAAAGTCAGGGCTATCATTTTATTTTTCATTGTATATTTTAACTATTGTTTCCTTTGCCGGAGAATTGAGATTATTACTGATCAAACATCTTCCTTCCAGCACGACGCCGTTCTGGATGATGAGTTCCGGAGTTTTGATATCGCCCAGGACGCGGGCTGTAGGCATAAGCATGACCCTTGTATTCGCTTTAATATTACCGATCACGACCCCTTCGATCACGATCGAGGAAGCTTCCAGGTCAGCTTTAACTCTTCCTCCCGGGCCGATAAATATCTGATCGACCTTCAATACGGCTCCTTCAAATTTTCCGTTAATTTGTATGGTGCCGTTTATCAGGAATTTTCCTTCAAAATAGGATTTTTCCCCGATGATGCTGTTGGTTATTTCAGTTTTCAAAGCCACGATATTTCTCCTGTAAGTTTTAAAGTTTACTTTTAATTGGGAAAAGATCGGGATTCCTTTTCATCAATTTTCCTCAGGTCCGGAATCTTTAAGAAATCGACAAATTCCTTCGTGAATTCATAGAGATCTTTAAGCGCTTCCTTTGCCGCCATACCTTCAAGCATTGAATTAACGCCTTTTATCCCCACAATCTTTTCCGGTTCCTGTAAAACCTTTTCCCCTTCCTTTTCACTTTTATCTATATCCTCTATAAAATCTTTAATGGCATACAGAAAATACCCTGTTTTAATAATGATATCACGGTATTCCTTGCCCTGAACTTTTATAAGCCTGTCCTTGTAATCCTTGTTTTTATTTTCGGCCGCCGCTTCAATCTGCTCCAAGACATTGCCGTATTCTTCCAGGAGCCGGATGTTCTGATTATACTGATTAAAGAACTTATCGCGCTGGTAAGCATGACCGTAATCCAGAGGCAGATTCTGCTCGCTTAAGAGCCCCAGATATTCATTGCCGAAATAATTCAGATAAGTCCAGATCGAGTTAATTTCCTGGCTGTTGGAAAAATTACTTAATTTTATAACGGGTATGTTCCTTAAAATTTTATAACTGAACATCCTCGGTTTTCTGATGTTATCAATATGATTCCTTAAATCTTCAAACGATATATCATACTTGGCCATTTCATCACCGGAAAAATTCCCGCTCTGCAGCTTCTGCATATCCCTTTCAATCTCACTGACCGTTTTCAAAATGGATTCCTTTTTCCTGGGATCGGCTGTAGTAGAAATGATGACATCAAATTTCTTCTGAGTCTGCGCCAGTTTAGCTTCAATATAATCTTTTGCCTGATTTATCAAAGCCCTCTCATACATATTTCCCCGCCTTATATTAATTCTCCCCCCCTCAGGAGTATAAAAAAAATCTTCTTTCCTCTTATCAAAAGGAAAGGAACAATCTATTATTCAATATTCAAATTATTATACAATGTGGAATATAAAAAATCCATATTATCCGGGGAAAATTTATGAAAAATCCGCTCTCTTTCCTCTAAAGATTTCTTGACTTGGACATACCTTTGATCTTTTCTTCCATCTCTTTGGATTTTTCAAAAGGAGTGATTTTTATAAGGCCGCCTTCCCTGAAGAAAGTGACAAATTTATATTCGTTTTTAATGACCAGCGCTTCATTTCTAATTTTCACTCTAACGCCGGGATAGACTGTCTTCGAAGCGGATATTCTAGCGCTTTTAGCCAGCGAATCCAGATATTCGGCAAGCTGTTTCAGTTTATCATCCAGAGTTGCCATTTCCTGTTTAAATTCGCTGTTTTTTAATGTTAAAATATTAAACTGGTCCTGTTTATCGGGCGGCAATGGACCGCTGGCCAGCAGCATGGTCAGGTTCGTCAGCTGTAGGGTTACTTCAGGCCATTCTTTTTGAATTTGTTCCTTTCTTTTATGGATCTCAAGTATTTTATCTTCGACTTCCTGATCAGTTCCAGCCTCCAGAACAGTTTCTGTATATGCTTCCGCCCCCAGGTATTTCGCGTTAATCTCATGAAAAGCATGGACTTTTCCTCCGGCAATCTGCGACCTTTTTCCGCCCTGGCAGATTACTTTCTGCTTGCACTCAACATTGCTGTGCAGTATCACTTCCGTCACCACAACATAACCTTCCGCCTTTACATTCGCCCTTTCTATGAATTTGGCGTAAATATCGCCGGCGCAGATGATTTTTGCCGTGTCCTTACCCTGAATGCCCTGACGGACGATAATATTGCCTTCCGCCACAACATCCGCTTTTCCGATATTCCCTTTTATTTCAATATTAGCGCCGGAATATACTTTAAAAGTATCATTCACATTACCGTAAATAATTACATTGCCCGGGAAATTAATATCGCCTGTCGTCAGGTCAACATCGCCGCTGACTTCCAATACCGGCTCAACCTGGACTTTATTATTTTTAAATATCACCTGGCCGTTAATATCAGATATTATTTGATATCCGTCGGGCGAAAGATGGGTATTGCCGCCTGACGCAATTTTGACATCCTTGCCGTCCCTGGCCGGGATGATCCTTCCTGTAATGGTTTTTCCGGCTTTTCCTTTCTCCGGCGGCATTTTTGTCGCCAGGACCTGACCGACAACAACACTCTGAACATTATCCAGCTTATGAAAGTCAACACTCCCGTCATCAGCCACTTCAAACTTAACCGTATCCGAATCAACTTTAAAATGATATTTTATCTGGGAATCTTTACCCTCAGCCGGCATATCGCCTTCGGCCACAATAACCGGCATATTATAAAGCTCATTCTCAACCGCATTTTCAATGGCATCTTTCTTTATTCCATACTGAACGTTTTTTGATTTTAAAGCCGATATGATTTCATCAATATCCACAATCCTGCCGAACTTCTCAGGTTTCGTCATTGTCATATAAGCTTTCATTTCATCAGGGGAAATCTGGACCTGGAAATGACTGTCATTCTGCGAAGGGATATAGTCGCCTATTCTGACTAATTTCTTTTTCGGATGGTCAATTTCTTTTTTAACCGCGTCTTCGTTATACTTCACAATTTCACGGTTCTGCAGATGCCTTTGAATATCAGCCAGGTCCGCTTTTTTACCTTTACCAAGCGGGGGTTCTATTTTAATATAAATGCCTTCTTTCGTTACTATTACTTTGTACTGACCGTCTTTATTCTGGGCCGCCTGCTCCTCTTGCACCATTAATTCGTTCTTTAATCCCTCATATGCAATAGTTTCCGCACCTTTACCGCCTTCTTCAACAAAAACAAGGAATTTATTAGGCTTCCTGCCGATGCCCATAACGCCCATACTGCCCTTTTCAAGGATCCTGTATTGAAGATTGACAATACTTGTCTTAAGCTCCTGAGCTGCGCTTTTTAACGCTTCTTCGGCAGAGAAAGCATATACTTCAAGTTCTCTGTCTTCAGATGAAGAACCTTCCGTATCGGCGGAAAAATCCTTTTCCTGGTCTTCCCCCAGCAAATCCTTTAACCTATCCATTCTAAACCTTCCTTTTCAGCGGAAAGCTCAAAGCTTAAAGCCAGACATAAAAAAACGCCTTTACCCGCTTTTAGCTTTTAGCTTCCAGCTTCTAACTTATTTTGGATTCCTCCTCATGAAAGCCGGCGGTATATTCAGTTCGGCCCTGTACTTCGCCACAGTTCTTCGGGACAATTGAATACCCTTTTTATTAAATATCTGTACAATTCTATCATCACTCAAAGGATCGTCTTTATCTTCAGCCTCAATAAAAGTCTTTAAAATCTCTTTCACGCTTTTTGAGGAAGTTTCCTGATTCCCCACATTAGTGGAAAAAAAGCTTTTTAAAGCGATCATTCCTTTATTTGTCTGAATATATTTTTCACGGACCACCCTGCTGACGGTTGATTCGTGTATACTTAATTCATCGGCAATATCCTTTAATTTTAAAGGAATTTGATGCTGATAACCCTTTAAAAAATAGTCTTTCTGCTTTTCAATTATTTTTAATATAACCTTAAATATAATCTCTTTCCTGGAGCGCAGATTCTCTATCAATATTTTAGCTCTATCGATATTTTCTTTCAAAAAACCTTTTTCATTTTTATTAAGAACGATTTTCCTGCCTTTGAATTCTTCATTACTGTAAAGGTCAATATACTGCTTATTCAGCTTGATATCCGGAATATAGTCGTCATTCAGAACGAGGTGTATGCCGTTTTCATCCACACTGACATAAGCGTCCGGAACAATGTATTGAGAATAACCGTTTGAAAAATTCGACGCCGGCACAAGATTAAGCTTGCTGATATGATGAATGGCATCCTGGATCTTTTCATATGATACGCCGAGTTCCCTGGACAATTTTGTGAAAAGCTTTTTTTCCAGCAGTTCGCAGTAATCATGGAGAACCCGGTATTCCAGGCTTCCCTTCCCGTATTTTTCAAGCGCCTGTATTTCCAGATATTCCCTTGAATCATATGAGGCTATGCCGATAGGGTCCAGATGCCGGATCATTTTTCTTACTTTTTCCAGTTCTTCCATTTTAATATTGCTGTTTTCTATCAGTTCATAAACCGGGATCGGCCTCATGACGCTCTTGCCGTCAGGTTTTTGAAGCAGGCCGTTTTCGTTAATGCTGGAAAGAATAATCTGCGCGATATGTTTTTCCTCTTCGCTTATTGACAGCCGGTTCACCTGTTCCATCATGTATTTATACAGGCTGAAATCATAAACGGAAATATTCTCCAGATATGCCTGGCTGTCAAAATTCGAATTTTTTGTGCGCTGACGGCTTCTTTTATAATCCTGCTTTTTTCTATCCAATTTTATTACCGGATTTATTTTAGCTTCTTCTTCCAGCTTTTCTTTGAGCTCCATTCCCGGCAGCATAACCAGCTCAAGCGTCTGGATCATAACAGGCGATATAATCTGCCGCTGTTCCTGCCTTATTTCCATGCGCATAAATTGACTCCACATATATTGTACAATAAAAATTTCTATTTCCCTTAATTTTTAAGCCAATTATTAAAAATGTCAAGGATATGGGAAAGGGTCTGCCGTTATTCACAGCCTTTTTCCCTGTTCCTTAATATCTAGGGCAGTTCCAAAAACTCAAAGTTTTTGGAACTGCCGCTATAACATAAACTTCAAGTAAATTCAAACGGTGCTGCCGCGTGAAGTATGCTAAGCATACGCAGCGGCTGCAATATCTGGCAAAATAATGTGGTCCCGGCTGTTTTTTTTTAGTTTAATTTTCAAACAATTCCGTATGAGTATTTTGATAAAAAATGACTTTTCAACGGCTCCATTCTATAATGAAAGCTCAAGGAGAATTTTTTATGAAAGTACTGGTCATAAACTGCGGAAGCTCTTCGCTTAAATATCAATTAATGACAACGGAGAATGAAGGTGTTATCACAAAAGGTATTATTGAAAAAATCGGGTCCGCTTCAGAATATACTTTTACATCTAAAAAGAATGAAAAAAATAAAAAAAGCGTTTCTGCCAAAAACCATACAGAGGCCATGCAGATTGTCATTGACAATCTGGTAAGCCCGGAGAATGGCTTCATTGCTTCTTTAAAGGATATAGACGCCATAGGACACAGGGTTGTCCATGGCGGCGAGGAATTCTACACATCCGCTTTGATAACTGACCATGTTATTGCTTCTGTTGAAAAATATTCCGAATTGGCGCCTCTCCACAATCCGCCGAACCTTCAGGGGATCCTTTCCTGCAAAGAGGTCCTGCCGGAAACTAAGCAGGTGGCTGTTTTTGACACGGCTTTTCACCAGACCATGCCGGAAAGTTCCTACATATATGCCCTTCCTTATGAGTATTATGAAAAGCACAGAATACGCCGTTACGGCTTCCATGGAACTTCGCACCGCTATGTCTCAATGAAAGCGGCTGAGTTTCTGGGAATAAAAAAGGATGATTTCAACTGCATCACCTGCCATCTCGGCAACGGCTCCAGCATCACGGCCGTCCAAAACGGTAAATCCCTGGACACATCGATGGGTTATACCCCGCTTGAAGGGCTTCCCATGGGAACGCGCTGCGGCTCCATCGATCCGGCCATTGTCTTTACGCTGATGCAGAAAGAGAACCTTTCAGCCAAACAGATAGACGATATCCTGAATAAAAAAAGCGGACTTATCGGCATATCAGGCGTTTCCAATGACCTGCGGGAAATTAACGATGCGGCCGCCAAAGGGAATAAACGGGCCCAGTTTGCCATTGAAGTACTGGTTAAATCCATAAGGAGATACATCGGCGCTTACATGGCGGAGCTCGGTAAAACCGACGCCATTATCTTTACGGCCGGCATCGGGGAAAATGAATGGCATGTCCGCGAAAAATGCATGGACGGCCTGGAGGAACTCGGCATCAAACTGGATCACGAAGCTAACAGCGCTACTAAAGCAAAGCTGGCTGACATCAGCGCGCCGGATTCTAAAATCAAGATCCTTGTCGTCCCGACAAACGAGGAACTGATGATAGCGCTCGATACAGAGTGGGTAATAAATCAGTTGACAGTCAACAGTCTGAAATAAAATCTCTTAGTATTTTCCCGACGGCCGAAAGTAAAAAACTCCTGCTTTTTTAACTGCCGGCTGATGACTGGTGGGGTACCATGGATATTCATGCGAATATTGAAAAAATACGAAACATCATAGAAAAAAAGAAAGCCTCTCTCGGTATTTCCTATCCAATCAATATTATAGCCGTTACAAAGACGCTTCCTTCAGCAATCATTCGGGAAGCTTTTTCGGCCGGTATTAAAGACTTCGGTGAAAACCGAGTTCAGGAAGCCGAAACTAAATTTTCAGAACTGAAAGACCTTTCTTTTAAAAAACACATGATCGGCCATCTTCAGGAAAACAAGGCCAATAAAGCGGCATCGCTGTTTGATATGGTGCAGTCTCTCGACAGCTTTGATACGGCCCAAAAGCTCAATAAAAAATGCCTGGAACTCAATAAAATCATGCCCGCCCTGATCGAAGTCAATACTTCTCTCGAACAGACAAAATCCGGCGTCAGAGAGGAGCAGGCGGAAGAATTCGCCGCCCGGCTTATTGAACTGAAAGCCTTAAAAGTTTCCGGTTTTATGACAATAGGCCCCTTTGGGAAACCTCCCGCCGAGACAAGGCTGGCCTTCCGGAATCTATACCGGCTTCGTGAAAAACTTTCCGCGGTCCTGACCGGGACGGATTTTTCCATTCTTTCCATGGGCATGAGCGATGATTTCGAGACGGCTATAGAAGAAGGGGCCAATATGGTCAGACTGGGACGGGCCCTTTTCGGCCGGAGAAATTGAAAAAGCTTGATTTATTCAAAAAAAAGGTATAGAGTTAAGAAATTAATAAAGGACCATTTTATGTGGAAAGATAAAATTCTCGGCTTCGCCGGGCGGTTTCAGCATCCGGCATGGGGCATCACTCATCTGCACCGCGTCTATAATCTTTCTCTTATATTAGTGCCGCAAAAAGAAAATATCGATATTGAACTCCTGTTCGCCGCCGCCTATATGCATGATGCCGGCTCGTTCAAGCCCTTTAAAAAGGACGGCGTAGACCACGCGGAAAGGTCCTCTGAAGTTGCCGATGAATACTTAAAAACCATTGATTTTCCAAAAGAAAAAATTCCCGCGGTAAAAGAAATCATCAAAGGGCATATGTATTATTCCACGCCTTCTTCAATAAAGGAGGCGCTTATTCTCCATGACGCGGACACGCTTGATTTTATGGGTTATATCGGGATATCACGGTTCCTTTCCATTGTCGGGCTGGAAAGCTGGACGCCGGATGTTAAAAGCGCCATCACCCTCATTCAGGAATTTTCAGAAAAGCTTCCGGAAAACCTCTATACCGAAAAAGCCCGGGAGATCGGCAAAGTCAGAAAAAGGGAAATGGAGGAATTCCTGCAAGGCATCTCAAATCAGACGGACAGCCTCAATCATTTATAATACAATTTCATTTTTTAAAAATCTAAACCACAGATTTCACAAAAAACACAGATTATAATTTTGGTTTTATAGATTCGGTAGCATAGGTTTGCCAGAAATTATCTGTGAAATCTGTGTAATCTGTGGTTTCAATAAATATTTAAATTTCTAGACATTAAAGCTGATAAATAAGCAGTTTTCCAGTATGTGATTTCGCTAAGCTATATAGATACTCTAATTAACATAATAAACAATCCATGAATATAGCCGCTTCCATGCTCTTTAATTTTTCCTTCTCAAAATATCATATTTATTAAGTTCAATACCATCATCCCATTCCAGAATGAATTCATCATTGGGCTGGACTTTGTCAACCGCCTTATCATCTTTCATGAGCCTGAAATGTTTCAATATCAGGTTTTTGCAGTCCGGGCGTATTATTTCGACAGGAGCGCCATGCTTGATTTGATTCATGGCGCGGACTAGGGCTTTTTTTTCACCGGCTTTATTCAGAACATGTCCCAAAAAAGTATATTCTCGGATATAGCCGGTCCCGGCAGTCGAATTGAGCGCCATGTTTTCCCCGAAGTAAAACCCTGTAGTGTATTCACGGTGGCTGACTTTTTCCAGCTCTTTCAGAATTTCCGGGCCCGTTTTTTCATTCCGCAATGCGGCATCGACGGCATAACGGTAAACGCGTGTGACATTGGCCGTATAATAAACGCTCTTCATTCTTCCTTCTATTTTAAAGGCATCAATACCGGCATCCATCAATTCCTTCATATGCCCGGATAAATTAAGGTCCTTCGAGCTGAGAACAGCAGTTCCGTATTCTTCCTCTTCAACCGGGATAAAGTCATTCTTCCGAGTTGACTCGACAAGATAATATGTCCAGCGGCAGTTCTGAGCGCAGTCGCCGAGATTGGCGTCGCGCGTCTTCGGGCGCCTCATACCTCCCAGCTTCTCTCCATTCCTGTAGATTGACTGATTTGTAAAGTAGTTTGAAAGAAGGCATCTGCCCGAATAGGAAATGCACATGGCCCCGTGAACAAAGGCCTCGAGTTTAACTGTGACTGTATCACGTATTTTTTTTATTTCCTCAAAGCTGAGCTCCCGCGCGAGGATAATCCTCTTAACCCCGAGCTTCTCATAAAAACGGGCGGAAAAGCTGTTTGTCGTATTGGCCTGCGTACTGATGTGGATTGAGTAATCCGGATATTTCTCCTTGATATATGAAACAGCCCCGATGTCTGAAACAATCAGTGCGTCCAGGGGAATATGTTTGATTTCCTCCAGAAATATTTTAAAGGCCTCAAAATGCCTGTCATGATAAAATATATTGGCTGTCAGGTAAACCTTTTTATCCGATTGATGTGCCTTCAGCACCGCTTTTTCCAGCTCTTCTATTGTCAGATTGGCCGCGCCCTCGCGGAGCGAAAACGATTTCGCGCCGAGGTATACGGCGTCAGCGCCGTATTCAAAAGCGAAAAGCATTTTCTCGAAACTTCCGGCCGGCGAGACAAGCTCGGGTTCTATCGTCATTTTATACCTTCCTGTATAATGGATGAAAATTATAAAGAAAATTAATCGAAGAATCAATATTATCTTAATTTTTCTTTATTAAAGGCAGTATCAGAAAGGAATATATTCAATGGGAACCAATTTAAAATATTATAAAAAAAGCTTAACTATTGACAAGATCATTTTTTTGTATTAATATATACAAGCTTGTATAATAAAGGTTGTATATTATGACACGAATGGTTATCCTCGGATTATTAAGGGAAAAGCCCCTTCATGGCTATGAATTAAAACAAATTATTGAGGAACATATGGGGGATTGGACTTCAATCGCTTTCGGCTCAATTTATTTTGCGTTGGGTAAATTGAAGGAGGAAGGCCTGGTGGAAATAAAGATCGAGGAGAGAGTCGGAAACAGGCCGTCCAGAAGTATTTACCAGATTACTGAAAAAGGAAGACAGGAGTTTATCAGTTCATTGAAAGAATGCTGGCAGAAAATCGAACGGGAATATTATCCCCTGGATGTCGCTCTCGCTTTTCCAGGCGAACTTCCTGACGAAGAAATTATAGGGTATATTCAAAAACGCATATTGATATTGAAAGAATCTCTTAAATATTTGAGTGCACATAAGGAACAGCAGCTTTCACTGCCGGGAGTTCCTAAAACGGCTCAAGCGATCTTTTCCCATACTGAATATCATCTCAAAGCGGAACTGGAATGGCTGAACAGTATTCTGAAAGAATTTACCGGCAGAAATTTACCCTGATATTTTTTTTGGCTTTATATTCAATATTGTATATATGGCCCTACTGCAAAAACAATCCTACCGATTCATGTACAAAAGTTGCATAACTCGTTATAATATATGCACATGAATCAGAGAGAGGTCAAAATGTTCAAGCTGAATCAGAGACATATAGAACAGGATTTATATCCGGTAAGATATGAAATGAACCAGGAAATGAGAGAAAGTTTAAATGAAAGCTGGGCCGGGCTTTTTTACCAGAAAGTTTTCTCAAAAATAAATGAGCGGAAGTTTGCTCCACTATATGACCCAAAACTTGGTAGGAGTAATTTCCCGGTCAACATATTAGCCGGGCTGGAAATCATGAAAGAGCTATTCTCTCTGACCGATGAACAGTTGTTTGAGCGGTATCGATATGATTTATCGTTTCGATACGCGCTGGGATTGGAAGACATCAACGCGCAGCAGATGTCGATCAGGACGTTATACTATTTTCGTGCCGCTGTGGCGGAGAATCAGGACGGGCTTTTTGACGTTATATTTGATGAGTTTCGGGATCTTTTAATTGGAGAGGTCGGGATCAAAACCGGACTGCAGAGGACAGATTCTGTAATGATTGGGGCCAATATCAAGCGGCTGAATCGGGTTATGCTGTTTCATAAAGTGTTGTCCAATATGGCGGAAGATGTTTCCAATGCTGGATTTTCCTTAAGTGAAAGATGTAAGGATTTTCTAAAACAAAATGAGGACGGATTCAGTTATCGACTGAAAAAGGAGAATTACGAATCGAAAACGGTGGAAATTGGCGAGGAAATATTCGGGCTGATTACAGAGAACGTGTTTCACAATAAAGTCAGGAAACAAAAGAGTTTCCGGCAGGCAATGAGACTTTTGCGGGAACAATGCCGGATAGAAAAAGAAGGCAAGGTGACGCTGAAGCTGCCGCGGGAAATCAAAGCCTCATCGATGCAGTCGCCGGTGGACGAAGACGCGACCTACCGGGAGAAGCGGGGAAAACAGTATGTCGGGTATAAGGTGAACGCGGTTGAAACCTGTGACCCTCAAAATCCGATGCAGGTGATTACCAGCATAGAAACCGCATCGAATAATGCTGACGATGGGGATTTATTCCGCAGGCAACTATCTAATTTAAAAAAGGAAACGAATATTGAAACAGCGATAAGCGATGGCGGTTATAATTCTGAAGACCTTCGGAATGAGAGCGGCGAAGACGTTCAACTGGTAATGAGCGCGATACGCGGCGTCGATCTGGAAGGGATAAAAAACAAAGCGAAACTTTCTGAGTATACAGACCCAAAAACCGGCAAATATGGGATGTGTCCGGCGGGAGAAATCCCGAATAGCATTATTGAAAATGAAGATGGTTCCGTGGTATTGAATTTTGATGTAAAAAAATGTGCCGCCTGCGATAAGAAAGAAAATTGTCTGGCCTGTGTCGGCAAGAAGCAAAGTCGGCTGGTAATAGACGCCAAAAGGGAATGGATGGATGAATTTTTGGAATTGATATGTATGGATGCAGGAAAATTTCTGATGGGACTACGCCCTGCCGTAGAAGGATTGATGAGTTTATTGAAACCAAAGTATTTGAGCGGCAGGATTTTGTTCCGTGGTCTGGTAAAAGTCAAAACCCGCATGCTTTTAAGGGGAATCGGGATTAATTTCAAGAGATATCGGGGCTATTTGGCTGATAAATCGAAGGCTGCCGCCGACATGGCCTTTGATTTCTTAATCTTTTTCCTTGTGCGGTTGAAAATTTGCCGGAATATCCCCTATGCTTGTGTTTGAATTTTTTCAGCAGGGCCATATATGAGTTTTAATATTATAGGAGGCATATATGGCTAAAAAAAGAATTCCGGAGACTGGCGAAGGAATAACCGGAGAACTGAATGTTGCCGATTATGATCAGATGCAGCGCGGGATGAGGGACCGGGGATTGATCGTAACAGATAATGTCATACAATCGGGAATTAATGATGGGATTTCCCTTGAAATCGGCCCGGGTCCCGGCTATCTGGGATTGGAATGGCTGAAAAAAACCGGCGGCACAACCCTTTATTGGCTTGAAATCAGCAAAGACATGCAGAAGATTGCCGGAAAGAACGCAAAAGAATACGGTATGGAAAACAGGGTCCATCAAACGCTGTCGGACGCGACAAAAAATTTCCCGTTTGAGGACTGCTTTTTTGATGCCGTTTTTACAAACGGTTCAATGCATGAATGGTCAAAACCGATTGAAGTCTTTAAGGAGATAGAAAGGGTTTTAAAGAAAGGCGGACGGTATTTTATCAGCGATCTGAAGCGGAATTGCAATCCATTCATGGTTTTTATCATGAAAATGATGGTAAAGCAGAAAGTAATGAAAAGAGGGCTCATTTCATCCCTGCAGTCTTCATACCTGAAAAATGAAATAATAGAAATATTGAACAACAGCCGCCTGCAGAAATTCAATATCAGTGAAAATCCTTTCGGATTGGTTATATCAGGTATGAAAGAATAAAATCTATGCCATTCACAAGCCGGAACTTTTAACAGGAAATCCACTCCCATATTAGAATTAAATTCCGCTCCATGCTATAATAATTTCCCAACAATAATGCGTCATGATCACGGAGGACATATTTATGAAGATCGCCATCACGACAGATACATATTGGCCGAGAATTAACGGCGTTACTGTTTCCGTCGATACCTTTCAGAGAGAATTCTGGAAAAAGGGCAACGAGGCTTATGTTTTCGCGCCCAGGTATAATAAAAATAAAGAAACGGATAAGCGGATTTTCCGGCTAAAAGCCATGGGCCTCTTTTTTTCACCTGAGGACAGACTGACTCTCCCCTGGGCAAAAACCGAAATGTTCCGCAGGCTGGATGAAATCAAGCCGGATGTCATTCACATACAAACGGAATTCACAACATACCTTCTGGCAAGGGATTACTGCAGAATGCGTAAAATCCCGCTCGTCATGACCTGCCATACCTATTTTGAACAGTACATCAATTATTATCTTCCTTTCCTTCCGAAAAAATGGGCGCGAGCTCTGGCGAGAAAAATAACCATGCGTGTTTACAATTCCGTGGACAGGATTATCTGCCCGACAAGCCTGATGCGCGATGTCCTTGTCGGTTACGGCGTTAAAAAACCGATGGAAATCATACCGACCGGAATAGCGCCTGAGGATTTCAAAGGGGTCTCAAAAGAAAAGGAGAAAAGCTCTTCATTTTTATATAAAGAGTATCCGAAAATCAAAGGTAAAAAGCTCCTGCTCTTTGTGGGAAGGATCGGCCAGGAAAAGAATGTTTCTTTTCTTCTGGAAGTAGTCAAAAGGCTGAAAAAAGACTTCCCCGACATTATTCTGCTCTACGCCGGCGATGGACCTTATATGAACGGGCTCCGGAAAAAGATTAAAAAGGAAGGTCTCAATCAGAATGTGGTCCTCCTGGGATATATTGACAGGAAACTAATCAAGCATGTTTACGCCCTGGCGGATGTATTTACTTTTCCCTCTATGACGGAAACCCAGGGACTGGTCACAACCGAAGCGATGCTTTGCGGAACGCCTGTTGTCGCCATAGACAGGATGGGCACAAGCGAGATTATGAAAGGGGGAAAAGGCGGCTTTCTGGTAAATGATAACGCCGATGAATTCTCCGCAAAGGTCAAACTTTTACTTCAGGATGAAAAACTCTACGCGAAGAAATCCAGAGAGGCCTTAGAGTGTTCCCGGAAATGGCCGGTGTCAAACATAGAAGCGGATCGGATTATAAACGTTTATAAATCCGCCATGAAAACAAAAAAATAATTCGTGACCTGTATTTTAAAGGAGGATGTTTTTATGAATATCGTCATGACAACTGATACTTATTGGCCACGCATTAACGGCGTGACAATTTCGATCGACACTTTTAAAAATGAACTGGAGAAGCTCGGCGTAAATATGTACGTTTTCGCCCCGGAATATCCGGCGGAAAACGGAAATCATAAGAAAAGCGAAAGCGTTATCTCCTTTAAAACCGGCAGCGTCATGCGCTTCACTTCCATGGGCCTTTTCTTTGATAAGGAAGACAGGCTTGTTCTACCGACAGTCCGGAACCATATGTACGCGAGTTTTGACAGGATAAAACCGGATATTGTCCATATTCAAACTGAATTTACAACAGGAGTTATCAGCCGGAAATACTGCAGGTCGAGAAAAGTGCCCATAGTCATGACATGCCACACTTATTTTGAGCAGTATATCAATTTTTATCTCCCCTTCCTTCCGAAAACATGGGCGCGGAGATACGCCAGACAGCATACAAGGCATATATATAATGAAGCCGATATTATCATTTCCCCTTCTTCAAATATGAAAACCGTGCTGGAAGATTACGGTATTAAAAGACCGATCCTTATTATCCCGACCGGAATTAATAAAGCCGATTTTGCCGGATTATCCAAGGAAAAGGAAAAAGCCTCTTCATGGCTTTTTGAAAAGTACCCGCATATCAAGGGCAAAAAAACCCTTCTTTTTGTCGGAAGGGTCGCCCAGGAAAAGAACGTCGACTTTCTGGTTGAAGTTGTCCGCCGCCTGAAAAGCGATTTCCCGGATATCGTCCTTCTTATGGCCGGCGACGGTCCTCACAGGGAGGCGCTGGAAAAGATCATCGAAAGCGAAAACCTCGGTAAAAACATCATCCTTCTGGGATATGTCGACCGGAAAAAGCTCAAATCCATCTACACTCTCGCGGATATTTTTACATTCGCTTCCAAAACCGAAACGCAGGGGCTTGTCACAACCGAAGCGATGCTCTGCAGAACGCCTGTGGTCGCAGTCGGCGTCATGGGGACGCGCGAGGTGATGAACGGCGATAACGGCGGATATATGGTCAATGAAGATATTGAGGAATTCACCGGCAAAGTCAGGCTCCTCCTGACGGACGAAAAACTGTACAAGGCCAAATCCGAGGAAGCCTATCAGTACGCCCAGAACTGGACGTCGGAAATTATGGCCAAAAAGATGCTCGCGGTTTATGAAGGCATAGTCAAAAAATAAATTAACCGGCAGGCAACTGACCTTCCGCTAAACCGCGCCAAGACACGCTAATAATGTGTCTGAATTTATATTAAAACAATTAGTGTAATTCTTTTCCATTTCATTCTGTTTTATTCTAAAGTTAATCAAATGCTATTTGTATTCATTAGTGGTATTCATGGTTTTCATTACTTCCGCTCTTCTTGATGTCCGTCATGTACCCATTCAACTGTTTACACTGAGGAAGCCGAAGTGCTCTGGGCATCGCATGAGCGGATTATCCGGAATTAAAAAATATTTTTCTATTTTAGCAAAATCGAATATGTCTAAACGTATTATATATAAGATAGCGAACTGATTTGAAACATTTCTGTGTTTATTTATTATCATTGCCCAAATATCTTAGATATATTAAGGAGAAATAAATCATGAATTATCAGAAACAGTTGATTATCCTAATACTCATTTTAACGGCATTTTTCTTTGTAACTTATTCCTGCACGCTCCAGCCGGGCGGCGGGAACGGCGGAGGTAATACAAGTTCCACGGGCGTTTCTTCCAGCAATCCCGGCACATTGAGCGTTGTTTATGTCGCCTCGAACGGCAGCGACACGAACAGCGGCACGAATAAGACGGAGCCTTTCCTGAACCTTCAGAAGGCTCTCGACATGGCTTCGGACGGGGCTTCAATTAACGTAGCGCTAGGCGTTTATACGAACGGAAACGGCCTGAATATCCCGGAGACGGGGACAGGCGCCGTCATCATCAACAAGAATAACATCCGTCTCCTCGGCGGCTGGGACGCGGATTTTACATCCCGCTCCGGATACAGCGAACTTGACGGAAATAAACTACTCTATCACATCATCTTCATCCTTAATTCATCTCATATCCTCATCGACGGATTTGTCATCAGGAACGGCAGCGCGACAAACTCTGCCTCTCCCGACAATTACGGAGGGGGAATTGTTATGACAAACTGCTCGCACTGTACGCTGTCCAATACCGTCGTCAGCAATAATTCCGGCGGCGGGATTGCGGATATCAGCGGCCGGGAAAACACATTCGATCTGACCGTAACCGGAAACCCTGGTACAGGAATTATAGTATATGGGACAAGCAATACCATAGAAGGGGTCATCTGCAGTAATCACGCAGGCTTACAAAATGGAGGCGGAGTTTCAGTATCGGGCTCATTCAATAACATTAATGCCTTTATCTGCTGGAACACCTCAGGCGCGAACGGCGGCGGTGGCTCGATAGGAGGCGTTTCCAATACAGTCGGCGGCTGTATTATGTCCAATTCCTGCGATCTATATGGCGGCGGGATCTATTTCTGGAACAGCTCGTTCAATATTATGAGCGCCCTTGTTTCAAGCAATTCCGCACTAGCCGGCGGAGGGGTTGAGTTTGAGGGAAGATGCTCCTTCAACACGGTCACAGGGAATATCACTCTCAATTCGGCCTCTTCAGTGGGAGGCGGGATCGATTTCGCTTTTTCCGGTCAGTTCATGATTTCCAATATTATCAGCGGGAATATAACCGGCAATACCGCCAATTACGGAGGGGGCATCCAGATCGAATTTAGTTCCAACTGCCTTATCAGCGGGAACATAACCGGGAACACGGCCGCGTCTATCGGCGGCGGTATTCTCATCCGGTCCTGCGTCAGCAATACCATAACAGGCAGGATAGTCAGCAATACCGCGCAATGGGGAGGCGCCATTTACCTGCAGGAATTTTCCAGGCTTAATCTCATCACCAATGCTTTTCTCTTTTATAACAGCGGGGCGGGAGGCGTGATCTGCATGGAAACCAATTTCCCCAACCTGATCATCGACAGCACAATCGGCGGGCAGGGCACAGGATACGGAATATATGAATATAAGAAAGACGTCTCCGGACAGACCATCGCCAATAATATATTCCTCACAAATACCCTGGATTATCTCTACCACGACTTCGCTGACGGCGATATCGGCCTGACGGAAATCGGCGTGCTGAACACCCCAAACGATCCCAGGCATGACGCCTTTACAACCTACGGCAACAGCGTTTCGAATGAATGACATTATCTATAAAACTGGAATAAATGAGGAGAATAAATTATGAACAGGATCAAAAAATATATCTTTTCGGTTTTCTTTGCAAGTTTAGTAATGATGACAGCTTTATTGATCACCTGTACGATCCAGCCGGGAGGCGGCGGAAGCGGCGGCAGCAACAACGGAGGAGGCGCTCAGGGGGCAACAGTCTACACCGTCGGCTATTACGTAAACGGAGCCGGCAGTGCGAAAGCCTGCTACTGGACTGGCACAAATATCACAAAAATTCCCGGCTTCACTTATTCCCAGGCCAATTCCATAGCCGTTTCCGGCGGAACGGTCTACACGAGCGGATATTATTGGAATAGTTCGTTTGACGTCGCCTGTTTCTGGTCAAACACGAACGAAGCGGATTTGAATCCCGGCTCTGACAGCCGGGTCTATTCCATAGCCCTGTCGGAAGGAATTATTTATACGGCCGGCGAATACTATGCCGGCTCCACATATAACGCCGGCGCCTGGGAAGGCCCAAACCTGACAAACCTGCCGGGAGACGGAACGCATTCGGCCCTGGCCCGGTCAATAACGGTATTGAACGGAACGGTCTATACGGCCGGAAGCTATTGCCCGTCCAACAGGATCGCCTGCACTTGGACCGGTACCAACAGGACAGACCTGCCCGGCACCGGCACAAATGACGCATGGGGTTACGGGATAGCCGTTTTAAACGGCACCAATTATACCGCCGGGACTTACGGCATATACCCGGATTACCGGGCATGTTACTGGGCCGGAACAAACAAAACCGACCTGATTACAGGTTATAATACTTACGCGTATGCCTTGACGCTGTCCGGAGGGACGGTCTACACCGCGGGATGCTACTTAATCGGTACGGTCAGCGTCGCATGCTATTGGACCGGGACCGTTAAAACGGACCTGCCGGGCAGCAACGCCATCGCCTATGCGATAGCCGTTCTGGACGGCACGGTTTATACCGCAGGATACTATAATACCGGTTCCAATATCACGGCCTGCTACTGGACGGGGACAAGCCGGACAGACCTCACCGGCGAAGGAACGAACGACACGCGCGCCTATTCCATAGCGGTCATAAAATAAAATTTATACGGCCCATAGGAGGTCCGAACCGATGAAAAAATCCATTTTAATTTTCTGCTCAATTATTACAATAACAGCCTTTTATCAGGGATGTTCCGTATCCCCGGCGGCGGAAGGAAATTCCAGCGGCGCGGCGTCTTCAGCAGTGTCCGCGGCGAGTTCGACGGGTTCTTCCGGCTCATCATCCTCGTTAACCAGCCTGTATTCCGAAGGGCCTGTGTATGTTTCCCCCTCGGGCCTCGACACCGCAGACGGCACGCTTGCCGCGCCGGTCCTGACAATCCAGAGGGCGCTGGAGATCGCGAAAGCGTCCCATTATACAAATGTCTTCGTTCAGGCTGGAACATATACAGTCAATTCCGGACTGACCAACATAAACGGCAGCGGCCTCCTGATCGACAAATCCCCGGCCCTGTACCTCTGCGGGGGCTGGAACACGGATTATTCAAGCCGCGGAAGCGCGAGCGTTCTGGACGGCATGCAGGTATTGTCCAATATCGTCTGCATCCGGGACTCGAAAAACATCGCGATTGAAGGCTTTGTCATCAAAGGCGGGACCAATGGGGTGTATACCGGATTCGGCACCGGTTATGGAGGCGGGTTGTATGTCAATAATGTGATTAATTTGAGCCTGTCGAATATAGCCGTTATGAGCAATTATTCACTCGCGTACGGAGGCGGAATATTCATTATGGACTGTTATAATCTCATTTTTGACGGGACCGTCAGAGATAACTGCTCAACCGGCTGCGGCGGCGGATTATTTCTGGCTGAGGTCTCAAACGCCGTAATATCCGGGTCTATTTCCGGCAATTCGATAACAGGCAGCTGGAACGAGGGAGTTGGAGCGGAGGTTTTCAACGGCTATAATATTTCCTTAAAAGCGGATATATACGACAATTTTTCGGCCGCGTCAGGCTATACATTGCATCTGCAGTACTGCAAGAATGTTGCCGTTACAGGAAGCATTTTCAGCAATACGGTAAAATATATCAGCGGAATAAGCGACTGGTACGGCGACGGGAATGTCATTACCGCATTGATTTTTGATAATACAGCATCAGAGTTGAATGGAGAAGGCGTAATTGATCTCTTTCAAACTAAAAGCATATTGATAACCGGCACTACGATCATCAATAACCATGAAACCAATGCTATATACATGGAGGAAGCAAATAATGTCCAGATCGTCAGCAACTATATCGGCGGGGACGGTTCCGGCTGCGCGATTTACGAATATTATCTCTTCGATATTACAGGCCAGACCATAAAGGACAACGTATTCTTTACCAATAAATTGGCTTACCTTTATTATGACTCTAAAAAAGGCAGTACGGTTTCCATTGCCGCCGTTAATGACAGCTCCTATTCGGGAAGCGCGTTCGCGGGCGGCAACATCGTTTCTAATTATTAAGAGGAGAATTTTATGAATAAAATATTATCCTATATAAAATTTATAATTATCAGCATTTTGTTTATTCATCTGTACGGGTGCTCTATGGCGCCGGGAGGGAACACCGGCGGCGGCACATCAGGCACATCCTCTGCGGGCTTATCGGATATGATGAAAGACACAAACAAAATCCAGGTCATCATGGTATACCTGGACGCCGATAACAACCTGGAATCATACGGGCTCGATGATTTTAACGAGATGGAAGCCGGCCTGAACAACCCTCTTGTTAAAGTCATTGTTCTCTTCGACAGGTCTCCCGGTTATGACACAAGCCAGGGCAACTGGACGGGTGCGCGGCTTTACGAGGTCCTGCACGACCCATTCGGCTTTGACAGCACGATCCGCTCAAAGCGCCTCAGCGGCACGATAAACGGGGTCGCGCTGACGACAACCGGCAATAACCAGGATCTGAATATGGGAGACGGGAAAACCCTCTCCGATTTTGTCGATTTTGTCGAGGCGAATTACCCATCCCAGAATTATATGCTCATTCTCTGGGACCACGGCGACGGCTGGAGAAGCTCTCCCGGAAATTTAAGCCGCCCGGTAAGCAATCAAAATCCCTTTGCCCTGCCTCCCCTGACCCATTCTAAAAGTATCCCGGAAGCGAAAAGTCAAAATTCAGGTCTTTTAATAAATCCGGTCAATAATGATAATACTCTGGACCCCCTTAAAGGCGCCTGCGTCGACGAATCGTCCGGGAATGACAGGCTTTATAATTCCGAGATCAGGGCCGCCCTGGCGGGAAAAGGCATCAAGGTGCTCGGGTTTGACGCCTGCTATATGGGCATGATCGAAGCCGCGTATGAATTCAAGGACGTGGCGGAATATATGATAGCCTCGGCGGACACGGAACCGGGCGACGGCTGGGAATACGACGTGTGGCTTTCCCGGTTCTGCGGCACGTCATTGACCGTCGCGGCTCTGGCCACTAACATCATCAATTCCTACAAGGAAAGATACGCGGACACATGCTGTACAACCCTCGCGGCCTATGACCTGTCAAAAATAAACAACCTCAAAACGGCTTTTGACGCTTATACAGCCGCCTTATCAGGCGACTTATGGAACCCGGGATATAATAATACCGCATCAGGAAGATACAATTCAATTCTCTCCGGATGCGAAGTGTATTACGGCAGCGGCTACCATATCGACCTCTACGACCTGGCCGATACGGTGAACAAGGGCAGTCTGTCGGCGGACCTTAAAAACGCAGTTAATGCCGTTGTCGCCTATGAATGGCACCACTCAGGCGGCGGGGATATATACGCCGACGACACCCGCTCGCACGGCATGGCCGTCTATTTCGGTACGACGACAGGCAGCGGGACATATCTGAGGGACGATTACGCCTTCAGCAACTTTACTCTGTTCAATCAGGACAGCGCATGGGACACCTATCTGGCGGACCTCTACGGATTCCCGCCCTATGAATGGATAACGGCAAATTCCATTAAAACCGGGAATATACCCGCCGGCGGGGAAAAGAACTACCAGGTTTATGTCTCCGCGCCGGGCTCTTTTTCAGTCGATTTATACAATTTCGGCGCCAATGATTTCGATCTCTATATGTACGACGGCTCCGGGAACTATGCCGACTCATCGCTGACCGTAAACCCGGCCGAACGGATCGTCCATAATTCCACTACGGCCGGCTGGTATGTGATCAGGGTATATTCCTTTGACGGCGCGGGTCCATTCAACCTGGTTGTTTCGAACCAGGATGCTGTTATAAAATAATTAAAGGAGAATATTCATGTCAAAATATTTCTATGGGGCAATCTTTTTGGTTCTCGCACTAGTATTTTATTCCTGCACGCTCCAGCCGGGTAGCGGGAACGGTGGAGGCAATACAAGCTCCACTGGTATTTCATCCAGCAGTCCGGGCACTCTAAGTGTAGTTTATGTCGCAACAAACGGCAGCGACACTAACAGCGGCGCCAATAAAACCGAACCATTCAAAAACATTCAAAAAGCTGTCGATACGGCGGCAGACGGGGCTGTAATCAATGTGGCACAGGGTATCTATACCAATGGGGACGGGCTGAATTATTCTGAAACAGGATCGGGTATCGTCATTCTAAATAAAAAAAACATCCGGCTCATTGGAGGTTGGAATGAAGACTTTTCTGAAACGAACGGTTATAGCGAGCTGGATGGTAATAAAGAGCTTTACCATATAATCTTTATATCCAATTCATCCCATATCTTTCTGGATGGATTTGTGCTGAGGAACGGAAACGCAACGAACGTCCCATCAGAATACAAGGGCGGAGGGGTTTTTGTGATAAAATCCTCAAACTGCACCCTTTCAAACGGTATTATCAGTAATAACATTGCAAAGGAAAGCGGCGGAGGCATTTATATATCTAAATGCTTCTATAATACCATTAATATGAATATTTATAATAATTCGGCAGGCTATGCCGGAGGCATGTTGGCGGACCACTGCACGAACACAGCAATCACAGGGAACGTCAACAGCAATTCCGGGGGCGGCCTGGAAATCGATTACTCTTCCAATACGGTAATCAACTGCGGCATTACCGGAAATAACGCCGTCCAGGGCGGGGGAATATACTTTTTCTGGAGCCCTGTCAATACCGTCGGCGGAAATATCAGCAGCAACACAGCCCTTTATGACGGCGGAGGTATCTATTTCAATAATTGCCCCTTTACATCCGTAAACGCCGTGATAGCCGGAAATTCCGCAAATAGAGGGGGCGGATTATATGTTGAAAACGGCACATCCCACAGCGTCATTAATGGAAATATAACCGGCAACACCGCTCAATTAGGAGGAGGAGTTTATATTTATTGGGTTTTTTACGACACCATCGACGCGAATATAACGGGCAACACGGCAATATGCGGCGGCGGGATATTTCTCGAATTCTTATGGAACAATACTATAACAGGGAATATCAGCAGCAATTCCGCGGCAAACGGAGGCGGAATATATATAGGACAGGTGACCACAAATAATCTGATTACCAATTCCCGCCTTCTTTACAACCAGGCCGATCATGGAGCGATCTGCATCGGGACCAACACAGTCTATACGAGCTTAATTACCAATAACAGTTTTAATATCTTAGCCGGCAATACCATCGGCGGACAGGGGGCCGGATACGGGATTTATGAAATGGGACTCGATTTTACCAACCATACCATGACCGGCAACATCTTTTTAACCAATACGCTGGGCTTACTTTACCATGATTTTGCCGACGGCGACACCGGCCTGGATGAAATCGCTGTGCTGAATACAGTTAATGATCCCAGGCATGACGCCTCGACAGCCTCCGGCAACATCGTGTCGAACGAATGATTTGATTAATAAGGAGAATATTTAATGAATAGGATTAAAGATCATATCCCCGCGGTTTTTTATGCTCTCACAGTTTTTGTACTGATAATGGCTTTGTTTACAGCCTGCACTCTCCAACCGGGCGGCGGGAATGGCGGAGGAGGAGGAGGCAGTTCTTCAACAGGAGACGGCAGTTCGTCTGTAAGCAGCCCCGTTCCGCTGCCCCAGGGCAACAACATCGTTTATGTCGCAACAACCGGAAGTGACGCGAGCGTGGGCACGAACAAGGCAGCGCCCCTGCTGACCATCCAGAAGGCGGTATCGAACGCCGCTGCGCTGGGTTTCACGAAAATCTACGTCGGACAGGGTACGTACACCCAGGGAGCGGGATTATCGACAGACAGTCCCGGTCTCACGATATCAAACAACAATATCCGTCTCTACGGCGGATGCGACTCCGGCTTCAACAACCAGGCAGGGAGGAGCGTTCTGGATTCCCATACGAAGCCATGGCCTTACCAGCTCATCTTCATAAATAATGTCACGAACATTCAGCTGGACGGGTTTGTGTTCACCGGCGGGACAGGCGATGACGGGGGAATGTATCTTCTGTATGTAACCAATGCCATCATCACCAATTTCATATGCAGTAATAATAATAATAAAAACGGATCTGACGGCGGAGGAATCAGTATCTTCTTATCAAGCCTTATTATGATCAGCGGAATCATCTGCAACAATTCGACAGTGGGCGTAGGCGGAGGAGGAATTTATCTGTATAATTCAAGTTATAATACAATTAATGCTGTAATTTGCAGCAACACGGCGCAATACGGTGGTGGAATTTATTTATTGTCCGCGGACTCGAACACAATAAGCGGTTCCGTCTATAATAATACATCATCAGCTTACGGAGGGGGGCTGGGAATTGCTAATTCAATGTACAACTCAATCAGCTCCGCGGTCTACTGCAATAACGTGCCAGGCGGTTTTGGAGGAGGAATGGATATCTATCAATCCAGCCATAACCTGATCAGCGGCGCCGTTTACAACAATTCCGCCCAATTCGGCGGCGGATTGTTTATCGAAGGCGGCTCGGCCTGGAATTCCATTATGGGCGATATTATGAGTAATTACGCTACCGTCGGAGGGGGGATCGCCCTGCAGAACGCCACCAACAACATCATTGCCGGCACGGTCTCCTTCAACACCAATTACGGCATCGCAACGAACGGGATTATGACAGGGAATGATTTCGAGACAGTTGTAAACAATACGCCGGGACCTTATACAAACTTTTAATGAATTGCTAATGGCCGTCATTTTATCCGCAATCATCGGCAGTCTTGAAATGACTGGAAAGGGATAAATGGTTTATTTTTGTGCCCGCATCCGTTGGCTGTGTGAAAAGAGCGTTCCCTGAGTGATTTTTGTCCGGCTTTCCCTTATACTTACAAAAATCGTATCGAAGGGAACCCTAATATTTATTAAGCTCCCTTCGATACGATTTTTTGGGAAAGATAAGTAAGGAGAAACCCAAAAAATCACTCAGGGAGCGACTTAAAGCATTATTACACAATCTGCAAGTTCACCAACCAGTCTCGCCGAATCCATCTGTGTCATAGTTCGGCAAGCTCACTACAAGCCAGTGTAATCTGTGGTTAATCCTTTATTGCATTGCAATAAAATCATTATTCAGTCTCAAAATATATTTTTAATTTTTTTCAAAATTGAACGCCTCAAAACGTATTATATATAAGATAATAAAATTTTTTTTCTTTATATCAGTTTATAATCGCTGAAAAATGTTAAACATTTTAAGGAGAAGAAATACGATGAATGACAGGAAACATTTATTTGCCCCAATACTCATATTGACGGCATTTTTCTTTTTATCGGAATCCTGCACGCTTCAGCCCGGCAGCGGAAGTAGCGGAGGAGGCGGAACAAGTTCCTCCAGCAGTTCATCCAGCAGTCCGGGCACGCTGAGCGAAATTTATGTCGCCACGAACGGCAGCGACCTGAATAGCGGCTCGAAAGAGCATCCGTTCATGAACATCCAGAGGGCCGTTGATACAGCGGCGGATGGCGCCGTTATCAATGTAGCGGAGGGTATTTACACAAACGGAAGCGGATTGAATTACGCCGAAATAGGAACGGGGGTCGTCATACTCAATAAAAACAATCTTCATCTCCTCGGCGGATGGGACGCGGATTTCACCTCCCGTAACGGATACAGCGAACTGGACGGCAATAAAACGCTTGTTCACATCCTCTTCTTATCAAACACCTCAGGCTTCCTTTTCGACGGTTTTGTCGTAAGAAACGGATGGAGGCTTCAGGGCAGCATCAATGAAGGATGGAATTGGCTGGGCGCCGGAATCTTAGCGATATCATCCGTTTCCTGCCAATTCACAAATATCGTCATCACCAATAATACCTCTTCCGGAAGAGGAGGGGGATTATGTTTTTTTTACTGTTCCAATGTCATTGTCAGCGGGGCGGTCTCCCATAATTCGGCCTACTTCGGCGGCGGAATGGAAATTATGTCCGGTTCCAATTTCAATATATCCGGAAGCTTCACAAGCAATTCCGGAGGCGGATTACTCATTGACTACACCTCTTTCAATACAATCAGCGGGATTTACAGCGGCAATTTAACCAACACATTGGACATATACGGAGGAGGAATATACATCGGCCACAGCTCTCATAATTCGATCGGCGGCGTCATCAGCGGCAATTCAGCCTACAGCGGCGGCGGAATATATCTGGATCAGGCTTCTTTCAACAATATCAACGCAAGCGTTATCAATAACACAGCCTTCGGAATCGGCGGGATCAATATGATTTCGGGTTCAAATAATACGGTCAGCGGAATAATCAGCAATAACACTGCGACAAACATCGGCGGACTGCAGATTTATTATAACTCTTATTCTGATATCAATTGTACAATCAGCGGCAACTATGCCCGGAACAATTACGGCGGTATGCTCATAGCATACAGCCATTATAATACTGTTGACTGCACAATAAGCGGCAATACGGCCGAAAGCAACGGCGGAGGATTGACAATTATCGACAGCTGGCTTAATACAATCAGCGGAAATATCAGCAGCAATTCCAGCCAATACGGCGGCGGCATTTATTTTGTCAACGTGTCAGCCGGTTATCCCGTTATTAACAACATGATTACAAATACACTGCTCCTGTTCAACCGGGCTGGCCATGGCAGCATATGCATCGGAACAAATTGCAGCAATAATCAGTTTATCGGAAACACCATCGGCGGGCAGGGTCCGGGTTATGGCATTTATGAGTATCAGTCGGATAGTTCCAACAATACTCTCGTCGATAATATATTTTTAACCAACACAATGGAGTATCTCTATCATGATTTTGCCGACGGAGACACCGGCCTGGATGAAATCGGCGTGCTGAACACTCCCGGCGATATCCGCCATGACGCGATAACCGCTGAAGGCAATAGTGTGTCAAATGAATAGAATTGTGAATAGATACTATAGATGAATAATTTATAAATCCTTGAGGGGTTTAAAATGAAAGAGAAGATCAGAGCCGTTTTTCTTTATTGCTCATTAATCACGATGGCGGTCATAGCCGCATCATGCTCTCTCCAGCCAGCCGGCGGAAACAGCTCTCCAGTCCGGGATACTATTTCAGGCGAACTGCTGTCTGACACAAACACAACCATAAAAACCATAATGGTCTATCTGGACGGCGATAACAACCTGGAACAGTATGCGCTTCAGAATTTCAACGAGATGGAGGCCGGCCTGAACAATCCCGATCTGAACGTGATCGTTCTTTTCGACCGGGCGCCCGGCCATGACACATCCGACGGGGACTGGACCGGTACCCGGCTTTATAAAATTGTCCATGACCCGAACGGCGCCGACAACACCATACGCTCAACCCGGCTCGGCGGATTGATCAACGGCGTGAATCTGACAACCAGCGGCGACAGCGAAGAGCTCAATATGGCCGACCCCCAGACCCTGAGCGGATTTGTCGATTATGTCAGGGCGAATTATCCCTCGGAAGGTTATATGCTGATCCTGTGGAACCATGGCGGCGGATGGAGAAGCCGTACCGGAAGCGTCAATACCACCGGCAGTTTCTTATTAAACACATCATCGGAAGCGGAATTAACCGGCCAGTTTACAAATATCAACGGTAAAAAAGCAATTTTAAAAAAGAGCCCATCAGCAATAATGAACAACCCCTATCCCGTCCAAACAGAAAAAAGCGCATCAGATATTACCAAAGAAGTCTGCTGGGACGAAACATCCGGAAACGATGTGCTTTACAACTCCGAGGTCCGGACAGCCCTCACAGGAAAAGGCATCAAAATAATCGGTTTCGACGCATGCCTTATGGGAATGGCTGAGACGGCTTATGAACTCAGGAACACAGCCGATTATCTCATCGCGTCACCGGAGGTTGAACTTGCTGGCGGCTGGTCATACAGCGACTGGCTTTCACAATACTCCCAGTCAAAAATGACGGCCCCCGACCTGATTTTAAATATCATTGATTCTTATAGCAGGAGATATGTTTCTACAAGAGGCGCGACGCTGGCCGCGTATAAACTTTCCAGAATGGATTCGATCATGGCGGCTTTTAACTCGTACGTTTCCGACCTGTCAAATTATCTTTGGAACACCGGCCATATCAACAGAAAACCCGCTTTATGGAATACCATCGTGAATTCAGTAGAGCAGTATATCGATACTGAAGCCGGCGGCTATTTTCATCTCGACATCTATGACCTGGCCCAAAAAATCTCCATAAGCAGTAATTCCGAAATGTTAAAATCGGCGGTAAAAAACGCCGTCGTTTACGAATGGCATAACCCTTCGGGAGATATTTTCAGCGGGAACCCGTATTCAAGCGGAATGGCCGTTTACGCAGGCACTTTCGCAAGTTCTTCCTCAATCAGCTGCAGGGTCGATTATATTTACAGCAACTTTACTCTGTTCAATATCGATTCCTCATGGGACAGCTTTCTCCTTGATTATTACCTCTTCCCGCCGGAAATATGGACCGGCACAAACAGCATTCAAAGCAGTTTTTTATTGGAGGAATCAAACGCCTTTTATCAGTTCTATGTTGAGACGCCCGGATTATTGTCCATCGACCTCTGGAACTACGGGACAAACGACTTCGATCTATACCTGTTCGATCCAGACAATATCATAGTTGGTTATTCCGCATCCAGCAACCAGAGCGAGCATATCGGATTTAACGCTGAAAAAACCGGCTGGCATATCGTCTGCGTCAATGCCTTTTCCGGCAGTTCTTCCTACAGCATGGTTGTTTCAAACCAGGGCGCCGGCATCAGGTAAAAAAAGAGAGGAATTTTTTATGCGAATTAAGAAAGGAACAAAATATCTATCTATTATCATCCCGGCCTTTTTATTTATCATAAATTCATGCGCGCTCTCGCCCGGAAACGGCGAAAATAACGGCAGTACTTCAGGGGAAGGCAAATCTTCTCTGGGCATACCGCCTTCATACGCGGAGTACTTCGTCGCGGCGAACGGCAGCGACGCGAACCCGGGGACAAAGGAATTTCCCTTCCTCAGCATACAGAAAGCGCTGGATTCGGCCCCGAATTCAGCCGCTGTCATATACGTCGGAAGCGGCCTCTATGTCAGGGGCGCCGGACTGCGCGGCGACGGGACAAACGGCATCATGATCTCAAATAAAAACAATATCATGGTCCTGGGCGGCTGGAACGGGGATTTCTCCGCTCAGACGGGCGAAAGCGTCCTGGACGGGACAAACGGTATTTTTCATATCATTTCAATCAGCGATTCAACCGGAATTACAATCGAGGGTTTTATCATAAAAGACAATCTTTATACAAATTATATGAACGGCGGCGGCATATCAATATTATATTCATCGCTCTGCGTCCTGTCCAACTGCGTTATCATGAGCAACCAGGTCTCCTGGTACGGAGGAGGCATCTATATCAGCCATGGAAGCCTCATCACCCTGAACTGCGAACTTTATGACAACCGCGGCCTTTATGGCGCCGGAGTGTATATTTACGGCTCCGGTAATACCATAAACTGCATCATGAAAAATAACAACGCTTCTCAATTCGGCGGCGGGCTGGACCTTTGCGGCAATTCCAATACGGTCCGCGGCATTTATATAAGCAATACCGCATCAAGCAACGGAGGAGGAATCATGATAGGCGGCGACTACCTGGGAATAACATATGACTACGGCCATTATAATGATATTGACTGCTTATTATTGAATAATACCGCGGTATACGGAGGGGGCATGTTCCTTCATGGCAATCATAATAAGATTGCCGGTTCAATATTAAGTAATACAGCCGGTAGTGAAAGCCTTTTCAGCTCCGGTTATGGGGGTGGGCTTTATTTAAGCGGCAATTACAATACTATCACCGGCATCGCCGCCGGTAATTTCGCCAGAAACGATGGCGGCGGTCTCTGTATATATTATGGAACACATAATAAGATAGACGCCTCTATCTGCAGCAATACTGCAGAGAATGGAGGAGGATTATATTTATACGGCCCTGAATCAACTGCGAATTATTCCATTATAGAAGGGACTTTTGCCGGGAACTCAGCTTCAACATCCGGCGGCTTCGGCGGAGGGATCTTTCTTTCTGCCGATTACTGTATCATCCGGGCAGTCATAAACAGCAACCAGGCCTCTTACGGCGGAGGCATATACTTATGGGAGCAGCTCAATTCTTACGGATATTATAATACCTTATTCTGTTCTATTGTCCAGAACAGTTCTTATTACGGCGGCGGTATCGACGGCGGAGGATATTATAATTTAATTGACTGCACTCTTGTCAGCAATTCTTCATTATACCAGGGCGGCGGAATCAGCTTCAACGGATCGCAGAGCGAGATCAAAGGCCTGATCCTTAATAATTCCTCTTCCAACGGTGGAGGGATCTATCTGGAAGGGGATCTTTTTTATGACGGCAATAATACCGTCAGCGCCGATATCATCAGTAATTCAGCGCTTATCGGCGGCGGTATATATTTATTAGACAGCGGAGCAAATTGCGCCATGATCACAAATTCAAGGCTTTTGTATAATTCCGCGGCAAACGGAGTCATCTATCTCGGCAGCGGATACAATTTTAACAGCCTCATTTCATGCACGGTCGGCGGAGACGGCAGAGGATATGCTCTATATGAGGGAGCAGAGGATAATACATGGAAAACCATCAGCGGGAATATCTTCCTGACCAATACGCTGGAATATCTCTATCACGATTTCGCCGACGGCGACATCGGCCTGGATGATATCAATGCGCTGAACACCCCCGGCGATATCCGTCATGACGCCGTAACAGCCGGCGGCAACAGCGTGTCGAATGAATGATACTGTCAACGGCGTTATCTTCAATAATACCGGCAGCGGTTATATCCAATCCATGTTTTCACTCATTCTTTTAAAAAAATATTTTTCAAACTTCATCGAAAATGAATGTTTCAAAACGTATTATATATAGGATGAGGGATTATTTAATAGACTCAATAGGTATCGCTTACAGGGTAAGCCGGCATAAACGGATTTTACGGTATTCACCCACCACTAATAGCGGGCAGCAATCCTGCAATGGAGATAATAGATTATGATATTTTTTAATAATATTTTAAAACATTTATCAATGGAGGATATACCATGAAGAAAATTTATCTCTGGGTTTTAGTTGCAGCCTGGATTCTGGCCGGATGCGCTGTTCAGCCGGGCGATGGAAGAGGCGGCGGCAATCAGACAGTTACCGGCGGCTCTCCAATCGGTTCGCAGTACGCCTGCTTTATCACAGGCAAAAGCGGGGATAAAGTTTCCATGAAAGTCTTCGGTTCTACAGTAGCCGCAGGCGTTATTCCTGCGGGTTTCGACAAAACAGGAAGCGCCACTGTCGCGGACGGAGCGGGAAAATCTCGGACCGTTTCCTATAATTCAAAAACAGTTCTCTTTGACGGCAAGGAAACGCCGCCCGCCCCCTATCCGATCGCCTTTGACCTTGGAGGGAAGAGGTACATGCTTTTCGGATGGGGCAGCGGGGAGTTTTCCATCTATGAATATCAGTCCGAGGATGACAATTACGTCTATTTCGCTTCCTGCAGTCTCTGGAATTTTTCCGCTATAGGGAACTATGTCAAATCGATTATGTATAAAGGTACAAATGACGCCTGGATCCTCTGTCCGGCATACAATGACGCCAGGAAAACTCTCTACTTTACCCTCTGCTGGTGGGTGGAAAACGCCGTCAAGGGCGACTATATCAAGATCAGGGTATATGAGTCCGCACTCAACAGCGTGACATTCGGCGCTCCATCCGAACTGAGCGGCGAGATCAATCCCTTCAATCCCGTTCATTACATAGACGGGAAATGGCATACCGAGGCCGATTTTCCGGGGAGAATGGGCTTATGGTGGATAGGAAGAATGTCTATCACGCTGGATGGGAAGAAGGCCTTTTTCAACTGTCTGAATACCATGAGCGACTGCGGCATCATGAAGACGAATAGCGCTTTTGTCGCTCCCATACCCAATAACCATAATTTCGGGAATACCGGCATTACAGACCTGCATGACCCGCGCCTAATACAGACCTACATCTGCTCGGCCGACATAGCGGGTGACGGAAGCTTTACCAATGTCCGCCAGCTGTCGTCAAACATAAACATGGGGGGAGTAAACCTGCTCTGCGATATTTCAGACGACGGCTGTACTTTTTATACCGCGCATATGACGCTGGACAGCACGTTCTGGGCATACACCAACTGGGGCTCGGACGGAATGGCCCTGCAATGCTGTATGGATGACCTGTATAATGTCGTGCCATGGACCGGGAACATTAATGTGCTCCAGAACCCGGAATACCCTTATGCCGGCGGCAACATAATCAGGAACGGGGATTTCTCCTCCGGCAGCCTGTACTGGGATTTCTGGACGAATGAGAACGGCAGCGCTTCCATGAGCATAGTCAACGGAGAAATGAAAGCGGCGGTTATTAACGGCGGGACAAATATCTGGGACGTCGGCATAGCTCAGCACGGGCTGGACCTTGAGAACGGGAAGTTGTACTTTTTCAGCTTCAGGGCCAGGACGGATTCGCCGGCCCTAACAGTGATCAGAGCGGTTTTTCAATATGACACTCCTCCATGGAATTCCTATGCACTTAATTACTTTAATCTCACTCAAAGTATGCAGACATTTACCTTCTTATTCAAAATGAACAGCCCGACCGATACCAATGCCGGATTCAACTTTCATCTTGGCCTGAGCAATACTGGAAATATTTATATAGACGACGTTATCCTTTATGAAACAAATATTGATGTCTTACCTTATGATGATGTGAGAGGGAAAGATCTGTCAAAGGACAATTTGGGCTGCGATCTGATTAAAACTCTCTGGTTTGACGGCACGACAATCTTCAGCCCGGGAGATCAGACCTACGCCGGTCAGATCCTGGAATCGGGCAAAAACCCTGGGTTAGGGGTCAATTATCTTCATTCGCTGGGCATAACAGGCTCTAATATTAACGTGGCCGTCATCGACCAGAACCTCTGCCAGGATTTCGGCCATCCGGAATTTTCCAATAAAATAGCGGCATATTTTGATACCGGCACCGGCCAGCCCGCGAACGTGGGCAGCATGCACGCTCCGGCCGTAGCCAGCCTTCTTGTCGGGACCCATACCGGCACGGCCCCCGGAGCCAGACTCTATTTTGCCGCAACACCCACGTGGCTGGCGGATGCGAAATACTTCGCTCAGGCGCTCGACTGGATCGTCGCGCAGAACGCCGGCCTTTCCGCCGATCAGAAAATACGGGTTGTCTCCGTATCGGCCGCCCCTTCGGGACCGGGTTCGCCCGACTCAAATAATATCCTCTGGGACCAAGCCGTCCAGAGGGCAAGCGCTTCGAATATCCTCGTGCTGGATTGTGGCGCGCACCGTATAAACGACGTCGGCTGTTGTAATCTTGAAAACCCGGATGATATTACCAGCTTTATGCCGGGGGAACCGAACACTCAGATCCAAAATGATCCGAATATCTTTTATGCGCCCGCACCCCGCAGGAGCCAGGCCGAAGAATATAACAGCGGCGTTTTTTCCTACCAATACACGGGCGCCGGTGGCACGAGCTGGACTATTCCCTACATTGCCGGCGTGCTGGTCATGGGCTGGCAGGTTAACCCGGACCTTTCCATCGCGAAGATCACCAATTACCTTTTCCAGTCGGCCTATGTTCTGCCCGGCGGGTTCAAGGTCATCAATCCCACGAATTTCATCAATACAATTCAGCTCAATCTGGCTTCGGACATGACCAATCCCTGAACGGCATGGATGACTCCAGATTATCAATCCTGCAGATACGATAAATAAAAGAGCAGCCGAAATGCTGCTCTTTTATTGTTTCAGGACCATTTCAAAGACCCGGGGATACTACTTACATTTAAAATTATTTTGTGTATCCATGCTTTAAAACCATCTCAATTCTGATATATCACATGCGATAAGCGCTGTATTATATCCGGCCGGTTAAAATCATCTTAAAATAATAATAAAATCCTTGCTTTCTGCTATTCTATTACCTGTCAATATATTACTATAAAAAAATGATAAACTTCCAGCCGATTTTCAACTCTGGCACATCGTTTGCGTTATATAAATAAGATTAATTTTTAAGGAGTAATTATATGAAGAAAATCACAATTCTGGCCGTAATGCTTTTGGCATTTACCGCGGTTTTCGCGGAAGAAAATGGCGACGATTCCAGCAATCAAAATAGCAGCGTTTCCGGTTATCAGCCGAGCACGCTCTTCGGCGAACATCAGTTTTCTTTCGGCTGTTTCGGAGGCCCGATTGTCCAGGGTACGATCATGAACGGCAAAGTTTATGCTATGGGCGGCGGTGAAGGAGCTGTCATCCTCAACCATCAGTTTATTATCGGTTTCAGCGGCAAAGCATTAGGGACCCCTATTATGACAGCCGGCAATACAGGGCTTTATCTGGGATACGGCGGCTTAATGCTCGGTTATGTTTTTCTGCCCGACCAGATGCTGCACCCTTATATTAAGACAACCATCGGGGCCGGCGGTATTACCGAGGTTTCAGATCCATGGAGTTATTATCATAACCATAACGATAATACAAATGATTTTGTCAGGAATGCCATGCCTTTCTTTGCGCTGGATGGAGAGGCGGGCCTGGAACTTAATGTAACACGCTGGATGAAAGTTATCGCTTTCGCCGGATACCATTATATATACGGCCCGTTTGATATAAGCGGAATTAAAGACACGGATTTACAGGGTATTGATTTCGGAGTAAAATTACAGTTCGGCTGGTTCTAAACCCGGAAAATAAAAGGCCGGCCGCTCCTGGCGCTGTCAGCCCTTTACCGATAAATATGAAGGGCGGTTTTTGGAAACATTGTTTCCGGAGCCGCCCTTCACTATTTTTTTGACAAAACTCCCTTCCAAATTTATAATCACCGTTTCAGGCGGTGAAAATGCATGAATACCCCGTAACCCGGAGAATACTTGAGGTTGCCTTAAAAACAGCGCGGGAAAAGAAAGCTTATAAGGTTAACAGGGTAAACCTGGTCATCGGCGAGTTATCCGGCTTTATCGGCGAATCAATCCAGATGTATTTTGATATCCTCTCAAAGGGAAGTCCCGCGGAAGGCGCGAAAATCACCGTGAAAAGCATAAAACCCAAACTGAAATGCACTTCCTGCGGAACCCATTTTGAGAGGGAAGGATATTCCTTCACCTGTCCCGTCTGCGGAAAGGAAGGCGTATTATCGGAAACGGGCAGGGAATTTTATATTGAAAGCATCGATATAGAAACGGAAGGATAAAACCGGCGGTATACGCCAATGGAATATTTTATTTATAACGAAGGCAGACTGATCCACCTAAAAGCCAACAATAGACAATAACAGTTTTATAATATTGAAAAGGAGACTCTATGTCTGAAGAAAAAATACAGGTGATGGAAAACATATTGTCCGAAAATGAAAAAATAGCGCAGGGTATCCGAAAAAAACTTACGGCCGGGAATGTCCTGACCGTCAATGTGATGGGAGCGCCGGGCGCCGGAAAAACATCTGTCCTGAAACAGCTAATAAAAAGACTCTCAATATCCTCTTCGGTCATTGAAGGGGACGTGGAGTCCGACTTAGACACTCAGGACCTGAAAAAACAGGGTATAGATGCCCTGCAGATCAATACCATGGGCGGCTGCCACCTGGACGCGCTGATGATAACGCAAGCCCTTGATAAATTCCCGCCGAAAGAGAATTCCTTTCTTTTTATAGAAAACATAGGCAATTTGATCTGCCCGGCGGAGTTCGACATCGGCGAACACAAGAGGCTCATCATCTGCTCCGTCGCGGACGGAAGCGACAAACCCTATAAATATCCTCTCGCCTTTGAGAAGGCCGACGCCGTCATTGTCAATAAAGACGACCTGCTCCCGTATGTCGACTTCGACAGGGATTTCTTTATGGACGGAATCAGAAAGCTCAATAAGAAAGCGAAAGTGTTCTTTGTTTCATGTAAAAAAGAAACGGGTTTTGAGGAAGCCGTTGAATGGCTTGAGGAAGAAAAAAGAACTCAAAAAAATAAGTGATTAATAGGCAGTTTTAAAAACTTGCATAAGATGCCAGCCACGGAATATCACAGAATATCACTGAATTTTAAATATTATTTTAGAGGAATCAACGGTTGTGCTTTTAAAGGTTTATAAAGTCAATATTCTTTTCCGTGTTCTTCTGTGAAATTCTGTGGCTGAATGCCTTAGAAAATAATAGTGCTTGGAGCTGTATTCATATATACTTCTCTATTAAATTCCTTATTTTCTGCATATCCGCTTTCCGTTTAAAAAGCGGCTCGGGGCTTCTCTTATACACTTCCAGGTTTTCCTCGAAAGGCTTTCTTTTTTCATTCACATAAAATATCCCCATCGGAAGCGGGTCTTCCTCAATCGCGCGCTGGAAGGCTTTAACGCGGTCTGACGGGTCGTAGGAATCCTCAAGATAATAGGCATGCGCTTTGAACCACTGGAACGTGTTGAGTTTGTTGAACGACACGCAGGGCTGGAAAACATCCACCAGGCTGAACCCTTTGTGCTGAATGGCCTTTTTAATGATTTCCTTTGTTTTATCGATATCTCCCGCGAAAGCCCGCGCGACAAACGGGGCGTCCATGGCGACGGCCAGCGCCATGGGATTGACCGGGTTTTCAAAAACACCGAAAACCTGCACCGGCGTCTGCATACCGATCCGCGAGGTCGGCGAAGCCTGACCCTTTGTCAGTCCGTACACCATATTGTCGTGGACAATGACGGTAATGTCCGGATTCCGCCGGATGGCATGGAGGAAATGATTGCCGCCCTCTCCGTAAATATCGCCGTCGCCGCTTTCCGTGATGACGGTCTGCTCCGGGTTGGCCGCTTTAATCGCCGTCGCCGGCGGCAGGGCCCTGCCATGCAGTCCGTTAAAATAATGAACGTCGATATAATGAGGCATTTTGGCGGCCTGGCCGATCCCCGAGACAAAGACGGTTTTCTGTTTGTCCAGTCCCAGTTCGTCCAGGGCGCCGATAACGGCTTTTCGTATCGCGAAATTCCCGCATCCGGGGCACCAGGTGATGTCATCGACTTTTAAATCAAATGTATTTTCATTCATATTTGCCTCCCATATATAATAAAAGTTTTATAAAAATTAAAGCCCTTAACAACAATTAAATTAATAATCACCACGAAGAAAACGAACTTCACGAAGATAATTATAAAATAAATCTTTTAATACCTTCTTTCAATAAACTAACATTAAAATTTATAAGCAATCCTATCTTTTTATTACTTAATTTCATATATGTAAGTATTTGTGCTTCATGAATAGGAAGTATTTTTTCAACACTTTTTAACTCAAGAATAATTTTATTTTCTACTAATATATCAATTCTGTATCCGCAAGATATCTGTATTTCTTTATATTTTATAGGAATTTCACATTCTAAATTAAAACTAATATTTGCCTTACTTAATTCATAGGCAAGACATTGTTTGTAAGTACTTTCCAATAAACCAGGACCTAATTGTTTGTGAACTTCTAAAGCCAACCCTATCACTTTATTTGATAATTTGTCAAATTCCAATACCCAACCTCCTAAATAACTTCGTGGTCTTCGCGTACTTCGTGGTGAAAATATATTAACCTAATTAATGAACTTCTTAACCTGCTCACAAATCTCTTCCACAGAGAACGGCAAACCGTCGTACTTTAAAATCCTTTTTTTTATATCGCGGCCGGTCTGCAGTTTTATCAGGTCCGCGAACTGGCCTGTTTCATTATTCTCAATTATGATTATATTTTTAGCTTTTTTCAAATATCCTTCTGTGCCTGAATGCAGGGGATAGACCTGGGAGAAATGCAGGTAAGCCGTCTTTTTTAGTGCGAGCCTTTCCAGCGCCTCTTGAATCATCGCATCCGTGGAACCCCAGCCGATGATAAGGGTCTCATAATTTTTATCCCCGGTAAAATCAGGCGGAATAATTTCCCTTTCCAGAAGCTTTTCCTTAGCCAGCCGCTTGTCCGCCATCCTGACCCGGAGGTCCTGGTCCTCAGTAATATGTCCGTCTTCATCATGCTCATCGCTGTCCAATCTGACCAGGCCCTCGCCGAATCCCGGAATGCCGCGCGGTGAAAGCCCTTCCCGGGTCAATCGATAACGCTTATATCCCTTTGCCGTCCTGATAAAATAATTTTCAGGCAGTTTATCGGGAAGCTTAAAGGCGGGTATATTATAATACGAATCGGCAAAATACTGATCGATAAGAATGACGGCCGGGATCTGATAACGGTCCGCGATATAAAAGGCCTTCTGAGAAAGGTTGAACGCTTCCTCCAGGCTTCCCGGCGCCAGAATAACGCGGGGAAATACACCATGCCCGGCATAAAGAACAAGATTCAAGTCGCCCTGCTCCGTCCGTGTCGGCAGGCCTGTGGCGGGCCCCGGCCGCTGGGCGAGAAGGATGACAGCCGGCGATTCGATCATTCCGGCGAGGCTGAAGGCTTCCGTCATCAGGGCAAAACCTCCGCCTGAAGTCGTGACTATGGCTCTGGCCCCGGCGTACCAGGCGCCCAGAGCCATGTTCAGCGCGCCGACTTCGTCCTCTATCTGCTCTACAATAATATCATAATCCCTTGAATAAGCGGCCAGCGCGGTCAGCACGCCAGTCGACGGCGACATCGGATAGGCGCATGCGTAATTGCAGCCGCCGGCCAGCGCGCCCAGGGCTACGGCTTCGGCGCCGCTTATCACCATTTCCGAAGAAACTTTGTTATCCTTGTCGATTTTGACGGCAATCCGGTCCCGGGCATATTCCAGGCCCAATTCATAGCCCTTGAGCGAACTTTCCTTATTTTGGTCCTGAATATCAGCGCTTTTTTTTGAGAACTGTCCGGTAATGACATCCGTCATAATATTTCTATCGATACCCAGAAGGCCGCAGACAAAACCGGCCGCCGCCGAGCTTGAATATATGGGATTCCCCGCTTCCGCCGCGATTTTTTCAAACGGCGCGCCGTCAATAACCAGCGTTTCCGGTTTAATCCTTTTCTTCAAGTGCTCCGCGCCTTCACCGGTCAGAGTAATTAAAACATCTATTTTATCCACAAAAGCGCTCACCCGTTTTGATGACGCGCGGATTTCCGTCGTGTTGACGCCGCCCCTGATCCGCGACATATATTCCTTTGTGGCAAAGAGGTGATATCCGCCTTTCTTCAGTGTTTTTGACAGTATGGATTCTATGGATTGAATGCCCTGGCCCGCCTCACCGGCCAGAACGATGGATATATCACCTTTGACCTCGTATCTCATGCGCGCCTCCTCAAAAAACTCTTCTTTAAATATGGTAAAAATAATTCAATAAGTCAAAATTATTAGATAAAAGAACCGCTCAATTCAAGTATTTTTACAAAATTGCCATAACATGCAAATGCCCTTAAAATAATGCAGATTAACTGTTAAAGGAGTATATCATTATGGAAATTATTGGGAATCCGGCCGGGAAAGGCGGAAGTTTTATTTTAAAAATCATCACAATATGCGCTCTGCTATTTTTATTCTTCGGCTTCGGAATCAATGCCGTTTATCTGATCGCGCCTCTCTTCCATTTCAGCCCGGACAGAGGGCAATTCTGGAGTATTTCCGTTCTCGCTTCGGTTGTTCTTTATCTCCTCTGCCTTCTTATTCTCAGAAACTGGAAGAAAGCCCTTCTCGCATATATCCTGATCAATATTACAATGGCAGGCATCGATCTGATACTCTATTTTCTGTTTAAAAACCCTTATCTTGAAAGGCTGATCTATGCGGCATTCGGCTTCAAATGGAAATAAAAAGAAGGAGATGCGTATGGCGAAAGAGGATTATTCGGTCATTTTAAATATAAATAATAATCAGCATATATCAATACAATTGGGATAGGAGCAACGAAAAGAAACCACAGATTACACAGAAAAGATTTAATAGTCTCGCTATAAATAAGAGATATTATATTATAATTATGAATATAGGAAAAGAATTAGGAACGATCTACGAACTTATGGTTCAAAAGTACTCACCAAAAAATAGGCTCGCTACAAAATTTATAAAAATATCCTTAAAATCAGTGTAATCAGTGAAATCTGTGGTTACAACCGGTATTAAACTTATTTCCTGGCACGGATGACAAGGGCATTGATCTTGAGCTTCTTGAGTTCCTCAAATACATCCTTCGCGTCCGAGATACTGTTAAAATAGCCTATCCGGACCCGGATCCACTTCTTTCCTTTTACAGTATTTTCAGTCGTAAATACATCATATTTCTTCTTTTTAAGGATATCATAAAGCTTGAGCGCCTGGAATTCCTTATGAAAAGCCCCCGCCTGTACAAGATATGAGCCTCCATTTTCCTCATCCCCTACTTTTTCTATCATCACCCCGTCCTTGAAAACCCTTTTGTTTGCCGGCTCATTATCTTCGATTTGAATCGCCGTTTCATTGGAAAGTAGAGTTTCCGGCGTCACTTCTTTTTCAGTATAATAGACTTTTTCCGGTTCTTTAGTTTTTACTTCATTTGTTTTAGACGTTTCCAGCACCGGTATCGGCGTAGTTAATGACGGCGTAGTGACAGGAGGCGTTATAACCGGAGGCTCTTCCATAATAAATTGATCGTCAGGCTTGAGCGAATTAGTATCCATGACAAAGGAATTCTGATTTGAGTCCGACAAATTGTTTTCGACAATCTTTTCTTCATAAGGCTCAACATTAATCACGTTTGTTATGGGTACCGCCACAAAATTTGTCTGGACCAGTTGATTTGTCGAATAGACTTCTATCATATTCGTTGTGATGACAATTTTATACTGCGGCTCTTTATTCGTCGGGGCCAAAGCCTCCTGAAGCATTTCATTTGACGATACGGCCGCGGAACTGGCGTTCGATTCCGATGAAGCGATTGTTGACGGAGGCAGGATGTCCTTGACCTTGTTATCGCCAAGTTTAATAAGCGTTATGCGGGCATAAACAGTGCCTTTTTTCAGAAAACCCAGGTCATCAGCCGCTTTTTTTGAAACATCCAGGACCCTGTTGGCCGCATAGGGACCTCTGTCGTTGATCTTCAGCGTCACTTTCCTGCCGTTTTCCAGGTTTTCCACTTCAATAAGCGTCCCGAACGGGAATATCTTATGCGCCGCCGTCATTTTATCGGGATCGTATTGATCGCCGCTGGCAGTTGTCTTTCCCGCGAAATCATCTCCGTACCATGATATGATCCCGTACTCAAACTTCTGGAATTGAGAATACGCCATAGAAAAGCCCAGATAAATAAAAACAGCAAAAAACAGAAATCTCTTTGCCATATGCTCCCTCCGGCAAAAACCTTTTTACTCTTATATCCTATCGGAATTTTATTTAATTCAATAAGAAAACCCGGGTTAGTTTCCATTATAAAATATAATCGGCGCTTCAGTAAACAAATAGATTAATCCCTCACCAGTTTGTTTGCTTCTCAGGTGGAACTTGACAAACTGGTGAGGGATAATTTTGACATTTTATCACTTTATTTTTAAATTATGTTTAAATAAAGGTTTTTGTGCTGTATGATATAAATAGAGAGAGGGAATATTTATGTATCTGGAATGCGGCGGAACACATTATGAAATGGGTTTTCAGCAGGGCAGGATCCTCAAAGATTCCATAAAAAAATCCTTTGACAGCTTTTTTGAGTTTGAGCCGATTAAAAGAATGCGGCCGAAATACCTGAACAGCGACTTTATAGCCGAAACCGCCGGCGTTATCGCCTATAACTTTCTCATGAAAAAGATGGACGAATTTGACCCGGAAGCCTACCAGCGCATAAAAGGCTTGGCGGACGGTTCCGGATTAAATATCAATCTGTTCCTTTTTATCCAGTTTTTCGAGAGCCTGATTTCAACGCCTTTTATGACCACCTCCGGGTGCACTACCGCTATGCTGGATAGATCAAGGACCAGAACCCGCTCAAGCCTTATCATAAAAGACTATGACCTCTTTACAGTCCTTCCGATGACAACCTGCGTCAGACGGAGCAGTCCGAATTCCCGGTTGAAAAGCCTCGAACTCATTATATCGGCGCTCACAGGCAATCACATCGGATTGAATGAGGCCGGGCTGGCCGTTTCATATAATTATGGAATGGAGAGGACCATTTTCAATAAGAACCTTTCGCCGACCTTGAACTGCCAGTATGTTCTTGAAAACTTCGCCCGGACAAAACAGGCGGTGGAGTTTATCCGGGACATGGGAACTTCTAACGGGGCCATTATTTTCATCCTGGATGAAACAGGCGACGGGCTGATACTGGAAGTTCTTGGCAGGCATTCTGCCGTCAGGCGCAGGGAAAACGGCTTTGCCGCCGCGTCAAATATATTCCTGCATCCCGATATGGTCAGGTTTAACTATAAGGACACGGACAGGTACGACAATTTTCTTTCGCCGAAGCCGTACCAGGGCATGCTGATAAACACGACCAATCATATGCGGTATGACCGGATCAATGAACTTTTGAATAAAACGGTTTTAAAACGCCTTTCAATCCGGAAAATGAAATCGATCCTCAAAGACCATGGCGGGGAAAAAGAGGGGAATGACAATACGATCTGCCGGCACAGCGATGTGCTATCAACGCTGGCTTCGGTCATCCTGAACATCAGGGAACGGAAAATGGAGGTCTCTGTCGGCCCGCCCTGCAGGAATCCCTATAAAACCTACAGCTTAAAATGAATGCCGTTTTGTTTTTTTCGGATCTTTCTTTACATCTTTCTTTACCGTTACCGGCTGGTAAAAAGCCAGGTTTTCATTATCCGGTCTCACTTTTTCCTTTAAATCCGGCGTGCGGTAAATGTTCTTCGCATTCAGTATATATGTTTCAAAAGTTCGGCTGCTGGTTTCAATCCGCGCTATATTATAAACATTAAAATTCGTCTCGTTGGGGTTTTTTGCCTGCAGCCCTTCGGCGTCCAGCGCCGCCCTGAAATGATAGGTCCGGCCGTTATACGTCACATTCTGGACAAATTTCCAGACATCGGCATTCGCCTTCCCGTCCGGATAGCAGATCTTATCAATCGCCGAAGCCCGGTATCCCAGATAGGATTCGAACAGCTCCATGGCCCTTCCGATCTCATAAGCCGCTATATCGGGATCGCTTTTGACATACTGCGTCAGCTTCCTATGGTTCTTGGTATGATTGACGATCTCAAAACCCATGTCCATCAGCATATTGAGTTTTCTTTTGATAAAAGATCCCTGCATAAAAGGGGCGTGTTCAAAAGTAATACTAAAAGCCGCGTTCAGCTTGAAATCGGGATGGATTTTCGCGAATTCCATCATAATGCCGACGGCGCAATCGGGATCTACAATAGGATTTCCTTTGTCATCCAGGCCTGTAATATCAAACTGGCCGTATGTCGCGTCGTCAAAGGTCAGAATATAAAGCTTGGAATCCGGCGGGATCCTGTCCAGGGCCTTAAACTGCCCTTTTTGAAGGGAAAGATATTCATCCAGGGAAATATTGCGGAAGCCGGCCTCATAAAGCCGCTCAAGATGGCCCCGGAGCTCGTCGGAGCTGACAATAAACCGCTCAATCCACTTGTCTTTTCTGATTCTGCCTTTACTGAAGAGCTTTTTTTCCCATGCGGGCGTTTTAATGATATGGTATTCCAGGATCGGGATCCTGCCCTTTATGCCGTCAAACACTTCTTCCATATTATAACCGGGGAATTGATTGTAATAATCCCCTTCAGTGTCAAACTCAGGATTGAATACGGCATCCCATTCGCTGTCTTTCAAAAGATAAATATTCAATCCCGCCAGAAACAGGAAAAACAAAATAGCGAACACGGTAAAAACAAATAGTCCGGTATTTTTCTTTTTTTCAGGCGTTTTTAAATTCAATCCATCATTTTGATCCATTAAAAATAACCCCCGGTATCTAAACTATCGGATTATTGCCTGGTTTATTTTACTTAAAACGAACGATTTTTTTAGAAACAGCATGGGGAAATAAAATATAAATCCAGTCATATTATTAACGCGGCTTAGCGGAAGACCGGTTTGGGTAATCCGCTAATACACGCGAACCTGTGGTGAGCTTGCCGAATCTATGAACGCTAAGACGGGAAACTGGAAACAGCGGATAACACAAATTAACACGAATAAATTTGGGATTATGAATGATCTCGAAGGTTTTCAAAGCAAATTTACATTAGCGTGAATTAGCGTGGCTTCGCGGAAGATTACGTAGTAATCCGCTAATGCGATAAATCATAAGAAATAAAAAAAACATCCAATTTTATTTTTGTTTATTGATGATCATCACATCGCCGTAGATAAGTTTGTTCAGGTTGCTGTATTCCTGAACGGTTTCCGGAAATTTGACCGTAAACTCTTTTTCCTGGTCCATCAAACCCGATAGGACTTCTTTCGCTTTTTTCTCATTATCGTTATTAATATCCTTGACTTTGGATAAGGAAATAGCGTAACGGATCAATGAAAAATAGTAATACTTCTGGGTTTTGTTGAAGTTTTCCGGTAGAAGGTATTTTTCATAAGCCATTTTATAATAGACCGCGGCCATATTAAAAATAGCTTCTTCTTTATAGATATTCCCCAGGTTAAAAAATATATCCGCCTCGCCGGGCAGATAGCGGGACGCTTCCTCGTAATACTTGATCGCGTTGGCGAATTTCTTTTTATTATAATAGAGGTCTGCCCGCGCTTTCAATCTGAGGCCGATGATCTGTTTGGTGTCAATACTGTTAAAAAAATTATAGCCGTTGACATTGAGCTTCTCCTTTACCGGGAGGTCATCCTGGGCAAAGGCAGGCTGAAAAAAGCAAAACAGGCTAAGGCTGAGGACAAAACATATCCGAAACTTTCCAGACATCTCCCGCTCCTAAAGTGATGACAATATTGTTCCCCTGAAAAAAAGCCCTGACCTTATCCGGGATCTCCTTCAGGGTCTTTGTCAGGGCGACTTTTTCGTAGCCTTTTATCTTGACTATTTCATCATAGATCATTTTTGTGCTGATATTGCCGTGATTAATTTCCCTGGCGGCATAAATTTCAGTCAGGACAACCCTGTCCGCCCTGGAAAGCGACCGGGCGAATTCCTTATAGAGATACTGTGTCCGTGAATAAAGGTGCGGCTGAAAAACGGCGATCAGCCTTGCATGTTTTTTCTGCGAAAGATTTTTCGCGGCGTTCAGCGTCGCGTCGATCTCGGCCGGATGGTGGGCATAGTCGTCGATCACCATCAGGTTCTTCGCGCTGAATTTCAGCTGGAAGCGCCTGTCGGCGTTCTTGAAATGCGCCAGCGTATCCGCTATGACCTCTCTGGAAATCCCGTTCACATTAGCGCAGGCTATTGCCAGAAGCGCGTTATAAACATTATGCTGTCCGGGAATATTGACAAAAAACTCGCCGTAGAGCTTGCCATGTTTTTTTACTGTAAATGAGGATGAGAAATCATCCAGGCGGATCTTCGAGGCCGTGAATTCGGCCCTCTGCCGGATGCCGACAGAAACAGAATGGGGAAGATTCACTTTCCTCACGACATTCCTGAGATTGGCGTTGTCCATGTTATAAATAACGGTCCCGAAAGCGGGGATATTTTCCCTGATATATTTTTCAAACGCGTCTTTTATTTTTCCCAGGTTTCCGTAATAATCCAGATGGTCGGCGTCGATATTGGTAATCACGGCGATATTCGGGTGAAGCTTCAAAAAAGAAGCATAAGCCTCGCAGGCCTCATAGATAAAAAACTTGCCCTTCCCTTCATATCCCGAGCCGTCTATCTGGCCGATATAGCCGCCGACAGCGAGCGTCGGTTCCAGCCCTGCGGCCAGAAAGATCTTTGCCGTCATGGACGTCGTCGTTGTTTTTCCATGCGTTCCCGAAACACCCACCGAAAACTTGCCGGAAGCCAGCAGATCCAGCATTGTCGCTCTTTCATAGACCGCTATGCCTTTGTTTTTTGCTTTAATATACTCCGGATTATCTTCCGTGATAGCGCTGGTATAAACAACTGCGTCCGTATCGTCCGTGATATTTTCTTCGCTGTGCCCTATCCGGACCTGAATGCCCTGCTTCTGCAGATTCGCCGTTGTCGACGATTCGGCGCGGTCCGAACCGGAAACCTGATAGCCCCTCGCTCTCAGGATCACCGCGAGAGCCGACATTCCGATGCCGCCGATTCCGATAAGAAAAAACTTTTTTAAATTCCCCAACCCTTCCATATTAAGTCTCACCTCCGGTATGAACCGTAATTATTATACATTAAAATTATACATTTGAATAGTTTTTGCCAGTTACTGCCTTTTCAAGCCTGCTTTTATATCATCGGAAGAAATTTCATTTTCCAAAATTGAAAATATTTTTGGTTAAAAATTGCAAAAAAGCAATCGACAATAAGTATATTTAATATAGAATAACTTATTGTAAGGATTTTTGTTATGGAGGTATCAAATGAAATGCCTAAAGGTTATGATTTTTATTCTTGCGTTTGCAGCCGGCGGTTTAATATTCACATCGCTGACTGTATCATGTGCGAATGCTCCCGGAGGAGACGGCAGTAACAGCAGCAGCGGCAGCAGCGCACCGAAAAGTCTGCCATTCCATGATGATTTCAACCGCCCGGCCAACTCCGCCGTCGGCAACGGCTGGACTGAAGGGGAAGGAAACGGCGATTCCGGCACATTCAGCGAGCTTTATATTATGAACAACGAACTGGTATGCAGGGGCGGATACTCAAGCGGGACCAGCGCCACTTATATGCCCGCTGTAAACCTGATTATTACAATTAATACCAATACAAAAACCACAATAATTTTTCATATGGACAGCGGTAGTACAATGTATTTTAACTTGATGGACGTAAGTTATTGTTATGAATTTGAAATTACCGGTTCTGATATCAGTATCCATAGAAACGGGGGTACTCTGGCATCAGACACATATTCTTTTTTTAATACAAGTCATACTAACATATGTGAAATTACCAAGGCTAGCAATACTTTGACTTTAAAATTAACTGATAATAATAATTCCAGCACAAAAAGTATCTCCGCTGTAGACGGCAGCCCTTTTGACAGTTTTTCAAAAATAGTTCTCGGCGGCGGATATTTTGGAGGAAGCGCGCTTAATACCTATGTTGATGATTTTAAAATAGAAGCCTATTAATAACCTTCCTTTTCCTCGTGGTATTCTTCCTCGGCGTTCACCTGCCGGATGTTGTCCTTGGTTTTGAACCCGTTGATGATATTCTCCACAGCCGTCAAGGCCGTCAGCATCGAAGGGTCCATATTGTTATATCTATGCATACCGTTCCTGCCAATCCAATCAATAAAACTGTTTTTTTTTGCAATATTTTAGAAGGCCAGCTAGAATTTCTGGCGTCGGGGTTTTTAAATATTAAAATCAAGTTATTATGCCGGAAATATTTTTTTGAGGCATGATGAATTTGATTAACGGAGAGTGAAATGAAGACGCTGATCATAATCCCGGCTTATAATGAGGCTGAAAATATAGTAAAAGTCATACGGTCATTGAAAAGCGTCAACCCCCGGTGGGACATAGCCGTGATCAACGACTGCTCTAAAGATGATACCGGCGGACTGGCCGCTTCGACCGGCAAAGCGACGGTCATCAACCTTCCTTATAATCTCGGCATCGGCGGCGCCGTGCAGACCGGGTTCAAAATCGCCGGAAAATACGGTTACGATATAGCGGTCCAGTTTGACGGGGACGGCCAGCACAAGGCGGAGGAAATACCGAAACTGCTCGCCCCGATAATCAGCCGGGAAGCGGACGTCGTCATCGGCTCCAGGTTCTGCAGAAAAAATAAGGGTTTTAAATCGACATTCAGCCGACGCATCGGGATAAAGGTTTTCGAGATCGTCAATTCTTTGATCATCAGGCAGAAGATCACAGACAATACATCGGGCTTCAGGGCGATGAACAGAAAGGCCTTTACTTTTCTCGCCGATAATTATCCGTCGGACTATCCCGAACCCGAGGCTGTCATACTTCTGGGAAAGAACGGCTTTATCATTAAGGAAGTCTACGCGGAAATGCGGGAACGGCAGGGCGGCAGGTCTTCCATCTTCGGCCTGAGGAATTTTTACTATATGATCAAAGTGCTGATTTCCGAGCTGATGGCCGCCAGCCGCACAAAAGAAAGGAGGCCTTAATCCAATGAACGAGCCGTTAAGCACCCCGGTCAATACCAGCATCATCACCTATTTATCGGTCCTGTTCAGCGCCGCGCTTTTTATCTTCATCATCTACCTGGTCAGGAACAGAAAATTAAAAGAGGAATATTCCCTTCTCTGGCTTTTTTTCAGCGTCATTTTCATCATTTTCTCCGTCTGGAGGAACGGTCTGGAGATATTCGCCCATTCGATCGGCATAGCCTACGCACCTGCCGCGCTTTTTTTAGTTCTGGTCATGGCGATGTTTTTCATTCTGATCCAGTACTCGGTTGTCATTTCCAGGCTTTCCAACATGAATAAAACGCTGGTGCAGGAAGTGGGCATACTGAAAACGGAGCTGGAAAAACTGAAAAAAGGCAGGAAAAAATAATACCGCCGGGCACAACACCTGAAAATATCCGGCGGATCATCAAATTAAAGAGGTGCTGATTGTGAGTTTTTTAAAATTATTGATCTTGGGTGTCATATCGAGCGTGTTCAACACCATAGCGAACGCGCTCTGGAAAATAGAATTTGCCGCGAGGCCTTTTGATTTTTCCAGTCTTCCAAAAATAATATCCACGATCTTTTCAGTCAATATCCTGATCGGCGGTTTCCTGTACGTTGTTTCCATGATCATGTTTTTCTACATGCTTTCCAATTATAAACTGTCCATTGTCATACCAGTCACATCGCTGACCTATATACTAAACCTGGTTTCCGCCTCTATCATTTTTCATGAAAATTTTTCCCCATCCCAGATCATCGGGTCCGTTTTAATCGGCGTCGGAATCATCCTTATTTCACAGTCGCCGCTGCAAAGCCATGGTTGATGATAAAAAAATAGAATATTTATTGCCGGAGGTTATTTTATGAAAATTATAAAGGAAATATCCCGCTTCAAGCTGGTCCGCATGGGGATTTATTTCTTATTCACTGTCCTTTTTTTAATAGTCCTGGCGCAGACCGCTTTTGTTTTTAAAAACGTGACCATGACAGGGCCGGACGGCAAATCCGAGGCCGTAAAGATGCCCTTTAACGAACTGTCAAAGGCGCCCGGCGCATATATCTTCTCCGGGATTCTGAGCGCCGGCCCGTTCCAGCCGAACTGGGCGCAGATCGTTCCCGACGATATTATCATTTATATTAAAATCAACGATCAGCAGGTTTCGCTCCAGGGGATCGGCCCCGACGAACTCAAGGACTACATGAGGGGCTTTCCTATAAACCTGGGAAAATATCTCCATCCGGGAGATAATAAGTTTGAGATCAAAATCGAGGACTACGGCGGCAGGTTCGGAGTGGGCGTCTTCAATTCAAGCGTGGGCCTGACCTATCTTATCCTCTACTCGCTTCTAACCGTCTTTTTTATCATGCTCCTTTATGAGGTCCTGACCCTTTTTAAAATGGACAAAAAGATCGTCCTGCTCCTCCTGGCCGGCCTTCTGGTCAGGTTCGTCTACCTGTCGGGGACATCGTTCGAAACCAGGACGCATGACGTTTCGGCGCATATAGCTTATGTAGTCTATCTGGCCGAGCACGTATCCCTTCCTCCCATCGAATGGGCGGCCGGCGGGGCCTGGTACCATCCACCGGTCTATTACGCCACGGCGGCCGTTGTCTATTCTGCAGCCATGCTGATCTCCAACCATAATATTTTCACGGCCTACCTGGTCCTCCAGCTTTATTCGGTCTTCTGCATGATGGGCTTCCTCTATTTCTCCATCCTGATCATCCGGCGCTTTGTAAATATGATCAAGGCCGATTTCAAGGAACCGGCCCCCCAGGGCGGGAAATTCTCCTTAAAAAAGATCTTCGGCAAAGGCGCCCTCTTCACAAGGGATAACTTCACCATCCTGATCTCAAGCATCCTGGTTTTCTGGCCGGTCAACGTGATCCATTCCGCAAGGATCGGGAACGACTGCCTGATGTATTTTCTATATGCCGTCGGGCTTTTCTATGCCCTTGAATGGCATATAAAGGAAGACAATAAATACCTTGTCTTGTCATGCGTCTTTACGGCGCTGGCGACCCTGACGAAAACAAACGCCATGTTCGTGTTCTTCATCCTGGGCATCGTTTTCATCCTGCGCTTCCTGAGGGACAGGGATTGGAAAGCCTACGCGAAAATGGCCGTCGTGCCCATTGTCATTTTCATAGTGACTATTTCAGCGGCCTATTACCAGGGGGTTATCCTGAAGATCGAGGGGAAAAGGGACAGGCTCTTCATTTCGAACATCCACCTGCTGTCTGAAGCCAACCTGGTCGGGAACACGGCGTCCAATTATTTCTGGTTCGACAGCAAGATCTTCATTACCGAACCGTTCACGTCGCCGTTTGACGACCGCCTGGGAAGGCAGTATTTCTGGAATTATCTGTGGAAAACGGGACTCTTCGGCGAATTCGATTACAGCCCGCCTGTCTGCAGGAACACGGCCGTAATGATCAGCTTCCTGTTCATCTGCATGTTCCTGTACATCATCGGCGGCCTCTTCCTCATGACAAAAGAGGATTTCAAGGAGCACCTGGTCCTGATATTGAATTTCATTCTTCTCTGGCTTGCAATAACCTATCTGAGGATCTCGTTCCCGGCGAATATAGACTTCCGTTATATCGTGCCAATACTGATCACGTTTTCCGCTTTTATGGGCTACAGCGTCATCAAGTACCGGAAGAAAGGCTGGGTCAAGATGGAAGCGATCGGCTATATCCTGATCTCGGCGTTCGTGATTTTAAGCATCATCTTCAGCCTGGGAGTTGCTTCGTAAAGAATGCCTCACCCCCGTCCCCTCTCCAAATTTGGAGAGGGGACGGGGGTGAGGCAATCGGGAGTATATCATGATCAGGAAAGAGCATTTTCTCAAGCTTCATTCCAAAAAGCAGATCTATAAACTGGCGGAAACGCTCCACATGCTCATGGATAACAATCCTTCATCCAATCCGAAGCTGACCGGCCAGCTGAAAAGCTATACCGGATTTATGAAGGAAATTAACAGCCCTCAGATCGATAAAGCCCTGAAAATCATAGAGACTCTTCCGAAAGACACCGCTTTACCGCAAAACGGAGTTCTTCCCCGCCCCATTATTGAAAAAGTTAATTTCGCCTTTCACGGCCTGATGGAGCTTATTCACGAGAAGGTTGACGAATCCCGCTTTGTCAGCGTCCAGCGGCAGTTCGATAATAATAAAAACGCCGTCCGCTTTACCCACGCGGCCATACTCGACAACCTCCGCTCGCCTTTCAACGTCGGCAGCATCTTCCGCTCCTCCGACTGCTTCGGCGTGGGAAGCCTCGCCCTCTGCGGCATCACACCCCGGCCGCCGATGCCGAAGATCGAACGGACGGCCATGGGTACGCTGGAACTCATCCCATGGAAGTACTTTGAAAAAACTGCTGAGGCCGCGGCCTGTTACAGAGAAAAGGGCTTCCGCATCATCGGTGTTGAAACTGTGAAGGAAGCTGCGCCGCTTTATGAGGCGAAATGGCCGGAAAAAAGCGCCTTTGTTTTCGGGAACGAGGAATTCGGCATGATGGAGGAAACGCTCGGCGTCTGCGATGAATTTGTCGAGATACCGCTTCTGGGAAAAAAGAACAGCCTCAATGTCGCGAGCGCTTTTTCTGTGGTGATGGCGGAGGTGATGCGGAGAAAAGCTGTGAAAAATAAATTATAAATTAGTATTGACATATTTTATTTATGTGATATGCTTGGTATGCAAATCAGAAATATTTCCATATACAATCAGTAACAATCCATTCTTAGCGATTAGTCTGATCTTTAAATCCGGCTTGGGTTTTTCTCAATAGCTTTTTTGATGATTTTAGAGTTGTACGCGTTTTTTACTCAAAAACGATTAAAGGAGGTTCGATTATGCGGATGGATTTTTCGAAGAAAGAGCCTGAATTTAATAGCTTTCAAACAAATACCGGGTTTGAAAGCGAAGAAAAGTTGTCCAAAACCAAAATGGATGATTTAACCGGAGAAAACGGTTTTTACTTCAAAAAACCCGCTTTAATTAATGACAATTAGCTTCCAGCTTTCTTATCCGGATATATTCGTTGTTTTAAATCGCCAATTTTTCATTTTCCAGCTTTATTATCTTTCAATAAGCAGTTAACGGGCAAAAAAGCCATCCTCCGGCATGGAAAGCAGTGCGCTGAAAAGAATAAATAGCCGTTCCGGCCGGAGCATAACAAATAAACCTCAACCATCACCAGTCAAAATAAGTCCTTTCAGCCAGGGCTGAAGTACGGACATAACTATTACTGCTGTCTTTTATCAAGAAAGCTTTATCAATGTTCCGCTTGTCATCTGCAACTATCGCCACTCTATCCCGGTTTTGTCTTTTTTTCTAAATAAAGCTTCATTTTTTTGCGATTTTTATGATATTTCAATATCATTTCTTTGATTAAAATGATAAAAAAGGGCAGTTCGCAAAGTAAATTAAGAATAGGAAGCAGTATTATGGAAATTAAACATCTCGCGCTTGGTATGGTAAACGCTTATCTCGTAAAAACCGATAATGGATATTTCCTGATCGACACCGGATTGGCAATGAACCGGTCAAAACTGGTAAAAACGCTTGAACAGGAATGCGGTACACCAGGCAATATCAAACTCGTTATCATTACTCATGGGGACCTGGACCATACCGGCAGCTGCGCGTTTCTTCAAAAACAATACGGATTAAAAATCGCTGTTCATGAAGCCGATGCCGCTCAATGCAGGACCGGCAGGACAAATTTTAATCGAAAAAGGAAATCATCATCTCTTATGAGGATCTTCACGCCGGTCATATACTCAATATTTTTAAAACCGATGATGAAGAAGTTCCCTGTTGAGACTTTTGAACCGGACATGGTCCTTTCCGACGGGGAAGACTTCAATAATATCGGATTTAACGCGAAGGTTGTTCATATACCGGGGCATTCCATGGGGTCCATCGGAATCCTGACCGGTGAAGGCGACTTTTTCTCGGGCGATACAATTAATAACAGAAAAAAACCGGCCGCTGCCGACATTGTGGAAAATGAGCCCGCGCTGACATCAAGCCTGGAGAAGATCAGAAAGATAAACATCCGTAATGTATACCCCGGTCATGGAAAACCGTTTCCTATGGCGGCGTTCAAATTTTGAGAAATAATAATACCCGGCCGGGCGGCTGCCGCTTTGACAGTGTCCTGTCCTGATTTTTCATTATCTGATAATATTGGAACAGAAATGACGATAAAAGACCCGGGCGATAAACGCAGGGCATAAAAGTCAAAGAAGCAAGCCCGGGATTTCCCGTTTTCTGAGCGGCCTCTATTTGCGCTCAGGCAATGGAACCCCGCCTGAACCTATACTTTCCGCATCATACTCATTGATTAATACGGTAAATGCCTGGGCTGGAATATTGGTTATTTCCACCATGGTCTTTGTCAATTTCTCGATCATCTCTTTTTTCTTTTCTCTGGATTGACGGGTAATTTCCAATTTGATAACCGGCATAAATATCACTCCTTAATTTTTTTTCCTTTGGGATAACCGACTGTCTGCCCGAAAAGCACTTTCTGTTCGGGGCGTAATTTCAGTTTAGCCTCGATTCCGGCTTTGTTGCAATTATGGAACCAGGAAGCAAGGCCCTGAGATGCCGCAAACAAATATATATTGCCCGCGATGATGCCTGTATCCACAAAATAATATGATTTCTGAACTTCCGGATTCTGCAGCCCCGGTTCCTGATAGCCTGATGTATGGGAAAGTTTTCTGATATCGACAATGAAGACTATTCGAAGCGGCGCGTTGTCCCCGAGCTTTAACTGCCCCTTTCCAATCGCAAGCGGCCGGATGTCTTCGGAGATTACCGGTAAAAGCCTGTGTTTAAATGCGTCAAATAAATAAACGCCTTCGCTCATGAGAACATAAAGATCAATTTCCTGGGAATTGCTGGCTGATGCGGCAGTCCTTCCGGCAATTCCAAAAGGGCCTTTTCCCCGGTTTACACCGTTGGCTGCCCAGAGCAAGCTTGAGATTTCCTGCAGGGAAAGCTTTTTTTCGCTTATTTCACGTATTGTTTCTCTTTTTTTTAAAGCGTTAAATACTGTAACGTCATTATTAAATCCGGGTCCCGGCAATTCGATAACCTCTCCTGCCGTAATAGCCGTCTTTTTATCTTTCATTTTACCTTTATCAATCATAAGGCCCTCCTTTCCACATATTCATTCCAGATTAATTGATTTTGTTTCAGTAATTTTGGAATGTCCAGGTTATAAGGGCATCTGTCGGCGCAATTCCTGCATTCAGTGCACCGGTCAACCTGTTTAACCTGCCCGTTAATCATTGAAAACGCTTTTTCAAACGGCATTCTTTTAATAAATGAATTAACCACCAGCACTGAGCTGATGCTGATATTCTGGGGGCATGGCTGGCAATAATCGCACCTGTGGCACCAGCTATTGCCGACTTCATTGCGTATTCTATCCATCTCTTCGATTTCCGATTGGGAAAGCGGCTCCATCTTATCAAGAATTTCAGCTATTTCTCTCATTTCACCAAGTTTTTCAATTCCCGGGTCGGGAACGACGCTGTCAAACTGCAGAAGGTATTTAAAGCAGAGTTCCGCTTTATTCAAAAGGCCGCCGCCCAAAGGCTTCATGGCGATTATGCCCAGGTTCTTTTTTTCAGCCAGAGGAATAACCTCTTCTTCCGCCTGCCTGTCTATAAAATTATAGGGAATTTGAACGGAATAGAAATGACCGGTCAGTATCATTTTTTTGGCATAACTCATTGTGTGAGAGCTGAAACCGGGAAATCTTACTTTACCCTGCTTTACGGCAAGCATGAGCCCTTCATAGGCCCCGTCATCAGCCATCACAGCGTTAAATTTATCTTCAGAGCTTACATTATGAAGCTGATAAATATCTATATAATCTGTTTTCAACTTTTTCAAAGAATTATCTATATGCTCTAAAATAGTTTTTTTATCGTTTGCCGTCGATTTTGTCGCTAACACCAGCTCGCTCCTCGGGATGCCGCTGATTGCCAGGCCGATTTTTTCCTGGCTGTCGGCATATCCGGCCGCCGTATCGATAAAATTTATTCCCAGGCTTAAAGACTCTTTTATTACCTCGACAGCCTGGGCCGTTGAAAGGCGCATGATCGGTATTCCGCCAAACGCTATTCTGCTGACTTCCAGCATGGTTTTACCAAAAATTATCTTCTTCATAAAGCCCGCTCCACGTTTAAATTCATATCATAATATTTAATACTTCATTTTTTGTCAATGAAAAAAATAACATTATGCGTCAAGCAAACTCGGGGCCAATTTAATTTGCTTGACACACAGAATCTTCTTTTTATTTGACTAAACGCTTCCGGTTCAATAATATATTTAATCAAATATTAGGATATGTGCTGACAATTGCGGCGAGAGTGGGGATTAATGGGCGATGGATCATTCCATCGCTTTTTTGTTGTGCGCCCGGCAGGGCGCACGTTCTTGCGGGTGAAAGTCCCGTATGCACCCGGTAAGGGGAATCCCTCACCAGTTTGTGAACTTCTCCGGGCAGCCGGACAAACTGGTGAGGGACAGACGGCAAGGGTGTCCGCCGTGAGGCGGAATCTGAAGGAAGCTGCAGGCAAAGCACTGGTCTGACGAACAGAAACCGCATAGAGGCGGCACTGCTGGGTGAGACGGCAATTATCGTTAAAGCCCGATACTTACACAGAAAGCAATGACGTAGATGCGGCAGACATAAGTGTGAAGGAACGAGCGCATTACCCGGGGAGGTCTGACAGCCTGCCACATATTGGCTATTGTCATCGAAAGGTGATAAGAGGGGTTTTCAGAAGTCAGCAGAAGCCATAGTAACCTCTTGACCGGAGGCGAAGGGCAGAACCAAACTATAGGAGTACCGCTATGAATCCTGACACGGTAACTTACGCAGAAGCGGAAGGAAACTTTCCGGCTTTGACAAAGGATAGGGACGGAATTCCGAAGAATAGCCAAAGCGCGTGTATCCGTGCAGAGAGTCAAAGAAGGAGTACACCGGATGAAACAAATTTAATAGAGCGTCTGGTCAAACGCGAGAACATGCTGGAAGCTTATCACAGGGTGGTAAGCAATAAGGGGGCGGCGGGAGTTGACGGAGTCACTGTAAAACAGCTAAAAGGCTTCATCAACAAACATATGAACATCGCCTTTCCTAAGAAATTATTCGACAGTATGGGACTCGTATCGATGCTGAACAAGATTTGTATTTATCAGAAATTATATTTTGGAACCGCCGTATACGGAACCGTACGTACGGTGGTGTGAGAGGTCGGCGGGTGTAAACCCGCCTCCTACTCAATTGAGGATATTATTGAAGAGGAATAAAAAATTGCAGGAAATTAAGGAGGTGTTTACTATGCCGCAACTTGATGGGAAATATTTCGACGCGCATTGTCATGTTTTTAACCTGGAGTATCTTTTCCTGGAATTGGCACAGATGGCCTGGGACCATATTATCGGCCGTTACCCGAAAAATACTGATTTCCTGCTCAAAGCTGCGGCTTCACCGCTGGACCGGATTAAACTGTTTTTCAAGTGGTGTATCCAGCTCGGCGCGGCCGCGATACGTTCCGAAGAAGACAACGCAGACTTTGTAATTAACAAAGCGAGAGGTGTTTTTAATAAGGACATATGCATCACGCCATTGATGATGGATATTTACTATATGTTTTACCCTCCGGTCCTGCCCCGGAAAAATAATGTAAAACCCGGAACCATACCTGCCATGAAAACCAGCGGCGACCCGGAAAAAGATTTTAAAAATTTTATTCAGGGCGTCATCACGGAAAATCAAGCGGAAATCGAAAAAGCGAATAAAGAAATTAAAGCAAACGCTGAATTACAGGCTGAGAATAAAAAACAATTTGAGAATGCGGATATAAAAAACATGATCAACATCGCCGCGGAACAAGTTAAAACAGCCATAGCGCAAGTCAAGGTTTTTACCGGTTATTACACCACGCCGGGCTTTCAGCATGAGATTGACTGTTTGGCAGCTCTCCGGAAAAAACATCCGGACAGCATTTATCCGTTTCTGGCTGTCGATCCGAGACGGGAGGGTTTAATTAAATATATCTGCGACGGGAATCTGGTAAATAAAAGCAACGGCCCGTTTTTCGGGATCAAGATCTATCCCCAGCTTGGCTATCAGCCTGATATTACCGAATATGGTCCTCTCTATAAATATTGTGATGAAAAACAAATCCCCATCACTACGCATTGCAGTTACGGCGGATTTCCGTCCTGCATCTTCAAAGATTGGCCCTATTGCAATTACGGCGATCCTAAAAATTATGGAAGTGTTTTCGAAACATATAGAAATCTTAAAATAAACCTTGCGCATTTCGGGGACAGCGCTGCCAATGTTCCGTGGGCCGACACGATCGCCCAACTTATAAAAGATTATCCGGATCGTGTATTCTCAGATATGTCCTGCACATCTCATATAGAAGATCTGGAAAAATGGGCAAAGAATCCTAATTATGGACAAAATTCTGATATATTATCCCAGACGATGTTCGGGAGCGATTTTGATGTGTTATATTTTACTAATCCTGGAAAGATCATCTTGGAGGATTATGACCAATATTTTGTTGATACGTTTCAGCAGTCTGATCTTGAAAAGATGATGGGAGAAACCTCGCGGCGTTTCCTTTCATAAGGAAGGATATATAAGCGGATATAAATATACCGGAGGTGAAGTTTACAGTATCAAATCCTCTCTCGGCAGTCAGGAAAATTATATTCTGAAAGCTGACAATGAGCTTTAACCCCGGGAAATATAAAAAATAATTAATAGGACTTATTGCCCGGCCGATACAATAATATTAATTTTTTTAAGCGCGAAGGCGTTGAAGTTCTTATTGAGTAAAGCAGATCGGACACGGAACTTCATTTCTCATTACTAAGTCGGATAAACAATATCTTAATTATGACAAATTATTTTAAGGAGGATACATAATGAAAAAGTATGTCCGTTTCCTGCCGCTGATTTTTATTTCCATGGGATTAATGCTGAGCGGATGCAGTATTATGCAGAATCTCAAGGAAATCACGGATTCGGCGAACAGCATTGTCAGCCAGGCCAATGATCTCACCAAGCTGGTTGACGGAAAGGTTGAGTCCGGCGAGCTGTCTCGGGAAGCAGGGGCTTTTCTTGACGACCGGATCTCAAAATTACTGGACCAGGTGGAAGGCACAATCGACCAGAGCGGAGGACATCTGTTTGATTCCGCGAACGGCACGATCAATCTGACTTTCGCCAATATCAGCCAGCTGCTGGACCAGATTAAAACAGGGATCCTGGACGATTCGGTCCCCGCCATTCTGGACAACATTTCTTCCCAGCTGACGCTTCAGGTCGACAATCTTTCGTCGCAGGTTCAGGACCTGGTTGTTCTGACGTTCGGCAACACCTTCATCCTGCTCGACAAAGCGACCAATTCCGCCGTAATCATCGGCAGCATCGTGCTGCTGGCCATCGGCCTGATCATTTTCGCCATTATATTATTACTCCGGAAAGACAAGATGAATACAGGCACCATCGTCGGATTAAGCCTGGTTGGTATTTATGTCGTTTTCTTCATGCTGATGATTTTTGTGACCCCGGTCCGCGGCTACATCATAGCGGGTTTTGACTTCGGCAAAAAGTATGAGGGAACACAGATGCTTCCCCAGATTGTCGGGGTTATACCGGAACAGTTTGTCATCGGTAAAAACGCGAGGATCATCATTTATGGAAATTATTTGAACAAACTTAATAACTACAAGGTCGGGCTGTATCAGGGCGACCAGATGACCTTCCAGTTTCCCGCCCAGAATGTCGTGGAAGCCACCAAAAGCCGGATTATCCTGGGCAACTTTGATAAAAACCTGGGGTGGGTTTTGCCGAGCTATGAAACGTTCAAATCATCCGTCATCGGCACGAATGCCAATCCCGGCGTGGCGGAAGAATACGCCAATCTGGGAAATCAGCTGGAAAAACGGATGATGCCGGTGCGGAATATCACTTACAGTTTAAAGACCGTTCACGCGGCCCCCAGGATCATGGCGAGCACGCGCATTAAAGCGGCTGATATTAAAGAGGTTTACAAAAGCTCATTCAGTTTAATCGATCCCGTTGCGGCGATGAACGCCGTCCGCGGCTTTTTCGCCAGTCAATTCAAACTCCAGGACGGGGATTACGGGCTCCGCGTTTACCAGGGCACCAACCGCATTGAAGCCCCTCAGTATTTAAGCGTCCAGAACCCGCCGCCGCCGCCCCCCAAACCGGACATCTGGGTCCAGAGCGTCGTCTGGAACAATGGTTTCGCGGTTAAAGGCAGGGACACAACGATCCGCGTCCGGCTGGGTTTTTCACACCCGGAATCCATTAAAAACAATTTCAGCGTGAGGGTCACCGTCACGCCGCCGGACACTCAGCCTTTTAATATCAATGTGCTTCCCGGGGATATTTCATCGGCCCAGCAGAATAACTATGTCGACCTGGTGTCATCTTCATTCCGGATCGCTAATTCCGGAAATTACACATTCACGGTCGCGGCAGACCCGAATAACACGATCGACGAGGCGAATGAAGGCAATAACACCCTGAGCCAGTCCCTTTATGTCGGCAAGTACAGCTATACCGCGCGGGTTTACTTCCAGAATTTTATGAGCACTTACGGCTGCGACAGGTATGAAATGCATTTCGCGGTTTCTGTCCCCAATAACCCAAGCTGGCTGTTTGATGTCAAACCCGGTTCCGGAAATGCCAATATATATTATAATATCAATCAGTACAGGGATTATTCCTATCTCCAGCCGGGCGATAATATAATCGTCAGCGTCAGCGGCATCGGCGTCACCACCCATTGGTGGAAGAGCGACGATTATGACTCCATAGGCACAAGCCCGCCCACCACCTATTTGATCCTGGACCAGGCGGAACAGATCCCGATGATTCAGTCCGGCGATAAATTTAAAGCGACCGGTTATATTAAAATAACTCAGATCTATCAGTAGGATTTAAATCAGACAATTAATAAAGAAGGGCGGCATTTATGCCGCCCTTTCTGATATTACGGGGGAGCTTTTTATAACTATGCTTTTTTCATGCTGTTGCCTGTCGGTTTTTATAACATGCTTCATGGACATACGGCAGGGTTCCCGTTAAAATAAAACGGGAGAAAAAGATGGCAAGATTTGAAAAGAACAGCCTGGAGCAGGGTGAGTTCCTCGCGATCAATATAGGCGAGCAGTTTGATGAGAATTCCAGAGAATTTATACTAAAAGAATTCATCAAAAACCGTATTAAACTGGAGGATTTCGCGGCTTACTATAAGAACAACCATAGAGGCAGAGAGATTAAAAATCCTCGGGATGTGATCTGTGCGGTACTCTACGGTTACATTACGGGAAATCGTATCAGCCGAAAGATAGAAGATTTGCTGAAAAAACACATTGGGTTTATGTATGTTTCAAACCGGCTGAAAATTGACCATTCGGTAATTTGCGAGTTCAAGGTACTTTTTCAGGAAAAGATCGAGGAGTTGTTCAGCCAGCTTTTATATATACTCAACGAAATGGGGTCTATAGATTGGGACATGGTAGTGGGTGACGGCACAAAGATCAAGGCCTACGCGAGTAAGAATAAGAATGTGGGAAAGAAACATACCCGGAAGCTGATGGACACTTACCAGAAGATGGCGGAAAAGATTGTGAAACAAGACCTGGAACTGGAAGAATCTTACCGGGAAGGCAAGCTGGAGCAGCCTTATTACGAAGCGGAGAAGAAGCGGGTATCAAGGCGGAAAAAGATTTACGATAGTGTTTTGAACCAAATCGATGAATACAAAAAACAGGTAGAGAGAGGGGAAAAGACAGACGAAGAATTCACCAACCTGACTGATCCCGAAAGCAAGCTGATGTCTGGAAATCCGCATAGTGTGTTTATACAGGGATATAATTCGGCGATGATGGTCAGTAATAATGATGTGATTATAGATTTTGAAGCAATCACAACACCGGAAAAACAGCATACGGAAGAAATGGTAAAGAGGGTGGAACAGAAAAAAGCGGAATTAAAAGTTGATAAGGCTAGCAAATACCTTTTTGATTCGGGTTTTCAGGACATGGAAGAGACAATCCGGATGGTGGAGGAAGGAAAAGACCTTTATGTGGATACGAAAGAGCGGGATTTCAGTGATAAATCACAGAAGCGAAGAGACTTTAAACTGGAAAAGATTGATGACGAATATATCCTGGGATGCCGGGGCGGCCGTAAGGAAAATGGGTATTTAGATCGAAATAACCAAAGATATACATTTTTGTATTCACGGAAGGGCTGTGAAAGATGTCCATTTTTCAGTGAGTGTTATAAAAACATCAAACCGAAAACACAGCAAAAGACAGTAATTTTCAGTGAGTTTGAATTGAATAATCGGTCTAAGATTGATGCTTATTTAACAAAACTTTACAGCGAAGAAGGGCAAAAGATATACAACCGCAGGATAGGTAAAGAACACGTATTTTCAAACATCAAAACACAGAAGGGTTATGTTCAGACAGTTTACAGAGGTCAACGGAAAGTGAATTTGGAGCTATGCTGGGTATCCCTTGCGCATAATTTTATGAAATATGCCCAATATTTGAGAAAATAGAGAGGATTTTGTATAGTCTGAGTATCGATTATTCGAAATTTATTATTAAAATCAGCTAAGCTGACAAAATTTTTATTTGCCCGCTTATTGTAAGGGGCTGGTTTGACTCCGAAAATGAAATAACCGACAGGCAAGCTGGACCGGCGCAAAACTTTATTTTGCGTACGATTCTGAAATCTTCTTCTGATATACAGCTTTAATATTTTACATTCCCGAATGATAACTCTAAAATAAAGAGTTATACATTTGTCAGTTTACGGTTTTTTTGTATTTTTTCGCAGGAGTTACTGAATGAAAAAGTTTATATTTATTTTACTGCTGTTATCGGCCGCGGCCGCTTTGTTTCCCGAAACCATAACTCAATTCCGTATAAAAAACCAGGGATTGGCTTATAACGGTGAAAACGGCACATATTGGGAGGAAACCCGGTATACACTCACCTATTTTGAGGATGTCGTTCAGCCTTACCTGGATATTAATGTGGATTCGAATGTTGAATTTAAGCTGGGGGCCGGTTTTCTTATTCCATTCAACCAGGAAGAGAAGATTTTCAATTATTATCCGTATGTTCAGTCCCGCTTTATGTTCCAGGGATTTACCCTGATGCTGGGAAGCCTGGACGGCAATCATGATTTTCCGCCCGCGATACTCGATCCGCTGGTTAATATGACGCCCGAAATGAGGGTGATCACAAAATCCCAGGTCCCGGTAACTTACGAGACATTCCCTTACGGTATTGACAGCCATGGCATGTATGAATACGGCCTGGAGGCGCTCTGGGACCAGCCCTTCGGGAAGGGAGACCTTTATATGAACTGGCAGCTCCCGGACACGACAAATCACCGCGAGCGTTTTGATGTCGGTTTGATCCATAAAACGGACCCTTTTTATGCCGGCCTGCATTACTGGCATAACGGCGGACATGAAAACCCGCATCCGGTTTCTATAACTGAGGATTACACCGGCGCTTTCGGCCTCAGGAATACGAATTTCAGCGTGCTCTACCTTTGCTCCTATTTTATTCCGGACCGGGAATTCAATCCCCGGCTGAATGTCTTCGGTGAAGGGATTTACCTCGAATACAATTTCTCCCTTTTCGATCTTCAGTGGCAGTCTCAGCTTTTCGTTTCAGACGAGTTCATTAATACGAACCATCAGTACATCTCCATAGAAGGCGATCCTTTTTACCGGGTCCCTTTTTACTTCGGCCTGAATATCTACCGGACCTTTCATATTGAGAAGGACATAGACCTGAAGATCGGTTTTGTCAACGGCGTCTTTATGCCGCATCCGGGAACGCAGTTCAGCTGGCTGATGATCCGGTATGACCAGATGATGAAGGCCGATATGGAATTCGCGTTCGACATCAAATAGAGGGTCCGGTCTGCCTGATCCTTTTTTTCAACAAATATAATACCCGGCTTTATTATCTCTCAAAAACAGGCGTTTGATTGAAAATAAAACATAATTCGCTCAATATAATATGATAAAATCCGAAATAATGGAATCGGCGCTGGATTTTGATCTTTAACCTGTGAAATAATCCTTTTCCCGGGCAATGAAACAGGCTTATCATCAGAAATCGAATCGCGGAACTGGAACCGGCGCAGTCATAATCGATTGATATTCGCCGGATTAAAACCTTTATATATGGAGAACAGCAATGGGACTGAAAGACGATCGCGAATTACAGCTGGGACAGTATATTCCCCTTCATTATCATTTTCAAATGCTGCAGGACGAAGCCAGGATGCTGAGTTTCAAGGAGGCCATCCGATTAGCTGTTCCTTCGAACGGAAAGGTCCTGGAACTTGGGGGCGGCACGGGGGTCCTGTCTTTTTTTGCGGCGGAACGCGCCTCAAAGGTCTGGTGCGTTGAGCGGCAGCCGGCCCTGGCCGGCAAGGCGAAGGAGCTGCTGGCCCTCAATTCATTTCAAGCGGAAGTGGAAGTTGTAAAGGCCGACGCGGCGAGCTATCTTCCGCCGGAGCCGGTTGACGTTGTCATCTGTGAAATGCTGCATTCCGCCTTACTGCGGGAGAAGCAGACACAGGTCATTGCATCTTTTAAGGAACGGTATAAAGCCAGGTTCGGCAAAAAGCTTCCCCGCTTTGTGCCTGAAGCGACTGTGCTGGGAGCGGAGCTTATCAGCCAGGATTTCAATTTTTTCGGCTATTACGCGCCGCTGCCAAATTTTCAATACCCCGGGGAATCCGCCAGCGTCTGTCCGCTCAGCGATCCGTCAGTTTACGCGATTGTTCAGTATGGAGAGGATTTTCATCAGTCGCTCCATTGCGGCAAGGAAATCCTTATAAAGAAGAGCGGCGAACTCAACGCCCTCCGCTTTATCACAAATAACAGGCTCTTCTATCATATGAAAGAAAACCGGGCCGTCAACTGGATGAACCAGAACCTGATCATTCCGCTTTCTTCATCCGTTCCCGTTAATTCCGGCGATCTTGCTCAAGTCAGCTTTTCTTATCAGGCCGGCGATGAAATCGAGCGGCTCCAGGAGAGCATTCGGGTAAGTATCAGGACGGCAGAATAAGGGGACATCCGGAAATGGATAATATGGGTTCGGTAAAGGATCGGCCGTTTAATACAAATTATTTAAACGGTTTTTCATTCAACAGCCTGCACCTTTTTTAATAAAGACATATAACTTCATTACGATGCCGAAAAGCAAATCCGGCTTTTTACATTTACCCCCGGGGGTGTAAATGTCAGCGTCAGAGGCGGCGTAAACAAATGGCTGGCGGCATTCAGCGGATGGTAAAAACAAATTAACAAAGTCCTTTTCTTTGCGTGCTTTGCGTCTTTGCGAGAGATTAAAATTCCCGCAAAGACGCAAAGCACGCAAAGCAGACCCTTAAATCTATTATTTATTCTAATACTTAATAATTTTTTCCATACCTTTCTCCATGTCCGGCGCCTGCCCCGGGCATCAAAGGATAATCTCTGTAGTTATCCCTTCTCAAAAATAAAGCCCTCTATCCGATTGCATAATCAACAATATCGGATAGAGGACTTTTGGTAAGGAGGTCGAATATGAATGAACTTTCAAAACCCTGTATATTAAGAATTATTTATGTCTTCCGCGTCCTTCATGCCTTTCCGTACTTCCGGTTCCTCCCATCATCTCTTTTATTTTCTCCTGCCTGTATTCTTTAGCCGTGTTCAAAAATACATTTAACTGTTCTTCAGTAACAAGAGGCTTTAATTCTTTCATAGCGTCATTGTCATTCGATTCAAAAAAAGAGCCGATTTCTTCCTTTTGCTTTTCCATGTCATCTTTCATGGCTGACCGGTCTGTACTGTCCCCCCCGGTACCTCCGGAAGGTTTCTTGTATTTTTTTATGATTTCAAAGATTTCGCTCTGTTTTTTCAGGTATTCTTCAATAACCGGTTTAACTTTAACCGCCTCTTCATTACTCAGCTTCATTCTGTCAATGAACTTTTGCGTATCGCCGCATCCTGTGAGCAGAAAAAGGAAAGAAAAAGGCAGGAGCATCAGTATTCCACTAAATTTTTCTTTCAAATTATTCTCCTCCTGTGAAATCCGAATTCGGGTTATTTAATTACTACATATGGATCAGCCGTCCGTATCACTTTATGTGCTTATCACCATCTGCGCCAGTGTCTGTAATAAATATGACGCGGACCGTAATAAAACCATCTGGGCCCGATATAAGCGACCGGGTAAGGTATAAAGCTGCCGCCGATAAAGAACCAGGGCCCGTCAAATCCGTAAGCCCTGTACCACAGGCCGCCGGTGTATTTCCACCATGCCCCGCCGTAATAATAGACCACATCGCCGTTATAATCCCCGTAATAAACCCCCGTTCCCTGGATTTCCGAGACAACAATGGAGTTTTTATCGTTTGTGACGGTCTGGCCGTTTGTCAGGACCTGCTGGGAATCCGTCCTGGCGGTAAGAACAACAGGCTCGCCATTGCCTGCGTTGAACACGGCCTTTATGTCTGTTATCTTCATTGTACTGGCTTTTCCATTATCGCCCTGAAGATAAATCTCATCGGCGGTTTTCCCCAGCATATTCCCTTTCACGACACTGCCGTCCTTCATGATTATATTAACTTCAACGGCTGATGAAATACCCGCCGTAAAAACAAGAATCAGAATTATAAATAATATTTTTTTCATTGTCCGGCCTCCAAAATAATAATTTAAAACGTGTAACCGAAATCAATGCCGAAAAGATAGCCCTGCCCCAGCCCTTCGACATAGGGAAAGATATCGCTATTTTGAGGGGAATAGCGTCCCGTGCCGCTGTAATCGATATTCCAGGACCCGAAGGACACTTCAAAGCCCGCGTAGGGTTCCAGGTAAAAACCGCTTTCATTTCCGAAGATAATCTTGTTGCCGAAAACAAACCTTGCCATCGGCGACGGCGGAAAGCTTCCATTGATGCTGACCGAACCTTTCCTGTCCGAATAGGAGTAATTGATCGCCGCGCCTTCATAGCCGGCCCCTGCCTCGAAGAACATTCCCCCCAGGCCTTTATACCATGTGTTGAACCATGGAATATAATGGCCGAAATAGACCCGTCCGTAAACCGCCGCCGACCATAGGCTGACCCCGCTCTGCCAGAAATAGTCCGGGCTGTAAGCGGCGTCGATCCTCAGGGAAAACCAATCCGAAAGCGCCCTTTCGTAAGACAGCCTTATGGAGCCGAGCGACGCTCCCAGAAGATCGATCCCGAACGCGTTCCGCGGTCCTTCGATTATGACAGGTTTCGGACGGTAGATAATGACCCTGCCGGGCCTTTGCGGACTTACCTGACTTGTATTTTCATTTACCGAAAGATCGACGGGATTTCCGGTCTGCGGATCGAAAACGCCCTTGATATCTGCCAATTTTATCGTGTCCGTTTTTCCACCCGCTTCCTGAATAACGATTTCATCGGCCGTTTTACCCAGCAGGCTTCCTTTTATATATGAACCGTTGTTCATTATCACGTTAACGTCCTCAGAGAAGAGCCCGGAAAATGAAAAGCCGAGCAGCGGTAAAAGAATAATTGATGTCTTTATGAAATATTTGATAATTGATGTTTTCTTCACCCCATGCCTCCTTTTTTTAAATATTCTGATCAGCCTTTTTCATTAAGTAAAACCATGTGCCTTATATATATCTAAGGTAATAATACATTAAAAAAGATTCAAGATTGAAATCTATTTTTTTGTCATATCACTTTTGGACTTATCCCCTGGAATTAGATTGTAAAAGGAATTGATGATATATAATTAAGAATTAAATGATTTATTGTTTTGCCGGATAAAACAATTAAAGTATCAACGAATATAAGGGTGACCGACAGTAAATTGACAGGGTTTTTCATGAAATCAGCGCGGAGGATCAAAAAATGGCACACCGGGCTTCACTTATCGGGTGATTGAAGCCCGCTCAAATAGATCAATTGATAGATTCTCAGTTCTTCATAGGTGTATTTCTCATTAAACGCCTCAAAGACCGGTTTTAAATAACCGCCGCTGTTCTTATTAAATACTTCCAGTATCCGGCGGGACTCATCCCCGCTCCGGGGAGCGTATTTCAGCAATAGTCCTGTATCGACGGCCATTCCGTCTTTTACACAGCGAAATAAGTGTTCAAAGACTGTTTCTTTTTTTATCGAGAATTCATCCCCTATGGATTCAATAGACCGTCCCGCGTTAAAAAGCTTACCGGTCGTCATATGTTTCGGAAGATTTTTGCCTTCCGGTATTCTTTTTAATTTTACCGGAATGCCGCCATGATTATCCGGGGCCGCCGGTTTTTTCCCCGCTGCGGGATTATCTTTCAAGTATTTTATGACTGCGGAAACAAATACCCCGGCGTATTTTTCCAGCTTCACCCGGCCGACGCCCGTGATGCGGGCAAATTCCGCCCTGTTTTCCGGAAATTCCCGGGACATCTGGATGAGCGACGTGTCCGGGAATATGACATAAGGAGGCACATTTTCCTGTTCGGCGAGCTGCTTGCGGAGTTTCCTCAGGGATTCAAACAATGTTTTATCATACTGAAAGGCGCTGTTCATCCCCCTTGCGGGTATCGCGGCAGCGGTTTTTTCCTCTGGAATATGCCCGGTAAATTTTCTTCTCCCGCCCAGAACTTCCTTCCCTTCAGGCGTTATTTTCAGGACGCCGAAATTATCGATGTCCTTTTTGATCAGCCTGGACCGTACCATCAGATCCCGGATTACCTGCCATTCGTTTTTTGATTTGTTTTTACCCAGATTGTAGGAGGCGAGTTCTTCATGATGGAATTTCCTGACTTTTTCACCGGCAGAGCCCCGCAGGATGGCGATAATATGCTCGCTGCCGAACCTTTCATTCACTTCCGTCAAAGCGGAAAGGAACAGGCGCGCCTCGTCCGTCAGGTCCGTTTCATCCCCTTCCGGCTTCCCGGATGCGCAGTTGTCGCAGCCGCCGCAGTTGTCTTCATGGTATTCCTCGCCGAAATACCGCAGAAGGGGCTTTCTCCGGCAGTCCAGGTTCTCGGCAAAAGCGGCCATTTCATTGAGGTGCTTCACGGCGGAGGCTTTGAGTTCAGGATCGCTTATCTCATTGATAAAATTCATGTGCTTATGAATGTCGGCGTAATTATAAAGAAGGACGCAGTCCGACGGCAGGCCGTCCCTTCCGGCCCTGCCGATTTCCTGATAATAAGATTCCAGGTTTTTCGGAATGTCGTAATGGACGACAAAACGGACATCCGGTTTGTTGATCCCCATGCCGAACGCGATGGTCGCGATCATCACCGACGCGTTATCATTCACGAACAGGCGCTGGTTTAAATGCCGTTCTTCATCAGGCAACCCGGCATGGTAGGGTTTGACGGAATAGCCTTCACCGGCCAGTTTCTGCGACAAAATATCCACCTGGTTCCTGGAAAAACAATAAACGATACCTGATTGGTCTTTATGAGCGCCCAGGATTTCTTTTAACTGGCCGTAGCTGTCCGATTTCGGCCTCACTTCAAGGAATAAATTCTTCCGGTTGAAGCTGCCGATGAACACCTTCGGGCTATCGAGGCCGAGACATCCGCAGATGTCCTGACGGACCCGGCCGGTGGCCGTAGCTGTCAGTGCGATCCATACCGCTTCCGGGAAAATCCGCCGCAGTTTGATCAACTGCCTGTATTCCGGCCGGAAGTCATGGCCCCAGACGGAAACACAGTGCGCTTCATCGACGGCTATCAATGCAGGCTGGGCGCGGGCAAGCATCGCCTGGATATCCGCTTTGAAGAGGGACTCCGGGGCTATGTAGAGGAGCCTGGCATGCCCGTTAAGTAAATGTGCCTTGTTTTCATGATATTCATTGGGATTGAGGGTACTGTTCAGCATAACGGCCTTGATTCCGGCCTTATCCAGCTGGTCGACCTGGTCTTTCATCAGGGATATCAGGGGAGAAATGACCACCGTCAGGCCCGGAAGCAGGATCGAAGGGATCTGGTAGCAGATGGATTTTCCTCCCCCGGTGGGAAGGACGGCCAAAACATCGTTTTTTGACATGACCGCGCCGATGATGTCTTCCTGCAGAGGCAGGAATGAACTGTAGCCGAATGTATTCAATAATATTTCACGGGGATTATTCATAATTAGACTCCTGCCGCCGGTGCGTTATGCTTACTAAACCGGCATTACTATAAATTAAATATAAATTTAAAAACCGGATTTGATTTTGTCAATTTTACCCGTCATTGGAAATATTTTTGGCCGCGGCTATGCCTGTCAAGTTTCATGATGCAACTGTGTCATGATAATCAAGCTTAATAAAGATGGATTAATATGAAATCCGCTGATGGACTTGAAGAAGACCGGTTATAGCTAAACGCGAAGACGCACAGGGGAACCATATACCCAGGCCTGTCGATGGGCATTGCATCACTGTCGACTTCCGGCTCCTGACTGAGGGCTGTCGACTGACGACTGTTTAATTAATATTCGCGTTGATCAGTTTGAGTAAGTCCCTCTGGCTGACAAGTATCAAATCCCTGCTGTCAGCCTGGTCGGCGGCTGAAAATTCCAGACCGAATAAAGTATAGAGGTTAAATGAATTGCACTTAATGAAATATTTTTTGACCGCAGCCTTTATCTCGGTAATTTCATTCGCCGGGATGGGCTGAGGAACACGGTATATAACATAATAGTTGTCGTAATTCAGGAAGATCCAGTATTTCGGCTGTTTGACGATATCTTTAATATGATCGTTTTTCATCAGGTTATGAATAAAAACCTCGCCTTTGTTCATGTCATCCGTATAAAGGCCTTCCACCTTCGGATTATCGACGATCAGGGAGTAACGGCTCATCAGGTCTTTCAAGTCCTTATTTCCGGGATTGATTTCATACGCTTTCCGCCATGCGCTGACCGCTTCGACATACTTATTCTTCTTATAATAAACATTCCCCAGATGATAGAGGGCCAGGCTTTTATTGGCAGGCGAAAGGTTATTTATATGCAGATTTATGAAATTGAGGGCATCATCAATTTCGTCTTTCTTGATTTTGATCTGGACCATTTTTATGACGGCATCTTCAAAATAATCATCATCCTTCATCAATTCCTGTAAAACATCCTTTGCCTTATCATAATTTTTTGTTTCCAGATATGCTTCTGTCAGACGCATCATGATTTTCGGTCTTATGACATCGTCACCGGCATGCTCATTTTCAAGGATGAATTCAAATTGCTCAATGGCTTCGGGGTATTTCCTGATCGTCATATTGATCTCGCCGAGAAGATAGCGGGTTCTGATATGATCGGGCTTTATCGCGAGATGGCTTTCCAGATATTTTATTGCCTTTTCATAATTTTTAAATTCATTATAGATTTCCCCGCAGGCGAATAATGCCCTGCTGTTCTGCGGCTCGCGGTCAAGCACAAGGGCGAAATACCCCAATGCCTCTTTGTCATTATGCATTTTCTTAAACAGGAGCGCGGTTTTTAAATGGATCTGGGTTTTAAGAATATCGTTCCCCGCGGTCGATGCGGAGATTGCCGCCTTTTCATAATAGAGTATGGCTGTCGTGAAATCCTTTAAACCTTCGAGCGCCTGGCCGAGATAATACTTGATGACAAAATCGTTCGGCTGGCTGTCAATCCGTTTGAGGCAGAGCTTTTTCGCGCTCTGGAAATCCTGCTCCTGCAGGGCTTTCTCAATAGGGGTGTAAAACCCTGACGGGTTTGAACGCCGGATAAAAAGCCATAATATAAAACCGATGACAGGGACCAGGGCCGCGAGGCCGATAATAAAATAAATTGAAATGCTCATGACGACCTTCATATCTATAATCTGGCATACCATGTCCGTTTGAACATGATTATTTTATTCTTTAAACTTCTTACAATTTGAATTAGATTTCTTCATCCAATAATAAATTATATAATACAAATCGATTTAGTCAATGGTATTTATCGGCCTGGTAATTCATGAATATAAGAAGCCGGACATCATTCAACGATAGGCCCTTATGGTTGGATATCCCAATCAAAGGCTAAGACTTCTTTATTTGATTAATGAATCCAGTTTCATTAAAATATCCTGAGAGAGGGTTTTATGAAGAAATGGTTTGCCATAATGGTTTTAATTCTCATCGCCGGCTTTTCATTTTCCAAGTGGGAGAATATCACACAGCTCAAGGCGGCCGTGCTGGATATCGTCAATACAGTGAAAAGCGAAAAGCCCGACCTCCAGGCATTCGGCGAGCTGCTCCAGTCCGAGCTGGTTAACTCGAAGACCTTTAATGTCCTTGAGAGAAAGGCGCTGAATAAAATACTGGAAGAGCAGAAGCTGGAAACGGCAGGTATTACGGAAAGCCAGGCCTCCCGGGTCGGGAAGCTTTTGAACGCCGACAAGATCATCATGGGGACCCTGTCCAGGATGGATAAAACTTATATTCTTGTCATAAAAGGGATCGATGTTTCCACGGGCGTTGTGGAGATCAGCGAGAGCGCTTCCGGCGCTTCTCTGCCGGAGCTTTTAAAGCAGGTGCCGAAGATGGCGCAGAACCTGATCGGCAAAGCCCTGGATGAAAAGATTTCATCCCCGGCAAGTTCAATTACAAAAATAATTATATCCGGACCGGTGCCGACGAACGGTTTAATCCTCTATTATCCGCTTGATAAGAACGCCGGAGATTTAAGCGGCAACAATAATCACGGCGTTCCTAATAATGTTTTTGCGGCCAACGACCGCTTCGGAAGGCAGAAATCGGCTTTCCTCATGAAGCCTGATATCAACTATATCTACAGCCAGGTCAAATTTTCAAACCCCTTCCCGCTGACGCTTTCCATCTGGTTCAATACCGACAGCACCACCGGCGGCCGCATGCTGGGGTTCGGGGATACTCAGGCTGATATGAGCCGGTACAAGGACCGCCATCTTTACATGGACAACAGCGGCCGGGTTTATTTCGGCATTCTTACCAATATTGATTGCCCTGTCATCATCAGGACGCCGCTGACATATAACGACGGCACATGGCATTATGCCGCCGCCGTTTTTTCAAAGGCCGGAATGTGCCTCTACATCGACGGGAATCCGGCCGTGTCCAATACCATAGTGACAAACGCCCTTTCCTATGAAGGCTGGTGGCGCGTCGGATACGACACATTGAACCGGTGGCCGGCCGAGCCTTCTTACTACAGCTTTTTCGGCATGCTGGACGATGTCCGTATCTACGGCCGGGCGCTCACCGCCGAAGAGATTTCCATTCTTTATCATGAGAACGGATGGACAGGTGATCAATAAAAGTTTTCCTTATTATAATATCCCAATTCAACAGGATTGGCAGGATTTAAAAAGATTAACAAGAAGATGGGAAGGCACAAAGGGCTTCGCCCGCAATACAAAATAATTATGAAATAGAATACCTTCTTGTTCTTTATTCAAGTTTTATAAATTGACCCCAATGCAGCACAGATTACACGGATTAATGCGGATTGATAGGATTTATTTTTCTTAAAGCCGCCTGCATTGTCGTACTCGATACTTAGGATAATTGGGAACCGGGAAGTTTTTAGATGGCTTCGCTGGAATTACAAAGACTTTCGTTTTAAATTCTTTTTTTATTTGATAGAAACCTTTGTACAGAACCCAATTGCATGGCGATGACTCGAATTAATAAAGATATATTCAAATTTCATTTAAAGACATCTTTTATTTTGAACTTTATATTTAAATGTTTTTTAATCATATATTAATCCTGAAAATCCTGAGTTATCCTGAGAATCCTGATAAATTGGGGTCTGCACAAAAGGAGTTTTTTATGGTCACAATCAATCAGAAAAAATGTACGGCGTGCGGGATCTGCGTTAAAATCTGCCATGAGCACTGTATGTCGATCGAAAATAAAACTGTCAAAATCAACCATGCCTTCTGCAGTACATGCTCCCAGTGCATAGCCGTTTGCCCGTTCCAGGCGCTCTCGTGGGATAAGTCCAAACCCGTCCCCTTTAATAAAAAGCTTTATCCCTCCCCGGCGCAGATGGACGAGCTGTTAAAGGAAAGGCGCACGACAAGGGATTTTGTCAAACGCCCCGTCGGCAGGGCCCTTCTGGAAGAGATCGCAGACTACGGCGTTTATGCCCCCACGCATAATTTCAATCTGAGGACAATTATCATTGACAACGAGTCCATCATCGGCCTGATCGACCGGATCATTTTCAATTATACAAAAGGAATATACAATTTTTTCTTTAAACCGAAGATATTCGAAAAGCTGGCAAATCTTTTCGCCCCGGCCTATAAAAACGAATATCTGAAAGTCAAGCCGAAGCTGGAAGCGTCGCTGGAAAGAGGCAGACAATTCAAAACACCTCCGGCGGCAATCCTGTTCATCATCGCCGATAAGCGCGTCTACCTGTCGCTCGAGAGCGCGCAGTATGCCCTCTATAATATGGACCTTTACGCCCAGGCCCGCGGGCTGGCCTGCCGGAACCTTGTCGGCAACCAGATGATCCTGAACGGAAGCAAAGAATTGAGGAAAAAGCTGAACCTGAAAAAGCACGAGAGGATTTTTGGAACGCTCTGCATAGGCTGGCCGGCGGTTAAATTTAAAAACAAGGTGAACGGGCGCAGGATGCCGGTGCAGTGGAATGAGGGGGCCGGGGGTAGCCACAGAATTACACGTAAGGACACGGGGATCAAAGGCGGCGGGCTTCGCCAGTAATACACAAGCTTTTCGGTTTAAAATCCTTTGTATATTTTATTAAAGCTTTTATATATAACCCCAATTTCACACAGATTTCACGGATTAATGCGGATTAATAGGATTTAGTAATTCCAAAGCCGCCTGTATTCTCATACTCGATGCCTTGTATATCATAGGACGATTGGAGACGAGGATTTTGGGGCGGCCACGCCGGTTTTATAGAGAAGCGTCATTGCAATGACAGTTCTTTTGTCCGATTCATATATGTAGCTACAGCGTTCCCTTCAATTAACACTCATGGCAGGCGCCGGGCATTGAGAAAAAGGGCAGTACTCTTAAAAACTTGAAATTGCCGGAAAAAATGATTACTATATCACTATGAATAAACCGAGAGTTTATCTGGATACATCAGTTTTCGGCGGAATGTTCGATATTGAATTTCAAGCATATCGTAAATCTGCAGAAGATAAACCAGTTTAACTCGATAAATCTTAAAGCCGGTTATGGTATTTTATGGTATTTTAAAAATAAGGGCCCCGAAAGAGGTGATAGAAAATGAATAAAAAGAAGGATTTCGACTGCGTAGAAATGAAGCTTTCCATTCAGGAAAATATGTATAATCAATTTAACGCGTCTTCCTATAAGGATTATTTTAAAAAAATGGAAAAATACATAAAAGAATCTCCGTTGATTCATAATCTCAAGGATAAAAGCCGTCTGATCCATTCCGCATAAAGAGAGGTCTTGTTTTATAAATTTATGGAATGCCGTGCCGGATGCGGCGCATGCTGCGTCGCCATATCCATTTCCTCGCCGATCAAAGGCATGCCGGGCGGCAAGCCCGCCGGCGTGAGATGCGTCCAGCTTGACGCTGATTATACCTGCCTGATCTATGACGAAAGGCCGGCCGTCTGCCGGAATTTCAGGGCCTCGCATGAATATTGCGGGAACACAAGGGAGGAAGCCCTTGAGGATCTGGCGATGCTTGAGAAAGCGACGGCGCCCCGCTGATTTCAACAATTATGATATTCTGATTACAATTTATAGTTTTAAATAAATGCCGCGCAAAGCCGCCTTCGCAAAGTTTTCAACCAGTAAAACTTGTAATTACGCCTCTTCATTACCCGGACTTTCCTCTTTCAAATCTGGAAATAAAGAGAATTGAGGAATCAGTGCGCATTCTGTTATCAACCCCATTTTCCTTCTTTGCGGTCTCTGCGTCGGCGCCTGTCCTGAGCTTGTCGATGGGCGTGAATTAATCTCCGTGCCTTCTGCGGCAAATATCAAGTCTTATCGTAATTGAACATTTTTTATTTTGGCCGGTATATATCAAAGATCTTACCGCTTTTTTCTTTAATGACTTCCCGGACATGCTCCGGTTCCAGGACTTCCGCATCCTCGCCGAACCCCAGGATAAAGCTGTAAACCCAGGGGTCTTCCGGATAAGGAACCCTGACGACAAGCGAGCCGTCCTTCTGCTTTTCAATTAAAGAAGGGTCGAAAAAGTCCTCAACCCTGCCCCGCGCTTTTGGATTGAATTTGAGGACAAGAGGGACCATTTCCGTATGTCCCCAGTCCGATTCCCAGGGCCGGCTTTCCAGGTCAACGTCTCTCGGAATAAAACTATCGTTTTTTATTTCAAGCGCCCTGACGCGGGAAAGACGGAACTGGCGGAAATCATTCCTGAGATAACAATAGCAGTAAAGATACCATGTATAGCCGTAACAGCTGAGCATATACGGCTCGGCTGTTCTTTTTGTCTCTTTCCCCGCCGAATCCCTGTATTGAAATGAGATGATCCTGTTTTCCTCTATGGCGCCGCGGATTTGCGATATCAAAGAGCTCATTTTGTCGTTACCCTGGGGCGTCAGGGAAAAATAGACAGACTCTTTCCGCTGTCCGGCCGCTTTTCCCGGCTGAAGCGCTTTGATCTTCTCCAGCGTCTCCGCAAGCTTTTTATCCCGGAAGGCCGTGTTCAGTCCCTTCAGGGCGGTGATGAGCATGGTCATCTCATCGGAGCGGAATACGTTCCTGTCAATCTTGTAATTCTCTAAAACGCCGAACCCGCCGTTTCTTCCCGGATAGGCGACGACCGGCACGCCGGCCTGGCTGATCGATTCCATATCGCGGTAGATTGTCCGCTCGGTCACTTCGAAGCGTTTTGCCAGCTCGACGGAACTCATCCGCTTCCTATTGATTAATAGAAGCGTTATGGCTAAAAGCCTGTCGGACTTCATTTATTGTCTCCTAAGGGCTGAGACCGAGCCCAAGATTATTTTATTGATGGGGATATCTTATGTCAAGAGAGTCTTGTTGTCCGGCAACAATTGCCGTTTTTTTTTACGACAGCCTGTCGGATAAAAAAAACCTATAAATGAAATTTAAAAAGAACGAACGATATGAATTGCCTGAGTCAATGGAAGTCAAGGTTTCATTTGACGGTCCGGCAAGTTTGTCCGGATATTTCGCGCCTGTTTTTCCTGCTTGAACTCGTCATCAATACGGCTGTATTCCTAAAAATAGACCGGCTTTACCGGCCTATTATACTGGTAGTGCATCAATCAAACAGCTTGATATATTCCTCAAAAGCGAAGACACGGTTCCGCTGATAGCCTGTAATCTCATTTAAAATTTTCAGCCTTAAAAATTCCCTGATCATATCATTAGCCGCTTTCGGGCTTAAGCCAATCTCTTTTTCGACATCCTTTACCTGTATGACCGGCCTACAGAACAGGGCTTGCAGGAGCTTCTGTCCCGTTTTCACCCGCTTGCCCAGGTTCAGGATTTTTTCCTGTTCAAGGGAGCTCTTTAAATTAATGATCTTTTTCAGGGTTTGAGCGGACTTATCGGCTGTTTCAATAACCGCGGAAAGGAAGAACCTGATCCACTGCGCCAGCCCGTCTTTTCTCCTGACTTCGGAAAGGTTGTCATAATACAGCCCTTTATTCTTTTCAAAAAAATCGGAAAGATACAGGAGCGGCTTTTCCATTATCTCTTTGCTGATAAGGTAGAGTGTTATAAGAAGCCTGCCGATCCTGCCGTTGCCGTCCAGGAAAGGATGTATCGTTTCAAATTGATAATGGGCGATGGCAATGCGGACGAGATGGGGAACTTTGATCTCCTCGTTATGCAGGAATTTTTCGAGATCGGACATTAATTCCGGAACGTCGGTATGCAGGGGCGGGATAAACACAGCGTCCTGAATGGCAGCGCCGCCGATCCAGTTCTGGCTTTTCCTGAATTCCCCGGGGGCTTTATGCTCTCCCCTTACGCTCTGGAGAAGAATGCGGTGGGTATCCCTGATAAGGCGGCCGGATAGCGGCAGCTTATTGAGCGAATCAATGGCAAAATTCATTGCGGCGGCATAATTGTTCACTTCTTTCCAGTCATTCCTTTTCTCGGGATCGACATCTTTTTCTTCAAGCAGTGCTTCTTCCAGCATAGTTTTTGTACCTTCAATCCTGCTGGATAAAACCGCTTCCTTATAGACATGCATGATAATGAACATGCGAATATCGGGCACAAGGCGCGCGAAGGAATTAAGTTCTCCAAGTTTAATCGCCGCTTTTTCCAGCAGCTCATTCAGCGCTTCATCAGTCCAGTAAAAAGTATGGTTGATACTCGCGGGCATAAAATATTGATAATGGCCGCCGTTTTGAAGAGAACCGGCTTTAAAGTCTTTTATATTCATTCCAAATTCCTGAATATATTATAAGTTATTCTAATTTACTTATCAAGCCCAAAGTAAAATATAAATTATTATATTTTACTTTCCTTACCGGTTTAATTACGATATGACCACATCCTATATAATAGGAAATGGCGTTTTTCTATACATATCGGTTGATATATGTATGGAATTCAAGTAAAATCCATATATGAAAGGCTCCATACTTTCTCATTTAATCCTCACCCCTTAAAAACCCCGGGGCCACGTTCCAGTTTTCGCCGTCATCGGTTCGGATCGACACGGTTTTCTTGTGCATTCGCATAATAGTCCCTTTCTTGATAGCGCCGTCCGGGCCGGTAAAGCTGATGCGCTGGGAGGCATGGAACTCGGCCATTTTCTCGCTCGAACGCACCTGCGAAAGTATTTTCAGGCGCTCGATGATCAGCCGGTTCAGGTAAATCAGGTCTTTTTCGCCTAGCTTTTTAATAAAATCCTCAATCCTGGGAATATCCATGTCTTTCATCCGGCTGCCTCTTTACTATTTGTTTTTTTTATAACTAATCTGCCAAGGTTTCTGCGTATGGCTTCGATATGCTTATATTCGGCGGCGTCCATGTTTTTCCTGAGCTTATCAGCCGCCTGCCATAGAGTGGATTCAAAGGATTCGCTGGATTTAGAAGAATTTCCTTTAGCCATTATTTTATCCCATTAATTCAGTTTAAATCATTTTAATAAAGCCAGGCTTTAAAAGCAAAAATACAATTTTATTTTTTATTTTTAATTTTCTCCATTATCGTCTCCCGGCAGTTGCTTCCCGTTCCCCCGTACCCGAGGCCATTTTCCATTAACCATAATCTGAACACCAAATATCTCAATATATAGTCGTGTCATCCGCTATAATAATAGAAGAGAGAAGACACATGTTTGCGGGTAGAGTAGAAGAATAAGCGATAGTAATTAGATTCCGCCATAATTCCGTTTCCGGATTTCTCCTTCTGTGTCTCAATATGCGTATATCCTATAGTTACGACCTATCCTCCCCTCATCAAACCGGACGTGCGGATTTCCCGCATCCGGCTTTCCTGCAAATTCTCATCTATGGCATTCACAGTTCCGTTAGGATTTAAGCAAATTTAGCCCTAATCTTTTAAAATGAAAATGGTAATTTTCTCCTTCCGGCAGTTTATATCGTCTCTGACTCCTGCTGTTAAAGTTTCTTATCAGAGATTCTTCAGTGTACCAGTTTAGTTTTCGAAATGCTTTTGATGGATAACCAAATCGAAAATAATTTGCCCAACCTCGCAGATGTTGGTTTAGTTTCTCAATCATTTCCTCAACCGATAAGCAAGTATCCCTGTTACCTACCATTTCCTTTATTCTGCCTCTTTCCCTGATACAAGCCTTCTCAGACGGGAATACATTAAGGTAGCGCTTTCGCCCTACCTTGTGTTTCGATTTGTCGTACCTAAAACTGAAACCAAGAAAATCAAGTTTGGCGCCTTCTTCCCTGAGATTCAGGACCCTGGTTTTCTCCCGGTTAATAACCAGGCCAAGCCATTCCTCCAATTTCTGCTCTACCCATTTCCCTATACAGTCCTGATAATACCTCGTCAAAATAACAAAGTCATCGGCATACCTTACCAGTTTTCCACCTACCTGCACTGCAAGTCCATCGTTCTTATGAAATACTTTGTCAAACCAATGAAGATAGATATTTGCCAATAATGGGGATATTACTCCACCTTGCGGTGTACCCTTCTTCGGCCTTTCCTTCTTCGGGTTTCCTTCACTTCCCTTTTCAACTATCTGGGTTTTCAACCACATCCGAATAAGCTTTAATATGTGTTTATCGCTAATTCTCATTTCCAAACCTTTCATTAGCTTATCGTGCGGTATTGAGTCAAAGTATCCCTGTAAATCTGCGTCATACACTGCCGTATATCCATTCTCAATGTGTTGCTTGATCGTTTCCAGCGCCTGATGCGCATTTTTTCCCGGTCTAAAACCGTATGAGCAATCCAGAAAATCAGATTCAAATATTGGCTCCAGTATCAACATTACCGCCATCTGCACTATCCTATCCTTTATTGTCGGTATACCGAGTGGCCGAAGTTTCCCATTTGCCTTGGGTATATACACCCTCAAAACTTCTTCAGGGATATACTTCTTTTCTTCTATCTCTTCAGAGATTTCTTTCAGAAGATTTTCCACCCCTTCCGGATTGCTTTCAATTTGTGCAATGGATACTCCATCTACTCCTGGACTGCCTCCATTCTTCTTGACCAGATACCACGCTGTCTTTAGCACATCTTCTCTTGTAAGGTGATCATATAGCGTGTAGAAACGATACTTTGCTTCCTGTTTGGCCTTTTGACCCAGTTTGTGTCTCAGAGAGGAGAGTTTCAACGGTATCAAGATACTACCTTTGTATTCAGGCAGTTGTCCTTTATATCCGTCTTTTCCTGTAGTAGGAATTCTTTCCAATCAGACCTCCTTTCATCTCAACTCAAACATATTTGCAGTAAAGCCCCTTCGCTCTGCGGGAATTACCCTGCTTCATCACTACTATGGGCTTATCCGACTCCCTGTCAGAACAGCTATAAGGTTATGTATTCCCTTATGGTTTTAGGTTTGACCTTGTTCTGAAGGGTCTCTCAAGTTCTGCGACTAACCTTTCGATACGCGCTATTCCTTACAACCCCGGAGAGTTCCGCAGCTTTCTACCTGTTCCTGCTCTGCGGATATTGACTTCAGCCTCCTTGATGGCTTGGTCACTCTCTTTTTTCGGCTAACGAGGCTAACGGATTCACTTGCGTTATGGCTCATATCTTCGCCTCGTAGAACTTCGCCAACGGGATTACTCCCGTTCACGTCCACCTGGCTACCTGCTAACAGGCAATTGGCAGTATGGGTACATCTCAACCCATTAGGTCAATCTAGTTTATCTTGACGTACCAAGGATGCCGCAACCGCCGCATATAGCAATGGACTGCGATATTAAGGCGGCTATAAAAAGAAAGGAACCGTTAATCAAGCAACCGGATAACACATATCAGTGCAATCCGGCCGCTTCGTATGAAAATGGCCTCGACCTGTTTTCTTTCTTTAGCACGATATTTCTTTCTTTTCGAAAAGAAAGAAATATCGTAAAGCCCCCGACAGCCTGTCGGATAAAAAAAACCTATAAATGGAATTTAAAAAGAACGAATGATATGAATTGCCTGAGTCAATGGAAGTCAAGGTTTCATTTGACGGTCCGGCGAAAACATAAGATAAAATTTACAGGAAGACGGGCATGAAGCCGGATAAATTTCAAATAATTGATTTATGAAAAGGATAATTAATAAAACAAATTACTCTTTTGAATTAACAGCTATGTGATTCATTTAAGAAAACAATTTTGCTCTTCCCGACTTCCTGTGAAAAAATTAATCCTTCAATTTACCGGAAGCGATCGCCATGATCTCCTGATAGATTTGCCGGATAGGCTTTCCGGAGCTTTCGGCAATTCTGGCGCAGTCCTCGTATTCCGGCGCGAACTTGATCAACTCGCCGTTCATGTATGCGGCCTTGACAACCGCCTCGCCGTAGGGAGTTTCGATCTTGATCTGTTTTCGCTCCATTTCGTCCCTTGCCACCGGATACCTGCGGATTCCTAACGTCGGCGTCTCTTTAAAAAGGAATCCTTCAAGCTCTTCCGTCTTTTCAGTCGTGCAGAGAACGCTGAGCTTTTGGGCCGGCCTGTTTTTTTTCATCATGATAGGCGCGGTAAAAACATCCAGCGCGCCTTTCTCGAAAAGCTTCGGAAAGAGATAGGAATAAATCTCCGGGTTCATATTATCGATACTGGTTTCCAGCATGACCAGAGTTTTAAAAGAAGCCTCCTCCCCGAGCACGGCCCTGAGGACATTCGGCGTATCCAGGTCGGCTTTGCCGAGGCCGTAGCCTGTTTTTTTAATTGTCATGGAAGGGAAATCCATGAATTCTGTGCAGAACGCCCGGATGACCGCGCCGCCTGTCGGCGTCGTCAATTCCCTTTTGATGCCGCTGGAATAGACCGGGACATCCTTCAGTATTTCAAGCGTAGCCGGGGCCGGCACGGGAAGCACGCCATGACCGCACTCGACGGACCCTCCTCCCAGGTTCAACGGCGACGACCATACCTCATCCACGCCCAGGTTTGAGATGCAGAGGGCTGAACCGACAATATCCACAATGGAATCGACGGCGCCTATCTCATGAAAATGTATTTCCTCAACCGGAACCCGGTGTACTTTCGATTCCGCGCCGGCGATGAGAGAAAAAATATTTTTGCTTTTTGTTTTTACTTCCTCATCCAGACCGCTCTTTTCGATGATGTCATTGATATCATGAAGGTGCCTGTGCGGCTGTTTGTGATTCTTATCGATGATCACGCTGAAATCAGTCCCGCCGATGCCTTTTTTTGTACCTTCCTTTATCTCGATCCGGTACCCATCGACGGGGAGGCCCGACAGACTTTTCGTTAAAAGCTCCCGGTCCGCGCCGAGGTCCAGAAGCGCGCCGACAGTCATATCCCCGCTGATGCCGGAAAAGCAGTCAAAAAATAATATTTTTTTTATCATAAAACATCCTCATCTTTTCCCGGGTCTGCCGCCAATTTGCTTCAATAATAGATTGGGCTTCCGCGAAGCCACGCGAATAAACGCAGAAAAGCGTCTTTGCGAGCACTATGCTCTGTCCTTCGCCGCTGACTTTAGCGCGAAGCAATCTGTCTGCACATAAAGTAATCTTTTTGTCCCGACAATTACGGCTTTTTCTAAAAAACAGACCCCCTCCATTCGCGTGCATTAGCGGATTACCCCGATTTTCCCAAATTCAGATTATTTACCGACTTTTTCAATCTGCCGGACGATCTTGGCGGCCAGGAACGCCGCGCCGAAGCCGTTATCGATATTCACCACGCCGACGCCGCCCGCGCAGCTGTTGAGCATCGAGAGGAGCGCGGCCAATCCGCCGAAGCTCGCGCCGTAGCCTATGCTCGTCGGCACGGCAATCACAGGCTTATCGGTCAGGCCGCCGATGACGCTGGCCAGGGCGCCTTCCATCCCGGCCACGGCTATGATCACGCTCGCTTTTTCCAGCTTATCGGAATGATTAAGCAGGCGGTGCATTCCCGCGACGCCGACATCATACAGCCTTTCCACGGTGTTCCCGAGCTTTTCCGCCGTTACAGCGGCCTCTTCCGCAACGGGAATGTCGGCCGTTCCCCCGGATGCCACCAGGATCACGCTTTTACCGGCATGAAGTTCCGTATTTTTGATAAAGAGGGTCCGCGCTTCGGGATAATACTCGCAGTTTTTAAAATCCGGCTTCAGAGCTTCATAAACATCCTCGCCCGCGCGGCTTGCCAGAATATTGATCTTTCTTTCCGTCATTTTGGCGGCAATGGCTTTGATCTGGGGAATTGTCTTGCCGGAGCAGAAAATGACTTCGGGGAACCCGGTCCGGATTTCCCTATGCGTATCGATCTTGGCGAATTCAAGATCGACAAACGTCAGCTGTTTGATCTTCTGCATGGCGTCTTCCAAAGTCATATCGCCGCTTTTGATGGATGCAAGAAGTTTTTTTAATTCCCTGTTGTTCATTTTGCTTTCCTCTTATTTTGAATAACCCTGTTCAGGCTCCCCATGCTGTAGCCTTCAAGCTCCATGGCTACATAGACAAATCCGAAAGATTTCAGTTTTTTTGATACCCTGTCCATCAGATTGATGTCCAGCATTTTGACCCTTTCCCCGGGACTGATCTCAATCCTGGCCATGTCCTGGTGGCTCCTCACGCGGAACTGGATAAAGCCCAGCTTCCTGAGAAAATCCTCGGCCTTTTCGACCCTCTCGAGTTTTTCTCCGGTGATCCTCTCGCCGTACGGGATACGTGAGGCGAGGCACGCGAAAGCCGGCTTATTCCATGTCGGCAGGCCGAGCTTTTTCGAAAGCAGGCGTATCTCATCCTTCGTCAGGCCCGCTTCCCGCAGGGGGCTTTTGATGCCGGTTTCCCTGAGCGCCCGCAGGCCCGGCCTGTAATCGGAAAGATCATCCTGGTTGGAGCCGTCCAGGACTATATCTATCCCAAGCCCCGAAGCTTTTTTCTTTATCTTAGAAAATTCTATTTTCTTGCAATGGTAACAGCGCTCCGGCGTATTCATACTGACGGCTTCCTCAAGAAGGCTATCTTTCAGAATATAATGACGGACGCCGATTTTTTTCGCGATCTCTCCGGCCGCCTTCATTTCGCTTTTCGGGTTCATGGATGAAACAAGCGTGACCGCCGCGCAGTTTTCGCCAAGCTCATCATGGCAAACTTTCGCAAGAAAGGTACTGTCCACACCGCCCGAAAACGCGACCGCCGCCTTTTTGTAAGAGCGGAGGATTTCTTTTAACCGCTTATATTTTTCGTTAATATCCATAGTGTTTCCTCTTAAAATGAAAAATATTATACCATGAATTTTATATTAATAACAGTATAAAACAAATCTTCCGCTAAGCCACGCGAATTCACGCCAATACCTCACCCCCGTCCCCTCTCCAAATTTGGAGAAGGGTGCCGAGCCTTTCGAGGCGGGATGAGGAATTAGCTTTTATTCGCGTGCATTAGCGGATTACCCGGTTTCCTGACGAGCCTGATAATTACTTATTTTTTAATTATAATATATAATTTATTCAGGAACGAATTTTATGCATATCCCCGACAATTATCTCAGCCCGCAAACCTGCGCCGTGATGGGGGCCATAATGGTCCCGGTCTGGGCCATCGCGGTAAAAAAAGTAAGGGAAGAAATCTCGGCAAAAAAAATCCCGCTTCTCGGGATTTCCGCCGCTTTTTCTTTTCTGATCATGATGTTTAATATACCCCTGCCCGGCGGCACCACCGGGCATGCCGTCGGCGCGACGCTCATAGCCATATTGATGGGACCGTACGCCGCGGCAATCGCCGTATCGACGGCCCTGCTGATCCAGGCCCTTCTGTTCGGCGACGGCGGCATCCTGGCTTTCGGCGCGAACTGCTTCAATATGGCTTTTGTCATTCCATTCGCGGGATATTTCATTTACAATATGATAAAAAAGCTCTGGAAAAGCGAAAAGGCCGGATACATCAGCGCTTTTGTTGCAAGCTACATCGCAATCAACATTGCCGCGTTTTTCGCCGCCGTGGAGTTCGGCATCCAGCCCCTGCTTTTCAAGGACGCCGCCGGTCTGCCGCTTTACTGTCCCTATCCGCTCAATGTCTCCATCCCGGCGATGATGATACCGCATCTTTTAGTTGCCGGCCTGGTTGACGCGTTCATAACAGTCGGCGTTCTGGCATATGTTAAAAGGGTCTCGCCTGAAATCATCCATGCCGACAGCGATCAGAAAATGCGCTTCAGCCCTCTTTACATCCTTTTAGCCGTCCTGACGGTGCTTACGCCGCTGGGGCTTATCGCCTCCGGAACGGCATGGGGCGAATGGACCTCGGGAGAATTGAGAAAACTTTTCGGATTTATTCCTCCGGGTATGACAAAAGGATTTGAGCTTAAAACCCCGCTTCCGGATTATAACCTGCCGGTGATAAAAAATGATATTGCGGGATATATTATTTCCGCAGTAGCCGGGATAGCGGTCCTTCTGATTATTTTCAAGATCTTTTCGTCTCTGTTACGCAAAAAAGAACCTGTCAAAAATAAATAAACCTGAATTGATTCATTCTATAGGTTTTTATTATAGGGCAGTTCCAAAAACCTTAAGTTTTTAGGAACTGCCCCGGTTATAAAAACTTTTTGGTTAATGTAAATGACGCTACTGCGTGGAGTTTGCAAAGCAAACTTAGCAGTTGCATGAATCAAAACAATGTCAGCAGTTCTAAAAATATGAGTTTTTAGAACTGCCCTATAATAAAGTTCTAGGAATAACCATGAAGGGTGTAAAAAACAATAATCACTTATTCGCGTGTATTAGCGGATTATCCGTTGGTCTTCCGCTAAGCCACGCTAAGTCACGCGAAGGAAAATGAAAACGGGTTGGGAGAATATAACTACTGAGATCATCCATCAATACGCTTTGCTTATTCAGGGCAGGTATAATTTTTTAACCGACAACCTCTATTCTTGCGCCTTTTTGCCTTAAGAATGTATAATTATTATTCTATTTACTGCCTGGAGGCAATATGACAGAATGGCTGATGAAAAAGGACAGCTATTTACCGCCCGCCGATAAGGACAGCTTTATAGATAAAAGCCTGCTGTCGGTCCTTAGCGTTCTCTCGCGAATCAGACGGGGGGGCAATCTCGCTTCGGGATTCTTTTACCGCCTTAATCCGGCTTTGAAGTCTGCCTTTACTTTTTTATCGGTGCTGCTCCTTTCATTATCTCAGAGCTTTAACTTTATTATGCTCATTTGCGCTTATTTCCTTCTTACTTTAGGTTTTCTGGAGCTGAAAGACATAAAGAAAACGGCTCTCATAACACTGACTGTCGGTTTTTTCTCTGTCCTGATTTTACTCCCCTCTGTCCTGGCCGGGAACAGAAATAACAGCATGATGCTTTTCTTAAAGATCACCGGGTCTGTCGCGGCCGTTAATATTCTGGCCAATTCCACAAAATGGAGCCATATCACGCGCTCAATGAAGGTTTTCCATATTCCTGATATTTTTATTCTTGTTCTTGATATCACCATCAAATATATTGTCATTCTGGGAGAATATTCCGTAAATATGCTCTATGCCCTCAAGCTCCGGTCCATAGGCAGGAACAACCGGAAATACCAGTCGCTTTCCAACCTTATGGGGGGATTGTTCCTGAAATCGAAAGAAATGGCCGAACTGACCTATTCAGCCATGGAATGCCGGGGTTTTGACGGGCATTATACTATTTATGGGAAAAATCATTTTAATACAATGGATTATATATATATACCGGCAAACATTCTCCTGATCTCAGCATTTTTTTTCTTTAAATAACTGCCTTACAGGAAATATTTATGAAAAAACTGATAAAATTACAGAATGTCAATTATACTTATAAAGAAAACAAAGCCCTGGCCGGGATCAATCTTGAAATACCGGAAGGGGATTCCGCAGCTTTGATCGGTCCCAACGGGAGCGGCAAATCCACATTGCTGAAGATCATTAACGGCATCGTTTTTCCCGATTCAGGCTCCTATCAATTTGACGGAGTGCGGATCGATCCCAAAAAATTAAGCGGAGGCGTTTTTTCAAAACAGTTCCACAAGCGGATCGGCCTTGTTTTTCAGAATTCCGACGCCCAGCTCTTCTGCCCTAACGTTTATGAGGAGATCGCCTTCGGCCCCAGGCAGATGCTCCTGGACGAGGCTGAAGTCCGGCGCCGGGTCAATGACTGCCTGGAAATGCTCGGGATCGGGCATCTCAAGCACCGCGAACCCTACCACCTCAGCGAAGGGGAGAAGAAAAAGGTGGCCATCGCCTCGGTCCTTTCCCTGAACCCCGATGTCCTCACTCTTGACGAGCCGATGGACGGGCTTGACCCTAAAACCAAACGCTTCCTGAAGGAACTTCTCATAGAAATCCGCGATTCAGGCAAGACCATCATCTGCGCCACCCATGAGTTCGAATACATTGAAGGGGTATTTGAAAATACTATCGTTTTCTCCGAAGATCATAAGATCATCCGTCAGGGGAGTTCCCGGGAAATCCTGAAGGACAGTAAGTTCTTAAAAAAACATAATTTAAAATAATTCTTGAAGGCTTATTATAGCGACCCCAATTTATCAGGATTTTCAGGATAATGAAATTTAGAGTTTAATGTAAAATCTTTAAATTTACCTCAGACATGAATATCATCAAGAAACACTTATCAAATTTTCCTGGTTCCGCTTCTGAATCTTCCGCGAAGCCACGCTAAGACACGCTAAGATAAAATTTGCTTTGCCAGATATTTCAATTACTCTCTGAGTCAATTAGCGTTTCAATATACTTTTTCCCCTACCACAAAGACTCAAAGAGTACCAAGTATTACTATAAATTTCTTAAATCCCTTATTCGCGTTTATTCGCGTGCATTAGCGGATTATTAGATCCAACTTAATCTTTTGATAACTAAAAGGAAAATCTCCAATCCTGCAAATCTTGATTAATCCTGCAGAACTTGTGGTCAAATAATAAATGCCCCTTTTTTCAAACCCTTGACTATATTTACCTTTGCCTTAAAATAAATGAAATACATTTCAATCTGCAGAGGGGGATTATTATGTTAAAAAAATTCATTATCATATCGCTTGTCATGGCAGCAGGTCTGGCCGCGTACGCTAAAGATATCACGTCCAAACCGATGCTCCGCATCAATACGACGATGCACACGGCAAGGATATTAAGGCTGGATACCGACGCGAAAGGCAGATATGTCGTAACGGCCTCCGAAGACAAGACAGCCAGGCTCTGGGACGCCAGGACCGGGGACCTGATCCGCATCTACCGTCCGCCGATCGATACGGAAAACGAAGGCCTCCTTTATTCATGCGCGATTTCCCCCGACGGAAAGATCATCGCGGTAGGCGGCTGGACGGGTTATGACTGGTTCAAAAAAAATATCATCTATTTATTCAACGCTTCAACGGGAGAAATGATCCGGAAACTTCCCGATCTCGGCAACGCCATCAACGACCTCAGGTTCTCCCCCGACGGTAAATACCTTGCCGCCTGCCTGGGAAGAGACGCGGGCGTGTCCCTCTTTGAGACATCAGGCTGGAAGGAAATCCATCTGGACGGATACGAGGACAATGTCAATAAATGCAGTTTTTATAAAAATAAGCTCTTTGTCACGGTTTCCTATGACGGAAAGATCCGCCTTTATGATTTGAATAAACTGCCGAAGCCGGTCCTGACCGGAAAGCTGACCGGCGGCAAACAGGCATATAATGTGGCCTTCTCGCCCGACGGTAAAAAAATCGGCGTCGGGTACAGCGATTATAACCGGATACAGGTGCTGGACGCCTCCGACCTTTCAGTCCTTTATGAGCCGGACTGTTCGGGCGCCACCGACTATTACAACCTGAGCAAGGTCTGCTGGTCGCAGGACGGAAGCATTCTCTATTCGGGCGGAAAATATGTCCTGAAGGTGGATAACGAGTGGTGGTACCAGATCCGCAAATGGTCAAACGGCGGAAAGGGAAGCTATGAGGATTTCTCCGCGGCTTATAACACGATCCTTGACATGAAATGCCTTCCCGACGACACGATCATTTACAGCGGATATACGCCGGATTGGGGCAGAATGGACCCGAACGGCAAAAAACTCGTCTATAACAGGGGAGAAACATTCTCCCTTAATTCAAGCGATACAACGCATTTGAAAATGAGCGATGACGGCGGCGGCATCAGTTTTACGCCCGTCGGCGACTCAACCTATACATTCACAATCACGGACAGGAAGCTTCTCGCGGAAAAATCCGATTACCTTTCACCCATCGACAGTATGGACGGTGTTGATGTGACCGACTGGAAAAATACCATAAAGCCCAAACTGAACGGAAAAAAGCTGACATTCCTGGATGATTATGAGCTTTCACGGTGCTATGCGGTTCATCCGTCGGGCGAATATGTCCTTTTCGGAGCGGACTGGAACCTTTATTATGTTGATAACAGCGGAACACAGGTATGGAAGACGCCTGTTCCGGCAACGGTATGGTCCATCAATATCGCCCGCTCTAAAGACGTCTGCGCGGCCGCGCTCGGCGACGGAACGATCCACTGGTACCGCCTGAAAGACGGGCATGAGCTCTATACGCTCTACATTAACAGCGTCACAAAAAAATGGGTGCTGTGGACGCCTTCCGGCTATTACGACTGTTCCACGGGCGGCGATAACCTCATCGGCTGGCACATCAATAACGGCATCGATAAGGCGGCCGATTTCTATTCCGCAAGCCGCTTTGCCAATAAATTCTACCGGCCCGATATCATCCCTCTTGTCCTGAATTATGTTAATGATACGGATTTTGAGGCAAAAGCCCTCGATGCGGCCAATGCGGACAAGAATATAAGAACAACGTCCACCGAGGTCAAAGAGCTCCTTCCGCCTGTTGTGACAATACTCAATCCCGACAGCGGGACGACCATCGACAATCCAACGTTTGAATTAGAAATCTCGGTCAGGACTCCGGAAAACACAACCGTATCGGAAATCAAAACCCTTGTCAACGGCCGTCCGGTGGTCAATAATATGAAAGGCCTGACCATCAAGCCCGTTAAAAGGGAAGGCGACACCAAAACCGTGAGCGTCACGGTCCCTGAAGGAGAAAGCGAAATATCCGTCCTCGCCAAAAATGACAACAGCTGGAGCGAGCCGGCCATCATCAAGGTGAATTATAAAGGCAAAAAAACGGAAGACGAGTTCATCATAAAACCGAAGCTCTATATTCTGGCCATCGGCGTCAGCCGCTATCAGAATAAAGACATTCAGCTGAAATACCCGGCAAAAGACGCGAAAGATTTCGCGAATGCCATGTTAAAGCAGAAAGGTGGGCTGTACCGCGATGTGGTCGAAAAGGTCGTGACGGACGAGGATGCCACAAAGGACAACATACTGGACGCACTGGACTGGATCCAGAAGGAAACGACCAGCAAGGACGTGGCGATGGTCTTCCTTTCCGGGCATGGCGTCAACGACCCCAACGGGTTTTTCTACTACCTGCCCGTTAATGTCGACCTGGACAAGCTCAAAAGATCGGGCGTCGCCTTTTCAGACATCAAAAATACCATCGCGAGCATCTCCGGCAAGACGATCTTTTTTGTCGACGCCTGCCATTCCGGCAATGTAATGGGCTCCCGCAAGGGCCTTGTCGATATCAACGGCATCGTCAACGAATTGGCCGCCGTGGAAAACGGCGCGGTTGTTTTCACATCTTCGACCGGGAACCAGTTCTCGCTCGAATCCGACGCCTGGGGCAACGGCGCTTTTACCAAGGCCCTGATCGAGGCCGTCAACGGTAAGGCGGATTATACCGGAAAGGGAAAGATAACCGTTAATATGATTGACCTCTATATTTCAGAAAGGGTAAAGGAATTGACAAAAGGCGCGCAAACCCCTTCCACGACAAAGCCGCAGACAATTCCCGATTTCCCCGTTGTAATCAAATAGACATATAAAAATAAAATCCCCCCGCGCGAAGCGCGGGGGGATTTTATTTCATTCAGATCATTTATTTTATATCACTTAAAACATTCACCGCTTCCTGGACGTAAATATCCTTCTGAAGAAGTTTAATGTAAGATTCTATTTTATCTTTTCTATCCGCGTAATCCTTTTCCTTTTTAACTTCATCGGGAACTTTTATATCCAAAAGAGAAAGCGCATCAAGAAGCCGGTTGATCTTTTCGCCCAATAAACGGCTGTTTTTCTGTTCTTCCAGAAACTTTGCAAGCTGCAGCGGCCTGGGATGGTCCATCTGCTGTTTTAAAAGCCCTGAGTTTGAAATGATCAGATTGAATATCTCGCTTTTCTGGATCCGGGCCCGGCTTTTATTCCTGAGATCATCCAGTTTATAGGGAGTGTTCCATTTCGGATAGCTCTGGACCTGTGTTGTGTCCCATGGCAGGGGATAATCCAGGGATTTTTCGCCGACATCCATGCCGTCATAGAGATCGGGAATGGGAATGTCCCCGGTAACGCCCTTAAGCTGTGTTGAATCGCCGTTGATCCTGTAGAATTTCTGCACCGTCAGTTTGACGCTTCCGAGGGGCTTGAAATCGTTGAAGAAAAGCAGATTATCCAGGTCGACAATCTGCTGGACCGTGCCTTTTCCGAATGTATGACCGCCCAGTATGACGCCCCGCCCGTAATCCTGCAGGGCGGCCGCGACAATCTCGGAAGCCGAAGCGCTGAAAGTATTGATCATAACAACAAGGGGCCCTGAATAGACAATGCCTTTGTCAGTATCATTGAAAACCTTTGAATCTCCATCGCCGTCTTTAACCTGAACAACAGGCCCGCTTTCAATAAAAAGCCCGGCGATGTTTATCGCGTCCTCAAGCGCCCCTCCCCCGTTGTTTCTGAGGTCAAAAATGACGCCGGAAACATTTTCTTCCTGCATCGCTTTAAGCTCGCGCCTCATATCGTCGGTGGCATTCCGTCCGTTTTTATTGTTAAAATCGCGGTAAAATAAAGGCAGGTAGATATAGCCGTATTTTTTACCCGATTTTTCGTCATTGATTATTCCGGCCCTGACATAAGTGTCTTCCAGAACAACCTTGTCCCTGATAATGGGTATCACGGTCATCTGCCCGTCGGGTTTCCTGACCGTCAGGCGCACTTCGGTGCCTTTCGGGCCGCGGATGATCTTGACCACATCCTTCACCGGCATATTTACAACATCAACAGGTTCGTCTTTGCCCTGCGCGACTTTTAAAATAATATCGCCGGATTTTAAGAGGTTCTGCCTCCATGCCGCGCTTCCCGGTATGATATCCACGACTTTAATATATTCGCCTTCTTCCTTAAGCGAAGCCCCTATTCCCTCAAAAGTGCCGCTGATGGCGATGTCGAAATCTTTTTTATCAACAGGGGGCATATATGATGTATGCGGGTCAAAACATCCCGCGATGATATTAAGATAGCGGTCAAAACTGTCTTCTTCCTTTTCCTTCTGCATCCTGTCCAGGATCTGATCGATATTTTTAGCCACCTTGGCGCGCGCTTTCTTTTCTATATCAGGCTGAAATTCGGAATTAAAATTCGAATTGACGGAAATAAAATCATAGTATTGAAAAAGGACTTCATATTTAAGATATTTCCTCCAGAGTTCTTTCTGTTCCGCGGCTGTCCTACAGAAATCCCTTTTTTTCTGGTTCATTTCCAGGGATTCATCGCTTGTCAGGTCAACCGGCTCAGCGAGAAGCTCTTTCGCGTATTTCCTGATCTCCTGTATCCTCTCGTCCATTATAGCCTTTGATACATCCAGGATTTCAGTGTTTTTAAGGGAAAAATCATCCGCCATCCTTGTCTCATATTCGTTCAATTTTTTAATGTCCTCCTGAAGCAGGAACCTTTTATTATAGTCCAGGTTCTTGATAAAGAGGTCGTACGCCTTTTTTGAGAAATTGTCGTCCAGCGCCTCTCGGCTGTAATGCTCCCTGAGGACCTTTGTCACTTCATTCATGATGACTTTTTCCTTCTTTATATTTTCAGCGCCGCCCAGCGGTATAAAGACTAGAAAAAAGAGAAAAAGGATAACCATACTTTTTTTGATTTTATCAGCCATAAAAGGAACTCCTTAATAAAATTGTATTAACCGGACCAAGCAGATAGTATGAAAATGTTTTATATTCCATTATTGTAAAGCGCAAAGCGGGATAAGTAAAAAATATTCAAAAAGTCATTAATTCCAGTGCTGAACTCTGCCGCCCTCCTATTTTGCCACCAGCCAGTGCCGGTTAGATAAAATTACGTCCAGCCGGTCCGACTGCACAATATCAGCATTTGACAAAGTGTTTTCTATCATCAGCATTCTATTTTCATTATGCAGGGCAGCGTAAGCTTCATTATTGTTGAGTAATACCGGCCTTATGTTTTTCAAAACTCTCATAATAAAGATATCCGCCTGCTCCCATGAAACGCTGTAGATTTCAACAGGGCTTTTATCAACAGCGGCGGGGATACTTTTCAAAATAACCTGCTTTTCCAGGATTTTCTCCATTTCCGGAAATGAAGCGCGCTTGTTTAAGGCAATTTGAAGGATCGGCGATCCGTCAACTATCAATATTGCCGATTCCGCTATAATGAAAAATGATAAAACAAGCGCCGGCAGCATGAGCCGGAGCCGGCCGAAAAATCCTTTTTTGACGGAATCGTTCAGGAGGTCCGAAATATGCCATCCCAGCCATAATGAAAAAGCCGGGTAGAGAGGGTCCATATACCATTCGTTTTTCGTTTTTATGAAGAGGACGATAGCCAGAGGCACAAGAATCCAGATCCAGAATATGGGGTTTTGATAAAACCCGTTTACCTGGAACCGTATCCTGTTCCGGGAGTTTTCCTTTCTTATATAAATCCTGTTTTTATAAAACGGGAAGACAAGAAAAAAAAGAGCCCAGGGAATAAATTTAAGGAAGATCACTTCAAGGTAAAAAAGATTGGAAGAAGAATGACCCTCCAGCGGTTCAAGACTCCTTCTAAACAGATCGTAAGAGATCATCCTCTGGAAAAATTCAAATCCATCCTGCGAAAAACGTGCGAATCCCCATGCGGCTATGGGAAGAATAAAAACAGCGGCCCCGGTTAAATAATGAACCGGCCCCGGCCTTGATTTTTTTTCCATGAATATAAGAGAAATAATAATGACCGATAAAACCGGTATAAATGCGAAGCTTTTCAGCAGAAAAGCCAGCGCCGCCATAAAAACGCCGAGCGTAAAATAATACTTGTTATCTTTCATTTTATCCAGAAAAAAAACAGCCAGAAGAAGGACCAGGGCCAGCTGGGCGTCAAAATCCCCGTTCCTCGCGGAGTGGGCCTGGATAAAGGCAAAGGCCGTCGAAAGAATCAGGCCGGAAAATATTGCGGTTATTTTATTACAACGCGATGCCGCCAGACGCATCAGGAAAAACACGCAGAGAAATGCGGACAATGCGGAAGGAAACCGGAGAGCGAAGGTATTAAAACCGAAAATCTTGTAGGAAACGGCGATGAGCCAGAGGCCCAGAGGCGGCTTTAAATTCCAGTAATCCGTGGAACCCTCATAAGTGGTTTTGATCCAGCTGCCGTTCTTGACAATTTCACAGGCTGATACGCCATGACGAGCCTCGTCCCAATCCTGGACTGCCCTTCCTGAAATGTTGAAAAAAATATTTAAGGCGGCAATGATGAGAACGCATATAAAAAGAAATAAATAATGCTTTTCTATTAATCCCCTCAGCGTTTCTTTTTTCTGCTCTGCCATGCTTCCGCCTCATCAAAATTCCACTTTTTATCAATAATGTATTCGGGTCTGCCCTTGATCTCATCAAAAACGCTGCCGATGTATTCCCCCAGCACGCCTATGGTCATAAGCTGGACACCGCCGAAAAACACCAGTGTGATAATTGTGGAAGCCCAACCGGGGACGGTATCTATTAGATTTGAAAATTTGGCAATAACGGTGTAAACGCTCAGGCCTATGCCGATGATTATGCTGAAAAAGCCCAGCGCCATAGAAAGCTTGAGAGGCTTTTTGGTAAAATAAAGAAGCCCGGTCGTGGCAAATTTTACCATCTTCGCGAACGGGTACTTTGTTTCGCCGGCAAAGCGCGGCTCGCGCGTATAATAGATCGGGCTTTGTTTAAAGCCGATCCACGTCACAAGGCCGCGGATGTATTTGTTTTTTTCCTTTAAACTTTTAAACGCATCTATCACTTTTCTGTCGATCAGGCGGAAATCGCCCGTGTCCAGGGGGATGGGAATTTCAGAAAGGTAGTTGAGCGAACGGTAAAAGAGCTTGGCGGTCAATTTTTTAAAGAAGGATTCGCCCTTTCTGACCTTACGGACTCCGTACACCACGTTGCAGTGTTCCTTGACGCACATTTCCACCATATCCGGGATAAGCTCCGGGGGGTCCTGCAGGTCGCCGTCAATGATAACTGCGGCGTCGCCGTTAACATGGTGAATGCCCGCCGACACGGCCGCCTGGTGCCCGAAGTTTCGGGAAAAGCTGATCACTTTGACATTCTTATCTTTTCCAGCTATTTTTTCAAGGATTTCCAGCGTCCTGTCGCCGCTTCCGTCGTTGATAAAGAGGATCTCATGCTCTTTGAATTGATTGGAAGTCAGGACTTTTTTGACCCTGATGTATGTCTGCCCGATGACCTCCTGCTCATTATAGCAGGGTATGATCAGACTGAGAAAAATCTTTGCCATATCGTCCCTCTCGGAATTAAAAATTGAACCATAAACTTACGGTTCAGGCTTTCTATAATAAGAAAGATTATAAATAAAATCAAGAAAAAGGGGAAGGCATACCCTTAGAGGTTTGTTCACTTTTCTTTTGGAAAGTCCCAAAAGAAAAGTGAACCGAAAAGAAAAGGACTTTCGAGGCCATTTTCATACGAAGCTATCTGATCGTATGGAGGTGTGTTATCCGGCTTTAAAAAAACAATTCCTTTTTTTAATAGCCGCCTTATTACGCTGTCCATGATTCTACTGAAAAATGGCCTCGGGAACGGACAATTTATTGAACATCTTTTATGATTATTATTCTTTTCATTTATGCGAAATATTCTTTTTTAAAGAAGGAAAAATACCGCCGGTTCATCCGGTATAACAGACATTTCTGTCTGTTATTTTTAGGCATACCGTAAGGCTGGATTGATAATTTGACTTCCGCCCCGCTTGATTTAAGTTATCACGTATGATAACATTGTCTATGGTAAGAAATATTATTTACTATAGAACTGAAAATAATAAAGGTAATGTCAAAAGTTGTATGAAAAGTCTTGCTGCTGTTCCGATGTTTCTCGCGTCCACCAGTTTGTTAGCCTCTCCGGTGTAGCCCGACAAACTGGTGAGGGAGGATTTGACGGATTAGCATGGATATTTCAGGAATGTTTATACGGGAAAAAGAAAAGGAGACCGGAAGTAAAACCTTTATAGAAAAAATCCGTGAAAACCAGTGGTGAGTTAATCGAATCCATCCGTGTCATCTGTGTTATCCGCGTGATGAATCGGATATTATCAATAGTTAAATTATAACTAAATGAGAGGAGATTTTTATGGATGATCTGGATAGACATATCGAACAATTTAAAAATAAACGCCCGGATCTCGCAAAAGAGTTTGATCTCGGCTATGAGGATTTTAAGATCGGCGCGATGCTTCGGATGGTCAGGGAAGAAGCCGGATTAACACAGGAGGAAATTGCCAAAAAGCTTAAAACATACAAAAATAATATTTCAAGGCTTGAAAATCATACTGAGAATGTGAAACTTGCTACAATTGAAAAATATACGGCGGCGCTTGGTGAAAAAATCAAAATAACAATATACTAATTTCAGAAGATGTTTTTGAACAAGCAGGGGGAATTCTAGTTGCTATCAAGGAGGCCGTATGGAAGAGGAAAAAAAGAACGAGAAAACGCGGACGGAGGAATTCAAGGTCAGCGGCGACATCCTTCTTTCCAAGATCAAGGAGATCCTTCATGAAGGAAACATCCGCCGCATCACGATCAAGAACGAGGAAGGCCAGAGCCTGATCGAGATACCGCTCACCATCGGCGTTATCGGCGCCGCTCTCCTTCCTGTCTGGGCTGCCGTCGGCGCCCTGGCGGCGCTGGTGACGAAATGCAGGATCGTTGTGGAGAAGATCGAGGATAAATAAAATTGGAAGTCATTTTTGTGTTTTACTAAATTTATTTTACAACATATCTAATTTGCTGACCCCAATAATTCAGGATCAGCAGGATTAATCAGGATTGAAGTTGTTCCTTATGGTTATCAAAAGATTACGTTGGAACGGATAATCCGCTAATGCACGCTAATAAACGCGAATATGGGATTTAGGAAATTTATTGTAATACTTAGCTATCTTTGAGTCTTTGCAGTAGGGGAAAAAGTGTATTGAAATGCTATTAACTCAGAGAGTAATATGAAATATCTGGTAAAGTATATTTTATCTTAGCGTGACTTAGCGGAAGATTCAGAAGCGGAACTAGGAAAACTTTGTTAGTGCTTCTTGGCGATCTTCATGTCTGTGGTTAATTCATATTAAACAATAAATTATATTATCCTGAGAATCCTGCAAAATCCTTGAAATCCTGATTAATTGGGATCAGCATAAAAAAGCAATTTTGGGTATTAATCCTTTCTCACTTCGCAGGCGTTTGCGGCCTTGACGATATCTCTTGAATGACCACATCTATTGAGACTTTGAAATCCTTTTTCTTTTCCTCGTTCAGGAGATGGAGGCTGTACCGGCTTTCGTTGAAAATGTCCACGATCCTTATCAAATCGTTTTTAAGGTCGGGAAGAAACCCGATCAGCATGTGGGTGTATTCCTTGGGGCCGTAATGAAAGTAATACGGCGTTACAAGGCGGCCCGCGATTTCGATCATCCGGACAAACTCTTTGATGATCGTCTTGATCTCTTCCATTTTTTCATCCGGAAGCTGATCGTATTTATCAAAAAATGATAACAGCTGCTTTTCAAGCCGCTGTGTCCGTTTGTCAACTTTTTTCTTTCCGGCGTTTCCGAACCCGAAAATCTTTAAAATTAGCATAAGGATCATGTACAGGATCTTGAAAAAGCCGGTTATGATTTTAATAATCCTCTGAAAACGCCTGATAAAAAACATGGCCCATGCCGGCCTTTCCCTTTTCAGGAAGATAATGAGTAAAACGCTCCCGATCAATGCGAGGATGAGATAAAAGGCAATATAAGCGCATAAGGCCAGGACAAGATATTTAACAATCGTCCATGTCGTGTTCCAGATCAGGGTTGAAAGATTTTCATTGCCGGCGGGCGCTTCATTCAAAGGCTGGTTTTCCATCGCTTGGGCCGCCGGCGCCAGGTTGATAGTCAGCGCCAGTCTGGAGAAAAACTTATTCAGCGCGTCCGTCAGCCATTTTGTGGGAAACAGGATAAAGTTCCATGGTATCAGGAGCGGCAGTAAGGCAAGCGGAAGATAAATAAAGCCGATCATCCTGTTCCAGTTTTTAACGATCTCCTCTTTAATGCCGTAGCCCAGAAGCTTCCACTTTAATATGGAAGAAAGCTGGTATAAAATAAGATAAATCCCGACGCTGCCCAGCCCCAGGCATAAGAGAAAAAGCGAATGGAACCATTTCGTTTCCGGGTTTTTGGCAATGCCGATAAAGGAAAGCGCAAGAAGGAAAAAACCCGTGTTTGTTATGAGCTTGATAAACCAGACGGGCTCAATCTTTTCATTTTTGACATCAATCTGGCCCTCAGCCCATTCCCTGAACCTGTCCTTTGAGGGAAAACGGCTTTCATTATTGAGTATCATATAGATCTTATCGAACCCTTTCTTAATGCTGTTCAAATAAAGCCTGAGAATAAGAAATAACCCGGTAATCAGGAGTAAAAGCTGGAGATTACTGAACTGAATTATTTTAAAAGAGCCTAGAAAGAAACGGATAAAATACTGCGCCGCGAAGAAAGCGCCGAGCAGCAGCAAAAACCCGAGTATGATCTTGATAACCGAACCCGCACGGTCGCTGAAGTAAATGATCACTAAAAAGTAGCTCACAAAAAAGAGAGTGATATTGATCCACAGGGCAGTGTTGCCGAAATTGCTCAAAAACAGGCTGATGATGCCGTAAAATAATATTCCGGTAATTGACGTCAAAGTCAGCCAGAGAAATATGATGAATAACCTTCTGCTCTGGGCGTACATCCACCGGCCTCCTACAGCCTCAATAAGTTGATCATATTAGCTTCATGCTCGGCATAAAAACTCTGGAACCCGATATTCCAGAGGCTTAAATCCTTCCGGATTTCAGGCCCTGTATTAATGATGGTAATCGTATGGCCCCTTTTTTGAAAATGGATCAATTGATTAAGAGTTTCTTCGTCCAGCCGCGTTGTGATGAGAAAAATAGATAATCCCCACCTGACATATTTAAGCTTATCAAAAACATCCCTGACGCGGATGGTTTTATTAGTTTCGATCAAAGCCATGTCCATTAAAAGGTTCTTAAAATGATTTTCGCTTTTTCCTATGGCGGAAATAAGGACCGTATCATTATTATCTTTATTGCAGTTGGCCACCAAGCCGAATTCCTGCTTGATGAGAAAAAGCTCGTTCGAAAGCGAGGCGCAAAGCTCAATAGCCTGCTCGACATAGAAATCCTTTTCACGGAAGTTGTATTCCTCATCAAAGAGATTCAGTATGATGATGCTGGCGGAGGAAATTGAATGCTGATATGTGTTCACAAGGTATTTGCCGTGCTTGGCCGATATCTTCCAGTTTATTTTTTTTACGTCGTCACCGACCACATACTCGCGAAGGCCCGTAATGAGGGAAGGGTCCTCAAAAATAGGCACTTTATTTTTTATGACGCCCTGGGGCTGAAGGCTCTTATAACTCATATATGGGATCTTATATATCCTCGGAAAAACAATGACTTCCTTATGCGTGTCAATCTCAAAATTAAAGGAAAACATACCGAGAATATCATTGAATTTGACAATAGTCGGCCCGATTTTGTACCTGCCCCTTTTCCTGCCGTAGATATTATATTCAAATGTGTTCTTCTTCTTCGCAGGTATCAGCGCAATAAAAGAATGGCTCTGCTGGGGACTGATATCAAGATCGGCATAGTCGTTCACTAAAATCGCATGGACCGGCAGGAATGATTTATTGGCGATAAATAATCTGCTGATTTCGCTGATCCCGGAAAAAATAGTATAATTCTCGGATTCCCTTTCGACTTCAAAATTCCCCTGTATTATTTTTGTGTAGATAAAATTGATAAGGATTAAAATAATTCCGCCGTAAGTAATAATTTTAGCGCCGGGAAAATCAATAAATAAAAAGTTGACCATAAGCAGGATAAAGAAAAAAGCCGCGCGCGCTTTTGTCATGAATGAATCTCCGAACTAAATTTATGAGGGGGTCGCCTTGGTTTCCGCCTTAACAGGCACAGGTAAATTGGACAGAATCTTCTCTATGATATTTTCTGGTTTTAAATTCTTCAATTTGGCCTCGGAGCGCATGATGATACGGTGTTTGAGTATGGGATAAGCCAGCGTCTTGATATCCTCAGGAATGACATAATCCCTGCCGTTAATCGCGGCAAATGCCTGCGCCGCCTTGTAAAGCGCGATACTTCCGCGGGGCGATGAGCCCAATTCCAGGTTGGGATCATTTCTTGTGCTGTTGACAATACTGACAATATATTCCCTCAGCGAGTTGTCCACATGAACGTTAAAGATAAGGTTCTGGATCTGTTTGACATCATCCGTGCTGACAACCGCGGTGAGCGCATAAATTGGATGCGTTTTATTCTGCATCAGGATGATTTCCTCTTCTTCCTTTGGTTCAGGATACCCGATCGCCAAGCTGACAAAGAACCTGTCCATCTGCGCCTCCGGCAGCGGGAATGTGCCTTCAAATTCGATCGGGTTTTCAGTGGCGATCACAAAAAAAGGCTCCGGAAGCGGAAGGGTGATCCCTTCAACCGACACCTGCGATTTGCCCATGGCTTCAAGCATGGCCGACTGCGTTTTCGGAGTGGCGCGGTTTATTTCATCGACAAGAACGATGCTGGCGAAAATCGGTCCTCTCCGGTATTCAAATTTCCTGGTTTCGGCGTTATATATGGATACGCCTATGATATCAACGGGTAGAAGGTCCGGCGTACCCTGGATCCTTTTAAAAGAGGCGTCAATTGATTTCGCTATCGAGCGCGCCAGCATTGTTTTTCCCAGGCCCGGCACATCCTCAAGCAGGATATGCCCCCTGCAGTACAGCGCGACAAGGGCTTTTTCAATTACGTTCCGCTTTCCGACAATTACTTTTTCTATATTGGCAATCAGTTTTTCGGATAAAACCTGTATATCGCCGAATTCCATAATCAGCCTCCTTCTCCTTTTGATTATACAATAACTAATTGATTAATCAAGGGTAAAAACTATTTTATGTCATATAGATAACGGATTTATAATAATAGAAGTTTAACCGTCTCATTCGCCCTCTTTAATATAAAAAGCTTTTAAAAATGAAACCGATGAAAGAAAATGCGGGGCATCCCGGATCTCACGGCCCGGGGCGCCCTTTTATAGGAGGAATTCCTGTAAAGGAATTAACCTGTGATATCTTTTTTGATCCGCTCAAATTCTTCTTTTGTGATTTCGCCCTTCGCGTAGCGCTTTTTAAGTATATCCAGGGGTGTTTCTCCCAATCCCCTGTAAGCTCCGCCTCTTGCCGCGCGGATAACAAATACTATAATTACAATAAGCAATATAAAAAACAGCAGTCCCATAAAAGCTCCCCCGAAGCCCCACCAGCCCATCATTCCGGGCCAATTCCCGTTCCAATTGCCCCACATCATAGGATAACCTCCTCTAAACCGATTTTGACTAAATATTTGATTTGTCTCATTATTATTATTTTCAGGATAACCCGTCATCCAGCCCAGCATGCCCATAGGATAGCCGGCAAGATAATGATAACCGATCCTCTGATGCATTTCCTTAAGTGCCGGCGAACCTTCACCGCCCCATTTTTTATCAAGGAGTTCATGCAGATCATGATTACCTATCAACGCTTCCATAACGGAATCCCCCAATTCCTCCAGCCTTGCCGGACTGACTTTGCCGGTATTGATATTCTCATTCTTCTTCAAGCCTTCATCCAGCCTGATCTCAGAGAGAACCGCCTGAATGCTCAAAGGTTTTTCTTCAACTGAAAATAGAATTTTAAAGGAAAAAAATAAGGCAATTATTATCAAAATTACCTTAAATCTTTTCTTCATCTGGACCTCCAATCGGATATTATTCTCTAAATCAATACTAATAATACTGATTTAAAAAGGCAAATGAATTTTGAAGAAAAGACTCAAGGTCTGCCACAGAATGGATTCGACAGCAGACTGTGTGAAAAGTCGGTGTTTTGCATCGTAATTCTATATTTTTCGTTCCGTAACTTCAATAAATACGTGGCGAAAAATAGTTTTCACACAGTCTGCAGGCTCATCACAAGTTTCACAGAAGCACACAGAAATATAACGCTGAAAATAATAAACTTTTAATAAAACCATTATTCTTTCATTTAGTATTCAGTTTTATTCAGTGTTATTCTGTGAAATTCTGTGGCTGCTATCCCGATAATCCTTTTGATTCCTGCCGAATCCATTCTGTGGCTGATTAAGGTTTCTCAAATGGATAAGTTGATGAAAATGAAAATTGATTGTATACTAAACAGTATATGAAATAATTCATTGAATTAAAGGGAGTCAATATGCAGATAAAAATAGCGATATTATTGCTTTTAACAGGCGCTGTTATTTCAGGCTGCGGGGGAACAAATGTACTGCCTGAAAAAGAGTTGCAGCAGATGCCGGTAAAAAAAGTGATGGAGATGGGCGCTGAAAAATACAGCTTCTACAGTTATGACGAGGCAATCTACTATTATACTGAAGTTGATAAAATTTACACTAACGATACGGAAGAATATAATGATGCCCGGGCATGGGCCAAGTATGAGATCGGATTTATCAAATATAAACAGTCTAAGATTGATGAGGCTTTAAGATATTTTAACGAGGTCCTCTATTTCAAGCTGAGTAATCCCGCGCCACAGGTCCTCGCGAAGGAAATGACGGAAAAAATCAAGGCTAAAAAGAAATAGCTCCGCTTACATGGAAAAATCCCTTCCGAGATAAATGCGCCTTGCTTCTTTATCTTTTATCAATTGGTTCGACGTGCCGCTGACGAGTATTTTGCCTTCATGGATGATATATGCCCTGTCAGTGATTTTAAGGGTTTCACGGACATTATGGTCGGTAATGAGAATGCCGAGCCCTCTTTCTTTTTTGAGTTGAAGAATGATATTCTGAATGTCCGCTATGGCTATCGGGTCAATTCCCGTAAACGGTTCATCCAGCAGAAGAAAATTCGGCCTGATGGAAAGGATTCTCGCGACCTCAGTCCTTCTTTTTTCACCGCCTGACAGGGTATAAGCCTTTTGAAACCGGATCTTTTCGAGGCCCAGTTCCCTGATTAGCGAATTGGTTATTTCTTCAATTTCATCTTTTTCCTTGCCCTGCAGGTCTAAAACGCTTTTTATATTATCTTCCACGGATAATTTCCTGAAAATCGACATTTCCTGCGGGAGGTAGCCGATCCCCATAAGGGCTCTTTTGTACATCGGATAGCCGGCGATATTTTCGCCTTTTAAAAACACCTTGCCTTCATCAGGCTTTATGAGGCCGACAATCATATAAAACGTCGTGGTCTTTCCGGCGCCGTTCGGCCCTAAAAGCCCGACAATCTCGCCCTGATTGATATGGAATGAAATATCGTTGACAACTCTTCTTTTTTTATAGATTTTAACAAGGTCTTCTGTAACTATGCCCGATGAAGCGGTATTTTTCACATGCTCAGGCTTATATATTGCCATACATTTTACTCCAGCGTGTAATTAATAATGGTAGAGATGATCTTTTTTAAATCTTTCCTCTCGGCAATGATGTCGATAAAGCCGTGATCCTGCAGGAATTCGGCGCGCTGAAAGCCGGACGGCAGTTTCTGGCGTATGGTCTGCTCGATGACCCTGGCCCCCGCGAATGCGATAAGCGCCTTTTTTTCCGCGATATTAAAATCCCCCAGCATGGCAAATGAGGCCGTAACCCCTCCGGATGTCGGGTCTGTCAATACCGAAATATATAAACCGCCGTCTTGAGAAAATCTTTTTAACGCGGCCGAAGTTTTAGCCATCTGCATCAGCGATAAAATTCCCTCATGCATTCTCGCGCCGCCGGACGCCGCGACAATGATCAGCGGCCTGCGGTTTTTATCCGCGGATTCGATGGCCAGAGTAACTTTTTCGCCCACAACAGAGCCCATGCTTCCGCCCACAAAACTAAAATCCATAACGGCTATATCTACCATTCTCCCGTTCAGCTTGCCGTAGCCTGTCACAACCGCTTCTTTCAGCTTTGTTTTTTCCATCTGCTTTTTGATATAATCCCTGTAAGCTATAACGCCGTCATGAAAATTCAACGGATCGGCGCTGGAAATATTCTGGTTTGTTTCAATAAAAGTCCCGGTATCGATAAGAGTCTGGACCCTTTCCCCAGCTTTCAATTTGTCATGAAACCCGCAATGAGTGCAGACATGGAGATTATCTTCCCATTCCTTGTTGTAAATAATGGTGCTGCAGCTGGAACATTTCCTCCATAAACCTTCGTTCAGTTTGGCGTGCGTGGTTTTTTTTACAACATATTTGGGTTTTTCAAACCAAGCCATAAATACTCCTTTGATTAAAGGCTCTTCTCATGCAAATAATATTTATTATTCTGAACGTAATTTATTTTGCTTCACGGTATACTTTAAACGGCTTTTTATACTTGCTGTAATCGCCCATTATATTCAAAGCTTTTACGAGCTGATTGTCAAATTCCAGGTCATAGACCGGCAGGACCTCATTTTCAGTCTTTTTCATTTTAATCAGAAACGCCAGAGGCTGTTCGCCTATTTTAAAACCCTTTTCCTGAAGTTTCTTCCGGAATTCCTGTACTTTCGCTTCAGATACAGACGGATTCCGGGAAAGAAAATCTTTTATAAAGTTTGTGTTCTGAATCTTGACAAGAGCGGTTTTCTCATCATCGCTTAAAGCCTCATACCAGTATTTTTCTTCCACATTGGGCGTCAGGCCGATCTTATCGATACAGACTCCGGACGGAGTAAAATACTTGGCCACCGTGTATTTGATCGTGGAGCCGTCATCCGGAAATGTAAAGGTTTTCTGAACGGAACCTTTTCCGAAGCTTTTCATCCCGACCAGTACGCCTCTGCCCGTATCCTGCATGGCGCCGGCGAATATCTCGCTCGCGCTGGCGCTGCCCTGATTGATCAAAACCACCAGGGGCAGGTCAAGGGGAACAAAAGTATCTTCCTTTTTAGCCGTAAAGTCCTGATTATTTTCAGGCAGCCTGCCGCGGGTATAAACGATCAGGCCTTCATCAAGAAAGTAATTGACGCAATCGGACACGACATTCAGAAGCCCGCCCGGGTTGTTCCTGAGATCAACGATAATCCCGTCCGGCTTTTTATCAAGCCTGTCTTTGATCTGTTTTTTAAATTCATCCGCTGTCGGCATACTGAACTCAAGCATCTTAATATAAGCGTATTTCTTTTTATGATATTCAATCATTTCAGACTTGACTGTCTTCAGTTTTATTTCCTCACGTTTTAAAGTGACTTTGAACGGTTCGGCAACGCCTTCCCGGGAAATGGTTATTGTAACTTTTGTCCCGGTCTTACCCCGGAGCTTATCCACGGCTTCCTTGACTGACATCCCCTTGGTCGTACCGCCCTCAATTTCAATGATCTTATCGCCGGGCTTAATACCCGCTTTCCATGCGGGTGTGTCTTCCATAGGGGAAATAACGGTTAAATTGCCGTCCCGCATATCGATCTGTATTCCCAGGCCGCCGAAGCTGCCGGTCACATCAATGCCGAACTCTTTCGCGATCGTCGGGTCCATAAAGGTCGTATAGGGATCATCCAGATTTTCCAGCATGCCTTTCATGGCGCCGTACATCATGTTTTTCGCAGAGACCATTTTCTGGTCATAAAATTCCCTTTTAATGATGTTATAGCTTTCATTAAACATTCTATAATACTTAAAATAGTTGTTCTCATCGGGATCAAATGGGTTTTCCTGCTCATTTGTGGAAGGAGCATCGGCATAAGCCAGATTGGCCGAGAAAAACATTTTATTCAGCGTCAGAAGGCTTATCCCAAAAACAAACCCGGCTAAAAATATCAATAAAATAGAGAACTTTTTCGCTTGGATCATAGAACACTCCCTTGTTTATTTACTTCTGCAGAACCCGGTTTTCTTTTATTTTTCCGAAGAATTTTAAAGCCGGAACATTTATCTCAAACCGGAAAAATGTCCTATATTATATTCTATTATTCCGTTCTCTACAATAAAAATTGAGAAAAATTTATAATTTTAAAGAGGAAATGCCATTTGATAATACCCCAATTCAACACAGATTTTCACGGATTAAGCGGATTTACACTGATTTTTATAAACAAATTATAAATCCTTTTTTTATTATTCAAAGAAATCATAACGTGTTACTTAATTTTATTCATAAATTTATTGTTAAGCTGTAATTCCGGCTTCTGTTTTTTCATTTCCAGACAATTTTCATTTTTTATTTTTTTATAAATATTCCATCAAAGGCTTAAAAAGCTGTCTTATAAATGCGGCTTGATTAATAAGCCCTAAAACTTTCGAAAAAGCGAATAATATGATATTCTATATGGCATACGAGACATACGTCTGTGAGGCATACGATGCCATGATATTTGCCGGAAGATAGTATCAATTATTATCTTTTGAGCATATTGAGTTTAGAAACGCAAGGAGAATATATGGAACTCTTGAAAAAGCTTCTCAATCTTATTTTCGGCACCAAACAGCAGAGAGATATCAAAAAAATGAAGCCGCTTGTCGAGAAAGTCGGCTCGCTTGAAAGCGAATTCTCGACACTGCCTAATGATAAACTGGCTGCCAAAACACAGGAATTCAAGGAACGTCTCGGTAAAGGCGAAACTCTGGCCGACCTTCTGCCCGAGACGTTTGCCGCCGCGCGCGAAGTGTCCAAAAGAACGCTTGGGATGCGCCCTTTTGATGTCCAGATCATGGGCGGAATCGCCCTGAATAACAATATGATAGCTGAAATGAAAACCGGCGAGGGTAAAACCCTTGTCGCCACACTGCCCCTTTACCTGAACGCGATCACCGGAAAGGGATGCCACCTTGTCACCGTCAACGATTACCTGGCAAAAAGGGACGCCCTCTGGATGGGGCCGGTTTATAAATTCCTGGGGCTCACGGTCGGCGTGATCAACCACGAAAAATCCTACCGGGTCGAGTGGGAGGACATCTCCAATTATAAAGTCATGACGATCGAATGCAGCCGGCAGGAGGCTTATAACTGCGATATAACCTACGGAACAAATAATGAGTTCGGTTTTGATTACCTCCGCGACAACATGGTCTTCGCCCTTCAGCAGAAGGTCCAGCGCAAGCATTATTTCGCCATTGTCGACGAAGTGGACTCGATCCTGATCGATGAGGCGAGGACGCCGCTCATTATTTCCGGACCGTCCGAGGAAGCGACCGATCTTTATTACAAGATTGATAAGATCATTCCCCGCCTGACAGAGGCTCAGGTCAACGATAAAAAAGAGCCGATTGAGGGAACCGGGGATTATGCCGTCGACGAAAAGGATAAATCGGCCGTCCTTACCGAGATGGGCATAGAAAAAGTGGAAAAATTAATCGGCGTCAAAGACCTGTTTACACCGAAGAACAGCCGTATTGTCCACCATGTAACACAGGGCATCCGCGCGCATAAACTTTATCAGAAGGATGTCGCCTATGTCATAGAAAATAACGAAGTCGTCATCGTCGATGAATTTACCGGAAGAAAAATGCCCGGGCGCCGCTGGTCGGACGGTCTTCACCAGGCCATTGAGGCGAAGGAACGGGTCCAGATCAAGCAGGAATTCCAGACCCTGGCGACAATCACATTCCAGAATCTTTTCAGGATGTACGAAAAGCTGGCCGGCATGACAGGCACGGCTGAAACCGAGGCGACGGAATTTTATTCCATTTACAAACTGGACGTGGCGGTCATCCCGACCAATATGCCCGTGGCCAGGTCAGACTATTCCGACAAGGTCTATATTAATGAAAACGCCAAAAATAAAGCGATCATCAGGGATGTGGAGGAAAAGCATAAAAAAGGCCAGCCGATCCTGCTGGGGACGATCTCGGTCGAAAAATCGGAAAAGATTTCAAGGCTTCTGGACCAGAAGAGAATACGTCATAACGTCCTGAACGCCAAATTCCATGAAAAAGAGGCGGATATCATCGCCAATGCCGGCTTAAGGGGATCGGTCACAATCGCGACCAATATGGCAGGGCGCGGAACAGATATCAAACTCGGAGAAGGCGTCGTGGAAGTTGGCGGCCTTCATGTGATAGGCAGCGAGCGGCATGAAGCGAGAAGAATCGACAATCAACTCCGCGGCCGTACCGGAAGACAGGGAGACCCAGGTTCCTCGCAGTTTTATGTCTCGCTTCAGGACGACCTGATGCGGCTCTTCGGCCTGGATAACCAGATGGGCCTGATGGAGAGGTTCGGGTTCAGCGAAGAGGATGAGATCCAGAACAGAATGATTTCCAGGGCCATAGAAGGCGCCCAGAAAAGAGTGGAAGCCAGAAACTTCGAAATAAGAAAAAACCTTCTCGAATACGATAATGTCATGAATGAGCAGAGGGTTTATATATATTCAACACGTGATAAAATACTCGATATCAGCAATAATTACGCTTTTGTTGATGAACTTATACGCAATGTTACCGAGAATTATCTCGGTACTTTTGACAGGCCGCAAAGGCCGGATTCCTGGAACAAGGAAGAGATGGATAAATGGTTTAAATACCATTTCTATACAGGCCTGGATATTGACCTCGGCAGGGAAACGTATGAAGAGGCTGTCAGCCTCATCTGCGGTAAAATAAAGGAACGGGTATGGGACCGCTTGGCGAACGTCCCGGATGATATCCGCGCCGAAGGCTTCAAGTATATCGTTCTGAACACGCTGGACACACAATGGAAACAGCACCTCAGGAACATTGACTCGCTTCAGGAAGGCATCGGCCTGCGCGGTTATGCCCAGAAAAACCCTATAGTCGAATATAAACTGGAAGCCTATGACCTCTTCAAGGCAATGCGGGCCAGTTTTATGCTGGAAGCCATGGCGCTTCTGTCCAGACTTGAAATCCACACCAGCGCCGAGCTGGAACAGGAAGAAGAGCGTCCCGCCGCCGTACAGACCATCCACAGCGAATACGACCAGTTCGGCACAATGAAGGGCGGCAAGGCCGCGCAGGTTTCGGACAAGCCGCAGCCCATCAAGAAAATCGAAAAACCGGGGCGGAATGACCCATGCTGGTGCGGCAGCGGAAGAAAGTATAAAATGTGCCATATGGAAGAAGATCTCAGAAAAGAAAGGGCGGCACTGTCTGCCAGGGTTTAAATTAAAGAAAATGGGGAGTTTATTATGGATTATAAATCCGCGGGTGTTGATATCGACAAAGCCGACAGTTTAATTGAAAATGTCAGGCATTTCGCGTCCCGTTCCTACCAGAACGGCGTGCTGGGCGGGGTCGGAGGATTCGGGGCGTTATTCGAGATAAAAAAATATAAAAACCCCATTCTTGTTTCCTCCACCGACGGAGTGGGAACAAAAATCCTCCTGGCGCATAAGATGAAAAAATACGCCGGGCTCGGGTTTGACCTGGTTGCCATGAGCGTCGATGATGTGATCTGCTGCGGCGCCAGTCCTCTATTCTTTCTGGACTATATCGCCGTCGGCAGGCTGGAAAAAGACGTTTATTTGACCCTGATCGAAAGCATATCAAAGGCATGTCTTTATTCCGGTTGTTCTCTTATCGGCGGCGAGACGGCCGAGCTGCCGGGGATGTATCCGGTTGAGGAATTCGACCTGGCCGGGTTCTGCGTCGGTATTGTGGAAAAGCAGGATATTTTAAAACCCGAAAAGATTAAAGAAGGCGATGCCGTTATCGGCATGGCGTCTTCCGGCTTTCATTCCAACGGCTTTTCCCTGATCAGAAAAGTCATTGAAACTAAAAATCTGGACCTTCAAAATAATTACGGGTTCGGAGTGCTGGGCAGCATTCTGCTCGCGCCGACCGAGATCTATTCGCCGGTTTTGCTAAAAGCATTCGGAAATTTCAAAAATACGGTCAAGGGTATCGCTCATATCACAGGCGGAGGCATTGAAGGCAACCTCTGCCGCGTCATTCCCCCGGACCTGGACGCCGTCGTGGATAAAAAAAGCTGGAAAGTCCCTGAAGTCATTCAATTTATCGCGGCCCAGGGCGAAATCACTGAACCGGAAGCTTTTAAAGCTTTTAATATGGGAATCGGCATGGCCCTTGTCGTTGATGGAAAGAAAAAGAACGAAATCGCGGATTTTTTAAATGCAAACAGCTATAAATCTCATATTATCGGCCGTTTGGAAAAAGGCAGCGGGCAGGTCAGGCTGGTTTAGGCAGTGCGGCTATATGATTATATTGAGGTTATAAATGACAATCGCTTATATTTTCCTGATAACCGCGGCATGCATCCTCATCGCGATGGCTATCGAAAGTATTCTCCGGAGCATGAATGCCCTGAACGCCGCGGCCGCTTTTCTACTGTTTACAGCCGCAGTTCTAATCGGCAGTATGGGACTGACGGATTATTTCGCCCTGCTTAACTATCAATCATTATCCTTTCTCATGACAAAGATCCAGACGGCGGCCCTGTATTTTATCGGATACGCTTTTTTTGCTTTTTCAATCCAATTCCCGAAGGATAAAAAGGCGGAAGGCCTCCGTTTTATAAATTGGGTTTTGCTTGTCTTTTCCGCCGCATTTGCCTTAATATCACTGACCGGCCAGGACATCAACCGGTATAATTTTCTTATTTACACACAGGATGTGACCAAAAAGCTTTTTGAACTCTATATTGAGCACAACTTCTTTTATTATATAGGACTTACCGTGTCAATAGCGGCGGCCGCTGTTTCCATCCTGCTCATTGTGATCAAGTACCACAATACTCATTTAATTTACCAGAAAAAGCAGATCCGCTATTTTCTGAGCGGCCTCGCTTTTTTAGTCCTGGTCCAGACTTTACTTTTCTTGATCAGGGATTCATTACTGCCGTTTATCAGTTATTTCCTCAGTTCCCTTTCTTTTGTAGCCGCGGGCGGCATGCTCATGTACTCTGTTATCACCTACCGTTTTGTAAATCTCAGAAGAAACCTTGTTTCTCTAATACGGGATTTTATCATAGGCATAATTGTGGCCCTGCCGATTATTTTTTTAATATTTATATTCAGGAGCTGGCTTGACCGGACCCCCATGCTTCTGTTCTTTGTCATTATGGTCCCCGGCATCGTTTTCTTTTTCTGGATTTACCAGCTGGCAGGAAATCTCATCAGAAAGATCCTTCAGATTGATTATTTAAATAAGGATATGACCGAAATCTTTCTTGATAAAATCGGCAAGTCTTACACCATATCCGAGCTGGCCAGAAATACGGTTGAGGCCCTGACAGACCATATTAACTGCAGGAATGCCGACTTCCTGATCTTCGACGGCGGAAAAGAGATTTTCAAGGTCCTGTACTCCTCGAACGGCAGGGATTACAACATTTCCGCCATAGAGCCTTTTTTCAGGCATATTTCCGGCAAGATTGATGTTTACGACAGGGAATTGATTAATTTTGACCCTCGCTTTTCCGGCATTAAAGACAGCGCCGAGCGGTATTTTAAAAAACATGAGGCGGCCCTGTTTGTCCCTTTCTTTTATGAAAACGAATTGATCGCCCTGCTTCCCATATCCGGCAAGCTGGATAATACCTCTTATATATCACGGGAATTAGCTCTCATAACAAAATTAAAAAAAATTTCGCAGATTATTCTTCATAATATAATTTTATTCGACAAAGAAGAAGAAGCGAAATTAACAAAAAGGGACCTGCTGCTCGCTTCCAATATCCAGGAGTCCATTTTCCAGAGCACAATTCCGACTTTTTCCCATATTGATATTTATGCCTATCAGAAACCGGCCAAAGGCGTCAGCGGGGACTACTTTCTTATAGAGAAAGTATCAAATGAATCGCTGGGCGTATTGATAGCGGATGTTTCGGGAAAAGGATTTTCAGCGGCGCTGGTTTCCATGGTGATCCATACCATCACAAAAAGCCAGGAGTTTTCTTCCACTTCAACCAATGCCATTGTATCCAAGATAAACGAGGTTATGACATCCAGCCAGAATTACAGCCGCCTGACGAAGACCATGAGCTTTGCCACCGTCTTCTGCGGATTTTTTGACAACGCGCTGAGGACTTTGTTTTATACCAATGCCGGACATCATCCGATTATCGTGTATGACACAGCCTCCGGAGACTTTGAGTTCATCAAGGCAAACGCCAAACCTGTCGGGATTTTCCAGGAAGAGTCATATCTTTCCAGGATCTTTCATTACAAAAAAGGCAAAATATTTGTGCTCTACTCAGACGGCATCACCGAAACCATTAACTCAAAAGAGGAGGAATTCGGCGTTGAAAAGCTCCAGGCGCTCATCCGTCAGTATGAATTGAAGACAAGCCGCGAAATAGCGGATGAAATCATCTCGGCCGTTGAAAATTTCTCAGATTCGGCTGAGCCTTTCGATGATATGACATTGATAGTCATTAAGTTATAGAAATTGAAATCCGAGAATACTAATGGTATCTTGTTATCAGGCAATTGAGAGAGGAGGCTGTATGAAAAGAACAGGGATCATATCTGTTTTTTTATTTTTAATTTTATTTTCGGCATACGCGGAGGATTCCCCGGCCAATCCCTATACACAACTGATCGGCTTCAAAGCCGGCGGAGAGTTTTTTGTCAATAATTTTCTGAGCGACTGGTCCACCGGTGTTTTCTTTGAGAATGTCATCGCGCCATGGTTCGGCCTGGAAATTGAAATGGCGAAGTCCTCTATACCGGTTACAAATTATTCACAGCAGATACTCGGAACAACTGTTAATTATTACGGGCAGGGTAAAAGGGATTATATCGAAATGAGCGGCGCCCTCAAGTTTTATATCAAAGGATTTTCCGTCGCCCTGGGGATTTCCTATAATGATTTCATATCAGGTTATATTATTGATAAAACGGTCAACACTTATGTCCCGATGTCCGATCAGGAAATCAATTTCTTTTCGGTTTTTTTAGGACCAGAATTAACGGCGCAGATATCTTCCGACCTCTATACTCGGGTCGGGATCAAGGCCATCTACGGCATTATAACCGCCGACCCTAATTACACATTCGGCGTGAGGTTTTATATCTCTTTCGCTTACGGGATATAAAAATTCAAAAAATCTTCCGCTAAGCCACGCGAAGACACGCTAATTTAAACTTGTTTCATGATTTTCTCGAATTCTGATAGGTTCACTGATTCTTTTTTCCTATTTATTTTTATTTGCTTTATTAATTCCCGATTCCTTTCGCGTCTATTCGCGTGCATTAGCGGATTTTCCGATGTGCAGTACCAATAATAAAATTCCGGTTTTTGGAATATCCACGAATTATTTCCTGAATTTTTTGTAAGATTCCTTTATATACTTCCAGCTGAATTGTTCCGGCACGGGATCATCACCGCCTTCAAAAAACCAGCCGTTGCAGCGGATAAGTCTGGCTGTCCCAAGAACAAATCCCTTGAAAATACCGAACCGCAATATCGATTCCTTGAAGTATACCGAACAGCTCGGCTCATAGAGGCATGCCTTTGGAAGCAGAGGGGAAATTATTTTTTTATAAAGTATAAATGGAAAAGCGGCTACTTTCCTGAAGGCGGTTTTAATTGAGAAAGGCATTGAATGATCCTCTTCAAGTCGCCCTGCCGGGAAGCCCTGTCGGGCGGCTTTTTAATCAAGACAAGAACAATATCAAGAGGCATAAGTATCTCGGCTTTTTCTTTCCTGAAAAATTCGCGGATGATCCTTTTTTCCCTGTTCCTGAAAACGGCATTGCCGAACCTTTTCGGGACGGCTATGCCCAGCCTCAATTCCGCCGAAGGCAGATAGTAGGAGGCATAAAAAGAAGACTTGAATTGCTTTCCCTTTTCATATACAGCCTGAAAGTCAGACCTTTTCCTGAGATGGTTCTCTTTTGTGAATGAGAAGGGTTTATTCATCAGAAACGGTCAGTTTCTTCCTGCCTTTTGCTCTCCGGCGGCTTAAAATTTGTCTTCCGTCTTTAGTTTTCATTCTGCTCCGGAATCCATGCGTTCTCGCCCTTTTAACATTACTGGGTTGATAAGTCCTTTTCATAGTTTATTTTCTCCTTACGGCTCTGGCCCGGTTAATGCCGACGCCATTGTTCCGAATTTTGCAGCTGCTGAGTTCGCTTGGTTCGACAGGCTTGGTCCCCGTGGTTCGGCAACAGACTGTGTGAAAAATCGGTGTTTTGCATCGTAATTCTATATTTTTCGTTCCGTAACTTCAATAAATACGTGGCGAAAAATAGTTTTCACACAGTCTGCAAGCTCACCAACCAAGCCTGTCGAGGAACACTACAGGTTGCGAACTCCCCGCAGCAGCGCATTTAAATATACAAAAATCATTATAATCGGAATATTTCCAAAAACCAAAGGTTTTTGGAAATATTCTTAATTAAAATGCCGAGACGTGGAATTGAACCACGGACACAAGGATTTTCAGTCCTCTGCTCTACCAACTGAGCTATCTCGGCAATTTTAAGTGAAAGTATTCTATCTTATTTTCTATACTCTGTCAAAAATCAGCCACCTGTGGGACTTGAACCCACAACCTGCTGATTACAAATCAGCTGCTCTACCAATTGAGCTAAAGTGGCATTTAAATGAGCGTTTTTTTTTATTTAAAGCATAAGTAATTGCCTATTAATAAGCTGTTGCTAAAAAACACTCGTATTGGCATTAAACAGGATAAAAATTTTAAAGAGCGAAGCGCTTTTTGTCAATTTATTACTTTGAATGTTGTTTGAATGTGTGTCATTCCTATTAATTGACTAAATGGTTTTTTTAAACTAACATAAGGGATAAAAAAATCAACATGATCCAATCCGCATCCTATGGGGTTTTCAATGGAATTTAAAAAAAAATCCTTCGCTTCCGGCGGGGTCCGTCCCGACGAAGCCAAGCTGACCGCGGCGGAGCCCATCATCAAATCCCATATGCCGAGGCTGGTCAGGATTCCGATGTCCCAGCACACCGGCGCCCCGGCAAAGACGCTTGTTAAGGCGGGCCAGGTTGTGGAAGAAGGCCAGCTGATCGGCGAGGCCTCCGGGTTTATTTCAGCCAATATCCATGCCAGCGTTTCAGGAAAAGTAGTTTCCGTGGAAAAGGGAAACACCTTTACCGCCAGGAATGTTGACATCGTCACAATTGAAACGGGCGGCACCATCAAAAACTGGTATGAAAAAAAATTCCCCTATTCCGGTTTATCTCCCGAACAGCTGATTCAGGAAATTAAAAAGGCGGGCGTCGTGGGCCTCGGCGGGGCCTGTTTCCCGACCCATGTCAAACTTTCGCCTCCCCCGGATAAAAAAATAAACACCCTGATTATTAACGGCGCCGAATGCGAGCCGTACCTGACAATCGACCACAGGATGATGCTGGATAAAACCGACGAAATCCTGGAAGGGGCCCGCATTGTCATGAAAATACTGCCGGTCAAAGAAGTCATTATCGCTATTGAGGACAATAAACTGGACGCCGCGGAATTATTCGCCGGAAAGCTTGCCGGCGATCCGTCCGTCCGCGTGGAAGTTGTGCGGTCAAAATATCCCCAGGGCGGTGAGAAACAGCTGATAGAAGCCCTGCTGGAAAAGGAAGTGCCGTCAAAAGGGCTTCCCATCGATATCGGCGTCCTGGTGGAAAACGTCTCGACTGTTTTCGCTGTTTACGAGGCCGTTGTCTATCATAAGCCGTTGATCGAACGCGGCATCACCTATACGGGCGATAATTTAAAAAACCGCGGTAATTATAAAGTCAAGATCGGTACTCCTATTACCCATATCATCGAGGAATTCGGAATTCCTGATAAATTCGGGGCAATGGCGGCCGGAGGCCTGATGATGGGCACAGAAGTCGCTGACTTGAACATGCCTGTCATCAAAGGGACGACCGGCTTGATTATCATTCCAAAAGCAAAGGATTATAAAGTCAAAAATAAAACATGCATCCGCTGTTCATACTGCCTCTTTGTCTGCCCGATAAAGCTTCAGCCGACGGAACTCGCCAAGCTCTGCGACCAATTGCTGGTGGAAGAGGCCGTTAATGAAATGGGGCTTCTGGACTGCATCGAATGCGGCTGCTGCGCTTATGTCTGTCCGTCATCCATTCCGATCGTCGGGCTGATCCGCTACGGAAAGGAATTCTGGAAGAGGAAACAAGGCAAGAATCTGACTTAACACTAGTTTGGATAGAATTGTAATAAATTAATTGAAACACCGTTGCAATCAAAGAGCAACTAATTTTTGTGCTCTTCCCCCGGCAAAGATAGACTTTCGGGAGTCACAGCCGGGTTCCGCACAAAAAAGTTGCTCTATATTGATTGCAACGGTGTCTTGGAGGTGTTTGATGGCCAGGGCGCAAGGCAAGGCCGGCTCAGTTCTTTTTTCACCGCATATTCATGGCCCGAAGAGTATCGAAAAGATCATGTGGGACGTGGTCATAGCGCTTATTCCATCGGGTCTTGCCGCGGTTTATTTCTTCGGGCATGAACGCTATTAATATCATGGCTATAAGCCTCATTACGGGAGTTTTAACCGAGCTCCTGATGAACTTATTCACCAGAAGCGGTATCACGATCCTGAACGGCAGCGCCGTCATCACATCGCTTTTATTCGCCTATAATATGCCGCCGTCCTGCCCCTGGTATGTCGTAGCCGCCGGCAGCGCTTTTTCCATCGCGATAGTGAAATGGGCCTTCGGAGGTCTGGGCTATAACTTTATGAACCCCGCCCTTGGCGGGCGTATTTTCGTCCTGGCCGCGTGGACCAATGTGATGGTCGGGAACTGGTCGCCCACCATACGCGGGATCGTGAATCCATGGTTTAACTTCGCAACAGCTTCACAGAAAATCCTGGACGCCGTCAGCACAGCTTCGCCGCTGAATACATTAAAGACCGGCGGATGGCAGGCTGTCCATTCCATGAAATTCGATAATTACTGGAACCTCTTTATAGGCGATATTCCCGGATGCATCGGCGAAACATCAAAACTGGCCATCCTGATCGGATTAATTTATCTGGTTGTGAGAGGCGTCATCGTTCCTGTCATACCGGTCATTTATATCGGGACGGCCGCCCTCCTCGCATGGGTATTCGGCGGTCTTCCGCTGGGCACCGGGCTTTTTACAGGCAACGCGCTTTATCATATACTATCCGGCGGGCTTTTTCTGGGCGCCTGCTTTATGGCAACAGACTATGTCACATCTCCCATCGGGCTTAAGGGCAAGATCATTTTCGCCGTCTGCCTGGGAGTATTGACCGTCATCATCCGCTTATGGGGCGGTTATCCCGAGGGCGTCAGTTACGCCATTGTCTTTATGAATATATTTGTCCCGCTGATCGACCGTTATGTCAAAGACAGGATTTACGGGTATAGTAAAACGAGAAATCCGGGGGCCGGGGCATGAAATATTTTTTTAAAATCATATATCCTCTGGTCGTTATCGCGACCTGCGCCGGCCTGGCCATGGGGCTTACCTACCAGCTGCTTGAAAATAAGCTGGCGGAAGTCCGGATGAAGGATGAAAAGAACGCCCTTACCAACGCGATCGGACCGGCCACCAGTTTTGTCCTCCTGACAAATTCCGGCAGAGAATACTACGTGGCGTATGACGCGTCGCGCAATATGGCCGGCTATATTTTTAAGGAAAGAAGTTTGGGTTACGGCGGGATGATCGAAACCCTCACCGGCATCACCAACGGCGCGGTCGACTCCGTTTTTATTCTCAGCATGCCGGCCGAAACACCGGGACTGGGAACAAAGACAAAAGAAGATTCATGGCTCAAGCAATTCAAAGGCCTGACGGCAGGCGGGATCCCGGCGTCAAAAGAGGATTTTAAAAATAAAGGCCTGGACGCTATAACCGGCGCGACGCTCACATCCATGGCCGTGGCGAATGACATCCGCAAATCCTTCGCGCTGTACAACAGCATCATCAATCATACGGAACTCTCGAATACGGACGCGGATACATCAGCCTCAGTAGAGGAGAAGCCGCGATGAAAATAAATTGGAAAGAATTGACAAAAGGCATTTTCAAGGAAAATCCCATATTCGTGATCGTGCTCGGGCTCTGCCCCACCCTTGCGGTAACAAACCTGACGATCAACGGCCTGGGCATGGGCCTGGCCGTTATTTTCGTCCTGACTTTTTCAAATCTCTTTATATCGCTTTTAAGAAATTTTATCCCGAATGAAGTGCGGATACCCTGCTATATAATCGTGATAGCCTCATTCGTCACAATCGTTCAGATTTTTATGGAGGCGTTCACACCGGATCTGAACAGGGCGCTCGGTATCTTCATTCCCCTGATCGTCGTTAACTGCATCATCCTCGGACGCGCCGAGGCGTTCGCCGCAAAAAACACCATTATGGACTCCGTACTGGACGGTATCGGGATGGGGATCGGCTTTACGCTGGCCCTCACGCTTATCGGAGCGATCCGTGAAGTGGCCGGGAATGGAACAATCACCCTGCGGCTGGCGGGCGTAGGCCCTGTATTCGACATAGGCGCGTATATCCGGCAGGCACTGCCCGATTTAAGCCGGCAGAACATTCTGCCGAAATCGGCAGTCGTCATGATGATGCCGCCCGGCGGTTTTATCGTTATGGGGCTTCTGCTCGCTTTCTTACAGCGCTTGAAAATCAAGCGCCGGGAAAAGGAAAGTAAAATCAAAATGCGGGCCCTTGAGGAGAAAAAAACAGCGGAATAAAAGCCCCGGCATTATTGATCAGATAAAAGAATAAATTGTAAATGAGGATTATAAAATGACTGCAAAAACCGCGGATTTATTAAAGAATTATCTTTATCTCCTGGCCGGTATTGTGCTGATGATCTTTTCTAACTTTAACCTTGCAATACCCGCGGCGGCATGGCTTGCCCCTGTTTTTATCCTGCGCTTTATGCGGTCAGAGAAATCATTCCCCGGTATACTTGCCGGCGGTATCGCTATTCTGGCGGCGGATTATATCATGCTTAGTCCCATGTTGAAAATGATCCCTCTCTTTATCAGTATTTTCATGATAGTCTCTCTAAGCCTGGCCAATTTTCTGGTATATTATATCGACTGGATTTTCTCAAAGCGCTTGAAAGGACTTCTCTCCACGCTTGCATTTCCATTGTTTTGGACAACCAAGGAGTTCATTCAATCTTTCATTCCCGGTTCGGCCAGTATCGGATCCCTGGCCTACTCCCAATACGGCAGCATGGCTCTCATCCAGATTGTTTCCGTAACAGGAATATGGGGCCTCTCTTTCCTGATAGCCTGGTTCGCCCCGGTTGTCAACCTGGCCTGGGAAAACGGTTTTTCCATGCAGAAAATAAAAAAGACTGCCGTGCTTTTTTCCACAATATTAATTCTCGTCCTTCTTTACGGCGGAACAAGGATCGTATTTTCACAGCCGAAGTCAGAAACCATCCGGCTTGCCTCCGTTACAGAAATAAGCAGAAATGAGGAATTTAAAAACGTTTACAAGTATAAAAATTTCATCTCCCCTGAAGAGGCCATGAAGAAATTGAATGATCTGACATCCATCGCGGCATCCAGCGGAGCTAAAATCATTGTATGGCAGGAATACGGATTTCTCATTTCCCATGATGAAGAAGCGGCTTTATTGAAAGACTGCAGTCAAGCCGCGCTCAAAAATAAAGTCTATCTTTCCGTCACGGCTTCCGTCTATCAGAAAGATTTAAGCGGCAGGGCGCAGAATAAAACTTACCTCTTCGACCCTGAGGGTGTTATGCGATGGGAATACATCAAGCATTATCTTCTCGTGGGGGTCGAATCATTCAGGTTTACTCCGGGAGCCGCCGTTATTCCTTACCTTCAAACGCCGTATGGAAAGCTTTCCTCCGCCATCTGTTATGATAACGATTTTCCGCAATATATTCAGCAGGCCGGCAGAAACCGGACTGATATCTTCCTCATTCCTTCCTTAGACTGGGATGAGATTACCCCTTTTCACTCGTATATGTCGGTCTTCAGGGCTGTGGAGAACGGCTTTTCCATGTTCCGGGCGGCTGGAAGCGGATTATCCATCGCGGCTGACTACCTGGGCCGGGTTCAGGCGGCAAAAAGCGATTATAAAAACGGATATAGTATCATGATCGCCGACCTGCCCACAAAAGGCGTCAGGACAATCTACTCTTATACAGGCGATCTTTTCGCATGGCTCTGCGCGGCAGGCTTTATCGCTTTGACTGGTGTGTATTTTATCCGTAGAAAAAAGGCTTGATCATTCATAATTAAAAATTACCGGAGGCAGATATGGACTTAGGAAAACTGATGGTGATCATGTTCAGCGCCATTTTTATCAATAACTTCATTTTTTCACGCTTCCTGGGTTTATGCCCGTTTTTCGGCGTTTCGAAAAAGCTCGATTCCGCCCTCGGCATGGGTTTTGCCGTGATCTTTGTCATGACGATGTCCACTATCGCTATCTACCCGGTCAATTATTATCTCCTTGTCCCATGGAAACTGGATAAATTCCTGCAGATCATCGTTTTCATTTTTGTGATCGCCGCGTTCGTCCAGCTTGTGGAAAGCGTTATGAAAAAACTGACTCCGGCCCTTTATCATTCGCTGGGGATATACCTGCCGCTGATCACGACCAATTGCGCCATCCTCGGCGCCGCGTTTATCGTCATCCGCGAAAGATATGATTTTATCCAGAGCGTCGTGTTTTCATTCGCCGCGGGCGTGGGCTTTACGCTGGCCCTTGTGATGATGGCCGGCGTGCGCGAAAGGCTCGCGCGCGCCAAAGTTCCGAAGGCCTTTCAGGACCTGCCGATCGCCTTCATCTCCGCGGCGCTGATGGCCCTGGCTATGTACGGCTTTCTCGGAATTGTGAAATAAAATTCTCTTGATTTGTTGAATCCAATTACACAGGATCAGCAGGTCTTCCGCTAAGCCACGCAAATATGCGCAGAAAAGCGTCTTTGCGAGCACTATGCTTTGTCCTTCGCCACTGACTTTAGCGCGAAGCAATCTGTCTGTACATAAAGTAATCTTCTTGTCCCGACAGCCCCCGATCTAATCGGGGGTTCGGGCAATGCCTTCCGGCACAGCAGATATCCCTTCCCTCGCAATGACGGCTTTTTCTAAAAAAAATCCACTTCATTCGCGTGCATTAGCGGATTACCCGGAATTGTATTATTTTTCTTTGCACTTTATATCTTCAAGGTACTTTTCCGCCATACAGCCCGCTATGGCCCCGTCCCTGATTGCGGTTGAAATCTGCCTGAGGGGCGTTTTACGGCAGTCGCCGGCCGCGAAAATTCCCGGTATGTTTGTCTTCATCATTTCATCGGTGATGATATAGCCTTCCGGGTCTTTTTCCACTTTAATCCAGGCCGTATTAGGTATATGGCCGATGTATATAAAAAGCCCGTCGATCTCAATCTCTTTTGTCTCATTTGTTTTAACATTCCTGATAAGGACACGGCGGATCTTCTCGTCTCCCATCACTTCTTCCACAACACTGTCCCAGACAAACTCCATTTTCGGGTTTGCCAAGGCTTTCTGCCGGAGTATTTTCTCCGCGCGGAGCTCGTTGCGCCTGTGTATGATGATCACCTTTTTCGCGAACCGCGTGAGGAACATGCCTTCGTCCATCGCCGAGTCCCCGCCGCCGACAACTGCGACGATCTTCTCCCTGTAAAGGGCCGCGTCGCATGTCGCGCAGGTCGAAATCCCCCTGCCCATATAGGCCGATTCGCCCTTCACATTCAAGAGGCGCGGATTGGACCCCGTCGAAATCAGAACGGCGCCGGCCTGGTACACTGCCGATTCGCCCTTTATGATAAAATAATCCGAACCCTCGGGTTTTTCTACAGACTTTATCTCATCGTTCTCAAAGAGAGCGCCGAATTTTTTGGCCTGCTGTTCCATCCTCTGTGAAAGCTCAAAGCCGTTGATGCCGTCCGGAAAGCCGGGATAATTCTCTATCAGGTCGGAAACGGCCGCCTGGCCGCCCGAACCGAGCTTTTCAATCACGAGTGTTTTCAAAAGCGCGCGCGAAGCGTAAATCGCGGCGGTCAGTCCGGCGGGACCGGCGCCGATAATTATCACGTCAAAATTAAGATTTTTCTCAGGCCCTTTCTGAACTCCTTTATCTATATCAAGCGTCAACATCCATTCCTCCAATAATTTTCCGTCCGGCAAATAAGACTTTTTCCCATAAATCCGGTCAATTAAAGCCTCTTTCCCAAGTTTCATATACTATACTTTTTTTTGGTGAAAATTACAAATTACTCTTGAAACTTTTATTCTCAGGGTTTATAATTGATTTAAGGCGCTTTAAAAAACTTATAGTTTTTGGAAGTGCCCGGGTTTAATAAACTTTTTTTTTAAAAAAATGCCGCTGTCCCTCACCATTTTGTCAGGCTGCGCCGGTGGAGCTTACAAAATGGTGAGGGACAGCAAAATACAGAACAAAGTCATAATTCCAAAAACCTGGATTTTCAGGACTGCACATTAAAATATAAATAATTAGATATCTCCGGTCAATAAAAATTAAGAATTTTATTCGCTGATCCCCGTATAAAATTGTTTTGTTTTTATCGGAGGCGTTTATGAAAGGACTTCTGGTATTTTTCATACTTATTACAGCCGCGTCATTTACCTTTGCGCAGGAGGTCAGCGTCAGCACCGGCGGAAGCGAGACAAATAAAAAAGCGAAGGTCCTGATCCTGCCTTTAAAAAACAAGTCTAATGAAAGAGTGTTTGTGAGTTCAGGCCTTGTCCGCGCCATCATTTTCCATTCGTTTTATACATTCATCGGCATCATTCCCAGCGTTAACGTCCCCGATGATACAAATATGTTAAATTTAACCGCCGATGAAAAGAATGTTTCAAAGCTGGCTGAAGAAGAAAACGCGGATATCATCATCTACGGCGATTATCAGTTCAAAGGCACACGCGCGAACCCCAGCATTAAAACGGAATTAAGAATTTATTCGAGGAACGGCAATACCAATATCCTGAAAAAAGAATACCTTGTCGCCTCAACCGGAGCGGAAATCTTCGATACAATTGACGAAATGATCTCCGACAGCGTTAAGTCCGCACTGAACATCGAAGTGAATATCGCCAACATATTCTTTGAAAAATTCAAAACCGGCAGGGACCAATACGAGCTTTATGTCAATGGAAAACTTATCTCCCCGATAACCAATGACGGCTTCAATTATAACCTGAAAATCCTTCCGGACAATGATTACAAAGTCCAGATCAAGCGTCTCTGGGACCAGAAGTTTGTTCTGGAAGCCCTGGCGAATTTAAAAAGCTATAAATCGATCACTATCAGCTATGCCGGGCTGGCCACGGTCAAGGTGAACGGCATAGCCTATAAAGACAGGAATAAGAATTACCAGCTATTCCTGGATAATAAACCCGTTAATGAAAACGATATCATTACCAACATGCCTGCCGGAAGGAACCATGTCCTGAAGCTTACGGAAACCAATGAAGGCGTCGTTGAAAACCAGACTTTTTATGTCAAGGACGGCGAGAACAGGGATGTCACGCCTTCTGAAAAAAGTTCAGGGATTTTCCATATAAAGGCGATAGCGCTGGACAGAAGCTTCGCGACTTTAGGGGCCGATTTATTCTGGGGAAGATATTTCTGGTTCGGCGTCGGAGCAGGAGCTTCCTATTCGACCCTGAGCACAGGCACTGTCTATTTCATTTCCCCATACGTTGAAGCCGGCTATTACTTCCTGGGAGATATAAACTATGATTTCCGGATCGGAGCTGGAATTCAGGGCAGGGTCAATATGTATTTCCCAGAAAATCCCGTGCGCCAGATAGATCCTTCCATTCAAAATTATATGCCGAACCTCGGAATATTCGGACAGCTCGAATGGAAATTCATCATTCTGAAACCGACGCTTTACCTGTACTGGGATCAGGGGAATATCGGCGTTTCCTACGGTATCGGCGCGGGATTCAGGATTTGAGAACGGATAATCCGCTAATTCACGCGAATGGACGCGAATTTGGGAATTTTAACAGGAAGGCACGAAGCCGGGAAGAGTATAAGGCGAAAGCTGATTGAATTATGTCGTTTATATATAAATAAACATCCATTTCATTATTTGAAAGAAATAGGAAATATATTTGGAAGAAACATTATCATATTATTTACCAATCCCTGAGGTTATTTATTTGATTAATAATGTTTAACAGCATGATAAGGGATTGAAAGACAATATTATCTTCCCGTCTTCGTGTCTTCCTGTGAAATGAAATCCTTATGTGCATTCGCGGAAAATCCGGTATATATCTTTTTAAAAAGCCCTTCCGGAGCGCCCGCTTTTTTGAGATGCGCGATTATTTCATCCATCGGCGCGCCGATGACATTATCAAAACCGCCCTTTATGATCTGGATCAACTCGTCCTTGTCCTGAACGCCGTACGCGCCGGCGTATTTTGTGACAGGATGCTCCCTGATATAGTTTTCTATAAATTCATCAGTCAATTTTTTAAAGAGAAGCACCGTTTCCCCTACCCCTGAAATCTCAATGCCTTTGCCGCGGAGGATCACCGCGTAGCCGCTGAGGACGGACTGCTTTTTTCCGCTGAGAAAACGCAGGATTTTTCGGGCTTCATTCAAATCAGCCGGCTTCCCCAGAATTTTACCTTCGCACACGACAACTGTATCAAAGCCGACAACAAAATCGGAGGGAAACTTTTCGGCAACACTTCCTGATTTGTAAAGCGCCAGAAGCCGCGTCAGTTCGGAAGGACTGCTGTTTTGAACCGAGCTTTCATCAAAGTCTGACACGCAGACTGTAAATTCCGTAAAATATTTTTCAAAGAGCCTTTTCCGGCCGATAGAGGCGCTGGCCAGGATGATCCTATTCATCGTCGCCCCGTTTGAGGACTTCGATAAAGGCTTCCTGCGGAATGTCCACATTGCCGATGGTCTTCATCCGCTTTTTGCCTTCCTTCTGCTTCTCGAGGAGCTTGCGCTTCCGGGTGATGTCGCCGCCGTAGCATTTGGCCGTCACGTCCTTGCGCAGTGCCTTGATCGTCTCGCGCGCGATGATCTTGCCTCCCATCGCAGCCTGGACCGGGATCTGAAAGAGATGCTGGGGAATGAGCTCGCGGAGCTTTTCGCAGACGGAACGCGCGCGGGCGTAGGCATTGTCCTCATGGACCATTTGGGCCAGCGCGTCCACGGGCTTGCCGTTCACAAGGATGTCCATCCTGACAACTTTGCCGCGGCGGAACTCGAGGAATTCGTAATCGAAGGAGGCGTAGCCTTTCGAGAAGGATTTCAGCTTGTCGTAAAAATCGTAGATGATCTCCGCCAGCGGCAGCTCGCACTTGACCTCGACACGTGTGGAATCGATATAGAGCATGTTCTTCTGGATGCCGCGCCTTTTCTGGATCAGGTCGAGGACCGTGCCGAGAAAATCGTTCGGCAGTATGATCCGAGCTGTCACCCACGGCTCCTCAATCTGGGAGACGCTGCTGTTCTCAGGAAGTTCCGTGGCGTTCTCTATAAAAATAGTGTTACCGTTCGTCAGCTTGATCCGGTATTCAACAGACGGTACTGTGGAGATGATACTAAGGTTGAACTCGCTTTCCAGCCGCTCCTGGATGATCTGAAGATGCAGAAGGCCCAGGAAGCCGCACTTGAAGCCCATGCCCAGGGCGCCGGAATTCCACTTTATGAATGAGAGAGAGGCGTCGTTCAGCTTGAGCTTATAAAGCGCTTCATGAAGCTCATCAAACTGCTCGCCCTCGATGGGAAAAAGCCCGGCGAAAACATACTGCTTGGGCGGCTTGTAGCCGGCCAGCGGCTTATCACAGGGATGAATCTTCGTTGTGATCGTATCGCCGACGCCGAATTCCGAGATGGACTTGATCCCGGCGATGATGTAACCAACCTCGCCGGCACGGAGCTCGTCCCTTTTCAGCAGGCTCATCCGCATGAGCCCGACTTCCTCCACCTGGTACTCGCGGTTGGAAAGCATAAAGGAAATCTGGTCGCCATGCCTGACGCTCCCTTCATAAACCCGCACCTTGACGATCACACCGCGGTAGATGTCGTAATAAGAATCGAAAACAAGGGCCTTGAGCGGGGCGTTTTCGTCGCCCTTCGGCGGCGGGATTTTAGTGACAAGCGCTTCCAGAACTTCCTCGATGCCGATGCCCGCCTTGGCGCTGATCTTGAGCGCGCTTTCCGGAGAAAGGCCGAGGTCTTTTTCGATCTGTTCGTTTACCATATCGATATGGGCGCTGGGCAGGTCGATTTTATTGATCACAGGAATGATCTCCAGGTTCTGCTCGAAGGCAAGATAAAAATTGGAGAGCGTCTGCGCCTGAACGCCCTGCGAGGCGTCGATCAAAAGAAGAACGCCCTCGCACGCGCCGAGGCTCCGGGAAACTTCGTAGGAAAAATCGACATGGCCCGGCGTATCGATCAGGTTCAGCGTGTAATCAATCCCGTCTTTCGCTTTGTACGGCACGGAAACCGTATGCGCCTTGACGGTAATGCCATGATCCTTCTTAACCGTCATGGAATCGAGGACCTGCTCCCCGCCTTTCGCTTTATCAATGATGCCGGTCTTTTCCAGGATCCTGTCGGCCAGCGTCGACTTGCCATGGTCGATATGAGCGATGATGGAAAAATTCCTGATCTGATCCCTGTAAGACATATTCACTCCAAATTTACACTATAGTATTATAATAGAAGACAGGTTATTTATCAAAGAGTAATAAATTTCAGGCGATAATAATACATTTTAATAAAAAAACTTTTTTTGCGCTGACAGTATTATACTCCTTCCCATGCGGCAAATACACTCCTTCCATATTAAAGCCGTAATCAGCCGCCTTCAACCCGGGAAGACAGCAATCCATATTTCGTAATTAATTAACGAAATTCGATTTATATTCTTAATATTGAGCTAAATGTTAATATTTATTTACAACAATAAAACATAATCTACATACCATTTAACAAGTTTCAGGTATTAAGGTAAAAGAGGAGAAAAATATGAAAGATGTGAAGATGCGATATAATAATAGCGGGGAAATTGAGGTGTGTTTCCTTTATGACATAGATTTAATTGAGAAAATGCATACAATTTCCGGAAGCAAATGGGACAAGCAGAATAAATGCTGGTTAATAAACCCGAAAAAAGAAAATATTATCCGGCTAAAGGAATTATTCCCGGAAAGTTATCACGAATTATTCTCTTACGATCATTATCTGACCGTATTGGAGAAAGAGCTTAAGATCAGAAAATACAGTTCTCAGACAATAGCCTCATATCTTTATTACAATAAAAATATGCTTGAATATCATGGGAAAAAACCGGAATTAATAACCAGGCCTGAAATTATGGAATACCTTTATTATCTCGCGGATGAAGAAAACCTGTCCTCGTCAACTATTAATTGCGCCGTTAACGCGATTAAATATTTCTATGGTAAAATATTGAAGAAGGATTTTACGGTATACATACCCAGGGCAAAAAAAGACAAAAAGCTTCCTGTGATTTTAAATACAGGGGAAATCATAAAATTACTATCCGGTATCGATAATTTAAAACACAAACTTTTAATCTCCATTATATATTCGGCCGGATTAAGGGTCAGCGAAGCTGTCAAACTAAAAATTGAAGACCTTGACCGTGAAAGAAAGCAGATATTTATCAGGAAGGCCAAAGGGAATAAAGACAGGATCACCATACTTTCGGATATCATCCTTTCATTGATGGATGATTATACCAAACATTACAATACTCTCATCTGGCTTTTTCCAAGTTATGACATAAACAGCCACATAACGATAAGAACAGCGGAAAAAGTATTTGAAAATGCCGTTATAAAAACCGGGATCAATAAAAAATGCAGTATTCACTGTCTGAGGCATTCATTCGCGACACACCTTCTGGAAAATGGAACAGATATCCGGTATATCCAGACCTTTCTGGGGCACAAAAGTCTAAAAACGACAGAGATCTATACCCATATTTCAAAAAACATAGTTAAAAATATTATCAGCCCCCTTGATGTAACTCTAAGCTTAAAAAAAACTAATCTTGACACTTAAATATTAGCTTATTAAAATAATCTGATTCAATTTCGTATTTTATACAATAAATCGTAGTAATTATTTTCATAAAAAACGAAATTCTTTTATATAGAGTTGGGCGAAAGCGGCCAATGCTGTATAATAAACATTCAAAAATGCCCGGGAAGGACGGATATTTCTCTGCGTAGTTCAGGTTGTAAGAGATAATTTAGATATTTGGCTTATAAATTAGTTATAATAGAAATAAAATTATTTTTATGTTGTTTTTTTTACTTGAAAATATTATTTTTTAAGAATTCTTATTTGAAAAAATAAAGGCTGTTTGATAAAATTATTATGGGCATTTTTGATTATAATGAATAAAGAGAAGGGTTATGGTCGCAGGCATATGTAAGAAAATAAGTGCCGTTGTCAAGTAATGATATTTATAGAAAGACTGAGAAATTCAGCGAAATAATTGCCTGCGGAAAATCTTATTCATTCAGAGAATTGGCCGCCATCGCCCAACAGCGGACAAACGCTGCGGTGCTCGGCGTTGCGACGCCTGCGCTCCTCGGGTTCACCTTTTGTTGGGTAGGACGGAGGAGAAAGACAAAAGGTTCACCACATTTGCAAGCCTAAGAGCGGCAAGCCTGGCTCTAAGGCTTGCAAACGTCGTTTGTCCGCCACCGTTAGCTGAAATGCCGGTTGCCTGGCTTTGTTATAAAACAAAAAACGCAATAAAAAAAGTGTGATAATTTCATTTTAGTATTATAATTAATAAAAAATAAGTGGGATATTTTATGAAATCTGTTTATTTAGATTCTACAGTTCTGAGTTTTCTTTATGATGAAAGGGAAGAGATTCAATTTCTTATTGATATCACAAAAAAATGGTGGAAAGAAGAAAAGAAATTTTATAAAGTATCCTTATCAGAAGAAACATTAAAAGAGCTTGGAGAAAGTAATTATCCAAGAAAAGAACAAGTTCTTCAAAACGCTTTGAAACTTACCGTTTTACCTCCAAATAAAGATGTTCTTGATATCGCACAGATTTATATTGACAATTATTTAATGCCTAAAGAATTAGGTGGAGATGCACTTCATTTATCTTATGCGTCTTATTATAAAATCGATTTTTTATTGACCTGGAATTGTACTCATTTGGCAAATGGAAATAAAAAACAACACATCAGAATTATTAATACTAGATTGGGATTGTATATACCTGAAATTATCACACCTTTAGAATTACTAAATAAGGAGGAATAAATTTATGATTTTAGATGAAATTATCAAAAATAAAGAAATTGTTCAAAGAAAAATGTCTGCTGAAAATGATTATGACTTATTAAAAATTGTTAAAGAAACTCATAATTATGTTGAAAAACTATCAAAAAAACTTGGAATAAAAATAAAATATGCTCATGATACACGGCAACCGGCACAGCAGCTAACAACAGACAAACGTTCCGGTACTCACCCTACGCTCAGTCGCTCCGGGTTCCGTTCCTCAGGTTCACTTTTTGAGAAGTAGGCCGGAGGAGAAGGACAAAAAGTTCACCACATTTTTTCGGCTAAGAGCGGCAAGCCTGGCTCTAAGCCGAAAAAACGTCGGCTTGTCTGTGCCGTTATATGCCATTGCCCAATCAGCTTTTGGAGGAAACAAATGAAATTATTTACAATAAACAATGAAGGAAATTTCACTCCTTACAAAGAACAAAATTTCAAAATTAATAATATAGAAAAAGATTTAGAAATTTTACTGGAAAAGAATCCGGATTATTTCTTTGAAAATACAAAAATATTAATTATTGGAAGACAGGTATCAACTAATTTCAATGCTTATATTGACTTATTGGGAATAGATAAAATTGGCAATGTTGTTGTCATTGAACTAAAAAGAGATAAAACACCCAGAGAAACCATCGCACAAATACTTGAATATGCATCATTTATTGAAAATTTGAATTATGAGCAATTAAATGAAATATTTAAAGAATATTATGGAGAAGAATCAAATTTAGAAGATTATCACAATCAATATTTTATTCAAGAACCGGATCAACAAGTATCATTTAATAAAAATATGCGTTTACTAATTATCGCTCAGGAAATTAGCAAAGAAATTAAACAAACTGCTGTTTTCTTAAGACAAAAAGGAATTGATATTAATTGTTTAGAATTTAAATATTTTGAATCAAAAAATGGAGAAAAAGTCGTTTCTTCAGATATGATAATAGGCGATGAAGAATATAAAAAACAAAATGTTCAATCTGCTTCATTACCAAAAGTAAATCAGAAAGACTTTTTAGAATCTTTAGATGAAAATGGAAAATTGGTTTTCAATAAAATTATCGAGTTTGCAAAAGTCAATACCTTAATGTTTATTTGGGGTTCAAAAGGATATTCTTTAAATCTAAATATAAGTGATAAAAAAATCGCATTATTATTTGGTTATCCTCCAAAATCAGTTTTTAAACAAAGTATTTATTCCGGTTTTGAAGAAATTCAAAAGAAAATCAATAATCCTGAAATTATTATAGATTACTATAAAGAGAATCTTGTAAAGACAGGTTATTTTGTTAATGCTCAATCAAATCTAAAGTGGGTAATTAGTAAGTCATATTCTGAAAAAGAAATATCTGTATTCTTGGACATTGTTAAATCGGTAATATTAAAAATTACAGAAAGCGGGTTAAAAGAATGATTGGGCAACGGCATATAACGACCCTGTCGAAAAAGCCAAAAACGAGAATAAAAACTGTCTTCTGAAAGCCGGATAGAGTATCATTTTTCATTTCTCTATCCGGATTTTCCATTTTTCCAATTTCAAGCCGGTATTATGGCTATGAACACCCCCTTAAATCTTACCAAATATCTGGATTTTACCAATATTATGCACTATACAGAACAAAAGCCACTGGATATTAACCTTACTCTTACCCCTGAGCGTAAAACGGTCCATACCTTTACAAGAACGGATGTTACCGAATACCGGCTCAATTATTCCCATCCTCCGGCTGTACAAATCCCTGATTTCCGGCAGATCAATTTTATTTACCATTTCTTTTGAATAGTTTTTATCCCCTCTTTTGTCCACCAGATATAATGTTCTTTGCCTTGTCTTATCGGGATGTTTTAAGCATTGTCCCCTTTTCCCGCATTTTGAACAATCCGCCTGCCTGGCCTGATATTTATGGCCGAAATTACTCAATTGCCTCTGGTATCCCTTATAGCTTAATATTTTTCCATTCGGGCATATATAAGTATTATCAGCTTCATTTTTTTCAAAATCGTGTTCCCGGTATTTCATCGGTTTCGGCTTGAACCTTCCCCGATCGGTAAACCGTTCATCCCTCCCTCGAAATTGATTGTCCGGTATCACAGCTTCCATCTTCTTTTCTTCCGCCAGATATTTTAGATTTTCTTCGCTGAAATAATTCGTGTCCCCCAGTATTGTTTTTCCTTCCAGCGGATTTGTTTCTCCTTTTATCACGCTTAAATTTTCCTCCGTTATTTCAACCATCGGCTTCAATACTTCCCCTTCCTGGCCTAAACCAAAAGCTTCCGCCGCGGTAATCACCTGATGCTTTGAATCCACTACCGCAAGTCCATTATAACCTTGTATCACACCGTGGGAACTCTTGATTTTCGCGCTTTCGTTATCGGTAATATTCGATTGGTTTTCACGTCCCCGCTTGCCGTATTTGGGATTCTGGGATTTGAGAAAGGCATCGATTTTCTCCGCTTTCTTCCGTATTTTTTCCGATCTTTTTTGAAGCGCTTTAGACTTTTCATTTTCGCCGGAGCAGTCAGCTTGCGCGTGTTTTTCCAGTAGAAATGCCGCCAGCTTTTCAAACTTTTCCTGTTTCTTTTTCAGGTCTTTGAATGTACCGCTCCATTCTTTAGAAGCGTTTGAAGGCAATTTACAGCCGTCAACGGCGAACATGTCCCCGCCGATCAATCCCGCAGAAGAACAGACCATCAGCACAAACTGAAATACTATTTTAATCCGGTCTTTCATACCGGTAACAAAAGCGGCTATAGTGGAATGGTCTGGAACGGTATTCCCGGACAGGGCTTTGAAGATGACATTCACCCGGCAAGCTTCCTCAATCCTGCGTGATGTAGTAATACCTTTCGAATAGGCAAAAAGGATTATTTTCAGAAGAATTGCCGGAGAAATCGCTTTCGAGCCTGTTTTATCATTTTTATAATTTATATCAAAACAGGAAAGGTCAGCCTTTTCCTCGATTAGGAAATTGAGTGTGTGTTCATATGTTCCTTCGATCAGCTGATCTGAAAAATTGAGCGGTATCATTTCCATCTGCTCATAATTAACTGTCTTGTATCTTGCCATATAACCTTCCGCTATTGATTTATTTCATTCATTATTTTAAGCTATATCGATAATAATTTACATTAAATATCACTTTTTCGACAGACTCAACAACGCGTAGAAGCTCCGCTCCGTCCTCGCGCGGCTCCGGGCGGTGCTCGGCCTGCGGCAAATTTGGCTTTGTCATCTTTTTTGCGCGTGGGATGCAAAAAAGACGCCAACCCTGACGGGCCGCCAAACTTCTTCTACGCGCACCGTTGTACGAAATTTGCCGGGCCGAAGCTGGTTATTCGATTTTAAATTGTTATATAAGGGGAACATTTATGGAAAAAGAAAATAGTAATTTAATTCCAAAATTTTATGATATTCTCAACCTAAATAATAAATGTTTTAAATCTTTAAAGAAACCAACTATATTTTCATTCAATAATTATAGATATAACTATGAAATGTGTATTAAATTCTATAGGGAATTGGTTAAAAGGGAGGAAAATCTGAAGCATTCATTTGTATTTTATACACTTTATATTAAAGAATTAGACAAATTTGTAAATGAAAGATCAACAATAGAAAAAAATTATTATAATAATATTAAAGAGAATATTTCCCAAAAATCCATAGTTATGCCTCAACCTGCACCAGAAGATGCTGGATTTGCTCAAGTTAAATCAATTGAAGAAAAGAAATATATTTATCAGAATTTATTAGATTCATTAAAATTGTATAACGAACAGATTAGAATAATTATTAATTATTATGATGATAACTATAATCAATGGTGGGGATTACCAGGATATTTAACAAAAGATAATCTGCCAGCTGAAATTGATGCTAATGAAATATTTAAATAGAAATTCGGCCCGGCAAACTTCGTACAACCCGGTGTAAACGCTACGGGCCTATCGGCCCTGCGGGGATGCGCCCACATTTTGCTTTGTCACAGTTTTTGCTTATAGAGTTGTTAATATATATAATAGCAATAAGATAAGTGAATTATAAAACCTATTTGGTAACAAAACAATAACATTTTTAGGGAAAAGTAATTATTATAAGATTTCTAATATCGTTTACTTTTTTGTTATTTTTTTGTTTTACAATGGAACCTTATAGTTATTTTATTGTTTTACTATTAATTTTAATATATTCAATGCCTTTTTTACGGACTCTAAAAACTCTGTTTAATCCTTTTTATAGTGTCGAAAAATTAACACAATATTTAGAAATAATAATTATTGCTTATTTTATTATGATGAAAATTCATAATTCTTTCTTTGAATGATTAAATTTCTTTATTTTATTCGAATAAGTATTTATATTTTCTAGGTAAATGATCAGAAAGTCTTGCCCCTTCACGTATTCTCTCTAAGATTTCTAAGGATAGAGGGGCATTTTCTTCACACAAACATCGACTAACAGCAAATTCAAGATTCTCTAAATCTATTTCCGTTGCAGCAGCATAATTTATGCAAGTTGGACGTGTAATAAATGGGTGATCACCTTTATTTAAAATACAAGAACGGTCTGAATACGGATTACCTTCATTATATGAAATCATATGAACAAAAAGACATTTACCTTTTTCTTTATGCTCGGATGAGTCTGTAATTATACAGTGTAGATGGGGTTGAGAGGCTCCTTCTGGGTTGCCGTAGAATGTCCCCCCTTTTTTCATCTTATAAACCTAAGACATTAATTATATAGTTTTCTTCTTTGTTTGATACTTCAATTTCTTTAATTTCATCATCTGTTTTATTTAACACTTCTAAAATATTTTCAACTGATAATGATTTTTTCCCTCTAGGTCTTGGATCAACCCATTCAGGAAGACGATGAACCTCATCAACCATTTTTTGATATGTTTTATCCTTATATTTTTCAGATATTTCTCTAAGTAGCTTAATTTCTGCATTACTTAATTCATCATCACCAGGATCACTTACTAATGCCAAATCATATTCATTTTTAGAACAAATAAATTCATTAGCCCCTTTTTTCATTTCCTTAATTAAATCATAAGTTTCACTTACAATCGGCCCCGCTGGAAGATTTGCATAAATATCTTTTGTTATTGATCTTCCCCACCTATTTAATGCTTCTCTATCTGCCAAGTATAAAAGTTTGATAATTTTTGTATAATTATTATAATCTTTTGTATTATCTTGCTTAAGAAGAAAAGCGATTAACTGAATTGCTTTTGTTTCATTAAATTTATAACTAATCATAAGCTACGCCCCCTTCATATTTAATATTCGGAATTCTAATTAAGAATATGATAAATAGAACAGATATTTCTATTTCAAAATCGATTTCACGGAAAATTCTCTCCGTCAAGTATTTGAATAGTATTGTTAACAGTATGCCTAAATATTAAGACAAATTTAAGGTACTGTCAAGGAAAACAGAGAATATAAATATAATCATAAATAATACCATAAATATTTTTATGGTTTTAAAAACTTCCAATGAGCTTTACAAATAGTTTTTAAGGGTTTTAAATAGTTCGTAATAGGTTTTTTAACCTATTATTCCCCAGCATTGATCTCCATAATATCTTGCTTTCCGATAATATTTATTAACTTTCCGTATGTAACCTGTTTGTTTTATTCAGTCATTCTTCCCTGCCGATTAAATTCAACCATTTATTTCATTTCGATACCCTTAAAAATGACTATTAATAAAGGGTAAAAAATATTTGTTTAAAATTATATCCTTTAAGGAGGTGGAAATACTATGGCAAAAGTAACAGGGCCTTTGATGTCCCTTGACGCAAGCGGCACATTTGCCGATACGATGGTTTTCGCAAAATGGAAGGGGATCAACTATAGCAGGCAGTATACTGTACCTTCAAATCCCCAGACTGAAAATCAGCTTAAAGTCAGGGACTATTTTACGGCGGCGGTAGCGGCCTGGCAGGCGGAAACACAGGCGACAAAAGACGCCTGGAATAGTGCTGCAAGTGGTCAGCAGATGAGCGGTTTTAACCTGTATGTGAGCGGATATATAAACTACAAAAACGCAAACAATGGGACAGCTCCTACAACTCCGTTTATGCCGAGCTGATAATCCCGGCCGGATATCGCAAACTAAAACCCCTGCATAAATCTATAAAATGCAGGGGCTTTTTTATTTCTTAAGGAGACCTTCTCCGCTTCAATTCCGTTTCAATAACGCTTCAAAACTATAAACCCCATTCCGCTTCTTCATAGCCAGGTAATAACCGGACAGCATGAGATTCGATACCTCTCACAATCGCATAGGCAAGAGATTCATAATAATCTTCCGTTTCACATGACTGATAATTATAGCAATGACATAGTTTAATAATCTGAATAAGCGTAAAATGCCGTTGCAGATATTGAAACTCGTAAACAAATGGGGCATCGTTTGAACTATACCGGGTATTAACTGAACGGTAGTTTTCATTCACGAGAATCTGACCAATAGCGTCAAGATTCGTGACATCAAACTTTTTCCCATCATAATACACATAAACATTTTTCGCATTACAAAAACTGACTAACGCAGAAATGTGATCTTTGCTGACAATATAAGCTGACATAAATACCTCCTAAAATTTGAGTTATAATAAAATTTCTAACCCTGACTAAATACAACACCAGCGAGAAAAATAAAATAGCAAGGGCGATTTAAAAATATTTTAACCTGTAATAAAGACCCTTGGTTTTTAAAAAAAGCATTTCTGTTTTTAAGACAATAAAATATTTTTAAATCGGGAGCTTGCGACTTTACCCTTGGCGAAGTGGACTATTTTATTTTTCTCACGGTATAATAAAAAAGGCAGGGTGAAAATATTTAAAGAGCACGGTTTTAAAACGGTACTGACAAGTGAAAAAGGACAAAGGGGAGTCCCGAAATTGGAACCTGAAAGAGAAAAAGAATATCTACGGGACGGACGGGACAGCTCATAAAAAAAGCTATGCTTTTTGCTTCATTCTATACGGGCGGGCAGGGTGGAAAATAATAACGAAATGCGCCAGCCCTGTTTTCAACCCTTTGAGCGCGCCGAACGTTAGCAAAGGTTGAGAAAGCAACAATAAAGAAAAGATTTTAGAGAATAAGAAAGATGCAGGATATAAAAATTATTAAATCCTTTGCTACTTAACATAATTTCTTCTTATGGGCAGGCGTTTACTCCATTGAGCCATCGGTAGAAAAAAGAATAAATTATAAAATAACTTTATAAAAAAATAGAGGAATATCAGTATAAAAAAGTGCGATTAATTCGCTTGCTTGACCATAAGAAAAATTATGTTAAGAGTGAGGCAGTGCTCAAAGGGTTGAAAACAGGAAGCTTGACGAGGGCACTCCCGAAAACGCAGGCAGTGGAAGGACGGCGACCGCGCCGGAGTTTTCGGGAGTGCCCGAGGAAAGCTTAATATATGGCTTGGAAAAAGAATCCCATCTTTGTCTCCGCCGGAATAACTGCGGAGATTAGAGTTAGCGCTGCCATTTTTAATACTTCCTTAAAATATTTTAAAAAAGTGGCTTTTTATGTTTTAAATTTATATTTATTTTTTACCTTCTTCCCATCTGTCACAAATTTCTTTGTAATCAGGAAAATCATTATTACTTTCAAGCCATTTTTCAATAAATCTTGGGTTGTCACTATTTGGTTTGGGTGATATATCATTTATTCTCATTTGTACAGGGGTACGGACGCAATCACCCATGATTATTGCATGCTGTTGCGGGAGTATCGGTAGCTGATCTAAAATATCACTATTGGCGCTGGAAACAAGTCCTTTTATATATTTTTGGTCGTCAGGGTTTTGTAGCCGATGAATGATAAATGAATTGCATTGAGACAACACAGTTTTTGATAATTCCGAAGGTCTTTGGCTGGATACTATTAATGAAATACCATATTTACGTCCTTCACGGGCTATTCTTTCAAAAACTTTCTTTGCTATGGATTCCCGGTCCTTCCTGTTCTTTTCCGGTATATAATTTTGAGCTTCCTCTAATACAATTACTATTGGATACCGACCTCTTTCCTCAGGTTTAAAATGCTCCACAAATTCAATTATCAGTCTACCTATAAGTCCAGTCAAATTTTCAAGTACATCAAAAGGGATAAGTGACATATCAAGAATTGTGATCTGGTTTGCTTTTCCTTTATTTGGTATATTTTCAAATTGATCATATTTTAATTGATTATAATATTCTGAATAAACATCGGTTTCATTATTATTTAAGGATCGGTAGAAATCGCCAAAGATAAATGAAATGAATTTTATTAAAGATTCTGTAAATTCTGCTTCAATATTTAATAATAAAGGATCGGCAATACGCCGGTCATTAAAAAAGCCTTCCAAACGCAATCTAAGTGTTGAGACATATTCACTAATTTTTGAAGAAGAACCCTCATGTTCTTCAATAGCGGAATCAATGTACTTTGTAATTAATTCTTGATACTTAAACCATACTGGAAGATCAATATTCTTTTCTGTCATTATTTGTTGATCAATCAAACTTTCTTTATATTTTTTATAACTTAATTCAATTTCATTAATTGATTGTGTTTTTTCAGTTAATGTTAAATCTTTTTTACCTAAAATTTTTAATTTCTCTGAAATATTTCTTAAATTCAGTTCAGAATACTTTTCCAGTTCTTTTGATAATTGAAGTATTTGATTATTACAATCAAAATTTTTATCTTTTTCTCTTTTAGCTTTGAATTTCCATTCTTCACAACCGCAAGCAGAATTTATAATTTCTACGAGGCATCCTTCCAAAACTTTATTAAGCAAATTATTTGTTTTAGCTTCTGTAATATTTTTAGCCAATCCTATTGCTCTTTTCAAAATTGGAGCTTGTGTGCCAGAACCCGGCTCAAACAAATAATCAAAATCATCCCAATTCATAAACCAGTAAGGTACTTTTAGACCTTTATCATCAATAACCAGGGTATTTATTCTTTCGAATTGTTCACCTTCAGAAATAAAAGCATTTTTATATTCTCCATTAGTATCAAATATAATAAAATGGGCATTCTTCAAATAACATTCTTCACTTTGTTCCGTTTGACCAGCAACTTTTGTCTTAAATTTATAGTTAAAAATGGATTTCAATATGGAAGTAAGCGTACACGATTTACCAGACCCGGTATTTCCTAAAATTGCCGTATGTTTTACGAAAAGTTGGTCAGGGCAGATTTTCACATCATAATCCGGAAAAGCTGGAGAATTACCGATAGGAAGATAAAAGTCTTTAGAATAATCTATCTCGGAAGATTCATTATAATCGAATATTTTATTTAAATCATCCGCGGTAATGAACCAGACTACATTATCGAGAACCGGAAAATTATATACGCCTTGAATAAATATTTCTTTATTATTTCTTGTTTCAATTGTGCCTAGCATAGTTGCGGTAATATATCTGGAAGAAGAAGGCAGTGAAATAGATTGTTTATTTTTATCGAATTCGGGTTCTTCCTGCATTTTGACCCTTGTAATTAAAGCTACTATTCTATCTGAACCCACAGGTATGATAAGATAAGAATTGATGCGTGCAACTTCGTAAATGTCATTAAAACCGCTTTTATGTGTACTTGTTAGATCATCATCAAGCTTTACAAAAACACGAAAATTATCTACAGATACAACACGGCCTATTTGACGATCAGACATCTGAAATTTCCTCATCATTATTATCAGTATTATATAATTTATTCATTGTTTCAGTAATCTTGATTTCATCTTTTTCATCATATATATCAGGTAAAACATCAGTAACAAATTTAGTGAATTTCGCATATTTACCTTCAATTATTAAAATACGTGGATCATTGAGAGATTTTAATTTATTAATTTCTTTATTATCCGTAGCTTTATAATCAATTACAAAAAGAGTAAAAGAAGGAATTGAAAGAGCCTGATAGATTATATCATTTATATGTTCGTCATTAAAAGAATAACCAATACAAAACAATACTGACTGGTTTAGTTTAATAGAATTTGAGAAATGTCTGAATAATTCGGAATAAGGCAAATCGAGAGTAAATCTTTTTTTTGTTACACATGGATATATTACTAATTCGTTTTCTGGTTTTTTATCAATATAAATTTCTTCAATTCCATATAAATTTCTTGCATTTTGTTCAGTAAAAATCCAAGATAAAGAACCATGTAATTTATAATAACGTAAAACTTTTTCAGCACGATGCACTTTTCCGCTTGTAGTTTGACCAGGATAATAAACGTCATAATCATAGGATTCAGGATGAAAAAATCGTCTCTGAAAACCAGAAAAACCATTTATATAATATATTCCTGTATTATCAAAACTATATTCAAAAGCCAAATCATAATTAGAAGTAAAAAGATTGACACGTCTCAGATTAATTGGTCTTAGGAGTATTTTTTTGATTAATTTCTCATGATAAAAATATCTATTTTCCTTTAAATTAGAATCTTCTTTGTAATCATTATGTAAGTTTGTATTCTGAGTATTACATCGTAAAAATAATTCACTTTGAATTTTTTTAATTAAAATGTCATAATTAGTTATGTCTTCTGATCTTGTTATTGCACAAAATCTATCTGCCTGTAAATAATTGAGAAAATCTTCGAGAGATATACCCTTGTTGTTATTTTTATCTTTACTGATTTCATCTATTTTAATTTTGTAAAAATCTTTTATTTCTTTATCGCTTAATAATGAGTCATTTATTTCTTTTGGAATTACTCTTATTATAGGCGCGCCAATATGAAAACTTGTACCTGCACCGGCAAGAATACTAACATTATCCAGTTCCAGATAATTTTTTATTCTTAAGCGTATTTTCTCTAAGGATATTTCTTTCTTATTACCTATATAACAGATAAAATCGTTTTGATCGTTTTTTTTTCCATTCATATAATAACCTCAATTAACTTTTTTCTAATCCAATCACTCCAAATAAATTTTCTCAACCATCTCATCAATCTTTCTTTCAAGAAATTCAGCATCCTTCAAACGTTTTTCATCTTTCTTGAGTTCTATAATCTGTTTAACCATTTCTTCAATCTTCTGACAGAGAGCATACTTATCTTTATCTTGCGGGTAATGAAGATAAATTGGCAGTTTTTCAAGATATTGCTTATTACACGACCAAAAGCCACCCCGAAATGGTGTGCTTATTTTGGTTAGATAAAAACTGAGCAGGGAAGAATTCAAAAGCCCCATAATATAATAATATAAATGATTGTATTCTTCTTTAAGTATAACTCCGCCGACATCCACATTATCAAGACAATAAGAACCATTAGCATCAAAAGTGCATTGAATTTTCTGTACTAAACGAGGCACACATAATTTAGGTTTATCTTGTAAAGACATATTTTTTAGGTATATGTAACCATACCAGCCTTTGCCTTTTAAACGTCCATTCTCCCTATCTTCAAGGACTTTTTTGTTTTCAAATAAATATTCCCACAGTTTCGGGCTGTTGTTTTCCAGATCGGCTTTAGAAAGTAGAATTGCTTTTTCGTTCTCAATCTTATAAGGAAAAATAATATATTGTCTTTTTGGCGGAATTAAATAACGTTTTACATCCAGACCGCTGATAACATGTTTTACATAAGTCTTTTCCAATTCAATCTGACGTTCAACAGATTTTGAATAAAGAACATAGGAGTTTTCCTTTTCTTCAATGAAATCAAGAATAAATATTTTATCAGCACTGGTCTGAACACCGACAAAGATATTGGTGGACAGATCGGCAAGGATAGGGTATTTTGACAGAGATTTAATTAACAATTCATCTTTTTCATCATGTAGAAGCCAGGGATCTGCTGTAATAGAAGAAAAGTCTTTTTGTGTAAGATGAAAGTTAACCAATTCGTTCTTGACCTCAGCATAGTTAAATGAAATGTTTGGGTTTTTTGAGGCAAAAACTAGAGAAGTATAAGTAGTAGCGTTTTTAAAGACCTGAAAATCTTTAAAATTAATGATCTGAAATATATGCTTTCCACTGCTTAATATTTCTCGAATATTTTGACCATATTCCTGCTGCATAAATTTGTTTGGTACGATAAAACCGTAAAGCCCTTTTTGATTCAAAAGCATCAAGGCTTTTTCAAGGAATAACACGAAAATATCAAAATTATTTGAACTGCCGGATTTATATATATTTTTGTAAATAGAAACTGTTTTAGGCGCCCATTTTTGCATTTCCTGAATTCTGATATACGGAGGATTGCCGATAATACAGTCAAAGCCACCTATCCAAAATTCAGTATCCCAATCAAAAGGTTTAATATCTTCATCACCGAAAAGGTCATTAGAAAATAATTGCTCACGGTCAATCAAACTATTTCCACATTTAATATTGGCTGTCATATCCGGCAAAATATGCCCTCGCATAAATAGTAATGCTTGCCCTTTGTCAAAGCCTTCGTCTAGAAGTTTTAAATATAGGCTCATAATAGATACTTCAGTAGCTTCACGGTCGATATCCACGCCGAAAATATTATTTTTGAGGATTCGGCCTTTCTTCTGCAAAGTCAGCCGGATTTCACCGTCAGGGGTTTCAAAAAAGTAATCTTTGTATTTTTTCCGGGCGGTCTTGGAAAGTTTAGAGTAATAATCCTGATGGTATTTTATCAGATAATCAAAAGCTCCGAGTAAGAAACTACCCGAACCGCAAGCCGGGTCTAATATTTTGAGTTGTTCGATTTCTTCCGGTGTTTTATCTTTTACTTTTTCACCTACAGTATTTTCAACAATGTATTTGACGATATATTCAGGAGTATAAAAAACACCGCCGGCATGATTCACTTCCGGTTTCATTTCAACTTTAGCCCGGTGATCTTCAGTCAACCGGATTTTTGAACCGAGAAAGCGCTCATAAATATGCCCTAATATTTCAGGTTCAATTATATCAAACCGGAAAGGAGAAACTTCTGAACTCATACTTTTAATAATATCCTTGATGATTTTATTATCAATCTCCAATTCTTCGCTGAAATGCTTTTTAAAAAGAAGGCCGTTATAATCAATATCGAATTTGCGAAATAAGGGAATTATGCATTTATAAAAATGCGCGTCCTCATAATCCTGGCGGTCAACAAGATTCATAAGAAGATTCTCATCTTCAATGTTTCTGTCCTCAAGATTTCTGATAAAGACAAGACGGTCAAGAATTCTTTGAACAGCTTCATTTATTTCATCGACGGATAAGTTTTTATTTCGGATAGCGACATTCCGGGCGAGCGTTTCTCGCCATTCAATAATATCATTTAAAAATTCATCGTCTAATGTTTTTGTGTTTCTGGAAACTTTTCCAGCGAGGTTTTCAATACTTCCGTCATAAACGGCTTCTTTTGAAAAGTTAGCCCAAAGTATTTCCCACTTGGCTAAATAATCGGTATATTTTAAATCCAGTTCTTTAATTAATCCTTGCAGAGGATTTTCAAAACGTGGTCTTTCAAGACCATTAAAAACCCGGAATTCCTGAAAGTCTGTGAGAATGGCTATAGGGGCTTTACCATGAGATGAAAAGGCATACCTTTTAGCCTGAAAGACAGGTTTTGCGTCGGTAAGAGAAACCCACGGGGCTTTTGCTTCCACAAAGAATTTTTCTTTAAATTTATCGTGAGGCACACCTATATCTTTTACTCTGAAAGCATAATCCGGTTTTTTTGTAGAGGAATCATCTTTCAGTGAAAATTCACGATGAACATCCCAGTATTGACGCGATACACCAGTCTGCTTCATTTCCCACCCAAGGGCTTCAAAAAATGGGTCGATAAAGCGATCTCTGGTTTCCGTTTCTTGAAATGACTTTAATAAAAAACCAGCCTCACCTTTTTGAAAATCCTCAACTTTTTGTTCAACTATTAAAAGCCCTTCCTTTCTTGTCATCCCCGTTTCCTTCTATTTTTAATTAATCATTATACATCTAAATAATTCTAACGATTTTTCCGGCAGAAGATTGACTATCCTACTTATGCCTAACTATTTTTTTGACATATTAGACTTTTATATTTATAGAGTTATAAAATATTCAATTATTTACATATTACAAAAATATTATATCTCCATAATTACAATAAAGTCAAATCAAAAATAATAACATATATGGAAATGCCATAATCTACTATAATATTTTATTTACAAGAAAATATATGAAAGATCAGAATCAATTATAAAAATGATTTCCTTTTCATTTAAAGGCTATTCTCAATTTTTTAATACCATATCTAAGATGCTGGGATACAGTTGTTTGATGTATGCCCAATATTACACCTATATCTGTTTGAGTCTTGCCATTGAAGTAATACAGACTGATGACTTCTTGCTGTCTTTGGGTTAGGAATTCTGCCATAAACGTTTTTACTTCTACAATCTTTTTTTCTTTTAATTTGAGCCTTGTCCCCAAGAAAGAATCAGTCCCTTTCCAGAGTGCTTTATCGCTTGTAAAAAAGGCATCCATTGAAGAAGGTGACATAGGGATTTCTTTGAAGTTTCTGTCATATTTTAAAATTTCAAATTCACTATTCACAAAACTAAAACCGTCCAATAAAAGAATTTATGTTAAGCCGCTTTAATTAATTCAATGATTTCATCAATATAGTTGTTGCTAATATTGCCGCTTTTATTCATCAAAAAGTTTATCCTATCCTTAAATTTTCTTACATATGCAGAACTGTTTCCTTTAACTTTTTGCTTAATAAAATGTTTAATAATTTCTATATCATAATTACATTTTTCAATAATGTTATCAAACCCTTCAGTTTTTATAATAGAATAAAATTTATCTTCATTTTTCCATATATCGAAAAGTCCAGTTTTAGAACCCCGATTGATTTCTTCAAATAATTTTAAAATAACATTCTCCGGGCTGGTTAATACACTATTTAAATAATTATCATTAATTAAAAATGATTTTCTGATATTTTCAAAATGATTAAATCGCCTTTCAAATCTTAATTTATTTGCGAACCAATCAAGACCGTTCATTTTTAAATATTTATTTACCAGCTCTTTATTTTCATCCTGTTTATTTTTATTGATAGAATTTACAAGCTCTTGATACTTGTCATAAACTATCAATCTTTCAAATGAATTCGATCTTTTATTTCTTATATTTTTTTCAAAAATGATGGTTTCAAAAATACCTTTCTTTATGTAAGGGATAACGTTATATTTCGTGTTTGTTTTTAATTCGAATAAAGCCTTAAAATATTCCTGTTTGTTTCTGCTTACTTCCAGATTTTGGGTACAGTCACAATACAGCACTGAGGCGGTTTCAATTAATCTTCGCTTGTTAAATTGAACGGCTTTGTTTTTATTCAGACAATCCACCATATATTCAATATTATTTTGGTTGATCAAACCGGGATAGTTCTCTTTAAAAATTTTTGCTGAAAGCTCGATATTAATTAAGCCGGTATTTAAGAATTTAATATCCTTTAAGCCTAAAATCTTACTTTCAGGGATAATACGTTTAACCTTTATCTGATCAAATATTTCACCGTTAATATTATGCCGGTCAATCTCATCTTTTATAAAATTATTATCAATTCTATCAATACAGTCATCACGAACCTGTATTTTTATACTGTCTAATCTGACCATTTTTTAATTTATAATGATAAAAGTTTTATCATAAAGTAACAGATTTACTATAATGATACTTTTGGAATTTAATAAGATGAAATTCATAAACCAGACACCGCCTTCCTGGTGACATAATCAATTGCTTGCTGGTCGATATTTTCTTTGGATTCTATACGGTTTCTTAAAAGCCAGGTATCAAGGTCTTGTTTTGTGAAATAAAGCATCTTGCCGTTTGGCTTGTAATGGGGAATTAACCCTTGAAAGGTTAATTTGTAAAGATATGATTTACTCAGTCCTGTATATTTACAGGCATCTTCGAAGGTCAGGGGTTTTTCTTTCTGTTCTTTGAGAATTGCTTCGATTCTGTCCAGTTGTTCTTGAATTGCTTTGTCCATTTCTATCTCCTTAGAATAAAGTAAAATCTATTCTAAGGAAATTATAGATAAAAAAAGTAGTATAGTTTATTCCCAGATTGTCCTTAGTCTGTCATTAGTTTTAGTTCTTCTATTAAATCTGCGATTTTTTTATTGTCTGGATACTTGATAAGATTTTTTTCTAATTTATCTTGTAAACGTTGCTTTACCTTATTTAATTGAGTATTAGTATATTCCTTATTGTTTTTTCCATCATAGAAAAATTGGGGAATAATAGATTGAATATAAGTAAAACTTATTTCTTCAATAAGCCCCATATTTTTTAAACTCATAAAGAGGTATATTATCGATTCTTCATTTCCTTTCCAATGAATTTTTTTATTGTTTTTTGATTGTTTAGCAATGACTGTATTTTCTTCTTTAGAAAATCCTTTTATTTTTTCTTTCAAAGCATTATCATAAAGTTTTTGTTGTTCTTCAGGTGATAAAGCATTAAACTGTTTAAGATTATTATTAATTAAAAATTCTTTTTCCAATTCAAGACGATTTATCAAATCTTCTATTACATTTTTATAATTGCTTTTTAAATCATTGTATATTTCATTAGCCATTTTATAATTAGTAGGGGCGTTTAAGTAACGCGGGTGTCCTGTAACATAAATTTCAATAATATTATTTTTATTAACTTTTAGTTCTTTAAGAACATAAGATAAAAAGATATGTTTTGCTTGATTATCCTGCAAACTATCTGAATATGCCATAATTTCATTATAGTTCCAAATAATTTTAGTTTCTTGATAATTAAAATCCGGGATTATCTGTTTATTTTCTTTTAGCAATTCATTTCTCCTATTTAGATATTCCAATTCATTATCAAACCAATTGAATTCTGCTTCCACTTTAGAATAAATTTGATTATAAAATTTATCAAATACATTATCCTCATGTTCTTTTTCAGCATTTATCTTAAGTTCAATTCTATGTTTTTCATTAGCATTTATAAAGTCTCTTTTTGCTTTAATTAAAAATTCAATTCTTTCAGGTATTGATTCAATCGATTCATATTCTTTTTTAATAATATCAATATCATTGCTATTTGATTGTTTTAAATTTTTTTTAATATCCATATCTGATAAAACGGTTTCTCTATTCACTTCTTCAAATATATTTTCCATCCATTCTATTAAGTCTTTGTATTCTGGATACAGGCTTTCAATTATTGTTTTTTGTGTATGTTTATCATAAGAATTTAGATATAATGGATCGTTAGGCCGCCCTTTTTTATGATTTAATTCAGCTTCAATTTTATTTTTAAACATATGGATTAGCCAATCAAAAAATTCAATTTTATCTTTTATGGAAAATTCATTAATAAATAATTGAATCCCATTTTTAGAAAGTTCAAACTCATTCCGCTTATAATAGGCTTTATTACTAAAAAAAGCACTCCCATCAATTATAGCCATAAATATTAATCCTTAAATGCTTTCTATTCTTTTGACTATATATTCCTTTTTTTGTTTTGCTTATTATAAGGGGTTTTATTATTTTCAGATAATATTTTTATAATAAATTACAAATTGAAAGCCCTACAATAGGGTAAAATGGCATTATTTAAAACCTTTTATGCCTGCTTTGTTTCAATTTCTATCTTTGGAAGTTTATTAACCGCATCCCTCATTTTTTCATTTACTATCTTTGCATAAATTTGAGTGGTCGCCAAGTCTCTATGTCCTAAAAGTTTTGATACAGTGTAAATGTCTACTCCCTGAGTTAAAGCAACGGTTGCAAAGCTGTGTCTTGAAGTATGAAAAGTAACCGGTTTATCAATACCCGCATTTTTACACCATTTTTTTAATTGCTGCCTTATTGTTTCATGACGTTTTAAATTAAAGACAGAGCTTTTCTTTAATGGAATTATTTTTGAATCTGGATTTTCCAGTAATCTCATCGCCATATCGGATAAAGGCATATATTCAAATTGGCCGGTTTTCTTTTGCCTGAATTGCAATCTATCACCTTGAATATCTGAGTAAGTTAATTTTTTTACATCGCTTATTCTTAATCCAGTATAACATGAAAAGAGAAAAGCTCTTTTTGTTTCCTGGTCTATACAATCGGCTTTCGCCAGTTTTTGTATTTCTTCAAAGGTTAAATAACTCTTTTCGACTTCCGTTTTCCTTATCTTCTCGATATATTTACAAGGATTATCGGGAATGAGCTTTTCTTTTACTGCCTGATTTAAAACATTGTTTATATAGATAAAATAATTATGGGCCGTGTTATTTGATACATTGGTTAATAAATAATCCTGAAATGATTTAAGCCATTGTTCGTTGATAGCTGAAAGTATTATGCCTTTTGTAAAACTTTTCAATTGATAAAGCGGTGGTTGCCAGGATTCTTTATTACCTGCTTTTTGTTCGAAGTAAGTAACAAAATCGGTTTTACTTTTAAAGGCCGGAACCATTCCATACTGATTATTATTAATTTCAATTTCTCTGTTAGCTCTTATGCTTTCTGCAACTCTTATATTTTCTTTATTCACATTTTTATCCTTACCTAAATAGATATTCAGGAATTCATATTTCCTTTGACCGTTATAGTAAATATCAAGGTATAAAGAAATTCTGTTTTCGTTGAGTTTTTTTTCTCTTAATGTTACACTCATTTTATACTCCCTTTTTGTTACTTTGTTACTCATATTTTGTAGTAACATTATAGTAACAAATTTATGAAAAGTAAAGGAAAAGATAGGAAATAATAATATTGACTAATTCATTGATGCAATGTAAGATATATTACTTTTATTATCTTATATTTTCTTATGTTTTATGCTATGTAAAAAGTCACAGTTTTTGCCAGGAAAGCAAAAACTGCGCCAATTGCTCCCTTCGGTCGCAACCGCAAAACGTCGTTTACACCCCACGTTGTACGAAATTTTCCGGGCCGAAGCTGGTTCTTAAATTTTTCCGGCATCCTTGCCGGAAAACGGCGTAAGGTGTATAATCTCTTTTTAAATAAACAAAGGATACGACGATGGAAATGAATGAAAAACTTATGAAATTAAAGCAATTAGTAGAACATTTTAAAACGAATATCAAACAATATAAAAGCCTTTCTTACGATGAAGCGAATACTAGAGTTGATTTTATTGATAAATTCTTCGAGCTTCTTGATTGGGATGTACGCAATACCCAAGAATATTCAGAAGATTACCGGGAAGTAGTAAGAGAAGATAAAGTTGTTATTCAAGGAAAACCAAAAGCCCCTGATTATTCTTTCAGGATTGGCGGAACCCGTAAATTTTTCGTTGAAGCTAAAAAACCTTCCGTCAACATTAAAGAGGACATTGACCCGGCTTATCAAATCAGACGTTATGCTTACACAGCAAAGTTACCATTATCCATTTTGACTGATTTTGAAGAAATCGCCGTTTATGACACACGCATTAAACCCGACAAAACAGATAAAGCAAGTGTAGCCAGAATATTCTATTGCACTTTTGAAGATTATGAAAAACATTTTGAATTTATCACTAATACATTTTCAAAAAACGCCATACTCAAAGGCAGCTTTGACCGTTACATTGAAGACAATAAGAGCAAAAAAGGTTCTTCCGAAGTAGATAAGGAATTTTTAAAACTCATATCCGAGTGGCGTCAAACTCTTGCTAATAATATATCAATCAGAAATTTAAACCTTGACGATGTTTACCAGCTTAATTATGCAGTTCAGAAGATTATGGACAGAATTATATTCCTGCGGATTGCTGAAGATAGAGGGACAGAAGAATACGCCCTTTTATTTGAAGCGGTTCATAGAAAAAATGCTTATCAGGAACTAAACAAGCTTTTTATTAAAGGCAATGATAAATATAACAGCGACCTTTTTAAGATAGATGATTTCTTAATCAATCTAAATATTGATGACAATATTTTAAAAACAATTATTACAGAAATGTATTATCCCGATTGTCCTTATGAATTTTCCGTTTTGCCGATTGAAGTTCTTGGCAATATTTATGAACAATTTCTTGGTGAAACTATCCGGTTAACTCCAACCCATCAAGTAAGAATAGAGAAAAAGCCGGAAGTACAGAAAGCTGGTGGTGTTTTTTATACACCCCGATATATAGTTAATTATATAGTTGAAAATACTGTCGGTGAAAAAATAAAAGGGTTATTACCATCTGAAATAGAAAAAATAAAAGTTCTCGATCCCGCTTGTGGTTCCGGTTCATTTCTAATTGGAGCTTATACTTATCTTTTAAATTATCATTTGAGTTTCTATATTGAAGAAAAGCAGTTGAAAAAAGCCCTGAAAGAAGGGCGTATTTACCAATTGAACGAAAAGCATTACCATCTTACCATTCAGGAAAAGCAAAAAATCCTTCTCAATAATATTTACGGTGTGGATATAGACCCGCAGGCTGTTGAAGTAACAAAATTGTCATTACTTCTGAAACTGATGGAAAATGAAAGCACTGAAAGCGCAGGTTTACTTTTTAAACATAGCGATTTAAAATATCTTCCAAACCTTTCTAATAATATTAAGTGCGGTAATTCTCTGATCGGAAGCGACTTTTTTGAAAATGAAAATAACCTTTTTGATAAAGAAACAATAAGGTCTATAAATGCTTTTGATTGGGAAAAGCAATTTTCGGAAATAATAAAAAGTGGTGGCTTTGATTGTTTAATTGGTAACCCACCGTATGGTGCTTGGTTTAAAGAAAGTGAGGACAAATATTTATCTAAGAAATATTCAATATTTTCTAAAATAAAAGATGTCTATATTAGTTTTATCCAGAATAGTTTTAGCTTGTTAAAACAAAAAGGATTAATTTCTTTTATTGTTCCCTCTGCATGGACAGGTGGCCCAAAATATAAAGAATTGAGAGATTTTCTATTAAATTATGAAATAGATGTTTTAATTTTACTTCCTTTTAATGTCTTTTCTGATGCATATATTGATACGCTAATTTTCAAAGTTAGAAACAAAATATTTCAATCAGTTAATTATGTAAGAACATTTGAATATCCAAAAAAATCAAAGATAAAAGAAATTGAATTATTAGATTACAATAAGATTAATCAAAATGTTTGGCGCAATAATAATGATTTAAAATTTATTTTCGAGTCTGGTGCTAATAATCTTATTGAATCAATAAAACGAAATACCCAATTTACTTTAAATGATATCACATTAATAAAAAGAGGTGTTTTATTTAGCAAAACATTATTAACCCAAACAAAGCTTTCGGATATTTCTTACAAATATTTTGAAGGTGATGTTTATAGATATGCAATTAATATAAAAGCAGATCAATGGGTTGAATTTAATGATAAAATGAAAGAAAGACCAAAAGAAATTTTCTGGTTTACTTCAAATAGAATATTATTGCGTAGACTTGTTAACCGCCAGCAAAGGCTAATGTCCATGATTGTAATGGAGTCTTTCATTACTAATAAGAATTTATACTCTGTTATATTAAAAAGTGAATCAAAATTGGATATTAAAGTATTATTGGCTATTTTAAACAGCAAACTTTTATCATTTTTATATCTAAAACAAGTTACACAAGCCACTAAAGATGATTTTCCCCAGGTAACTATCAAGGATGTTTTAGCATTACCTTTCCCTGTTCTTGAAAATACTATTCAAAGTCAAGATAAATTGATCGAATTGACTGATAAAATAATAACCGCAAAAAAAGGTCTTCAAGCCGCCAAAACCGAACAGGATATAGCATTATCAAACCAGCAAATTGAAATTCTGGATAGAAAGATTGATAAACTGGTTTATGAGTTATATGGACTGACAGAGGAAGAAATTAACATGGTGGAGGCAAAGGTTTGATTTGTTTTAAAAAAACAATGCCCATTCTTTTTGACATCGTTTTGTTCTTGCTGTTATTATTGTTAACAATATTATCATTTATCTCTGTTGATATATTAGGAATTAGAAATATATTAATCAGTATTTATGATATTGAAAAATCTTTTATTCCCTCTGACTTATTAAATGCCATTGGTAAATACCACTCTTTTAAAGAAATCATTTACTTCGCATTTATATTTGTTCAATTCGGCATCTTATCGATTCTTTTAAACAATCTGTTTAACAGACAATGGAACCAAATCGGAAAAATTATACAAACATTCTTTGTACATAAAAAATTCATGCAGATATTCGTTAATATTGTGTTGTTATTTATTATAGTAAATTCTTTTATACTTCCTATAAACTATTTGCATAATAATTATAAACAATATTCGACAATGCCAGAATTAATCTTGGTTATTTGTTTAACAATAAATTTTATATTTTTAACTATCAAATCGCTTTCAAAGAAAAAAAATAATGATCATACATTTCTATTTGATGATGAACCATTAGAAGAAATTACAGAAGAAAGTTCTGAATTTTTTTATGTTAAACAACTTGAAACTACTATTTCACTAATAGACAAAAACCGAAATTATTTTTCCGTTTTACTAAACGGGAAATGGGGTTCTGGGAAAACGAGCATATTAAACACATTGGGTAAAAGGCTGAAAAACAAAAATGAATATGAGGTATTATGGATTAATGCTTGGAAGTTAAAAGATCATACAAAGATAATTAAAGAACTAGAAATGGGTATTTTGAATTTTTTAAAGAAATCAATAATTACTATTCCCGATGATTTTTATAATTATTTCGAATGGCTGGTAAATGCCACTGATAATACATTGATTAAAGACATTTCTAAATCGTTTAATATTTTTATTAAAAAAAATAACATTGAAATAGATCGAGAATCTATAAATGAATTAATTTTCATAGCCTTAAGGCACCAAAATAAAAAAAAACTTGTTGTCATATTTGATGATATTGATAGAGTCATTGATAGTCAAGAATGTATTTCGTTATTGAAAACAATCCGGTATATTACTGGATTCCAAAATGTGGTTTCCATTTCCGGAATGGATGTCAACATCGTAAATAAAGTCATATCCTCTGTAATGAATGAAGCGGATTCTTCATTTATTTATAAAATATTTAATACAGTAATTGAAATCAATACAGAAGGTAATCAAAACGAAATAGTAAAATTTTTAAAAGAAGAATGGAACAGAATCAAAGAATATTTGAATAATAAAAATACGATGTTTGAAATTGCCGATAAAGACAAAGAAGAAATCATAAAGATGCTTGATTCTCTTATCGACAATGGAGAATTATATGATTTATTTCATTCATATAGAGAAGTTAAACTCACTTTCAATGATTTCTTTCAAACTATCCTGAAAATGACGAAATTGACAGAAAACGCACATATCATAGATTTAATAATTCCTAGAGATATTTTCTTGATGAGTGCTTTGAAAAATATTAATGTTGAGTTTTACTTCGACTTTTTATACCATATGAAAAAAGAATTGGATCATCCGTTAGATAATGCTGAATATGCGGGAACAAAAAATGAAATTATTAAATATCTAAAAGATTTGTTATTAAAACCCAGAGATAATGAAATATTTATGTTAAAAAATGCAAAATCTAACCGGATATTCAAAATATTTGAGTTAATCGGTTTTGAATTAGTTCCAAATGATAAAGTAGGTATTAAAGATAAACGTCTTGTCATTGATGATCTTTCCATTCTTAATAAAAATTCTATTCTTTATTATATTAATCCCATATTGCGTAAATATGAGTTTAGTAACAAAATGATTAATGAACATATCAATAAAATAAAAGAATTGCAAGAAACAGATTGTATAGACGCAACAATGAGCTTATTTAAATTAAAAATCGTTCTATTCAATAGTTTACCCGGTTCTCGTGAACATAAAGTGTTGATTATGAATTATTTTGAAAAGATTTATAATACTATTGTTGGAGGCAATGAGCATGATTTTAAGGATTTTGATTTAATAAAAAAAGTGATACTTGGGACTCTTCATTATATCTCAGAAGGTAAGATTAAATTTGATAGAGACTCAGATGATTTTATGAGCAAACTTCTCTGGCAACCAAGGTCCTTTTATTCTACTGATTGGGCTTCGATATATATCAATTCTAGTTTCATTAAGGAAATATTCCCTGTTTATCAGGTTGACCCGAAATATTATAAGTCTGATTCACATAAAGTAAATGAGATTATAAAAATGATTTTTTATTATGATAGTAAATTTACTAAAGTTCAAATTGACGAAGTAATTAGTCTTACAATAAAATATTTTGAAGAAACTGAAAATCGAGAAATAAAATCAATTTTACTTTTATTTTTATATGAATTAATAGGTATAACAATAAATGATGAAAAAAGAAAATTAGAACAAGAAAAAATAAATTATTGTCTTAATTTTATATTAAACAATAAATTTTCTTTTACATACAGTACATGGAATGAATATCAAGGTAGCTACCTCCGCCTATCTCATGATGTAATTTTAAGTTTATGTAGGCTTTTAAATGGATATTTTAAAAAGGATGTGGAACATTGTATTGATGAAACAAATCTTTTTGAATCTTTGAATAGTGCTTATGAATATTTTGTGAATATTTATAGTGAAATTCCTGAAAATTATAAAACATACCCTCAAAATTTTACCGATCTTTTAATTATATCAATTGATGCAGTTTATAATTTAAAACACAAACAATTAATCAGCTCTTTTGATGAATATTATCGCCTAATAGATAATATTTATCTTAAATTTAACAAAATACATAAACTTCTCTTTGAGGATGAAATAAGAAAACAAAATTATACTGAAGTCATTCCTTCTGATTTGATAAAGAGTTTAAATAAAAAAGAGATAACATTAGAGCAGATAATTGATAACTTAAAAAAATATAAACCAGTTACAATAAATTTAGAAAATAACTTAGTAATAACGGAGGTTAAAATGACACCAATTATAAAGGAGGAAAAAATGGCTCAACAGAATCTCGTTTCATTCCAGCTACCCGAAAGTGACATGGCCGAGGTAACGGCAGCAATTGCGACTCTGAAAGCTAAACTTTTGCCTAACCTCAAAACCCTTTCCGCCGATGAACGGCATGAAATGCCCAAAATGGGCGACAAAACGGTTCCCTTTGTACAGAAGGCGTTGGAGTACTGTAAATCTAACGCTGACATCGTTCCGCCGTTTCTTGATGTGGACGCATTTAAAACCGATGTTAACGCAGTGGTTTCCATCCGTTCTATTTTTCAGCCGCTTTCTCAGATTACGGACGCATTGAACGACACAATGCTGCTTTCAGGAAGCGAAGCTTACGCAGGCGCATTGATTCTTTATAACGCCGCCAAAAGTGCCGCAAAGTCGAATATTTCAGGGGCAAAGAATGTTTATGACGATCTTTCCGCCCGTTTTCCCGGCAGACCAAAAGGAACACCCGCAAATGCGGCAGCAACACAAGCGAAGTAAATGTTATGGATGGGGGAGCCTTAGCGGTTCCCCCTGTTTATTTTTATCCGAAATGGCTTTTTGATTCTTTTAGAAACCAGTCCGATTCTTAAAGAAACAAATTAGATTCTTTGAGAGAGCAATTAGACTCTTTTAGAGTCGAAGCCGGGTCTTTTAGAAACCAATTGGACTCTTTGAGAGAGTAATTAGACTCTTTGAGAATCCAAACCGGGTCTAAAAGAGAGTAATTGGATTCTTTTAGAGTCGGAGCCGGAACTTTGAGAGAGGAAGTGGATGCTTGTAAAATGTTTTTTATAATGGGAGGTAAACTTATGAAAGTAAATGATATTTTAGTTTTAAGAAAATCAAAAATGATTCGGCAGAGTAATAAAATTTTTCTTGGCACTCAAACTTTTACAGAAGTTAAATCTGAAACTACTGACAAAGACCGAGTAATTCATGATTCTCATAATAATAATTTAGGGACTCAAACATGTACTGATGTTAAATCAGAAGTAACAGATAGAGACCCTTCAGCATTATATAATTTAAGCAATCTTGGCACTCAAACAATAACTAAAACAAGAATTGAAGAAACCGATAGCGATAATATATGATTTTAATAATTACTAATTCCGAAGATAAAACAGTTGATTATCTTAATTCCCGGTTAAATGTTCCATCTTTTCGTTTCGATACTGATAATTTTATAACTGATTATGAAATAAAATATACTTTAGATAATTTCACTATTAAGAATAAAGTAAACCAGTGCCGAATTAATAACAATGAATTATCCGGTATTTTATATCGAAGACCTGTTAATCCCAAAGTAAATATAGAAAACAATCAAACATTAAGTGATGAATTAGCAATTGAAGCCAGACTATTTTATGAATATAGTATTAATAATCTAAATGTTAAATGGATGAGTCACCCGAACAATACAAGGATAGCTGAAGATAAAATTCTACAATTAAAAACCGCTAAAACAATTGGCTTCAATGTGCCGGATACCATCATTACTAATAGCCATAATGAACTGGTCAGTTTCATCCAGAATGATAAACCATATTGTATAAAACCACTATATTTGGGTGTTCACGAAATAAACGGAAATAATTTTATACCATACAATAGTAAATTAGAGAAAAGCGATGATTTGACTTTAGTAAATAATTTCCCTGCATTGATACAAGAATATATTGAAAAAGAATATGAGCTAAGAATAATTGTAGTCGGTAATGACTTATTTGCAATTAAAATAGATTCTCAGAACAATATAGACACTCAGGAAGATTGGCGGGTAAATAATTGTTTGTCAGTGCCTTATTCTTTAATAGAACTTCCAGAAGAAATAAAAGTCAGGTGTAAGAAAATAGTCGAACAATTTAACTTAAATTTTTCTTCAATGGATCTTATTTATAGCAAAACAGGTGATTATTATTTTTTAGACTTGAATCCTAATGGTCAATGGGCTTGGATTGATGAAATTTTAAATCTCAATATCAGTAAAAGTATAGGGGAATTTTTTTATGGCAAAAAATAAAGAAATAAAATTTGACCCGATAAGTTATTTAAAATATAAAAATGATGGAATTTTGGATAGATACCAGAGTTTTAATCAAAAAATAAGTTTTTATCTGACAATTATTTCAATATTATTATCGACATTAATACTAATTTTTAAGGAACAAATTAATAATATTAAACACGTTTTCATCTTTGATAAATTGAGTCCTGACGTATTAACCATACATATAATATTATCTTCATTTATTTCTATTTGTACTCTAATGATAGGAATATCTTTTATATTACTTTTTAAAGAAATATTAAACGGTCTTGAACCAATTACATTGACAGAATATGATTATGAAGCTATTGATTTATACCTTGAGAATAAAAAGGCTCAAGCTGTTGATACGATTGTCGCTGATTACAAATATATTATCAAAGAAAACTTAGATAAAATGAATAAAAAATACTCGCTATTATTCAAGATAAAATTTAATTTTCAAATATTTTTTATAGCTTATCTTGTATTAATAGTGTCTTTTATAATTTCTATAGTTTATGGGAAATAACGACGGAAAGCCTTCGCCATCGTGGCTACGGCTTTCTGGTACGACATTCGACCCGGAAAACTTCGCACAACAACGGCTATACGTTCCGCTCCGTCCTCGCGCGGCTCCGGGCGGTGCTCAGGGCTTCGCCCACATTTTGCTTTGTCATCTTTTTTGCGCGTGGGATGCAAAAAAGACGCCAACCCTACGGGCCGCAAAACGTCGTATAGCCGCACCGTTGTACGAAATTTTCCGGGCCGAAGCTGGTAATTAAATTTTTCCGGCATCCTTGCCGGAAAACGGCGTGGGGTGTATAATCAATCTCTAAATAAACCAAAGGAAATAACGAATGAAAAAACAAGAGGGGCTTTTGTTAGTTGAACAAAAAGTTGATGATTTTAACAAAAACGAAAGTATTTATCTTTCAAAAGCTTTTCAGGAAACAGAAACCAGAAACCGTTTTATTGACCCGCTTTTTACCGCTCTTGGTTGGGAACTGGAACAAACCAATTTAAACCGTCAAGTCTGGGATGTTCACCGTGAATTTTCGCAGAGGGATGATTCTTCTACAAAAAAACCAGATTATGCTTTCAGAGTAAAAGATAACAATAAATTTAAAGAAAAATTCTTTGTGGAAGCAAAAGCCCCGTGGGTTTCTCTTACCGACGCAAAACCTGTCTTTCAGGCTAAAAGGTATGCCTTTTCATCTCATGGTAAAGCCCCTATAGTCATTCTCACCGACTTTCAGGAATTCCGGGTTTTTAATGGCCTAGAAAGACCACGTTTTGAAAATCCTCTGCAAGGATTAATTAAAGAACTGGATTTAAAATATACCGATTATTTAGATAAATGGGATATAATTTGGACTAACTTTTCAAAAGAAGCAGTTTATGACGGTAGTATTGAAAATCTTGCAGGAAAAGTTTCAAGAAATACAAAAACATTAGATGATGAATTTTTAAATGATATTATTGACTGGAGAGAAATACTCGCCCGGAATGTTGCTAACAGAAATAAAAACTTAACCGTCGATGAAATCAATGAAGCTGTTCAAAGAATTCTTGATCGTCTTGTCTTTATCAGGAACCTTGAGGATAGAAACATTGAGGATGAGAATCTTCTTATGAATCTTGTTGACCGCCAAGATGATGAGGACGCGCATTTTTATAAATGCATAATTCCCTTATTCCGCAAATTCGATATTGATTATAACGGTCTTCTTTTCAAAAAACATTTTAGTGAAGAACTTGAAATTGATAATAAAATCATAAAGGATATTATAAAAAGTATGAGTTCAGAAGTTTCTCCTTTCAGGTTTGATAAAATAGAGCCCGAAATATTGGGCCGAATTTATGAAAGATTTCTCGGTTCAAAAATTCGGTTAACAGAAGATCACCATGCAAAGGTTGAAATGAAGCCAGAAGTAAATCATGCTGGTGGTGTTTTTTATACTCCTGAATATATCGTCAAATACATAGTCGAAAATACAGTAGGAGAGAAAATCAAAGGTAAAACCTCTGAAGAAATTGAACAACTTAAAATATTAGACCCCGCCTGTGGTTCGGGCAGTTTCCTGCTTGGGGCTTTTGATTATCTGATAAAATACCATCAAGATTATTATTCCCGACTTTCTAAAACCGTCCGGAAGAATTATAAAAACGACTTTTTTGAAACCCCGGACGGTGAAATCCATCTTACTTTGCAGAAAAAAGCCAGAATCCTTAAAAACAACATATTCGGCGTGGATATCGACAGGGAAGCCACCGAAGTGGCGATTATGAGCCTCTATTTAAAACTACTGGACGAAGGCTTTGACAAGGGCCAGGCAATGCTATTTATGAAAGGACATATTCTGCCAGATATGACGGCGAATGTGAAGTGCGGAAATTCGCTGATTGACCGGGAGCAATTGTTTTCCAATGATATGTTTGGAGCGGAGGACATTAAACCTTTCGATTGGAAAACAGAATTTTCAGATATTTTTAATAAAGGCGGCTTTGACTGTATTATAGGGAATCCTCCGTATATAAAAACCCAGGAATTGCAAAGTTTTCAACCACAAGCCACAGAGCTTTATAAGAAATTATATAAATCAGGCAGTCAGGGTAATTTTGATATTTATATCATATTCATTGAAAAAGCATTAGAATTGCTAAAGACAGACGGTTTAGTTGGTTATATTTGCCCGCATAAGTTTTTTAATTCTAATTACGGCCTCAATGTTAGAGAGTTGATTTCTGAAAAGAAGAACATCAATAAAATTCTGCACTTTGGCATAAATCAAGTGTTTGAAAATGCAACTACATATACATGTCTTCTTTTTTTAAGCGGTCAATACAAAGACAGTTTTGAATATTTCGAATTTAAGAACGAAGTTGATAATATAGAACAAGAAATAAATAATGGCTTAAGCTTTTATCGAGTTGATTCTAATAAAATTAACTCTGAAAATTGGATTTTTGTAAATACGGAAAACGAAGCTTTTTTAGATAAAATAAGAAAAAATAAACCTATTCTTGAAGATATAACTACAAATATATTTCAAGGTCCTAAAGCAGGAGCAGACCCAGTTTTTATTGTAAAACTTATTGAAAATGGCAGCAAAAAATGTAAATGTTATTCATCTTCTTTATCAAAAGAATTTGATATTGAAAAAGATATTATAAAACCTTATGTAAAAGGAAAAAACATAAAAAGATATTCAATCGAAAGAAACAATGAATATATCATATTTCCTTATGATAATCTTGGGAAATTGATTTCTGAAAAGACCTTAGAAGATATGTATCCTTTAGCTTATAGTTACCTTTCAGAAAAAGAAAATAAAAGTATTTTATTGGAAAGAGAAGAAGGGAGATTTAAAAAAATTTGGTGGTCATACAGCCGCCCGCAAAATATGCAGATTTTAAATAAATATAAAATATTAACTCCATTTAATGCTTTTCATAGTTCATTTGCTTATGATTCTGAAGGGGATTTTATATTCAGTGCCGGAGTTTCCGGTGCTTATGGTATTTTGCTTAAAGAAGAAATTAAAATTAACTATTTTTATCTGCTTGGCTTATTAAACTCATCTTTAATAGATAAATTTCTAAAAACTATTTCAACAGCTTTACGTGGCGGTTTTTACTCTTATGAAAACAAATATATCAAACAATTACCTATTTATCTGCCTGATCACCAGAATAAAGAAAAATTCGCTCTATGTCAGAAGATTGAGGAAATGGTCAAACAGATTATAGAATTCAAGAAAGATGAAAAACATTTAAAGGACGCTGAATTTCTTGAAAAGAAGATTGATGAGATGGTTGAGAAGATTTATTTAGGTTGAACGGTGGAAGAGATAAAGGTTGTGGTGGGGAAGGAATGAAATATATTAGGGAACAATAAAATATTATAAGAGGATATAATAATTGGAAGAAGAAATTTATTTAGGTAAGTGGTGGATTATTGAAAACATTGAAAATACAATTTCTGGAGAGTTAGAAGTTTCAGATAACCTAAATCTTCATTTAAATGGCAGATTTCAACCTTTTATCAAAGATTTTAATTTCAAAATAATACATGGTCTTTTAAATAATGGGGATAAAATTACTTTATTCAATTGCTATAGAATTAAAAATACTTTTTCAAACAGTGGATATGAAACAGTTACTTATCAATGTTATCAAGGTTATTTAGGCGCTCATCTTGAAGATGAAAATATCCTATTTAATGAATTATATATAAGAAGTGATAATTTATATCATTGGTTAACATTACAAAATAATAAATTTAGCCAAGATGAAAATGAAACTGACATAACAATAAAATATAATAAAAGACAGAATATTGATATTTTAGATAATGTTAAAATGCATATATTTATTCTTTTTAAATTGTATTATCCCTTAATTATCCAGATGTATTATGAATTTAAAATTACAGAAAAAGCATTTATAGTTTTTAAAGCAAAAGAAGGAATTACATTAAATCAACTTGATTCGTACATTAATATGACTTCAATTTTTTTTCAGTTTTTTATAAGGAAAGAAATTAATAGAAATATTTTATCAGGTTTTATAAATAATGAAAAATATCCGCATGAAATTGTATTTCTTCATAATAGAAATAAACAAAATGAATCCAGTTCTTATTATAAATTTGAAACTTTTTATTTTGTTTATTTTTATTCTATTGAACAAAATATTAAACAATTATTTAATAATTGGTTAAAACTTTATGATGATTGTCCTCCTTTATATATATTATATTCTTCCGTTATTTCAGATAACAACAGTTTTGCGTATTCCGGTGAAATGTGCCGGGGTTCCGGGCGAAATGTTACCACTTTTCAAAACACTAAAATTCCCAAAACATTTTAAGGCAGGTGGCATGTTTCATCCAGAATCTTTAGCATAAATTTTACGCATAGAATCAACCCCCTTCAATTCGATTTTAATAGCAGAATGATTTATCCTGTCACAGATTGCGTCAGCTATCGTAGGATCACCGATTTTTTCAAACCAATCTTTTACCGGCAGCTGAGAAGTTATCAAAGTAGAGTTTTTACCATGCCGGTCCTCAAGCATTTCCAGAAGAGACAATCTTGAGGGTGTATCAAGAATTTCAAGACCAAAATCATCCAGTATCAATAAATCCTGCTTCTGGATAAAATTCATTTCTTTTGAGTAACTACCTTCCGCTTTTGCGAATTTTAACCGGGTAAAAATCTTCAAACAGTTGAAATAAAGGGTCCTGTAGCCCTGCCGGCAAGCCTGATTACCGAAAGCTGATGCAAGATAGCTTTTCCCGCTGCCGGTAGCGCCTGTAATAATCATATTTTCTTTCTTTCGTATCCAATCACAATTCGAAAGCCTCAATATCAGATTTTTATCCAGTTCTCTATCCGCACGGTAAGAAAGATTCTCCAGACCAGCCTGATATCTGAAACGCCCTCTTTTGATTAAAGATGACAGTTTCCGATTATACCTTTCGTCCCATTCCGAATCCACAAGATGCGCAATTGTTTCATCGGCAGTCAGGCCGTCAGGCGTTTTACCGGCAATGATATCCTCAAACGCCCTGGACATCCCATGCAGTTTCATCTTCTGCATTTTTTCAATAGTTGCTTCATTGGTCATATTCAGTTCCTCCTATTCAAAATATTCTCTTCCGCGGATATTTTCATGCATCTTAACGGCCGGAAACAGTACCGATTCTTCCTCAAAATTATCCAGGCCTTTCTCCAGAATCCGCTTTATTCCCTGATATGAATAATACTGAAAATCAAGCGCCCGTTTACAGGCTTTATCGAGCCTTTCTTTTCCGAGTTTTTTGGCCAGGCTTAAGATGCCCAGACAGACCTTATATGCCTGTTCTGGATAATCCCTGCTTTGCAGGACTCTCTTTATCATTTCTTCAACATCCGGACCAAGCGACTTACCCCAATGTGTTAACTTCTCCGGATTCCAGTCTCCGACCCACCTGTGATGGGGCGGCATATGTTCATGTGTGGTTGTATAAACTTGCTTTCTACGGTCCCGTGGATAGGCTGCAATGCGGATATTATCAACAAATATTTCCACTGTCCGATCGGAAGTAACAATATCTGCCATTTTGCCTCTATATCGATATGGAACGCTGTAGTAATGAGAATCTTCTTTGAGACAGACATGATAGTTGAATTGGATCTTAGCTTTTGAGAAGCTTTTAAAACTGTATCTTTCCTTCGGAAGCGGTTTTAACTCTTTCCGTTCTGTTTCCTCGAAAAATTCCCGCCTGCTGACTTTGAGCTTCTGCATCTTCTTTGAATTATAGATTCCCAATTGTTCCCGTATAGCAATATTCAATTCTCCCAGAGTATAAAAAACTCTATTCCTGAGAACGGCAAATATCCAGCTGTAGGTGATTTTTACGGCGTTTTCAACGTGTGCTTTATCTCGCGGTTTATATGGTCTTGCAGGGAGGGGACACATAGAATAATGTCTGCAAAAATTCTGAAATTCAGAATTAATTGCAGGTTCATATTTATTGCCCAACGTTACAGCGCTTTTTAAACAATCGGGTATTATGGCTCTTGGTGATCCTCCGAAGTAATACAACGCGTTCTCGATAGCCCTGATTAAGTCTTCTTTCTTCTGGCTATCCGTCGCTTCCACATATGTATACTGGCTTGCTCCAAGAATGGCTACGAATACCTCTTTCTCTATAACTTCTCCTGTGGAACGGTCTACAATCGGAAATTTCGCGCCGGTAAAATCAACAAAAAGCTTGTCTCCGGCCTTGTATTCCTGGTGCATGGATATTTCAAGAGAACCTTTCCAGATGCCGTAGTGATAGCAGAATTGAGAATAGCGATAGCCTCCTGGATATTTTCTCAGGTATTCTTCCCAAAGCAATCTCAGATTGACGCCTGTACGCAGTAGTTCCTTACTGTATTCGGGGAATTCATTGTACAGATTATCCTTTTCGGTTTCTTCCTGACTGTCACCTTCTGCCATCGATTCGAAAATTTCAATTAAAGCAGAATCGCTCATTTCATAAATTTCCGCGATGGTTAGGCCGCTTTTTTCAAACCTGGATATATATCTTTGCACGGTTGGCCTGGAAATATCCAGGGCCTTTGATGTCACACGGCAGCTCAGGCCGTTTTCTTTGATCATCCGGATCACTTCCCGGATTTTCTTCATAGGCTTCCTCCTGTTCGGCATACCAACTCCTTCTTATTTTTTCAAGAAGGATTAGCTTAACATTCTCGGAGGAATTCTTCGTGTTTGATTCGCTTTTTCTTATGGTAGGTGGTAACATTTCATCCGGATTACCCGGCATGTTTCACACGGATTGGGTGGCATGTTTCACCCGGAACCCCGGCATGTTTCGTCCGGATTTTCCAAATAATGGTACTAATATGATTGCTCCAGGTTTTTTAATGAAAAAATGGACAAAAAAAGACATAATTAAATTATATAATGAGACAAAAAATGGTAAAAATAATCCTTATAATAAAAATATTTCAAATATTAAATTGGATGTACTAATAAAAGAAATATGTAATTTAATGGAAGCTTAAAACTAAATTGGCGGTGCTTCATCGCCCAACAGCGGGCAAACGTTCCGCTCCTCGGCCGTTGCGACGGCCTGCGGTGCTCAGGATTCGCCCTGCGTGGGGTAGGCCGCAGAAGAATACGCAGGGCTCACCACATTTGCTCGCCTAGAACTGCTGAGCAGTTCTAAGGCTCGCAAACGTCGCTTGCCCGCACCGTTGTACGCAATTGCACAAACAATTTTTGTAATAAATTTAAGAGGTAATTATGGGAATTATTATTGTAGTAGTAGCATTAGCTGTTATTTCTATTTGGTTTTACAACAAAGCAAAAGAGAATAACATGAAAGGGTGGAGTTGGGCATTAAAATTCTTATTAACTTATTTTTTATCAGTTTTTATATCACAGTTCATTATTTTTTTAATAATTAGACAATTTGTAGAAATTGAATATTTTAAGTCTAATCTGATAAATATTCTTGTATCACTTGCCAGCATTGTTATCGCTATCATAAGTTGTTCTATTTTACTTAATAAATTCTTAAAAAGAGTTGAGAAAAAACAAATAGATGATAGAATTTCAAATGAAGCCAACAAAGTAAAAAGAATAGGCTGGAAAGGTAACTCTATACTTTTAAACATCTCAGATGATCTTTCAAAAATAACAAATAAAGATTCAATGCTTAGTAACAGATCTTCATTTATAATCGATATAAATTCAAATAAACTTCATTACACAAAATATTACTCTGATGAAATATTAATAACAGACAAAAAAATAAATATTTATAAAAAGGAATCACTATTCCAATTTAATTTAATTGGTAATATAGTTAATGAAAACTTAATTGAAGCAAAGAGTTTTTGTCAAATGTTGTGTATGACATACCCTCTCATTTTTTTATGCTGCCTTTTTTACAAGCTCTCCGTTCTCAAAAACAGCGCCTTCCAATACAAGGCAAATCTTTTCATAACCTCTTAATTTTCTCCATCGCCTGGATGCCTTATCCAGTAATTTATAGACCATTATTAGAATCGTTTCCCTGGTTCCGCAGCCTCTCATCTTTTTAGTTCTTAATCGAACTGTAGAGAAGGTAGATTCTATTACGTTTGTCGTACGGATATGTACCCAATGTTCCGCCGGACAGTTATAAAATTCGATCATAAGCTCCCAATCCTTTTCTAAACATTCGACAGCTGCTGGATATTTAGGATTAAAAACCGCCTGGAATAATTCAAAAGCTTTGATAGCATTATCCTTATCAGGAGCATTGCATATCTCATGAAGCATCTCTTTTGCCTTTGACTGTAATACTTTGGGCAGCTTGTTTAGAATGTTCTTTATCTTATGAACCCAGCATCTCTGCCATCTGGATTCAGGATATACTTCTTTGGCTGCTTTCCAGAATCCAAGGCTTCCGTCTCCGATAAAAAGAATAGGACCTTTCAAACCTTTTTCTTTTAGGTTTCTTAATATCCCTAACCAAGTCTCGGAATTCTCTCTGTAACCTTCTTCAACAAGAATAATCTCCTTTTCACCATTCTCATTGGCTCCGATCATTACAAGAGTGCATAAACGGTCTTCGCTGCCCTGTACATTGAAGTAAATGCCGTCAACCCATATATAGCAATACTTTTTATCGCTTAAATCGGATGTCCGCCACTCATCATATTCTTTACCCCATCCTTGTTTCATTCTGCTTATACTTGAGGCTGATAATCCTTTCGCTTCTTCACCAAGCAATCCTCTCAAGGCATTCTCCATATCCATCTCTGAGACTCCATAGAGATACAACAATGGAATGGCTTCCTCAATTCTCAGGCTTTTTCTCATATACGGCGGTACTATTAGGCTTTGAAAATTGTCGCCTCCGAGTCGGTTCCTTGTTCTCGGAATACATACATCAATAGCCCCTCCACCAATGAGAATCTGACGGGCTTTATGATACCCATTTCTTACTATTGCCTTTCTCCCGTCTTCGATAGTTAAATGCTCTCTCTCCTGAAGAAACCCATTAATTTCATCTTCCAGAGCCTTCTTGATTATTTCCCTGGCCCCGATCCTTGCCAATTCTTCAAGACATAAAAATTCTACTGTTTCATCTTGATTAAAAGCCTGTAAGAGCTTAAAATCTTCGTTGTGCTTCGGCATATGGCGTATTCCTCCTTTTGTTTATTGTCGTAAATAAATTATAGAGGGTACGCCATCTTTTTTATAATATTTATTCCTATACACAACTTTCTATTATAACTCTGAAGCAAATATTAAAATTACAACTGATAATGAAGAATTAAAATACAAAGAAATTATAGAAAAGAAAGAAATATAATAAAACAGTTTGTGCAACTGCGTACAACTCGGCGTTTGCGCTCCGCTCCTCGGCCTCCGCTCAGTCGCTACGGCCTGCGGTGCTCGGGTTCGCCCTCCCGTGGGTAGGCCGGAAGTAGCGCAACGCAGGGCTCACCAAACCGGCTCGGCAAGAGCAAAGCTCTAAGCCTCGCCGGCTTCGCAAACGCCGACCGTTGGGCGAAAGACAGTCCGAAGCTTATTTTTTAAAGATAATCCGGCATCCTTGCCGGAAAATAATAAAAAGATTATAATAATATATAATTAAACAGTATTGGGGTTTTATTAATGATAGAAAAGGTTTATATTGAAACAACAATTCCAAGCTATCTTGTATCTGAACAGAGTGAAAATATAATCATTTTAAGTAGGCAGATAATAACTAAAGATTGGTGGAATATTGAACGCAAAAAATATGAACTATTTGTATCACCTATTGTAATAGAGGAAATAGCGAATGGTGATAAGCATTATGCTGTTAAAAGGCAAAATGAAATTAAAAATTTGAAGGTATTAAGAGAAGACGAAAATATTGATATAATAGCTGAATTTTATATGAAACAGTTTAATTTTCCAGAAAAAATAGTGAGAGATATTTATCATGTATCATATAGTGTTTATTACGAAATGGATTATTTATTATCTTGGAATTGTTCTCATTTGGCAAATGCACATTTTAAAAAGCAACTATTAAAATTGAATAATCAAAAAGGGTATAAAACTCCTGAAATTTGTACTCCAGAAGAATTGAAATAATAATGGAGGAAAAATATGAATACAGATCCAATTGTTGAAGAAGTAAGAGAAGCAGGAAAAAAAATATCTGAAGAATGTGATAATGATATAAAAAAATTCGCGGATATGCTTAGATTAAAAGAAAAAGAATTAGAAAAACAAGGATGGAAATTTGTATCTAAAAAAGATATTTAAAATCATCGCCATCCTTGGCTCCTATCTTTTGTTATAAATTCGGACTGTCCATCGCCCAACAACAGACAGACGTTGCGCTCCTCGCCCTCCGCTGAAGCTACGGGCTGCGGTGCTCAGGCTGCGCCACATTTTGCTTTGTCACATTTTTTGCACGGGGAAGCAAAAAATGCGCCAACCCTGACGGGCCGCAAAACGTCGTCTGTCTGTACCGTTGTACGAAATTTTCCGGGCCGAAGCTGGTGATTAAATTCGCCAGCCTTCCTTGGCTGGCTAAAAATATTCAAATAATATTGACAGGAAAAACTAATTGTATTAATATTAGTAACGATTATTAATAAGGAAGTTTATGGAGATAAAAAGACGAAAAAGCTTGCAAAGAGATCAAATCTTAAAAATTATTAAAAGCAGTTCTGATCACCCAACGGCATTAAGGATTTATGATGTTTTAAGAAAAGAGAATCCTACTGTCAGTATGGGTAATGTTTACAGAAATATTAGGATTTTAATTGAAGAAAAGCTCGTTAAATGCAGGGAATTTGGTGATGGAGTGGAACATTATGATGCTATTACCGATTTGCATTATCATTTTGTTTGTGAAAAATGCGGAATTATTCAAGATTTTAACATTCCGCTACAAAATAATATTGAAATAATTGCAAAAGAAAACACAAATAATATAATAACCGGACACACCATTAATTTTTATGGTTTTTGTGAAAAATGCAAAAATATAAAGGATAAGGAGTAGCATTATGAAAGGAAATGAAAATCTATTATCGTCTCTCAATTCTTTGCTAGCAGATGAACTAACCGCGATCAACCAGTATATGGTTCATTCTGAAATGTGCGACAATTGGGGGTATGACAAACTCCATAAGCACTTTGAAAAAAGGGCTATTGATGAAATGAAGCATGCAGAAATGCTGATCGGGAGGATATTATTCCTGGAAGGTACACCGATTGTTTCTGAATTGAAAAGCATTCATATCGGAGATGTTGTATCAAAGCAATTGGAAAATGACCGCATCGCGGAAGACGGCGCAATAAAAGCCTATAATGAAGCTATTATTCTGGCTGGTGAAGTTAAAGATTACGCAACCCGTGATTTTTTACAACAGATTTTAAACGATGAAGACCGTCATATGGATGGTATTGAAGAACTGCAAGACCAGATTAATCAAATGACTTTGCAAGTATTTCTGTCTACACAAGTTAAAGAATAGCTTTAGAAATGTTATTTTAAGGAGGAAACTTATGGGTAAAGAAAGCAAATGCCCGGTAACAGGCGCAACAAGCAGAAAACCTACAGATCGTGGTACAATGAACCGCGACTGGTGGCCAAACCAATTAAACCTGAGCGTACTCCATCAGCACACTAAGGCCTCCAATCCGATGGACCCTGACTTCAACTATGCTGAAGAATTTAAAAAGCTTGATCTAACCGCATTAAAAAAAGACCTTTATGCGCTGATGACCGACTCCCAGGAATGGTGGCCTGCCGATTGGGGACACTACGGCGGTCTTTTCATCCGCATGGCTTGGCACAGCGCTGGGACATATCGTACATCTGATGGACGAGGCGGCGCCGGTACAGGTAACCAGCGTTTTGCTCCTTTAAACAGTTGGCCTGATAATGTCAATCTGGACAAGGCACGCCGCCTCCTCTGGCCGATAAAACAGAAATATGGCAACAAAATATCCTGGGCCGATTTGATGATCCTTACCGGCAACTGCGCGCTGGAGTCGATGGGCTTCAAAACCTTCGGTTTCGGGGGCGGCCGAACTGACATCTGGGAACCTGAAGAGGACATCTACTGGGGAAAGGAAGATACCTGGCTGGGCGACAAACGCTACAGCGGCGACCGTGAACTGGAGAATCCCCTGGCAGCCGTGCAGATGGGGCTGATCTATGTAAATCCTGAAGGGCCGAACGGCAAACCCGACCCTGTCGCATCCGGCTTTGATGTGCGCGCAACATTCGCCCGTATGGGAATGAACGACGAAGAAACTGTCGCCCTCGTCGCCGGAGGGCACACTTTCGGCAAGGCACATGGCGCAGGAGACCCTAAACTGGTTGGTCCAGAGCCTGAAGCCGCACCAATTGAAGAACAAGGTCTGGGCTGGATAAACCGTTTCGGTACAGGTAAAGGCGAGCACACCACATCCAGCGGCATTGAAGGCGCATGGAAGCCTTTCCCGACAAAATGGGACAATGGTTATTTTAATATGCTCTTCGGCTATGAGTGGGAGCTGGTCAAAAGCCCTTCCGGGGCCAATCAATGGCTGGCTAAAAATGTTAGGGAAGAAGACATGATTCCGGACGCCCACAACCCCAAGAAGAAAAACCGGCCTATGATGACCACAGCCGACCTTTCACTGCGAATGGACCCGGTCTACGAACCTATCGCGCGCCGTTTCCACAAAGACTCGAAGGCATTTGCCGACGCTTTTGCCCGTGCTTGGTTTAAATTGACCCACCGCGACATGGGGCCAATCTCGCGCTATCTTGGCCCGGAAGTTCCGGCTGAAAAATTGATCTGGCAGGACCCGATTCCGATCGTAGACCACGAATTGCTAAACGCACAGGATATCGCAACCCTTAAAGAAAAGCTACTTGCTACAGGCCTGTCAATCTCAGAACTGGTCTCAACCGCCTGGGCTTCAGCATCGACTTTCCGCGGGTCTGATAAACGCGGCGGGGCAAACGGCGCTCGTATCCGCTTAGCTCCGCAGAAGGACTGGGAGGTTAACCAGTCTGCTCAATTAAAAAAGGTTATACAGACTCTCGAAAGAATACAAGGGGAATTCAATAAGTTGCAGACAGGCAATAAGAAGGTCTCGCTTGCCGATCTGATCGTTCTCGGCGGGTGCGCTGCTGTTGAGAAGGCGGCGAAGAATGCAGGTCATGAGGTGTCAGTTCCTTTCACACCGGGGCGAATGGACGCGCTTCAGGTGCAAACGGATGTGGAGTCATTTGCCGTACTCGAACCGATTGCGGACGGATTTCGTAACTATCTCAAAACTAAATATACGGTTTCGGCAGAAGAACTTTTAATTGATCGCGCACAACTGCTGACACTTACCGCCCCTGAAATGACAGTTCTTGTTGGCGGCCTTCGTGTCCTGAAAGCCAACTACAACCAGTCCAACCATGGCGTTTTCACTAAGCGCCCGGAGATGCTTACCAACGATTTCTTTGTGAATCTGCTCGACATCAGAACGACCTGGAAGCCAACTACGGATGACAAAGATATTTTTGAAGGGTGCGACCGCAAAACGGGCGAACAGAAGTGGACCGGTACACGTGTCGATCTTGTTTTTGGTTCTAACTCACAGCTCCGAGCACTCGCAGAAGTCTATGCCTGTACTGATTCTATGAATAAATTCGTGCTTGACTTCATAGCAGCATGGGACAAAGTGATGAACACGGATCGCTTCGACATTGCTCGATCATAACATTAAGGACATTTTATTAAGAACAAACTGCGGTAGGTAATTCTGCCGCAGTTGTTTTATTCAAATATTATTAAAAATGAGGATTTTATGTTTTTTGATGGATTAATAATTGGAATAGCAGCTTTTTTAATCATCGGATTATTTCATCCATTAGTAATTTGGGGTGAATACTATTTCAGTGTGTCCATCTGGCCTTTATTATTAGGTCTTGGTTTAATTCTTTGCGGAGCTTCTGTTTTTATTCCTAATAATATCATTAGGGCCGTCCTGAGCGTGGCGGGCTTTTCCTCTTTATGGAGTATATTAGAAATTTTCGAACAGAGAAAGAGGGTTGAAAAAGGATGGTATCCTATGAACCCAAAAAGAAAAAACAGATAAAAGCCTCCGCCGTCCTGGCTACGGCTTTTTGGTAAAACATTCGGCCCGGAAAACTTCGTACAACAAGGCGTACACGTTCCGCTCCGTCCTCGCGCGGCTCCGGGCGCTCCTCGGTCCTGCGGACACATTTTGCTTTGTCACGTCTTTTGCTGCGTGGGATGCAAAAGCCGCGCCAACCCTACGGGACGCAAAACGTCGTATAGCCGCACCGTTAGGCGCCATTTTGCTGGTGAAATCAGGACATAGGTAACGGAAAAGCTTCAGGACATAGGTAACACTTTCCAGGTATAATTAGGTCAGATCTCATTAAGGAGGCTGACAATGCCCTGGAAGGAGGTTAATATCATGAAGCTGAAATTAGCTTTTATTGAAAAGTCATTCCAAAAAGGTGTGAACTTTACCGAGCTTTGTACTGAATATGGGATCAGCACAAAAACCGGTTATAAGTGGAAAGAAAGGTTTTATGAAGAAGGGTTGTCCGGTCTTCAAGAAAAATCTAGGAAACCGCTTTCAAGCCCTAATCAACTTTCTGAAGAAATAATCTGCGAGATCATCCGTATCAAGCAAACGAAGCAGAATTGGGGACCTAAGAAAATCAGGTCGGTTTATGTCAGGAACCACCCGGATAATAAAATTCCTTCATTAAGCACTGTCGAAAGGATATTGAAAAAGGCCGGATTTGTAGAATTAAGGAAAAGAAGACGACACATACATCCGGAAAGAATACAGAACAGGGTAGCACCGAAAAAACCAAATGATATCTGGACAGTGGATTTCAAAGGCTGGTGGTATACCTCCGAGCAGGAAAGATGCGAACCACTTACAGTACGTGATGATTATTCCAAATATATTTTATCCATAGCCATACTGCAAAAAGGTGATATTAGTTCCGTCAAATTTGAATTTGACAGACTCTTCAAGCAATATGGATTACCGAGTATGATAAAATCCGATAATGGGCCGCCGTTTGCCAGTACACAGGGTTTACTTGGTTTAACCAGACTATCAGCATGGTGGTTGTCTCTGGGCATAAAGCTGGACAGAATTGATCCCGGCTCTCCCTATCAGAACGGAGCACATGAAAGGATGCACCTGGATATGAAAAAGGAACTGGAAAACAAAATCAGCGGTAGCCTGAAGCTGCACCAGGCAGTATTCAACGAATGGAGAAAAGAGTTCAACGAGGAAAGACCGCATGAAAGCCTTGGAATGAAAACACCAGCAATGGTCTATATAAAATCGGTTAGGAGTTATGATGGGATAGCCGATTGGGTTGTATATCCCAAGGGATACATCAGCAGAAAGGTTAATAACAGAGGTTACATTTATTATAAAGGTCGGCGTGTATTTATTACAAATGCGTTGGATGGTTATCATATTGGTTTAAAAAGTAAAAGCAAAGCTTTTATGGATGTGTGGTTTGAAAATAATCTGATAGGTAGTATGGACTTGAATACTTTTATATTTAGGTCTATACTGAAATAGTAATTCAAGGGCATTTTGTACTCAAAAAGGGTTACCGATGTCCTGAAGCTAAAGTGTAACCTATGTCTTGAAGTCGGACCGCCATCTTGGAGGTAAAAGATGAAAATATCTATAATAATATTTTTATTACTAATTATCACCTTTCCTTTTTTATTTTCAAAAGGAAGTCCAAAATTATTTTATAAAATTAATGATTATTTATATGTTTGGGCCAAAAATGGCTTATTCCTAAGAGAAAAGCCTTCAATTAATTCAAAAATACTATCAAAAGTCTTATTTTCAACACAGATAAAAATAGATAGCATCGATAAAATTGATAAAATAGATGGAATGAAAGGTTATTGGATTTCAACAAAAATAAGTAATATTATAGGATATTTATTTGATGGATATCTTCTCAAATATCCAAATACAAATAAATTTATCTCAATTTTTCCTGAATGGGCCAAAAATAATCTTTCATTAAATAAAGATCAAATATTCACTGGTTTTGAAACTAATGCTTTTAATTATAGCAATTTAATTATTTATTCACATCATGATAATGAATCATCATACGATGAAGATTTTATTCAATTAAAAGATATTAGAATTGAGCAAGCATATTTAATTATTTTTAATATATTTTATGGAGACGGACAATTAAAAGAATATCCATCAAATAATTCATCAGGAACATATTTTTCTGATAATACTAAAATTGATTATTCCCTAAACATATACAACAAAGCGGGAAATAATTTCATTGAATATCATGAAAACAGTCCGATTACTTATTGTAAAACAGTAATTTATGAATATGACAATTCTGTATTTATAAAATGGCATTTAGAAGGCGAATAATTATAATGGGCAAAACCTTCGCCCAACACGGCTTTTGCGCTGCGGTGCGTGCTCTCCAGCACCATTTTGTGGGCAAAAACAGGAAGCAGAACAAAATGGTGCTGGATGCGCGCGCTCCTCGGTCTCACCTTTTGTCGGGTAGGACGGAGAAGAAGGACAAAAGGTTCGACAAATCGCTTCGGCTTGAAAATGTGAACATTTTCTAAGCCTCAGCGACTTCGCAAACGCCGACCGTTGTACGAAATTCGGCGGCAGGCTTTTCATTGAAGAATGAGGTAAATATGGATAAACCTTTTTGGGAAGAAGCTTACAAAGTTAAAAATTCGAACGTTTTTGGCAAACCAAGTGAAGAAATTATTTATTTATCTAATACTTTGTCAAAAGAAATAAAGGTTTTAGATATGGGCTGTGGTGAAGGAAGGAATGCATTATTTTTAGCGGAAAAAGGATTTTCAGTTGATGCTTTCGATATTTCTGAATCTGGAATTGAAAAATTAAAGAGTATATCAAAGAATAAAAAAATTAAAATTAATGCTTGGGTTCAAGATATATCAACTTATGAATTTAAACAAAATTATGATTTTATAATTTCTCATGGTGTTTTACATTTATTAAACAGAAAAGAATGGGAAAGATCAATTAAAGAAATGAAACAACATACAAACAATAATGGAGTCAATGTTGTTGTAGTTTTTACTAACAAGATTGCGCCTACTCCAGATTTAGCTGAATTTATGAAAGGATTATTTAATGATGATGAATTAAAAACTTTGTATAATGATTGGAAAATTGAATTATATGAAAATTACATTTTTGATGATGAACACCCAGGTGGTATTAAACATACGCATCCATTGAATAAAATAGTAGCTTGGAAAAAATAATTGCCGCCGAACTTCGTACAACGACCCTGTCGAAAAAGCCAAAAACGAGAATAAAAACTGTCTTCTGAAAGCCGGATAGAGTATCATTTTTCATTTCTCTATCCGGATTTGCCATTTTTCCAATTTCAAGCCGGTATTATGGCTATGAACACCCCCTTAAATCTTACCAAATATCTGGATTTTACCAATATTATGCACTATACAGAACAAAAGCCACTGGATATTAACCTTACTCTTACCCCTGAGCGTAAAACGGTCCATACCTTTACAAGAACGGATGTTACCGAATACCGGCTCAATTATTCCCATCCTCCGGCTGTACAAATCCCTGATTTCCGGCAGATCAATTTTATTTACCATTTCTTTTGAATAGTTTTTATCCCCTCTTTTGACTACCAGATATAATGTTCTTTGCCTTGTCTTATCGGGATGTTTTAAGCATTGTCCCCTTTTTCCGCATTTTGAACAATCCGCCTGCCTGGCCTGATATTTATGGCCGAAATTACTCAATTGCCTCTGGTATCCCTTATAGCTTAATATTTTTCCATTCGGTCATATATAAGTATTATCAGCTTCATTTTTTTCAAAATCGTGTTCCCGGTATTTCATCGGTTTCGGCTTGAACC
>CAWIGG010000001.1:0-11157 GCA_963835575.1 uncultured Spirochaetota bacterium | reverse complement strand
CTCTTTATATACGCAATGCGTATAACTACCCAAATTCAGAGGGATATCCGCACTGCGTATATCCTTCCGATTCGGGACAAAACACGCAGTCATATCGTTCCCATTCTATCTAACGGGCTGATGATCTTTCTCAAGTCTTTCTCCGCCGGACATGGGTATAAATCTCAGTGGTTTTACTGGATTAGTGTCCAAGAATTTCTTGTATATATCGAATATCCGTTCCATTTTCAAGAAGATGCGTTGCAAAAGAATGCTTCAAAGAGTGAACGCTCGCATTTTTCTTAATACCGGTTTTAATAATTCCCTGTTGAAAAATTGCTTGAACTGTCCGGCCGCTGATTTTTAATCCTTTTCCCTGACCCTCAAAAAGCCAATTCTGAGGCTGATAGTTCTGGATATACATTTTCAATAATGGCATGATATTATCGGACAGTAAGGTATAACGGTCTTTCTTGTTTTTAGAAGCCCGGATGTGGATCAGTTTCCGCTCTTTATCAATATCAGCTATCTGCATATTAACCGCTTCGGATAACCGGAGTCCTGCGGAATAAATCAGGGTTATGATCAGCCTGTGTTTAATATTTTTGTAACTGTCAATAAGGGCCTTTACTTCCTCTTTGCTCAGTATCGCCGGCAGCTTTTTATCTTTCTTTGCCCGCTTTACCCGGTAAACAAAATCTTTCCCTAATATTACTCCGTAATAAAACCTCAGGGCATTGACGGCGCAGTTGAGCGTGGAAGCTGCGGCTTTCTTTTCATCGGCCAGGTAATCCAAGTAATTTTTAATGTCCTGCGAATTGACCTCTTCCGGCGCCTTATTCAAATATTCCAGCATGGAAATATTATACCTGGAATACGATTCTTTTGTTTTCCTGCTGTACCCGCGGATGCGGGTTTCCCGCCCGATCGCGGCCTGAACGGGATTTTCATCCGCGTTCTTTATGGAAACGTCGAAATACTGCTCAATTAAAAGCCGCGCCTGCGGAGTATCGGGGATCAGCCAGGTTTTTTTACCGGCGTCCCATTTCCGGCCGGGGATCATGCGTACTTTCTGCAGAAGACTCTGGGCACGGGGTATGGACAATTCAATCAGGCAGTCGCCGTTGAGAGCCGCGGAAACTTTTTTTATTTCAAATCTGTCAGCCATCGCCGTTTATTTTAATGATGTACGGTACAAAAGTCAACGTGTGAGGATTAACTTTTATGATGTTCATTGTTACATCCAAAGGACTGGGCCGGTATCTGCGTATTCAGGAAGAGTTTTGCCGGCAGGTTGACGATGCAGTCCAGAAGGCCGGCTTCTATAATATTCTTGCGGATTTCCCCCTCGCCGCTTGTTTTTGATGTAAGCGAGCCTTTGGCCAGAACAAAACCGGCTATGCCGGATGGTGAAGTGTGATAAATAAAATGCTGTATCCAGGCGTAGTTCGCGTTATTGAAAGGGGACTTTCCGAACTGCCAGCGGGCGTCGTCCTTCAAGAGAGCGCCGCTCCAGTCGGAATCGTTAAAAGGAGGGTTGGCCAGGATAAAATCGGCCTTCACGTCTTTATGGGCATCATTCAGGAAAGAGCCTTCATTGTTCCATTTGATGTTTGTACTGTCGATGCCCCGGATGACGAGGTTCATCTTGCATAGCCGCCAAGTCGTCTGATTCGATTCCTGGCCGAAAATTGAAATCCGGTCGGATGGATTAAGCTCAAAGCCATTCGAACCGTTTTTTTTATAATGATCGCGGTGAAAGTTTACAAACTTTTCACTCTGGACAAACATGCCGCCCGACCCGCAGCAGGGGTCGAATACCCTGCCTTCATAAGGCTCAAGCATTTCGACGAGAATTTTGACAACGCTTCTGGGGGTATAAAACTGGCCGCCTTTAGGGCGAACTGGCCGAGGAAATATTCATATACCTGGCCTAGAATGTCACGCTCCTGTGCCTGTTTTGTACCGAGTTCTATCGAGCCGATCAGATCGATCAATCCGCCCAGGCTCTGCCTGTCCAGGTTGGGCAGGGCGTAGGATTTCGGGAGAACGCCTTTTAACGACGGGTTCAGTTTCTCAATGGCTTCCATCGCCTCATCGAGATAGCCGCCGATATCCGTTTTCTTCCTTTTTTCCAGAATTATCTCAGTTTTTTTAGCGTTATTTGAAATGTTTTTCCATCTGGCGATGGAAGGAACAAAGAAGACTTTTTCAGCCATGTATTCATTAGGGTCTTCTGGATCAGCGCCTTCGAAATCGCCTTTACCTTCCTTAAGCTTTATATAAAGGGTTTCAAAAGCGTCGGATATGTATTTTAAAAATATCAAACCTAGAACGATATGCTTGTATTCGGCGGCGTCCATATTTTTCCGGAGCTTGTCAGCGGCTTGCCAGAGCTTACTTTCAAGTGATCCATTGTTTTTAGTTTCGGAAATTCCTTTTGCCACGAAAACCCCCCGCAATAATGGAATCAGAAATAATCAGCGTTAATCTTAAGTTGTAAAATTCCCCCGAATAGTATTATTGTATCGTACGAAACAAAGGATGTTATTTTTTTTCTTCAACAATGTACTCTTTTATAAGAATTTCCTTAAAGTATTTGATTATTGATTGCCAATCATCCTGATTGCTTATAAATGAAAATAGAGGTACAGCATTCTTTTTAACTTCAGGCCATAAAATTTGACCGGACTCAAAGTCGGAAATCATTTTTTGTGATAAAGTCCATTTACCTAATGATATATTATTTTTTTTCAATTTTGATAATAAAATGAGAAGATTATTATAACCTCCTCCAGTTCCTTGTATTGAAATTCTACCACGTTCAAAAACATACCATTCACCTGAGTCAATTGATTCTAAAACTATACAGGGAAGGTTATAATTAGAAGAAGGTGTGGATTCAACAATCAAATGGGCAACTGGATTTGCAATAAACGGTAATAATTTATCAAAATCATTAAAAAAATCATATGTATGGAATAAAGGTGTTTTTGTTGATATACTTTCATTTTTCATTCTACCCATACCAGTAATCAACCAATTCAAATTAATATCAAATAATGAAGCAATCTTTTCTAATATTATATTAGGAATATCTCTTTTTCCGTATTCATAATTTGTATAAGTTTGTTGGTTCAATTCTAGTTTTTCAGCCAATTCTTTTTGAGTTAGTTTCAATTCTTTTCTTAAGTATTTCAATCTTTCCTGAATCATCATTATACCTCATGAAAAAAATATTGACAATATTTATTTTTGAATATATAATTGGTCATTATGAATGGCCTTTATTATCATATTGTAATATTTATTTTCTTATTGAAGTATTTGTTAGCTAAATACTTCTATTACTTTATTCTAATTTTACCAAAAGATTATTGACGAATTAAAAGTATATAATATTGATTTTTTTATATCAAATATTTACTAATAAACTATTGATAAAATAAGGGTTGTCGACCTTATCAGAAAAAATTTGGTGTAGGTAATTTTAGAATATTTTATGTTATTATTATGGTATCTTTTTGATTTATCTACACCGAAACAGCCCGATAAGCGCGACAACGCTATCGGGCATTTTTATTAGGGGATAATTATGACCGCGAAAGAAAGGAGAGAATTCAAACAAAAAAGGATTGAGAATTACCATAAAAATAATGATATGCTCGTCCTGCTGAAGCCGCCGAGATGTTTCCTTCTTTTTCAGTTGACTATTTCTATGATCATTGGCAGGAACTCGGGGAAAGATTCTCAAAACCGGCAGCAGGGCAACTTATTTTCCGGTTCCTCGATTCAAAATTGAAAAATACCTGGGTATTGAAGAAAAAGCGACAATTGAATATTTTCTAAACCTCTCATCAGAGGAGAAAGAGCGGGTAGTGTTGGAATTAATGCCTTTCATACGGAGTAATTTATTTAATCAATAGTTTTGTAATCCTGGGGAAAGTAATGAGTTTGCAGCATTCCTTTGATATAAATGTGGCGGCAGAATATGGAATCATTGAAGCGATAATGATAAAAAATTTCCAGTTTTGGATTGTAAAAAATAAGGCAAACGGACAGAATTTTTTTAATGGACATTATTGGACTTACAACTCAGTGAAAGCTTATGAAAGACTCTATCCGTATCTGACTCGAAATCAAATTGAATATACCCTGAAGAAACTGGAAGAAAAAGGCATCCTGCTAAGCGGGAATTATAACGAAATAAAATTTGACCGGACAAAATGGTATGCTTTTGCGGATGAAGACAAATGGTTATGCATTTCGGAAATTTCCGAAATGGATTCCGGGAAATTCAGAAATCGAGTTTCAAATTTTCCGAAATCACTACCAGATATTAAACCTGATGATAAACCAGATACTAAAAATCTCTCTCCTTCAGAAATCCGCAAAATTGTGAAAAAATATGTCGAGGCAATGGATAACATTAAGAATGTTGATGCCATAGTCAATCATATAATCAAAAATGAACCGCTTCAAGTCAAGGAAATTATTGAGAGGTATGAGAGAGAAAAAGAAAAAAAGCGTTTGGAACTGGAGCATAAGGAAAGGGAAAAATCAACTGAATATAGCGCTATTCCAGAAGATCAATGGAAAGAATTGTATAAAGAAATTTAATATAAGCATTGAGCTGATAAAGCAAAGGAGTCGGCATGGTTACAATTTCAAAAATGTATAATTCTATGGAAAAATATGAAAAGGACAATTACTATCTGAAAGACAAAAATGATAAAATTGAATTCCATGGCAAACTGGCTGATGATTTGAAATTGTCTGTCCTCGATGATAAGACTTATCAGGGCTTGATCAATGGTAAGAATGCTTATGGAAAAAGGATAATCACTCTGGCCGGTAACGGCGAACACGATCCCGGCAGGGATCTGACTTTCTCGCCTGATAAAAGTATCGGTGTAACATATTACCTCTCTAAAAATCCCGGCGACGCGGAAAAAATTATGACGGCTCATAAACATGCTGTCTCAATCACCCTGAAATACATTGAAGATAATCTGGTCCAATCGACTTACAATCATGGAAAAAACGGTTATGAGCATATTAACACCGAGAAAATGCTCTATGTTTTATTCGACCATCACACCAGCCGTGACCTCGATCCTCAGCCGCATACTCATGCTGTTATATTTAATATTACAAAAACCTCTGACAACAAGTTTAAAGCGATTAATAACAGTGCTATTTACGACAACAGGAAGTTGATCATGATGATATATGAAAACCAGCTTTGCCGGGGCTTGCGAGAACAGAAATTCGATGCGTCCATTGATAATGATGGATATACAAAATTAAATGGGTTTGACCAGGAAGTCAGGGGAAACTTCTCGAAAAGAACCAAAGTAATGAAGGAGAAACTGACGGAGATAGCAGAAGAAAAAGAGCTGGGTGAAAATACAAAATCCCTTGAAAAAGCATTGATTCTTTCCACCCGGAAGGAAAAGCAATCGGTTGATCTGGAAGCTGTGAAAAAGGTCTGGCAGAATGAAATGAAAGAGTTGGGGAAAAGTGTCGGAGGATTGCCGAAGTCTTTTGAAAATCTTCCGGAAAATTCCATCAAAATATTCCCACCGGAATATTATATAAAACAATCTCTTCAAATTATAACGGAAGAAAAGGCTGTGTTTGCTAAAAAGGATATCTTGGAAAAAGCGTTGAATATATCTAAAGGCAATGCGGATTTTAATAGCCTGATAAAAGCGTTTCAAAAGAATGGGGAAATTGAACATCTTAAAGATTATGAAAAAGTCAGGAATAGTTATCAGACAGTATATACGACCAGAGAGATAAAAAACCTTGAATTGGAAAACTTAAGGACAGTAAAAAGCTTTAAAAAAGATTTTAAATCGGAATTCTCCAGGGAGGAGATCAAAGGGCTTGCAGAAAATTTCACCTTTACAAAATCACAGCGGAAAGCTTTTGAAAGGATTCTTATTTCTTCTGACCGGCTTGATTTGATTTCCGGACATGCCGGGGTAGGGAAAACCTATCTTATGAACGCCGTCAAAGAAGCTTTTCAATCGAAAGGTTATGAAGTGACCGCCCTGGCCCCTACAGGCAAAGCAAAAAATGAATTGGGGGATAGTCTGGAAATATCCGCCGAAACAATAGATTCTTTTTTACAGAAAAAGCATGCCAAGGAACCGGCTAAAAAGCTTTTTATTGTAGATGAAGCGACTATGATAGGCACTAAAAAAATGAATATGATTTTAAAAGAGATCACCGGCACCGAGAATAAACTGATTATGCCGGGGGATACAAAACAATTCCGCAGTATTGCCGCCGGGAAGGATTTTGAAAACTTTGAAAGGAATTTGAATGTTATAAAAGTCACCGATATTGTCCGGCAGAAAACTGAAGAGCACAAGGAAATAGTAAAAGACTTGAGTGAAAAAAGAATAGACATTGCTGTTCACAAACTCTTCATGTCCGGTTCTATTATTGAAAATAGCGATGTCGACAGTTTAAAACAACAGATAATAAAAGATTTTCTAATTGATCCTCAGAAAAGCATTATATTGACGCCGTCAAACCGGGAGAAAAATGAATTCAACAAAACAATCCGGTTGGCTTTAAAAGAAGCCGGAATGATCAGCGGTAATTATAAGATATTTGTTCACAATCCGCTCAGTCTTACTGCTGATCAAAAAACCAATGTTTCAAATTATGAAAAGGGTTATTTTATAACAGCAAATAAAGACTTGGAGAATTTAAAAACAGGGAACATTGGGATTATAAAAAGTTTAGATGTTAAAAACAATACAATACTGGTAATGAATAATTCGACAGGCCTGACAGACGGAATCAAGCTGGAGCAGGATTATAATAAATTTTCGGTCAGCAGGGCAGAACATAAAGAATTCGGTATTAATGATAAGATCATATTTTTGAAAAATGATAAATTGATGGATGTTTCCAATGGGGAAACCGGAAAAATAACCGGCATTAATAATACAAATATGACCGTTAGAAAAGATAATGGGAATTCTGTGGAAATCAGCTTTGATAAGTATTTTCAGTTTGACCACTCTTATGCGATCACCAATATGAAATCGCAGGGAGCCAATTTTTCAAAAACACTTTTGGATTTTACTGATGTGAAAAAAATCACGGACCGGGAATATGTGCCTTTGACCCGTTTTAAAGAGCTTATAAAAATCTATACTACCGACAGGGAAGTAATGCGGGAAAATTTAAAAATCTGTGAAGAAAGAAAAACGGCTCTCGATTATGAAAACAACCCTAAAGTTGAACTTACAAATAAGAAAACGATTGACCGTGAACATAGTCTGATTGTAAATGATATTGAATGGGAAATAAGTCTGCATAGAAATTTGAAGCATAACAGGGGAATGAGCATAGGTTTTTAATATAAACGGCAGGAAAGATTAGTAAAGCTGTGAAGTAAAGCGCTTAATTTTTAACAGACTTAATGTACGCACTCTATGCATACGTTAAGTCATACGGGAATTGAAGTTGTATTAAATATTGAAAATAACGGTTTGCTTGCATAAATACGGCTTACTGATTCCTTGAAATCAAATTAGATTGCAAGCAACATCAGAAACAAGTGATGAAATTGCTTGCTTTGCTTGCAAATATTAATTGGAGAAAATTATGAAAATCGAGAAAGATTCTTACACAATCAGACTGACAAAAGAAGCCAGCGGGATATTGAATTCTTCAAAGAGCGGTTTAACCCCTACTGCATATCTTCAAAAAATTGTGAATAACTATCTGTTCAATTTAACGGAAAAAGAGAGTGAGGGCATTGAGCTTATAACCCGGCTTCTTAAAAAGTCTGATGTCCAGAATATAAGCCTTTTAAATAATATGGATGAAAAAATGACGGAACTATTGAACCAAATATCTTTGCTGAACAGTAAAGTCAATGAAATTGATTCAAAAGAACAGACAGGTAAATCGGAAATCAAGCGTTTTATTCTGGAGAAAATTGATCATATAGATTCCGTTTTAAGAAAAGATAGTAACGTTTCTGAATTTAAAAAAGACTTTGAGAAGTTTATAGCGGCTTTTAAAACCTTTGCCTTAAATCTTATTAATAATAACCCGGCCTTAAAGAAAAGAATGAATGGTGATGAGATCAATAACATTGAGAGGTTATAATAAAGCTCTGCGGCCATGGACGTGATTGCCTACCGGCTGTGATTTTCTCACCGGGCAGTCGTATTCCAAAGATACCGGTGAGAAAATTTTAAAAGGCCATAAAGCGGTACATCCTTTAATCCGCAAACAATACTATTTCAATATCAAAATAGTATTGTTTTGATATTAACTTGATATCAAGATGATAGGATGATTGTATTAAAACTATATAATAATAATATCAATTTTGGGAGGAATTTTTATGAAGTCTTTTGGTTTTCACGTGTTAAAAGGCGGTGTGGGAAAAACAACGCTGTCCGGGTCTGTCGGGTATTACACCGCAAGTGAAGGAAAGAAAACCTTGCTGATCGATGGAGACCCGCAGGGTTCTTTAAGCTCATGGTTCCTTTCTAAACATGAGGGATTAAAGCATGAACTGGCGGATATTCTGGCGGGTTCCATTCCCGTGTCTGATGCCGTTGTCCAATACAATGAAAATCTTTATTTCATCCCATCATTCGGGATAAACGGCATGCTCAAGAATTATTCGGAAACGAAATTGAATGATGAGCCTTTTATCTTCGTCGATTTGTTTGATGAATTCCGCAAGCTTGGATTTGATCTGGTCATTTATGATCTTTCGCCCGGGATGTCCCGGCTTGAAAAAAGCATCATCCTTTCCCTGCAGGAAGTCATCACGCCGTTTACGCCTGAATATTTCGGATTGGAAGGCATAACCATTTTCGCGGATGAATTGAAGAAAATCAGAAAAAATTTCCGGAGGGAAATCAAGCATGATAAAGTAGTGATCAACCTGGTCAACCATTCCTTCCGGCGGCACAATTTAGTAATGGAAGAATTTAAGAAAATGGACTATAAACTTTTCTTTGTTCCGCAGGATTCAAAACTGGCTGAGAGCCAGATGGTGAATAAGAGCATTTTCGAATCCTATCCCGAATCTAAAAGTATTTTATCTTTAAAAAAGATTGGAAATGCTATTTTGGAAGTTATATAATATGCCGTTGAAAAAAGAGGATTTAAAAGCCGGAATTATTAAAAACACCGAAAATCTGGAAAGCCCGAATAGAAATAAACCGCAGAGGAAAAAGATTTTTAATATCGCTATGCCGGAAAACTATAAAAAAATACTGCAGGAGCATTTCAATAACAAAGGGCTTTCTATGATGTCAGGTGTCAGGACTGTCCTTTATGATTACATGAAGAATAATGATTTAATTTAATTATTTATAAGCTCTTTTGGAGGTAGTTTATGGAACTGGACCATTTTGCAAAAATGGCAAAAATGCATTGGGAGCAGTATCTGCCGAAATATTATAAGAAGTTGGTTGAAGCTGGGATATTGGAGGAAACCTTAATGAAAGCGTCAAAAAACTTCAGGGACCTTGTGGGTCAATTAGCAGAATCAGGATTGAGGAAACCGGAGATAGACGAGATAGCCCTGCCTCAGTATATACTCCTGCCTCCGGAAGCAAAAGAGAAAGAGGATATGAACAGAGAATTGGAGATGGAGGACAATGAAATCCCGGAAGAAACGGACTTTTAGAAACAGATAAAATTGATTTTAATAAGGGCTATGGAGGTTGATTATGAATGATCTGCCGGAAAAATATAAGCATTTGAGTTTTTACGCTAATACTAGTGAAGATAAATTTTCAACCCCATTAGTGCAGGCTATTGTAGATTATCAAATGGAAACCGCCGAGAAACTTATCTTAGAGGGTGCAGATATAAACGCTCCAGATAAATGGGATATGACGCCTTTGATGTATGCCTGCAGTATGGGATATAATCCGTTGGTTGGATTGCTAATGAATTGCGGGGCAGATTTAACGTTTAGAAATTCATCTAGAGAGACTGTATTATACTTTGCGGTGAGAGGGAATATTGAATTCGATTATATTTCCTATATTTTTATGGAAACTATAAAGAAAGATTTTGATATCAACGAAGTTGGTTTTTTTGAGGGAACTACTTTATTGAATCTTGCTATAAAGAATGGAAGACATGATATTATGGAATTACTGATCCAATATGGTGCAAATCCCAGCATAATTGATAAAAATGGTTCAGCATCTTTTGATTGGTTAGACCATTATAACAAATTATTTTTGGAAATTATTGACGGTACCAGGCAATTTGGGTCACCGATTTACAAGCGATAAAGAGAAGCAAGATAATAAAGGTGCTGGACTTTTGATAATAAAATAATTTAACCTAACTTAGGAGGATTAATTGCAATGTTTAAAAAAGGAAATGAAAAAAGCAAAGAAGAAAAAGATCCAATAGTTTTAAAATGCCTTTCAATAATTTTAAATGATGAAATATTATTTAAACCTGTCTATCTTAAAGAACTGAAGACAGAAGAAGAAGCAGAAATAATAGATGAATTACCTTTAGTATACTTATGGAATGAAGACATTAATAATGGAACATTTTCATTATCAATCAATGGAAGAATTATTGGGAGAATGCTTGAATCATACTGCAGTAGAAATGATCCTAAATTTGTTCCAAGAAGGGATGAAATTACGAATGTTTTATCTGATGTTTCAAAGAAATCTGTGGTAAATATTTGTTCAAGGTTAAGGATTAGTCCAAGTAAAATATTTTAGATGCTGTATAAATAACATTAAATATTTTATAATCAAGTACTATGAGTAGAGAAATATTCATAAATTATTATCTAACCGATCAAAATCTTGCAGAACAGTACATCAATGAAATTGGTTTCAGGATTCCTGAAATGAAACAGGAATTGTTGACATGGATGAGCGATGATGATGTTCAATCATTAACATTTAAAGCAATGATGCTCGGGATTGTTGATGAACTCAAATATTGGAAGAATATTGTTATTGAAGCTGATCTGAATTATATTAATAAAGATGAAGTGAATAAACTCTCTGATAAAGCCAGGTCATTAGGGCTTCCTGATATTCTGGTTAAATGTGGCGGGATTATGGGGGCGTTCTATGCCCTGGGCGGGGAGCTGGAAAGAAGAAGGGAGTCTCATAAGATTTTGCTTTGATTATGTGT